>CAWHQY010000010.1:0-205803 GCA_963831505.1 uncultured Alphaproteobacteria bacterium | reverse complement strand
GCCGGCGCTGGCTGAATTTCTGCCGCTTGCTCAGCAAAAAGGGATCGGCGTGATGCTCGGTGGCGTCTTCAATTCGGGCATTCTCGCGACTGGTGCTGTCAGAGGCTCCAAGTATAATTATCGCGATGCGACGCCCGAAATCCTTGACCGGGTTGGACGTATCGAGCGGGTCTGTGCGGCGCACAACACGCCCTTGCCGACGGCGGCGCTGCATTTCGGCCTTGGGCATCCTGCCGTCGCAAGCCTGGTGCTGGGAGGCGTCACCCGCAGGAGGTCGAGCGCAACGTGGCGGCACTCGCTACAAGAGTGCCCGAAGCGCTCTGGGCCGATCTGAAGGCCGCGCATCTTCTCGATGCCGGCGCGCCCGTACCGGTGTCGGACTGATGCGGATCGATGCACATTTCCACCTCTGGACGCGCGCCCGCGGCGATTATGGCTGGCTGACGCCCGAGCTTGCGCCGATCTATCGCGATTTCTCGATGTCGGATCTGTCGCCGTATCTTGCGAATAACCGGATCGAGGGCACGATCTTGGTGCAGGCCGCGCCGACCGAGGCGGAGACGATGTTCATGCTCGGTATCGCGGAATCAACCCAGATGGTCCGCGGCGTGGTCGGCTGGATCGATTTCAACGCCGCCGACGCCGCGGCTCGCATCGACGCGCTGGCTGGGCAGAAACTGCTGGTCGGGCTGCGGCCGATGGTTCAGGACATTCCCGATGATGACTGGCTGATTCGCGCCGGCCTGGCGCCATCGCTGACGGCCATGACCCGGCATGGCCTCGTTTTCGACGCGCTGGTTCTGCCACGCCATCTGCCGCGATTGTTGCAGGTGATCGACCGCCATGGCGATCTGCAATTCGTGCTAAATCACTGCGCCAAGCCGCAACTTGCCACCGGCGACATCACTGAGTGGAAGCAGCAAATTGCTCAGTTGGCCAGGCGCCCGAACATTGTCTGCAAGTTGTCGGGTCTCGTGACTGAAGCAAGAGCGGACTGGCAGCTCGCGGATTTGCGCCCGGCGGTCGACCATGTCTGCGCTTGCTTCGGGCCGCAGCGCCTGTTGTGGGGCAGCGACTGGCCGGTAGTCGATCTCGCCGGTGGCTATACGAGATGGTTCGCCGCGGCCGAAACCGTGCTCGCCGATCTGTCATCGGCCGAAAAAGCCGATGTTTTCGGCGGCAACGCCGCGCGCATCTACCTCGCAGAACGCGGGCGAAACGTATCGTGAACCTACTTGCCCGCGCCGGTGGTCAGGCCGCTGACGATGTAGCGCTCCAGGAAAATTCCGACCATCACCAGCGGCACGATCGCTGCCGTCGACAGCGCGGCCATCGACCACCAGTTGATGCCCTGCGAGCCGGTCTGGCTCGCTACCATCACGGGAAGCGTTTTCGCGTCCGTGCTGGTCAATAGCGCTGCGAAGAAATATTCGTTCCAGCACAGCACCAGCGAAAGGATGAAGGCCGCCGCCATGCCGGGAATGGCGAGCGGCAGAATGATGCGGATGAAGGCGCCCCAGACCGACAGGCCGTCGACGAAAGCGGCTTCATCGAGTTCGAGCGGAATCGAGTTGAACTGGTCGCGCATGATCCAGATCACGATTGGCAGCACGGTCAGCGTGTAGAGCAGGATCAGGCCGAGGGTCGTATCGAGCAGCGCAAGCGCCTTGTAGAGAACGAGGAATGGCAGTGCCAGCACCACCGGCGGCAGTATCAGCTGCGACATGAAGAAGAACAGAATGTCGTCATTGCGCATCCAGGCGAACTTGTAACGGAAGCGGCTCAGGCCGTAGGCCGCCAGAGATCCCAGCACCAGCGCGAGAGCGGAAGCGCCGACCGAGGCGAGGATGCTATTGATGAAGCGGCTCGTAAATTCCGCGCGGGCGGTCGAGGTCTCAAGAATTGTGTCGGGCGACAGCCCGAGCGAGCGCCAGCCTTTCCAGTCCGGCGGGAAATCGAGCCCGGGGATCAGGTGACCCTGAGTCACGTCGACGGCCGATTTGAACGAGGTCGTGACGGTCCAATAGATCGGAAACAGGCAGATGAACGTCCAGAAGATCAGCACGGCGTAGATCAGCACGCGGCTTGTGATCCTTCTCGCGCGGGGCGCTCCGCGATGCCTCCGGACCGGCACTGATGCGACGATAGACAAGCGGGCAGCTCCTAGTCAGGTGACCTTCTGCATCCAGCGATGAGACAGGCGCAAAAGCGCCGTGAGGAAAACGACGATGAGCAGCAGATAGAAAATCGCAAGCCCCGTGCCGTATCCGACATTCGATCGGTCGCGATAGACGCGATAGATGAAGCTCGAGACCGTGTCGGTGGCCCCGCCCGGACCGCCCGCTGTCACGTTGATCACGATGTCGGCGAGCTTCAGCTTGAAGATGATGCGGATGATGAGCACGGTGACGCTGACCGGCAGCATGAGCGGGAAGGTTACGTGCCAGAAGGACTGCAGGCGGTTGGCGCCGTCGACCTTGGCGGCTTCAAGCACTTCTTTCGGCATCGCCTGCAACCCGGCAAGCAGAATGATCATAATGAAGGGGATCGAGACCCAGGCATCCATAGCCTCGATGCTGAACCGCGCAATCCAGGGCGCCGCGAAGAACGCCGGATTGTCCCATCCGAGATAGCGCGCCAGTGTGGCCGCCGGACCGAAGCGGTATTCCATCAGCGATTTGCCGATCATCCAGCTCACGGCGACCGGGCTCAACATCATAGGCAGCAGGAAAGCGACGCGAAAGAATTTTCGCCCACGGATGTCTGCGTTGAGCAGCAGGGCCAGTCCGAATGCGATCGCATACTCGGCGAGCACAGCGACCGTGTAGAAGACCATGTTGCCGAGCGCATTCCAGTAGTAATCGTCGTGGAACAGGGCGAATAGATTGTTGAGGCCATTGAAGTGCGGACCTTCAAGCGAGGAAAGATTCCAATCCAGGGATGCGATGTAAAATCCGAACAGCGTGGGAAAGATCACGACCGCCACGGTGAACAGCACTGCCGGCAAGAGGAACAGCGCGCGCAGGCCGCGCTCGCCGCGGGCCATAACCTGGCCGACGCCGAGCGCGCCGGACCAGAGGAGATAGGCATAGAGCACCGGCCGCCAGTCCGAAAACCCTGCCGTGATCGTCCCGCTCACGTGCAAGATCTGGACGAGAATCATCGCCAGCAGCAGGAGCGAGGCAAGGACGACGAATCCTCTGCCCAAAGTCCTGCGGGTCATGGCGATGCGTTGCGTGGCGACCTTGTCGTGCCGGACTGCCGCCACCGATGATGTTTCCTGCATCAAGATCGACCCTGCCGGCTTGGTCCTTTGCCCGGTTACGGTTGAAGGTTTTGGCCGGTGCCGGAAACGGCACCAGCCCTGACGAAAGCAAGTGCTACACGCCGAGCGAGGCCTTGTAGAGCCCAATCTGCTTTTCGCGACCAAGCTGGTCGGTCAGCTTCTCCCAAGCTGCCGCTATGTTGTTGGCGCCGGTCTGCGCATCGACCTTGCCGGCGAAGATCTTCGTCAGCTCATCCTCCGCGATGCTGTAATATTGGAAGATGCCGGGAATGCGCGGCTCAACCGCCCGGTTGGGATCGTTATAGGAGTGGAACTGCGAGTTCAGGTAGGACGTGATGTACTTTCTATCGTAACCCGCTGCCACCCATTCGTCGATGTTGGAATGGCTGGTCCGGTGCACCTGGAAGCCGGACGGATACATCACCGTCCAGAGCGACAGATCCTTGCCGCCGAGATGCGCTGCCGCGCTCCAGGCCGCCTTGTGCTTCTTCTCGTCGCCGTTGACCCGAGCCATCACATAGATGCCCCAGCCGAGATAGGCGCAGTTCGGCGCATGGTTCGGCCCGCTCGCGAGCTTGTCCCATTTTCCGGTCTTGGAATTATAAACATCGTCGGATCCCGGCAGGATGTCGAAGCCGACGACATCGCCGATCACGGACGTGTCGCTCGCCTTCGCCACTTGGCCGATATCGCCCCACCAGGGGATCATCGAGCCAATGCCCGCCAAAAATTGCTGGAAGCCCGTGGTGTTCGGATCGGCGTTGAGCTGATCGGCCGGCTCGGACGGCAGCGCATCGATGACGTCCTGGATGGCGCGGACCCAGGCCGGATTGTTGATGCGTGGCTTCATGGTATCGACATCGAAGAGCCAGGCCTTGTCGTCGGGATGCTTGGCGTAGGCAGTGGCGCGACTGCCGAGGAAATAGAAGCCGAACCCGCCCCAGGGCTTTGGCGCGTCAAGATAGCCATAGACGGCTTGGTTCTTGAACTTCTTGCCCTTGAGGAATTTCGTGGCAGCCTGCACCTGCTGCCAGGTTTTCGGCACGCCCCATTCGCTCGCGTTGCCGGCGTCCTTCCAGGCCTTGGCGAGCGTCGTGTCGGAGAAAATATCGGTCCGGTAATTGAAATTGTGGCAGTCGCCGTCGATAGTGACGCGGTAGGTCTTGCCGTTCCACGTACCGACCGGCGGCTTGAGGTAATCGACATAGTCGTCGATATCGATCTGCTTCTTGACCCAGTCCGGCATTTCCGAGGCCAGGCCCTTGCCGCAGACATCGCCCTCGAATGGGGCGCCCATTTCGAGCACGTCGAAATCGACGGTACCCGTCGCGATCGCCTGCTGCAGCCGCGGGTTGTAATCGGCCTGCGCTAGATCGATCCAGGATATTTTTGCACCGGTGTAGGCCTCCCACGGCTTCAAGAATCCGCGGAAGAGCAGGTTGTGGAGATTCTGGTTGTTCAGTCCCATGAAGGAGAGCTCGACACCCTTGAATTCACCTTCCTTGACGTTCGCCTTGGTCGGGCCGAGGCAAAGTTCGCCCACCTTCTGCCAGTCGGAATCGGTCGGAGCGCCTTTGCCTATACCTGGAATCTGCAGGATCTTTGCGCGCAGATTATCCTGCGCCAGTGCGAGATCGGAGAACGCGCCGAGTGCGCCGGCCGTGCCAAAGGCGGCGGCACTTGCTGCCCCCTTTAGGACGGCGCGCCGGTTCGGTCCGATGAGGGATTGCTGATCGTGCTCTTGCTGTTTCACCACGAAACCTCCCTTTGTTGATGTTTTTTAATGCGAAGTCTGAGGCGTCCGGGCACCATCATTTTCACAACATGTCGTTCACCGACGCATGTATTCCTGCACTCTCGGTGGCAGGACAGGTGGTAGACGCGTTTTCAAGTATGCGCCCGGGTTGATCATTGTCAACGAATCCAACGCGGTGGAACCGCGGATGAAGATCAACGCGCCGATGCCGGGCTGCAAGATGTGCCGAGCACCCTCGGCGAGCCGGTTCGCTTCGTGCGTGGCCGGGTCAGGCGTCGGGTACAATGACGCCCTTCTTGAAAGCGAAGCAGCCGTAGAAGCGGCGCTCGCCGGTCTGGATGACGCAATAGGCCTTCTTCGCTAGATCATAGAAAGCAAACCGCTCGACTCCGCCCAGGGGACAGGGATAGCCCTGCGCAGCATCGACCTCCGCTTGCACCTCGCTCTGAACGGGCGGAACTTCGTTGGGCTCGCCGGCGATTTCCATCCGCAAGGCCGGCGTGTCGACAAAGGAATCGAGCGGCAGGACCGACAGAATGGCGCGCGCGGCACGCGCGGCAGTGACGTTGTCGATGTGAAGTAGTCGCCCCAGCACGGTCTGACGCGCGACCGAGTCAGCTGGAAAATTGGTATCGCAGAGGATGAGATCGTCGCCGTGTCCCATGGCCCGCAGCGCGTAGAGTACGTCGGCGTTCAAAAAGGGGTCGATCGATTTCAGCACGTTGGACCTCCTTGTCGTTTTTTGAATCATGGCGTCAATGGCCGCTCCGCCCGGCAACGTCGACGTCTCTTCCGCGTCCATGATAGATCATGGATGGGGTCCCGAATTGGGCAATGCCGCGGCGACCCTCGATGCGTTGATGAGAGAAACGAAAACGCTCGAATGAAAGCTCGGCTTAGTTCACCGTTTCGAACAATATGCTCATATCACGCAACAAATCATCCGTAAGAAGCGCGGCATAAATTTTGACCGGTACGTATTGCAAATTCTTCCGGATGCAGGGGACAAGGAACCAAGCCGTACTGGTCGCGTCCCACAATGAATTGCGTCGTGCCTATCCAAACTATTTTGCTGACATCAAGTTTTTCATTGAGGTTTTGCGACACTACACTTAGGCCCGGCCTCTTGGATTGTGCCACTACCTGGCATTCGAACGCGACGCCTTCCGGATCATTCTCGGCGAACCAAGCTCTTGCCGCATCCTCGTTCGCAGAGATCTTCAGGTGATCCTCGTCGTCGACCTGCTTGCTCGTGTCGACGTGAATCCAGACCGTCACACGTCATCGCTCATCTGCACGAACATCTCCGTCACGGTGCTACCTCTCTCGAGGCGGCTGGCGGCCGCGGTGACGATCTCACTGACCGTGCAGGCGAGATTGCCCAACCCGGGCGGGTGTGAGCCCAGAGACGTGATCCCTGAGGCGCTGGCGCAGGTGTTCGATCTCGTCGGCTCCGTTACGCATGTGACGGGCAACGTTGAGGCGCCCCTCGGCTTCCATGTGGTCAGCGAAGAACCGCAGGCGCTCAGCTGGGTCGATGTCGGGGTGGTACTTCAAGGGTCGGCTCCTATACACGTTAGTGCATGCGCTTTGCCGCCGATGCCGCGGGCGCTGGCCCGAATGACACTGATGTCGAAGGCAAGCTTCTAACGCGGAAGTGGCAGGATAAGGGCGACATCCCACAATGATTGCGAGGACAAGGCTGATTGCAGCCGTTAGGGATTGCGGTCGGCTGCAAACAGCGGCCGGCGAGTCGCGGGAATTATGTTCTTGTGCACTGATCCAGGTCGCTGTCGATCGTCTTGCCGGTCGGCGTCTCACGCGAGCAGTTGATGCGCGGAATGGGCGCGCATGTCTTCGACCAAGCGGCGCGACCGCGGGCGGTAGTTCGATGGGTTTGCCGGGCACGCGCAGAAGGTCGGGGCTCGGCTCGCGGTTGCGAGTCAATCTGGGCTACTGTGTCCCACTAGCGACAGTGTTCCTTGATCCGGCGAAGTAGACTACGGCCCTGCTGTTCAAACAGTGGCGGTGCGGTGGCAGCCGGAGCATGCGTGGCTCGGGGGGTATGAGAGAGACACGGAGCCCCGGCTGCCCGGCCGCGCGGCGGTGCGGCCGTCCGTATAGTGTCCTAATTTAGTGTGCCCGTTCCATGGTTTAAATGAAGGCCGCTCCATGGCAGCTCTCAACGGTAGCCCATTCCTCCGATCGGCTTGGTGACATTCTAATGGAAGTCGGGCCGGCAGAAGGCGGTCGACAAGGTTGGAAATTCAGCCGCAGCGGTTCGCACAGAACCCGGGGTTATGGGCAAACTTCATGGAACCTGAGTGCAAGATTTGTTTCGGTACCGGCTGGGTGCGCGAAAACCATCCAGACCGTGCCTGGTCACAGGAATGGGGCTGTCGATGTCGAGCGGGAATGCTCTGCAGTTGTCGGAAAGTACCGGACGTAAGCAATGGCATCGATAACATCGACGCTCGAAGAGAAAACGGCCGAATGCGCGAGCGAAGCGCGTAAGAAAGCTGCGCTTCTCGCTTGTGGGCTGGTTCGCGACGCTCTCTTGCAGAAGGCAAAGGAGTACGAAGCGGAAATCCCGGAAGACGAGACCTACGAGTAATGCGTCTGATTCATCTTCGGCTTGGGATTATGTTACCCGGACGCCGGTGAGGGCGGCGATCTTCCTGACGTGAGCGACGGCTGCGCGGCCGCCCGTGGTCTTGGTCAGCAGGTCGAGCGTCTCATCTTCGTCGTCGCTGACCGGCGCGAGCGCCTGGTCTTTATAATCGCTGGCCGTCGGGCTGTAGGTAACGACGATTTGCCAAAACAACAGCCGTCCCGCCGCACCGATCAGTATCGAGTGTTTCACAAACGTCTCCCAGCCGAAGCGCAGCCAAAACGCCCATGGGGCCTCACGCGATAATCCGGGCCGTCGCTCGGACGGATGCTTGAGGCGGAAGATGCCGCCCTGCAGCGGGTGGACATGTTCGAGCCGGTCAGTCGTCGAGAACGTAAGTAGGTACTTTGCCAAATTGCCGATTGGAACGCCCGTCGCCATTGCGCGTCGCAGCAGGGTCTTCATGTGCTCAGGGGTATAATAGAGTAACCAGGCCTCGTGGTAGATCTCCTGCCACTCCTTGTCGCTCATTCGAGAATGGGCAGTGCAGACGTGTTCGACGTCATATTTGTTAAGGTCTGGGTCCATCGCGATGCCGTTCTTCCAGAGCACTTGATGATCCTCCGATCCAGGAAGAGGCGTCAGGCAGAAGAACTCAAGAAGGTCGATCGGCAATTCGTCCTTGATGATCGCGATGTCGCGCCTGATGGTCTCCGGCGTGTCCGCTGGGAAGCCTAGAATATACCCAGCGATCGTCAGAATGCCCTGTTTTTTCCAGGCGAGCAGCATCTTGCGGTATTCCGTAATCTTGTTCTGGCGCTTCTTGGCCGCCGCCAGGTTATCCGGGTTGATGTTCTCAAGGCCAATGAAGACCTTGTTAACGCCAGCTCGCTTTGCCTTTTCCATGAAATGGGGAATCTTGTGACAAAGCGTATCGACCTGAATCATGAGGCCCAAAGGGATGCCATCCCTTTCGCGAAGCTCGATTAGACGGTCAAAGGTCGATTCCCACTCCTTGTTGCGGGCAAAATTGTCGTCGGTTATGAAGAATTTTCTAATGCCTTGTGCCCAATTCAGGCGCACGAGATGCTCAATATCGTCCGCCGAGCGATAGCGCGACTTGCGGCCCTGCACATTGATGATGGTGCAGAAGCTGCATTGATAAGGACAGCCACGACCGGCATCGAAACTGGCGCTGGCGCCAAGTGTGCGCTCAATATATCGCTTGGGGAGGAACGGCACCGGCACGCCCTCCATGCCCGGGAGTTCTTTCATGTAGTTATACACGGGGGCGAGACGTCCTGCGGCCACGTCTGCGAGCATCAATTCGAAGCGTCCTTCAGCCTCGCCGGCGAATACCGTCACACCCATATCCCGGCAAGCGTCGAGATCTACCGCGTGGCCATCCAGCATCGACAGGCATCCCGACACGTGGAAGCCCCCCATGGCCACCGCAATTCCGGCTGACCGGAACGGACGCGCGATGTCGAGAGCGCGCGGATACTGATTTGATTGAACGCCGATGAGAGCGACACATCCGAACCCGTTGTGACGTCCGAAGCGCGAAAGCAGCGCTGGGACATCTACGCGCGTGTTCGTCTCGTCGATGACTTCGATATCGATGGCGACATCCGGCCCCAGCACCTTTCGCTCGGCGCAGTCAGCTGCGATGCCGTATATGGCGGCTAATGAATTGGATGGCGTCATGGCACGCCACCAGCGGATCACATATCCGTCGTCGTCATAATGAGAGGGTTTGATCAGGACGAGTTGAAAGCGTCGCTCTTCCGCAGCTGCTTGCAGCATTGACGCTCTCCGGATAATGCAGCCGTACCTTAACACGGCAGCCGATGATAAGCACTCGGCCATCTGCGGTGCCACATTTGCCTGATCCGGAATGATGCAGATGTCCAAATCCTGGGCCGCAAATGGCCCTTCATCGCTTGCGAGGGCCGCTGCTACCGTAGGCCGTACCGGCAATTAGCACATCGAGCCGGCGTTCTGTCATGTCCGTTGCTGGCAGATTTTGTCGCAAAAGTCGGTTGAGACAGGCTTCGAAGCGTGATTCCGTTTTGTTGACGCGAATCGCGGCGGGGTCCAACCCATCTCCGCGCTGAAGCGCAGTAACTCATCCCGGACAAAGTTCCGCTCTCGGGCACTTAGCGGCAATTTATGCAGCGCAACGATACGCGCGGTGTTGGAGGAAGACCGGAAGTGATTGTACTCGGTCAGAACGATGCGAATTACCCGAACGGACTTGGGCTTGAGAAACTTGGCTGCTTGTTAGGCGGCCGGGTCAAGCTAGACGCTCAAGTACCTGATGGATTACAAGCAGGCCGCTCAGATATGACGCCAAGGTGGATCAGGAAGCGAAGGCCGAGGCCGACAAGTTTTTTGCCGCTGGCTTTCAGAAATAGACAAAAAAGGTCGCCGACATGGTGGCAAGTGTTGGGGTTGAGGTGTCGATGCGGGTTTCCTCAGGGGGATACATGCGATGGCGCGATTTCATCACGCTTTTCGATGGCAGGGCAGCGATGTGGTCGATCGCGGCGCGAGCGCAGCAACCGGCGAGGAAGAAGCGGATCGCTTTCGTTGGCCCGGCGGCCAAAGTCAGTGAGATGAGCCTGAGTGGTCTCACACGGCATACCCCGCGCGATGGTTCTTAAGCCTTGTAGCGCGCTCTCCCCGGGACACGTCCGCAAGGCTTGACCCCGGCATCGGACGGCCAGGACCACACGCCTTCCCGTCCAACCTCCGTGACGGTCGCGAAATGCCCCTCGAGTGGACCGGAACATAATGGGAACATCCGCCTGATTCAAGCGCCCTCTGCCCCATCGAGGCGGGGGTCGGCAGGAAGCCTGGCAAAATCAGGTCAGGCCATAAGGGGCGCCTGCCGACTGGTTCAACAGTTCGGCGGCGCTTCGCCCCTGTAACCGAACGTGCGCGTTGGCGTTTGATGAAATGGCACCAACGCGAGTCAGCGGGCCGTGAGAGAATTTTTGCCCATCCTGCGATAGCAGGCTCTCCGGCGGCTTTCTAGTAGCAAGGCCCGTAGGGATAGTATCCGCAGGTCTGCTGGCCGTAACCTCCGTAAGCTCCGTAGGCCGCGGCACCGACGGCAGCAGCGCCGACTCCTACCGCCACTCCACGGCGTACGCCACGGTAAGCAACGCCACGGTAAGCTGCGCCGCGATAAGCGCCGCCGTGATAACCGCCGACGCGGCCAACGCCAGCGCGCCCGCCTCCGCGATAAGCGAAGGCATCAGTTGAAATCATGGCGACGCATCCGATGCCGATGATGAGCGACGCAGCCAAAGAGAATATCGTTCGACGTGACATGATTACTGTCCTTCCGAGGTTGCCGAAAAAGCGTATTCTCTGGACGATCTTTGAAACAAGTTGCGCCAGAGAGCCGCAACCTGCCACGGCAGCGTCGCGCCCGGGGTCATTGCTTCGTTGATCTGGATCAACCCAGCCACGTTGGAACCGCGTGCATCGGAACAATTCACCTGCACGCTGGCGCGAGAGCAGGTCCGCGGTGTTGTGCTGCCGCGCTCCTAGTATGAGGTTTTGGCACGGCTGCAATCAACAAGCTCTCCGTTGAGAAAGCGCTCGAGAAGTTGCGCAGCAGCGATCGACCGAATGCGGAGAAAGCGCGGCTCGATCAAAAAAATGGAAGTGCTCGATGAAGAAACCAGGCGCATGAGACGAGAGAGACTGCGCCTCGATCGGCTTAAGAAGAACCAGGATTGAGGCCACCTTGTCATATCTGCGTGATCGTCGAGGCGCGTTCACCTGCGAACCTCATGAGCCGCGGCCGTTGCCGGCATATCAGGCCGAGAAGGCGATCAGCCAGCCTGCCTGACAAGCAGGCCAGGCTGCGGTCTTGCGGTAGACTTGAAAAAATGATCCGCAGATTGCGAAATCGCAAATAATTTCCCGGCACGCGGGTGCATGCTCAACGTACCATTGGGGAATTGTCGTGAGTACACCAACGATCAGTGCCAGGTTCCCAGGCCGCTCCGAGAGTAGTCCGGTCGGCCAGAAGGGTACCGCAGTCTCTCCAACGCGCATGCCAAGCTCACGTTCGGAGGTGCTCACTGCAAGGATCCGAGGCGCCGAAATTTGCGCCGAACGCAGAAGGCAGATCTTCGCCCGACGACAAATTGCTGTCATCCGCGCAAGCGACGCCGAAGCGACCGTCGTAAAGACGGAGGCCGAGGTAGGCCGTGTTGTCAGCGCGCCGCAGGCGCTCAGCCTGTTCACGCACCGTATTGGGCGGCGATGTCAGGTGGTCGTGGAGAGCGACGCCTTCTTCAAGACGGCGGTGATAGGCAGCGGATTTCTGTCAGCTATTCTGATGATAGCGTTGCTTTTGCTGTCCGCCGCCTGATGTAAGTCGTTCGTCGCTCTCGATTTCGGGGGCGCCACTGAAGCACCAGCGTTAGCAAGTCATTCCGGTCGCACATCTGCGGACGGCTCGGCGGGTCTGACGGACGGTGGTTCTTGCCACGCACACACCGTTGACCCGTGTTCTGCCCACGCCACAGGCCGCAGCGACTTTCGTGATCATGCCGTCCGGCTGAAGAGTAATCGGCGCGGGGGTCATCGCTTGCGCCGATACCGCAACCGATAAGGCGAAGCCAGCAACTGCAATCAACCTGATCATTCTGTTCCTCCCTTGACCGCCTAATCACTCCGACCTCTCACAGCGGGGGATCGTCCGGCTCTCGTATTCAAGCCATAAGCTTCCAGCGCTGGTCGCTCGAAGGCTAGATCAAGGTCGGTCGACCGCGCCAAAATGGGTCGACATCCGCCAGTGCATCTCACCCGTTCAAATGAACTGACTCTTTTCCCCTAAGCGTCTCGTCAGCGCGCCGCAAAGGAGTAGCAGCACGCTGATACGGAGAAGCCAAAGAAATGCCTGCCACGCCGTCGGGAAGGCCCTTTTCGCCTGATAGGACTTCGTGTCGGCCTTTGCGAGGAGGCTATCGTCATTCGCTGGCAGGCTCCTTGCTCTAAGCAGGAAATCAGCGATCACTGGTGACCGGCACATCGGCATGCAACGTCCTCCGGCGAGCATTTTCCCGTTCAGGTACGACCGATCAAACAATTCCATCGCGATCCAGGCGGCGATAGCGCAGAATCAATTGGTAAGCATTGCTGATGAAATTCCCCGTGCGTCATTTATCGCCAGTGAGCTTGAGAAGCGTCGGCACGGGCCACACATCCTGGGGCGCGCGCCAGGTCGGCCGAGTTCCCTGCGCGCTTGATCCAGATCAACACTCGGTCCCGCGGGACGCATGCTTGTCTTTGAATGCCGCGCCCCGCGTTCCCCGGTGAGTGTCGAGTGTTTCCGATGAGTGCGATAGGCCGAACGCTGGTTGCAACCCTTGTCGCCGCGATCTCGTTGGGCGCGATCTCGCAGCGTGCGCGTGTGCCGGGTGTCACTGAGACGGAAATCCGCATCGGCAATGTCATGCCGTATAGCGGTTCCCTCGAAGCCCTTGGCGCCATCGGGCGCGCCGAAGCTGCCTATTTCGAGATGATCAACCAGCGCGGCGGTATCAACGGTCGCAAGATCCGCTTCATCTCGCATGACGACAATTCCGATCCCTCGGTGGCACTCGACCTCACGCGTGGCCTGGTCGAGAGAGACGGGGTCGTGCTGATGTTCGGCTCCTTCGGAACGCCGGGCAATCTCGCCGTACAGCGATACCTGAACGAAAACCAGATTCCGCAGCTTTTCGTTGCATCCGGTGACGAGCAATGGAGCAATCCGAAGGCGTTTCCATGGACCATGGGCTGGCAACCGTCATATCGCGCCGAGGGGCGGGTCTATGCAAATTACCTGCAGGCCCTCTATCCCGGACGCAAGATCGTGGTTCTCTGGGAGAACGATCAGTTCGGACGGGACCTGTTCAAGGGCTTGGAAGAGGGGCTCGGCGATTTGACGCGTCTGATCATTGTCGACATCGCCTACGAAATGTCCGACGCGTATCTCGAGACGCACATGTCCATTCTGAAGCGATCAGGTGCCGAGATTTTTGTGTTTGCGGGCGTACCGGCCAATGCCGCGCGGGCCGTACGGATAGCGGCGGAGTTGAACTGGCATCCGGTGTTTTTGCTGAACGACATGTCGGCTTCGATCGCCTCCACGCTGCAGCCGGCCGGGCTGGAGAATGCTTCGGGCATCGTGTCGGCGAGGTTCCTGAAGGATGTCAGCGACCCGGCATGGGAGAAGGATCCGGCCATCGGGGAATGGCGGCTGTTCGTCGACAAGTATTATCGTGAAGGTAAGGAGCGCGAGAGCGCAGCCGTGTTCGGCTATGCGGCCGCAGAGACCTTGACACAGGTATTGAAGCAGTGCGGCGACGACCTGTCGCGCGAAAATATCATGCGCCAGGCGGCCGCCCTCAAGGACCACGAAGTGCCTATCCTGTTGCCCGGAATCAAGATGAATACGGGACCGTCGGATTTCCAGCCGATCAAGCAGTTTCGGCTGGTTCAGTTCGATGGCCAGACTTGGCAACCGATCGGCGACGTGGTCGAAACCGCCTTCACCGGGGCGAGATAGAACGCCCGGCGAGAGGTGGCCGCTCTCGTGACGAAGCCGTTCGGCCGTTCGCACACGCTCGATTTTCTGCGCGGTCTTGCGATGGCGCCAATGCTTGAGGAAGTCCTTGATCCGGACACGATACGACGACTTCCGGCAAGTTATGAAACAGCGCAAGCCGGCCAATATCGGCGAGGCTCGGTCGAAAGCATCAAGAGCAGAACCAAATAATCACCAGCGCAATCGAAAGGGCGGTGATCACTGTTCCGCCAATCGTCATAACCAGAGACGAAAGAAGATCGTCTCCTCGTAGCTCACGCTCACGCATCACGCACTCCCTGAAGCCCCCACGGGTTGTCGCCCGTTGCCCAAGGATGAACGAAAAACTCCGCGTCAGGATCAGGCCGCGCTGGAAGCCCAAATCGATAAATCGACTCCCGAACCAAAGCGACCCGAGGGTGCTCTCGTATGGTTAATAAAAAGTTAATGGATGCTATTCGCGTCGTCGCGGGCCTTTGAAACTTCGGTGGCCGGCAAGCATCGCCTGAAATTCCAGCATGCTGGGCGTCGATCTGACGCCCTTAATTCGGAATTAACCGTGATCCGTTAGACGTCGTTAGCATTTGGACAATTCGAGAGCACCACGAATGCGTGCTGTATTTCTTTCAATGCTTTTGGCCGGCGCATTCGTCATTTCGAACGGCGCGTGCGCGGCTGACCTTCCGGTCCGGATCAGGCCCGTGATGCAGCGCGAAGCCCAACCGTCTGCCGGAGCACCGCAGGCTGCTTTTTGAACGGTTCTTGCGATACCTGAGAGGCGAGAGTTCTGGATTAGCGCTGCCCTTCTTGCGACACTTGCTACGACCCAAGCCGCGCACGATGTGCTCGGAGAAAATTGTACGCCATCGTGGTCGCGCGCTGCGGGGGCCGTATTCCAGAAGCTTTCATGAAATACGGGCGGGGCCGGCGCCTGCCGGCCTGCAGGAGACATACTTTCTCTTTGGATGCTCGCTGGAGGAAGGAGCTGCCAGTCCAGGCCTTCAAAAAGAAATTCAAATGGCATTGCAACCGGTGGAAATTTCACGAGATTCAAGGGTGAAAAATCACCGGGCCGTTCACATGGAACACGCGAAATTCGAGCCGTTTGGCGAGCCGATCGAGCTGGACGAGAAGGTCCAGCCGGAGACGGCTGCGTCAAGATGGTTGATGCGGATCGGCGCGGGCGTGTTCTGGGCGCTTGCGTTGACGATCATCGTCGCCCGCGGCGTCTATTTCGAGCCCGGGATTTTCGACGGTTTCGGTCAGGCCTTGGCCTTCCTGCAGAAGCTTCCCGGTGTCCTCTAAGTCGCTGGCCTGTCAAATCTTCTGTTTCCTGATCTGATTCGAAAATATATGGTCGCCCGCATCGGTTTGGGAGCATCGAATTTCCCCAACCGGCGGGGAATTTGGTGGCAGACGAGAAGACCTCCGGCGCGACAGTCATCCGGCGTTTCGCCGCTTTCATTCCAGGTATCGTCCTCTGCGGGCTCATCACGCTGGTCTCGATGGGTATCCAGCGCGCGGAGGAGCACGCCTTCGGCCACCCCTATATCGAAGCATTGGTCATCGCGATCCTGACCGGAATGGCGATCCGCTCGGTCGGGAATCTGTCGGATCGGTTTCAGGCCGGGATCGCCTTCAGCGCCAAGCAGCTCCTGGAGGTCGCGGTGATGCTGCTCGGCGCATCGATCAGTTTTGCGGCGGTGGCGGCTTCCGGTATCTTCCTGATCGGCGCGATCATCGCGACCGTGATCGTGACGCTCGGCGTCAGCTACGGCCTGAGCCGCATGCTCGGCCTGTCGACCAAGCTTTCGATCCTCGTCGCCTGCGGAAATTCGATCTGCGGCAATTCGGCGATCGCGGCGGTAGCTCCGATCATCGATGCCAATGGCGACGACATCGCGTCGTCCATCTCGTTCACCGCGATCCTCGGCGTCTTGATGGTGCTGGGCTTGCCCTTGCTCATTCCGCTGCTGCACCTGTCGGCGACCCAATATGGAATTCTCGCCGGGCTTACTGTCTATGCCGTGCCGCAGGTGCTGGCCGCCACCGTGCCGGCCGGATTGGTCAGCACGCAGATCGGTACGCTCGTCAAGCTGGTGCGGGTGTTGATGCTGGGCCCGCTGGTCGTCGCACTATCGCTGTTCGCGCCGCGCCTGCGCGGCGGGAGTGCGGGCGGCAAAGTCAAGCCCGTCAGCCCGTTCAAGCTGGTGCCGTGGTTCATCATCGGCTTTCTGGTGCTGGCGGCGCTGCGCTCGTTCGCGGTCGTTCCCGATGTCGTGGTCACGCCGGTCAGCAGGATCGCGGCTATCCTCACCGTGGTGTCCATGGCGGCGCTTGGACTGGGCGTCGATGTTCGCGTTCTCTCCAATGTCGGCGGCAGGGTGACCGTGGCCGTGACGCTGTCGCTGATGCTCCTGCTCGCGATGAGCATCGGCCTGGTCTCGTTCTTCCGCTAGCGCATGGATCCGGAAAAGTGTGTAGCGGTTTTCCGAAAAGATCATGCGCAAAGAGCGCGATGACGATTCATCCTGATCTCATCGCGCTCTGGGCCGGATCAGAACGCGCCATTGGCGGATAGCAACGCTACCGTCCGCCCATCGGGCTTTGCGTCGGGTCCGACAGGCCGGACCAGATGTGAAGGGCGAAAAGTCCGTTGGCGAGAACTACCAGCAGGGCGGCGATGGCGATCAGGGCGCTCATGGGTTCCTCCATTTGGGAGGGGCTTAGAGCGGCGGACTGCCGATATCTGTGATGTATATCACATTGCGCAGCCTTTATATTATTCGTCGTCCGAGCCCGGCGTCCGCCGCAGCATGAAATGGCCGAAGGCCGAGGCGATCGGCTTGGCCGGATCGTCCTGCCAGGCCTGCGCCTCGAAGGCGACGACGCGCCGGCCCTGCTTGACGATCGACACGCGGGCATAACTGTCGAGCGCTCGCCCCGAGCGCAGATAATTGATGGTCAGGCCGATCGGCTTGGGCGGCGCCGAGACGCCGAGTTCGCGCGTCACGCCGACGACCGCCGCGGTTTCGAGGAACGCGCCGGTCATGCCGCCATGGATAGCGGGCAGGATCGGGTTGCCGATGATTGCCGGCGAGAACGGCATCACGAGCGTGCCATCCTCGCCGATCCGTACCCCGAGAAAGCGGGCGAACGGGCTGTTGGCGAAGGGGCCTGCCGGATCCTCCGGCGCTTCGAGCGCCGGCAGCGCGCCGGGGTCGGCGGGCCTGTCCTTCAGCATGTTGCTGCGGTTTGCATCGATCATGTAGCAGGCGGTGGCTGTGGCGACAGGATCGTCCCCGGAGTCCTGATAGGCTGTGGAGCGCACGAAGGCGATCGAGCGGGTGACGCGGTAGCAAAGCGAATGCGCGCGGATGGGAAGGCCCGGTGTCGCGGGCTTCTGGTAATCGATGCGCAGGTCAAGCGTTGCGATCGCGCGCGTGCCGTCGAGCGCGAGCTGCACGGCGATGCCGCAACTCTCGTCCAGCATGGCGGTGACGACGCCGCCGTGAAGCACGCCGGTCTCGGTGTCGCCGACGAAGACGGGGCGGTACGGCAGGCTCGACCAGGATTCGCCTGGCGCGGCGCGATCGAGCTCGAGACCGCTGATCTGCCCGTAGGTGGAGCGGCGGCGCCCGATGGCCTCGGCCAGCTTGTCGAACGGCAGCGGCGTGGGGGGCGGCGATGATTTGGACATGCCGCCATTGTAGACCCTCGTCGCGAGGGGAGCAAAACGGGCTGAACGCTGCTGCCCGGCACCGCAGGGCGGCCAGGGCGGCGCCGAGAAGGGATCGCGCCGTTCGCTGGAAAAATCGATCAGGACGTTCTTGGTGGCGAGGAACTGATAGAGACCGGCTTCGCGGCCGGAAGTATGCCGAACGGATATTCTGCGGTGCCGATCGTTATTTTGTCGCCATGCCCGTTTGATCTACCGTCGCCGGCCAAGGCACACTCTCAAGGCACACTTTCAAGGCACGCTCTCAAGGCACACTCGGTCGCGACAACGACGGCAGGATGGAATGACGTCCCAACAGCAAGAAACGGCAAGTCGGCAGTTTGACTTTATCATTGTCGGAGCGGGCTCCGCGGGCTGCGTCCTTGCCAATCGCCTGAGCGCCGATGGCAGGCATCAGGTGCTTCTGATCGAGGCCGGCGGCAAGGACAACAGCCTGAATATTCATATCCCGCTGATGGTCGTGAACCTCTTGCGGGACGAGAAATACACCTGGCCGTTCTTGACCGAGAAGCAGGTCCACCTCAACGGCAAGGAGCAATTGTGGGCGAGGGGGCGCGTGCTCGGCGGCTCCAGCTCGATCAACGGCAACGTCTTTGTCCGCGGCGATCCCGCGGAGTTCGATTCCTGGAGCAGCCTCGGCTGCCAGGGATGGAGCTGGGAAGACATGCTGCCCTACTTCAAGCGCATGGAGACCTATGCCGACGGCGAGCCGGACACGCGCGGCAAGGATGGACCGATCAACGTTACGCAGCTCAAGAATTTCGACAAGCTCGCCGATGCCTATCTCGATGCCAATCGTGAGGCCGGCTTCGAGCTCGTCAACGACTACAACGACGGTCACTATGAGGGCGCCTCGTATCTGCAATATTCGACACGGCGCGGGTTCCGTTGCAGCAGCGCCGTCGGCTATCTGAGGCCGGCGCGCGGCCGGTCGAACCTCACGGTCTGGACCGACACGCTGGTCAACAAGGTGCTGCTCGACGGCAAGCGCGCGATCGGCGTCGAATGCCGGCGGGGCGGCGAGACCCTTCGCGCCCTGAGCCGCAAGGAAGTGATCGTCTCGGCCGGCCCGATCCAGTCTCCCAAGATTCTCGAACTGTCCGGCATCGGCCGGCCCGAGATCCTTGGCGAATTCGGAATCCCGGTGCTGCACACGCTGCCCGGCGTCGGCGAGAACATGTCGGATCATCCGAACTGCCGGCTGACGTTCGAATGCGCCAAGCCGATCACCATCAATGACGTGCTGCAGCGGCCTCTCTCCAAGCTGAAGGAAGGTTTGAAGTTCATCTTCTTCGGCAAGGGGCTGTTGTCGATCTGCTCGGCGACGGCGCATACCGTGATGCGCAGCGAGCCCGGCCTGAACCAGCCCGATCTCAAGCTGCAATTGCAGCCGTTCTCCGGCAAGGATCGCTATGCGCGGCGTCCGCAGGACGGGCTCGACCCGCATTCCGGCTTCACCATCGGCGTCATGGCGCTGCGCCCGCAGTCACGCGGCTACATCCACATCAAGTCCGCCGATCCCGCCGTGCATCCGCGGATCGATCCCAACTATCTCGCGGACGAGCGCGACCTCAAGACGCTGTTGGCCGGCATTCGCGCAGTGCGGCGGCTGGTGAGCATGCCGACCTTGAGGGAGCTGGTGGTGCGAGAGACCCGCCCGGGGCCGGAGGTCAAGACCGAGCAGCAGATCACCGATTACATTCGTTCCACCACGGCGACGACCTGGCATGTGGTCGGCACCTGCAGAATAGGCAATGACGACATGGCGGTGGTCGATTCGAGCTTGCGGGTGCTCGGCATCGAGGCCCTGCGTGTGATTGACTCTTCGGTATTTCCGACCGTACCGTCGTCCAACACCAACGCGCCGACGATCGCGCTTGGCGAGAAGGGCGCCGATCTCGTGCTCAAGGCGTGGTCCGGATCGTCGGGCACGCGTGAGGCTGCCGTCCAGGCGAAAACTGCCGCATGATCGATCGCATCGAAGTCTTCGTCACCGAGCTGCCTGTCCGGCTGCAGCGCACTTTCTCCAGCGGCAGCTACGATACCGGCCCGCCGAAGGAATTGCTTGGCAAGCCCGTCTTCGTCAAGATCTACGCCGACGGCGTGGTCGGCTGCGCGCAGATCAGGCCGATCAGTCCCGGCCATTTCGTGGCCGATACCGTGCACAGCATGGTCGCGGCGATATCAGACATTTACGGTCCCGGCCTGATCGGCCGCGACATCTTCGATATCGAGGCGATCACCGAGGGTTTCGATCTGCGGCTCGCCGGCAATCCGGCGGCGCGGGCGGTGCTCGACATCGCGTTGCATGATGCGATGGGAAAGGCGCTGGGCTTGCCGATCCACAAGCTGATCGGCGGCTGCTGCCAACCGGTCATTCCGCTGGAATGGTCGGTCAGCCTCGCCGACGACGTCAACGTCATGATCGCCGAGGCGCGCCGCGCCGTGGAGGAGTTCGACATCAAGGTCATCTGCCTCAAGGCCGCCGGCAAGGGCGGCTGGCAGCGCGACGTCCAGAATTTCGAAGCGGTGCGCAAGGCGGTCGGCGACGACATCGTGATCGGCGTCGATCCCAATACCGGCTGGACCGTGGCGGAGGCGATCAGCGCGATCGCGCGAATGATCCCGATGGGGCTCGGCTACATGGAGCAGCCGATCGACCGCCGCGATATCAGGGGCCTGTCGGAAATCCGGGCGCAATCGCAGGGCGTGCCGCTGATGGCGGATGAAAGCCTGTTCTCCATTCAGGACGCCTACGCACTGGCAGAAGCGCGCGCCGTCGACGTCTTCTGCATCAAGCTCTACAAGATCGGTGGACTTTCTGTGGCGCGAAAGATTTCCGCGATCGCGGATGCCAGCGGTATCCAGATCAATTGCGGCGGGCTCGCGGTGGCCTCGCAGTTCGAGGCTGCGGCCTCGGCGCAGTTCTGCGCCAGCGTGCGCTCGAAAAAAACCTTTGGCGCCGCCGAGTTCGCGTTCGGCCTCAATACCATCGCACAGGACCCGCTTTCGGCGGGCAGTGACTTCAAGATCAGGGATGGTGCGGTCACGGTGCCGACGGGACCCGGGCTCGGGCTCACGCTGGATGAAACGGCGCTGGAGAAACTGACATTGAAGCAGGTCGTCGTCACGCAAAAGCGCTGACGACGGCCCCGCTCAGTGCTGCGTCGCGAGCGATGCCTCGCGCTCCTGCAACGCGCGCCGCACAGTCGCCGGCGTGAGCCGCGGCGCGACCGACTTGATGAAGTCGAGCGTGAACGAGCGCAGGTAGGTATTGGCGCGCAGGGTGATGAAGATCGTGGAAGCCTCGAACAGGTGATCGGCGGGTCTCGCGCGCAAGCCTGTGTCGCGCTTCGGATCGAAGGTGATGGTCGTCAGCACGCCGATGCCGAGCCCGAGCTCGATATAGGTCTTGCAGACATCGGCATCGATCGCGCTCAGGATGACCTTGGGCTCGATATTGGCTTTCTTGAACGCGTTCATCACGCGCCAGCGCCCGCTGTAGCGCGGATCGTAGGAGATGATCGGGTAGCGCGCGATTTCTTCCAGCGTCAGCGGGTTCACGTCGAGAATGGGATGGCCGATCTTCGCGACCACCGAGCGGGGAAGCGAGAAGCAGGGAAGTTTCACGAGGTTCGGAAGCTGCTTCAAGGTATCGGTGCCGATCGCAAGGTCGGCTTCCCCGGAATCGACGAGGTTGCAGATGTCCTCGGGATTGCCCTGCTTGAGGATGAGCTCCACTTCCGGATACTTCTTGACGAATTTCTCGATCACCATCGGCAGCACGTAGCGCGCCTGGGTATGCGTCGTCGCGATGGTAAGGACGCCGCGGTTTCCGGAATTGATGTCTTCCTTGAGCGAACGCAGCGCGTCGACGTCGGTCACGACGCGTTTTGCGATCTCGAGCACATGCTCGCCGGCCGAGGTCAGCCCGATGATCCGGTTGCGCGTGCGCTGGAAAATCTCGAAACCGAGCTCGCCTTCGAGCAGAAGGATTTGCCTGGAGACGCCGGGCTGAGAGGTATGCAGAGCCTGTGCCGCCGCAGAGAGGTGGTTATTCTGCCTCACGATCTCTAGCACGTAGCGTAGCTGCTGCAGCTTCATTCCGGCCCCGGTATGCCAAACAACGCTAGCAGGATAACGCCTTATTCTGTGCGTGAATACCCACGATCTCGCATACTGATGTCGCATCAGGCGTCAAACGCACTCGCAGGTTTGCAAAGACATGACCGAACTGTCGGACAAGAACTACGACGTCATCATCGTGGGTGGGGGCAATGCAGCATTGTGTGCGGCGCTCTCCGCACGGGAACAGGGAAGCAGCGTCCTGCTGCTCGAGCGCGCGCCGATCGAAGAGCGCGGCGGCAATTCCGTCTATACCGATGGCCTGATGCGGGTGGTCTACGAAGGAGCGGACGACATCCGCGCCCTGGCACCGGACCTTACGGATCAGGAGGTGAGCGTCAGCGATTTCGGCAGCTACACCGAATCCGATTTCTTCGACGACATGGCGCGGATCACGCAATACCGCACCGACCCGGATCTTTGCGAGATCCTGGTCAGGGGCAGCAAGGAAGCGCTGCTCTGGATGCGGGATCAGGGCGTGCGTTTCATGCCGAATTTCGGTCGCCAGGCGTACCGGATCGATGGCAGATTCAAGTTCTGGGGCGGCGCAACCATCGTCGTTGCTGCCGGCGGGCCCGGTCTTGTCGATGCGCTGTACGTGCGCGCGGAAAAGAACGGCGTCGACATCGTCTACGAAGCGTGGGCGAGGGACCTGGTCGCAGACGCCGCCGGCGTCAAGGGCGTCACGGTTCGCCACAAGGGGCGCGAGATCGAGCTTCACGGACGCGCGGTGGTGCTGGCGTGCGGCGGCTTCGAGGCCAATGCGGAGTGGCGCACCAAATATCTCGGGCCGGGCTGGGATCTGGCCAAGGTGCGCGGCTCGCGCTTCAACACCGGCGATGGCCTTGCCATGGCGTTGAAGCTCGGCGCGCAGCCCTTCGGTCACTGGTCGGGGTGTCACGCGACGGCATGGGAGCGATACGCCTCCGATTTCGGCGATCTCGCCACGACACCGCAATACCAGCGTCACTCCTATCCGTTCGCGGTGGTCGTCAACAGCAACGGACTGCGGTTCATCGACGAAGGCGCGGATTTCCGCAACTACACTTACGCGAAATACGGCCAGGCGGTGCTGCAGCAGCCCGGCCAGGTGGCCTGGCAGATCTACGACGCCAAGACCAAGCACCTGCTGCGCGACGAATACCGGACGCGGCATGTCACCAAGGTCGTGGCCAATACGCTCTCGGAGCTGGCCGACAAGATCGAGGAAGTCGACAAGGAGCAGTTTCTCCGCACCATCGCGGAGTTCAACGCCGCGGTTCAGGACGACGTGCCGTTCAATCCCAATGTGAAGGACGGGCGCGGCGCGCCGGGCCTGCCGGTGCCGCGTTCGAACTGGGCCTGCAAGATCGATACGGCGCCCTTTGAAGCCTATGCCGTGACCTGCGGCGTTACCTTCACTTTCGGCGGCGTGAAGATTTCGCGCGAGGGCGAGGTGCTGGATACCGGCAACGAGCGCATTCCCGGATTGTTCGCGGCCGGCGAGATGGTCGGCGGCATCTTCTACTTCAACTATCCCGGTGCGAGCGGACTGACCAGCGGCGCGGTGTTCGGAAGGCTCGCCGGGAAGAGCGCGGGCCGCTACGCGCAGCTCAACAGCGCGGCGCGCAGCTCGGAGCGCAAATACGCCTGAGCGGCTAAGGCTTGTCGATGCGCCAGAATAGCAGACGCATATGCTGGAGCCGCAAACGTTATTGGATGCTCATGGACAAAGAAATTATCCGGAGCAAGAGACTTTCGCCGCCGGACCATGCGTTCGCGGCATCAAGGCTTGAGCGGCCGCGTCTGCTCGGCTGAATCAGGGAGGAATGCAGGATGAATGTAGCGGTTTCGGTTCCCTCGACGACACGAGCCGTCGCGGAGTTTGCGGTCAAGCTTCGCTACGAGGACCTGCCGGCCGACGTCATCAGTGCGGCCAAGCAGTGCATCCTCGACAGCCTCGGCTGCGGCATCTTCGGCGCGCCGACGCCGTGGACGAAAGCCGTGGCCCGCACCGTCGCCAAGCTCGGCCAGAAGCAGGGCGCCAGCGCCTGGGGCATGAAGCTGCGCGCCGATCCGCTCGGCATCGCGCTCATCAACGGCACCTCCGCGCAAGGCTATGAGCTCGACGATTGCCACGACCAGTCGATGTCGCATTACGGCGCGGGCGTGGTGCCCACGGTGCTGGCGGCGGCGGAAGGGTTCGGGCCCTACAGCGGCAAGGAGATCATTCTGGCGACCGTCGTCGGCTATGAATTGGGCACGCGCATCGGCAACACCGTAAGCCCCCACGCCTTCAATCGCGGCTTCCACCCTTGCGGCCTGACCAGCACGTTTGCCGCGGCGGCGACGATGGGCAAGCTCTTGAAGCTCGACGTCGACCAGTTCGTCAACGCGCTCGGCCTCGCGGGCTCGCAGGCCGCCGGCCTGATGGCCTCGCAATATGGCGCGATGGCGAAGCGCTTCCATTCCGGCAAGGCCGCGCAGAACGGCATGCTCGCCGCGCTGCTGGCCTCCGAAGGATTGACGGGCGTGCGCAACGTGCTCGAAGCGCCCTATGGCGGCTTCTGCTCGACCTATGCCGAGAAATACGATCTCGGCTATGCGACGAACGGGCTCGGCCAGGAATTCGAGATGCTGCACAACGGCTTCAAG
The DNA here is from genome assembly GCA_963831505.1 of uncultured Alphaproteobacteria bacterium. Classification (GTDB taxonomy): domain Bacteria; phylum Pseudomonadota; class Alphaproteobacteria; order Rhizobiales; family Xanthobacteraceae; genus Bradyrhizobium. The sequence continues at coordinate 181,057 of CAWHQY010000010.1, read as the reverse complement.
CGCTATTCGTCGCTGGCCAGCAGCCATACTTCGGTCGACGCGCTGCGCGCGATCCGCGAGAAGCACAAGATCAGGGGTGAGGAGGTCGCCAAGGTGCTGGTCGAGACCACGGAAGTGGTGAAGCTGCATTGCGGCTGGCCTTACGTGCCCGCCGAAACCATCACCGCGCAAATGAATCTCCCGTACACGGCTGCGGTCACGCTTCTGGAAGGCAATGCCTTCGTCGATCAGTACACCGACGCCAAGCTGCGCGATCCGAAGATCATGGAGCTGGCGGACCGGATCGAATCGGTCGTGGCGCCGGACCTCAATTCACTCGGTCCGCACGAGATGCGCGCGGTCCGGGTCACCGTGACGATGAAGTCCGGCGAGAAGTTCACCGAGAAGCAGCTCTATCGGAGCGGGCACTGGAAGAATCCGATTCCGGAAGCCGCGCTGAAGGAGAAGTTCCGCGATCTCGCCGGCCGCGTGCTGGCCAGGGAAGCGGTGGCAGAGATCGAAAACATCGTGTCGACGCTCGAAACCCATGCGGCGCCCGCGGCAAAGCTGGGGCAGGAGCTGCAGAAGCTTCGCGCCTGATCGCGCGTGATGGCCTGCGCCGTCCCATGATGGCGCAGGCGTGATCCAGCAGGAAAGTCTTTGACGATGGAACAGACACTGGCTGCCGTCCTGGCCGATTTCGCAGCCTCCACAACGCCGGAGAAGATTCCGGGGGCGGTGAGGAAGGCTGCACTGTGGCATGTGCTCGACACCATCGGCGTGTGCATCGCCGGCGCCAATCCGCGTGAGGAGAGCGGACAGGCGGCGCGGCAGCTTGCCGAGAAATGGAAGGCGCGGCCGGGCGCGATGATCTTCGGGCTCAATGCAAGCTGCCGGCCCGAGATGGCCGCGCTGCTCAACGGCTCGCTCGCGCAGGCGCTCGAGATGGACGACAAGCACGGCTCCTCGCTGGCAAGGCCCGGCTCGACCGTGACACCGGCGGTGCTCGCCGTAGCGCAAGTCAACAACATGTCATTGCGCGACGTCGTGACTGCGGTGACGGTCGGCTATGAGGTCATGATCCGGCTCGGCTTTGTCGCGGGCGACCGCTTCCTGGAGCGTGGCTACCACACAAGCTCGCTGCTCGGCGCATTCGGCACGGTGGCTGCGGTCGGATCGCTGCTCCGCGCCAGCCCCGAGACTATCGTCAATGCCATGGGCATTGCCGGTACGTTTTCCGCCGGTATCCAGGAAGCGACCCGCACCGGATCGACCTCGAAAATCCTGCACGGCGGCTGGGGCGCGCATAGCGGCGTGATCGCGCTTGAACTCGCGAGCGCCGGCATCACGGGTCCCGCCAGCGTGTTCGAGGGCAAGTTCGGCTTCTTCAACTGCTTCCTGACGCCGATCAGGGGCGAGCTGGATTTCGCCAAAGCCGCGGAGGGCCTGGGCAGCCGCTGGTATCTGCCGGAGACCGCCTACAAGCCCTATCCGTGCTGCCAGCTGATCCATGCCTTCATCGAAGGCTGCAAGCAGATCCGCGCCGAGCTGAAGGAAGTCGGCAAGCCGCTCGACACCATCGAGCAGATTTCCTGCCAGCTCGCCGAGCCGGGCCTCACCCTCGTCACGGAGCCGAAGGACCGCAAGATGCGGCCGACGCATCCCCACGAGGCGCGGTTCAGCCTGGCGTATGGCGTCGCCACGACATTGCTTTACGGTGATGTCGACGTCGAATCGTTCCGTCCGGAGCGGCTGAAGGACGAAGAGGTGCTGCGGCTCGCAGAACTCGTCGTGTCGTCGGAAGATCCCGACTCCGACTATCCCCAGCATTGCCCGGCCATCATCGAGGTGACCTCGCTCGGCAAGGTGCATCGCCGGCATATCCGCTTCCATCCGGGATCGCCCGAAGCCGCGATGTCGGAAAGCGACGTGCTCGACAAGTTTGCGCGCAACAGCGCCTGGTACTTCGGCAAGAGCGCGCGCGAGATCGGCGCGGCCCTGGTGAAGAGCCAGGATATTTCGCTCGATACGCTATTGCAGCGGATCGTTGCCGGCGCGTCGCCGTCGGTCGTGGCGGTCTAGGCGCGACAAGAGATTGCGGCGCTCGAAGCGACGCCATGCGTGCGCCGTTCCGGCGCCGCCATCCCGCACTCGGCATCGAAGGCTCCGATGGCGCTCCGGCCCGTATCCTCGGCCGCAAGGCGGCCGATCGAGGGAGAGCGGGCCGCGGGGCCATAACCGCGCGATATGCTCGCGGCCAAAACGGTATTTAGCCGCACGTTCGGGACTCAATAAAACAAACTGCCAAATGGTGCCGCTTCGCCTCGAAGAGAAGCAAAGGGAGGTTGCTGTGAAGTTTCGAACCTGTGCTGCGCGCGCCGCATTGGCGACGGCGCTCTGGCTGATATCGGCGCTCGGATACGCCAACGCCGAGTTGCCGCTGACCATCGTCGTCGCCTATTCCGCCGGCGGATCGACCGACACCATCGCGCGGGTGTTCGCCGTTCGCCTGCAGGACAAGCTCGGCCGCCCCGTAGTCGTCGAAGACAAGCCGGGCGCCACCGGCCAGATCGGCAGCCGCTTTGTCGCCAAGGCCGCGCCGGACGGCAACACCATTCAGATCGCCGCGCAAACCACGCACGCGGTCGCGCCCAGCCTTTACGGCAAATCGATCGGCTATGAGCCGCTAAAGGATTTCACGCCCATCATCCAGATCGCCTGGACGCCGCTGGTGCTGGTCACTAATCCCAAATTTCCGCCGACGACGGTGAAAGAGCTGATCGAATATCTGAAGGGCAAGCCCGGACAGGTGAGCTACGCCACCGGCGGCCGTGGTGACGGCTCGCATCTGTCCGCGCTCTTGTTCCACAGGCTTGCGGGTGTCGAGGCTGTCGCCGTCCCCTTCAACGGCGAAGGACAGGCGCTGCCGCCGTTGCTCGGCAACCACGTCTCCTACATGTTCCTGGGCGCGCCCGTCGCGGGACAAGCCATTGCCTCCGGCGATCTGAAGGCACTTGCCGTGACCAGCAAGCGCAGAAGCTCGCTTCTGCCGAACGTTCCGACCGTTCAGGAATCCGGCATGCCCGGCTATGACGTGGCCAACTGGTGGGGCGTGTTCGGCCCGGCGGGCATGCCGGCCGACATGGTCAACAAGTTCAACAAGGCGTTTACGGAAATCATCCAGGAGCCGGAGACGCGCGAGAAGCTCAAGGGCCTCGGCTTCGAACTGACGGGATCGACGCCCGAAGAGTTCAGGGCCTATGTCGAGTCCGAGACCAGGAAATGGGCCGAGATCATCAGGAACGAAGGCCTCGCGCCGGAGCAGAACTAGACGGCGACGATCAGGCCTGTTCGGCGGCGCGCGTCCGCCGAGGCTTCAGCCGCCTCCAAACGACGCCACGATCCGGCGGGCCTGTGTCAGATGCGGGGCGTCGAGCATGACGCCGTCGAGCTGCACCGCGCCCTTGCCGCCGGCCTCGAACGCGGCGATGACGCGCTCGGCCCAGCGGCGCTCCTCTTCCGTCGGCGTGAAGCAGCGGTTGATGATTTCGACCTGCGAGGGGTGGATCGCGACCTTGGCGGAAAAGCCGTCGCGGCGCGCAGCGTCAGCCTCGCGGCGCAAGCCGTCGCTGTCGCGGAAATCCGTGAACACGGCGTCGATCGGCGCCACCTCGGCCGCGCGCGCCGCCAGCAGGCACAGGTTCCGCGCCAGCGCAAACGGCCCGGTATAGCGGCCCTGATCGTCGCGATTGGCGGTGGCGCCGATCGCGGCCGACAGATCCTCGCCTCCCCACATCAGTCCAGCGAGGCGCGGATGACGCCAGGATTTCGCTGCGAGCGAAAGGGTTGAAGCGGGCGTCTCCGTGCAGACCACGATGATTTCGGTCTTGCCTTTTCGGGCAGGCATTTCACGGCGCTCGATCAACTCGCTGAGGCGCGCGACATCTTCCGGGCCGAACGATTTGGGCAGCACAATTCCGTCGGGTCCCGCGGGGATCACGGCTTCCACGTCTTCCCGGCACCAGGCGGTATCAAGCGAGTTGACGCGAACATACCGCCGGGGACCGGCGCTTGCGCCTGCCAGCGTCTCGACAACGACCTTGCGCGCCTCCGCCTTGGCATCGGGACGCACCGCATCCTCGAGATCGAGGATGATGACGTCGGCGCTGCCCACCGCCGCCTTGGCGATCATCTTCGCCGAGTTGCCGGGAACGAACAGCAGCGAGCGCATCACGCTGCCTTGGGCCCGATCTTGGGCCGCTTGCGCATCAGCGCCGCGCGCTCGCAGGTCGCGACGACATCGCCATTCTGGTTGGTCATCTCGTGATAGAAGTTCACGATACCTTCATTCGGGCGCGACTTGCTCTCGCGCTTGGAGCGCACGATGGTGCGCACCTTCACCGAATCGCCCTGGAACAGCGGTTTTGGAAAGCGTACGTCGGTCATGCCGAGATTGGCGAGCGTGGTGTTGAGCGTGGTATCGTTGACGGTCATGCCGATCAAGAGGCCGAGCGTGAACAGGCTGTTCACCAGCGGCTTGCCCCACTCCGACTTCGCGGCGTAATGCGCGTCGATATGCAGCGGCTGCACGTTCATGGTGAGCAGCGAGAACCAGACGTTGTCGGTCTCGGTGATGGTGCGCGACCATTCATGGTTGAATACCATTCCGTCGGTGAATTCCTCGAACCATAGACCTGCCATCAGGACTTCTCCTCAACCTCGCTCGGCGTTATTTCGATCAGGATAGCGCCCGCCGGGACGGTATCCCCCACATTGCAGCGTATCTGTTCGATGCGGCCTGCGACCTGCGCGCGCAGCGTATGGATCAGCTTCATCGCTTCCATCTGCATGACCGGCGCGCCCTTCTCAACGGTATCGCCGAGCGCGACATGCAGTTGCGAGACGACGCCATGCAGCGGTGCCTCGATCACATTGCCGGATTTTTCCAGGCCGCCCTGTTCGCGCGGCATCTCGATGCGCAATCGGATGGTCGCGGAGAGCGACTGGCCTTCGCGGGCGATGCTGACGACGTTGCCGTCACGCCGGGCGATGAAGGGATGGCCCGAGGGTGAAGCGAGCTTGATCGCGCCGTCTTCGACGGTGGGCCTGCCGAGGTTGACCGGTGCGCCCTCCAGCTCGACGACGACGCCATCGCGGCCAACCAGCACTTCGGCGTCGCTCTGGCCGTATTCATCGGCGAGATGCAGCGTCGCCTTGGCCGGCCGCACCGCCGATGTAACGCGGACGGCGCTGCGGCGATCCCAGGGGTTGATCCAGTGCGTGGCCGGCTCTGCGCCGTCGAGCTCGGCCCAGACCACGCAGGCCGCGGCGCGCAGGCTGCGCAGCTCTTCCGTATTCGGCTTCCAGCCATGGGGAAACGCGGTCTCGATGAAGCGCGTGGTGGCCTTGCCGTCGGCGAACAGCGGATGACGCGAAGCGTCGCGGAGGAACGGTTGGATCGTGGGAACGCCCAGCAGCGTCAGTTGCGAAAGCCCCTTGGTCAGCCGCGACAAAGCGGCTGCGCGGTCGGTGCCATGGGCGATCAGCTTGGCCAGCATCGAGTCATAATAGAGGCTGACCTGCGAGCCGGCCTCGACGCCACTGTCGAAGCGCACGCCATGTGGCGCGTTCACGGCGGACAATTTGCCGGTTGCGGGCTGGAAGGCGAGGTCGGCGCGCTCGGCCGTGATGCGCGCTTCGATCGCGTGACCGCGCACACGGATTTGCGCCTGCGTCAGCGGGAGCTTTTCGCCGGCCGCCGCCAGCAATTGCCATTCGACGAGATCGACACCGGTGATGAACTCGGTGACGGGATGCTCGACCTGAAGTCGCGTGTTCATTTCCAGGAAATATGGAGCGTCGCTGTCCCGGTCCATGATGAACTCGACCGTTCCGGCGGAGTCGTAACCAATCGTGCGGCCGAGCTTCAGCGCGGCGTCGAAAAGCTTTGCGCGCACGCTGTCGGGAAGATTGGGGGCAGGGGCCTCTTCCAGGAGCTTCTGGTTGTTGCGCTGGACCGAGCAGTCCCGTTCGAACAGGTGCACGAGGTTGCCGGTGCGGTCTCCGGCGAGCTGCACTTCGAGATGGCGCGGATTGAGGATGAATTTCTCGAGCAGGATCGAGCCGTCGCCGAAGGCCGCTTCAGCTTCCGCTTTGGCAGCAGCAAGCGCGGCCTTGAAATCCTTGGCGTCGTCGACGCGGCGCATGCCGCGGCCGCCGCCGCCGGCGGAGGCCTTGATCAGCACGGGAAAGCCGATCCTGCCCGCCTCGCGCATGAGCTTGGCTTCGCTCTGGTCGTTGCCGTGATAGCCGGGCACGGTCGGCACGCCGGCCGCCTCCGCGATCCGCTTCGATTCGATCTTCGAGCCCATCTGCTCGACCGCTCTTGCGGAGGGGCCGACGAAGATGAGACCGGCGGCTTCGCAGCGCTTCACGAAGTTGGCGTTCTCCGACAGGAAACCGTAGCCGGGATGGATCGCGTCCGCGCCGGCTTGGCTGGCGGCGGCGAGGATGGCGTCGATGTCGAGATAGCTGGCGCGTGCCGGCGGCGGGCCGATCCGGACAGCCTCGTCGGCGGCCTTCACATGCGGCGCCTCTGCGTCGGCGTCGGAATAGACGGCGATGGTGCGGATGCCCAGTCGCGAGCAGGTTCGCACGACGCGGAGCGCGATCTCGCCGCGATTGGCGATCAGGACCGAACCGATGGGGCGGGGGCTGAAGAGAAGCGACACGGGCAAAGGTCCTACATTCGGTAGACCGGCCGGGTGCCGGTCACTGGCGGCTCCATCGCGCCGATCGCGATGCAAAGCCCGAGCACGTCGCGGGTATCGGTGGGATCGATCAGGCCATCGTCCCAGAGCCGCGCCGTGCAGTAATAGGGGTCGGACTGCTCGTCGAACATCGCTCGCAATTGCTGCTCATGCGCGGCGAGATCGGCCTCTGTCGCCGGATTGCGCGAGATGCTGGAGCGGCGCAGGTCCATCAGCACCGAGCTGCCGACGTCCGGGCTCATGGTGCCGAGCCGGGCGTTCGGCCACATGAACATGAAGCGCGGCCGGAAGCCGCGGCCGCTCATGCCGTAATTGCCGGCGCCGTAGGAGCCGCCGGTCACCACCGTGTAGCGCGGCACGCGCGCGTTGGCGACGGCATAGACGAGCTTTGCCGAATTTTTTGCAATGCCGTTGCGTTCGGCCTCCGAGCCGACCATGAAGCCGGTGATGTTCTGCAGGAACAGGATCGGCACGTTGCGCTGGTCGCACAGCTCGATGAAATGCGCGCCCTTCAGCGAAGAATCCGAGAACAGCACGCCGTTGTTGGCGATGATACCGATCGGAAGACCGTGGATATGGGCGAAACCGCAAACGAGCGTGGCGCCATAGAGCGGCTTGAATTCGTGGAACTCGCTGCCGTCGACGAGGCGTGCGATGATCTCGCGCTGGTCGAACGGCTGCTTCAGATCGGCGCCGACGATCCCGGGAATTTCCGACGCATCGAACAAGGGAGCGCGCACGGGGCGGATGTCGCCGTGAAACTTCTGGACGCGGTTGAGTGCGCCGACGATGTCGCGGGTCTTGGCGATCGCCTCCATCTCGTCACGCGCGAAATGGTCGGAGACGCCGGAGACCGTGCTGTGCATCTCCGCGCCGCCGAGCGTGTCGCGATCGACGATTTCGCGGATCGCGGCTTTCACGATCTGCGGGCCGCCGAGATGGACGCTGCTGTTGCCGGCCGTCATCACGACCTCATCCGCCAGCGCCGGAATATAGGCGCCGCCCGCGGTGCATTCGCCGAACACGGTCGCGATCTGTGGAATGCCCGCCGCCGACATCCGGCACTGCCGGTAGAACGCGCCGCCGAAATGATCCTGGTCCGGAAATACCTCGTCGCCCTGCTGCAGGTTGGCGCCGCCGCAATCGACGAGATAGACCACCGGCAGCCTGTTCTCGAAGGCGATGTCCTGCGCGCGCACGTGCTTGCGGATGGTTTCCTTGAAGAACGAGCCGCCCTTGGTGGTGGCGTCGTTGGCGATGATCATGCAGATCACGCCCCGGATGGTGCCGATGCCGGTGACGAGGCCTGCGGCGGGCACCGCGTTGTCGTAAAGGCCCCATGCGGCGAGCGGCGACAGCTCCATGAACGGACTGAACGGATCGATCAGCAGATCGATGCGCTCGCGCACGGGAATCTTGCCGCGGTCGCGATGGCGCTGGACCATGCGGTCGCCGCCGCCGGCGAGCGACCAGGCCTGCCGCGCCCGCAGGGTTTTCAGGAGGCCGTCGTAGATGCCCGCATTGGCCTGAAAGGCCTGGGATCGCGGATCGATTGCGCTATTGAGCGTTGCCATGTCGGATTTCGCCGGGACTTCTCTATCGATTGAAAATAACTAGGTTGCGCTGCCGGGGCGGCGCTGCATCAACAGCACGATCGATCCGGTCTGCACGACCTCGTCGCGCTGGTTCAGGACTTCAAAGCCGAGCTTGAGAACGCCGCGCCCCGCCGTTTTGCTGGGCCGCGCCTCGAGCGGCGTGACCTTGGCGCTGATGGTGTCGCCGAGCTTGACCGGCGCCTGGAATTCCCAGGACACGCCGAGCAAGCCCATGGCCGTGCCGTCGATCCAGTTCATCTGCGACATCAGGCCGATCGCGCTCGAGAGCACCAGCGGACCGTGCGCGACGCGCCCGCCGAAGATGCTCTTCTTCGAAAATTCCTCGTCGACATGAAGGGGATTGTGGTCGCCGACCAGGCCCGCGAACAGCGACACGTCGCTTTCGTTCACCGTCCGGCCACGCGTTCTGCGCGTGCGATTGATTTCGAAATCTTCCAGGTAGAGACCCAACGCATTCCCCTTGTTCCGGCGCGTTTTGGCACCAACTAACCGGACGGTTAGCAAACCGACTTGTCAGAAGGTACACTAACGGCTAGCGTGGTTTCCGGCAAGATGGGGAGGTCGGTTTGTTTCCCACCAGGGAAGACGTGCACGGGATCAAGCGGCTCGAGGTGCTGCGGGAGGCTGCGGCCTCGTTCAATTTCAAGGGCTATCACGCGACTTCGATGAACGAGATCGCGGCGAGCCTCGGCGTGACGAAGGCCGCGCTCTATCACTACTTCCCGAACAAGAACAGTTTGCTGGCCGCGTGTTTCGAGTACGCCATGGATGCCGCCTTCGCGAGCCTGGAGCGCGCGCGGAAAGCGGGCCGGAACGGCCGCGAGCGGCTCGTGCTGACGATGTCCTACTATGTCGCGGAGCTCCTCAACGAGCTGAACTGCTGCGTCGTTCTGATGGAAGAGCAGGCGCTGGAGCCGGAAGACCATGCCAAGCTGGTGCGGCAGCGCGACCGCTTCGAGCGCGCGCTGCGCGCCTTCGTGCGCGAGGGGATCGAGGACGGCAGCGTCGTCCCCTGCGATCCCAAGCTTGCGATCTTCGTCATTCTAGGCGCCATGAACTGGGTGCCGAAATGGTTCACGCCGAGCGGCGTGTGGAAATCCGACCAGCTCAACGCGGCGCTTGCGCAAATGTTCGAGCGCCTCATTTCCTCGTCGCCGGTGGCCGCCATGGCCCGCGACGTCGGGGAATTGCCGTCGCGCGCGGAGCTGCCGCTAGGTCTGACATGGCTGGCCCAGCGCGCTCGGAATCCGCGCGCGGGCCAGGAAAAGAGAGTCGACAAGAAAATCGACAAGAAAGTCAAAGCGGGAGGGAAGCGATGAAGGTGGGAGTAATGCAGATGCTTCGTTGCCTTGCGAGTCTTCCTTCGTCGCCCTGACAGCGTGATCGGAGCGTCATCGTCATGATCGCCAATCTCATCGTTGGAGGCCTCGCGGCGGGCTGCCTCTACGCGATGGTCGGCATCGCCATCGTCATCGTGCTCAACATCACCGATATCGCCAATTTCGCCCAGGGCGAGATGGCGATGGTGACGACGTTCTTTGCCTACTGGCTGCTCGACAGCGTTGGCCTAAGCTGGTGGCAGGCGGTGCCTATCGCGATCCTGTTTGGTCTCGTGCAAGGCATCGTCATCCAGCAGGTCGTGATCCGGCCTTTGATCGGCAGCCCGGTGCTGTCGGCGATCATCGCGACGCTCGGGCTCAACATCGTGCTCAACAGCGTCGCCGGTTTGATCTGGGGACACCAGACCTACACCTTTCCATCGCCCTTCGCGTTCTCGCCACCCTTCATGATCGGCACCGTCCCGGTCTCGGTCGACAGCGTCGTCAACATCGCGGCGGGGCTCGCCATCGTGATCGCGATGACCTGGTTTCTGCGCTTCACCTGGATCGGACTTGGCTTGCGCGCGGCGAGCCAGAACCCGACGGTCGCGCGGATGATGGGCGTGTCGATCTCGCGCACGTCGGCGATCGCCTGGGGTCTCGGCGGCCTGGTCGGCGGCATATCCGGTATTCTGGTTGCGCCGTCCCTGTTCCTCGACACCAATCTGATGGGCGCGCTGCTGATCAAGGCTTTCGCGGGCGGCGTGCTCGGCGGCCTGCACAGCCTGATCGGCGTCTTCCTCGGCTGCCTCGCGCTCGGCGTCGCCGAAAACCTGGTGGGCGCCTACCTCTCGCCGGCCTTCGGCGAAGCCATCACCTTCATCATCATCATTGCCGTGCTGATCGTCCGCCCCGAGGGCATCTTCGGCCGCGTCAAGGCGCGCAAGGTATGAGCGTTGCGGCCGACATCACGCGGGCGCAGCGCCAGGCCACGTCCTTCGGCCTGAGTTCGGTGCTGCTCGGCCTGTGCTTTGCCGTAGCCTGCGCTGCGCCCTTTGTGCTCAACGGATACGGACTCTATGTTCTGACGCTAACCGGCGTCTTTGCGCTGGTCGCGCTCGGGCTCAATTTGCTCACCGGCTATGCCGGCCAGATCAGCCTGTGCCATGCCGCCTTCTTCGGTGTCGGCGCTTATGCTACCGCAATCCTCACGCAAAAAGTGGGGCTACCTTATCTGTTGTCGATTCTGGTCGGCGGCCTGCTCACAGCGTGTGTCGGCGCCGTCGTGGCCGTGCCGGCGATGCGGCTCAAGAGCCTTTATCTTGCCATCGCGACGCTGGGTTTCGGCGTGGTGCTGCAAAAGATCATTTTCGAGTGGCGCGGCCTCACCAATGGCGGCGGCGGGCTCGCGCTCAGCCCGCCTGCCATTGCCGGTTACGAATTGGGCGCGACCGGTCTTTATTATCTGACGCTCGCTCTCGTGACGCTCGGTATCTGGGGCGCGTGGAACGTCAGCCGCGGCCGCACCGGCCGCGCGCTCCTGATCATCAAGGAAAGCGAGATCGCGGCCGGCGCGCTCGGCATCCCGGCCGCACGCTACAAGGTCATCGCCTTTGCGATCAGCGCCTTCTATGCAGCGGTCGCCGGCGGCCTGTTCGCCTATCTCGTCCGCTACATCCACCCGGAGAATTTCAGCGTCGGGCTTTCCATCGCCTTCCTGAGCATGGTCGTGATCGGCGGGCTCGGCACCATCGGCGGCTCGATCGTGGGCGCCGCCTTTTACGTCATCGTTCCCGAGCTCTTGCGCGGCATCAAGGATGCGCCAGGCCTCGTGTTCGGCCTGCTGCTCGTCATCGTGATGGTGCTGATGCCGCAGGGCCTGTGGGGACTGGTACGCCGTCTCGGGCGGAGGACGTAGGGATGGCGCGCCTCTCTGTCGAAAATGTCTCGGTGGATTTCGGCGGCATTCATGCGCTCCGCGACGTCAGCTTCGAGCTCGAATCGGGCGCGATCGTCGGACTGATCGGTCCGAACGGCGCCGGCAAGAGCACGCTCTTGAACTGCGTCTCCGGCATCACGCGGCCGACCCAGGGCCGGGTGCGGCTTGACGATGCCGTTCTCTCCGCGCTGCCGCCGGCGACCGTGGCCGGTCGCGGCATCGGCCGGGTGTTCCAGCATCCGGAGCTGGTGGTCGATCTCTCGGTGCACGAGAATCTCCTGATCGCCTGCCATCGTTCACTCGGCTATGGGCTTCTCAGCGAGCTCCTGAAACTCCCCAACGTCTGGGCGGCCGAGCGCGCCGCGGCGCGACGGGTCGACGAGGTGCTCGAACGTCTTGGTCTTTCTGACAGCGCCGAGCTCGCGATCCGCAATCTGCCCTACGGCCACCGCAAGCTGGTCGATCTCGGCCGCGCGCTGCTGATGGACATCCGCTTCCTGCTGCTGGATGAGCCGATCGCGGGCCTGAACGACGCCGAGGTCGCCAAGCTCCGCGATCTGCTGCTCCGCCTGCGAAGGGAATTGGGCCTCGGCATTCTCGTCGTCGAGCACAACATGCCGTTCGTGTCCGGTCTCTGCGATCGGCTGGTCGTGCTCGACCTCGGCCAGCTCATCGCCAACGGTCCACCGGCGGACGTGCTGCGCGATCCCCGGGTGATGGCCTCCTATCTCGGCGAGGACGCCTGATGCTGGAGATCGCCAATCTCAATGTGCGGTACGGGGCAGTCGAAGCCTTGCGCGATGTTTCGATCAAGGTCGGCCCGGGCAGCCTCGTCGCCATTCTCGGCGCCAACGGCGCGGGCAAGTCGACCTTGCTGCGGGCCATCAGCGGCGTCGTGCGCGCGGCCTCGGGCAGCATCGCCCTGCTCGGCAAGGCGATCGGCGGGCTGAGCCCGGAAGAGATCGTGCGCCGCGGCGTCTCGCATGTTCCGGAGGGGAGGGGCATCTTCCCGGATCTGACGGTTAAGGAAAACCTGATGATCGGCGCGTATGCGCGGCGCGGCCAGGATCTCACGGCCGACTACGGCAAGGTGATGCAGATGTTTCCGCCGATCGCGCGGCGCGAGCGGCAATTCGGCTACACGCTGTCCGGCGGCGAGCAGCAGATGCTGGCGATCGGCCGCGCGCTGATGGCGGCGCCGCAGGTCCTCCTCGCCGACGAGCTGAGCCTCGGGCTCGCGCCGATCATCGTCAAGCAGGTGTTCGCCAAGCTCGACGAGGTGCGCAAGGCGGGCATCACAGTCCTTGTCGTCGAGCAGAACGCGCGGCTCGCGATGAAATTCGCCGACTATCTCTATGTGCTCAAATACGGCCGCGTGGTGATGGAAGGACCGCGCGAGGAATTCGAACGGTCGACCGAGCTGGTCGACGCTTATCTTGGTATCTGACGATGTACGATTATCCGCTCAAGCAACGCACCATTGGACGCCTGCTGGCCGACAAGGCAAGGCGCATCGGCGACCGCATTTGGCTGATCTATGGCGATGAAAAATACAGCTATGCCCAGGCGCACGACATCTCAAATCGCTACGCCAACGGCTTTGCCGACCTCGGCATCCGCAAGGGCGATCATGTCGCGATCATGATGCCCAATTGTCCGGAGTTCATCTGGACGATCTGGGGGCTCGGCAAGCTCGGCGCCGTCACCGTGCCGCTCAACACCGCGGCGCGCGGCGATCTCCTGCGCTATTTCGTCACTCAATCCGATTCGTGCGTGGTCGTCGTCGCCAGCGAATGGGCCGACCGCATGGCCGAAGCGCTCGCGGGCGAGAACAACGTTCGCGCCTTCATCATCCATGGCGACCCCGGAACGAAACTCGCAGGCCTCGGCAAGCCGCTGCTCGACATCAAGACGCTGGCCCAGGCTTCGCCGCGCGAGCCCGATCCGGAACTGGTGCAGGCCAGCGACCCCCAATACATCATGTATACGTCCGGCACGACCGGGCCATCGAAGGGCGTGATCAGCCCGCATTCGCAGGCGCATGGCGTCGGCCGCTCGCTCGCGCAAAACTACGGCTACCGCAGCGACGACGTGATCTTCACCTGTCTGCCGCTGTTTCACGGCAACGCGCTCTGGTACTCCTGCTATGCGGCGTTCTGGGCCGATTGCACGCTGGCGGTCTCGCCGCGTTTCTCCGCCAGCACCTTCTGGGACGAGATCAGGGCGACCGGCGCGACCCAGTTCAATTCCCTCGGCGCGATGACCAACATCCTCCTTCGCGCGCCGCCTTCACCGCGGGACCGCGACCATCGCGTTCGCCAGGCGATGATCGTGCCGCTGTCCCGCGAATCCTATCGCGACGTTTCCGAGCGCTTCGGCGTCCAGGTCACCTCACTCTATGCGATGACCGAGACCTTTGCGGTGACGATGTTCTGCCCCGACGATCCAGAGGCAAAGGGCGCTTCCGCCGGCCGGCCGCGCGGGCTTGCCGAAATCATGATCGTCAGCGACGAGGAAGATCCGTTGCCGATCGGTGAGGTCGGCGAGATCTGCGTGCGGCCCTGCGAGCCCGGCATCATCATGTCCGGCTATTACAAGATGCCGGAGGCGACCGTTCGCGATACGCGCAATCTGTGGCTTCACACCGGCGATCGCGGCAGGCTCGACGAGGACGGCTATCTCTACTTTGTGGACCGCAAGAAGGAGGCGATCCGTCGCCGCGGCGAGAACATCTCGGCTTACGAGGTGGAAATGCTGGTGGCCAAGCATCCTTGCGTGCTGGAGGTTGCGGCCGTGCCGGTGACATCCGAGCTCAGCGAGGACGAGGTCATGATCTATGTCGTCTGCCGCGACGGCGAGAGGGTCAGCGAGGAAGAGCTGGTGCGCTTTGCCAACCGCAACATGGCGCATTTCATGGTGCCGCGCTTCGTCCATTTCATCGACGCGCTGCCCAAGACTGCGAGCGAAAAGATCGAGAAATACAAGCTGAAGACCTGGGCCGAGCAGAACCGCGCGTCCTTGTGGGACCGCGAGGCGGCCGGCCTGAAGCTCGAGCGGTGAAGTTCAGGACACGTCCATACAAAAGATAGTCAAAAGGGGAGAGAAGGCATGATCGGGAAATGGTTGGGATGGCGTGCCGCGCTCGCGGCGGCGGCGATTGCGATGACGGCGTTGCCTGCGACCGCGCAGGAGCCGGTGAAGGTCGGCATGAGCGGCCCGTTCTCGGGCGGGTTGTCGCTGCTTGGACAAAGCGTGCGCGACGGCGTCGAAGTGGCTTTTGCGGAAATCAACGAAGCCGGCGGTGTGAACGGACGCAAGCTCCAGTTCATCGCCGAGGACGACGGCTATGAGCCGATGCGTACCATCGCGTCCGCGAAGAAGCTCGTCGAACAGGACAAGGTGGTGGCGCTGCTCGCCGTGACCGGCACAGCGCCGTCGGCGGCCCTGTTGCCGTTCGTCACCGAGAGCAAGACGCCGCTGCTGTTCCCGTATGCCTTTGCGCATGCCCTGACCTCGCCGACCAACCGCGATGTCTTCACGACGTTGCCGGAAGTGCGGGTGCAGATGATGGTGCTCGCCAACTACATCCTGAAGGAGCTGAAGCAGACCAAGGTTGCCGCGATCTACCAGAACGACGATTTCGGCCAGGATGCCGTCGCCGGCCTTGAAGAGCGCTTCAAGGGTGCGAATGTGACGCTGACGAAACTGCCGTTCGACCGCGGCACCACCAACTTCTCCGGCGTGGTCGCCCAGGCCAAGGCGGCCGGCGTCGAGCATGTGGTCTTCCTCGGCATTCCGAAGGATGCGGCGCTGGTGATGCGCGAGGCCAACAATCTCGGCTGGAAGCCACAGTTCAGCGGCCACAATGCGCTGGGCGATCCTCAGACCTTCCAGCTCGCCGGACCGCTCGTCGAAGGCGCCATTGCGATCGCCGTGATGGAGCCGCTCGATTCCGACAAGCCCGCGGTCAAGGCGTTCCTCGCCGCGCAGCAGAAATACAAGCCCAACACCAAGCCGACCACCTACAGCATGCACGGTTATCAATCCGGCAAGCTGTTCGCCGAAATCCTCAAGCGCACCGGCGGCAAGACCGACGAGGCCTCGATCGTAGCCGCGCTGGAAGGCATGAAGAACTACGACACCGGCATGATGGCGCCGCTCTCGTTCGCTTCCGATCGTCATGCCGGCGCCTTGTCGGGCGCGATCATGAAGGCCGAGGGCGGCAAGTGGAAGATCATCTCGGGCTGGCTCTCGGCGAACTGAGCCGCGGCCTCTGATGCGTGCCGTCGTCACTGAGCGGACCGGTCCGCCCGAGGTCTTGCGCGTCGCCGATATCGCGGCGCGCGAGCCCGGTCCGGGCGAAATCAGGATCGCCGTCGCCGCCTGCGGCGTCTGCTTTCATGACGTCGTGGTGCGCAACGGCACCTATCGGCGCGGCGTCGGCATGCCGGTCATCCTCGGTCACGAGGTGGCCGGCACGGTCGAGAAGTCGGGTGAGGGTGTGCGCGGCCTGCAGCGCGGCGATCTCGTGGCGACCACGACCTACAGCCATGTCTGCGGCGATTGCCGGCATTGCCGCGGCGGTCACGAGACGTCGTGTCCGGAGCGCGTCTTTCTCGGCGACGCCGGTCTCAATGGCGGCTACGCGGAGCTGGTCTGCGTCGATGCGGATGCCGTCGAGAGGATTCCGCCCGGTGTCTCGATGGAGGAAGCATCGATCGTCGCCTGCACCGTCGGTACCGAGCTCAATGCGGTGCGCGAAGTCGGCCGCGTCCGTCTTGGCGAACGCGTGCTGGTGACCGGCGCCGGCGGCGGGCTCGGCCTTCATGGCGTGCAGCTCTGCCGTCTCGCAGGCGCCTTTACCATCGCGGTGACCACGAGCGAAGCCAAGGCCGCCGGCATCCGCGACGCCGGCGCGGACGAGGTGGTCGTGGTTGAAAGAGGCGGCGATTTCTCGGGCGAGGTGCGCCGCATGACCAATGGCCGAGGCGTGGATGCGACCATCGACAATGTCGGCAGCCCGGTGTTCGAATCCGTGCGGCGGAGCATGGCCGACGACGGCCGTATCGTGCTGGTGGGGCAGGTGACCGGCGAATTCATCTCGCTCAATCCCGCGCAATTGTTCCTGCGCAATGTCTCGATCCTCAGCGCCAAGGGCGTCTCGCGCGCCCAATTCGCCGATGCGCTCGAGCTTGTCGCCCGGCGGCGCATCAAGCCGGTTGTCGAGGACGTTTGCCGGCTGGAAGATGCCGCAGAAGCACATCGCCGCGTCGAGGCCGGGCTATCGAGCGGGCGGCTCGTGCTGTCGCCCCTGAAATAAGAGACGAGAAGGATTTTTGGCCATGCCTGCACCCGAAAAGATCACCACGACCGGCAAGGCCGTCACGCTGAGCTGGCCGGAGCCGGATATCGCGCTCGCCACCATGACCCGCGAACGCGAGATGAACACGCTGAGCCTCGAACTGCTCGGGGAGCTCGATGCTGCACTGACCGCAAGCGTCGCCGGCGGCGCGCGGGCGCTCATCATCACCGGGCAGGGCCGGGCGTTCTGCGCCGGCGCGCACCTGCGTTATTTCACCAGCGAAGATGCTAGAATCGGAAGCGGCAACTTCGCGCTGCGCGACCGTTATCTCCAGCCGATCGCGACCCTGTTCGACCGGATCGAGACCCTGCCGATCCCGGTCATCGCGGCCATCAACGGCTTCGCGCTGGGCGGCGGCTGCGAAATGTCGCTCGCCTGCGATTTCAGGCTGATGGCGGACAACACCAAGATCGGCGTGCCCGAGGTGCGCATCGGCGCGCTCGCCGGCGCCGGTGGCGTGCAGAAACTTCATCGTCTGGTCGGGCGCGGCAAGGCGATGGAGTGGGTCTTGCTGGGCAGCCATGTCACGGCGCCGGAAGCGCTGGCGCATGGTCTCCTCACCAGCATGCATGCCGCGGAGCAACTGATGCCGGCGGCAATGGAGCTGGCGCGCCGCTTCCGGCTGCTCGGCGCACGCGCCGTCGCGCAATCCAAAATGGCCGTGCGGATGTGCGGCGATGCGGATCTTGCCTCCGCCAGGAATATCGGCCTGGAAGCGCTTGCCATGCTGATCGGCGGCGCGGAGTGGCAGGAGGGCATGGCGGCCTTCATGGAAAAGCGCACCCCGCGCTTTCCGCCTTTGACCTAGCCGCCAAAGCAAACTTCCCACGAACGGGCAGGCGCCCCGGGGCCAGTTCGACACGGTGCGGGTGTTCATATCGTTGCTGTTGCCAGGCATCGTTGGTAAGATAGTTTTCTTCATGGTCGATTATGCCGAACGCCTGCTTCTGCCGTGGCGCGCCTCGCAACGCACGCGGCGCGAGCGTTCCGTCGGGCATGCATGACGTTGCGCTCGCGTCCGCTCGGAACGATCGCGCTGGTGGCGACGGCCGCGCTGTGGGGCAGCAACCATGTCGTCGCCCGCGCCGCGCGGGAAATCGTGCCGTTGCCGGCGCTGGTGTTCTGGCGCTGGGCGCTTGCCGCGCTTGCGCTCACGATCATCGCGTTGCCGGCGCTGCGGCTGGCATGGCCCGAGATCCGTCCGCGCCTTCCCGAACTTACCTTCGGCGGCGCCATCGGCGTCGGCCTGTTCTCCTATTTCCTGCTCGGTGGGGCCTATCAGAGCCTCGCCATTGAGGTTGGCTTCATCAACGCCACCACGCCGATGTGGGTCCTGCTGATCGGCTTGCTGACCGGGCGCCGGAAAGATGAGGCGCTGACGCCGGCGATGATCGGCGGTCTGGCGCTCGCCTTCGCCGGTACGCTCCTGATCATCAGCAAGGGCAGAGTCGAGGCCATTACGGGCCTGCATCTCAACCTCGGCAATCTGTGGTCGCTGCTTGCTGCGATCTCCTTTGCGTGGTTCTCGATCCGGGTGCGCGACTGGATGCGCATCATCCCGCCATTGCCGCTGACGGTGATCACAGGATGGTCGGGCGTGCTGCTGGTGATGCTGCCGGTCTATCTCGTCTGGATCCTGTATGGCGGCCCGTGGCTCGCCTGGCATGACGCCGACATCCCGCTTGGGTTGGCCACGATCGGCTATATCGGGTTCATTCCCACGATGCTGGGAAACCTGTTTTATCTCTTTGGCGTCGCCACCAACGGTCCGGCGCGGGCCGCGATTTTTCTCTATCTGAGTCCGCTGTTCTCGGCGGGGCTTGCCATCGGCTGGCTCGGCGAAGAGATCGCCTGGTATCACTTGGCTGGCGTCGTCGCGATTTTGACCGGGCTTTATCTGGTCGGAAGATCCGCTCCTTCCGGCGTTCCGGCTCCGCCGCAGCGCGATCGGCCTGTGGTTCGCTGATCAGAAAAGGCCTGTTTCACAGGTGTTTTTGGGAGTGTCGGCGGGCGCCAGCGTGGACGCAGCTTGGCGATTGAAGCCAAAACACCCTATTTTTTGGCTATCCGGTGGATAAGTTGCCCGGAAACAGCAAAAATTCGGCCGAAAACCGCAAAAAAACGTGCAGAACACCCTTACTTATTTTTCCCTTCGGTTATTGTCACTGCGGTCCGAATCAAAGGAGCTTCAATGGCCACACAACTTTCCAAGTCTCAGCTGGTTGAGCGCATTGCCACCGCCACCGAACTGTCCAAGCGCGACGTGAAGAACGTCATGGAGTCGCTGGTCGATGTCGGTCACAAGGAACTCAAGAAGAACGGAATCTTCCTCGTTCCGGGCTTCGCCAAGTTCGTCGTCGTCAAGAAGCCGGCGACCAAGGCGCGGAAGGGTACGAACCCCTTCACCGGCGAGGAGATGATGTTCAAGGCCAAGCCCGCCCGCAAGATCGTTCGGGCAAGGCCGGTAAAGGCCGCCAAGGACGCCGTCTAAGAAAAAAAGGCCCCCGCAATGGGGGCCTTTTGCTTGATGCAACGCGCTGCGGCGAGCGCGTGCTCAGATGGCGGTTGCCCGACATTCAAATCTGGCCCGCGCGGGCGCCGGGGCGCTCGCGCGGTTTTAGCCGCGCTAATCCCTTTTGCGGACTATCCCACCTCCACCCGACACCTGCTAAGACAGCGGTAACGTCAGGGAGGACATGGGAATGAAGCCGCTCAATGCCGCAACGATCTTGCCGGAAGATGGGACCGCCGGGACCCTGATCGGCCGTGTCTGGCTGCCACAGGCCAAAGGGCCTTCCGTGGTCGCATTGCGTGCCGACGGCGTGTACGATATCACCCCGGCCTTTCCAACCGTGAGCGCGCTGGCCGAGGCGGCGAACCCGGCAAGCGCCGCGCGCGAGGCCGCAGGCGCCAGGATCGGCAGCCTCGACGACATCGCCCAGAATACCGTTCCCGACATGCGCGATGTGAGCAAGCCGTGGCTGCTTGCGCCGCTCGATCTTCAGGTGTTGAAAGCGGCCGGCGTCACCTTCGTCGTCTCGATGCTCGAACGCGTCATCGAGGAGCGGGCGCGCGGCAATCCATCTTCAGCGGCGGCCATTCGCAAAGAGGTGGAGCGGCTGGTCGGCGACGATCTCTCCAAGCTGAAGCCGGGCTCGGCGGAAGCGATGCGGCTGAAAGAGGTGCTGGTCTCGCAGCAGGCCTGGAGCCAGTATCTCGAAGTCGGGATCGGCCCGGATGCCGAGGTCTTCACCAAGGCGCCGGTGCTCTCTGCGGTCGGCACCGGCATGGATGCCGGCCTGCATCCGAAATCGACCTGGAACAATCCAGAGCCGGAAGTCGTGCTGGTGGTCTCGAGCAAGGGCCGCATCGTCGGCGCGACTCTCGGCAACGACGTGAACCTGCGCGACTTCGAGGGGCGTTCCGCGCTGCTTTTGTCCAAAGCCAAGGACAACAACGCCTCCTGCGCCGTCGGGCCTTTCGTAAGGCTGTTCGACACCAGCTTCTCGCTCGACGACATCAGGAAGATGGACCTCACCATGACGGTCGAGGGCGAGGACGGTTTTGTGCTCGACGGCCATTCCTCGATCGGCAAGATCAGCCGCGACCCGGAGGATCTGGTGTCGCAAACCATCGGACCGGAACATCAATATCCGGACGGGTTCGCGCTGTTCCTCGGCACCATGTTCGCGCCGGTGAAGGACCGCGATACGCCGGGGCAGGGCTTCACCCACAAGCGCAACGATATCGTCACCATCCGCACGGCCAAGCTCGGCAAGCTCATCAACCGCATGCGCACCAGCGACGAATGCGAGGCCTGGACCTTCGGGATCGGCGCGACGATGAGGAATCTGGCGGCGCGCGGCTATCTTCGGTGAGCGTTCGTCTCGCGCTGATCGCATGCCGACCTTAAAACTCCTGGCCGACGACCTGACCGGCGCGCTGGATACGTCGGCGGAGTTCGTCGGCGCGTTCGGCCCGTTCGACGTGGGCTGGTCCGCGGCTTCGCTCCCCGCGGGCCGGGAAAGTTTTGCGGTCGACAGCGGCACGCGCGAGCTTGGGCCGGAAGAATCCTTTGCGATCGTGCGCGAGATCGCGCCGCGGCTTGCGGGCGCAACCATCGCCTACAAGAAGATCGACAGTCTCCTGCGCGGACCGTGGGTCGCGGAGCTTGACGCCTGCCTTCGAACGGGGCTTTGGGATGCCTGCATTGTCGCGCCGGCGTTTCCGCACCAGGGAAGGTTGACGCGTGCCGGCCAGCAAGTCGTGCGCGCGGCAGACGGCTGGCGTGCGGCCAGCGCTGACATCATCGCGCAATTCCGCGAGCGAGGACTTGAGGCGAGGCTGGCTGATCCTTCGGCCACGCTTCAGGGCGGAATCAGCGTTTTCGACGCGGAAACCGACGACGACCTCGCCCGGGTCGCGCAGATCGGCTGGAAGTTTTCCGGCAGGCTGCTGTGGTGCGGGAGCGGAGGGCTGGCAGGCGCGTTGGCGCCCGGCACGGATGTTGAAATTTCCGGAAAATTGAAGGCGCCGGTACTTGGCGTATTCGGCTCGAATCATCCCACCACGGCGGCGCAATTGTCGATGTGCAGGGCCGTGACGATACCGAGCGCCGATATCGCGACAAGCATCGATCGGATCAGGAAAATGCTGGCTGGCGGGGTCGCGTTGGTCAGGCTGGAAACACCGGGCACATTGTCGAGGGCGGAAGCGTCCAGGCATTTTTCTCTCGAAGTAGCCAAGCTCGTCCGTTGGGTCGATCCGCCCAAGACCTTGCTTACCGCCGGCGGCGAAACCCTCAAAGCCCAGATGGTCGCAATTGGGGGACATGCCCTGCAAGTTCTTGGGCGGCTGGAACCCGGCCTTCCCAAATCCGTGATACAGGGTGGGCCCTGGGCGGGGGTTGACGTGATATCGAAGTCCGGTGCTTTTGGGCCGCCGGATCTGTGGTCCAAGCTGCTCGGGCAGAACGGCCTGATTTGAGAGAAGGAACATCATGGCCAAGCGACATCTCGCCATCACGATGGGCGACCCTGCCGGCATTGGTCCCGAGATCATCATCAAGGCCTGCGCAAAACTGCGCGACCGGCTCGAAGCATCCGACCTGAAGCTCTTGATCATCGGCAGTCGCCGTGCGCTGGAGCAGGCCAACCGCCAGATCGCCGCCGGCCTCGATGTCGCGCAAGTCGGGACCGATGACAACGACTGGCCGAACCTCGCCTTCCTGCAGGCGGACGAGGAGAGCGCGGCGATCGCGCCCGGCGTGCTTTCGGCCGATGGCGGCCGCTTCGCCTACAAGGCAGTCGAGCACGGCGTGAAGCTTTCCCTGTCGGGACGCGTCGGCGGCATCGTGACCGCGCCGCTGAACAAGGAAGCGCTGAACAAGGCCGGCTATCATTATCCCGGTCATACGGAAATGCTCGCGGCGCTCACCGGCGCGCGCGGCTCGGTCATGCTGCTCGCCCACGGCAACATGCGCGTCAGCCACGTCTCGACGCATGTGGCGCTGCAGGACGTGCCGTCGCGCCTGACGCCGGAACGGCTGCGGCTCGTCATCGACCTCACGCACAAGGCGCTTGCCGCAATGGGCATCGCGCGGCCGAAGATCGCGGTGGCCGCGCTCAACCCGCACGCGGGCGAGGGCGGCTTGTTCGGCCGGCAGGACATCGAAATCTCCGCGCCGACGATCGCCAACGCCGTTGCCGACGGTCTCGACGTGGTCGGGCCTGTCCCCGGCGATACCGTGTTCGTGAAGCTGCGCGCGGGGCAATATGATGCCGTGGTCGCGATGTATCACGACCAGGGCCATATCCCGGTCAAGCTGCTGGGCTTCGAGGTCGATCCGGCAACCGGCAAATGGCAGGAGCTTTCGGGCGTCAACATCACGCTCGGTTTGCCGATCATCCGAACTTCCGTCGATCACGGCACCGCGTTCGACATCGCGGGCAAGGGCATTGCCAACGAACGCAGCATGATCGAGGCGATCGAATATGCCGAGCGGCTTGCGGGGAATGCCTGATCAGCAGCGATGGCGCAGGCCGTCGCGGCCGAGATAGGTGCCGGTCGCGGGATCGTAGGAACGAAGGCGCAGGCAGCCCGGCGGCGCAGCGCCAATCACGACCTGAGAGGGATAGGGCAGCACCGAGCGCTCGGAATTGCCGGCGAGCGCGCCAGCGATGCCGAGCCACGACGTCGAGGGATCGGCGGAAAAATTGCCGGGGAAGAAACCGTTGGTCGGATAGTCGCGATCGTCGTCGCGATTGTCGTAATGCCAGCCTGAGGTGTTGCCGTAGCGCAGCGGGCGAAGGCCGAGGTCCTGTGCCTGCGCTGCGACTGATGCCAGCGATAGCGCCATGCTTGCGACTGCGATCGTGTTTCGTAACCTGATCATTGGCGCATTCCCTTCCGTCATGGCCGGATCGTTCCCCAATCGCCTTTCCAGCCCGACAGCCGGCCATGCCGGAATTGCAGATAAAGCCCGTCGCTGCGGCTCGCGAGCGTCGCGCCCTTGACGTTGGGCAGGGCGGCGAGCAATTCGTCGCCGGGGCGGCCGCGGACGTAATAGAGCTGCACGCCGAGCGCTTGGGCAGCCTGGTCCGGCGTCATGCCGAACGTCAGGGGAATGTTCGGCGGCGTCAATTGTTGTGCCTGCGTCGGCGCGCAAGCGAGGCAGGCGAGGACAAGGAGTACCGCGGCGATCTCGAGATTTGGATCGTTGCTGCGCATGCGTCTCACTCCACCGCAACCAGCGTGCCGCCCGGAGTCCAGCCGCCGCCGAGCGCCTGGAACAGGCTGGTCGCCGCCAGGAGCTTGTTCAGCCGGACCTGGATCAGCGTGTTCTGCGCCGTGAACAGCGTCTGCTCGGCCTGCAGCACGGTAATGAGGTTGACGGTGCCGCCGTTCAACTGCTTTTCCGCGACGTCGAACGCCTGCTGCGAGGCGTTGACGACATCCTGTTGCAGCCGTTCCTGCAGCGTGAACTTCTGCAAGGCAATCAGTGCCTTTTCGACATCGGCGAACGCCGACAGCACGGCCTTGCGATAGGCGTTCAGGTTCTGAAGCTGCACGCCCTTGGCCTGCTTCAACTGGCTTTCGAGCAGGAAGCCGTCGAAGATCGGCTGGGTCAGGCTTGCCGTCAGCGTGTAGAACCACGCGCCCGGCGTGAACAGCGAGGCCAGCGCCGCGCTCTGGAAGCCGGTGGTGCCCGTGAGTTGAATCTGCGGGAAGAAGGCCGCGCGCGCGGACTCGACGCTGAAGTTGGACGCCGCAAGCAGCGCCTCGGCCTGCCTTATGTCCGGCCGCTGATAGAGCAGCTCGGAGGGCAGCCCTGCCGTGACGCGCGGCACCACGATTCCGCGCGTCGAGCCGCCATGGATGGTGAAATTCGCGGGCGCGCGCCCGACCAAGACCGCAAGCGCCGCGATGCTCTGTCCGACCGTTACCTCGAGCGGCGGGATCGCCGCGCGCTGGGTCGCGACCAGCGCCTCCTGCTGCGAGACGTCGAGCTGCGAGGCGGTGCCGCCGTTGAACTGCTTCTTGATCAGGGTGAGGATGCGATCGGCAGCCTCGAGGTTCTGGCGGGTGACGCGGAGCTGGTCCTGCGCCGCCAGCACCTGGAAATAGGTGTTGGCGACGGTGACGATGGTCGAGAGCGTCACCACCTCGCGGTTATAGCGCGCGCCGGTGGCATTCTCTTCCGCGGCATACAGCGTCGCCCGGTTCTTGCCCCAGAAATCGACCATGTAGCTCGCGGTCAGGCTGGTCGAGAACTGGTTGAAGGTCGTGCCGCCGAAGCCCTGGCCGCTGCTGATCGTATTGGCGCTGCTCTGCTTCTGCCGCTCGGCGTTGGCATTTCCGGTCAGTGTTGGCAGCAGAGGCGCGCCGGATACCCCGACCTGGGCGTCGGCCTGCACGATCTGCGCGATCGCCACCGCAATGTCGAGATTGTAGACCTGCGCGGCATCCATCAGCGAAGTCAGCTCGCGGGACTTGAAGCCGCGCCACCAATCGACAATAGGAACGGCGGCGTCCGCGTTGCCTCCCGGTGCGGCGCGATAGGCCGCGGGCACTTCGAGATTGAGCTCGGGCCGTTCGGTGCCGAGGATGCAGCCGGAGAGCGCAGGGCTGAGCGCCAGCGCGAGCAACGCGCCGATCCGGAAAGGCTTCCGGACGTGCCGCAAGACCAAGCTTGATAAAACCCCCAGCATCTATTCGCCCGGCTGCAGTGAAGGCCCGGGAATCTGTGGTGCCGCGCCGCCCCCAAGACGTTGGCTCCGTAGGCGAAACCTGTCCAGATACAAATAGATCACAGGTGTGGAATAAAGCGTCAGGGCTTGACTCAAGATCAAGCCGCCGACGATCGCGATTCCCAGCGGCTGGCGCAGCTCGGCGCCCTCGCCGATGCCGAGCGCCAGCGGAACCGCGCCGAGCATCGCGGCCATGGTCGTCATCATGATCGGGCGAAAACGGAGCAGGCACGCCTCGCGAATCGCATCGAGTGGAGTGAGGCCCCGCCTGCGCTCCGCGTCCAGCGCGAAGTCGATCATCATGATCGCATTCTTCTTGACGATGCCGATCAGCAGGATGACGCCGATCAGCGCCATGATCGAGAATTCGGTCTTGAACGCCATCAATGCCAGCAGCGCGCCGACGCCGGCGGACGGCAGCGTGGAGAGGATGGTGAGCGGATGGATGTAGCTCTCATAGAGCACGCCGAGAACGATGTAGATGGTCACAAGCGCCGCGAGAATCAGGAACGGCTGGTTGGCGAGCGAGTCCTGAAACACCTTTGCCGTGCCCTGGAAAGTGCCGCGAATGGTCGCAGGCACGCCGAGCCGGTTCATGGTGGCTTCGATGGTCGCGATCCCCTCGCTCAAGGAAACGCCTGGCGGGAGGTTGAACGAGATGGTGTTGGCGACGAGCAGGCCCTGGTGATTGACCGCGAGCGGCGTTGCGCCCTGGCTGAATTTGGCGACTGCCGACAGCGGGATCATCGTCTCCTGTCTGGTCGAGACCGCCGAGCCGGTCGATGCCACGCCCTTGCCGGTGGCGCCGATCGAGTTGGTGGCCTGATTGCGCGCGGCCTGCGCGTTGGCGGCGGCCGCGGCCGACGACGTGCTCTTCGACACGATGGTGCCCGCGACCGCGTTGGTCGCCTGCGAGCCGCCGACCGAGCCGCCCGAGGTCGAAACATAGACGTCCTTGAGCGTCTCCGGATTCTGCCAGTAGCGCGGCGCCACCTCCATGATGACGTGGTACTGGTTGCGCGCGACATAGATGGTCGAGACCTGGCGCTGGCCGAAGGCGTCGTAGAGCGTGTTGTCGATCTGGCTCACGGTGACGCCGAGCCGCGCCGCGGCGTCGCGATCGATGATGACGTTCGACTCCAGCCCCTTGTTCTGCTGGTCGCTGTTGACGTCGGCCAGTTTGGGCTCGTGCTGCAAGGCGGCCGCGATCTTCGGCGACCATTCGTTCAGCTCTTCCAGCGAGGCGCCCTGCAACGTGTATTGATATTGTGCGCCGCTGGCGCGGCCGCCGGCGCGAATATCCTGCACCGCCTGCAGGAACAGCGTCGCGCCTGGAACGACAGCCAGTTGCCGCCGCAACCGGCCGATCACCTCATCCGCGCTGACCTTGCGCTCGTTCAGCGGCAGCAAGGAGACGAACATGAAGCCCGAATTGGTCTGGCCGCCGCCGGTGAAGCCGACGGCGGTCTCCACCGCGGGGTCCTTCTTCATGATGCTGACGAACTGCGCGAGCTTCTGCTGCATCAACTGGAACGAGATGCTCTGGTCGGCCTGGATGAAGCCGACGATCCTTCCCGTGTCCTGCTGCGGGAAGAAGCCCTTCGGCACCACGTCGTAGAGATAGAAATTCAGGCCGACCACGGCCGCGAGCACCAGCATGATGAAGCGGGGATGGTCGAGCGCAGACGTCAGCGTGCGCCGGTAGAAATTGAGCATCGCCTCGAAGAAGCGTTCGCTGATCCGGTAGAGCCGGCCATGTTCGCCGGTATCCCGGCGCAGCAGCACCGCGCACATCATCGGCGTCGTCGCCAGCGAAACGGCGAGCGAGATCAGGATCGAGATCGTGATCACCATGGCGAATTCGCGGAACAGCCGGCCGACAATGCCGCCCATCAACAGGATCGGGATGAACACGGCGATCAGCGAGATGCTCATCGAGAGCACGGTGAAGCCGACTTCGTTCGCGCCCTTCAGCGCCGCCTCGAGCGGAGACAGGCCTTCCTCGATGTAGCGGGTGACGTTCTCGAGCACGACGATGGCGTCGTCGACGACGAAACCGGTCACCACCGTGAGCGCCATCAGGGAGAGGTTGTCGAGGCTGTAGCCGATCAGGTACATCGCGCCGAAGGTCGCGACCAGCGACACCGACACCGCGACCACGGGAATGAAGGTCGCGCGCAGGTTCCGCAGGAACGCGAACACCACGATGATGACGAGCATCACGGCCAGCACCAGCGTCCGCTCGACATCGCGCAGCGAGGTGCGGATGGTGGTCGAGCGATCCACGCCCACGTCGACGTCGATCGCGGGCGAGATCGACGCCCGTAAGATCGGTATCAACGCCTTCACCGCGTCGACCGTCGAGATGATGTTGGCGCCGGGCTGCCGGTACAGGATGATCAGCACCGCCGGCTTGCCGTTGGCGAGGCCGGAATTGCGCAGGTTTTCCACGCCGTCCGTGACTTCGCCGACATCGGAGAGATGCACCGCCGCGCCGTTCCGATAGGCGACGATCAGGGACTGGTAGTCGGCGGCCTTGTTGGCCTGATCGTTGGCGTAGATCTGGTAGCGCTTGTCGCCGACATCGATGCCGCCCTTGGGGCTGTGCGCGTTGGCGCTGGCGAGCGCGGCGCGAACGTCTTCGAGACCGATGCCGTATTTATAGAGCGCCTGCGGAATGAGGTCGACGCGCACCGCGGGCAGCGAACTGCCGCTGACCACGACCTCGCCGATACCTTCGACCTGGGAGAGCTTTTGCGCGAGCACCGTCGAGGCGGCATCATAGAGCTGCCCTCGGGTGAAGGTGTCGGAGGTCAGCGTAAGCACCAGGATCGGCGCGTCGGCCGGGTTGACCTTGCGGTAGGTCGGGTTGCTGCGCAGGCTGGTCGGAAGGTCGGCGCGCGCGGCGTTGATCGCGGCCTGCACGTCGCGTGCCGCGCCGTTGATGTCGCGGTTGAGGCCGAATTGCAGCGTGATGCGGGTCGAGCCGACCGTGCTGATCGAGGTCATCTCGCTGACATCGGCGATCTGGCCGAGATGACGTTCGAGAGGACTTGCGACGGTGGTGGCGACATCCTGCGGGCTGGCGCCCGGCAGCGTCGCCTGTACCGAGATAGTCGGAAAATCGACCTGCGGCAGCGGCGAAACCGGCAGCTGGAAGAACGCCACGGCACCTGCGGCCGCAAGCCCGAACGTCAGCAGCGTGGTTGCGACCGGCCGTCGGATGAAGGGGGTTGACGGGTCCATGGCTCAGTGCCCGCTGGCCGGGTGCGCGCTCGCGGGCCGTCCGGCAAAGCGGATGGCGAGGCGATCGAACCAGAGATAGATCACGGGCGTCGTGAACAGGGTCAGGACCTGGCTGACCAGGAGTCCGCCGACGATGGAGATGCCGAGGGGGTGACGCAATTCCGAACCGGCGCCGGTGCCGAGCATCAGCGGCAGGGCGCCGAGCACGGCGGCCATGGTGGTCATGATGATCGGGCGGAAGCGCAGCAGGCATGCCTGGTAGATCGCCTCGCGCGGCGGCTTGCCTTCGTTGCGTTCGGCGTCGAGCGCAAAGTCGATCATCATGATCGCGTTCTTCTTGACGATCCCGATCAGGAGAATGATGCCGATGATCGCGACGATGGTGAGGTCCTGGCCCGCCGCCATCAGCGCGAGCAGCGCACCGATGCCGGCCGACGGCAGCGTCGAGAGGATCGTGACCGGATGAATGAAGCTCTCATAGAGCACGCCGAGCACGATGTAGACGGTGACGATCGCGGCCAAAATCAAGAAGAGCTGGTTCGACAGCGAGGACTGGAACGCCAGCGCCGCGCCCTGGAAGCTCGTGATCACGCCGAGTGGCTGGCCGATATCGACCTGCGCCTGCTTGATCGCTGCGACCGCGTCGCCGAGCGCAGCGCCGGGCGCGAGGTTGAACGAGATCGTTGCCGACGGAAATTGTCCGAGATGAGAGACCTGCAGCGGCGCGGTCTCCTCTCGCATCTTGGACAGAACCGCCAGCGGCACCGGCGTCGATCCGACCGAGGAGGGCAGATAGATGTCCCTCAACGACTCCAGTGAGTTCTGCAGCGCCGGATCGGCCTCCAGGATCACGCGCTTCTGGTTGGAGTTGGTGAAGATGGTCGAAACGATGCGCTGGCCGTAGGAATTGTAGAGCGCATTGTCGACGGTGGCCGGCGTGATGCCGAAGCGCGCGGCCTGGTCGCGGTCGATCTCGACGAACACCGACAGGCCCTGCGCCGAGATGTCGGTTGCGACATCGCTGAACTCCGGCAGCGTCCTGAGCTTGTCGACAAGCTTTGGCGTCCATTCCGCGAGCTGTACGGGATCGGCGTCCTGGAGGATGAACTGGTATTGCGTCTTGGAGACGGTGCCTTCGATGGTCAGGTCCTGCACCGGCTGCATGTAGAGCGAGATGCCGGTCAGGTCGCTGGTGGCGTTCTTGATCCGGCGCATGATGGTGGAGATGTCGGACTTGCGCTCGTCATGCGGCTTCAGGTTAATCAGGATCCGGCCGCTGTTCAGCGTCGTGTTGGTGCCGTCGATGCCGATGAAGGAGGAGAGGCTGTCGACTTCGGGATCCTTCAGGATGATGCTCGCAAGCACCTGCTGCCGCTCCGCCATCGCCGCAAAGGAGACCGACTGCGGCGCCTCCGAAATCGCCTGTATCACGCCAGAGTCCTGCAGCGGGAAGAAACCCTTGGGGATTGCGACATAGAGGTAGGCGGTGAGGCCGAAGGTCGCGAGCGCGATCAGCAGCACGAAGGTCTGCCGATCGAGCACCCAGTTGAGCATGTGCCCGTAGATTTCGACGACCTTGTCGAACCCTTCGCGGCTCCAGCGCTGGAACGCATTCTCGTGCCCTTCGTGTTCGGCCTTGAGCAGCTTGGCGCAGGCCATCGGCACCAGCGTCAGTGACACCACGGCCGAGATCAGGATGGTCACAGAGAGCGTGATCGCGAATTCGCGGAACAGGCGGCCGACCACGTCGCCCATGAACAACAGCGGGATCAGCACCGCGATCAGGGACACCGTCAGCGAGATGATCGTGAAGCCGATCTGCTCGGAGCCTTTCAGCGCGGCCTCCACCGGGGAATAGCCTTCCTCGATGTAGCGGGAGATGTTCTCGATCACGACAATGGCGTCGTCGACCACAAAGCCGGTCGCGATCGTCAGCGCCATCAGCGACAGGTTATTGAGGCTGAAGCCGAACAGGTACATGGCGCCGAGCGTGCCGACCAGCGACAGCGGCACCGATAGGCTCGGGATCAGCGTCGCGCGGGTCGAGCGCAGGAACACGAAGATCACCAGCACGACCAGGATCACCGCGAGCGACAATTCATATTCGACGTCGCGCACCGAGGCGCGGATGGTGACGGTGCGGTCGGTCAGGACGGCGAGGTCGATCGCGGCGGGCAGCGTCGCCTGCAATTGCGGCAGCAGCGTCTTGATGCCCTCGACCACCGAGATCACGTTGGCGCCCGGCTGGCGCTGGATGTTGAGGATGATCGCCGGCGTCTCGTTCATCCAGGCGCCGAGCTTGTCGTTCTGCGCGCCGTCGACGACGTCGCCGACGTCGGAAAGGCGAACCGGCGAGCCGTTCTTGTAGGCGACGACCAGCGATTTGTAGTCGGCGGCGTTGCGGATCTGGTCGTTGGCGTTGATGGTGTAGGCGCGCATGCCGCCGTCGAAATTGCCCTTGGGCGTGTTGACGTTGGCGTTGGCAAGCGTGGTGCGGAGATCGTCGATGTTGAGGCCGTAGGCGGCGAGCTTGCGGATGTCGGCGCGGATGCGCACCGCGGGGCGCTGGCCGCCGGAGATGCTGACCAGGCCGACGCCGGGAAGCTGCGAGATTTTTTGGGCCAGCCGCGCGTCGACGAATTCCTCGACCTGCGTCAGCGGCATGGTCGTCGAGGTCAGGCCGAGGGTGAGGATCGGCGCGTCCGCCGGGTTGACCTTGGCGTAGATCGGCGGCGCCGGCAGGTCGGAGGGCAGGAGATTCCCGGCGGCGTTGATGGCGGCCTGCACCTCCTGCTCGGCGATGTCGAGCGAGATGTTCAGGCTGAATTGCAGGGTAATGACGGAGGCGCCGGCCGAGCTCACCGAGCTCATCTGGTTCAGATTCGGCATCTGGCCGAACTGCACTTCCAGCGGCGCGGTGATCGAGGATGTCATCACGTCCGGGCTGGCGCCGGGATAGAAGGTCTGGACCTGGATCGTCGGGTAGTCGACTTCAGGGAGCGCGGCGACCGGGAGGAAGCGG
The DNA here is from genome assembly GCA_963831505.1 of uncultured Alphaproteobacteria bacterium. GTDB lineage: Bacteria > Pseudomonadota > Alphaproteobacteria > Rhizobiales > Xanthobacteraceae > Bradyrhizobium. The sequence goes on along the minus strand of CAWHQY010000010.1, from coordinate 149,555 downwards.
AACGCCAGCATGCCCGACAGCATGATGGCGATCATCAGGAGCGTCGTTGCCACCGGCCGCAGGATAAATGGCCGCGACGGGTTCATCGCTTCGGTTCGCCCTGTTTGGGCTCGCCCTGCTTCTGGTCGCCTTGCTTCTGCTCGCCGTCCGGGCGCCGTCGCTTCTTGCCGCCGCCTGCCTTGTCGCCATCAGGCGCGGCGGTGGCGGCCGCCGGACCATCGCCGCCGGCCTCGGCGCGCACGATGACCTTCGCGCCCTCGCGGAGCTTGTCGGCGCCGTCGATCACGATGCGATCACCGGGCTGGAGGCCCGAGAGTACCTCGACCCGAGTACCGTCGGTGACGCCGAGCTTGACCGGGCGCACCGCGACCGTGCTGTCCTCACCAAGCAGGTAGACGAAGGTGCCGGGCACGCCGCGCTGGATGCCGGCGGTCGACATCGTCACCACGTCCTTGTGGGTGTCGAGCAGGAGGCGAATGTTCACGAACTGGTTCGGATAGAGCGTCCTTGCTTCGTTGGCGAACTGGGCGCGGAGCTTGATCGTGCCGGTGGTCGGATCGATCTGGCTGTCGAACGTCGAGAGCGTGCCGTCGGCGAGATTGCTGGCGCCGGAGCGGTCGAGCGCGGTGACGGGAAGGGTTGCGCCGGACTGCAGGCGTTTTGAGATGGCCTGCAGATTGTCCTCGGGCACGGTGAACAGCACGCTGATCGGCTGGATCTGCGTGATCACCACGAGGCCGTTGGCGTCGCCCGGCGTGACGTAATTGCCCTGGTCGACAAGACGCAGCCCGACACGGCCATCGAGCGGCGAGACGATCCTGGTGTAGGCGAGATTGACCTCGGCCGCCTTCACCATGGCGCGATCGGCTTCGACCGTGCCCTGGTTCTGCGCCACCAGCGCCGTCTGGGTGTCGAGCTGCTGACGCGGCACGGCATTCTGCGCGGCAAGGCCCTGGTAGCGCGTAAGATCGACCTGCGCGCCTTTCAACTGCGCTTCGTCGCGCGCGAGCTGACCGCGCTGCTGCGCCAGCGCCGCCTCATAGGGCCGCGAATCGATCTCGGCGAGCAGGTCGCCTTTCTTGACCTCGTCGCCTTCCTTGAACACCACCTTGATCAGATAGCCGCTGATCTGGGTGCGGATGGTGACGCTTGCGAGCGATGTTACCGTTCCCAGCGCATTGAGCTTGATCCCGATATCGCCCTTGCCGACGGTTTCCGGGACGATCGACATCGGCGCGCCGCCGAACCGGCCGCCGCCGCGTCCGGGCCCCGCTTGCTGTTCGGGCGCGGCCTGGTGCCGGGTCCACCAGACGATGCCGGCGACCAGAAGCAACACGACGAGGGAGGCCACGACAACGCGGCCGCCGGAGCGCGGCTTTGTCGGCGAACGCTCGTAGGGGGCTTGCTTCGGTGGCTTTAGCGGCTGGTCCATGAAGCGGTCATCACCGTGGGTTGGAGCGGAAAACTGCGTTGCCGTCTTTTACCGCTTCCGCAACCGCCGGGACATTCCCGGTCCCGATATTTTGACCGGTCCGGCCGGGGATTGTCGCCTTAACAATCGGAAAGAATGAGGGTTTATCCCGCCTCGAATCGGCTCGAGTGTCGCCTTTTTACGCCATGCGACTGCCGCGCGGGCCTTTTTTTGTCCTTACAGGTGGATGACGCCGCGTCGCGCCGCATGCGCGACCGCGTCGGTTCGGCCGGTGGCATCGAGCTTGTCCAGGATCGAGCCGACATGGAACTTGGCGGTGTGGACGGATATTCCGAGCTGTTTGGCGATGGCCTTGTTCGACGCGCCTTCGGCCATCAGCGCCAGCACGTCGAGTTCGCGCGGGGTCAATTCGACCTCCGGCGCTTCATTTCTGCGTTCCCGTGAGACGATTGCGACGTCGGCGGGCTGTCCCGGCGCGGCGAGGCTGAGACCGGCCACGCCCCCCAAGAGGGAGGCGAGCCGGTCCGCCAGCGCGGGATCGTCGATCTCGATCGCGATAGAGATGGTTGGCGAAATGTCCTCGCTCACTTCTCCGGCCTTTCGCCGATGGTCAGCTTGAATGTCAGGGGCTCGTCGGCGCGCCGCGCCGCCACGTCCACGACCGAGCCGACGCTGTCGGGACCGAGCGCCCTCAGCAGCGATCGCACGCCGGAGAGTTTTTCGTTGTTCCAGCCGACGATCACGTCGCCCTGCCGGATGCCGGCGGCCGCCGAGGGGCCGGTCTTGTCGACGCTCATCACCATCACGCCGACGCCGTCATCGAGCTTGACCGGCTGCAGACCGAGGCCGAGGTAACCGCGCGCGACCCGGCCGTGCGTCTCGAGCCTGGCGGCGACGCGCTCGATCGTGGCCGAGGGGATCACGAGCACGCGCCGCGGCCCGCGCACGGCCATGCCGAACGCTTCGCCCGCGGCGTTGAGCGCGAGGCCGCCCTCGTGGCTGTGGGGCAGGCGGACATCGAGCTCGATCCTCGCATCGATGTCGCCGCCGCGCAGGCTGCGCCAGCGCTCGCCTGTAAGCGATACCGCGCCGAGCGCGGCGGTCGGATTGCCGCTTTCCGCGGCCACGACGACCGCGAGCGAACCGAGCGCAGGCACGCCTGATATCAGTTTGGCTGGCGCAAGCCCGGCGCCGTCGAAGCGGAGCAGGGCGACGTCGGTGGTGTGATCGCGGCCGGCGATGGTGGCGGGCCGCGTCGTGCCATCGCTCAATTTGATCGCGACGTCGCCTTCTTCGGCGAGCGCCTCGTCGGCGGTGACGACAAGGCCAGCCTTCCAGACAAAGCCGGAGGCGCGCCAGCGGCGCGAATGCACGGAGACGATCGAAGGGCGCGCGACTGCGACCACGCCTTCGATGGCGGAGGATAAGGAGGAGAGGGCGGCTTGATCGGTCATGTGAAGCTCCAGTTAGGTTGGGCCTAATCTGGAAGTTCGCAAGACCCGGTGTAACTGCCCGCATGGGCGGGCCTTGTTTTCACCTCGCCCCGCTTGCGGGAGAAGATCCGGGTGAGGGGGACGCTCCGCGAGTCCCTCTCTCACCGATTTCGTGGAGACAGCCCCTCACCCCAACCCTCTCTCCGTAAGAACGGAGAGAGGGAGGAGATCGTGCGCCGCGTTATCCAGCCACGGCGAGCTGGCCGCCATATTTGGCGCGCAGCTCGGTCTTGAGCAGCTTGCCGGTCGCGGTATGCGGCAGCGACTCCACGAAGATCACATCGTCCGGCATCCACCATTTGGCGATCCGGGTCGACAGGAATTCGAGGATCGCTTCCTTGGTCGGATGTGCGCCGGGCTTGGGTTGCACCAAGAGCAGCGGCCGCTCCTGCCATGTCGGATGCGGGATCGCGATGACGGCCGCCTCGAACACGTCCGGATGCGACAGCGCGAGATTCTCGATCTCGATCGAGGAGATCCACTCGCCGCCGGACTTGATGACGTCCTTCAGGCGATCGGTCAATTGGACATAACCGTCGGGATTGATGGTGGCGACGTCTCCGGTGCCGAACCAGCCGTCGTCGCCGACGACCTTGCCGCCTTCGCTCTTGAAGTAACCCGATATCACCCAGTTGCCGCGCACCTTGAGCTGGCCGACCGTCTTGCCGTCGCGCGGCAGGGGTTGACCTTTTTCATCAGTCACGCGCAGTTCGACGCCGAAGACCTGGCGTCCCTGCTTGACCTGCATGTCGACGATTTCATCCGCTGTCGCGCCGTCGTGCTTGGCGAGCGGCGAGCCGAGCGTGACGAGCGGGCTCGTTTCCGTCATGCCCCAGGCGTGCAGCAGGAAGACATCCAGAAGATCGCGGAATTTCTCGATCGTCGCGCGTGGCGCGGCGGTGCCGCCTGAGAAAACGAGCTTCAGTTTCAGCTTCGACAGATCGAGCTTCTCACGATTGTTTTCGATATAGGCGAGGAAGTTGAGCCATATGGTCGGAATGCCGCCGGCCTTGGTGCAGCCTTCCTGTTCCAGCAGCATGTAGATGCTTTCCGGATCGAGCTTCGGTCCGGGCAGGACCAGCTTGGCGCCGCACATGGCGGCCGAGAACGGCAGGCTCCACGCGTTGGCATGGAACAGCGGCACGATCACAAGGATCGAATCCTTCGCCGACAGCGCGAAGCCGTCGGCGGCGCAGGCGGCGAAGGCATGCAACACGGTCGAGCGGTGGCTGTAGAGAACGCCCTTTGGATTGCCCGTCGTGCCGGACGTGTAGCAGAGCGTGCAGGCGGTGTTCTCGTCGAACTGCGGCCATGCGTAGTCCGCTGACGCCTGCGCCAGCAGTGTCTCGTAACACAGGAGATTGCCGACCTTGACGGAAGGCATGTCCTTTTCATCGCACAGCGCGATCCAGCCGCGCACCAGCGGCAGCTTTGGTGCGAGTTGCTCGACCAGCGGCGTGAAATCCGGATCGAAGAAGACGTAACTGTCCTCGGCGTGATTGATGATGTAGACGAGCTGCTCGATGAACAGGCGCGGATTGACGGTGTGCAGCACGCGGCCGGAGCAGGTCACGCCATAGTAGATCTCAAGGTGCCGCCACGAATTCCAGGCGAGCGTTGCGACGCGGTCGCCCGGGCCGATCCCGAGCGCCGTGATCGCATTGGCGAGACGCCTGGCGCGCGCCGCCACCTGCCCATAATTCGAGCGGTGCATGACGCCCTTTGGATCGCGCGAGACGATCTCGGTTTCCGCGTGCCAGGTCGCGACGTAGTCGACCAGGTCCGAGATGAGCAGCGGCCGGTTTTGCATGAGCCCAAGCATGGTACCCTCGTCCTTACGTTTCCTCGGTTCGTAAACGTCCTGTTGTTTTTGTTGTGCCGGACGCTTCCGTATGATGGGCATCATTAAGCCCTATCGACCCGAAGCAAGTCCAGCCCTGAACCGGTGCGAAGGCGGGGCTCCACCGCCTCCGGGAACGCGTGTTACGCCGATTGCGTGACGGTCTCGTTCTTCCGGCGCGCCAGCGCGGAGGAGATGTTGCGTTCCGTCAGGTCCATCAGCCGGTGCATGGCGGCGCGCGCGCCGCCGGGGTTGCGGGCCCAGATCTCGTCAAGGATGGCGCGGTGATAGGGCAGGCTCTTGCGCGGCGCGCCGGGGTTGAGGGTCGACAGCTCGAACGACATGCGTAGTGCCGCTTCCACCGTCGCGCCAAATGCGACCAGGAACTCATTGCCGGTTGCGGTCAGGATGCCGCGGTGGAAGCGCAGGTCCGGCTCGGAATAGGCACGGCTGTCCATGCCGGCCGCATCCATCTCGCGAAAAGCGCGCTCGATCCGCGCGAGATCGGCGTCCGAGCCGCGCTCGGCGCAGATCGCGGCTGCCTCCGGCTCGACGATCCGCCGCACCTGCAGGAGCTGCCGGGCGAACTCCTCGCTCGGGCGCTGCGCCCAGGTCCATTCCAGCAGTTCCGCATCGAGCATGTTCCAGTTGATGCGCTCGCGCACATGGGTGCCGGCCTTTTGCCGTGCCGCGATCAATCCCTTCGCTTTCAGTATCGACAGCGATTCCCGGATCGAGGTGCGGCTGACCTCGAACTGCGAGGCGAGCTCGATCTCTCGCGGCAGCGTCACGCCCTCTTGCCAGGCGCCGCTCACGATCAGATTGGCGATTTCACGCGCCACATGGTTGCTCGGCTGGCGCGCCTCGGCGGTTTTTGGCAATGGCGATTCCTGGATGAGTAGAAATATTGTCTGATTTATTACCGGTAGTTTCGATCCTATCCTAAAAAAGTGGCCATAGGAACGCCATCCGGCTTTTGACAGACAATTTTATGTCGGTCATATTATGAACCAACAAAACAAGGGAGGGTGCCGTGGCCAACAACAAATCGACCGGTCCCGGGCGGCCGTTCAATCGCAGGTCCGTGCTCAAGGCGGGCGCAGCCGCGCTTGGTGCGGCGGCGTTTCCGCTGCCGGTTTTCGCGCAATCAAAGCCCTTTGCCGGCGTGACACTGCATGGCGCGTCGTTCCAGCACCGCTTCTTCACGCTGCTGCAGAACTACATTCCCGAATTCGAGGAGAAGACCGGGATGAAGGTCGACCTGCAGCTCTCGGCATTCCCGGTCTACAACCAGCAGGCCAATCTCGAATTGTCGTCCGGCGGCTCGGCCTTCGATTTCGTCAACGTGACCTTCATCCTCGCGGCCCGATGGGTCTCGGCGGGCTTGCTCGCCAATCTCGACGAGTTCACTTCCGATGCGAAGCTCACGCCGTCCGACTGGAATCCGAAGGATTTCGTCGAGGGCGCGCAGGTGCCGTACCGCGACGCCAACGGCGCGACCTATGGCTATTCCTGGGAAGGCGGCGCCATGGTGATGGGCCTGTCGCGCATGGATCTGATGGAGAAGAAGGGCCTGAAGATTCCAAAGACCTTTGCCGAGCTGCAGCAGGTTTGCGCCGAGCTCAACGGCACCGACGGCGTCAACGGCATCGTCTCGTTCCAGCTCCACCACTGGAACCTGCCGCCCTACATGCAGGGCTTTGGCGGCAACGTGTTCAATAATCCGCCCTCCGACATCATGCCCGCGCTGAACACGCCGCAGGCGATCGAGGCGGTCGAATTCTATGCCAATCTCCTGAAGAACTACGCGCCGAAAGGCGTGCTCACCTATACCGAGGACCAGGCGCGGCAGTCGCTGCTCACCGGCCGCTCCAACATCTTCATCCATTCCAGCGCCTGGGTGACGCCGATCCTGATGTCGCCCGACAGCAAGGTAAAGGACACCTCGCGCGTGGTGCGGATGCCGGCGGGCCCGGTGGCCGATCATCCGGCCGCGAACAGCCAGGGGCTCGGCATTCCCAAGAACGCCAAGAACAAGAAGGCGGCGTGGGAGTTCATCAAATGGGCGCTGAGCCCGGAAATCTCCATGCGGCTCGTCAAGGAACACGGCCATTCCTCGATCTGCCGCCGCTCGGTGATCCAGAACGAGGAATACCGCAAGCTCAACGTGGTCAACGGCCAGGATCTCGGCGCGCTCTATCTCGAAGTGCTGGAGCTGCCGGCCAAAGGCGACAACTACATGGCCTATCGCACGGTGAAGGAATTCCCAATCGTCGGCGACGTCATGAACAAGGCGTTCGAGCAGGTGGCGACCGGACAGCTTCCCGCGCGCGACGCCATGAATGCGGCTCAGGAGCAGGCGATTGCAAGCCTCCGCCGCGCCGGAACCGCGCTTTGACGGAAGAGGGGCTTCTCGACGCCGAGCGCCGACGTTTCAACCGCTTCGCGCTCGTGCCGAGCCTGATCGTACTGTTCGTGATCGCGGGTCTCCCCGCGCTCTATCTGCTCGCGGTCAGCTTCACGCCGTTCCAGCTCACCGAGCCGGGCTCCGCGACCAATTTCTCGTCACCCTTGCGCAATTACCGCCTGCTTCCCGGCGATCCCCGCTTCGTCAATTCGCTGTGGGTACAGGCAAAGCTCTCGTTCTGGGGCGTGCTGTTCCAGGTGTTCTTGGGCATGCTGCTGGCATTGCTCCTGAACGTGCCATCGCGCTTCGTGGAATTCGCGCGCACCTTTTTTTTGATTCCGATGGTGCTGCCGCCGATCGTGGTCGCGGTGATCTGGAAGCTGATCTATACGCCCGATATCAGTCCGCTTTATTACGCAGCCAACCTGCTCAACATCGCGATGCCGTCGCTGACATCCAGCGTCGATTTCGCGCTCATCTCGATCATCATCGCCGACACCTGGGAATGGCTGCCCTTCACCTTCCTGATGGTGCTGGCGGCGCTGCAGACCATCCCGGACGAGTTCTCTGAAGCCGCGCTGGTCGACGGCGCCAATGCCTTTCAGATCTTCTGGTACGTCACGCTGCCTTTCATCGCGCCGATCCTCCTGATCTCGGGCATGTTCCGCCTGATCGACAGCGTGAAGGCATTTCCGCTGATCTTCCTCCTGACCAGCGGCGGGCCCGGCAGCGTCACCGAGGTCACGAACTACTACGCCTACCTGCTCGCTTTCGACGGCAACGAGATCGGCTATTCCAGCGCGGTCACGGTGGTGATGCTGCTGCTGGTGGCTGCCGTCAGCCTCGGCCTCGTCTGGATGGGCAAGCGCCGCGAGGGATTTGCGTGAGCAAGACTTCCTTGAAGCGCGCCGGGGCAGGGCGGCACATCGCGATCGCCGTAACGCTGGTCGTGCTGCTGTCGCCTTTCTTCTGGCTGCTGCAGATGAGCTTCAAGACCAACAACCAGATTCTTCAGTTTCCGCCGCCCCTGATCTTTACGCCGACGCTGGCGAACTACACCTCGCTCTGGCACAGCGCGTTTTCATCTTCCTTCGTCAACTCTCTCTTGAGCGCGTCGTTCTCGACCGCGCTCGCTTTGCTGCTCGGCGTGCCCGCGTCCTATGCGCTGTCGAAATGGGCGGGCAGGGGCAAGCGCTCCCTCAGCTTCGCGATCCTGGTGACGCGCATGGCGCCGCCGATCGCCTTCACCATTCCCTTCTTCCTGTTCTATCAATGGATCGGCCTGCTCGATACCGTCACGGGGCTGGTGCTGGTCTACACCAGCTTCAATCTGCCGTTGGTGGTGTGGATGATGCAGCCGTTCTTCGAGACGGTGCCGGTTTCGCTGGAGGAGGCGGCGCTCGTCGACGGCGCGCGGACGCGGACCATCTTCACGCAGATCGTGCTGCCGATGGTCGCGCCCGGCATCGCCGCGACCGCGATCCTCTGTTTCCTCTACGCCTGGAACGATTTCTTCTTCGCGCTGATCCTGACACGCACCAACGCGCGCACCGCGCCGGTCGCCGTTGTGAATTTCATGAATTACGAGGGCTGGGAATGGGGCAAGATCGCGGCCGGCGGCTCGCTCGTCATGGCGCCGGTTCTGATCTTCTCGCTCGCCGTGCGGCGCTATCTCGTCAGCGGACTGACGGCGGGCGCGGTGAAGGGCTGATCACGCCATCGCCGGCATTCGTCCGAGCAGGCGGTCGAACGCCGCGCGCAAGGACGCTTCCGGGTTCGAAACGCCCGAGCGGCTGCGCCAGGCGACATAGCCGTCGGGACGAACCAGCACCGCGCCGTCCGCGTCGATACCGTACGCCAATTGCCACTTTCCGTCGGGATCGCTGACCTCGGTATCGTCGCCGATGATGCGCACGGCGAGCGGCGGCCACGACGGAGCGGCAGCCTGCGCGGCGTGCCGCCACGCCTCGCCAGCGGCGCCTGCCAGCAGCAGGAAATGCGGACCGATCAGGTCCACGGTCGAGATCTGCTCGTTGCCGCGCCGGAGCCAGACGTGCGGCGCTCGGCTGCCCGGCCGCGCCGAGGGGAGATATTCGGTGACGGGATCGTCGATTGCCGGCGGCGACGTGCCGTCGGGGATGACGGCGTTGGAGTTGTAGTTCACGCCAAAGATCAAGCCCTGTTCGTTCAGGAATTCCCGGCGCGGCAGCACGCCGCTCTGCCGTTCGGTGCGTCCCATCGACATGGCGTTGGCGAGAGAGTTTTTCGTGGTGATCACGGCGAGCGGCTGGCGCTCGTCGTGATAGCTGTCGAGCAGCGACTTGTCCGCGTTGCCGCGCAGCACGGCGGCAATCTTCCAGGCGAGGTTATGGACGTCCTGCACCCCGGTGTTGAGGCCGAAGCCGCCGGTCGGCGGCATTTCGTGCGCTGCGTCGCCGGCAAGAAAGACGTTGCCGACGCGATAGCGGTCGGCGACGATGGCGGACGCTTCCCATGGGCTCACGCCCAGCACCTTGACCGGGATATCCGCCACGCCGATGCCTTCGCGGATCAACTGCGCGCAGAATTCCGGCGTGAAGTCGTCCGGCCGCCAGCCGTATTTCTTCGGACTGTGGATCAGGAAGCCCCAACGGTCCCTGCCGTTGATGGTGAGGAAGGTGGCGCGCAGATCGTCCTGCTCGACGAAATAGAGCGCGGCCGGGCGATCCTTCACATACCGGGTGAGCTCGGCGTGAAACAGGATATTGACGCTGTCGTAGACCTTCTCTTCGCCGACCATCTTGACATCAAGCGCACGCCGCACGCGGCTCTGTGCGCCCTCGGCCGCGATCAAATAGCGCGCGGTGAACGGCGTTTCCGCGCCGGTGGTACGATCGGTCAGGATGCCGGTGACGGCATCGCCCTTCTGAGTGAACGACGTCATCTCGGTGTTGAAGCGCAGCTCGCCGAGGCCGGCGGCCTCCGCATGGCGGCGAATGACCGGCTCGAGATCGTCCTGCGCGCAGAGGCAGTTCTTGCCCGGCGTCACCGCCATGTTCTTGGCGACCGCACGGCCAGGCACGCGGCGCTCGATCTCGCGGCCCGCGAGTGTTTCCGTCCAGACGATCAGGCCGGTGCCGCCTTCCGCGAGCCCTGCCGCGCGGACGGCGTCGTCGATGCCGCATTGCCGGAAGACCTCCATGGTGCGGGCGTTGATGCCGCGCGCCTTCGGCGTGAGGGCCGTGGACGGGTGGCGTTCGACCATCAGCGACCGCACGCCGTGCTGGGAGAGAAAGAGCGAGGCGGCAAGTCCGACCGGTCCGCCGCCGGAAATCAGAACGGGAAGGTCGAGCATTTTCTTATCCTTCTTGTTGGCTCGGTTTCGATCAGGCGATATCCATCGGCTTGCCGTGCGGCTCCTGCCGGAAGGCGACGATCGCGATCAGCGCCGCCAGTTCGCAGGCGGCGAGGAACAGGAACGCCGGCGCGATCGCGTCGGTGGTGGCCTTCGGCGAGACGATGTCGCCGCTGCCCGCGATCAGCGCGAGGCATACCGGTCCCAAAATCTTGCCGACGCCGTTGGAAGCCTGCGCCAGTCCGAAGGCGCGGCCGCCCAGCGAAACCGGGAACACCTCGACCACATAAGGCGACATGTTGGAGAACTGGCCGCTGTAGAACATCGCTCCAAAGATCACCAGCAGGGCGAACACTGACCAGCCCGCCACGAACTCGCGATAGAAGGTGAAGATCGCGAGCATGATCACCACCGAGCAGGCCGTGCCGACGATGGCCGCGCCGCGGCGGCCGATATAGAGCGGCAGCACCGAGAACAGCACGCGGCCGAGCAGCGAGAAGATGCTGGCATAGACGAAGTAGTGCGCCGCCTCATGTGCGCTGATCTTCAGGAGCTGCGACAGGATGGTCGGGCCCCACAGGATCACGCCATAGGTGCCCGTGGAAATGCCGATCCAGATGACGGCGACCCACCAGAAGCGCTTCTGGTCTTTCAACAGTTCCCGGATCGATGCATTCCGCGTCGTCTCGACTGCTTTCGGCAGCGAGATGCTGTTCTCGGGAACGCCGAGCAGCTTGGCGGCCTCGCGCCGTGCGTCGGCGTTGCGGCCGCGCGACAAGAGCCAGCGGATCGATTCCGGGACGAGCAACAGGATCAGGAGCGAGGTGATGACCGGCAGCCCGCCGGTGGCGGCCACGCCGCGCCAGCCGATCACCGGCAAAAGCCCTGCGGAGATCATCGCAGCGAACATGGTGCCGAGCGCCACCGGCACCACCATCATGCTCGATACGAACGTGCGATAGCGCGTCGGCGTGATCTCGACGATCAGCGGGTTCTGCGCGGTCGTTGCCGCCATCGAGCCGAAGCCCACGACGAAGCGCAAGAGCGAGAACTGGATCCAGGCGCCGTCGGGGATGAATGCGCATCCGGCGGCGCCCAGCGCGAAGATGAAGCCGCCGCCCCAGATCATCCGCTTTCGTCCGACGATGTCCGCGAACTTTCCGCCGATCGTCGCGCCGGCGATGGCGCCGACGCCGGAGGAGAGCAGCATCATGGCGCTCTGGCCGTAGGTGAGATGCCAGCCGGGGGCGAGCACGGAGACGAGATAGCCGACCAGGAAGAAGTCGTAGAATTCGAACATCTCCTGCATGACGATCAGCGCGATCGTCAGGTAGTAGCGCGGCGTCAGCCTGGATTTTTCGAGTGCGTCGAGCCAGTCTTGCGCGGCGTTGCCCGCATTTTGGAGTTTTGCAATGCCGCCTTGCACACTTCCTTGAACGACCCCTTGGGCGTCGAGCGATACATCGGCCATTTTCTTTCCCCCGGACGCCCGACTGCCGCCGTCATGCGCAGCGGTTCGAATTGCCTGACGATCCGGCAAAAAAGTTAGCACCGGTGCTTTGATTGCGATAATATTGAATTGTCATCAGTTTGATCGAATTTTGGCATCACCAAAAATGGACCTGCGCCAGTTCCGTTACTTCAGCCAGGTCGCGCGGCGCGAGAATTTCCGCAAGGCGAGCGAGGATTTGCGCGTCGCACAATCGGCGTTGACCCGGCAAATCCAGATTCTCGAGCGGGAATTGGGTTTTCTGCTGTTTGATCGCGTCAAGCGCGGGGTGCGGCTGACCGCGGCGGGCCAGCGCCTGCTCGAACGTTCGCAGCATATCCTCAGCGAGGTCGACCGGCTGAAGGAGACCCTGCAGATCGAGGCGCATGTGCCGAGCGGGCCGGCGTCGCTGGCGGCGCCGCCGTCGATCGGCCGGCTCCTGTTCAGCCGGCTCGCACTGACCTTCCTGAAATCATACCCGAGGGTGCAGCTCAGCCTGATGGAAGGATTCACATCGAGCGCGCTGGGCCAGCTCCGCCGCGGCGAGCTCAGCCTTGCGATCGTCACCGATCCGCCGCTCGATCCCCTTGTCGAGTACACGCATCTCTTCACGGAATCGATCTACGTGGTCGGCCGGCCCGACGACCCGCGCCTGAAGAAGCGCGGCCTCGAGGTCAAGAGCCTCGCCGACCTGCCGCTGGTCATGACCAGCAGGCACAACCGCTCCCGCCAGTTGATCGAGAGCTCCGCCGCACGCGAAGGTGTCCGGCTCGACATCCGTCTCGAGCTGGAAAGCGGCGACACCCTGCAGCAATTGCTGCAGAGCGGGCGGATCTACGGGCTCTTGCCCTATTCCTCGATCGTGGAGGAAGCCCAGAGCAGGCGGCTTGGTGGCGTGCCGATCCGGGGATTGGCGATGAAGCGTTATCTTGCGAAGAGCCGGAGCGAGGTCAACTCGATTGCGCGGGAAACGCTGGAAAAGACCGTGATCTCGGAAATGCGCGAACTGGCGAAGCGCGTCGGCACGCGGGAGCGGTGAAAAGCGAGACTCCTCCGATCAACAACGCGTGTTGATTGCTCGCGCGAACACGCTGTTTCTTGACAGGGCGGCGGCGAGCCGGTTCGATCCATTCGACCTTGGCGCGGCTCGTAACTCCATCGATATGCAAGATCAAGAAGCAGTGTTGAGGCGGCGCGACCTGCTCTCCCTGATTGGGGCGATGGCGGGCAGTGCGGCGATGTATCACGCGATGACGAGCCTCGGCTTCGCATCCGAATCGCGCTACCAGGGTCCGGTCAAGCTTGAAGGCGATCCGAAGGGCGCATCGGTCCTTGTCCTGGGCGCCGGATTGGCCGGCATGACCGCCGCGCTGGAGCTGCGCAAGGCCGGCTATCAGGTGCAAGTGCTGGAGTTCAACAACCGTGCCGGCGGCCGCAACTGGACTTTGCGCGGCGGCGACCGCTTTACCGAGCTCGGCGGCGCCACCCAAACCTGCGAATTCGAGCGTGGGCTCTACATCAATCCGGGCCCCTGGCGCATCCCCCATCATCACCGCGCGCTGCTCGACTATTGCCGGCGGCTCAACGTCGCGCTTGAGCCGTTCAACCAGCTCAACCACAATGCCTTCTTCCACGCTACGCGCGCGTTCGGCGGGACGCCGCAGCGCATTCGCGCGGTGAAAGCCGATTTTGAGGGGCAGGTATCGGAGCTGCTCGCGAAGGCGACCCGGCAGGGCAAGCTCGACGAGGCCGTCACCAGGGAGGATCAGGAGATACTGCTGGAGGCGCTGCGGTCATGGGGCGCGCTCGACCGCAACTATAGCTACAACACCAATCTCGCTTCCTCCGAATTTCGCGGCTACGCCTCGGCGCCTGGCGGGGGGCTTTCGGCCAAGCCGGTGCCGAGCGATCCGGTCCCGCTTTCCGACCTGCTGAAATCGCGGCTGTGGCGTTACCTGCAGAATTTCGCGCATTACAATTTCCAGACCACGATGTTCCAGCCGGTCGGCGGCATGGACATGATCGGCAAGGCGTTCGCGAAAGAGCTCGACGGCATCATCCGCACCAACGCCAAGGTCACGAAGATCGAGCAGGGCGGCCGCAGCGTCACCGTCACCTTTGTCGACACGACCAGGCCCTCGATCGTCGAGACCGTAACGGCGGATTGGTGCGTCTGCACCATCCCGCTCTCGATCCTGAGCCAGCTGCCGCTCGACGTCGGCCCCGCGATGAAAGCGGCGATCGATGCCGTTCCCTATGCCGGATCGGTCAAGATCGGCCTGCAATTCAAGCGCCGCTTCTGGGAGGAGGATGACGCGATTTATGGCGGGATCAGCTACACGGATTTGCCGATCCGCCAGATCGCCTATCCCAACACCGGCTACAACCGGGCCGGCCGCGGCGTCCTGCTCGGCGCCTATCTCTTCGAAGGCGCCAATTCCTACGAGTTCACCGCGATGCCGCCCGAAGAACGCGTCGCACGCGCGGTGGAGTTCGGTGCCGCCCTTCATCCGCAATATAAGAGCGAGTTCGAGAACGGCATCGCGGTCGCCTGGCATCGCGTGCCGTTCACGCTCGGCTGCAGCGGCGCCTGGTCGGAGGAGGCGCGCAGCCAGCATTATGCCAATCTCTGCCAGATCGACGGGCGCATCGTGCTGGCAGGCGAGCATGCCTCCGCGCTGCCAGCCTGGCAGGAGGGCGCGATCCTGTCCGCGCTCGATGCCATCACCCGGCTGCATCAGCGCGTGGTGAAGGCGTGATGACGCTCCGCAAATGCAATTTTTCGGCGGCCGCCCTTGCCGCCGGGCTGGCACTGATGGCGACCGTGGTGCTTTTTTCGGCGGCGGCGTCCGCACAGGACGGACAGCGCACATTCAGTTCGGGATATCGGTTTGTCGAAATGAGCGGCGAGGAACTCTACAACAACATCTGCCGGGGCTGTCACATGGGCGACGCCAAGGGCGCAAGCGGCGCCGGCGCTTATCCTTCTCTTGCCGCAAATCCGAACCTCGAATCGGCCGGCTATCCCATCACGCTGGTTGTCTACGGCAGGAAAGCCATGCCACCCTTCGGTGAGATGATGAACGATGCGCAGGTCGCGGCCGTGGTGAATTATCTGCGGACGCATTTCGGCAACAGCTATAGCGATGTGGTGACGGCGCAGGAGGTGAGCGACGCGCGCCACTGAACGACAAAGGGACGAAAGATGAAAGTGCGAATGCTGCTGCTGTTGGCCGCGCTGTCGGCCGGCGCACCTGTCGGCGCGAGGGCCGAGGTCGTCAGGCACCCGATCCCGAATTCCACCTTTCCGATCGCGCAGGCCGTGCAGGTCACGGGCAATGTCACGACCACTTATGTCAGTGGCCAGGTTCCGCCCGCCATCAACAAGGATGCCGATCCGTCGAGTGTCGCCGCCTATGGCGACATCAAGACGCAGACGGTTGGCGTGCTCAACCGCATCAAGGGCATCCTGGAGGGGCTGGGCCTTTCCATGGGCGACGTCGTGAAGATGCAGGTGTTTCTGGTCCACACCCCGTCCGCGCCGATGGATTTCAAGGCCTTCATGGAGGGTTACACCCAGTTCTTCGGCGGCAGCCAGCCCAATCTGCCGGCGCGCTCCGTCGTCGGCGTCGCCTCGCTCGCCAATCCCGGCTTCCTGGTCGAGATCGAGGTGATCGCGGTGAAGGATGCAAAATAGGCTGACGTGACAGGCGTGATTGACCGCTTGCACAATCGCGCGTTCGCTGTCTCAATCGAGGAGGATAACCCGGGAGGGAGCCGTGCATCGAAATGGAATCTCTTCGCTCCTGCTTTCGACCGCGCTCTGCGCGTTCCTCGCGCTTCCGGGCGTTGCCCGAGCCGACGGCTTGACGCCCGACCAGCAGCTCGCGCACGACATCTACAAGGAGCTGGTCGAGATCGACACGACGACCGCGACCGGCGACACCAAGCAGGCGGCGGAGGCAATGGCGGCGCGGCTGAAGGCGGCGGGGTTCCCGGATGAAGACATCCGCGTGCTTTCGCCGATGCCGCGCAAGGGCAATCTGGTCGCGCGGCTGCACGGCACCGGCAAGCGTAAGCCGATCCTGCTGGTCGCGCATCTCGACGTGGTGCCGGCGCTGCGCTCGGACTGGTCGGTCGATCCGTTCAAGCTGACCGAGCAGGACGGTTACTTCTACGGGCGCGGCAGTAGCGACGACAAATACATGGCGTCGTCGTTCGTCACCAGTTTGATCCGCTACAGGCGCGAGGGCTACAAACCCGACCGCGATATCATCCTTGCGCTGGAGACCGACGAGGAGATTTTCGATCACGACGCACTCGGCATTCAATGGCTGATCAAAAATCACCGCGACCTGATCGATGCCGAATTCGCGCTCAACGAGGGCGGCCCGGTCAATATGCTCAACGGCAAGGCCGTCCGCGTCAATATCCAGACCAGCGAGAAGGTGCCGGTGACCTTCCAGCTCGATGTCAAGAATTCGGGTGGCCACTCGTCGGTGCCGCGCAAGGACAATGCGATCTATCATCTGGCCGAAGGCCTGGTGCAGCTCTCGAAATTCGAATTTCCGCTGCATCTGAACGATACCACGCGCGCCTGGTTTGAGCGTGCTGCGCAGTCCGTGGGTGAGCAGACCGCCGCCGACATCCGTGCGGTGCTCGCCGACAAGCCCGATGCTGCCGCGCTGAGCCGCCTCTCGGGCATTGCGCCCTTCAACGCGCAACTCCGGACCACCTGCGTCGCCACCATGCTGCAGGGCGGTCATGCCGCAAACGCGCTGCCGCAACTGGCGACCGCCCAGGTCAATTGCCGGATCATTCCAGGTGAGCCGGCGGAGGAGGTAAAGGCGACGCTCATCAGGGTTCTGGCGGACAACGAAATCGCCGTGACGCAGATCGAGCGGGAGGTTGCGAGCGAGCCATCGAAGCTCAACGAGGAGATCGTCGGCGCGATCGAGAAATTGTCGCACGAGTTCTGGCCAGGCGCCGTGGTGATTCCGGTGATGAGTACCGGCGCCACCGACGGCGCCTTCCTGCGCAACGCAGGGATCCCGACCTATGGACATTCCGGCATGGCGATGGAGCCCGGCGACGCCGGGCGCCTTCACGGGCGCGACGAGCGCGTGCCGATGAAATCGTTCTACAGCGGCAACGAATATCTCTACCGCCTGGTGAAGATGCTGGCCGGCGGGACTTGAGGCCCGGTTGACCGGTACCCGCGGACTTTTCAAGCCCGCGGTCCCTATGCGACAATCGCTTCAATCGGCCGTCGTCGGTAGACGGCGGCCATTCGGACATCAAGATCCGATTTTTTCGGGGGAGGCGTCTCTCATGCTTGCCGCGTTTCGTATCCGCGATGCCGCGATAGCGGTTGCGCTTCTTGCCACCACGTCGCACGTTTTCGCTGCCGAAGGACCGGCGACCCAGCCTGAGCAGGCCGGCTTCTCGCGCGAGGGTATCGCGCGCATCGACGCCTATATCCAGAACGAGGTCGACACCAACAAGATTCCCGGCGCCGTCATGCTGATCCGGCGCAAGGGCGAAACCGCCTATTTCAAGAGCTTTGGCGTGCGCGACCCCGGCACCAAGGCGCCGATGACGCCGGACACCATCTTCCGCATCTATTCGATGTCGAAGCCGATCACGACGGTTGCCGCGATGATGCTGGTCGAGGAGGGCAAGCTCCAGCTCGACGATCCCCTGTCGAAATACATTCCGGCCTTTGCCAATGTGAAGGTCGGCGTCGAGGTCAAGGAAGAAGACGGCAAGGGGCACCTCGATCTCGCCCCGGTGAAGCGCCCGATCACGATCCAGGACCTGATGCGCCATACCTCCGGGCTTACCTACGGCTTCTTCGGCGAGGGCATGGTCAAGAAGGCCTATGTGGAAGCGAAGCTCGGCGAGGGCGATCCGGATCTTGCGGAATTCACCGAGCGGCTCGCGAAACTGCCGCTCGCCTATCAGCCTGGCACGACCTGGGACTACAGCCAGTCCGTCGACGTGCTCGGCCGGGTGATCGAGGTCGTCTCGGGCAAATCGCTCTATCAGTTCGAGAAGGAGCGGCTGCTTGATCCGCTCGGCATGAAGGACACAAGCTTCTACGTCACCGATCCGGCGAAGCAGCCGCTGATCGCCGAGCCATTCCCGAACGACCGCACCATCGGCTCCGGCTCCGAGATGAACGATCCGCGTGTAGCGAAAAAGATGGAATCCGGTGGCGGCGGCATGGTCTCGACCATCGACGACTATTCGCGCTTTGCGCAGATGATGCTCAACGGCGGCACGCTCGACGGCAAACGTTATCTGAGCCCGAAGACCGTCGCCTACATGGGCTCCAACCAGATCGGCCCGGGATCTGGCGTTGCGCCCGGCCCGTACTACCTGCCGGGACCGGGCTTCGGTTTCGGGCTCGGCTTTGCGGTCCGCACCGATGCCGGCATCGTTCCCTATGAAGGCTCCGTCGGCGAGATGAACTGGTCCGGCGCGGGCGGCACCACCTTCTGGATCGACCGGCAGGAGAACATGTTCGCCGTGTTCATGGCGCAGACCATTGTCAACCGCGCGCGGATACGCATCACGCTGAAGAACGTCGTCTACGGCGCGTTCGAGAAATAGCCGGCGGATACAAGACCCGTTCTGATCGGCTTGACGGGCGGAGACATCGCTGTCTCCGCCCGTCGGCGTTGGTCCGCTCGCCGCAGATATCCGCAAAGACCTCCATTCCCCGAGAGCAATACTCCCCATAGCCGTGCCCTGATGGCGCGTCGCGTCCGGCTGCGACAAGCTCTGACCCAACAACAAGAAAAACATCTTCGTGCAACGACGCATTGGGATTTCCGGCGGAGCCGGCAAGCTGATGGAGAGGAAGATGCTAGCGCAGACAGAAGTCCGGCGTCCTGCCGGTGATGTTCTCGGGAATGGGCAAGTCCAGGCTTCCATTCGAACCATGTTGAACTGTGCGACGGTAGGCGAATTCCGCGAAGCCATGTCCCGCGTCGCCTCGTCGGTCTCCATCGTCTGCACCGGCGGTCCGCACGGCATAGCCGGGTTCACCTGTTCGGCGGTGTGCTCGGTCACCGACGAGCCCCCGACCATCATGGTGTGCGTCAACCGCAAGAGCGCGGCGAATGCTGTCATCAAGGCGAACGGCGTGCTCTGCGTCTCCAGCCTCGGCGCCGATCAGGTCGAATTGTCGCAAATCTTTGCAGGCGTCGGCAAGGTGCCGATGATCGAGCGGTTCGCCGGGCCGAACTGGGGCGTGCTCGCCACCGGATCGCCCTTCTGCAAGACCTCGCGCGTCGCGCTCGATTGCCGCGTTGCCGACATCAGGGAAATCGGAACGCACAGCGTGATCTTTGCCGAAGTGCTCTCCACCGCGCATGCCGGCGATGGCGAGCCCCTGATCTACCACAGCCGCAACTACGCAACCCTCCGGCACATGGCGTGAGCCGGCCTGCCATCAACCCCCGAACACACAGGAGCTGACGATGCTACGCACTGGCGCACAATATCTGGAAGCCCTCAATGACGGCCGCAATGTATGGGTCGGAGACGAGAAGATCGACAACGTCGCAACCCATCCGAAGACTCGCGGCTATGCCCGCCGCATTGCCGATTTTTACGACCTGCATCACCGCAAGGATCTGCAGGACATCATGACCTTCGTCGATGAGGACGGCGTTCGCCGCTCGATGCAGTGGTTCGGCCACCGCAACAAGGAAGAGGTGCGGCGCAAGCGCAGATATCACGAGACCATCATGCGCGAGCTCGGTGGTACGTCGTTTCCGCGCATGCCCGACACCAACAATTACACGCTGCTCACCTATGTCGACGATCCGCAGCCCTGGGAAGACGCCGCGATCGGCGCCGAGGGGCGGGGGCTGGCGCAGAACATCGTCAACTTCTTCGAGTTCGCGAGGGACAACGATCTGAACTGCACGCCGCAATTCGTCGATCCGCAAGCCGATCGTTCGACGACGGACGCGCAGGCGCGCTCGCCGGCGCTGCGCATTGTCGAGACCAACGAGAAGGGCATCGTCGTCGACGGCGTCAAGGCAATCGGCACCGGAACCGCATTCGGCGACTGGATCCATATCGGCGTATTCTTCCGCCCGGGTCTCCCGGCCGAACAGATCATCTTCGCGATGACCCCGGTCAACACCAAGGGCGTCACCGTGGTTTGCCGCGAGAGCACCGTGAAGGACGATCCGGTCGAGCATCCGCTGGCGTCGGCGGGCGACGAACTCGATAACCTCACGGTATTCGACCATGTGCTTCATTCCCTGGAAGTACGTCTTCCACATCGGCAATCCCGACCACGCCAAGCTCTATCCGCAGCGCGTGTTCGACTGGCTGCACTATCACGCCATCATCCGCCAGATGGTGCGGGCCGAGCTGATGGCCGGCCTTGCGATCCTGATCACCGAGCATATCGGCACCGCCAAGATTCCGGCCGTGCAGACGCGCGTCGCGAAATTCGTCGGCTTCCACCAGGCCATGATCGCGCATGTCATAGCTTCCGAGGAAATGGGCTTCCTGACGCCCGGCGGCCACTTCAAGCCGAACATCCTGATCTATGATTTCGGCCGCGCCTATTATCTCGAGCATTTCTCGTCGATGATGTACGAGCTGCTCGATCTCTGCGGCCGCAGCGCGCTGCTGTTCCCGACCGAAGGGCAGTGGCAGGACGCCAAGCTCGGTCCCTGGTTGACCAAGCTCAATACCGGACCGAACGGCAAGCCGCATGACCGGCTCAAGATCGGCCGCGTCATCCGCGATCTCTATCTCTCCGATTGGGGCGGGCGCCTCTTCATGTTCGAGAACTTCAACGGGACGCCGCTGATGGCGATCCGGTCGCTGACCATGCAGCGCGCGGAGTTCTCCGGCGCCGGCCATTACGCCAAACTGGCGCGTGACATCTGCGGCATCGAGCTGAAGCAGGACGCCGCCACCGAATACAGCGCTTCCGCGGCCTACGCCCGCGCCCAGGATTCTGGTTCGTCTGGCGCGTTCAAAGCCGCCGCGCAGGGCCAGTGCCGGCGAACTGGTCGATCCCCGAATTTAGCAAGCGGAAACCAGAGTCCGGGGCTGGCCATCAGGTCAGCCCCGGATCGTCCGGCAAGGAAGCGCGTGGAGGACGTCATGGCCTACGTTACCGAAAGTAATATCACCGACATCGTGCTCGATCGCTGGAAGGCGGTGCCCGATCCAAGACTCCGCCAGGTCATGCAATCGATGATCGAGCATCTGCATGCCTTCGTCCGCGATATCGAGCCGACCGAGCAGGAATGGATGGCGGCGATCGAATGGCTGACGCGCACGGGAAAAATGTCGAACGACAAGCGGCAGGAATTCATCCTGGCGTCCGACGTCGTCGGCGTCAGCATGCTGGTCGACTGCATCAATCATCGCCTGTCGCGCGAGGCCACGCCGACGACGGTGACCGGTCCCTTCCACGTTCACGACTCGCCGACCTTTCCCGATGGCGCCGATATCGCGAAGGGAGCGCCGGGCGAGCCTTGCTATGTCTCGGGCTCGGTGCGCAGCGTCGCGGGCAAGCCGATCTCGGGCGCAACGCTCGACATCTGGCAGGCCGATGGCGACGGACATTACGACGCCCAGCACGGTGGCGACGAGCCCTGGATGCGCGGCATCTTCAAGTCGGATGCGAACGGTAATTTCGTGGTGCAGACCGTGCTTCCGGTGCCTTATTCGATCCCGATGGATGGAAGTGTCGGAGAAATCATGGCCCGCACCACCATCAGCCCGATGCGGCCCTCGCACATCCATTTCCTGATCGACGCGCCCGGCCATCAGCGGTTGATCACACATCTGTTCAAGAAGTCGTGCCCCTATATCGCGAGCGACGTGGTCTATGGCGTGAAGGCGCCGCTGATCTCGGAGTTCAGGCAGATGCCGGCCGGCAGCGTGACGCCGACGGGGATCGTGGCCAACCGGCCGTTCTGGCTGCTCCAATATGATTTCGTCCTGGAGGAGGCCGCGGAGGCGGCATCGGCGGACACGGATGTTGCGGCGTGAGGCGGCTTAGCTTTTGGCGGGTGACTTGCCACCGCCAAACTGGGCGTTGACCACCGACCTCAGCCATTGATTGCCGGGATCGCGGTCGAACCGCTCGTGCCAGTATTGCGCGATCTCGAATTCCGGAAGCTTGATCGGCGACTTTGCAACTTGCATGTCGAGCTCCCGCGCAAGCACGGCAGCGACCGGCCCCGGCATGGTCGCCACCGCATCGGTGTTCTTGGCGAGGATCGCAGCCGCGGTGAAGCGTCGGCACATGCGCGATGATGTTCCTGGCCGGCAACTGCTCCTCCAGCGAGCGTTCGGCAATCTGGTGCGGATGTCCGGTGCCGGCGGCGGTGATGAAGATGTGCTGCTCTTCCAGGAAGGCGGCGAGCGACGGATTGCGGGAAAGACGCGGATGGTCCTTTTGAAAGACGCACATATGCCGCCCGGAAAACAGCTTCTGCCGGCGGATGCCCGGAATGAGCAGCGGAAATTCTCCGATGGCGAGATCGATCTCGCCGGATTCGAGCGAGGCATGGAGGCTCTGCAAACCGACCTGGGCTGCGCGCAAGCGCACGTGAGGCGCGGCCTCGAGCAGTTTCTTCATCACTGCCGGCAGCAGCACGATGACGCCGGCGTCCAGCGTGAAGACGCGAAACACGCGCGTCGACTGCTTGGGATCGAAGCGGGTCTGCTCGTCGCGAAGGCGTTGAAATCCGTCGAGCAGTGCGCGAACCGGCTTTTCAAGCTCCAGCGCCTTGGCGGTCGGCTCCATGTGCAGGGCGACGCGAACGAACAGGGGATCGCCGAAATAGCGGCGAAGCCTCGCCAGTGTCTTGCTCAGCGCAGGCTGCTGCGTATGCAGCGCCTCGGCGGCGCGCGTCAGGCTGCGTTCGCGGAACAGCACGTCGAGGACCCGGAGCGCGTGCAGGTCGAGATCTTCAGCGTGCTTTCCCGGAGTGGTTTTCATATCAGTCCGGGCGATAGCTTAACTGCGCCGCTCCCGCTACGCTAGCGGCTCGTGCAGGGGGCGGCCAAAGGAGGGACCGACATGAAATCTTTCACCTTTGAAGCTTCGCCGGGACGCGTCGTGTTTGGACCGAATGCCGTCGATCATCTGCCGCGCGAGATCGAACAACTCGGAGCGAAACGCGCGCTGGTACTGTCCACGCCCCAGCAGGTTGCGCTGGCGACAGATATTGCCGGCCGTCTGGGCGAACGTTGCGTGGGCGTCTATGCACATGCCGTGATGCATGTGCCGGTCGAGGTAGCACAGAAGGCGATCGAGGAAGCATGCCGGCTCGGCGCGGATTGCGCAGTGGCGGCCGGCGGCGGATCGACGATCGGCCTTGCGAAAGCGATCGCGCTCAATTCCGCGCTGCCGATCCTCGCCGTGCCTACGACCTATGCCGGCTCCGAGATGACGCCGATCTACGGATTGACCGAAGCGGGACTGAAGCGGACCGGCCGCGACCGCCGGGTGCTGCCGAGGAGCGTGATCTACGATCCGCTCCTCACGCTCGATCTGCCTCTGAACATGTCGATCGCGAGCGGCTTCAACGCCATCGCACACGCGGCCGAGGCACTGTATGCGGAGAATGCCAATCCGGTCACGAGCCTGATGGCGGAGGAGGGCATCCGTGCGCTGACGCGCGGATTGCCCGGCGTGAAGACGAACCCGCGTGACCTGGACAGCCGCAGCGACTGTCTCTACGGCGCGTGGCTCTGCGGCGCGGTGTTGGGGATGGCGAACATGGCCCTGCATCACAAGCTCTGCCATGTGCTGGGCGGCACCTGGAACCTGCCGCATGCCGAAACCCACACGGTGATCCTGCCGCATGCGCTTGCCTACAACGTCGCCGCCGCGCCGGAGGCGATGAGCCGGATCGCGCGGGCCATGAACGCGCCGGACGCGACGGGAGCGATCTTCGACCTGATGCAGAAACTGGGCGCACCGCTTTCGCTGAAGGAAATCGGCATGAAGCGCGAGGACCTTGCCCGCGCGGCCTCGCTGGTGATGGAATCGCCGTACTACAATCCGCGGCCTGTCACTTCCGATGGCGTGCTGGCGCTGCTTGACGATGCGTTCGAGGGGAGGCGGCCGGGATCGTCCGCCGCGCCGGTCAGGGCGGCTGCGAGCGCACGGTAACGAGCCGTGCGCGTCGGCGGGAAAGCACCCGATGAGATTGTGCGTATATCGCACTAATGAGCGATAAATTGACTCAAGCCGGCTTCTGTTTTACGTCCGCGTAAAGCGCGAAGGCGAAGCCATGGGCACAACAAGAAAAGAAGTCTCGACCGAAATCCTGATCGTCGGCGGCGGCCTTGGCGGCGTCAGCGCGGCGCTGGCCGCAACCAGGCTCGGCCGCAAGGTCGTGCTGGTGGAGGAATTGGACTGGCTCGGCGGGCAATTGACCGCGCAGGGCGTGCCGCTCGACGAGCATCCCTGGGCGGAAAGCCTGGTATCGTCGCAGAGCTTCGCCGCGCTGCGCGGCGGCGTCCGCGCCTTCTACCGCGATCACATGCCGCTGACGGCGGACGCGCGGCGCGATTTTCTGCTCAATCCCGGTATCGGCAATGTCGGTACGCTCTGCTGCGAGCCGGTCGTGGCGCTGCGCGTGATCGAGGCGATGCTCGCGCCATATGTTGGAGCAGGCTTGCTCACGGTGCTTCGCCGCAACCGCGTGACGGCATGCGCGGTGAATGGTGACGAGATCGCGGGCGTGGAAGCCATCGATCTCGAAACCGGCACGATGCTTTCGATCTCGGCTTCCATCGTCATCGATGCGACCGAAACCGGCGAGCTGCTGCCGCTTGCGAAAATCGAACACGTGCTCGGCGCGGAATCGCGAGACCAGACCGGCGAGCTGCACGCCATCGACGGGCCCGCCGATCCCCTCGACCAGCAGTCGCTGACCTGGGGCTTTGCGCTCGACTACCTGCCGGGCGAAGACCACACCATCGACAAGCCCGAAGGCTATGCGCATTTCCGCAACCTGAAGCTTCCGTTCTGGCCGGGGCCGCAATTCGGCTGGACGGTGAGCAATCACGTCACGCACCAGCCGCTCGACCGCAAGCTCTTCGTCGGCGGAACCGACGAGCCCTATCTGTTCGATCTCTGGCATGCGCGCCGGATCGCCGCGCGCCGCAACTTCCTGCCGGGCGCATACCCCAGCGACGTCACCATCGCGAACTGGCCGCAGATGGATTACTGGCTGAAGCCCGCGGTCGGCGTCCCCGAGGCGGCCGCGCGCGCCGCGCTCGACGAGGCTCGCCGCTTCTCTCTCTCCTTCTTCCACTGGCTGCAGACCGAGGCACCGCGCCACGACGGCGGCAACGGTTATCCCGGTTTGCGGCTCCGCGGTGACGTGCTCGGCACCAAAGACGGCCTCGCCAAGCAAGCCTATTTCCGCGAAGGCTACCGCATCCGCGCCGAGTTCACGGTGCTTGAGCAGCATATCGGCGTCGAGGCTCGCGCCGGTTTCGACCGCGCCGAGCATTTCAAGGACAGCGTCGGCATCGGTGCCTACCGCATCGACCTGCATCCCTCGACCACGGGCACACGCGACACCGTCGACATCGATACCTATCCGTTCGAGATCCCGCTCGGCGCCTTGCTGCCGGTTCGCGTCGATAATCTGCTGCCCGCCTGCAAGAATCTCGGCACCACGCGCATCACCAACGGCGCCTATCGCGTGCATCCCGTGGAATGGAGCATTGGGGAAGCAAGCGGGGCGCTCGCCGCCTATGCGCTGACGCGGAAAATCCCGCCGCGCGCGGTGCGCGGCGATCCCAAACGGCTGGAGGATTTCCAGGCAACCCTCGACAGCCTCGGCATATTGCGGCACTGGCCGCTCTACGGCGCGCTCAAGCCCGGCAGCCGCCGAGGCTACCGGCCGCCGTCCTAGAGCGATATGTCTTTGATCGAATCAGTGGACACCGAGATTGACTTCACCTCGCCCCGCTTGCGGGGAGAGGTCGAAATTCAAGCGTAGCTTGAATTTCGGGTGAGGGGGAGCTTCCGCAAATCAATCTCTCACCGTCTTCGCGGAAATAGCCCCTCACCCCAACCCTCTCCCCGTGAAGAACGGGGAGAGGGAGCAGGCTGAGCCAGCGGCTCCAACTCGATCCAATTTCATCATGCTCCAGGCGTTCAAGGCAGGATACCGGACAGCGACTGCGCCGCGGATTTCAGCGCGGGCAACAATTCGTCCTTGAGCCGCCGCGCGGTGACGCGCGTCGCCTGCGAATTGACGTTCAGCGCCGCCACCACGCGGCCGCTCTGATTGCGCAAGGGGACCGAGAGCCCGAACAGGTTGACCTCGAGCTCCTCATTGTTGGCGGCATAACCGGCCTGCCGCGCCTCGCGAATGAGCTGCAGGATCTGCGAGCGGTCGGTGACCGTCTTTGGCGTGCGCGCCTCGATCTTGGCTTTCTGCAGGAGCTGGGCGATCTCATCGTCGGGCTTGTCGGCCAGCAGGACCCGTCCCGAAGACGAATTGAACGCCGGCAGCCGCAAGCCGGTCTTGATGACATAGGCGATGCTGGCGCCCGGCGGCTCGGCGCGCGCGATGAAGATGACTTCCGCGCCGCTCAGCACCGAGACCGACGCGGCCTCGCCGACCGCGCGGGAAAGACCGTCGAGATGCGGCTGCAGTGCGCTGTCGAGGCCGAGCGAGGCGAGATAGGTGTAGCCGAGCCGCAGCACATCGCCGCT
Organism: uncultured Alphaproteobacteria bacterium; assembly: GCA_963831505.1. Taxonomy (GTDB): domain Bacteria; phylum Pseudomonadota; class Alphaproteobacteria; order Rhizobiales; family Xanthobacteraceae; genus Bradyrhizobium. The sequence goes on along the minus strand of CAWHQY010000010.1, from coordinate 122,820 downwards.
CAGCTCGAACCGCTTCTTGTCGACCACGGCAAAGCCGAGTTCGACCAGCGTATAGAGCAGCCGCCGCGCCACCGCGCGATCGAGATTGGTGGCGGCGGCGACCTCCGCGACATTCATGCTGCGCCGGCCCGGGCCGAAGGCCTGCAGCACCTGCAGGCCCCGCGCGAAGCCGGTGACGAATTTCTGGCCGTCGCGTTCGATGGGCTGGTTCGGCTTTTTCGCCATGTCCGATTCGAGGTTCACGTGCTGCCGCCCGCGAGACTTAGCCGAGCCCGGGATGAATGCAACCATCACTCCGTCTCCGATGTCTCGATGTCGGCCTTTTGCGTCTCGGGCCCGAGCGCGACCGCGGCGAGCGCGATCAGCACGACCAGCAACAGGAAGCCCGCGACCGATCCGTAGTTGCCGGTCGAGGCGAGCAGTGCCGTCGCGATCAGCGGCGTCAGTCCAGCGAGCGGATCGGAGATGGTTCGCGCAAGGGTGACGCCGGTGCTGCGGCTGCGGACATCGAAGATCTCGGCGAGATAGGCACCGGAGGTGGCCAGGCACACCTTGACGCCGATGCCGTATTCGATCGAGAGCGCAAGATAGATCAGGAGCGGCTCTTTGGTGTTGGCAAGCCAGAAGAACGGGAAGGCGAAGGCGGCCATCAGCGCAAGGCCTGCGAGATAGACCGGCTTCCGGCCAAAGCGGTCGCAGAGGAGGCCGGTTGTTGGAATCACGGCAAGCCCGATCAGATTGGCCAGCATCACGCCGGTGAGACCGACGCTGGCCGGCAGTCCGAGCGTCTTGGTGCAGTAGGAGATCGCGAACACGTTGAAGAGCTGGCCGCCGACCGCATCCGCCGAGCGCGCGCCGGCCGCGATCAGGAGCCGCCGCCATTGCCGCTTCACCACGTCCGAGAACGGCGCGGGGTGGATGCGCGCGGTCCGCTTCAGCCGCTCGAAGGCCGGCGTCTCCTGCACCTGCATCCGCATGAAGATGCCGACGATCGCGAGCAGGAAGCCGAGCAGGAACGGGATGCGCCAGCCCCATTGCAGAAAATCGGCGCGCGGCATGGTGGAGAGCGCGGCGAACATCGCGGTGCCAATCAGAATGCCCAGAGACACACCGAGCGCCGGCAGGCTGGTCAGGAGCCCGCGCTGGCGCGGCGTGGCGAACTCCGCGATCATGGTGATGGCCCCGCCGAATTCGGCGCCGGCGCCGATGCTCTGCACCAGCCGCAGCAGCACCAGCAGGATCGGCGCCCAGACGCCGATCGCGGCATAGGTCGGCAACAGGCCGATGCAGCCGGTGGCAATGCCCATCATCACGAGGCTTGCGACCAGCACCTTCTTGCGGCCCAGCGTGTCGCCGAAGCGGCTCAGGATCACCCCGCCGACAGGTTTCAGGAAGAAGCCGATGCCGTACGCGGCGAACGCGGCTAGCGTCGCGTTGGAGGGATCGAGATTTGGGAAGAACAGCGAGTCGAAGACGAGGGTGGCTGCGGTGCCGTAGATGTAGAAGTCGTACCATTCGAGCACGGTGCCGATGAAGCTTGACACCACCACCTTGCGCCGCTCGCTGGCGGTGACTTGCATCGCAGCGACCGGCGCCTCGATACTAATGGACATGATTCAAGCCTCCCGGTCGCGTCCTGCCGCGCGATCAAAACTGTGCGTATATCGCACATTTGTGCGTATTTGTTTACAGGCTATGCCTGCTCTGTCAATCTGTGAAGAAGGAGAAGCCTTTCGTGCTCGAGAAATACAGCGGCGCGACGCGCGTCATTTTCATCCTCGGCGACCCCATCGCGCAGGTGAAGGCGCCGTTCGGGCTGACGCGCGAGTTCGAGCGGCGCGGGCAGGATGCCATCGTCGTGCCCCTGCAGCTATCGCCGGCCGATGTCGATGCCGGCATCCTCGCCGTGTCGCGCGGCAAGAATGTCGACGGGCTTATCGCGACCATCCCGCATAAATTCGCGCTGGCCGCGCGCTGCGCCACGCTGTCGGAGCGCGCGAGATTTCTCGGGGTCGTCAATGTCGCGCGGCGCCATGCGGACGGAGGCTGGCATGGCGACATGCTCGACGGCGAGGGCTTTGCCGATCCGCTGGCGAAGGCCGGGTGCGAGATCAACGGCAATCGCGCGCTGCTGGTCGGGGCGGGCGGGGCGGGCAGTGCGATTGCGCTCGCTTTGCTCGATCGTGGCGTGGCGCGGCTCGCCGTCCACGACGTCGATGCCGCAAGACGCGGCGCGCTGATCGCAAAACTTGAATCGAAATTTAAGGGAAGGGTGATTGCTGGATCCGCCGATCCCGGCGATGCCGGCATTGTGGTCAATGCGACCCCGCTCGGCATGAAGCCGGGCGACCCGCTGCCGGTCGATGCGGCGCGGCTGGCGCCATCGGCCTTCGCCGGCGATGTCGTCACCGTGCCGGAAATGACGCCGTTTCTGCTGGCCGCCCGGGAAAAAGGCTGCCGGATCCAGACCGGTGTCGACATGTTCCAGGGCAATCTCGGGCTGATGGCTAAGTTTTTCGCAACCGGGAAAGGAACCGGGTAACCTTGAAGCAGCACCCGGAGTTGGATTCGGACCGCAGGAGTCCTAAATACGTCAACGGGGGAGCGCCCCATTTGATGTTCGGAGGCCGGTATGGTCCTGAGACGTGCAGTTTCTGCCTTGGCCGTGATGCTCGCGGCCGGAAGCGTCGCGCTGGCCGATGAATACCGACCCAGCGAGTTCCTCGGTATGGACCTCTCCACAGCCGTGCTGTCGCCAAAGCCGCTCGGGCCGCCGGCGGAATTCGCGCCGGTCGCGGTGGAAGCCAAGAGCGAGGCCAAGAGCGAGGCCGGGAGCGAGGTAAAGGCGAACCCGGCCAGCGAGCCCTATTGGGCGCGCGAGGAGTTGAAAACCGAGCCCAGGGAGATCGCCGTCGAGGATGTCCATGTAACGCCTCCGCACCGGATCGCGCATGCGTCGCACGGTAAGGCGAACGGCCTCGCGCCTACCAGACTTGCTCATCGGCATGGCAACCCGCTCGATGCGCAGGCAATGGACACACGTATCCAGAAATGGCCGTGCAAGTCCGGCAGTGGCGGCATCTGCGGCTGGAAGCAATAATCTTCGTCAGTTCCGGAGTCATGCAGCCGTCGTAAAAGCTTCGGCGGCGAGTCAAAAAACCTTCGGCTGAGAGTCAAACTCGGCGGGCACCCTTCATCGCGATTCGATGAAGGTCCCCTGAATGACACGACGCCTCCCGGTTTTGACCAGGCGAAACTTTCTGGCCCGATCCGCTTGCACGATTGCACTGGCGGGCGCGGGCACCCTCGCAAGACCCTGGCTCAGTCGCGCCGCCGACAGGCCCTTGATCAAGGGTATTCAGTCCGGCGATGTCGATGCCGACAGCGCGGTGGTGTGGGCGCGCGCGGACCGGCCCGCGCGGATGCGCGTGGAACTCTCCACGGCCGAAAGCTTCAAAACGATGATCGGCGCGTCCGCCGCCGATGCACTGCCGGATCGCGACTTCACGGCGAAGCTCTCGCTCGACAATCTGCCCGCCGGACAGGACATCTTCTATCGCGTGCGGTTCGAGGACATCGCCTCGGGTGCTGCGGGCGAAACCCGGGTCGGATACTTTCGTACCGCGCCGCGCGCACGCCGATCGGTCTCTTTCGTCTGGTCCGGTGACACCGCGGGCCAGGGCTGGGGCATCGATGTCAGCCGTGGCGGATACCGCAGCTACCGCACCATGCTGCAGAACCGGCCGGACTTCTTCATCCATTCCGGCGACCATATCTATGCGGATTGCACGATCCCCGCCGCGCAAGAACTTCCGAACGGCGAGATCTGGCGCAACCTCGTCACCGAGGAGAAATCCGCGGTCGCGCACAGCCTCGATCAGTTTCGCGGCAATTACCGCTACAACTGGCTTGACGAGAATTTTCGCGCGTTCCACGCCGAGGTGCCCATGATCGCGCAATGGGACGACCATGAAGTGACCAACGACTGGTCACCGGCCGGCAGCCATGACGATAGCGGCTATGACGAGCACGGAAATTCGCGCCTGATCGCGCGCGCCCGCCGCGCCTTCCTCGATTACATGCCGATTCGCCAGACGCGCGCGCAGGAGGGCCGTGTCTATCGCCGGATTGGCTACGGACCGCTGCTCGACGTGTTCATGATCGATATGCGCAGCTATCGCGATTCCAGCTGGAACAAGGGCGAGGATCGGGACACCTGCATTCTCGGCGCAGCGCAGCTCACCTGGCTGAAGCGCGAGCTTGCGGCGTCGAACGCGGTCTGGAAGGTGATCGCTGCCGACCTGCCGATCGGGCTGATCAGCCTCGATGCGGTCGCGCTCGGCGACGGGCCACCCGAGCGGCGCGAGCACGAGATCGCCGATCTCCTGTCTTTCCTGAAGCACGCCGGCGTCCGCAATATCGTTTGGCTCACGGCCGACATGCACTACACCGCCGCGCATCACTACGATCCTTCCCGCGCGGTGTTTACCGATTTCGAGCCGTTCTGGGAGTTTGTCTCGGGCCCGCTCCATGCCGGCACCTGGGGGCCCGGAAAGCTCGACAATACCTTCGGCCCGGCGGCGATGTACCAGAACGGCTGCAGCGCGGAGCAGGGTGAAAATCTTGCGCCCTGCTTTGGCCTGCAATTCTTCGGGCACGTCGGCATCGACGGCAAATCGGGCGTGATGACGGTGACGCTGAAGGATGTCGACGACCGCGACCTCTGGTCGGTCGATCTGCCGCCCGAGCCCGACGCCCGGCGGCTCCAGCGCGTCACCAGCCGCTGACCCGCTCTTGATTTGGGGCGCCCGTTCCGGGCAAACTGTCCCGTGATCCCGCCCGCCGTCAAATCCATCCCAACAACAATGCGCTTTTGCGGCTTTGCCCGCGTGCGCCAGGCGGCGGCGGTCTTCAAGGAGTGATCATGGAAGCTTTTCAAACCCAGGGCATTCAATTGCCGCGGCTCGGACTCGGCACCTATCGCATGCAGGGCGACGTCTGCTGCGCCGCGGTCGAGAGCGCGCTCGCGCTCGGCTATCGCCACATCGACACCGCCGAGATGTACGCCAATGAGGACGCGATTGGCGCCGCGATCGCCGCCTCCGGCGTGAAGCGCAACGAGCTGCATGTCACCACGAAAGTCTGGAACGAGAATCTCGCGCCCGACGCCATGCGCCGCGCCTTCGACATCAGCCTGAAGAAGCTGCGGCTCGATGTGGTCGATCTCTATCTGGTGCACTGGCCGAAGCCCGGCATGCATTTGCCGTCGATGTTCGAGACGCTGATGAAATTCAGGGAAGAGGGGCGCGCGCGCGCCATCGGTGTTGCCAATTTCAACATCGCGCTCTTGAAGACCGTGGTCGAGGAATTGAAGGCGCCAATCGCCTGCAACCAGATCGAATATCACGTGATGCTCGATCAGTCGAAGGTGAAGAAATACATGGACGCGAAATCCATTCCGCTGGTCGCCTATTGCCCGCTGGCGCAGGGCCGCGCCGCGTCCGACGAGACGCTGATGGCGATCGGCAGGAAGCACAACACGACCGCAGCGCAGGTAGCGCTGAAATGGCTGCTCGACCAGCCCGGCGTTGCCGCGATCCCCAAGGCCTCGCGTCACGAGAGCCAGAAAGCAAACTGGGATGCGCTCAGCGTGAAGCTCGACGACGACGATCGCAAGAAGATCGCGTCGCTGCCGAAAGACAAGCGCTTCGTCAACCCCGGTTTCTCGCCGGCGTGGGATTGAGTTCGCAAAGCCGGCACAAGAGAATGGCCCCTCGCGGGGCCATTCTCTTCCCGGTGTCGCGAGACTCAGTAGCGACGATCGCGGATCACGACGCGGTCGTGGTCGCGATGATGCCACCAGCCGCGGTGCAAGCCGTTGTCGCGATGGATGCGGTATTCCGCTCGCGCGCGTTCCCAGCCGTGATGGTAACCGCCGCGCTTGATCACGACGGTCTCGGCGCTTGCAATCGAAGGCAGCGCGATCGCAATCGCACCAAGGGCCGCGACGACATAACCTAACTTCTTCATGTTGTCCTCCTCACTGTCAGTGGAAGTTAAACTTCGAGTGAGGAGGAACGTTCCGTGGGAACTTCAAGGAGAATCCTGAACAGGCGTTCAGCAACCACGCGTCCCGCGCGCGCGATTGCCACAGCACCGCGCGGCGCTACTCCGCGATCGCCTGATAGACCAGCGCGTTGATCTTCTGCCGGTAGTGCCAGCGGATCGGGCCGGGTGCGGCCGAGAGATAGACCACGACAAGCTCTTCCTTCGGATCGGCCCACCAGTCGGTGCCGCTCGCGCCGGGCCAGGAGAATTGCCCGACCGATCCCATCATCCTGACCACGCCGGGCTGGGTGCGCACGGCGAGTCCAAGGCCGAAGCCGTAATCGGCGCGGGTCGGATCGGCGTTGCCGACGAGATTCTTGATATTGGGGCCGAGCTGGTCGGAGAGCATGTAGGCGACCGTCCGCGATCCGAGCAGGCGGGACTCGCCGAAGCGGCCGCCGTTCATCAGCATCGAGGCAAAGCGGAGATAATCGGACGCGGTGGAAGCCGCGCAGCCGCCGCCGCATTCGAACTTGATCGGCTGGGTCAGCTCGGGGCTGCGCGCCTGCGGCTTGCCGGTGTCGGGATCGGTCGCCAGCGGCTTGGCGTAACGCGCCGCCTTCTCCGGTGAGATCGAGAATCCAGTATCGGTCATGCCGAGCGGGCCAAACAGGTTGGCTTGCAGATATTGCCCGAGCGTTTGCCCGCTTATCTTTTCGATGGTCAGGCCGAGCACGTCGAGCCCGAAGCCGTAATCCCATACGGTCGCCGGCTGGTAGAGCAGCGGCAGTGACGACAGCTTGTCGAGGAACGCCGCGCCATCATGGTTGGTCGCGGCGTCGCTGCTGCCTAGCGGATACTGCTTGTGCACCAGCGTATTGCCGCGCCCGCCATAGATCAGGCCGGAGGTGTGGCGCATCAGGTCCTGGATGGTGATCTGGCGGCTGGCCGGCGTGGTCTCCGCGACCGGCTCGCCATTGTCGCGCAGCGCGACCTTCATGTTCGCGAATTTCGGGAAGTATTTGGAGAGCGGCTCGTCGATCAGAAGCTTGCCCTGCTCGTACAGCATCAAACCGCCGACGGTCGTCATCGGCTTGGTCATGGAGGCGATGTTGAAGATGGTGTCGGTCGTCATCGCAATGCCAGCCTCCTTGTCGCGGAAGCCATAGGCGTCGAGCTTCACGAGCTTGCCGTGGCGGGCGATGGCGATCACCGCGCCGGGTATCCGCCCCGCTTCGATATCGGCCTTCAGCACGCTGTCGATCCGCGCCAGCCGCTCGGCGGAGAAGCCCGCTTCTTCGGGCTTGGCGCGGGGCAGGGGGTCCTCGGCAAAGGCTGCGGTGGAAGCGAGCAGGCAAAATGCGCCCGCGAGTGTTTTGACCGGTACCATGGACGTCTCCCGTTCGGGCCGCTTGCGGGCCCTTGTTGTTGATGGTGCAAGTCTAGGATTGTCCGCTGAGTGGGGCCAGCCGCGTCTTGCGCATGGCCTGTGTGCGCGGCTACCGCTCTCAGGCCGGCGGCCCGCATCGATGCTGGGCCGGCGTCGGCTTGCCGTTGGCGGTGAACTTGCCGTCCTTGATGGAATACTGGCTCTTCTCGTTGCGGTTATAGACCGCGCGAATGTCGCCGTCGGGCAGGTGCATCAAGCCGTATTCTCGGGTTTGCTTCACCGAGGGGAAGTAGACCCTGAGATTGAGGATGCCGTCGCCCGAGATTGTGGCGGACAAGACCTCGGCTTCGTCATGGGAATCGCCGAAATCACGCCGGTGGACAAGATGATCGCCATCGAGTTCGTAGGACAGTACCGTACCCTTGGCATGGTCCGGCGGAAGCGCGCAGTCCAGCGACCAGGGGCCGATCAGGCCCCACTGTTTGGCCGTCTCTGCGATCGTCTCGGCGGAAGTGGGAGCGCCGAGCATCAATAAGAACATCGTCGCCGGCAACAGCCGGCTAAGAAACCCGTTCACATCCAACCCGCATCCCCGATCCTTAGCCATTGAGCATCGCGAGCCCTTGAACATCGCGGCGAATTGTATCGAAATTGCGCCCGCGTCTTGCGGAAAGAGGACTCCGGGCGCATCATCGCTCCATAAAAATCATGCCAGGGGGAGCGCCGATGTCCGCGGTGTCACGCCGTCATTTCCTTTCGCTTTCGGGATCTGCCGCCGCAATAGCATTGTCCGGCGCGGCCCACGCCGCGATGGGGCCGAACGACAAGTTCGACCTCGTGATCAGGGGCGGCGAGGTGCTCGATCCCAGCCAGTCGCTGCGCGCGAAGCGCGACATCGGCATCCGCTGGGGCGTGGTCGAGGCGGTCGAGGAGAGCATTCCGCCTGCGCGTGCGCTCAAGAGCATCGATGCGACCGGCAAGCTCGTGATGCCCGGCCTCATCGACCTGCATTGCCATGTCTACCCCTATGGTTCGGCGATCGGCATTCCCGCCGACGAGCTGGTGCAGTTCCAGGGCACTACGACCGTGGTGTCGGCGGGCGATGCCGGCGTCAACAATCTCGCGGCGATGCGCCGCTTCATCGTGGCGCAGACGCGGACCCGCATGTACGCCTTCCTCCATATCGCCAATAACGGTTTGTCGTCCTTCCCCGTCGCCGAGCTCTACAACATCGACAATGCGCAGGTTGAAGCCTGCGCAATGGGGCTCGCCGAAAACCCTGATTTCCTGATCGGCGTGAAGGTGCGGATGTCCGAAAACGTTATCTACAAGCACGGCCTCGAGCCCTTGAAGCGCGGCATCCAGGCCTGCGAGATGTGCGGCTGGCCGGCCCGGATGATGGTGCATATCGGCGGTGTCGAGACCAAGGACCTGATGAGTGATATCCTCAATCTGTTGCGGCCCGGCGACGTGCTGACGCACTGCTATTCCGGCGCGCCGAACAATTCCGGCGCTTTCACCAACATCGTGCAGGATGGCAAGCTGCTGCCGGCGGCGCTGGCCGCGAAACAGCGCGGCGTGATCTTCGACGTTGGCCATGGCGGCGGCAGCTTCGATTTCACGGTGGCGGAGGTGGCGATCCCCGGTGGCTGCACGCCGGATACGATCTCCTCCGACATCCATGTTTTCTCCGGCAACTCGCCCGGCATCCCGTTCCTGCCCAACGTCATGAGCAAGTTCATGACCATGGGTTTTACGCTGGAGCAGGTGGTGACCATGGCCACCACCGCGCCCGCGAAAATCATCAACCGCGCGCCGAAGATCGGCACGCTGCAGGTCGGTGCGCCCGGCGACGTCGCGATCATGGAACTGGTGGAGGGGCCGGTGACCTTCGTCGATACCCGCAACAACAAGCGCGACGGCAAGGCCTATCTGAAGCCGGTGCAGACCGTGATGAACGGCGTGCCGTTCGGCCGGCCCTACCAGGCGCCGTTCTCGGTGCGGTGAGGACCGCGCTTCCAACCATCGCCATCAGTACTGCTAATCCCGGGATGTGAGACGCCATGCCAATTTGCGTGAACCTGAAATCCGTCGCCGGCATCATTGCCGTGTTGGCGGCGTCCTTCATGTCGCCTTCGAGCGCCGCCACGTTCGTCTATGTCGGAAACGCCGACAGCCAGGACATCACCGTGCTGGAGCTCAAATCGAACGGCGACCTGACGCCGGTCGAAACCGCTGCGGTGCCGGGCCCCGCCAAGCCCGGCAGCTCGCTGCCGCTCGCCGTCAGCCCCGACAAGAAGCGTCTTTATGCCGGCTTGCGCAACGAGCCCTATTCCGCGGTGACATTCACCATTGACGGCAAGACCGGCAAATTGAAGCCGGCGGGGTCCGGTCCGCTCGCCGATTCCATGGCGTATGTCGCGACCGACCGCAGCGGAAAGTTTCTGCTCAGCGCCTCCTATGGCGGCAACAAGGTCGCGGTCAATGCGATCGGGCCGGACGGCGTGGTACGGCCGGCGCAGCAGATCGTGCCGACGCAGCCGAATGCGCATTGCATCCAGGCCGATCCGTCGAACCGGTATGTGCTGCACACGAGCCTTGGCGGCGACCTCGTCTATCAGGAGAAATTCGACGCCAGGACCGGAAAGCTCACGCCCAATAATCCGCCGAGCATCGGCGTCAAGGCCAAGGCCGGTCCGCGCCATCTGGTGTTCGCTCCGAAGGGGAAGTTCGTCTATCTCGTCGATGAGCTCGATGCGTCGATCTATGTCTTCCCGTGGGACGGGAAGACCGGCACCCTCAGGACGGAAATCCAGGTCGCGACCGCGCTGCCCAAGGGGTTCGAGGGCAAGCCATGGGCGGCGGACATCCACGTCACGCCGGACGGCAAATTCCTCTACGCCTCCGAGCGCACCACCAGCACGCTGGCGGCCTTCAGCGTCGATTCCAAAACGGGATTGCTGACGCCGATCAATTCCTATCCGACCGAGAAGCAGCCGCGCGCCTTCAACATCGATCCGACCGGCCGCTATCTGCTGGCGGTCGGGCAATTGTCCAACAGCATGACGAGCTATGCCATCGACAAGGCGACCGGCAGGCTCGGCAAGCTGAAGGAGTACCCGATGGGCAAGAACCCGAACTGGGTCGAGATCGTCCGTTTCTAGACTAGGGATAGTCCAGTCTTGGCTCGTCATTTGATCCTGATGGTGAGGAGCCGCGTAAGCGCCGTCTCGAACCATGAGGCCCGCGTCTCATTTCCCGGGCCACATCCTTCGAGACGCTTGCTGCGCAAGCTCCTCAGGATGAGGGGATAAAGCCGCTAACTGACGTGGCGAGGCTGGAGCGCGACAATCGAACTCACGCCCGCTTCTCCACATTGGCGATGCGCACGGGCACGCCGAACTCCTTGCGGCAGACGTCGGCGAGCACGCCGACGCCTTCGCGGATCTGCTGTTCGGAGGGGCTCGCAAAGCAAAGCCGCAGCCGGCAGCCGGCAAAGCCCTTGTTGGTCGACCATTCCGGTCCGGGATTGATGGCGACGCCGGCGGCGAGCGCCGCCTGGTAGAGTTTCAGCGTATCGACATTGTCGGGCAGCTTCACCCAGAGGAAGATGCCGCCCTTGGGGTCCTCGAACTCCGCCGACGTGCCGAACTGCTCGGCCAACGCCTCCATCAGCGTGTCGAGCTTGCGGCGCAGCCCCTTTGTCAGTTTCGGCACATGGGTCGCAAAATGCGGCGCGCAATATTCCGCAAGCACCATCTGCTCCAGCGCGCCGGAGCCGGCGTCGGTCTTCAGCGCCAGCATCCGCGACAGCATTGCCCATGGCGCGACGATGAAGCCGACGCGCAGCGCGGGCGCAATCGACTTCGAGAACGAGCCGATATGGATCACGCCGCCATTTTTGGCCATGGCGTAGATCGCGGGCGGACGTTGGCCGTCCCAGATCAGGTCGGCATAGCAATCATCCTCGAAGATCGGCACGCCGTATTCCTGCGACAGCCTCAACAGTTCGGCGCGCCGCGACTCCGGCATGATGGTGCCGGTCGGGTTTTGCACCGTCGGGATGGTGTAGATGTATTTCGGACGAATGCCTTTCGTCTTGAGATCGGCAAGGGTCCTGGCGAGCACGTCCATCCGCATGCCTTCGCCGTCGAGGGGGATGCCGATGGTGTTGATGCCGAGCCGGATGAGGCGATTCAGCGAGCCCTGATAGGTTTCCTGCTCCACGATCACGGTGTCGCCGCGCGCGAGCAAGGTCTGGTTGACGAGGTCGAGCGCCTGCAGCGAGCCGGAGACGATCAGGATGTCATCGACTGTCGCAACGATCCCGGCGTCGCGCTTCAGCTTGCCACAGAGAAATTCGCGCAAGGGCCGGTAGCCCTGCGGTCCGCTGGCAAGCCCGTAGGTCGCCAGGTTCCTGCCCTCGCGCTTCAGGACCGCGGTCACCGCATCGAGCAATCCGTCAACGGGAACCTGGTCGGGGTCGTTGTTGCCGCCGACAAAACTGTATTTCGCAAGCCCTGTCCATTTCGCGGCCGGCGCTGGCAATCCGGGCGGCAGCAGCGGCGCGAAATCGAAGCTGGTTGAGACGGACATTGGACGTTCACTCCCGATTTTCTTCTGGTTCTTCCAGATCTATTCCAATTCTTTTCTAGTTCTTGCCGACGATCCTGACCGGCCGTCCCTGGCTGATGAAGGCATAATGCCCGGGGCCGACGCTGCCGACCATCAGCGCCTCGACCACGGGTTCGGCGATGTCGCCAGTCGCCGCCCAGTCAATGACGAAATTGGCGCCGGTGCCGCCGCGGACATCGTTCGCCGCAATCGATACCTCGACGGTAGCGAAGGGTTTGAGCGCGACCGGCGCCTTCAAATAGCTCTCCACCATCTTCCCGGTCGTGTCGAAATAGGCGATCCGCCTCACGACCAGGGGCCTCGTCTCGGAGGCGTTATGGACGCTGAGCGTCACCGAGAAATCCGCGCGCAGCCGGCCCTGGCTCATCGCGACGCTGGAATAGACCGGCACGTAGAACGCGCCGGATACGGCGAGAGTTTCGCCGGGGACGGGGGCAAGCGAACTGGAAAAGTTCTGCTCGATGCTCCCGCCTTGTGCGAAGGCGGCCGCGAGCGGAACCGCCATGATCCAAAGTAGCAGAAGGGCTGCGCGGATGTGACACATTGCTCGTTTGATCGCGCGGGCGAGGCCTCTAGGTTGCGCGGAGGAGATTCCCGGCGACATGCATGAACTCATTGCCGATATCACTCTTTGCATCCTGTTCGCCTGGGTGCTTGGGCTTTTGGCGCATTTTTCCCGCCAGCCCCTGATCCTCGCCTACCTTATCGCCGGGTTTTTCATTGGTCCATTCGGCGCAGGCCTGGTCAAGTCCCAGGAATCGATCGGCGTCATCTCCGAGCTCGGCCTGATCTTCATGCTGTTCATGATCGGGCTCGAGATCGACCTGAAGAAGATCGTCCGTGCCGGCCGGGTGATCCTGTTTGCCGCCGGCGCCCAGCTCATCGGGGGCTGCCTCTTTGGTATCCTGTTCTTCGCGGGCATCGGCCAGTCGCTCGGCGCCGGCAGGTTCGACGCGCTCTATCTGTGCGTGGCCTGCGCGCTCTCATCGACCGTCATCATCGTCAAGGTGCTTTACGAGAAACGCGAGCTCGATACGCTGCCCGGGCGCATCACGCTCGGCATGCTGGTGCTGCAGGACATCTTTGCGATCCTGTTCCTGGCGGTGCAGCCGAGCCTCGACGATCTGAAGGCCTCGGTGATCCTGCTGTCGATCGCCCGCGTCGGCGCGCTGGTCGCGGTCGCCTTCCTTCTCAGCCGCTACGTGCTGCCGCGGCTGTTCCATCATATCGCGCGCCGGCCTGAACTGCTGCTGCTCGGGGCGCTGGCCTGGTGCTTCCTGATCGGCGAGGTCGCCGAACGGCTCGAATTGTCGCGGGAGATGGGATCGCTGGTGGCCGGCGTCTCGCTGTCGACCTTTCCCTACGCGCTCGATGTCACCGCCAAGGTCACCACCTTGCGCGATTTCTTCATCACGCTGTTTTTCGTCGGCCTCGGCATGACCATCCCGATTCCCGGCCTTTCGGTCATTGGCCTTGCGCTGGTCATAGCGGCCTTCACCGTGGCGAGCCGCGTGGTTACGACCTTCGTTCCGCTTTACCTGATGAAGCAGGGGCTGCGCGCCAGCCTGCTGCCGGCCATTAACCTGGCGCAGATCTCGGAATTCTCGCTGGTGGTGATCCAGACCGGGGTTGCCGCCGGGCATATCTCGACGGCGACCTCGAGCGCGGTCTCCTTCGCCTTCGTCGTGCTGGCGGTGTTGAGCACCTTCGTGATGATGCGGAGCGGCGAGGTCACGCGCGCTTTGATCGCGCCTCTGAAGCGGATCGGCATCCGCGACCTCGACCATGTCCATGGTGGGGTGGATGAAGGCGGCGAGGGCGGGCATGGCGAGACGCGGCGGATCGTCATCCTCGGCTTCTTTCGGGCGGCCAGCGCGCTGCTGAGCCAGATCGAGCGGCAGAACGAGGCGCTGCTGGAGCAGATCAGCGTCGTCGATTTCAACCCGCTCGTCTTCAGGACCCTGAGGGAGCGCGGCGTGCATGTGATCTATGGCGACATCAGCCATATCGACACGCTGGTCCATGCCGGCATCGGCAAGGCCGAGATCATCATCCTGAGCGTGCCGGATTCGCTTCTGGTCGGCGCCAACAACGAGAAGCTGGTGCGCCATGTGCGCGGCCTCAATCCGACCGCCAGGATCGTGGCGACCGCCGATCTGCTGTCCGATGTCGGCGATCTCTACGCGGCCGGCGCCGACTATGTCACGGTGACGCGGATTACCGAGGCAAGGGAGCTCTATTCGGTGATCGAGGCGGCGGATGCGCGCCTCCTGGAGGACAAGCGGGCCGAGATGGACGCAGAGCTCGGCGAGCGCCGCGAGGTTCTGCCATAGGCGAACGGCGCGATCGTCAGTACCGCACGGCGGAATGCCGTCCAGGCCGCACCCTGCCGCCACCCTGATCTGCATCTTGATGCTGGCGCAGGCGCTCAAGTCCGGCTAATCCATCCCGGCAAGAATAATGAGAGACGATAAGGGTATGGCGGATTCGATTCCTGACGTGCTGCAAGCCTTCGCCCGGGGCGAGCTTGTGGTGGTGACCGATGACGACGACCGCGAGGGCGAGGGCGATCTGATCGTGGCGGCCTCGCTCTGCACCGCGGAGAAGATGGCGTTCATCATCCGCCACACCTCCGGCATCGTCTGCGCGCCGATCACGCCCGAGGATGCGCGGCGGCTGCGGCTCGATCCGATGGTCGCCCACAATGATTCCGCTCATACCACCGCCTTCACGGTGTCGATCGACTACAAGCCCGACGGCGGCACCGGCATCTCGGCGGACGAGCGCGCCTCCTGCTGCCGGGCGCTCGCCAACCCCAATGCCGGCGCGGCCGACTTCGCCCGGCCGGGCCATATCTTCCCGTTGATCGCGCGCGACGGCGGCGTGCTCCTGCGCTCCGGCCATACCGAGGCCGCGGTCGACCTCTGCAAATTGAGTGGCCTGCCGCCGGTCGGCGTCATCTCCGAATTGATGAACGACGACGGCACGGTCATGAAGGGCGAGCAGGTGGCGCGGTTCGCCGCCGCCAACAAGCTCAAGCATGTCACCATCGCCGACATGATCGCCTACCGCCAGGCGCGCGAGAAGCTGATCGAGCGGGTCTCGACCTTCGTCACCGAAAGCCCGATCGGGCCGCTGCAGGGCTATGCCTACCGCTCGCCGTTCGACGAGATCGCGCATGCCGCCTTCGTCTATAACGGCATCGGCGACGGCAAGAAGGTGCTGACCCGGCTGCACAAGCCCAACATCGTCAAAGACCTCTTCACCGGCCAGGAGCGGATGCAGGTCGTCCTGCAGCACTTCAAGAAGGCCGGGCGCGGCGTGCTGGTCTATCTGCGCGACGGTGCGGCGGGTGTTCCCGTCGAGCCCGTCGGCGAGCCGAAGACGGCGGAAGCCGATCGCCACAGGCAGTGGCGCGAGGTCGGCGTCGGCGCGCAGATTTTGCGTGATCTCGGCGTGAGTTCGATCGTCAACCTGACTTCGTCCGTGCATGACTACAAGGGACTGTCCGGTTTCGGGATCGAGATCGTCGCCAACGAACGGCTGGAAGGATGAGATACGATGTCATTCCGGGATGGTGCGCAAGCACCGGACCCGGAATCTCGAGATTCTCAGGTGCGCAATTGCGTACCTTGGTTGGCTCGCTCGCGCTCGCGCCCCGGACTGACGATCGCCCAATTCAATTGCGCTTCCACGCGTAGCGCTTTAATTTATCGACCAATTCCTTAAAGGAACGACGCGAAAGGATTTTTCATGAGCGTGCGCCCTCAAGCCAAGGACAAGGCGGCTGCGGCATCTTTTCAATGGGACGATCCGTTCCTGCTCGACGACCAGCTCACCGAGGACGAGCGGCTGATCCGCGACACCGCGCGGGCCTATGCGCAGGACAAGCTGTTGCCGCGGGTGATCAAGGCCTATCTCGAGGAGAAGACCGACCGCGAGATCTTCAACGAGATGGGCGAGCTCGGCCTGATCGGCGTCACGTTGCCGGAAGAATACGGCTGCGCCAATGCAAGCTACGTGGCCTACGGCCTGGTGGCGCGCGAGATCGAGCGCGTCGACAGTGGCTATCGTTCGATGAACTCGGTGCAGACGTCGCTGGTGATGTATCCGATCTACGCCTATGGCGACGAAACCCAGCGCAAGAAATATCTGCCCAAGCTTGCGACCGGCGAATGGGTCGGCTGCTTCGGCCTCACCGAACCCGATGCCGGTTCCGATCCCGGCGGCATGAAGACCCGCGCCGAGAAGGTATCGGACGGCTACCGGCTGAACGGCGCCAAGATGTGGATTTCGAACGCGCCGATCGCCGACGTGTTCGTGGTCTGGGCCAAGTCCGCCGCGCATGACAACCAGATCCGCGGGTTCGTCCTGGAGAAGGGCATGAAGGGCCTCTCCGCGCCGAAGATCGGCGGCAAGCTTTCGCTTCGCGCCTCTGTCACTGGCGAGATCGTGCTCGAGAACGTCGTGGTGCCCGAAGGCGCGCTGTTGCCGAATGTTTCGGGGCTGAAGGGCCCGTTCGGTTGCCTCAACCGCGCCCGCTACGGCATCTCCTGGGGCGCGATGGGCGCGGCCGAAGACTGTTTTCATCGCGCACGGCAGTACACGCTGGATCGCAAGCAGTTCGGCCGGCCGCTGGCGGCGACGCAGCTCGTGCAGAAGAAGCTCGCCGACATGGAGACCGAGATCGCGCTGGGCCTGCAGGCTTCCTTGCGCGTCGGCCGCCTGATGGACGAGGGCAACATGGCGCCCGAGATGATCTCGATCGTCAAGCGCAACAATTGCGGCAAGGCGCTCGACATCGCCCGCATGGCGCGCGACATGCACGGCGGCAACGGCATCCAGATCGAGTATCACGTGATGCGTCACGCCGCGAACCTGGAGACCGTGAACACCTATGAAGGCACCCACGACGTGCACGCGCTGATTTTGGGACGCGCGATCACGGGCATTCAGGCGTTTACTTGAATTCTTGCTCCGTCATTCCGGGGCGCCGCGAAGCGGCGAACCCGGAATCTCAGGCCGCATTCTTTTCCCTCTTATCGAGATTCCGGGTCCGGTCCTTCGGACCGTCCCGGAATGACGCCAGAAAAAAACACATGGCCGAAAACGACGACGTCCCGTTCAACCGCAATTTTCCCTTGAAGCCCGGCGTGGTCGAGGAAGTCCGGCCCGGCGTGCGGCGGGTGCTCTGCGACAATCCGAGCCCGTTCACCTTCACGGGCACGGTCAGCTATATCGTGGGGAAGGGGAAGGTCGCGATCATCGATCCCGGCCCCGACAGCGAGGCGCACGCGAAAGCGCTGCTGGACGCCGTGCGCGGCGAGACCGTGACGCATATCCTGGTCACCCACACCCATCGTGACCATTCGCCGAATACCGGGCGTATCAAGCAGGCGACCGGCGCAACCGTCTATGCCGAGGGCCCGCACCGCGCCTCGCGGCCGCGCTTCGAGAGCGAGAAGCACAATCCCGAATCCGGCGCCGACCGCGACTTCAGGCCGGATGTGGAAGTGAAGCATGGCGATGTCGTCGAGGGCGCAGGCTTCAGGCTGCAGGCGGTCGCAACCCCCGGACACACCGCCAACCATCTCGCTTTCGCCTGGCCGGAACGCAAGATCAGCTTTGTCGGCGATCACGTCATGGGCTGGTCGACCTCGATCGTGGCGCCGCCCGACGGCTCGATGATCGACTACATGGCTTCCCTCGACCGCCTCGCCGAACGCGAGGAGGAGCTTTATTTCTCCGGCCACGGTCCGGAAATTCCGGACGGCCCGCGTTATGTGCGGTTCCTGATCCGCCATCGCAAGGCACGCGAGGCTTCGATCCTGCATCGGCTGGCCAAGGGCGAGGCCGACATTCCGACCATGGTGCGCGCGATCTATATCGGCATCGACCCGCGGCTGATGACGGCCGCCGGCTATTCCGTGCTGGCGCATCTGGAGGACCTGGTCGGCCGCGGCGTGGTCTTGACCGACGGCGATCCCGTGATCGGCGGGACGTACCGACTGGCTTAGCGAGTCATTCCGGGGGCGCGAAGCGCGAACCCGGAATCTCGAGATCCCGGGTTCGTTCGCTCGACGCAACGATCTTGCGCCAGGCTTCGGGCGTCAGCGAGTAAGGGCCGGTGGCGCCTGCGTGAAACAGCCGCCACAGCGACGGTTTGGTCAATGTCACAAGCACGGCAAGGATGACCGGAAGTGCTGCGATCGGATCGCCGCCGAGCGGTGTCAATTCCTCGACAGCGCGCTCGTAGGCGCCGCGGCGTCGAACGCCGTCGATCAGTTCGCGCAAGATCCCGCGGCGTGAGCCGTGTTCCGCCGCCCCCAGGATACACAGCAGGAGCTGGCACGAGCGTAAGCCTGGCTTTCCCGCCGGAACGGGGGCGGGATGGCCATTTTGCGCAAGCTCCAGCATCGCGCCGACCAGATCGACGCCGGCGAGGGCGGCGTTAATCGGCTCGACCAGCCGCGGATTGACATCGATGACCAGCGGTCCGCCGTCGGTGACGATGACGTCCATCGAGATCGGCCCGTGCCAGCCGAGTTCTTGCACCAGCCGCTCGAGGTGCTCGGCGAGCGTGGGCAACACCACGCTCTCCTTGATCGCTGCGCCGCCGCCGATGCCCTCGAGGATGCGCAGATTGGCGTGGTGGGCGACCAGGCGGCCATGGTCGGCGAGCGCCTGGACCATCGCGAGCGGGCCCGAGGCTTGTGTCTGCACCAACAGCTCCCCGCTGCCGAGCCCCAGCGCCGTCGCCGCGGTGGCGAGCTCGGCTGCCGTGGCGGCGCGGCGCACGCCGGCGCTTGCGGTCGAGATCGGCCGCTTGACGAACACGGGGAACCGCACGACGCGCGCGAGATCATTCTTGTTGCGCACCACGACCGAGTTGGGTTGAGGAATGCCGATCGCTTCCAAGGTGCGCCAGGCCTCGATCTTATCCTGCACCCGCCGCAGCGCGGCGAAATCCGGAACCACGGTCGCCACATCGAGCCGGGGATGCAGCGCGGAAAGCACCGCCACCTGTTCCTGCGTCGGCAGCAGCACGTCGATGTCGCGCGTTTTGGCGACACCGTTCGCCGCCTCGAACCACGCCAGCGGATCGTCGGCGAAGCGCGGCACGCGGTGGAGTGCACGGACATGACGGGTGAAACGGGTCAGGCAAACCGGCGTCGAAGACAGGATTTCGACGTGATGTCCGAGCGTGCCCAGTCGGTTGGCGACCTGGCGCGAGGTTAAACCTGAACCTTCGCTGAGCAGCACACGTAACACGCGACGTTGCCCGTTACCCGGCATCCGCTATTTCTTGACGGTTTTTGCCGGTGCTTTCGTCGGCGGCGGCACGGCCTTCTTCACCGGCTTCAGCGCGGCGGCTTCGGCCGCGGTATTGATGTCGTCGATCAGCTTGGCGACGCGCGCGGCGTTGGAGCCGAGATCGCTCTCGAAATAGCGCGAGGAAGAGCGGATATCGACGCGCGAATCATCACCGTCGGGCACGACGCGGATGGAGACGTCCTCGCGGAAACCCATGATCGGCGTCCGCGCCACCGCCTCGATGCGGCCGATCCGGCGCGGCGGCTGCGGCGCACGCTCGTCGATCACGAGCCATTTGCGCTTGTTGACGAGCTGCAGCGCGATCGCATAGGCGCGGTCGACGGGAATCTCCAGCTCCACCGGTTCGATGTCGGGATAGGCCTGCCGCTGCTGCTCGGCGGAATAGAGGCCGGCATAGACCGCGGTGTTGGCGCCGTCACCGCTGCGCAGCCGCCCCAGCGCCTCGAAGCGCGGCGGGTCGATCGGGTCGGTGGTGATGTCGTGGATTGGCGGCAGCTTGCGGTATTGCCAGGCGAGGTAAGCCGGGTAGGCGAGCACGACCGCGTCGATCACGAAGGCGAGCAGGATGCGCGCCATGCCGCGCGTGCCGTTCTGCCAGATCGCGGCAAATCCGGCCAGCCCGATCAGGATGGAAAGGCCGGCGAGGCCGAGCGCGCCGAAAAAGGTCGCCAGCGCCGGCTTCATCTCCAGAAAGCCAAAGCGGACGATCAGGATCGACACCGCAACGGCGATCACCGAAAACACGGCAAGATTCCGCGCCCAGGTGGCGAGCCCCGAGAAGGGCTCCGACTGATAGGGGGCGGAAAACCTGCGGGCCATCGGTCACATCAGCCGGGTTGTAAAGGGGCCAGGCGAAGGCGCCCGGCCAGTCCGTGTGAGACCACGACGGTACGGCAATTTCAAGGGACTTTGGGCTGTCATTCCGGGGCGACGCGTTGGCGTCGAACTCAGGTGCGCAATTGCGCACCTGAGAATCTCGAGATTCCGGGCCTGGTCCTTCGGACCATCCCGGAATGACAATGGCGGGAGCTTACGCCGCCGCGTTCGGGAAACTGTAGGTCTTGAACTGCTCGCGCAGCGCCGTCTTCAGGATCTTGCCGGTCGCCGTATGCGGAATGCCTTCGACGAAAGCGACATCGTCGGGCATCCACCATTTGGCGATCTTGCCTTCCATGAATTTGAGAATGTCCTCGCGCGAAGCCTTCTGGCCCTGCTTGAGCTGCACGATCAAGAGCGGGCGCTCGTCCCATTTCGGATGATGCACGCCGATCACGGCCGCCTCCGCCACCGCGGGATGGGCGACCGCGAGGTTTTCGAGATCGATCGAGGAGATCCATTCGCCGCCGGACTTGATCACGTCCTTGGAGCGGTCGGTGATCCGCATATAGCCGTACTGGTCCATGGTCGCGACGTCGCCGGTGTCGAAATAGCCTTCGTCGTCGAGGATGTTGGTGTCGACCCGGAAATAGCCCTTTGCGATCGCGGGGCCCGAGACCTTGAGGCGACCGAAGGTCTTGCCGTCCCATGCCAGCCGCTTGCCGGCGTCGTCGGTGATCTTCATCTGCACGCCATAGGGCGGGAAGCCCTGGGTCTGCAGGATGTCGAGCCGCTCGTCACCCTTGAGATCGGTGAAGGGGGGCTTCAGCGCGGCCAATGTGCCGAGCGGGCTCATCTCGGTCATGCCCCAGGCATGGCGCACGACGACGCCCATGTCGACAAAGGCCTTGATCATTGTGCGCGGCATCGCCGAGCCGCCGCACACCAGGAATTCGAGATGCGGCAGTTTCAGGTTGTTGGCGGACATGTGCTGCAGCAGCATCAGCCACACCGTCGGCACGCCGGCGGTATGGGTGACCTTCTCGGTGTCCAGCAGCTCATAGACCGACGGACCGTCGAGCTTTGGCCCCGGCATCACGAGCTTGGTGCCCATCATCGGCGCGGAGAAGGCAATGCCCCAGCTGTTGGCGTGGAACAGCGGCACCACCGGCAGCATGACGTCGCTGGCGGAGGTGCCGAGCGCGTCCTTGGAGTTGGCGATCAGGGAATGGATCACGTTGGACCGGTGCGAATAGAGCACGCCCTTCGGATCGCCCGTGGTGCCCGAGGTGTAGCACATCGCGGCCGCGGTATTCTCGTCGAAGTTCTTCCATTCGAAATCGCCGTCGGCCTGTGCAATCCACTCCTCATAGGCGATCGCGTTCTTCAACGTGGTCTGCGGCATGTGCGCCTTGTCGGTCAGCACGATGAACCGCTTCACGCTGGGCAGCTTGTCGGCGAGTTTCTCCAGGATGGGAACGAAGGTGAGGTCGACCATCACCACGCTGTCCTCGGCGTGGTTGATGATCCAGCCGATCTGCTCGGGGAACAGGCGCGGGTTGACGGTGTGGCAGATCGCGCCGATGCCCATGATGCCGTACCAGCATTCCAGGTGGCGCCAGGTGTTCCATGCGATGGTGGCGACGCGATCGCCGAGCTTGATGCCGTCGCGCTGCAGCATCTGCGAGACCTTCAGAGCTCGCTTGTGGATTTCGGCGTAGTTGGTGCGGACAATAGGACCTTCGACCGAGCGGGTGACGATTTCCTGTGCGCCGTGATACGTGGCCGCGTGCTCGATGATACGATGACAGAGCAGTGGCCAATCTTGCATCAAACCAAGCATCCGAATTCCCTCCTGAAGCGTTATTGTCTGCACCTCACCGACGTCGGAAATCGCGGTAAAGGCGTTCGAATTCTGGAATTGAGATGAACCTTATCGCGGGAAACGGACATCGCAAGTGGCCATATGGCGCCCCCCGGCGGGTGGGAGCGTCCATGGTTACCGGCGCGGCCACGCTGTGCCTGCTTGGCATACAAGCCGATGCCCGGCCGGTAAGTCTCGGCGACCTCTTCGGCGATGGGCCGCCCAGGCTGCGGGGGACCTTGCACGCGCCAAAGATACCACTGCCAAGGCCGCGCCCGGCGGAGGCGCCCGCTGCCGGGGCCGAGAAGCCGGTTGAGGCCAAGCCAGGCGAGCAGAACAAGCCCGACAAGCCGGCGGAGGAGGCAAGCCCGGCCACGCCGTCGCCGCCTCAGCGGTCAGCCTGCCGGCTTGCGCTGACGGAGGAGATCGCGATCGCGCCGAGTATCCCTGACATTCAGGGCCCCGGCGGCTGCGGCGGCACCGATCTCGTGAAGCTCGAAGCGATCGTGCTGCCCAGCAAGCATCGCGTCGCGGTGACGCCGGCGGCGACGTTGCGCTGCTCGATGGCGACCGCCATCGCCGACTGGGCACGCACCGACCTCGTTGCGCTCACCGAGAAGCTCGGCAGCGAGCTCAGCGTGCTCGACAATTTCGATTCCTACGAATGCCGCGGCTTCAACCGCGTCCCTGGCGCGCATCTGTCCGAGCATGGCCATGCCAACGCGCTCGACGTGCGTGCGCTGAAACTGGCCGATGGGCGAACCATCTCCCTGACCGACCGCATGGTGTCGCGCGAGGTGCGCGAGACCGTCCTGCAATCGGTGTGCGCGCGCTTCATGACCGTGCTCGGCCCGGGCTCCGACTGGTACCACGAGGACCACATCCATCTCGATCTGATGGAGCGGCGCAACAACTACAGGATTTGCCAGTGGAACGTCTACGACCCGCTGCCGCAAATCGCGCCGCTGTTGCCGGCCGAGCGGCCGGACGATGCGCCGCCGCGCGAGGTCGCCGCGAAATCCGATGGCGACAAGGACAAGCCGGAAGCGGCCAAATCCGAGGTGACCAAGCCCGAGGCGGCCGAGCCACGGACGGCGGAAAAGGACAAGCCTGATCCGGCGCCGCCGCGAGCGAAGAAGCCGGTCGCAAAAAAACGCCGGTAAGAACCGGCGCTTTTTCGTATTCGCTATCGGATCGGCAGCCTACTGGACGGCGTTACCGCCGCCTTGCAACGCCATTTGTGAGTTGAAAGGGGAGTCACCATGGTGGGGCTCAAGCACCACCACGATGGTGCCGACCTTTACCCTGTTGTAGAGGTCGATCGCGTCCTCGTTGGTCAGGCGGATACAGCCGGACGAAATCGAGGCGCCGATATATTCAGGCTGATTGGTGCCGTGCAGCCGGAACAGCGTGTCCTTGCCGTTCGCATAGAGATACATCGCACGCGAGCCCATCGGATTATCCGGGCCGGGCGCCACGAAAGTGGGCACGCCGAGCCGTTCGATCTCGCTCTTGGTCGGATGCCAGGGCGGCCACTCGGTCATCGCGCCGATCTTGGCGATGCCGGACCAGGCCATGGCTTCCTCGCCGACGGTGATGCCGTAGCGGATCGCCTTGCCCTCGCTCAGGACGTAATAGAGATAGTGGTTGTCGGAATCGACCACGATCGAGCCGGGCGCTTCCTTGCGGTGATATTCGACGATCGCGCGGCGGAACGGCTCGGCGACCGGCACATTGGTGTATCTGACTTTCGCCAAATATTCCTTGTCGCGCGGCTTGAAAGCGGTGGTGTTGGTGGCCTCGTACTGTGTGGCCTGCATGCAGCCCGACAGCATCAGGCCGGTGGCGGCAGCCAGGATGGAGAGCTTCACCTTCAGCGACGACATGGCGTACTTCCAATTCAAAAGCCTTTGGGCTTGCGGCGCTGATCCTGCGCCCCAAACACCAATGATTCAGTTAATCCTTATTATCGTCTAAGCCCGCCATAATTCCAGAACTTAGAACTCTCTTCCCGCGTTGCGGGACCGAGGCTGTGGCTTTTTTGCCGCAAGGGGTGTCGATTTCGGCTGATTTTTGGGCAAACTGCCGGGGGCGCCGAATCCATGTCACCCTGGCGCCACCAGTCCGCCACAAATTCCAACCGCCGGTTAATCGGCCGTCATCGAGCCCTTGCCAGAATCGAGCTAAGTCCTCTTGGGTGAGCTCAAGTGCGGTCCGGAGTGCGCCATGCTTTCTGTGTTTGTTCCCTCGACGTCTTCGTTGAAGAAAGCCCCCGTCGACGACCTCGCCGCGCTGCCGGACAACGCGGTGTGGATCGACCTCTTCAATCCGACCGCCGCCGAGGACAAGGCGGTCGAGAATCTGGCCGGGATCGCCGTGCCGACGCGGGACGAGATGCAGGAGATCGAGATCTCCAGTCGTCTCTATATAGAGAACGCCGCGCGCTACATGACGGCGACGCTGATGTGCCAGTCCGACACCGAGACGCCGAAGACCACGGCGGTGACCTTCATCCTCTCCGGCCATCGCCTCGTGACGGTGCGCTATGACGAGCCGAGGCCGTTCACCCTGGTCGAGAACAAGCTGGCGCGGTCCTGCGTGCCGGGGGTGACGGGCGAGCAGGTGCTGATGGAACTGCTTGACGCCGTGATCGACCGCTGCGCCGACATTCTCGAGCGCATCGGCGCCGACGTCGACACCGTCTCGCACGACATCTTCGAGCCCGAGAGCGAACGGCACGGCAGCGCCAAGCGCTATTCGGAATTTCTGATTGCGATCGGCCGCAAGGGCGACCTCACCTCCAAGGTCCGGGAGAGCCTGGTCTCGATCGGCCGTCTCGTCACCTTCCTTTCGGCCGTCATCGAGGGCATGAAATGGAGCAAGGACATGCGCGAGCAGCTCAAGACCCAGCAGCGCGACGTGGCTTCGCTCACCGACCACGCCTCCTATCTCTCCAACAAGATCACCTTCGTGCTGGACGCCATGCTCGGGGTCGTCAATCTCGAGCAGAACAACATCATCAAGCTGTTCTCGGTCATGGCGGTCGTCCTGATGCCGCCGACCCTGATCGCCTCGATCTACGGCATGAATTTCAAGATAATGCCGGAGCTTGAATGGGCGCATGGTTACCCGCTGGCGCTGCTCGCCATGGTGGCCGCGGCGGTGGTTCCTTACTGGGTATTCAAGCTGAAGAAGTGGTTGTGACGACGGCGTCTAATGCGTTACGCAATCGTTATCGAGAACGCCGACGGCAACCGTTTCGGCCGACCGGCATTGCTGAAAATATCGAGGCGCAGGGTGATCCGTCGCGCCTCGATCGCTCCCATAAAATTTGAGCGTTGCACTGAACGTTTGATCGAAACTTATCTGCGATAACGCTGCCATGAGCGCGACGGCGGACGAGGCGCGGAGTTCCGCGGCAGTCATGCTCAACAACAAGCTAAGGCGCGAGAGAAATCGCGACTTGGCAAGCCGCATGATCCGGAAGAGCGGAGACCGGTTTTCCGGATGGATCATGCGCCTTGAGAGGCCAGCCATGGTTGAGAAATCCATAATGTCATCGCGTAACGTCATCGACCTCTCGCGCTACCGGGAACGCAATGTGGCGATGCGGGCGCCGGCGCTGTCGCCGCGCCTCTGCAGCCATTGCGGCGCAGCGCTGCTCGAGGGCGAGCGCGAGGAGGAGTGCTCCAGCGCGTTCAATGCGGACGCGCTCCGCCTGCGCTGGCAGGCCGCGCAGATCTTGCGCGGGTTGATCTAGGGCATGATCCGGAAAAGTGTGAAGCGGTTTTCCGGAAAGATCATGCCCAAACAAAGAGCTAAAGCGCGATGACGATTCATCCTAAACTCATCGCGCTTTAGCGCCGCACGATCTGGGCCGCCGACAGCAGGGTCTCGGTGAGGAGCCCGTCGCGGCCGAACGGCGAGAGCCGCGCTTCGATATCGGCCAGCATGGCATCGACCCTGTCGCCGAGTGCGGCGGGCGAGGACGAGGAGAAGGTAAGCACGCGCTGTGCGAGGTCGCTCACGCTGACCTGGTGCGTGGCTTCGACCCTGATCTTCTCGCCAGCGTGAAAACCGGTGCCCTCCAGCGCTGCGGCGAGGTCGCGATGCGCGCGCTCGCCCTGTCGTGATTCCGACCACAGGCTTTCGTCCGACCAGTCCCGCCTTGCCGTGTTGTATTCGTCGAGCCAGGCGTTTCGCTCGCCGGGCGCGGAGAACGACGCGCAGACGACGATCACGCCTTCGGGCTTGACCAGCCGTTCGAACATCGGGCCTAGCCCGCGTCGGTCCATCCAATGCAAGGCACGGCCGATCGTGACGACATCGAAGGAGCCGATGTCGGCCGGCAGGTCCTCGGCCCGCCCTTCGATCAAGCGGACCGCATGCCCGGCGCGGGCAATGGCTCGCCGCGCGACCGCGAGCATGGCCGGCTCGGGATCGACGGCCGTGACGTGGCCGACATAGGGGGCAAACCCGATTGCCAGCAGCCCGGGTCCGGTACCGAGGTCGATCAGCCCATGCTGTTTCGACAACTGCAGCCGTTCAGCGACGGCACGGAAGAATTCCGCGGGATAGGGCGGCCGGAATTGCTCGTACAGCTCGGCCGTGGAGGCGAAGCGTCCCATGGCAAGATCCTCATCAAGGGCGGCCCCCGACGACGAGTGAGCATAGGGCACGGTGGCAATCGCGGCCACCTCGCGCAGAACAAAGGATGGTGTGGTCGGTACAGCTTATGGATTTTTTCGTTGTTATCGCTCACGCAGGGCCGGGTCGGCCTCAGTGCGAGGACAGCACGGGGACCGGAGGGTTCGGGATATCCCTCGTCGTTCCCCCGAGGACGTGGCGCGATTGGGAGTATTTGATCTATCGCAGTCCCGCTTCCGGCCGGTCGTTCTATTGATCTCGAAGCCGTGCCGAGGGTTCCGCCGGCGCAAGTGCGGAGGTGAGAGCGTGCCCGAAGCGCAAACCCAGCCGACGTCCGGACTGCGCAGGCGGCTTGGGCTGCCGCTGCTCGTTCTTTACGGCGTCGGAATCACCATCGGTGCCGGCATCTACGTGCTGATTGGCGCCGTTGCCGGCCGCTCGGGCATCTACTCGCACTGGGCCTTTGTGATGGCCGCGGTCGTCATGGCGCTGACGGTCGCTTCCTATGCCGAAATGGCGACGAGATATCCCGTCAGTGCCGGCGAGGCGGCTTATGTCAAGGCGGCGTTCCATTCGCGGACGTTGTCGATCGCAACCGGCCTGCTGACACTGGCGACTGGCATCGTCGCGGCTGCAGCGGTCACGCTCGGTGGTGTCGGCTATGTCAGGCAGGTCATTGCGCTGCCTCCGGCCTATCTCGCCGTAGCGATCGTCCTTATCCTGGGCGTTGTTGCGGCGTGGGGCATTCTCGAGTCGGTTTTGCTGGCGGGGCTGTTCACGCTGATCGAAACCGGCGGACTGGTGCTGCTGATCGCTGCCGCCGTTCACTCCGACATCTCGTTCGTTCCCGTGCTGCTTTCGGTGCCGCCGGTCTCGGCGCCCGTGCTGTCCGGGATCGCGTTCTCCAGTCTGCTCGCTTTCTTTGCCTTTGTGGGATTCGAGGACCTCGCCAATATCGTGGAGGAGGCGAAGCTTCCACATCGGGACATTCCGCTGGCCATGCTGCTCACGCTGCTGATCACGTCCGTGCTCTACGTTCTGGTCGCTGCGGTTGCGGTCGGCGCGGTAGACCCGGCCGAACTGGCGGGTTCGGCGGCGCCACTGAGCCTTGTGTTCCGCAAGGTGGCAGGCATCAGCCCGGCCACCTTCAATGCGATCGCGGTCGTCGCCACACTGAATACGATCCTGGCGCAGATGACGATGGCGTCCCGCGTCGTTTACGGAATGGCCCGCCAGGGCGATCTGCCGGAAATCCTCGGTCGTGTCGATGTTCGAACCGGTACACCGCTGATCGCCACTGCGCTTGTGATGGCGATGGTGATGGTATTGGCGCTTGCCTTCCCGCTGGAACGGCTGGCCGAAGGCACATCGATTGCAACGCTTGCGACGTTTGCCCTGGTCAACCTGTCCCTGCTGCGCATCAAGGCACGCGGGATTCCTTCGTGCGCTCCACATGTACGGGTGGGCGCCTGGGTGCCTGCGCTGGGCTTCGCCGCTTGTCTCTTGATGATTGCAACGTCGCTCCTGGGCTGAGAGCGATGCCGCGGGCGCGGCCTCCGGTTCTAGTGGGACAACAGGCAGCAGATCGGCGTCGCCTCGAGCACGTCCCGCGTCATTCCGCCGAAGATCCATTCACCGAGCCGGCTGTGCCCGTAAGCTCCCATGACGAGCAGGCCGGCCTTCTCGCGCAGCGCAAACTGGATCAGATCGTCCGCCTCCGAGCCCTCGCGGTGACGGATGACGTGGGCCTCCGCGGCAATCCGGTGCCGCGCCAGATAGCGGACCAGGTCGCTGACGTCGGCAGGTGCGGAACGGACTTTCTCTCTGTCGACCTCAACGATCGAAACGCGGGCAGCCTTGCGAAGAAATGGCAGCGCATCCACAACCGCGCGCCGGGCTTCGCGGGTGTTCTTCCAGCAGACGACGACGTGCTCGGCGCCGAGTGTCGCGACGGCGTCGGGAACGAACAGCACGGGACGTCCCGCATTCAGGATCAGCTTGCCGGGCGCGAGCAGCCCGTAGGGAACGTGCGAGGTTCTGACGTTGCCGATGACGAGGAGGTCGGCCGCGCGGGCTTCGGAGGCAAGCGCCTCGGTCGGAAAATCCAGCGCCCATCGCCATTCCGCGTCCGGCCGTCCCGCAATGTCGCGAAACCACGCTCCCTTCGCAGCCAGTGCCGCCTTCAGCCGGGCGACATCCGCTTCCGTTGCCTCTTCGATGACGACGCCCTCGGACACGAAAGGCGGCGGCACGGCGCGGCCGGAAAAGCCGATCAACGCGGCATCGAACCTGGCCGACAGCTCCGAGGCGATCCTGATCCGCTGCTCGGGAAACCCGTCGATATCGACGTGAACCATGATGGCCGCATAGGACATGCATTCGCTCCCTTCCGTGAGTGTGGGAGACTATGCCCGCCGCGGCGCATTGGATTGACCTGCCTCAATCACCGGGTTCTTGGTGAGCGGACGCTGGCCCGCATGCTGCCTCGTTCGTGAGCGGGCGAACCGGTCATGCCGGCGACCTGCCTTGTCGCGCTGCGCGACAGCGCGCCCTAGACGTGCTGGCCGCCGTTGATATGGATCTCCGCGCCGTTCACGTAGGAGCCGGTCTCCGTGCACAGCACATAGATGATCCGTGCCACTTCATCCGGTGTGCCGAGCCTGTGCATCGGGATCTGCTGCTCGACGATCTTCTCGGTGCCCGGCGACAGGATCGAGGTGTCGATCTCGCCGGGCGCGATCGAGTTGACGCGCACCCCCAGGCGGCCGAAGTCGGAGGCCATCTCACGCGTCAGCGCAGCCAATGCCGCCTTCGAGGTCGCGTAGGCCGCGCCCGCGAACGGGTGCACGCGCGAGCCCGCGATCGAGGTGACGTTGACGACCGAACCCTTGACCGCCTTCAACTCCTCCATCAGCCCGCGGGCCATCATGATCGGCGCGAAGAAGTTGACGCGGAAGACGTGATTCCAGGTGTCGAGGTCGGTGTCGACGGTGCCGAGCCGCGAGCCGCCGTCGCCCTTGGGTGAGATCGCGGCATTGTTGACCAGCGCATGCAGCGCGCCGCCGTCGAGACGCTCGCGGATTTCGGCGATGCCGCGCGCGGTGTCGCCGGGGTCGCTAAGGTCGATCTGGATGTGATCCTCAGGGCCGGCGCCCCATGGGCATTCCTCCGGAAACGGATGGCGCGAGCAGGTCAGCACGCGCCAGCCGGCGGAGGAAAAGCGAATCACGGTCGCATGCCCGATGCCGCGGCTGGCGCCGGTCAGAAGCAGCGTGCGCCGTGGCGTGTTGGCGGAGCTCGGCATGTCTTTCTCTGTTCTCCGTCATTTCCGGGATGGTGCGTCAGCACCAGACCCGGAATCTCGAGATTTCCGGGTTCGTCCTTCGGGCGCCCCGGAATGACAGTTTTAATTAGGGATACAGCCGCGTCTTGGTCCACGCCGCCTCAGGCGTGTCGCGTGAAAACTCGATGCGGTCGTGCAGGCGGAACGGGCGGTCGTGCCAGAACTCGAAACGGCCAGGGGCGATGCGCCAGCCGCTCCAGCCCGGCGGGCGCGGCACCCCGCCGATCATGTGCTTGGCCGCGACTTTCGCGATGGCCTGCTCGAAGGCGAAGCGACTTTCCAGCGGCTGCGACTGCTTCGAGGCCCAGGCGCCGATCTGCGCCTGCTTCGGGCGGGTGGCGAAATACTCGTCCGCCTCGGCATCGGTGACCGGCGACACGTTGCCGCGGATGCGCACCTGCCGGCGCAGCGACTTCCAGTGAAACAGTAACGCGGCCTTAGGATTTGCGGCGAGTTCGCGGCCCTTCTGGCTCGCAATGTGGCTGTAAAACACAAAACCCTGGGCGTCATAGCCTTTCATCAGCACCATGCGCACATCCGGCAGGCCATTGGCGTCGACGGTCGCGAGCGACATCGCGTTCGGGTCGTTCGGCTCGGCCTTGCAGGCCTCGGCAAACCATTCGGCGAACAGGGCAAAGGGTTCCTGAGCCTCGGTGAAATCACCTGTTGTTAAGGAGGGCGGGTGTTTGATGGAGGTCGTATCCGTCATGCGTGGAGTCCGAGTTGCGTCCGCCAGCGTCCAAAAGCGCGCTGTTGAGCCAAGCCCTATATAGGGCATGGGGACGCATTGGCCTATCGGCGTACGCCCCGAAAGGGGCCGCCCTTACAATGATTCTGATCGGGCTTTCCGCCGGCGGCTGCAGCTTCCCATCCCTCGGCAACGGGCCTTTCGCCAGGATGACCGACAAGGACGTGACGGGCTCGCTCAGACAGCTCGACCCCGTGCCGACGCCGACCGAGACCGATCTCGCCTTCGCCCGAACCGCCGCCTCCGACGTGCTGACCAAGGGCGACAAGGATTCGAGCCAGCCCTGGCATAACCCCGAGACCGGCGCGCGCGGCTCGGTGACCCCGCTGGCGCAGGCCTATGCCTCCGACGATGGACGCACTTGCCGCGATTTCCTCGCAAGCTACGTCAACGGCAGGACCGAGAACTGGCTGCAGGGGTCGGCCTGCCATAGCGGCAATGGCCGCTGGGAAATCCATACGCTGAAGCCCTGGCGGCAGAGTTAGTTGATGGGGGCACTTAATCCCCGTTGCAAAAATACAACTGACACCCCAGATGAAACCAAAAGCGGGCGATCTGCCCTTGGTTTATGATCTGATTTTCCCTGAAGGAGACGTGACGGATGCGCGACCCCTATGAGGTCTTGGGGGTGCCGCGGGGCGCCAGCGCTGCGGCCATCAAGAGCGCCTATCGCAAGCTCGCCAAGAAACATCACCCGGACAGCAACAAGAACGATCCGAAGGCGGCGGAGCGTTTTGCCGAGCTCAACACGGCCAACGAGATTCTCGGCGACGCCGACAAGCGCAAGCAGTTCGATCGCGGCGAGATCGACGCCGAAGGCAAGCCCCGTTTCACGGGCTTCCCCGGCGGCGGCGCGGGCGGTCGTGCCGGCGGTCCCGGCGGCTTCGAGAGCTACACCTTCCGCACCGGCGGCGCTGGCGGTGGCGGCGCAGGCGGTTTCGAGGACATCCTCAACAGCATGTTCGCCAATGCCGGCCGCGGTGCGCGCGGCGGCGCGGGCAAGGCAAGCCCGTTTGAATTCGACACCGGCGGGGTCGGCCTCGACCTCGATCTTTCGGTCGCCATGTCCGTGTCGCTCGAAGAGGCGGTCCAGGGCGGCGAGAAGCGCGTGCGGCTGCCGACCGGCAAGGAGCTCAACGTCAAGATTCCTCCCGGCGTCAGCGAGGGTCAGCAGATCCGGCTGCGCGGGCAGGGCGAGACCGCGAAGGGCCACCCGCCGGGCGACCTACTGATCACGGTGCATATCGCGCCGCATCCGCTCTTCAAGGTCGACGGCAGCGACCTCCGCATCGACCTGCCGATCACGCTCTATGAGGCGGTGCTGGGCAGCAAGGTCAGGGTGCCGACGCTTGGCGGCGCCGTGGATCTCTCGATCCCCAAGAATACATCGAGCGGCCGGACCTTCCGGCTGAAGGGCAAGGGGCTGCCGAAGTCTGCGGGAACTTCCGGCGATCTCTTCGTCACCACGCGCATCATGCTCCCAGACGGGAACGATTCCGAACTGGAGGCATTGATGCAGAAATGGCGCGAAGGACACCCCTACAACCCTCGAAATGATCTCACCTGACTGAAACCAAATCGCAGTTCGATCGTAGCTGGATTTTTCCGGGCCATTGGCGCGGAAAAATGGGTGCGGCCTTGAGAGGGGGACCAGCGCGGTACAAAACCCCAACTCAAGGCCGCGTGCGTCGATCGGCGGATCGAACGCTCCTCATTTTTTCGTGACCATCCGGTGCGATAATGAGACGCACCCATGACTTCATTCCAGATTTTCAATGTCCGAATTGGGACACCGAAGGTGACCTTTCGCGTAAGAGGCCGGCATTTCCCGCTGAGATGGCTTGAAAGGCTCGCCCCGCAGTCGATGCGGGGCGCTTAAAGCTGCTTTGAAAGAGGCTTAAAGCTCTTTCGAAAGAGATCGTGGTTAACAGGACGACAATTCTGCGAAAAGTCGCCGCAATCTAGCCGCCCTTTTTCTCGGTCTGGTCGTAGACCAGCCGCGCCACCTGGGCGAGCCGCTCGCGGTCGCTGGTGCCGCTCACGACATAACCCACGCCACGGTCGGCCCAGAACAGCGCGCCGTCCTTGGCGCCGTTGCGGTCCTGGGTGGTGTAGCGCATCTGCGTCGTTTCGGTCGACGCCTTGGCCGTATAGACCGTGAAGCGCTCGCCGGAGGCGCTCTCGTACATCAGGAACGACGCCGGTCCGGTCGGGCCGGGCAAGAGCCGCCCGCCCACCAGCTTCAACCCGGTCGAGCCGAGCTCGGGGGCGAAGACGTCCCAGCCGCAGCGCTTGGTCAGCCATTGCTGCAGATGGGTGCGCTCGCTGCCGGGCACCTCGACGGGATGGCGCACTTCCACGACATAGAGCCGGTGCGCATCCAGCGCGTCTGCCGTGAAGGCCTGGAAGGTCGAGGGCGTCGCGGCCGCGCCGTGCACCAGCCAGCCGGTGCCGCCGCCGGCGATGAAGGCGAGCAAGGAGGCGGCGATGGCGCCATAGACCCATTTGCGCGGCGGCCGCATCAGCCGCTCCAGCTCGAGCCGTTTCGGCACGGGCTCGTTGGCAACCGAATCATAGCGGGCGTGCAGGGCCTCGGCCATCGTACGCCAGGACTGCACGCGCTCGCCATCGTCGGGGTGCGAAGCAAGCCACGTCTCGACGTCGCCGCGGCGCTCGGCCGGCAGCTCGTTGTCGACGTAAGCGTGCAGCTCGTCTTCGGTTACGGGAATTTTCGGATCGGTCATTGTCGTCGTCTCTGTCCAATTCCTGTCGAAAAATATCTATGCATAAGCCACGCCACTATCGGCTATTTCACACGGCGCAGCGCGGGCCGCTCGCCTTCGAGCGAAGCCTTCACATGTGCGCGGGCCCGCGCAAGCCGGGACATTACGGTGCCGATCGGCACGCCCTGGATATCGGCGACCTCGCGATAGCTGAGGCCCTCCAGCATCACCAGCAGCAAGACCGCGCGCTGCTCCTCGACCAGCGTCGAAAGCGCGCGCGCGATGTCGCGGCCCTCGGCCTCGGTGCCGCTCGCGTCCGGATTGTTTTCCAAGAGCGGCATGAATTGCGGACGGCGCGCGAGCGACCGGCGCCGGTTCTTGTTGAGGTTGGTCAGGATCGTATAGAGCCAGCTCCTGACGTCGCCTCCGAGAAACAGCCGCTCCGAGCGCAAGGCGCGCACCAGCGTGTCCTGCACCAGGTCGTCGGCGATATCGGCGTCGCGCGCAAGCGCGCGCGCATAGCGGCGCAGCGCCGGGATCATGGCTTCAACACTCTGTCGAAACGCGCTCATGCAGGCTCGATTGTGTAGTGAACGCTTACCTCAAGCATAACACCCAATTCATCCGCCTATTCCGCCATTTGGCCCTTGAGGTAAACGGCCCGCACCGGCTACCGATAGGGGCTATACCGCCGCGGAGGGCTGGTGTACCCAAATTCCCTTAAGCTTGGTGGATGGTCTCATGGCGCAGCATCTGGGTCTTATGCATGGCAAGCGCGGGGTCGTGCTCGGCGTTGCCAATAACCGTTCGATCGCCTGGGGTATCGCCAAGGCATGCCACGCAGCGGGCGCCGAGATCGCGCTGACCTGGCAGGGCGACGCGCTGAAGAAGCGGGTCGAGCCGCTGGCGAAGGAGTTGAACGGCCTCCTGCTCGGTCATTGCGACGTCACCGAGCCCGCCACCATCGATGCGGCGTTCGACGTGTTGCAGGAGAAGTGGGGCAAGATCGATTTCGTCGTGCATGCGATCGCCTTCTCCGACAAGGATCAGCTCGACGGGCGCTATCTCGAAACCACCGCCGACAATTTTTCGAAGACGATGCTGATCTCCTGCTACTCGCTGACCGCGATCGCGCAGCGCGCCGAAAAGCTCTTGACCGACGGCGGCTCCATCCTGACGCTCACTTATTACGGCGCCGAGAAATGGATGCCGCATTACAACGTGATGGGCGTCGCCAAGGCCGCGCTGGAAGCAAGCGTGCGCTATCTCGCCGCCGATCTCGGCGAGAAGAGCATCCGCGTCAATGCGATCTCGGCGGGTCCGATCAAGACGCTCGCGGCGTCGGGCATCGGCGACTTCCGCTATATCCTGAAGTGGAACGAATACAACGCGCCGATGCGCCGCACGGTCACGATCGAGGAAGTCGGCGACAGTGCGCTCTACCTGCTCTCCGATCTGTCGCGCGGCGTTACCGGCGAGGTGCATCATGTCGATTCCGGCTACCATGTCGTCGGCATGAAGCGGCCGGACGCGCCCGACATCACGCTGGCCAGGGAATAGCCGGCGAACTCGATGCCCGTGCCGACCATCTATTACATTCGCCACGGCGAAACCCAGTGGAACGCGGACGGCCGGCTGCAGGGTGTGCAGGACACCGCGCTCAACGACCTCGGCCGCAGGCAAGCGGCGCAAGCCGGCCATATCCTCGGAGATCTGCTGGCGCGGGACAGCCGCGACAAGTCGCAAATTCCCTTCGTGTCCAGCCCGCTGATGCGCGCGCGCACGACCATGGAGCTCGTGCGCGGCGCGCTGCAACTGCCGCCGCAGAACTATGCGACCGACGATCGGCTGCGCGAGATCGGCTACGGCCGGTGGGAGGGCTCGACGCTCGCCGAGATGCAGGCCGCCGATCCCGTCTTCTTTGCCCGGCGGCTCGCCGACAAATGGCGGGTGGCGCCGGAGGGCGGGGAGACCTACGAGGCCGTGCAGGCGCGCATGAGCGACTGGTACGCGCAGCTCACGGCCGACATCGTGGCGGTGGCGCATGGCGGCACGGCAAGGGCGCTGATGGTCGCGCTCGGCTTCGAGACACCGCAAAGCGCCGCCGACCTGCCGATCGCGCAGGGCGCGGTCTACGTGTTCGGCGACGGCGGGCTGAACAGGTATAGTTAACCGTTTCGCCGTCATTTCGGGGCGGTGCCAACGGGTCCGCGCGGAGCGCGGCCCGATGACAGCTCCGCACCGAACCCGTAATCTCGAGATTTCCGGGTTCGCCCTTCGGGCGCCCCGAAATGACGACCAGACGTTTGACCGCCATGCGCCCGCGCGTTACGACACGGCATGTCCCACAACACCTTCGGCCATCTGTTCCGCGTCACGACCTTCGGCGAGAGCCATGGGGTTGCGATCGGCTGCGTGGTCGACGGCTGCCCGCCGCTGATCCCGTTGACCGAGGCCGACATCCAGCGCGACCTCGATCGCCGCCGGCCGGGCCAGTCGCGCTTCACCACGCAGCGGCAGGAGCCGGACACGGTGAAGATCCTGTCCGGCGTGATGGCGCATCCGGAGACCGGCGCGCAGGTGACGACGGGAACGCCGATTGCGCTCCTGATCGAAAACACCGACCAGCGCTCGAAGGACTATTCCGACATCCAGGACAAGTTTCGCCCGGGACACGCCGACTTCACCTATGAGGCCAAATACGGCCTGCGCGACTATCGCGGCGGCGGCCGCTCGTCGGCGCGCGAGACTGCGATGCGGGTCGCGGCCGGCGCCATCGCGCGCAAGGTCCTGCCCGAAATGAATGTGCGCGGCGCACTGGTGCAGATGGGCCCGCACAAGATCGACCGCGCCAAATGGGACTGGGACGAGATCGCGAAAAATCCGTTCTTCTGTCCGGACAGGGACAAGGCCGCGTTCTTCGAGGATTATCTCGACGGCATCCGCAAAAGTGGATCGTCGATTGGCGCGGTGCTCGAGATCGTGGCTGAAGGCGTGCCAGCCGGCCTCGGCGCACCGATCTATGCCAAGCTCGACGCGGACCTCGCGGCTGCTTTCATGAGCATCAATGCCGTGAAGGGCGTCGAGATCGGCGCAGGCTTTGGCGCAGCCGAACTTTCGGGCGAAGAGAACGCCGACGAGATGCGGATGGGCAACCAGGGCCCGAAATTCCTCTCCAACCATGCCGGCGGCATCCTCGGCGGCATCTCCACGGGCCAGCCGGTGGTGGCGCGCTTTGCGGTGAAGCCGACCTCGTCGATTTTGACCCCGCGCCGAACCGTGGACCGCAAGGGCGGCGAGACCGAGATCCTGACCAAAGGGCGCCACGACCCCTGCGTCGGCATCCGCGCCGTGCCGGTCGGCGAAGCCATGATGGCCTGCGTGCTTGCCGATCACTTTTTGCGCCATCGCGGGCAGGTGGGGCGGGGTCTGTAAGGGGGTTTGGCGCTGGTCCTCTTGATCGGCAAAGCCGCCGAATTGGCGTACCACGCCTTCTCAAGCACGGTCGTGATTCAGAGCCTATAGGGCGTACGGATGCCGGGATCGCTGGTTGTGAAGTCCTTGGTGTTTCTCGTCACCAGGAGCATCGCGCGGGCCTGTGCAGTTGCCCAGATAATCGCGTCGGGCAATTTGATGTTGTGGCTGCGGCGCAGGCCAACGGCACGCTCGGCAATTTCGCCGTCGAGCGCAATGACGTCGAAAGCGTTCAGGAAGCTGCGTGTCGCGGCTTCGACATGGCCGGAAGCGCCGACCATCACCTCCATCCACGTGATGATGCTGACGGCTTTTTCCGTATAGCGCTGAAGCTCGGTGCGGGCCTGTGGAACGGCGTTGAGGTAGTCGACCAGAATGTTGGTGTCGAACAGCGCTTTTACCATTCGCTGCGCACTTTCCTCTGATAGGCCAAGCCGTCTACCTTGCGCTTGCCCCACAGTCCGAACGCATCGCCCTTGTGCTCATCGCGGCGTTTTCCGAGATAATCGTCGATTGCCTGACGGATCAAGGCCGCGCGCGATCGCTTCTCTTTTTTCGACAATTCGTCCAGCGCCTGAATCTGGGCGTCGCCGAGGTCGACCAGCGTCCGCATCGCCTTACCTCTCTAGATTGATATATGATATCAATATCGTATATCAATCGCCTGAAAAAATCAAGCCGGCGCCCCCATGATGTAGGGCTTCAGCAGCGCGTAGAGGATGTCGTGGGTGGGCGTCGGCATGCCCAATTCGCGGCCGAGTTCCACGACCTTGCCCGAGAGCCAGGGCAGCTCCAGCCGGTTGCCGCGTTCGAGGTCGAGCGCCATCGACGCCTTCATCGCGGGCGGGGCGTGGCCGAGGAAGTCGAGCGTCCTACCCAGCGCATCGGCAGGCAGCGCGATCCCCTTGGCGCGGCCGACGTCGATCACCTCGGTGATGCAGGCGAGGAAGATGGCCTTGATGTCGGGATCGTCCCTGAGCTTGCCGATCGGCAGACGCGTCGCCGCCGTCATGCTGGCATTGGTGGCGAGCGGGATGAACTTCATCCAGAGCTCGGTCAGGATCTGGTCGCTGAGCGTCGCGTCGAAGCCCGCCTTCAGGCAGAGCGCGAGGAAATCCTCGGCCCGCTTGCTGCGCTTGCCGTCGAACTCGCCGAAGATCATGCGCATGAAGGTGCCGACCTGCCGGACCACGCCGGGCTTGATGATCGACGCGCTGATCTGCGCCACGCCGCCCATCACCGCTTCGCGCCCGAGAATGGGGATCAGCCGGTCGGCGGCATCGATGCCGTTCTGCAGCGGGATCACCGCGGTGCCGGGACCGACCAGCGGCTTGATGTGCTCGCCCGCGCTTTCGAGGTCCCACAGCTTCACGCAGAACAGCACGACATCGACCTTGCCGACCGTTTTGGGATCGCCGGTCGCCTGCGTCGGCACCAGATGGGTGTCGCCGCGGGGGCTTTCGACCCTAAGGCCGTCGCTCCTCATCGCGGCCAGATGCGCGCCGCGCGCAATGAAGGTGACATCCGCGCCGGCCTTTGCCAGCGCAGCGCCAAATCCGCCTCCGACGCCGCCGGCGCCGACCACCGCAATCCGCATCAACTCCTCCTCATGATGGTCATCCCGCGAGCGCGCCACCGTCCGAGCGCGGTCGACGTTGCAGGATCGATGTAATTCAGGCAGCGCCTCAACGCAAATCGCCTGCCTGATCCGCCTGTGCCGCCCGTCGCTCTTCCGGTCGCGGGCGGTTGCTTGCGTCGGCAAAAGGGTTTGTAATCGAACCAATCACGCAATGCAGAATTCCGGAGCGGGAAATGACGGGAGATGCCAAAACTCATTACGAGGTAATTGTCGTCGGCGCCGGCGTGGCGGGCATTTACCAGATCAAGCGGCTGGTCGATCTCGGCATCGACGCCACGGTACTCAACTCGGCCGCCGGTCTCGGCGGCACCTGGTACTGGAACCGCTATCCCGGCTGCCGTTTCGATTCCGAGAGCTACACTTACGGCTTCTCGTTTTCACGCGAAATGCTCGATGAGTGGCACTGGAAAGAGCGATTTTCCGGTCAGCCCGAGAACTTGCGCTACCTCAATTACGTCGCCGACAAGTTCGATTTGCGCAAGCATATGCAGTTCAACTGCAAGGTCGAGGCGATGCACTTCGACGAGGCGCGCGATCTATGGCAAGTGAAGATCGCCGACGGCCGCAAGCTGACGTGCCGTTTCGTGGTTCTCGCGATCGGCCTGCTCTCCGCCCCGACCATGCCGCGGCTGGAAGGCATCGACGACTTCAAGGGCCGCTCGTTTCACACCTATTACTGGCCGCACGAGCCGGTCGACCTCGCCGGCAAGAAAGTAGCCGTGATCGGCACGGGGGCCACAGGCATTCAATTGATAGGTGAGATCGCCGACAAGGTCGGCGATCTCACCGTATTCCAGCGCCGGCCAAACTGGAGTGCGCCGCTCAACAACAGCGCGATCTCTGAGGAGGAAATGGCCGACATCCGCTCGCGCTATGACGAGATCTTCGCCGCCTGCGCGCTGACGCCAGGCAGCTTCCTGCATGGGCCCGACCGCCGCGGCTTCTACGAAGTGACACGCAAGGAACGCCTGGAGCTGTGGGACAAGCTCTATGATGAGCCCGGCTTCGGCATCTGGCTCGCGAATTTTCGCGAGATCTTCATGGATGAAGCCGCCAATGCCGAGCTGTCGGAATATATCGCCGATCGCATCCGCCGCCGTGTCAAGGATCCCAAGGTGGCCGAAAAGCTGATCCCCAGGGATCACGGCTTTGGGGTGCAGCGCCTGCCGCTGGAGACGAGGTATTTCGAGGCCTATAACCGCGATAATGTGCATCTCGTTGATATCGGCGAAACGCCGCTGGTTCGCGTAACCGAGAAAGGCCTGCGTACCACCGAGCGCGACTATGAATTCGACATCATCGTCTACGCCACCGGATTCGATGCCATCACCGGCGCCTATGATCTGATCGATATCCACGGCATCGGCGGCGAAACGCTCGCCGGAAAATGGAAGCATGCGCCGTCCACCTTCCTCGGCATGCTCGTCCATGGCTTTCCGAATCTCTTGATGCCGACCGGACCTCAAAGCGCGTCCGCTTCGACGAATTTTCCGCGTGGCATTGAGAACGGCGTCAACTGGTGCACGGACTTGCTGCAATATATGTGGGCCCGCGGCTACGTCCGCGCCGAAACCACGCGCGAGGCGCAAGATCGCTGGACCGCACATGTGGCCAAGATGTACGAGATCATGCTGATGCGCAAAGCCAAGTCGTGGTTCACCGGCTACAACTCCAACGTCGCCGGCCACGAAGAGGGCACGGTGCGCTACTTCGTCTACAACGGCGGCACGCCGAAATTCGTCGGGATCATCAATGAAGTAGCGGCGAAGGGTTATCGGGAGATCGAGTTCAGCTCGCTCCCGCGCGCCAACGTACAAGCGGCGGCCGCCAGCGCGCCAGCCTAGACCTTCGCCCGTTAGCCGGGCAGCGTGTCCGTGCTGACAGCCACTGACAATGCCCGGCTGTCGTGAAAGCGCAACGCGTTTATGCCGGCTTGACGGCTGCGGAACAACTTCCGCTAATGCACGCCCATGGACACCTCAAGGCTGCAGGACCTGATCAAATGGCTGATGGACGGCGCGCGCTCGGCGCCGACGCCGCCCGCGTTCCTGAAAGAGACCTGCGAGCGGCTGGTCGCGCTCGGAATCCCGCTCTGGCGCGCCGGCGCCTTCGTGCAGACGCTGCATCCGGACGTGTTCGGCCGCAGCTTCATCTGGCGGGAGGGCGGCGAGGTCACCGTCAATACCGCGTCCTTCGATCTTCCCGACACACCCGAGTTCAAGAACAGCCCGCTCGCGATCCTCTATGCCGGCGGGCACGAGGTGCGCTACCGCCTCGACGATCCCGAGAGCCGGCGCTTCCCGTTCTTCGACGACATGCGGGGCGAGGGCGTCACCGACTATGTCGCGCTGCCGCTGTTCTTCATGGACGGTACGACGCATGGATCGAGCTGGTGCACGCGGGCGCCGGGCGGCTTCACCGACGAGCAGCTTGCCGCGCTGCGCTCGATCATTCCGGCCTTTGCCCGCATCGGCGAGATCTTCGCCATGCGTCGCACCGCGGCTGCGCTGCTCGACACCTATGTCGGCAACCGCGCCGGCGAGCGCATTCTCGCCGGCCAGATCCGCAGGGGACATGCGGAGGCGATGCAGGCCGCGATCTGGCTCTCCGACCTGCGCGGCTTCACGTCGCTGTCGGACCGGCTGGTGCCCGAGACCGTGGTCGATATCCTCAACCAGTATTTCGACTGCCAGGTGCCCGTCATCCGCGAGCACGGCGGCGAGATCCTGAAATTCATGGGTGACGAACTCCTGGCCGTGTTTCCGATCGCGAAGGACGGCGACAATCTCGGCGAAGTCTGCGGCCGGGTGCTGCAGGCGAGCCGCGCGGCGCGCAGCAATGTGGATGCCATGCATTACCCGAGCGGGAACGTCGTGGAGCGCTTCCGCTTCGGCGTGGCGCTGCATATCGGCGGCATCCTGTTCGGCAATATCGGCGCCATGAGCCGGCTCGACTTCACCTGCATCGGGCCCGCGGTCAACCTTGCCGCGCGGCTGGAGAAGATCGCCGGCCGCCTGCATCGCACGGTGGTGGCGTCCGCCGCGTTTGCCGGCGCCTGCCACAATGACTGGGTCGACCTCGGCGAGTTTCCGATCGCCGGCTTCTCGCAGGCGCAACGCGTGTTCGGCCTGCGCGACGAGGCGGCGCCCGATGCCGTCCACTGACCGGCAGCACCGCAGTGGCGTCGCGCTGATCATTGCCGCGGCGATCGCCTGGAGCACCGCGCCGTTCTTCACGCGGCTCCTGCATTTCAACTCCTGGACCATCCTGTTCTGGCGCGGCCTGTTCGGCGGCGGCTTCATCTCGCTGTTCCTCATTGCTGCGCAAGGATGGAGCGGCGCCCGCAGCCTCGTGACGATGAAGGCGAACGGCTGGCTGGTCGCCTGCCTCTCCACCCTCGGCATGGTGAGCTTCATTCCCTCCCTGCAGCTCACCAGCGTGGCGAATGTCGCGATCATCATCGCCGTGCAGCCCTTCGCCGCCGCCGGCATCGCCTGGGTCTGGCTGCGGGAAGCTGCGGCTCCGCGCACCCTGCTGGCAAGCCTGGTCGCCTTCGCCGGCATCGTCGTCATCGTCAGTGGCGCCGGAGGCGTGTCGGACTATCGCGGCATCGCGCTGGCGTTCCTCATGGTGTTGTCGATCTCGCTGATGACGGTGGTGATCCGAAGGCACCGGGAAACCTCGATGGTCGCGGCCGCCGCCGTCTCGAACTTTCTCGGCAGCCTCGTTTGCATTCCCTTCGCGCAGCATATCGGCGCGGTCGGCGCGAGCGATCTCGTCATTCTCGCATTGTTCGGCCTGCTTCAGGTCGGCCTCGGGCTGACGCTGTTTGCGCTCGGCTCGCGACTGTTGCCATCGGGACAGGCCTCGCTGATCGCAACGCTGGAGACACCGCTGATGCCGTTCTGGGTTTGGCTCGCGTTCGCCGAAGTGCCGTCGCTGCGCGCTTTGATCGGCGGCGCGCTGGTGATGGGCGCAGTGATCGCCGACATCGCCGCGGAGAACCGGGCGCGAAGCGCGGCCGGCTTGCAGGATGAGGCTGCGATCTAGTCGTGGAGCCATCGGAAGCTTTGGCGGCCTGCGAACGTCAGGAAGGTTGACATGTGCCGCATTGTCGCAGGCGTCGAAAGTGAGAACGGCGACACAGTACGGGCTCGCAATTCTTGATATAGTTCTGACGATTTTGATTGAATTGCCGCGCGTTGATGAACGCGCCTAATGAGATTTCTCAAGAGCCGCTTTGCTGCGCCTCCGCCTGAACAGGTCGGTTTTAAGTGGCGTGGAGTAAGTCATGCGCGAGAAGGTTCGCGATATCAGCTCCGCCAGGAATTCCACCAGGGGCAATGTGCCGCCGGGCGCGGTGACCCCGCGTCGTCTCGCTGCCATCGTCGCCGGTGACATTTGCGGCTACAGCCGCCTCATGCAGCTCGATGAGGAAGGAACGCATACGCGCGTCAAGCGAATCGAGCGCGACCTGATTGAGCCCAGCATTGCCGATCATCACGGGCGGCTCGTCAAAACCACCGGCGACGGCTTCTTTGCGATTTTCGAGAGTCCCGTCGAAGCCGTGCGTTGCGGCGTCGTCATTCAGCAGAACATGTTGGGACGCAACGCATCGCTGCCGCGCGATCATCGGATCGAGTTTCGGATCGGCGTCAATTTGGGCGACGTCATCATCGAAGCGGATGACATCTACGGTGATGGCGTCAACATCGCATCGCGTCTCGAAAGCATCGCCGAGCCGGGGCAGGTTTTCATTTCGGGCGGAATCTACGAGCAGATCAAGCACAAGCTTGTTTGCGGATATGAATCGCTCGGAGACCGCAAGGTCAAGAACATTACCGATCCGGTCAGAGTCTACCGGGTGCTTCCGGACCCGACCGCGTTCAACAAGGCCCGGAAGCGCCGCGAGAACATCCTGATCTTCCTGTTGAGCTTCGTCTTGTTTGTGATCGCTAGCGGCGCGCTCTGGTACTTGCTGCCGCAACCGCCGGGAAAGCTGCGGGATCAGGCGTCGACCCGCCTTTCGCCGGACGTGCCGCGGCTCCCCGGAAAACAAGCGGTGCCGCCAGCTCAGCCTTCGCCAGCGCCCGCCACTCAGGAAGCCGCGCGCCAGGACCGGCTGCCTGTTCCGGTCCCGCCGGCACCAAAGCAAGCGCCGTCGCAACTACAACCCGCGGCTCCGGTCGCACCGGCAGTGCCGCCGGCCGCGGCGGTACGCGAACCTGAAATGAACATGCTTCGAGGCGGCGCGTTCATGATGGGCAGTAATGAGGACAGCTCGGAGAAACCCCTTCACCAGGTCACCATCAAGCCGTTTGCCATCGGCCGGTATCCTGTTTCCGTTCGGGAATGGAACGAATGTGCCGCAGCAAAGGCATGCGCGTTCGTGGCAATGGGCAAGGATGACGCGCCCGTCACCAATGTAAGCTGGAGCGATGCCAAGCAGTTCGTCGGCTGGCTCGCGGGCGCAACGCGCAAGCCATATCGTCTGCCGACGGAAGCCGAATGGGAATATGCCGCCCGCGGCGGGACGCAAACGAGGTACTGGTGGGGCGATGAGTTGCTGCCCGGCATGGCCAGTTGCAAGGGCTGCGTCGACGTCGCAGCCGTCGAGCAACCGGCCAAGATCGGCAGTTTCAAGCCAAATCCGTTCGGGCTGTACGATATGGGCGGCGCCGTCGACCAATGGGTCGAGGATTGTTGGCACAGGAACTATGGCGGCGCCCCGACGGACGGTTCGGCGTGGGTCGAGGCCGGCTGCGCCTCGCATGTCATCCGGTCCGGGTCGTGGAAGAACGACACACGTTACGTGCGGCCGGCGAACCGCGACAGTTACGACACGAACGTTCGATATCCAACGCACGGATTTCGGGTCGCTCTTTCTCCGTGATGGTCTCGCAGGAGATGCAAATGAGGATCGTCCGGCTTTTGTTGCTGGCGGCGGCGCTGGCGCTGCTGCCGTCCGCCGTCCAGGCGCAGGGAAAGTCTCCGGCAAAGGACGCGCTTGTGTATTTCATCTGGCCGCAGAACGGCACAACGATCAAGGGCGGGTTCTGGTGCCGCTTCGGTCTGCGTAACATGGGCGTCACCCACGCGGGCGAGGATTTTCAGAACAGCGGTCATCATCATTTGCTGATCGACGTGAATGAACCGCTCGAAGCGAACGAGCCCATTCCGCAGGACAAGAACCACATTCATTTCGGCGCGGGCCAGACCGAGGCCCGTATCGAACTGCCGCCGGGCAAGCACACGCTCCAGCTCGTCCTGGGCGATGCCAAGCACTATCCGTTCAGTCCGCCGCTCGTCTCGGAAAAAATC
The DNA here is from genome assembly GCA_963831505.1 of uncultured Alphaproteobacteria bacterium. Taxonomy (GTDB): domain Bacteria; phylum Pseudomonadota; class Alphaproteobacteria; order Rhizobiales; family Xanthobacteraceae; genus Bradyrhizobium. The sequence continues at coordinate 77,837 of CAWHQY010000010.1, read as the reverse complement.
CAGGTCACGATCAAGTAGAACCGGTGTTTTGTCCCGTGAACGGCGGCGCGTTTACCCCTCCGGCTCCGTCGTGAACTGGAGCGGATAAAACTTCGCACGACCGGCGGAGCGGTGTGCCATCCCAGGATTGATGTAGCGCAACGTGCCGCTGACCTGGCGATGCTTTGCTTGGTTTTGTAACGATCGCATGAGCATCAATGACAAAGCGTATTGCCATCATCCAGGGCCATCCTGATCCGGCCGGCGATCACTTGCTGAATGCGATGGCCGACGCCTATGCCGGAGCCGCCGCTGGCGCGGGACACGAGGTGCGCCGCATCGAGGTCGCCCGGCTCGATTTTCCCTTTCTTCGCACCCAGGCGGATTTCGAGACAGGCGAGTTGCCGCCGGCCCTGCAGCAGGCCCGCGACGACATGAGATGGGCCGAGCACTGGATCTTTCTCTTTCCGCTCTGGCACGGCACCATGCCCGCGCTGCTCAAGGCCTTCCTCGAGCATATTTTCCGGCCGGGCTTTGCGATGGAATACAGGGAAAAGGGCTTTCCCAAGCGCCTGCTTGCCGGGCGTTCGGCCCGGATCGTCGTGACCATGGGGATGCCGGTGATGCTCTATCGCTGGTATTTCGGAGCCTACGGCGTGCGCTCCTTCGAGCGCAGCATGCTGAGCTTTGCCGGAATCAAGCCGATCCGGGAGAAGTCTCTATGGGCTCACCCTTGCCGACGACAAGAAGCGCGCGCGTTGGATCGAGGAAATGCGGGAGCATGGCAGGCGGGCCGACTGACGACCGTGGGCCAAGCTATTCTTCCGGCTCGGTGGTGAACAGGAGCGGATAGCCCTTGGCGCGGCCGGCGTCGGTCGCACGCGTCGCCTTGGTCTCGGCGACGTCCTTGGTGAACACGGCGACCACGCAGACGCCGAGCTTGTGCGCGGTGATCATGACCTTGTAGGCTTGGTCCTCGGTCATGCGGAATTCGCCCTTCAGCACGGTGACGACGAATTCCCGCGGCGTGAAGTCGTCATTGACCAGGATGACCTTGTGCAGCCGCGGCCGCTCGACCTTGGTCTTCACCCGGGTTTTAGGCTTGATGACGGTCTCGGGCATGCCCGCAGAATACAGTCTCGAAGGCGGGCTTGGAACCCGCGTGTTTTCGATGGCTTCCTTGCACCAACAGGGCTGGCAGAGCATGAAGCGGTCGCAACACGGCCTGTTTCCAGCGTTCTCGCCGGCCGAACTTCCGGATCATGTCGCGGCTGGAAACCGTGTGGAACTCGGATCGAAGCGCGAGAGCTGTCTGCCATGCCTTTAAGTACGGAAGAGCCCGCTAAGTACGGAAGAGCCCGCCGCCATCGCGGGGGTGGAGATCAGCAAATATCCATGTCCACAGCGACAGGCTCTTCCGTTTGTCCCGTTTAGTGGATCGTATGGCGAGGCGCTTGGACTGTGGCGACAAACAAACGGCTTGATCGAGCGGCGGCACGGTGCGGAGGCAAGCGATCAGATCCTTGAGGTCCTTTTCCTTCAGCCCGGCATACGAGCCATTGGCCATCGGCGGCTTCAGCGCGCCGCGCTTGGCCGGATCGGCCATCATGCCTTCGGTGAAGCCGGCCTCCGCATCGTGATAGGGCTCGCGGGGGATCGGAAGCCAATAGAGGGGTTGCGCACTTCGTTGCGAAACGGTTTGACGCTGCGCAGATAGGCGATGACGGTCGCGAGATCGTCGGGCATCCGCGCCTTGTCGAAACTGGCCGGCATGATCGCGGTGAGCGCCACGCCTGGCAGTCTGCCCTTGTTGGGGCGCACGCCCTCGGCCGGTGGCGTCTCGCGTCTCGGCAACGCCGGCGTGAATGCGGCGCGGTGATGGCTAACCGGAATGTGAAGGACAGGCGATGTTCTTGCTTTCCGCCGCCCGATTTGCGTGTCACCATCTTCACTTACGATGAGAGGGGTCAGCTGATGCGCTGGTGTGTCTCGATCGGGGCGGTGCTGTTCGCAGGCGTGCTGGCCAGCGGTGACGTGGCTGGCAATGCCGCGCCGGGGCCCAGGCAGCCGGGCCAGCCTGCGGTCAGCAGACTGGCCGAAGACACCAGGCCGCCCGTCGATGTCGAGCTGATCCTCGCGGTCGACGTCTCCTATTCCATGGACATGGACGAGCTCGCGATCCAGCGCGAAGGCTATGCACAGGCGATCATCTCCAAGGAGTTCCTGCAGGCGCTGAAGAGCGGCCCGAACGGCAAGATATCGGTCACCTATTTCGAGTGGGCGGCCTCCAGCGACCAGAAGATCATCATCCCCTGGCGGCTGATCGACGGGCCGGAGACGGCAGACGCCGTCGCCAACGAGATCATGAAGACGCCGATCCGCCGCGCCTCGCGCACGTCGATCTCGGGCGCGATCTATTTCGCCATCCCGCTGTTCAACGAGGATCCCTATCACGGGCTGCGCCGCGTGATCGACATCTCCGGCGACGGCCCCAACAACAACGGCGCGCCGGTGACCGGCGCGCGCGAGGAGGCGCTGTCGAAGGGCATCGTCATCAACGGCCTGCCGATCATGGTGAAGGAGCCGTCCTATTCGACCATGGATATCGACAACCTCGATTGGTACTACGAGGATTGTGTGATCGGCGGCGCCGGCTCGTTCGTGGTGCCGATCAGGGACCGCGAGAAATTCAAGGAAGCGATCCGCACCAAATTGCTGCTCGAGGTCGCAGGCCGCGTGCCGGAGCGGCCGGCCGTGCCGGTTGCGGAGCGCGAGCCGCGCGTCTCCTGCCTGGTCGGCGAGAAGATCTGGCAGGACCGTTGGGGCAGGTGAGGGGGCGATTTGCCTCACTCGGTCCGCCGCCTTTGTTAAATGTCCGTTAACCTCCAGGATGGCCTGATCGGCCCCATGGCGGCGATCACGACCATCCCGGCCGGCAGCCAGATCTCGCCGGCGACCGAGCGCGTCTATCACCAGAGCAATCTCATTGGTGACTGGAAAGGCACGTGGTCGTCCAAGGATAAGCAGCCGGTCGAGTTCAAGGTCATCAACATCCGCGGCGCCAGCGCCCAGGTCGAATATACCCACAACGGACATACGGAACGGGGGATCGCCAGCGTCGACGGCGCCACCATCACCTTCGGCGACGTCACGATCGGCACCAAGAACGGATCGGTCGCCGCGCTGGAATTTTCCTCAGGCACCGCGAAGAAGTCCGCGATTCTCAACAAGGAAGCCGCACCGGCCGAACAGAACAAGCTGGCCGGAAGCTGGAGCGGTTTTTCGAAAGCCAACGGTCAGAGCGCGTTCTTCCAGGTCGTGTCCGTCAATGGCCGTGATGCACAGGTTCGATTCACCGCCAATGGCGGCGCCATCGAGTCCGGCGAGGGTATCGTGTACCAGAACACGGTCATGTTCGGCAGCAAGGCGCAGTTCACGACCAGCGACGGACAGAACGGCAATGTCGTGTTCAAGGCGGGTCTGAAGACCTATTCCGTGCCGGTGACCAAGAACAAGACGCCGGCGACCTCGTCGTCTGTCCACCGTGAACAAGCTGGCGTAAGTCGTTCCTCTCCCCGCGACGGGGAGAGGTACGTGATCAATGCCACCCGCAGCGACGTCTAAACCCTCGCTTCCAGGATCAGGTTGAACGGCGTTTCGGTGGCGCGGCGGAAGCGCGTGAGGCCGCCCTGGCGCGCGACTTCCCGCAGCCGCGCCTCGCCGGCCTGTGCGCCGAGCCCGAGTCCCACCTCCTGGTCCAGCGATGCCGGCGTGCAGATCATGGTCGAGGCCGTGTAGTATATGCGGCCGACCGGATTGAGGTTGTCCTCCAGCCGGTCGTTGGCAAAAGGCTCGACCAGCATGCAGGTACCGTCGCCCGCCATGGTTTCGCGCACATGCTTCACCGCGCCGACCGGATCGCCCATGTCGTGCAGGCAATCGAAGAAGCAGACGAGGTCATAGCCGTTGGCCGGATAGGTCTTGGCCGAATGCACCTCGAAACTGACGCGGTCCGACAGGCCAGCCGCCTTCGCGTCCTTGCGCGCGGCTTCGATCGAGCCGTCATGATAGTCGAAGCCGAAGAAGCGGGAATTGGGAAAGGCTTCGGCCATCAGCCGGGTCGATACGCCGTGGCCGCAGCCGACATCGGCCACCTTGGCGCCACGCTTGAGTTTATCGACCACGCCGTCGAGCGCGGGCAGCCATTCCTGCACCAGATGGTGCTTGTAGCCGGTGCGGAAGAAGCGCGCCGTGCCGCAGAACAAGCATTGGCTGCGCCGGTTCCAACCGACGCCTTTGCCTGTCGTGAATGCCTCGGTAACCTTGGGCTCGTCGAGAAAAGTCGCCGCAACGACGTCGCCGAAGGCGCCGAGGAAGACAGGGCTGTCCTCGTTGGCCAAAGCCATCGCCTGCTCGGGCTGCATCGAGAATTTGCCTGTCTTGGCGTCGTATTCGACATAGCCGGAGGCAGCCTGCGCTGAGAGCCATTCGCGAACGTAGCGTTCGGTGGTGCCGGTGCTCTTGGCGAGCTCGGACGAGTTCATCGGCCCTTTCGCGGCGAGCGCTTTATAAAGGCCGAGCTTGTCGCCGAGCAGCACCAGCGATGCATTCATCGCCGCACCCAAGTCACCCACCATCTTTCCCATAAAGGCGTTCAGTTTATCCATGTTGACGTCCATGACGGTCTCCTTGATCGCCGCACCCGCTACCACTCGACCGTCCCCTGCGCGTCCCTCGGGTGCGGGACGGCGAACGAAGTTCTCGATTATCTCCGAGGCGCGCGCGAACGGCGTCGCGGCAATTCGGAGTGCTGTGACCTGTCCGCAACACTTGCCGCGCAATCGCGTGGCCAAAAAGTGGCTGTCCCCGTCAAGTCACGGTTCTGCCCGCATTGAACGGCCGATTGGGTACCGGGCGGGGGCTGAACTTGGGGTGCATGATGCCTTCCATCAGCCAAGCCGGCATTGCCGGCGTTTCAGTTGATGCGTTGCGTAAAGTTTTTGTGGCGGGCCGACCGAATTTCATTCGCTTGATGGGCGTGACCCTTGGGGCCGCGGCGCTCGCCGCGTGTGCGCAGTCCAATGTCGCGAGCCGGCATTCGGCTTTCGCGCCTTCCCGGCAGGCCGCCGTCGACGAGCGACATCGCGAAGCGCCGCGCGTCTCCGTGGTGCGCCGGCATGATGCGCCATCCGACAATATTTTCGCGTCGAAGCCCGCGTCGGGCGGGCTTGCCAGTTTCTATTCGGAGGGACACTCCACCGCGAGCGGCGAGAAATTCGACCCGACCGAGCTGACCGCGGCGCATCCGAGCCTGCCGTTCGGCACGAAGCTGCGCGTCACCAACACCACGACGGGCAAGTCGGTGACGGTGCGGGTCAACGACCGCGGCCCGTATGTGCCGGGAAGGGTGGTCGACGTGTCCTATTCCGCGGCGCAGGCGCTTGGCATGGTGCGCTCGGGCACGGCCAACGTGAAGCTCGACGTGGTGCAGTAGTCGATCGGATCAACGCGAGAGCCGCGCCACCAGCTCGACATGCGGCGTGTGGCGGAACTGGTCGACCGGGGTGACGCCTTCGAGCCGGTAGCCGCCGTCGACCAGGATTTTGGCGTCGCGGGCAAAGGTAGCGGCATTGCAGGAGACCGCAATCACCACCGGCACCTTGCTGGCGGCGAGCTGTTGCGATTGCGCCTGCGCGCCCTGCCGCGGCGGGTCGAAGACAACCGCATCATAGTCGCGCAGCTCAGGCGGCATCAGAGGCCGGCGGAACAGGTCGCGCGCCTCGGCCTTGACCGGCTTCAGCCCGGATGTGGCGGTCGCGGCCTTCTGCAGCGAGGCGACCGCGCCGGCGTCGCTGTCGAAGGCCGAGACGCGCGCACGCCTGGCGAGCCGCAGCGCGAAGGGACCGACGCCGCAAAAGAGATCGGCGATGTGCTTGGCGCGGCCGGCACGTTTTTCCACCAGTTCGGCCAACGCCTCTTCGCCGGCCGTCGTCGCCTGCAGGAACGAGCCGGGTGGCAGGGTGACCTGCGCGGTGCCGATCGTGACATCAGGCGCGTTGCGCATCAGCACGAGCTCGCCATGCCGCGTCAGCCGTGCCAGCCGATGCGTTTCCGCGATGCGCGACAGTGTCGTGATCATCGCCGATGTCAGCGGGCCTGAGCCGCGGACGTCGATGTCGAGTCCGTTGCTGGTCGCGGTGACCTGGATGTCGAGCGGCTTGCCTATCCTGCTCAGCGGCTCGGCCAGCGCCCAGGCCGCGTCGAGCGCGCCGTTCAGGCCGGGATCGAGGATCGGGCAGCGGTCGACCGGAATGACATCGTGTGAAAAGGCCGCGGCGAAGCCGACCTTGAGCACGTCGTGGGTGCCGAGCCGCGCATGCAGGGTGATGCGGCGGCGGCCCAAGCCATGTGCATCGATCAGCGGCGCCACCTCGCATTCGAGCTTCGCCTGCCTCAGCGTCTCGACCACGAGATGGTGTTTCCAGGCGCGGTAGGCGTCGCTCTGCCAATGCTGGATCGCGCAGCCGCCGCAGACGCCGAAATGCGGGCAGAACGGCGCGATCCGCTCGGGGCTCGCGACCTCGACCGCAAGCAGCCGCCGCCGGTCGGGATGGCCATGCACCTCCTCTACCTCGACGGTCTCGCGCGGAAGCGCATAGGGCACGTAGATGGCTTCACCGCCACCGAGCGCGACGCCGTCGCCGCGATGGCCGACATGATCGATGACGAGCCGCTCAACCACGTCGCGCGCCCAGGAAGAATTCGCTGTTGCCGTCGCCGCCCTTGATCGCCGAGGGGAATACCTTGATGTCGGTGCAGCCCAGCGTCGCCGCGAAGTCAGCGATATCGTCGCAGACCCGTTGGTGCACGGCGTCATCGCGGACGATGCCGCCCTTGCCGTGTTTTCCTTTTCCCTCGAATTGCGGCTTGATCAGCGCCAGCAGGTGCATGGGTGCTGCCGCCAGCGACAGCGCCACCGGCAGCACGGCCTTCAGCGAGATGAAGCTGACATCGATGACGACGATGTCGGGGCGGGCGGGCAGCCGCTTGCCCTCGAATTTGCGGATGTCGGTCGCTTCCATCGAGACGATCTTCGGATTGCCGTGCAGCGAGGGATGAAGCTGGCCATGCCCGACATCGACCGCAAACACGATCGCCGCGCCGTTGGCGAGCAGCACTTCGGTGAAGCCGCCGGTGGAGGCGCCGACGTCGAGGCAGACATGGCCCTCGACGTCGATGGGGTATTGCTCCAGCGCATCGGCGAGCTTGACCCCGCCGCGGGAGACATAGGGGTGCGCCGGCCCGGCCTGCAGCACGGCATCGGCGGCAATGACTTCCGACGGTTTTACGATCGGCTTGTCGTTGGCGACCACGAGCCCTGCCTCGATGGCAGCGCGCGCCCGCGCCCGGCTCTCGAACAGCCCGCGCTCGACCAGCAGCAGATCGATGCGTTTGCGGGGAGAGGGCATGTGGTGCTCATGGTTGTCGGTCAGTTGCGCCGTTCCGCCGCCATGCGTACGCAAACTTCGAACGCGGTCAAGTCATGCCAGATGTCCGCGGGTTTTTCACGCGGCAGCACCAGCGGTGCGCCATGGAGCTCGAGCGCATGGATCATCATCAGATTGTCACTGTGGCCGAAATCTTCAACCGTCAGCCCGTCGGCATCGATCAGGCGGCCGTTGCGCGCCTCGACCGCCGTGAAATTACGGACGCGGTCGGCATAGAGGAAGGGATCGTTGGAGTAGCCAAGGCATAATTTGCCTTTGGCCGCCATGTAGCCGAGCTCGTAGACGGTTCCCCCGTCCGCGCCGGGCCCGCGAAACGGCGTCAGATTGGCGATGATGGCATCGCAAGCGTCCATCATCGCCTCATTGGCCTTGAAAATCTGCAGCGAGGCGTCGGCGGCGCCGCGTTCGATCGTGTTGTCGAGAGGATAACGCCCGGTCACGGCGTACCGCGCGCAAATATCGGCCTTGCGCCGGCCCACCTCGACCGCATCCGGCAGGAACACGTCAGGGCCTGCCAGGTAGATGTTCATGGGTTTCCCCTGCCAGGAGGTGCGAAGAACTGTAACCGGAGGGAAACTGCACTCCCTCTCCCGCTCGCGGGGGAGGGTTGGGGTGGGGGTGTCTCCGCGAGTCACGCTGCCCGTGTGGAGAGAGCCCCCACCCGCATCGCATCCTTGATGCGATGCGACCTCCCCCGCAAGCGGGAGAGGTGCAGCATATTTGCCGATAGCCTCAAGCGAGCTTGACGGTCTCGGCCTTGAAGTCCTTGCCCAGCGCCTCGAACGCCTTCTTGACGATGCTCTTGGAGTCGAGGCCGGCGCGGGAATACATCGCGGCCGGCGTGTCGTGGTCGAGGAACATGTCGGGCAGGATCATCGAGCGGAACTTCAGCATGCCGTTGTCGAGCATGCCCTGGTCGGAGACGAACTGCATCACATGCGAGCCGAAGCCGCCGATCGAGCCCTCCTCGATGGTGATGAGGATCTCGTGGTCGCGGGCGAGCTTGAGGATCATCTCCTCGTCGAGCGGCTTCATGAAGCGCGCATCCGCGATCGTGGCGGAGAGGCCGAGAGCGGCGAGCTCGTCGGCTGCCTTCTCGCATTCGGCCAGACGCGTGCCGAAGGAAAGCAGGGCGACGTTCTTGCCTTCGCGGACGATGCGGCCCTTGCCGATCGGCAGGGGAACGCCGACCTCGGGCATCTCCACGCCGCGGCCTTCGCCGCGCGGGTAGCGCAGCGCGCTCGGGCGGTCGTTGATCGCAACCTGCGTGGCGACCATGTGCACGAGCTCGGCTTCGTCGGAGGCCGCCATGATCACGAAGTTCGGCAGGCAGCCGAGATAGGCGTTGTCGAAGGAGCCCGCATGGGTCGCGCCGTCGGCGCCGACAAGGCCGGCGCGGTCGATGGCAAAACGGACCGGCAGGCTCTGGATCGCGACGTCATGCACCACCTGGTCGTAGCCGCGCTGCAGGAACGTCGAGTAGATCGCGCAGAACGGCTTGTAGCCCTCGCTCGCAAGACCGGCCGCAAATGTCACGGCGTGCTGCTCGGCGATGCCGACGTCGAAGGTGCGGGCCGGGAAGGCCTTGTTGAAGATGTCGATGCCGGTGCCCGACGGCATGGCTGCGGTGATGCCGACGATCTTGTCGTCCTTTTCGGCTTCCTTGACGAGGCTCTGGCCGAATACGTTCTGGTAGGCCGGCGCATTCGGCTTGGACTTGGCCTGGGTGCCGGTGGCGACGTCGAACTTGACGACGGCGTGATACTTGTCGGCGGAAGCTTCCGCCGGGCCGTAGCCTTTGCCTTTTTGCGTGACGACATGGACCAGGATCGGGCCGGTCTCCATGTCGCGCACGTTCTTCAGCACGGGCAGGAGGTGGTCGAGGTTATGGCCGTCGATCGGACCGACATAATAGAAGCCGAGCTCTTCGAACAGCGTGCCGCCGTCCATCATGAAGCCGCGGGAATATTCCTCGACGCGGTTGGCGCGGTTGGCGATGATCTTCGGCAGGCGCTTGTTGATCTGCTTTGCCGCCTCGCGCAGCGTGCGGTAGGTCTTGCCGGAGTAGAGCCGCGACAGATAGGCGCTCATCGCGCCGACCGGCGGCGCGATCGACATGTCGTTGTCGTTGAGGATCACGATCAGGCGCGAGCTCATCGCGCCGGCGTTGTTCATGGCCTCATAGGCCATGCCGGCGCTCATCGCGCCGTCGCCGATCACGGCGATGACGTTGTTCTTGCCGCCGGCGAGGTCGCGCGCCACGGCCATGCCGAGACCGGCGGAAATCGAGGTCGAGGAGTGCGCGGCGCCAAACGGATCGTAGTCGCTCTCGCTGCGCTTGGTGAAGCCGGAGAGACCGCCGCCGGTACGCAGCGTGCGAATGCGGTCGCGGCGGCCGGTGAGGATCTTGTGCGGATAGGCCTGATGGCCGACGTCCCAGATCAGGCGGTCGCGCGGCGTATCGAAGACGTAGTGGATGGCGGTGGTGAGTTCCACGACGCCGAGGCCGGCGCCGAAATGGCCGCCGGTCACGGAAACGGCGTCGATTGTTTCCTGGCGCAACTCGTCGGCAACCTGCCGGACCTGATCGATCTTGAGCCGGCGCAAATCCTCCGGCGTCCTGATGGTGTCGAGAAGCGGGGTTTTACTGTATGAGGTCACGGCATGGTTCCACTTTTGCGGGCCGGAACTTTCGCTCCGACGCGAGATGAATTTGCTCAGGTTCGGCAGCGACAGCCTTGTCCCCTCGGTTAGTCGCGCGGATCGAAGCCTGGTTTAAATACTTAATGGCGCTCCCGATCGGCCGGCGTGATGTCAGTCACATTTGTGGCTTCTACCCGTCCAAGCCACTTTTTCAAGCTTTCTCAAGCGCTTAGCGCCATCGAAAAGGGCGATGGGCTGCCTTCAAAGCGCCCATAGCCCTGCAATCTTTACACCAACGCGACCGTCAAAGCCAACCCGCCGGCCGAAGGACGGCCATGTGACGCGCAATGACGTTAACCGCCGGCACGGGCGTTCGGTTCCCTGCCGCCCATTTCCACGGCACCCGCGCGATAGATGGGAGCCGATTCGATCTCATTCCAGGCTTTTTCGCGGGTCTCCGCATCGCCCGTTGCGATCGCAAGCGCGGCTTGCGGATGCGCGATCCGCTCATGCAGCGGAACGGGTCCGCACACGATCATGAAGAACTCATAGGCGTTCGGCACCTCGTTCGCCATGACGAACTGGAAATGCACGCGGAAGAACTGCCAGCGAAACAGATTGTAGTTCTCGGGCAGGATCATCTCGCGAAAACGTATCGGCACGATGGTCGGGTTGCGCCGCGCAGGCCCGGCATCGATGCCGTGGCTTGCGATCGGATCGAAGTCGAAGAAGTTCATCACGTCCTTGCGCGCCTGGCATTCGATCCAGTCGATCGAAGGCTCGACCGCGAGCTCGCGCAGATGATCGCGGAAATCGGAGGCCGCCTTGTGGAAGCCGACGATCGGGTAGTTGCCGCCGAGCGTCAGCAGAACGATGCGCGGGCCATGCTTGCCGAGCGAGGGATCGAGTTTCAGGGCGCGCGCCAGGATTTCCGTGCCGAGAAACGACCCCGAACTGTGCCCGACCAGCACGATCTCCTCGGCTTCGCTCGATCGCGCGACGTCGCAGACATGCTGCGCGAAGCGGTCGAGCCGCTGGTCCCATTCGGGGCGCTCGCGGTGCGAGAACTCCCAGGTCCAGATCGTGTCGCACATCAGATAGAGCAGGTAGGTGCGCTTTTCCGTGTATTTCAAAACGGTCCAGAGCAGGCCGAAGAAGAAGATGGCCGACGCAAGGATGTCGAACGGCGCGGGAACGCCGGCCGCCTCCAGTCCCCTGCGCATGAGTCCTGCGACCACGGCAAGGCAGGCGGCCTCGAACCAGAACAAAATGTGCGGATAGGTGATGAAGGTCAGGAACCGCCAGTTCGCCTTCATGAAGCGAAAGACGGTGCCGTGGACGATCAGACGGAAATAGATCCAGATCGTGTAGCTGACGATGTGCCAGATCGGCAGCGTGAGATCGCGCTGGATGAAATCCTCAAAGCGCAGGAAGTCGTAGGTGGTGCGCGTCTGCCATCCCAGAGATTCATCTTGCGCCTTGGTCTCGATGGTCCAGGACGCGATCTCGCTTTCGGCGATGTTTTCCGGGCGGCCGATCTTCGCCGTGAGATGATAGAGCTTCTCGAACTTGCGCAGCTCGGTGCGGAACATGCGGTAATATTGCGCGAGCCCGCGCGGATCATATCCCTGCACATAGATGACGTGGCGGTTTTGAACGCGCACTTAAAGCAAAGTCCCCGGCGGCTGTCTAAAGGGGGGACTATAACAGGCGATCCCTCGCGCCAAGAGCTATTTCGGCTCCTTGCGCCGTCCGAAGGGATGAAATTCCGCCAATGTTCTCCGAAGGTTAGGGAGAGAACCTATTGCACATCGAGAGGAGCGACGCCCACCGCCGCGCCCGACGCATCGGTCGTGATCTTCTCGACTCGGGCTTCCGCCTGCCGCAGCAATTCCTCGCAGCGGCGCTTCAGCGCCTCGCCGCGCTCATAAATGACGACCAATTCCTCCAGCGGCACCTTGCCGCCCTCGAGCCGGCTGACAATTGCTTCGAGTTCCTCGATGGCGCGCTCGAAGGAGAGCTTCTTCACGTCCACCGCAACGTTCTCGGCCATGCTGACTTCCCTAAATCCTCGCTACCCAAGGCGCCGGCACCGTTATCGTAAAGCCACCACTGCGGACCGAATGTGGCACGTTCAAGGTCTTGACGTGGTGGTGCCCATCAGCGCGGTCACGTGCGCGGCAACCGATTCCTTCAGGCCCTGGAGGTCATAGCCGCCTTCCAGTACCGAGACAACTCGGCCGCCCGCGGACTGGTCGGCGACATCCATCACCTTCCTCGTCACCCAGCCGAAATCCTCAGCCTTGAGATTGATGGAGGCGAGCGGATCGCGGTGATGCGCATCGAAGCCGGCCGAGATGATGACGAGCTCGGGCGCGAACTTCTGCAGTTGCGGCAGGATTCCGCTTTCGAAGGCGATGCGGAACTGCGCGCTGCCGTCCTCGGCCGCAAGCGGCGCGTTGACGATGTTGTCGTGCTCGCCGCGTTCACCGCGGGCGCCGGTGCCCGGAAACAGCGGCATCTGGTGGGTCGAGCAATACATCACGGTCTTGTCGGCCCAGAAGATGTCCTGCGTGCCGTTGCCGTGGTGCACGTCGAAATCGATCACGGCGGCACGCTCGATGCCGTATTTACGCTGCGCATGGCGCGCGGCGATCGCGGCATTGTCGAAGAAGCAGAAGCCCATCGGCGTCGATTTCTCGGCGTGATGGCCCGGCGGGCGCACGGCGACGAAGGCGTTCGGGTGCTTGCCGGTCATGACCGCATCGGTCGCAGCCACCGCGCCGCCGACGCCGCGCATCACCGCTTCCCAGGTGCCCGGCGACATCGAGGTGTCGCCGTCGATATAGACGAGGCCGCTCGAAGGCGCGACGTGGCGCAGCTCGGTGATGTAGTGCTCGCCGTGGCAGAGCGCGACGGAATCGAGATCGCCTTCCGGCGCTTCGGCGCGCGTCAGCGCCTTGAAGCGGTCTTCGCCGAGCACTTCGGCGACCGCGCGCAGGCGATCGGGGCGCTCGGGATGGCCCGGCGGCGTCAGGTGGTTGAGGCAGGCGGGATGGCTCAAGAGAAGCGTGGACATGCAGTATCCTGGTGCGCGGAACGCGCGCGAACGACAAGCCGTCAATCCATGAGGTTGCAATCTATGAGGTTGTAAGGCTCGTTGGAAGGGCGATCCGCTCAATTCGTCCGCATGATCCGGACGGGTGGTGCGGGCGCGATCGGGCTATGGGCCTGGAAGTAAACGAACAGGGCCTCGTCGTCATAGACGCCGGTCTGCTTTGGCCCGTCGACCCTGAACGCGACAAAACCGTCGCCGCCGAGCGCGAGGTAATTGTTGATGGTGACGCGATAGTCTTTGGCCGGCTCGATCGGCGCGCCGTCGAGCTTCATCGAGCCGGCATCGACGCGCTCGCCGGATGGTTTCGTGCCGTCCCAGGCATAGCTGAAGCCTTTTGAGACTTGCAGGATGCGCGGCCGCTTTTCGTCCGTCCATTGCTGCTCCAGCGCGGCCTTGATCTGCGCGCCGGTGAGCGACAGCGTGATCAACTGGTTGCGGAACGGCTGGCTCGCAAACACGTCGGCATAGCTCACCGTGCCGTCGCCCTTCTTCTCGATATCGGTGCGGATGCCGCCGGGGTTGGTCATGGCGATCACGGCGCCGCCCTTGTTCTCGGCGTGCGTCACGGCAAGCTGCGCGTCCGCGATGACGTCGCCGAGCACGCTCTCCCCGGTGAAGTTCGGCACGCGCGACAGCGTTGCCGTGACCGAGCCCGCGCGGCGGTCGGCGATGGGGGCGGCGACCTTGTCATAGGCTTGCAGCAGCGCGGCCTGGGCGGGGTCGCTCGCAAGCGAGGTGCGGACAATGACATTGTCGGCCCTGGCGCTGATCACATCGCGCGTTGAGGGATCGAGCTTGACGTCGATCGCGGTGACCAGCTGTGCCGTATTTGTCGCCCGAGGTGACCAGCCTGCCGTCGATGTTGCAGACATAGGCCTGGTGGGTGTGGCCGCTGACGACGATGTCGACGGCGTGATCGAATCTTTTGACGATGTCGACGATCGGACCCGATATGCCGGGACATTCATTGTAGTCGCCCGTCGGCTGGCCGCCTTCGTGGATCAGCACGACGATCGCTTCCACGCCCTTTGCCTTCAATTCCGGCACCAGCGCATTCACGGTCTCGGCCTCGTCGCGGAATTCGAGTCCGGCCGCGCTTGCCGGCGAAATGAGACCCGGCGTGCCTTTCAGGGTGAGCCCGATGAAGGCAACGGGAATGCCGTCGAAGGTCTTGATCTCGTAGGGCGGAAACAGCGTCTTGCCGCTGTCCTGCACCACGGTTGACGCCGCGAGATAGTGGAATTTCGCGCCGGGGAAGGGATGGGGCCCGAGGCAACGGTCGACCGGATGGCAGCCGCCGTTCTGCATCCGCAACAGCTCGTCCTTGCCCTCGTCGAATTCATGGTTGCCGACGGCAGCGATCTCGAGCCCCATCATCGACATCGCCTCGATGGTGGGTTCGTCATGGAACATCGCCGACAGGAAAGGGCTCGCGCCGATGAGGTCGCCGGCCGCGACGAACACATTGTTGGTGTGGCCTTCGCGCAATTGTTTCAACAGCGTCGCCATGTGCTCGGCGCCGCCGGCCGGCACGAAGATCCTCTTGGTCTTGTCGCTGGGGTCGGAAATCCGGATGCCGCCGGGCGGCGGGCGGAGATAGCCGTGGAAATCGTTGATGGCGAGGATGCGCAGCTCCACGGGCGCGTTTTGCGCTGACGCGGGCGCGGCTAACAGCGCGAGCGCGGCAAGTGCGGGGTAAAGCAAGCTTTTCATGCCGGCATTATAGGGTTCCCCCGTGACGGTTCCACGGCTTTTGCGGAACCACGGCGAGTGCCTGCCGTTGAACCGCACCCCCGCCGCCGCTCAAGGGAAATGCCAATGTGCCGCTGGATCGCATATCGAGGCGAGACGACGTCGTTCGAACCCTATGTCACGGAGCCCGAGCATTCGCTGATCGCGCAGAGCATCCGCGCGCTGGAATCGACCGCGGGCAGCAATGGCGACGGTTTCGGGCTCGGCTGGTATGGCGAGCATCCCGAGCCCGGCCTGTACCGCGAGACGCGGCCCGCCTGGTCCGACGAGAACCTGCGCTATCTGTGCCGGCACCTGCGCTCGCATCTCTTCTTCGCGCATGTGCGCGCCGCGACCGGCACGCCGGTGACGCGGCAAAACTGCCATCCCTTCGCCTGCGGCCGCTGGATGTTCATGCATAACGGCTTTGTCGGGAGCTGGAACAGGCTGCGGCGCAAGGTCGAGCAGTTGATCCCCGACGCGTTCTATCCCTCGCGCATCGGCTCGACGGATTCGGAAGCCGTCTTCCTCGCCATGATGGGCGCGGGGCTCGATCACGATCCGGTCGGCGCCACCCAGCGCGTGCTGCGCTTGCTGTGCGGCCTCGTCAACGAGGAGGGCAAGCGCGAGCGCATGCGCTTTACCTCGGCGATGTCGAACGGCCGCGACCTCTATGCCTTTCGCTTTGCCGAGAACGACTATTCCAACTCGCTGTATTTCCGCGAGACCGGAAACCAGGTGATCGTCGTGTCCGAGCCGTTTGACAAGGAGCCGGACTGGATCGAGGTTCCCGCGAATCACGCGCTGATAGCGCTCGCGTCGCGGCCTGCGCAGATGGTTCCCTTCCTGCCTACCGATTTGGCAGTGCCTCAGGCGGAACCCGCGCGCATCCGGAGAATTAACGCCCGCACCTAAAGGCCAACACCATTGGGGCGGCGATCGGATAAGAAATGTGCGGAATATGCGGGGAAGTCAGGACGCGGGGCGAGGTGTCGCTTGCTGCGCTCTCGGCGATGACGAAATCCATGCGCGCGCGCGGGCCGGATGCGGCCGGCGTGTTCGCGCAAGGCGGGCAGGCGTTCGGCCACCGGCGTCTCAGCATCCTTGATCTGGCACCCGCCTCGCAGCAGCCGATGACCGACAACGAGCTTGGGCTCGGAATCGCTTTCAACGGCTGCATCTATAATTTCCGCGAGCTGCGCGCGGAGTTGCAGGGCAAGGGTTATCGCTTCTTCTCCGACGGCGACACCGAAGTCATCCTGAAAGCGTATCACGCCTGGGGCGCGGATTGCGTGAAGCGCTTCAAGGGCATGTTCGCCTTTGCGCTGTGGGAGCGCGATTCCGGCCGCGTCGTGCTGGCGCGCGACCGTCTCGGCATCAAGCCGCTCTACTACACCGAAGGCTGTGGCTTCATCCGCTTCGCCTCGACCCTGCCGGCGCTGCTCGCGGGCGGCGGCATCGACACGTCGCTCGATCCGGTCGCGCTGCATTATTTCTTCTCATTCCACGGCGCGGTGCCGCCGCCGCGCACAGTGCTGAATGGCGTGAAGAAGCTTCCGCCAGCCACTCTCCTCACGATCGAGCCCGATGGCGCGTGCGGAATTGAGCGCTACTGGCATTTCACCGTCGGCGAACGCAGCAGCGATGCGCGCATGACCGCGGCGGAATGGACCGACGAAGTCGCCGAGGCAATGAAAGCTGCGGTCAACCGCCGCCGCGTCGCCGATGTGCCGGTCGGCGTGCTGCTTTCGGGCGGCCTCGACAGTTCGCTGATCGTGGCGCTGCTCGCGGAGCTCGGCCATCCCGACATAAAAACCTTCTCGATCGGCTTCGAGAGCGTCGGCAAACATTCCGGTGACGAGTTTCGATACTCCGACATCATCGCCAGGCGCTTCGCCACCGACCACGAGCAGATCCGGATCGACGGCGACGGCGCGCTCGACGCGCTGCCTGCGGCGATCTCGGCCATGTCCGAGCCGATGGTGAGCCACGACGCGGTCGCCTTCTATCTCCTGTCGGCGGAAGTGGCGAAGCGGGTCAAGGTGGTGCAGAGCGGGCAGGGCGCCGACGAGGTGTTCGGCGGCTACGGCTGGTATCCGTCGTTCATGTCGGCGAACGATGCCGCCGAGCAGTACGAGCGCTCCTATTTCGACTGGGGCCATGCCGATCTCGAAAGACTGCTGACGAAAGATTTCGTCTCGGAGGATTTCAGCCGCACTTTCGTCGATGGCTTCTTTGCGGAGACCCGCGCGCCGTCCGCGATCGACAAGGCGCTGCAGATCGACACCGAGATCATGCTGGTAGACGATCCCGTCAAGCGCGTCGACAACATGACCATGGCGTCCAGCCTGGAGGCGCGCGTGCCCTTCATCGATCACGAGGTGGTCGAGCTTGCCGCGCGGATTCCGGCGGGCCTGAAGATCAGGGACGGCGGCAAATACATCCTCAAAGAGGCCGCGCGGCGCTTCGTGCCGGCGGAGGTGATCGACCGGCCCAAGGGCTATTTCCCGGTGCCGTCGCTGCGCTATCTCAGCGGCCCGTTCCTCGATTATGTGCGCGGCCTGCTCGAGTCCGGGAAGGCGAAGAGGCGCGGGCTTTACCGGCAGGATATTGTTCAGCACATGCTGCGCCATCCCGGGGCCGAGATGAGCCCGAAGGGCCATTCGCGGCTGTGGCAGGCGTCGCTTCTGGAAGGATGGTTGCAGGCCCATAGGATTTGACATGGCATTCGATTTCGATCTCCTGAAGAAGCTGCGGCTGGGCTTGAGCGACGACCGGCAGCATCTCGTCATCCGCTCCGCCACGGGGCGCGAGGAAGTCGCCGAATATTCCTTCGGCATCGAGGAGGAATATTTCCTCGCCGACCGGCGCACGCTCGATGTCGCCATGGAGACGCCGAACGAGCTGTTCGAGGCGGCGAACTGGTCGACCGGCGGCCAGGCCATGCGCGAGATGCTGCAGTCGCAGCTCGAGGTCGCGAGCAATGTCCATGTCGACGTCCGCGACGCGCGCGAGGAGCTGTGCTTCCTGCGCCGCGAGGTCGCCAAGGTCGCCGGCGAATACGGCTTTGCCATCATGGCCTGTGGCACGCATCCCACCGCGGTCTGGCGAATGTCGCAGCCGAGCCCGAAACCGCGCTACGAGGAGATGATCGAGGATCTCCGCAGCATCGGCCACCGCAACATGATGTGCGGCATGCATGTGCATGTGCAGCTTCCCGATCCCGAGAAGCGCTTTGCGGTGATGCGCGCGATGATCCCCTATCTGCCGCTGTTCATTGCGCTGTCGGCGTCCTCGCCGTTCTGGAATTCGCACAAGACCGGGCTGAAGGGCTATCGTCTCGCCGCCTATAGCGAATTGCCGCGCACCGGCCTGCCCGAACTGTTCGAAACCAAGCAGGAGTTTGACGCCTATGTCGAGGCGCTGAAGAAATCGGGCGTGATTCCGGACGAGAGCTATATCTGGTGGGCGATGCGTCCCTCGATGCGTCATCCGACGCTGGAGCTGCGCGCCCCGGACACCTGTACCTTTGTCGACGACGCCATTGCCATCGCCTCGCTCTACCGCGTGCTGGCGCGCCACCTCTATCTGCGGCCGGAGCTGTCGCACGGGGTGACCAGCGTCGACCGCGCCATTGCGGTGGAAAACAAATGGCGCGCGCAGCGCTACGGCACCGACTGCATCTTTGCGTCGAAGGACGGGCCGGTCGGCATCGCCGAACTATTGTCGGAGCTGATCGAGGAGATCGACGAGGACGCTGAGGCGCTCGGTTGCGTGGACGAGGTTCGGCATTGCCGAACCATCATCGATCGCGGCAGCTCGGCGGAATTCCAGCTTCGCGCCTATTGCGACAGCGGGGAAGACGTCGCGGCGGTTTCGCGCTGGATCGCGGCCGCGACCGCGCCGGCCCAGAGGAGACCGGCACCGCTGTCCATCTAGCCAAGAGCCTCAGTTTACCTTCGGGGCCTCAGGGGTCGCAGCGGAGGCCGGTGCCGCAGGCGCCGCCGAGGCGACCGGCGTCGCGGGGGCTGCCGAAGCCACAGGCGTCGCGGAGGCCGGAGCAGCGGGCGCGGCGAGGAGCGTCGGATCCGGGTCGAACCCGAACAGGCCCACCAGGTACTTGTAATAGTCCGGCATCTTCTCCTTCAGGTTCGCCCGCGTGTTCGGCTCGTGGGTCGAGTCCTTGCCGGAGAGGAAGATGCTTGCGGTGACCGCAAAGAACTCCTTGTGGTTCATCACGGCATAGACGTTCTTGCCGAACAGTTCCTTGCTCTTGGCCTCGGCGTAATAGCCGATGACGCCCTTGTTGTCGTAGCCACTGGGCAGCAGCCGCGCGTGATAGGCGTGCATGAATTCATGCAGCAGCACCGGATCGTCCGCATACTGCATCAGGTTGGGCCGCAGCATGATGACGCCGCGCCCGGAATCCGCCGCGAGCTCCAGCATGTCCGGATTGGTCCATTGGTGCCTGGCATGATCCCAGGTGGTGACGCCAAGCGAGGTGCGGTTGCGGCGGGTCGGCGCGATCGGACCGTAGCAGGCAGCGCCCGCGCCGATATCGAGGCAGTCCATTTCGCTGGCGACGATCGGCACCGAGTGGAAGAAATTGGTCACGCGCGGGCTGAGGCCCGCGGTCTCAACGACGTCAAGCTGTTTGCGCAGGTTCTCCGAGATCGCCCCAAAATCCTTGCGGTCGGCAAAGTCGGAGAGGTCAAACATGTAGCCGCGGTATTTCTCGAAATCCGCTTCCGTCGCCGGACGTGGTGCGTTGGGGCTCGGATCGACCGCGATCACGCGCGGGCCCGCCGCCATGGCCGAGCCAAGCGTGACCGCCAGGATCACCGGGACGAGCGAAATTCTGCGCATGAAAGGGTCCTCCTGCCGCCTTGAGATGGGCGACCATACGCGAGGGGGATTGCTGCGCCGTTAGCCCGACGCAACCGATTGTGTGATTATGGTTATGGACACCTTAACCAAGCGCGGGCCTCCCCGCTTTTATACGTGTTTATACGCGGGTCCATTCGCCGACGACGCGGTGCACCTCGCCGAGGTGTGCGCCGCCGGGGATGGAATGCCAAGGGCCGCCGATACGGGACATTGGTCCCTTTTATCTCCCCACAAGACGGGTGTAGCTTATTCCCGCAGCGCGTCCGGCTGGATTGCACGTCCGTGACGCAGCGCAGATTGGGGAGGTAGCATCATGAAATTTCCACGCCGCAGCTTCCTGCATCTCGCCGCGGGGGCGGCGGCGTTGCCGGCTCTGTCCCGCTCCGCGCGGGCGCAAGCCTATCCAACACGGCCGGTGCGCATCGTCGTCGGCTTCGCCGCCGGCGGGGCTACCGACATCCAGGCGCGCCTGATGGGTCAATGGCTGTCGGATCGCCTGGGCCAGCAATTCATCATCGAGAACCGCGCCGGCGCCAGCGGCAACATCGGCACCGAGGCGGTCGCCAAGGCGCCCCCGGATGGCTACACGCTGTTGCAGATCGTGACCCCACATGCGATCAATGCCGCGCTCTACAGCAATCTCAATTTCGACTTCATCCGCGACATCGCGCCGGTGATCTGCGCCGCGCGGCTGGCCTACGTCGTCGTGGTGCATCCGTCGGTCCGCGCCACGACGATCCCTGAGTTCATCGCGTACGCCAAGGCCAACCCAGGCAAGATCAACTACGGCTCGGCCGGCCCCGGCACCCCGCAAAACATTGCTTGCGAGCTCTTCAAGATGATGACCGGGGTGGATATGGTCCACGTGCCTTATCGCGGCGGCGCGCCTGCGACCACCGATCTGGTCGCCGGCCACCTGCAGGTGATTTTCAGTCCGGTGTCGGAGTCGATCCAGCACATCAAGGCCGGCGCGCTACGCGCCCTGGCGGTAACGACCGCAGTCCGATTGGACGTGTTGCCGGACGTTCCAACGGTGGCAGACTTCGTGCCCGGTTACGAGGCCAGCGGTTTTGCGGGCATCGGCGTGCCCCGGAACACCCCGGCCGAAATCATCGAACTGCTGAACAAGGAGCTCAATGCCGGCCTCGCCGACGGCAAGGTCAAGGCCCGGATCGTCGAGCTGGGCGGCACAGTCGCTGGCGGCTCGCCTGCGGAATTCGGGACGATCATCTCGGATGCCACCGCAAAGTGGGCAAGGGTGATCAAGGTCGCGGGCATCAAGGCTGAATAGGTCCGCGAGCCAAGCTTCGGACTTCTCATTTGCGCCGGTCGCACCAAGGTTCAAGCTTGCGAAGCCGGAACGATCATGAACAGATGCTCGTTGATCTCACTCTGTGGCAAGGAGACTTGAAGCATGAGGATAATGACCGCAGCGTTCGCTCTCGGAGCGGCACTGGTGCTGTGTACCCTGGGGGCCTCCACGAGCCCAGCCCAGGCACGGAAGGCCAAGGTCGTTGGTGAACCACGAGAGCCGCTTGCCGTGGTGGTAAGGCCGGATCAACCTTACTGGGATTCCTACATTGTCCCGCGATATCGCTATCGCCCTCAGGATGACCGGGTCGATCCGTACGGGCCGCCAGTGGTGCCGGTGATACGCTATGGGAATCAAGAGGAAACGGTCTGGTTCGGAAACTGAATAAGGGCGCCGGGATACAACGGCGGACCGTGATGCCGAGCCGACATGTCGCGGTCATGAGCAGGCGCCCGCCCTAGGCTGTCGTCCATTCGCCGACCACGCGATGCACCTCGCGGAGATGCTCGCGCATCTGCTCCAGCGCGAAGCCGAGCGCGAAGAACCGCTCGGCCGTGTCGCTCGGCGTGCCCCGGATCAGCCCGTCGCGGCGGACCGCGTCGAAGGCCTCGGAGTGGGCGGCGAATGCCCGCTCGACCTCCTGCAGCGGCGGCGGCTTTGTGCGCGCGCGCAGCGCGGCGCCGCTGGCGCGCAGGAAATCGCTGACGGCCGGCCCGATCTTCCGTAGCGGCGGCGTCAGCCGCGCCTGCACGGGCTCCGGCAGTTCGCAGCCGACGGCGCGGCCGAGGATGACGATGTCGTGGCGCAGCCGCAAGAGCGTGCGCAACAGCGGACCGGTGTCGGGCCCGGAGGTGAGGCGCGCCGTGCGCTCGTGCTCGGCCTCGGCGCCGGTGGCGTTGAGTTTGGTGAGGAAGGCCGCGATCTCCGCATTGATCTGGCGGATGTCGGGCCGGTCGCCGCCGCAATGGTGCTCCAGCAATTGCGAAAGGGCTGCGGCCACCAGCTCCAGCGTGTCGGCGGCGGCGTCCGTTGTCAGCGCATGCGCGCGCGACGGAAACACCAGGAAGGAGACGACGAAGCCGACCAGGCCGCCCACGGTGACCTCGAGCACGCGATCCATCGCGGACGCCATCGGGCTGACATGCTGCATGCTCGGCACCAGGAGCACGATGATGGCGGTGATCGGCAGCACGTTGAAATTGGCCTTGAACGCCGCGATGAAGGCGAGCGGGGCGATCGCGAGCGCCAGCACGGCGAACAGCGCCCATTCGCTCTCATGGGGAATGAGGATCGCGAGCGCGCCGCCATAGGCGACACCGGCGAGCGTCCCCGTGAGATAGTCGCTCGCCACCTTGATCGAGCGGCCGAGACTCATTTGCGTGACGATCAGCGAGGTCAAGACCGCCCACAGCGGCAGCTTCAGGTGCAGCACCTGTGCCAGCGCGAGCGCCGAGAGCGCCGACACCGTGACGCGCAGCGCGAGGATGAGCTGCATCCGGTAGCGATGCGCCAGCGCGCGGGCGTGGGTAACCGCAGATGTGATACGCTTAAGTTCATCGGGCATGGGCGGCATTTCGTTTGCAGGGTAGCCGCTACCCTAGCCCACTTTTCGGGGCTCTCAAGGTCCCGCGCGTCGCTGCGCTCATGCGGGCTACCTGCTGTTCGGCTTCGGAACTGGCCGAAGCCGAATGGTCAGCTCGCGTGCTCTTCGCGTTCGTGAATGACGTTTGCCCGGCCCACGAGCAGGGTGTCCACGAGACCTACCCGTTTTGCATCCTTGCCCGAATAAGGCATGGAGTGCAGCACATAACGCATCGCGTTCAACCTGGCGCGTTTCTTGTCATCGGACTTGATGACGATCCAGGGACAATCGGCGGTGTCGGTGTGAAAGAACATCGACTCCTTGGCCTTGGTGTAGTCTCCCCACTTGTCAAGCGAGGCCAGATCGACGGGCGAGAGCTTCCACTGCTTGAGCGGATGGGCCTTGCGCTCCTTGAATTGCCGCCTCTGTTCGTCACGGCTGACCGAGAACCAGAACTTGATGAGATGAATGCCGCTTCGAACGAGGTTGCGTTCGAATTCCGGAACTTGTCGCAGGAACTCGTCGTATTCACCCCCGGAGCAAAATCCCATCACGCGCTCGACGCCGGCTCGATTGTACCAGCTGCGGTCGAACAGGACGATCTCGCCGGCCGTCGGCAAATGCTGAACATACCGCTGGAAATACCACTGGCCCCGCTCGACCTCGCTCGGCTTTTCCAGCGCGACGACACGGGCGCCGCGCGGATTGAGATGCTCCATCATGCGCTTGATGGTGCCGCCTTTTCCCGCTGCGTCGCGGCCTTCGAACAGCAGCACCACCCGCTGGCGCGCCTCCTTCACCCAGTTCTGCATCTTGAGAAGCTCGGTCTGGAGGATGAACTTCTGTTCCTCATAGTCCTTGCGGAGCATGCGTACGGCATAGGGATAAGCGCCCGACCGCCAGTCGTTCGAAAGCTCATCGGCCGGTTGCTGCAACGGCTTCGCTTTCTTGCCGCTCAGCAGCTCTTTCAGCCGTCGAGCATCGTCGGGGGCCGCGCCGTCCAGCATCGCGACCACGGGCTCACTGGAGGCCGTCAACCTCGGCGGGCCCTGCAGGACGGTATCGAATGCGGCGAGCTCGCTCTGGATTGCCCCCTGGGCCGATTGCTCGACGATGGACCGTTCAACCGGGTCGAGGCTGATATCGGGTGGCGCCGTTGGTTTGCTCGATTGTCGTTTTCTTGCAGATTTCGTCATCAGGGATTCTCCAGAATCATATGATCGGTCGGTTGATCCCGGTTCGAATTGAGCCAAATCAAACGCCCTGACAGTCACAGGGCTCAGCATTAAAATAGCGTTACCTTGCCCGCGCATCGCGGGATGCGGATACCGGCGCGAAGGGGGACGCGATGTCGCCTGAACCGGCAGGCGATTTGCCCGGCGGGCTGATTTGCCGAAATCGTGTCGATCTCCGGCTTTCATCCGACCCGGGGCATTGCGCGGGGTCGCGCCTCCCGCATCTGTGCCGCCAGACGGATGCCGGCGTTTGGTGCGCCGAAACCCCTGTATCCACGCCGCTCTACGATCTCGAAGAAAAAGCGTTCTTCGAAGGCATGGGTGTAGATCTGGAAGAATTCTCCTTCGTCGTCGCGATCGTACAGAATCCCGTTTTCCTTCATCGACCTGAGCAGGTCGGGACCCAGTTCGTACCGGCTGTCGATGTCGTCATAGTAGTTGGCAGGAATGTCCAGAAAGGTTGCGCCTCGCGCGCGCATGGCAGATACGGCCTTGAAGATGTCATCACAGGTGAACGCGATATGCTGAACTCCGGCTCCAAAGAACTCCGAGAGGAAGCGTGACGACATCGTCCGGGTCGCCGTCGACGCATTGAGGACAATGCGGAGCGAGCCGTCCCGGTTCTGCAGAACCTGGCTTTTGACGAGCCCCAGCGGATCGGTGATCTCGAGTTGCGGCGATCTCTGAACGTCGAAGAGCCCGGTATAGAACTGTTCCCAGGAGAGCATCTCCTCAAACCGCATCGATTGCGATATGTGATCGACGCGGTCGAGAAAACCGAGGCCGTCCTCGTTTGCAACGTTGACAAAGTCGACGTCCCAATTGGGCGATTGCGGCTCGAGAAAGTACAAGAGGCTTCCTCCCACGCCGCGAATCGCCGGGATGGTCATTTCATCAGGTCCGACCGGTTGTCGAAAGGTGGTCGCTTGAAGGGCGTCAGCCCGGCTCATCATGGCCGTGACATCGTCGACTTCACATGCGATCGCACATACGCCCGAGCCGTGCGTCACGTAATGCGATCGGGCGAAGCTGTTATCGGAGCTGTTGATGAGAAGGTTGATGTCACCCTGGGACCATCGCTCCACGGCCTTGGAGCGGTGACGCCCGGTCAGTTTGAAGCCAAGTTCACGCAGCAGGGCGGCCAGCGAGGCTGCATGCGTTTGATCGACGGCAAATTCGACGAAGGCGACGTCGGAGACCTTGGCGCGAGGGCGCAGGGCCGGGGCGGCGGTCGCCTTCGACTGTTCGCCGCCCATCAAGAGCAGCGAGCGCATGCCGTCGATTGCGACCTCCCTGGTCGATTGCGCCCGGAACTGGTCGTTGAAGATTTCGAGAGACAAAGGTCCCTTGTATCCGGTGGTATCGATCGCCTGCACGAAATCCCTGACGGGAAGGTTTCCCTGTCCCGGGAAGCAGCGAAAATGCCTGCTCCACGAGAGAACATCGAGGTCGAGTTGGGGAGCATCGGCGAGCTGAACCAGGAATATCCGGTCCGCGGGGATCGCGGCGATCGGGGCGACGGGAAAACCGGGCGCCAAGGTATGGAAGCTGTCCAGAATGATCCCGATTGCGGAGTGGTTGGCTCGCCGGACGATTTCCCAGGCATCCCTGTAGTCGTTGACATAGCGTCCCCACGCCAGCGCCTCGAAACCGACGCGCAGGCCGCGCGCGCCCGCCCGCTCTCCGAGTTCGCGAAGGTCGTCGGCGGCGCGGTCGATTCCGCCGAGCGCGACCGGCGAGACATTGCTGCAAACCAGCAGGAGATCGGTGCCGAGCTCCTGCATCAGATCGAACTTCCTTTCCGCCCGGCGGAAAGCCTGCTTGCGCTGCGGTTCGGGCATCCCCTCGAAATCGCGGAATGGCTGCAGGGCGCAGATGCGGAGGCCGAGATCCCCGCACATCCGCGCGACGTCCCGGGCGGAGCCGTCAAAGCAGGTAAAGTCGTTCTCGAATATTTCGACCGCGTCGAAGCCTGCCGCCGCGATGGTCTTGAGCTTCTCGTCGAGAGCGCCACCGATCGAGACTGTTGCGATCGAACGTATCATTTCACTGCTCCGCTCTCTTTCGACAAGCCAGCCGCGTCCCGCCTTATCAATAATGAATTTGCGCGACCTTGCGCAATTCGTCCGAGGTTGCCGTGCCGAAGCCGAAGAATTCGAGATAGGCCGGAATCTGTTCGAACAGCATGTCTGTTCCCACCTGATAGTCGCATCCCTTGGCGCGCACCTCGGCCAGAAACGGCGTGATTTCTTCCTTCATGACGACTTCGCCGACAAACGTCGAAGGCGAGATGCGGTCCACATTCATCGGGAGCGGATCGTCCTTTTTCATGCCAAGCGGCGTGGCATTGATGACGATATCGTATCCGGCGGGATCGGCGGAGCCCGTGGTCACCTCGAGCTTCGGATAATGGGCCTTGAGGCGCTCCGACAGCCCGTTCATCGCCTGCGGGAACGCGTCGTACAGACCGAGCCTGGAAGCTCCGGCCTTTGCCAGGGATGCCGCGATCGCAGAGCCGACCCCGCCGCAGCCGGCGACAAGGACGCTGGCGCCTGCGACCCGGCGGCCCTTCCTCGACAGGCCGCGAACAAAGCCTTCGCCGTCGAACATGTCGCCGATCATGGCGCCGCGTTCGTCGATCCGCACCGCGTTGCAGGCTCCTGCGATCTTCGCAGACACGGAGGCCTGGTCGACGAGCTGGAGGGTCGTGACCTTGTGGGGCATGGTGATGAGCGCGCCATGCACGTTGGTAAGCCTGAAGACCAGTTTCAGGAACAGGGCGTAGTCCTCGCTCTTGCAGCCCATCGGCACCACGGCCGCGTTGATGTTTCGCGCCTCGAAGAACGGATTGTAGATCATCGGCGACTTGAACGATTCCGTCGGATAGCCGATGTGGGCGATGAGCCTTGTTTTTCCGTCAATCATCGTTTCAAACCTGTCTGCTGCGCGCTGGGATCGCGGTTGCGGTCAATGCACCCTGGTCCAGACCAGGATCGAGCGGCCCAGCGTGCCGTCGTGATAGCTTTTGTAGGGAGCCGTGGTGATTGTCAGCGTGTCGCCTTCCAGGACGAAGTGCCGGATCTGGTCGGTTCCGGTCCAGGCCTGGTTCCACGACGTATCGATGTGATGGACCACGACGTGGTCGCCGAGCGAGAAGGTGCCGGCGTAGGCGACCATGCTGCCGATCAGTTCAACGCCTTCTTCATCGGTGGGCACGACATCGCGCGGCGTGACCCGGTCGTTGCGGGTAAAGATCGCGTACATTCGGCCGTCAGCGGCATAGCCGATATAGCCGACGGGAGTTTCGCCGAACTGGTTGTGTCGCCGCCCATCCGACAGGCGTTCGCGCACGTAGGATTGCAGTGTCCAGGTCCCGAGCACGGGACAATCGGCGGGCGGCTTTCCATGCCGGACTGATTTCAGGATTTCTTCGCTCTCCGTCACAACGCGCCTCGTCGATTCAATCAATTCTCAAACGTCAAAGAAAACGGTCTCACGCTCGCCGCCGAGAAAAATATCGAACGTGTACAGCGCCTGTCCGTCGCGCCCGGTGCGCGCTGCGATCAGCGTCTGACGGCGCTCCGGCTGCTCTATGATGTTGAGCACGGGGTCGTCGGCGTTGGCGGCTGCCTCGTCGCCGAAATACATCCGGGTCGCCAGACCGATGTTGATTCCGCGAGCGGCGATCCAGAAGCCGATGTGAGGCGCCATGGTCTTTCGGCCGCGTCGCCCGGCAACCGCACCGGGCTTGATGGTTCTGATACGATAGAGGCCGGTCTCGAAGTCCGTTCCGGTTCGTGCCCAGCCGCGAAAGGCCGGATCGAGCGGTTTGTCCTGCCGATCGGCCGCATGGTTGTAGCGGCCGGCCGCGTTGGCTTGCCATGTTTCGACCAGCACGTCCTTTGCGGCGTGACCGGAGGCGTCGAAGATCCTTCCCTCGATGACGATGCGCTCGCCGGCGACGTCCGGCCCCGCTATGTCGGCGCCGAAATTGTTCTCGAAGATGTCGAAACCGGCCTGGTTCGGGATCAATCCGATATGCACATAGGGGCCCGCCGTTTGCGACGGTGTTTCCGGAAGATAGAGTTGGGTCGGCATCATCAGCCTCCGTGCAGCTTGTTCTCGAACAGCGTTTGCCGGCTGCCGCGCAATACGATGTCGAAGCGATAGGCAAGACATTCCAGGGGAAGCGAGGCATCGAGATCGAGCCTGGCGGTCAGCCTGTCGGCCGCCGACTTGTCCGGAATGGTCGCGATGATCGAATCATGAGGGATCAGTGGATCTCCCTCGAAATACATCTGGGTGATGAGCCGCTGCGCAAATCCCGAGCCGAATACCGAGAAGTGGATATGGGCCGGACGCCAGCTGTTGACGCGATTGCGAAACGGATAGGCGCCCGGCTTGACGGTGCGGAAGAAATAATAGCCGCTGTCGTCCGTCAGCATCCTGCCGCAGCCGCCGAAGTTGGGATCGATCGGGGCAATATAGGTGTCGTTGCGATGCCGATAGCGGCCGCCCGCATTGGCCTGCCAGATTTCGACAAGGGTATTGCGGACGGGGCGGCCATTGCCGTCGAGGACATGGCCGTGAACGATCGTCTGCTCGCCGATCGGCTTGCCGTCCTTGGCGTAGTTCAGGACGAGGTCGTTATCGAGCGGGCCCAGCTCATCGCGAGAGAATGTCGGACCGGTGACTTCCGACAGCGAGTTCTGCAGTGACCACAGTGGAATTCGCGGGGACCGCAATACGCTGGTCTTGTAGACGGGCGTGAGGGCGGGGGGATGGATGTCCCGGTCGCGCTGATGAAATTCATATTCGGGCGTCATCAAGGTCCTCATAATTGTTGCGCCAGGGCATCCGGGGGCGCGTGCACGGCAAGACCGCTCCGCGTCCCCTTTGATGGCCGCGGCGGCTATGCCGGCGCGGCGCCGCCGAAGGAGGCTGTTCTCAGCCGCTCGTAATCCTGCTTTGCCATGGGTGCTGCGCTGGAGTTGCCAAGGTCGTTCACCGGAAGCCGGAAGGTTTCCCGGGCGGAGTAAGCGGCAATCGCGGCGACGGCGGTGATCGCAAAGGCAATCGCGCCTACCGTGACCGGGACGTTGGCCGACCCCGGAGGCGCGACCGTCGCGAACAATGCAGGGAGCAGGGCGGTGATCGTCGTGCCGACATTCTGCGAAATCGCCATCGCCGACACGCGGTACCTGGTCTGGAACAGCTCGGGATAGAAGCTCGGGAACACCGCATTGTAGCCCTGATAGACGATGCCCCACATGAGAATGGAGAGGGCAATCGCCATCGGGACATTCTTGATGCTGATGGCGTAGAGATATCCAAAGGCGAGCAGGCCGGAGCACAGGGCGCCAACGATGATCGGCGGTCTCCTGCCGATCTTGTCGGACAGATTGCCGACCAGCGGGATGACCAGTACGGCGGCGATGTTGCCGAGCACCGGAATCCAGAGATAGACGTCGGCCTTGAATCCCACGCCATAGGCGGGTTGCACGGCGTAGGCGGCGCCAAAGATGGTCGCGACGACGGGAATCACGTTCATCAGCGCCATGCAAACGACTCTCAGCATGTCTGCCCAACTGGTCTTGAAAGCCTGGATGATGGGCGCTTTGGGCACCGCGCCCGCCTCGCTTTCCCTGGCGAAGGCCGGCGTCTCCTCGACTTCGCGCCGGATGAGATAGCCGACGACGATGACAAAGAAGCTCAGCAAAAACGGGATGCGCCAGCCCCAGGCGATGAAATCTTCCTTTCCCATGTAGGTCGCGATCGGAAGGAATACGGCCGCTGCGAGAATCTGTCCGGCCTGAACGCCTTGCAGGGTAAAGCTCGCAAAGAAGCCGCGCCTGCCAAAGGGCGCATGCTCCAGCACCATCGAGCTTGCGCCGGAAATCTCTCCGGCAACCGCAAAACCCTGGATCAGCCGCAGCACGACCAGAAGAACCGGCGCCCATAATCCCACATGCGCATAGGTCGGCAGCACGCCGACCAGCATGGTCGAAAACCCCATCAGAAACATGCAGAGCACGAGGACGTTCTTTCGTCCATGCGTGTCTCCCCAATGGCCGAGAACAAAGGCGCCGATCGGCCGCGCGACGTAGCCGACACCATAGGTGGCGAGCGAGGCAACGATCGCGACCGTCGGATTCTGCGAAGGAAAGAAAATCTGCGGAAAGACCAGCGACGCGGCGGTCGCGTAGATGAAGAAGTCGTAGTATTCGAGCGCCGATCCTATCCAGCCGCTTGCCGCCGCAATTTTCGGCTGGCGCAAGGCCTTCGCGCTGTTGGCTGACGTCATATTGGTTTCCTCCCTTTTATTGATGGAACGCCGTTCGACGGCGGACTTTTTATTGGGAGCGGTTTTGCGGGAAGGTCATCGCGTGACCCTGGCCGCGCTGTTTCGGCTCCGGATGGATCGGAAAATACCCCCGGGGCGGGATAACACAATTACTCGTTTATTCCTGAAACTTAACCTGATGTTATCTTCGCGGCCGCGCCTCCAACCGCTTGCCGTCGGCCTCCATCTCGGCGCGCAGGCTTTTTATGAAATGCGTCGCATAGGGTGAGAGCTGAGCGCCGCGCTTGACGGCGATGTAGGTTTCGAAACGCGTCGGCTCCTGAATCTCCAGGAGCCGGACGCCGGGAATGCCGCCATGCGCCACCGAGAATTGATCGATGACCGCGATTCCGAGACGCGCCTGCACCAGCGAGCAGACGGTGTTGCCGAAGCGGGCGCGGATCGTGATGTCATATGGCAGTTTGTTTCGCGCAAAGAGTTCCGACATGATGCGGCCATAGGGATCGGTCGGATCGATGCCGATCAGGGGAAACCGCGTCATTTCGGCGGCCGATATCCTCTTGCGCTGCGCAAGCACGTGGTCTTCCGGGACGATGCAATACAAGCGGCCTGACGCGAGCGGCAGAAAATCCAGCGCCGGATGATCCAGCCGGTAGCTGATGGCGGCGCAGTCGCCCTTGCCGAGCAGAAGATAGTCGATGACCTCTTCGATCTTGAGGATGTTGATATCCATCTTCAGGTCGGGGTAGCGCTTGCGGATTTTCTCCACGGCGCGCGGCACCATGACCTGGGCAATGCTCGGCACCGATCCGATCCTGAGCTCGGAAAGCTGGCCGCGGCCGATCTTGCCGATGACGTCGGCAAGATCGTCGACCTTCTTGTAGATGGCATTGATCTGCTCGAAGATGAGCTGGGCGTCCTGGGTGGGAAAGTAGCGGCCGTTCTGCCGCATGAAGAAGCGCACACCGAGCGAGCGCTCGGTATATTTGACAAGGCGGCTGATGCCCGGCGCGGAAACGTTGAGAAGCTTCGCCGCGCCGGTGATCGTTCCGGATATCATCACGGCCCGAATGACCTCAATTTGCCTCAGCGTCATCATCGCCGCAGGATAACCCGTCGCTGCCAGCCGTGTGGCGAATAGGATCATCGCCGACATGATCGGGCATGTCCACCCGGCCGGACCTCTCATCGGGTCGTCGGGGGCCTCTGTTCTGCCCCGGGCCGCTTGTCGAGCCGGGCCGAACGGTGATTTGCCGCTTGCGCGCCGGAAGTCCTGTCCGGCCTCCTTGCAAGACGCGATGGTTCACCCGCTCTTGCCGCGCTTCGCGCCAACCTGGCGCAGCCATGCCGTGACGTCGCTTTGTCCGGCTTTCTCGGCAACGTCGCGTGGCGTTTGTCCCGACCAGGGCGCAAGCCAGTCAAGATTGGCGCCGTGCGCCAGCAGATATTGCGCGGTAGCAAGCTGTCCGCCGTGGCAGGCGTTCCAGAAGGGTCCCGAAAGCGTCTCGCCGCGCAGGGGAGGATCGGCTTCAACGCGCCGCGTGATCGCTTCCGATAGTCCAAGGGCGGCCTCATGCCAGAGCTGGGTCTTGGCGCCGCGCGCAACAAGCTTTCGTGCGGCGGCCCACTGTCCGTAGCCCACGGCCGACGAAAGTGGCGGCCCGCCGTCGATCGACGAGCCCTCGTGCTCGATATCCGCGCCGGCGTCGAGCAGGGCGTCGGTCAGCGCGACATCGTCATTGCTGGCGGCCCAATACAGTGGTGTTTCCCGATGCCACATGGCAATCGCCGGAGCGTTGAGGTCGCCGCCGGCCGCGGCGAGGATCGCGGCGGCGTTCGGACAATGTCCAGGCCAATCGGCGAAGAGATGCAGCGGCGTGCGTCCACCGCCCTTTTCATCCACGACCACACAACAAGCGAGGCTGGGTTCGTCGTCGAGCAGGCTTTGGAGCCGCTCGGGCTCGCCTTGCTTGAGCGCCGCCGCAAATTCAATGGCAAGCGGTTCGTCGCGGCGCAGTTTGCGATGATCCATGCTGGTCTTCTGTTTGCTCCATTGTGGATTCCGCGAAATAGAACCACCGTTTTTGCCTATTTCGCGGCCAAAAAATCGCGTCAACCACAATTGGCCGCGACCAGGGCGGTGCCGGATCGCAAGTTGTTTGTTCTATCGTCGAGGCAGCCTATGCCGCCCGGATGGTGTTCAGGAATCTGTCGACTTCATCTCTGAGACGGATGCTCTCGCCCGAAAGCGACTGAGCGGCAGACAGGACCTGCGAGGAGGCGGAGCCGGTTTCGCTCGCCCCGTGCTGCACGGCGGCCACATTGGATGACACCTGTTGCGTGCCTAGCGCCGCCTGCTGGACGTTGCGGGAGATTTCCTGCGTCGCCGCGCCCTGTTCCTCCACGGCCGCCGCAATGGTCGACGAGATCTCCGAGAGTTTCTCGATGGTGCCGCTGATCGTGGTGATGGCATCGACCAATTCGCCGGTCGCTGCCTGTATGCCGCTTATTTGCTGGCCGATCTCGCCGGTCGCCTTTGCGGTCTGTTCGGCAAGCGCCTTCACCTCGCTCGCGACTACCGCGAATCCGCGGCCGGCCTCTCCGGCACGGGCCGCCTCGATGGTCGCATTCAGGGCCAGGAGATTGGTCTGGCCGGCGATCGTGTTGATCAATTCGACGACATCCCCGATGCGGGCTGCGGCCTTCGACAGCTCGCTTACCCGCTCGGTGGTGGTGCGCGCCTGTCCGACCGCATCGCTTGCGATACGCGCCGATTGCTGAACCTGACGGCTGATCTCGTTCACCGAGGACGACAACTCCTCCGTGGCGCTTGCGACGGACTGAACGTTTGCCGATGCTTCTTCCGAGGCGGCCGCGACGGCCGTCGCCATTTCCTGGGCCTTGCTCGCAGTGGAGGTGAGCGTTCCGGCGGAGACTTCGAGTTGGGTGGATGCCGTTGACACCGCGTTGACGATTCCGCCGACCGCCTCGTCGAATTCGTCGGCCAATTTCATCATTTCCGCCTTGCGTCTGGCTGCCGTGCGCGCGTCCGATGCGGCCTGCTCGTCGCGAAGCTTGTCGGCCTCGATCATATGGTCCTTGAAGACCTGAACGGCTCCGGCCATTCCTCCAATTTCGTCGCGGCGGTGGGTTCCCTCGATCTGCACTGACATTTCGCCGCCGGCCAGCGCCTTCATTGCACCCGATAGCACGGCGACGGGGCGCGTGATGCTGCGCGCCATGAGGAAGACGAGGGCGACCGTGAGCAGGAAACAAAATGCCACGATGGACGCCAGCACGACCAAGGCGCGCGTGGCCTCCGCGCGCTTTGCGGACGTCAGCGCCAGCAGATCGGAAGCTGTTTGATCTTCGACGGTCTTGAGCATGTCGATCCGCACCGTTGCAGCCTTGAACCAGGCGGCTCCGTCCAGGCCCGGCATCTCGCCGGTGAGCCCGCCATTGGCGATCAGTTCCCGCATCTTTGCCACCTTGTCGACGGCCTCACCCGACATGGTTCGTGTGTAGAACTCGCGCTGCTCGGATTTCGCGCTTGCCAGGAATGCCGAGAGATGGACCTCCTGCGCGGCCTGCTGCCACAGGACTTTCCGGTAGGTGGGCAAATCAAACCGACCCGCAGTGAGGCCGCCGGCAACGAGGGCGCGTTCCTGGCCCGCATGCTCCTTGCCCTGGATCAAACTCAAATAGGCGGACAAGGCCGTCGTCGTGTCCCCTCGGCTGCTCAGGTTCACGGCGCTCTTGGTGACATTGAGCAGTTTGGCGATCGTACTGGTGTAATAGGCTGCGGATTCGCTTGCGGGGATGGTTAGCTCCTCAATGGCTTTTCGACGGCTGTCGAGGCCGGCGACCGCGGTCTCCGCACCGGCAATGGCGTCCTTGATTTCGCGCGAGTCGAACGCCGCCAGCGTCTTCATGGCCGCCAAGGCGCCACTCAACTCCTGATCGGTGCGCCTGCGTTGCTCCATCAACTCGGCTCGCATCTGCGAACCCTTGCTGCCCAGGAACACCGCGGACATGCCGCGCTCACGCTGCAGTTCGTGAATCAGGCGGCTGATCTTTCCGGCGCCGTCAGCGAGTTCGCTCAGGGCCGCCATCTCGGTCCGTTCCACCCAGGTTCCGCTGACGACGTGAGCAGCCAAGCCAAGAAGCACCAGTACCGGCATGGCGATCGCAAGGGCCAGACGATGAGAAATCTTGATATGCTCGAGCACGGCGTCCCCCAAAAAGGGCTGGAGTCAATTACGCATTCCCATTCCGAGTAGCCTCAACCTTCGGTCGCAGGTCGGGCATACAATACCGCCAAAATTGCCTATTGAATGAGCAATTATGCCAGGAAACAGCGAAGGGATGGTTAACTTTGAACTGAAGCCGCAGCGGGGTTGTGGTGATGCTGAACATCGACCCGTCCGCGTCCATGGCGCGCATTGTCTTTTCCGGCGGCGGCGCATCGGGTCAATGCGACTACGCCGTCCGGCCGAACGCCCGGTTCGACGTGGCACCTCGACGCGATTGTGGCAGGGCTTTGAAGCCGGCTCGCCCTTGAGGGCCGCCCTCGATGCCACGGACATTGTCGTGACGCGCGCCACGTAAACGCAGCCGTGCCGGATCCGAGAGGTGATTTGCCCGTCGGGCTGATTTTCCGAAATCGTGTCAATCCCCGCCCTGAAAAATATTTCGCTTTTTCAGAAGCGCAAATCAATCATATGGTGTCGTCCATCCCGCACCCGCCAAGAGGGGCGCTTCGCGATCGTCACGAACGTTGGGCGCGGGATGCGATGGACGCGGCGGCTTTGCCGGACGAGGCAAGGCTACGCGGACGGCAAAGGCGCGTGGTCCTGATCTCCCGACGCTGGGATCAAGCCTTGCGGCACGTTCCGCAAGGCGACGGTGGCTATCAAGCCCGGACACCGGGGAGAGCGCGCTATAAGCCGTAACACCATTGCGCAGGGAATGCCGGTTGATCCGGCCAAACCTGTGGTGACTGCCGCCTGCTTTTTGTTGCAGGCGGGCCATGGGTGAGGCCATCACCCGGCATTCCCTGCGCCCTCTTTCTTAAGAGGGTCACGTTGGCAAAGCCCGGACGCGATTGCGCCGCGGGAATGCGGCCCTCTGTTCCTTGAAATGTGAATCGGAAACCGGATGCCTTCGCCTCGCGCGCGGGCGTAGGATGGGCGCCGGCACGTCGTTCCCCGACCGCCCATTGTGACGACAGCCAGAAGGAGGATCCCATGTATGCCGCCATCCGTCAGGCCAAGGCAAAGACCGGCAGCGCCGAAGAGCTGGCGCGCCGGATCAAGGAAGGCGCCATTCCCATCATCAGCGACGTCGAGGGCTTTCGCGCCTATTACGTGGTCTATGCGGGAGACGACACCGTGACAGCGATCAGCCTGTTCAACAATTTCGAAGGCGCGGAGGAGGCCAACAGGCGCGCGCTGGCCTGGATCGACCAGAATTTGGGTCCGCTGCTGGTGGGGCAGGCGACCGCAGTCGCGGGCCCCGTGATCGTGCACACGCTGGCGTGAGAACGCGCGCTGTAGCCCATCCTTCGGGACGCGGCCATGCCGCTACTGCCGGGCGATCGACGCGGCGCCGTCCTGTGTGCCGGTCTTCGAAAGACTGTGCGTGACGGCGCGTTTTTGACGCAATGTATTTGTTATATGATTCAATCGAAGGTTGATCGGGGGGCGGCGACGATGGCCAGGATTGACTGCGGCTTGCTTGTGCGGATGGCGCGGTGGTGCGGCGAGCGATGCCAGGGGATAAGGGATGTTTTGGCTCCCCTTGCCGATCTGCGGATCATGCTCGTTCTGCTGACGATGGGAGGCGCGCTCCTGCTTTTTGCCGATGCCGGCAAGGACGTGATTCGCCGATTGGTCGACAGCGCCAATGCGACTGATTTCTCTCCGAACTGGGAAAATGCACCCATTTTCCTGCGCTGGATCGTGTTTTGGCTGGCCTGTGTCTGGACCGGCCTCAACGCGTGGTATTGGGCCAATCTGCTCTACAAGAGCAAACCCGGCGCCGCCGAAGAACAGCCGAAATGGCTCTTGGGGGTGCGGCGCTTTCTCGGCGTATGGCCGCTCATCTGCGCCATGATTGCCATGTCTCTGAGCGCGAGACACGGTTTGCAGGAGAACTGGCTCGCGATGTTGTTTTTTCTGGCCGGGGTCGTCGGCCTGATCTGGTTTTTCCTCGCCCGTAACAGCTTGGCGAAGAAGATGACCGAAAAAAAATGGAAGCTGACCGAGGCAGTCGGTTCCGATGTCGCAACGGCCAGGCCCAACGCGATCGTTCGGGGCGACATGTGGTTCATTTACAGCACCGTCGGGCTGTCGATATTCGTCCTGCTGATGCTTTCGGTGCCGTTCGTACGCACGCAATTTGCCTGGACCATGGGGCCGGCGGCGCTGACCTTTGGCGCAATCGGCTGCATCATTCCGCTCACGAGCCTGCTGATCTATTTCATGCGTCAATACCGGATCCCCATCGTGCTGATCGGTATCGGGGCGTTCGTGATCTTCAGCATCTGGAACGACAATCATGCAATCCGCACATTGAGCAATCCGGCAGTGATGGCGGCGCGTCCAAGCGCAGCCGAGGCCTACGCTGCCTGGAAGAGCAAGCACGCGGCCGCCGATCCGCTGATCCTGATCGCGTCGGCCGGCGGCGCCTCTCGCGCGGCCTATTGGACGGCGACCGTGCTCCGCGCGTTCGACGATCGAACCCAGGGAAAATTCTTCGACCATGTATTCGCGATCAGCAGTGTCTCGGGTGGCACGCTGGGGTCGATCGGCTATGCGGCGTGGCTTTCGGGCCGCACACTCGACGAAGAAAAGGACGGCAAGGATTTGCGGCTGCACTTCGTCCAGGATTTCTTCGGCGCGGATTATCTGGGACCGTCGCTCGGCGGGATGTTCTATCCCGACCTGTTCCAACGCTTTCTCCCGTTCCGGATATTCCAGGATCGCGCGATCTCGCTGGAGGAGGCATTCGAGATGGGCTGGAGTGCGAGCATGCGGGATTGCGGGACACCGGCCTGTGCCCCGAATTCGGATCGGTTTTCGCAGGAATATACCAGCCTGTGGGCGAAAGCCATGCTGTACAAATCGGATGGGCGCTGGGTCCCGCTTGTGCTCGCCAACGGAACGCATGTCGAGACCGGCAAGCGGATCATTACCGCGGCGATCAAGGTCGAAAGCGACGTCTTCGAGGACGCCTATGATTTCTACGCGCTCAACCCGGCGCCCGTGCGGGCCTCGACCGCGGTGCTCAATTCGGCGCGTTTCACGCTGGTCAGTCCTGCCGGACGTCTGATGAAGGACGGCCATACGACCGGCGGCATCATCGACGGTGGCTATTTCGAGAACGGCGCGCTCGAGACGCTCTACGACCTCGCGCGGTTCATCAAGACACAGGATAACGACCGTCCGATCATCGTCATCGAAATTCTTAACGACGACACGATGAGCAAGGAGGATTTGAGCCGTCATCCGCCCGATGCACTTGGCGTCGAACCCGCAAAGGAAAAGTGGTCATCCGGCCTGCTCGGCGAAATCACGTCGGTCGTCGGCGGACTTTACGGGACGCGCAGCTCGCGTGGCATCCTCGGCGCCAAGCGGTTGTCGGCACCGTTCAGGTCGGGTCTCACCAGGACGACTTTCTTCTCGTTCGATCTGCGGCCCTATGGCAACGATTGTCAGACGCTCGAGAACTCGATCAGGAAGTGGATCTCCCGGCCGCTCGACACCAATTGCTACACCGCCATGAGCTGGGCGCTGTCGCCGGGTTCGCTCGACGCCATGGACGTGAGCTTCAACACGGCGACGGCGGACGACATCAAGGCCTTTCTCAAGAGCCGGAACTATTCCGAGGAACGGTCACGGCAGCAGGAGCAGGACCTGGTGGCGGTCGTCAATGCGGCGAACGCTGCTGGCGGCAACAATGAGACGTTGGACAATGTGCTGAAGCTGCTTCCGAACCAACAAACCATTCAGGGGGCGCAGGCTCCGGCGGAGGCCTCCAAGCGAAAGTGACTGAAATTCCGCTATACCAGCAGCACCGCATCCGCGCCGTTGATGGCGTCCGCGCAATCGATCACGGTCTTCTCCAGCGAGGGAGCCTGCACGGTGACGTTCTCGGCGAAGAACCGCGCCAGCGTGACATAGCGTTCGCCGTCGCCATTGCCCTTGGCGGCGAGCGCCTCGCCGGCGAGCATGCAGCCGCCGAGGGTGGAGCCGAACAGGCGCAGGTAAGGCGTCGCGCCGGCGAGCGCGTCGTTGGGCTTCGACGTGACGCGTTCGAGCAGCCAGCGGCTGGCGCGCTCCAGCGATCCCAGCGCATCGCGCAGCTTCGCAGCCGTGGTGCCGAAGGCGGGATCGTTCGACGCTTCGACCTGCTTCACCGTCGCATCGAGCTCGGCGAGCAGCGCCCACACCGACGCGCCGCCATTGGCCGCGAGCTTGCGCGTGACGAGGTCGATCGACTGGATGCCGTTGGTGCCCTCATAGATCGCGGTGATGCGCGCGTCGCGATAATGCTGCGCGGCGCCGGTCTCCTCGATAAAACCCATGCCGCCATGGACCTGCACGCCGAGATAGGCGACCTCATTGCCGATGTCGGTGGAGAAGGCCTTTGCGATCGGCGTCAGCAGCGCGCCGCGCGCGGCCGCCTCAGCGCGGACCTTCGCGTCCCTGGCGCGCACGGCAACGTCGAGCGCCACGGCGGTGGCGTAGCAGATCGAGCGGGCAGCGGCCGTCATCGCGCGCATCTGCAGCAGCATGCGCTTGACGTCGGGATGCACGATGATCGGGTCGAGCCCGTCGCCGGTCTTGCCGACGGCGCGGCCCTGGCGGCGCTCCTGCGCGTAGGCCAGCGCCTGCTGATAGGCGCGGTCGGCGACGCCGACGCCTTCGAGGCCGACGCCAAGCCGCGCCTGGTTCATCATCGTGAACATGCATTGCATGCCGCGATTTTCCTCGCCGATCAGATAGCCGATGGCGCCGCCCTGATCGCCCATGGTCATGGTGCAGGTGGGAGAGGCATGCATGCCGAGCTTGTGCTCGACGCCGCTGGGATAAATGTCGTTGCGCTGCCCCAGCGAGCCGTCGGCATTGACCATGAATTTCGAAATCAGGAACAGCGAGATGCCCTTGGTGCCGGCGGGCGCGTCGGGTAGGCGCGCGAGCACGAAATGCACGATATTGTCGGTCATGTCGTGGTCGCCATAGGTGATGAAGATTTTCGTGCCCTTGATGCGATAGGTGCCGTCGGCCTGTTTTTCGGCGCGGGTGCGCAGCGCGCCGACGTCGGAGCCCGCCTGCGGCTCGGTGAGCTGCATGGTGCCGGTCCATTCGCCGGTGACGAGCTTTTCGAGATAGATCTTCTTCAGCTCGTCGGAGCCGTGCGCATCCAGCGCCTCGATGGCCGACAGCGTGAGCAGCGGGCAGAGGCCGAAGGCGACGTTCGACGCACTCCAGATCTCGGTGCAGGCCGCGTTGATGGCCAGCGGCAGTCCCTGGCCGCCGAAGGCCTCAGGTCCGGACACCGCGTTCCATCCACCGTCGGTCCAACGCTTGTAGGCATCGGGCCAGCCGGGCGCGGTTGTCACCTTGTTCGCCTCGAGCTTGATGCCGTGCTCGTCGCCGACGCGGTTGAGCGGCGCCAGCACGTCGCTCGCGAACTTGCCGGCTTCCTCCAGCACGGCGGTTGCAATCTCGGCGTCGAAATCGCCGTAATGGCCGGCTTCGACGGCAGCCTTCAGGCCTGCGCCATGGTTCAGCGCAAGCAGCATATCGTTGATCGGCGCGCGGTAGGTCATGGCGTCAGCTCCCGGATGATAGGCGCCGTCTTCCCACGAAATCAGGCGGCTCTCAACTCCGGAGGGGCGGTATCCCGGGGCGAGGCGGCCGATCGTCGGATTGGCCTATATTCCTATATTGACGGGTCAAAATCGGGATTTCGGTCTTGCGCGGCGGTTGAAATGGCCTGAGTCCCCCTATAGACCCTCGGGGTCGGGATCTCAGGTACGGAGCGCCGTCGCGGCGTTCCCGATCGGCCAGTTGGGGCGTAGCCAAGCGGTAAGGCAGCGGATTTTGATTCCGCCATTCGGAGGTTCGATCCCTCCCGCCCCAGCCAGTTGAAATCACTCAGTAATCACACTTTGTTCAGGCCTTCATTCTGAACGCTTTTCTGCTGCTCATTCTGAACGTCTGTCACCGTTTCGTTCGCCAGCCTGTGTGCGTGGCGCTTGCGGGTGGCCGCGAGCACGCGCTTCTCGGTGCGCTTGGCATAACCGACGTAGCTCTGCTGCGTCCGGTGCGCTGACAGCGCGCGGCCTTGTCCATCGGTCAGCTCCGCTTCTTCCAATTCTGTCATGCCGCCGTGACGGCAGGCGTCGAAGGTGAAGTGCGACGGCAATTCTAGCTTCACACGCATGCGCTGCACCTTGTGTTGCATCGTGCTGAAGGCGAACGGCTTGGCCTTACCCTTCTCTACCTCGTACAGGATCATCGGGGTGCCGAGACGCTTTAAGCGCGAGAGCACTTCCTCGGCTTCCTCGTAGAACTTAACCTCGCCCTCTTCGAGCGGGTGATCGACGATCTCGCCGGTCTCGTGGTGCTCAATGCGGATCGTCGGTTTGGATCCCGTGCGATAGCCGCTCCACTTAATGTGCCCGGCAATGACGTTTTCGGGGCGCTGCAGCCACTCGAAGCAGATCACGGCGACCGCCGCCGCCTCGACCTCGCCGTGCTCGATGCAGCCATGCGCAAAGCTGTAGACCTCGTCTCGCGTCACGGCCGGCTTTTTCTTTTTCACGCGGGTTTTCATGGTGACGCCGACCCAGGGATTCGGAACGTCCTTCGAAAATTCGTCGGGGAAGAGGCGACGAACCACGCGCCAAGCCTTACGGCAGAGCACGACCAGCTTTTCGCCAGTCCTAAGGCGCTCGCCGTCCTCGCGCTCGATGAATTTATCGTAGAGCTTGTCGGCGGCGCGCGGCGTGATGGTCTTCACAGGGCGATCGCCGATGCGATCACCTTCTTGGTGAGCGTGTTGCAGACCTGATCCATCGCCCATTCGTAGTCGTCGCGCGAACGCACTCCGACCTTATCGAGATAGGCCCTGCTGATTTTGTATTCTCCAAACAGCCAAACAACCGTGCCGTACTTCGGCATGTTGGGCGCGCTGATCGGGAGCCCCTTGCGCTGCGTGTCCCACTCATCGAACTGCCGTTCAACACACTGGCGCGCTTGGTCATCACGGCAAAGTCGGTGCCAAGCGGCTCGTTCTCGACCGAGCACTTCAGCTTCCGGTACTTGGTCGGCACATTGTAGTAGTAGGCCGTCTTGCCGCCCGCGAGCTGTTTCGGAATGACGTGCCGGGGCAATTGCACGGTCACAAATCCTCGGCGAGATCGTTTTGCACCATGCTTGGCGCCATCGCTGCGTCCAGATCGTCGATCAACCATAGCCGCCTACGCCCTTCTGCCACGCGAGGCAGAGGATAATCGTTCCCGACCCGTTTGAGGAAGTCTTCTACGGTCGTCTCCCCGCAATATCCTGCGGCCATTGCGGCGGACATGCGGCGCGGCCAGCAGCCCGAGGGAATGATCGACGGACGGCTTGAGCGCGGCCGTACGGCGGATCATCCGTCTCTGAGTTTAGTTCGCGAAGTGAGCAGTATTGAACATGCTGCCGCGAGACGTTGATAGGTTGAGGTTAACGGGACGAAATCCCGCTACTTCAAATGCATCATCCCGGAAACCGCGCGAGCTTGCCCCGCGCCGCTGGGCTACGCCTGCATCTTACGATCGACCGAAATCGCGCGCAGTCCGCAATAGCAGTGAGCAATTTTGAGCGGGGACCGACCCGCGCCTGTCGGGACCGATCCAACGCTACCGAGCATTGTTCGGCCTGGTGGTGTTGCGCACTGTACGGATTTCCCAATCGCTAATTTTCCGAAAGTGAGCAAAACAGGACAGCACCGAGATGGCGCTGGTTCCAAGATATCTTCCATCACCGCCCATCACGGTATCTACCGGTGACTGAGAGTGCTCTGCTCCCGCCTGATGTAAAGGGACTACATCATGCCATCATTAGCAGTCTTGTTCGATCCACGCCGCATAGCAATTCTGCTCCATCCCTGTCCAAAATGCTTCCGTCCAATGGTGCTGACACACATCAAGCCGCCGCGGATCGGATTCGAGAAACGCACGTTTCAGGGCGTCAATTGCGATCACGTCGATACGGTCATCACCGAGACCCAAGCGATGAAGTGGATGTCTTTTGGGCCGCGGGCGCCCGTTTAGGAGCCTGCAGCATGTTGACCGAAATACGTGTTCCGGCCATCGCGGACGCCGGGCCCAGATTGTCGCTCGGACGATGGTTCAAGAGGGTAGGCGATCCCGTCACTTCCGGCGAACCTTTAGTCGAGATCGACACTGACAATGTCACGCATGAAATCCCTTCACCCGTTACAGGAGTGCTGTCGAAAATCCTCGTCACGGACGGCGGCTCGGTCGAAGCCGGCGCCTTGCTCGGAACCATCAGCCAGTATTGAGGCAAAAGAATTGGAACCATCCTGGTGCCGCCACCGATCGTGGACGCGACAACGCCGGTTTCAGCTTCCGTTGTTCTGCAGCGGCTGCATGATGAAGTACCGCCCGGTCACTTCACGTTGCGCTGGCTGATGGACAGCCTGCAAAAGCGGTCCTTCGGCATCATCATG
Organism: uncultured Alphaproteobacteria bacterium; assembly: GCA_963831505.1. Taxonomy (GTDB): domain Bacteria; phylum Pseudomonadota; class Alphaproteobacteria; order Rhizobiales; family Xanthobacteraceae; genus Bradyrhizobium. The sequence continues at coordinate 34,794 of CAWHQY010000010.1, read as the reverse complement.
CTCCTGCTGGCATTGGTCGCAATCGCGCCCGGGATATCAATCGCTGCTGGTGTCTTGCTCATGATTCCGGCATTCCAGATGATGGCGGGCAAGCCGGCGCCGATATTCCCGCGCAGTATCGCCAACCATGAATTACCGACGAGACACCTTGCCGATCTCATCCAGCGATGCTTGCCTGGATTGCGATATCTCGAGAGGGGCATTCATCCACGCTGGCACGCTGCGCTCGGACCGACCAAGCGGATTGTCGGCGTCGTTGTCATGTTGCTCAGTGCCACTCTCGTCGTGAGCCCCATTCCGTTCAGCAACGTCGTACCAGCGCTGGTCGTAGCCTTGATCTCGATTGCCTATCTGGAGGAAGACGGGATCTTGCTGTCGATCGCATTGTTAGCCGCCCTGTTCGTGCTGACGGCGGCAATGACGGCGGTGTGGGAGATGGTCACAGGCGCAAAATGGCTCGTCGGTCTCTGGTAGTCTCGTTTGCAGGCGTCTGGCGGCGGGGATGCCGTCGACCTCCTAGCCTAGTGCTGACTCCGACTATGAGCCGAACCGGATTCTTTTCCGAAAGCGCTCTCGATTGAATTTTTCATGCTATGGACTGAGCTGTGGATCGCCTGATCCATCGTCGTTTCCCGATGCGTCACGACGACAGGCTCGCGGCCATCGCAGCGCGCTTCGATCATGCAGCACTTGTCGTCATGGCCGATCTTGTTGCCGATTTCGTCGCTGAGGTGCACATCAATTCGTCTGATACGATCCCCAAAGCGGTCCAGCGCGGCATGCACGACCGCTTTCACATGGTCCGAAAGCTGTTCGCTGCCTTGAATGTTGTCGTCTGTTCTAACCTCGATCAGCATCAATCGACTCCGTTGCTTCATCGCCTTGAACGCCTTCCAATCATTTGACGCGACGGCCCTTGAAAAAGCCCTTGTTCGTTGTGTTTTGCTTGATGTTCGCGGTCTGGCCCTGTTCTGCCGGATTGATGCGAGCCTTCTTGAGAAGCTCCGCGGCAGGGATTTCGGAGTGATCACCCGTTCCTTTTTGACTATGGTTCGCCACCGGGACCGGCGGCAGGTGTCCATGTTTAGTCATCGCTTCCTCGCTGACTGCAGCCACTTGCCGAGAGGGGTTGCTTGAAGTCCCCGAGCAATACGGCCACCCCCCGGTCTGAATTGACATGAGTGACATCTTCGTTCGGATCTCAGCGCCTGATGGTACGCGCTATGCGAAACGCCAGCATGGTCAATATTGATCATTTTGTGGGTATTGACCGGAGCGTTTCGCAGATTCCGCATGTCCGGAGCTTAGATAACTCGAACCGCAGGCGACGCAGTGTTCGCGACCTGCGTCCGTCCAATGGACAATTTCGTCCAGGCCATGCGTAACCTCTATTCGATAGGCACGAACCTGACAATGCAAGGATCAAGACACGCATGGCCTATTCTTCTCCCTCATCCGTCCAAACCCCTCTCGTCTGGTTTAGACTTGTCTATTGACGTACTACACTCACCATTGCCGTGCCGCTGTCGATCATGTCGAGTTCGCGCGCCGCCGCGCGGCTCACGTCGATAATTCGACCGCGACCATAAGGCCCGCGATCCGTGATGCGGACGACTACAGATTTGCCATTGCGAGCGTTGGTCACCAGCACCTTTGTACCAAACGGCAATGTCCGATGAGCAGCAGTAAGCCCGGTCGGGCCGGTTACTTCCCCGCTTGCGGTCAGCCCACCGCCATAGAATGCGGCAAGACCGCTTTCAGCCTGAACTGGAGAGATCGCTATCGATGAAAAGGCCGCAGCCAACATGAGTTTTACGAACATCATCTTCTTTGAACGTCGGGCGATCCGCTAAGTTCCCTGAACCGCGCACAGCTTCATCAGCTAGAGCTGCAACTCTCCTTGCCGCCGTTAGGGCTGCGATTTCAGGTTAATTCTGGTTCGGATTTGCGTGTCACGCACCAATGTCAAAGTCTTCAGTCGAGCGGCTTGTCGTCGTCGGTTGAGGGCTGTTCTTCCAATGAACAAATGTCGCCGCCGCCCATGTCCTCTTCAGACGGTGGCTGCGGTCGTCGCTTCGGTGGTGGTACCTGCCTCTTCGTCGGCTTCTTTTTGTCCTCGGCCATCAAGGCTCTCCTCGGAAAATGTCAGCTGTGTCTTAATGGGGTCGACGACACTGCTTTTGATCTGCCGCATAGTCGCTGGTGAGACACCAAGGTCTCTGCATCGTGGCCCGCGGGCGGCGATTGTCTCCCTGCCCGAACATGTCAGCGATTTCATGAACCGCTACAAGGCCGGGTTCACCAACACACGCTGAAGCTCGCCCGAGACTTGGGCACCCGGCCGCGGTGATGGAGTTAGCTTTGCGCCAGTGCTGTCCCCGGCGCTGTTCAATTCCGCTCATGTTTGAAAAGTCTGAACGGCGCGAGGGCGGCTCGCGACGTCGGCTACAGCCGATCACATCCATCTCGACGCCGATGTTCAATTTTGATCACTTTCCCAGTTTCAAATCGCCGGTGTTCTAATTGGGAACGCACTCACCGTCGCTCCTAGCCAATTTCTTTTCGGAGGCCATTTCCCGTTTCCGGATTGTCATAGAGTTGCTGTTCGATGCCGCCCAACATCGCGTCGAAGAGGATGGCTGGCTGTCGTTCCGGCTGCCAACTTCAGAGAATCCTGAAAATGCTGGGGAGACGAGCTAGGCGTTTGCCCGCACAATACGCCTGGTTTGAGCCCGTGCTCATTGCAACCATCGTCGTGTTCATCATTGATTTGGTTGGCAACTCGATCGGTTTCGGTAACCGCTTCCTCAGCCTCATGAGCTCAATCGTGTTTGCCCTCGTGTTCGGCGCCCTTGTCTATTTCGGCTACGGCAGCGTGTCGATGTCTGTGACGACGACGCCGAGTGCAAGTGCTCCTGCCAAAACGCAGAAGTAGATCGGCCAAACAGGAATGTTGGCTCTCGGCTGTGGCTGTTCGCCCATCGTTTCAGGTGGAGTGGGCTAGTTCGGGCGATCGATAAGCCGATCTGCGGCGGTCGGTATAAATTTTACCAGCGTGCTGCTTGGGCTTGCGGCTGGATCGGATCGCAATGGTTCGAGAAGTCATCACTCTCGGCAGAAGGCTTCAAATCTTCAGGTGGAGAGCAAGACAAATCCGCTATCGCTGGAACCATTATCGGCGGAATCTATTTGCTCCAACATGAAGGTTATCGGCTCTGCTATCCGACGCAGGGATCTGCATAGACAGGCGACTGATGAAAAAATAACGAAGTGACGGCGCGCGTACGCAGCATAACGCTGTATGTGAGGTGGTGATGTTCTTCCCGTTTTATTCAACCATGATGCTAGGCCTGGAATCCGTTAACGTGGTCAGACTTCGCATGCTCAAGCTGACACGCGGCGGCAGCGAAGCGCTAAACGAAATGCATCTGATGATAGGTGAGAAGGTCGATGCTGCGTTCGAATCGGGTGCCAATTTAATGACGGGCGCTTCGGCTGACAGTGTCGTTAATCGGTATCGGCAGCATGTCGCCGCGTACGCCGAACGACTTTCGATCCGTTAGGTCATGTCGCCAGTTAACATCTGATCAGGACCACTAACCGACACGGCGTTGGTTCTAGCCAGGCCTTAGTCACGTTTCCATCGATGAAGTGCCGCGGCGCGTTTGGAAACAGAAAGGCCCGGGATGACCCGGGCCTTTCGCGTTTCGCTATTTCTGCTGCTGGCTCTTCGAATGAGCCTGATCACTATGCTGGTTTGCAGTCTGCGAGTGCTGTTTGGCAGTGCCCGCGTGCTCCTTGCCCTTGGCGTGATCGCCCTTGCCGTGATGTTCCGCGGCTGAACGATGGGCCTTGGCGGCGCTTTCGTGGTGTTCGGCAGCCTTATTGTGTTCGTCTTTGGCCATGGAATCCTCGTTGGTTGTCAGCTCCCAGCCGGCACAAACTCGCGCCACCCGATTACGTTCCAGGTCGGCGATGCTGAAAAGCAAGAAGGAACGATGCAAACGGAGGTCGCCCCTTCGATCAAGCACGCATTCAGCTACGCAAGTCTGAGTAGTTTCCGAGGCTGCCATATTTCATCGACGATCCCTAATCCAGATGTCGTGAATCAACGTCAATTCTGAAAGGCTGGAGATCATGACCGCGACGACGATGTTAGATAAGGCGGATGGTCGCCGGATCCCCACCTCGATGACAATGAAGGCCCTGGTCTATCGAGGGCCGGGCAAGAAAGCCTTCGAAGACCATCCCAAGCCGGAGATGGCCGCGCCGACGGACGCGATCGTCAAGATCACGAAAACGACCATTTGCGGCACCGACCTGCACATCCTCAAGGGTGACGCTGCCGACCTGCCAGCCGGGGCGCATTCTCGGCCACGAGGGTGTCGGCGTCATCGAGCAGGTCGGACCGGGCCGTGACGGCATTCAAGCCGGGCGACCGGGTGCTGATCTCCTGCATCACCTCCTGCGGCAAGTGCGAGTATTGCCGGCGAGGCGATGTTTTCGCATTGCACGACCGGCGGCTGGATTCTGGGCAACCAGATCGACGGCACTCAGGCGGAGTATCGTCCGCATCCCGCATGCCGACACCAGCCTCTACCCGATTCCGCAAGGCGCTGACGAGGAAGCGCTGGTGATGCTGAGCGACATCCTGCCGACCGGCTTCGAATGCGGCGTTCTCAACGGCAAGGTCGCAGCCCGGCTGCAACAGTCGCGATCGTCGGCTCCGGTCCGATCGGCCTCGCTGCACTGCTCACTGCCCAGCTCTACTCTCCGGCGGAGATCATCATGATCGATCTCGACGACAATCGTCTCGAAGTGGCCGCAAGTTCGGCGCAACACAGACGGTCAACAGCACCGACGGCAAGGCTGCCGAGCGAGTCATGGAGATGACCGGCAAGCGCGGGGTCGACACGGCGATCGAGGCGGTTGGCATTCCCGCCACATTCGAGCTTTGCCAGGAAATCGTGGCGCCGGGCGGCACCATCGCCAATATCGGCGTGCACGGGAAGAAAGTGGATCTTCATCTCGAGAGCCTGTGGGACCGCAACATCTCCATCACGACGCGGCTGGTCGACACCGTCACCATACCGATGCTGTTCAAGACGGTCGGGTCTCACAGGATCGACCCAAAACTCCTGATTACGCATCGTTTCAAGCTCGACCACATTCTCGATGCCTACGAGACCTTTTCAGCCGCCGCGAAGACAAAGGCGCTCAAGGTCATCATCGAAGCGTAGCGAACAGCGAACCGGAAATCCCGCGACAGCATCGGAAAGAGAAACAGATCATGGCCTATCAAAGTCTCAACCCCGCCACCGGCAAGCTCCTCCAGAAGTTCGACGAACTGACCGACAAGCAGCTCGAAGAGAAGCTGGCTACAGCCGAAAGCTGCTTCAAGACGTGGAAACTCAAGACCTACGCAGAGCGAGCGGTCATCGTCGCCAAGGCGGCCGATCTCATGCACAAGAGGGTCGATGAGCTGGCGCACACCATGACGCTGGAAATGGGCAAGCGCATAGCTGAAGCAAAGGGGGAAGTGGAGTTCAGCTCGAATATCCTCGCCTACTACGCCAAGAATGCCGAGCGCTTCCTTGCCAATGTCGAGCTGCATCCGGCTCTCGGCGAGGGGCATATGGAGAGCAGCCCCATCGGCGTGATCTTCGGCGTGGAACCCTGGAATTTTCCCTACTATCAGCTCGCCCGGGTGGCGGGTCCGCACCTGATGGCCGGCAATGTGCTGCTCGTCAAGCACGCCGGATGCGTGCCGCAATGCGCGATTGCCTTCGAGAAACTTTGGACCGACGCGGGCGCGCCGGCCGGGCTTTATACCAATCTTCTGATTTCGCACGATCAGTCGGATGATCTGATCGATGATCCCCGTATCAAGGGCGTTGCCCTGACGGGCAGCGTCGCAGCAGGCAGGAGCATCGCGGCGCGCGCCGGTCAGAACCTCAAGCCCTCCTCGATGGAGCTCGGCGGCAGCGATGCGTTCATCGTCCTCGAAGATGCCGATCTCGAACACACCATCAAGTGGGCGGTCTGGGGCCGGATGTACAACACCGGCCAGACCTGCTGCGCGGCGAAACGGTTCATCGTCGTCGAAAAGATCGCCGACAAATTCCTGGAGAAGTTCCAGGCGGCACTGGGCGTGCTCAAGGCCGGCGATCCCCTGGACGAGAGGACGACGCTTGGTCCCTTGTCCACGGAGCAGGCCTTGGTCGATCTCCTGAAACAGGTCGATGTGGCGGTCAAGCACGGAGCGAAGGTGCTGATGGGCGGTAAGCGGATCGATCGAGCAGGATCGTTCATGCATCCCACGATACTGACGGACGTCACGCCGGACAATCCGGCCTTCCGGGATGAGTTCTTCGGCCCGGTCGCGATGTTCTTCCGCGTCAAGGACGAAGACGCGGCCATCGCCCTTGCCAACGACTCCGATTTCGGTCTGGGCGGCTCCGTCTTCACCAGCGATCTCGCACGCGGCAAGCGGGTCGCAAGCCGCGTCGATACCGGCATGATGTTCATCAACAACATCAGCTGGTCCGATGCCGAGCTGCCTTTCGGCGGCATCAAGAACTCAGGTTACGGGCGCGAACTCGGCGACATGGGTATCCAGGAGTTCGTCAATAAGAAGCTGGTTCGGTACGTGTTGGCCGAGGCTCCGGTCTGACCGTTGCGCTCGGCTTGAACCCGCGGCCGGAAATCCTCATCGACAGCGAGACCCTCAAGGTCCTCACGCACTGCAGGATCCGGGTCCTCGTCCATCGACAAGAGCCGCGCAGTACGAAGGGCGGGGTTCCCCGTCGGCAGCTTTTGCTACCGACGGGCCGTCGGCTATTTTTCCGCGGGATTGACCTTCTGCCAGGCCACGGCAAGTTTGGCAGATGCTGTCTTGAATGACGCCTTGGCCTTGTTCCAGTCCGCTTCGGCCGCCGTTTCCAGCCGACTGGAAGCGTTCTTGGTGTCGGTCCAGGCGTCGTCCAGATTCTTCGATGCCTTCGTTTGGGCATCCGTAGCGTTGGTCTGCATCTTCGCGTCGAAGTCATGCAGTTTTTGTTCCCAAATCCGCATCTCGTCCTTCGCTTGTTGAAGGTAGCTGCTTCTTTCGACAGTCGCGTCGCGGGGCGTAGCCGCGCCAACCGTGCCACTCTGGTCGGAGGTGGGCTTGGATTGGGCGCCCGCAGGTGATGCAACGGTGACGGCGAACGTCCCGATGATCATTGCGACGATAAAATGATTCATGACATTTATTTCCTTGTGTTTCTCGGAGACTGATTTGACTTGGCTCTTTGCGGAACGAATAAGCCGGCCACGGCGACGGCAGGCTCTGCAGCTTGCCAGCGGCGTGCACATCGACGCGAGAAGGGTTGACGTTGCCTAATCGCGCGTATGCCGAGGGTGCGTTTCGACAGTTGCAGTCCAAGTTCGACGTCGATCTTCAAGCCGATGTTAGGTTGGAATGATCCTGCCGATATAGCCTCGGAAACTACTCAGTCCTGCCTTTTTCGCCTCCAGCGCGTTCACTTCGGAACTCTATGCGAGCAGTGATGAACAGCGAAGATGATAATCGAGAAACACCCGCTGCTGAGGGACGCGACCGGATGCGAATTTATCATTCGCCGATGTTCTGGGTCGGCATTGTGCTCTGCCTGGCAGCTATCCTCATTTATGTCTCGTCCGACGATCCATCGTGGCTACCGCGCATCGCGTGAATTGCAAGTCCCGGCGGGCGCTGCGAAACTGCTCAGAACGGCCCGCAACAGCAACTATTCACGCTCTTTGGTGGTGTGGACCACCGACAAGGGCACGGAGGTGTGCGACGACGATCCCTGCCCAGGAGGGCATGTCGTGTCCAGTGCCGATGAAGAGCTGAAGCGTGGTTTGGAGTGCCTGCGCCTGGCATCAGACTTTCTTCAGCTGTCTCGCGATACTCTCGATTCTGACTTGCAGGCGCATTGCGTTCGGATGGCGAACTATTGGTCTGACCAGGCCGATCGAAATCCGGAAGAGCGCGAACCTGGATAATCTAGGATAGGCAAAATGCTTGATCGAGTATCGGCTACGGCTCCAGCCGTCGTTTTGATCGTAGAGGATGAGCCGCTCTTGCGTGAGCTGGCCGTGGAATTCGTCGAAGAGGCGGGCTTTGTGGCACTGGAAGCCGGCGATGCCGACGAAGCCGTCGCCCTGTTGAAAGCTCGCTCGGATATTGCCGTGTTGTTCACGGATATCAATATGCCTGGAAGCATGGACGGACTAGGATTGGCTCATGCGGTGCGAGACCGCTGGCCTCCGATAAAAATCATCGTTGCTTCTGGCCGGGTCCGGCTGAAACAGTCCGATTTGCCGCCGAACAGCGCCTTTCTGGAAAAGCCATATCATGGGAAAGCGATGATCGCTCAATTGCGCTCGATGGTCGATCCGAGCCGGACTTTTGTCGGTTCTGATCTCCCGTCGTAGAGCCAGGCTGTGAGCAGTCTTGCTCAGACTTGCCGGGGCGGAAAGCGCTCTAATAGCCAAGTTAGAGCCGCGGTGATTGCATGCCGTTCATGCTCGACCGCCTTTGGGCCAGGACCGATTCAAAATGGACAGTTGACGGGACGAAAATGTCCAAAGCGCAAACGGATCATGATGTTCGGAGCAATCAACTGCTCGACGCCCTGGCGCCGGATAGCCGCAAACGAGTTGACCGGTATCTTGAGCCTGTCGCGTTTAAACTCGGTGCGATGGTTTGCGATGCCGGCGGGCTGCTAAGGCATGCATATTTTCCCAGAGGTGCCGTTTTATCCCTCCTGACTGTGCTGGAGAATGGTGCGGCCATCGAGACGGCCAATATCGGGCGCGAAGGCGCTTTCGGCCTGTTTGCCGCCATGTACAGCCGGGTCTCCTTCAATCGGTGTATCGTGCAACTTGAGGGCCATACCGTCCGCTGTCCGATTGAGCTACTGCAACATGAATTCGAGGTCAGCGAACACGTGCGCAATCTCTTCGTGAGCTACTCGGAGACGCTGCTGTCCCAGGTGCAGCAGACGGTCGCGTGCAATTCGATGCATTCGACGGAAGAGCGAATGTGCCGATGGCTCCTGATGATGCACGATCGCGCGGAAGGCGAGGCGCTTCCTTATACGCATGAATTCCTGTCGCAGATCCTGGGCGCCAACAGGAAATCTGTAACGCTTGCGGCGCAGTCGATGCAGGCGGCCGGCCTCATCAGCTACCACAGGGGCGCGATCCAGGTGCTCGATCGCGCTGGCCTGGAGAGAGCGTCGTGCGAATGTTATGCCATCGTCAAGGAGCGATTTGATGCTTTCCTGACGCCGCCCTCGACGGCGGTGAAAAATCATAGCCGGTCGTGAGGGCGATGGCGTGAGGAGCTACTTACCCTTCGGATCAGGCTTGCCGGTAACTGAATTAACGCCTGAAATATGCGGTTGATCGTGCAGCACGACGTTCAGTAGCGAGCTATGGATCTCAAGATGGCCATTGTAGTCGATGAAACCCATTTTACGGAATTTGTTCATGAAATGGCTGACGCGCGAGCGGGTCGTGCCAACCATTTCCGCGAGCGTTTCCTGGCTCACCTTGGCGATGACCTTCTGCGGCTTGCCGTCGTTTCCGAAGTTCGCCAATAGCAGTAAGGCACGTGCCAGCCGCTTCTCGCTAGAATTAAACAGTTGATCGATAAGGTCCGCTTCGACGCGGATAGTACGCGCCAGCACATGCGCGACAAATAGCTCGGAAAATTTCGGCTCCTCACGCAGAACAGCCAACATCGTTGGCTTGCTGATCCGCACGATCTCGCATTCCGTCATCGCCGACGCCGTCGACAGCCGTCGTATCTGTCCGGTGAGGCAGCCTTCGCCGAAAAACTCGTCAGGGCCGAGGACGGCGATCACCGCCTCTTTGCCCTGTTCGGATAGGACGATGATCTTGACCTTGCCCTTTATGACGTAAAATACCGAATCCGAGGCGCTGTCTTGAGAAAAGATCTGCTGGTTTTTTCTAAATTTCGCGATTGTCCGGCCGTCGCCCTCGGTCTTTAAGAACACCGTGGGATCGAACGGTAGTTTCGCTTTTTCCGGTTGCTTTGCCACGATATCTCCGGGGCCGAGACGCGATTTGCCAGATACGGAATAACCCGTTTTCCAGCTCGCAAATACCCCCAACGTACTATAGCGCCCTTGACGACGCTTTGAAAGCGAAGCGGCCCGGATGGCGGCGCTGAACCAGACGATGCCTGGATGAGCACTTTTGCTCAGCTTCGGGCAGGTGGCTGAGCTATCGTCGTCAAGCGCGCGATTGTGGCACCGGCATCGCTATGGATTGTCCGCCCGCGTGGTGCCAATGCTGCAAAAGCAGCATCTTTTCTGTCTCGGGAACTTTCGTGGACGGGGACTGTTTCGTCAACTCGGAAAGACCCTGTGCAGCCCTCAGCAGGGATATCCCAAAGTGAAGAGCCAGTCGTGTCGCGGGGCAAGCTGCGGATGACATCCAGAAGCGAGGCGTAGCGATGAGACCGCGTAAATACGTTCCATCTGAGCGAGCAGCCACTCCGAATTCTGCTGTTTCCGCCCAGGTGATAGCTCTGGATGCCGCCACCGACAGAGGATATCGACCTGATACCGCCGAACCGGCCACCTTGAAAGCGCAACGGCGATCCGGAGATCAAGAGCGTAACGACCTGAATACGCAGCTATCGCTCGAGCGGCAGCAGCTGACGGCCCACGATCTGCAAAACGTGCTGTACAGTACCGACGTCGCAATCATTCTCCTCGATACCGATCTGACTATTCGGTTTTTCACGCCAGCGACCAAATTTCTTTTCAATGTGATGCCGGGGGATGTTGGTCGGACCCTGACGGATCTGAGTTCACTGGCCTCCGAAGGAGCGCTCGTGAGTGATGCAAGGAAAGTGTTGCAGTCACTTGAACCGATCGAGCGGGAAATCGAAGCACTAAGCGGCGCCTGGTACGTCCGCCGCATACTGCCCTATTGCCCAATGGGTCAGGGAATCGAAGGTCTCGTCATAACGTTTGCCGATATTACCCATCAGAAGGAAGCTGCCGCGGCGCTGGAGGGCGCGAGATTCCGGGCTGACTCCGCCAATGTGGCCAAATCCCGCTTTCTCGCAGCCGCAAGTCACGACCTCCGACAGCCACTGCAGGCGCTTCTTTTGCTCCAGGAACTCCTCGCGAAGGTCGTCGTGGGCGAGAAGGAAAAAAAATTGATCGGTCGGCTCGATCAAACCTTGGGCAGCATGTCAGGGATGTTGAACGCGTTGCTCGACATCAACCAGATCGAGGCCGGCACCGTCCGAACGGAGTTTGAAACGTTTCGGATCGATGCGTTGCTCGACCGGGTAACGGCAGACCTCGCTTGTCAGGCGGAGGCGCAACGGATCGCTTTGCGTCTGGTGCCCTGCACGCTCTCGGTACGCAGCGATCCCCGTCTACTCGAACAAATGATTCGAAATCTGGTGTCCAACGCTCTCAAGTATACCAAACAAGGAAGGGTGTTGCTCGGATGCCGGCGCCGGAACGGGGTCTTGAGCATCGAGATATGGGATACCGGAGTTGGAATTCCCAAGGGGCAGCTTGAGGACATCTTTGAAGAGTATCATCAACTTGACAATTCGGCTCGAGACCGGAGCCTCGGGCTTGGCCTTGGCCTGTCGATCGTCAGACGGCTCGGAAGCTTGCTGGATCATCCGGTGAAGGTGCGTTCGCAGCTTGGCAAGGGTTCGGTCTTCTCAATCGAAGTGAAACGATCCCGCGGTGGAATGCCTGCCCGGGCCGAAGACAGAGCGCGCAGCATTCAAGGCAAAGATCACCGCGCGGCTCAGGCCGAAACCATTCTTGTTGTCGAGGACGACTCGGAAGTCCGTGAGCTTCTCGAAATCAATCTCAGTGCGGAAGGCCATCGGGTCGTGACAGCCAATGACGGCGTCGAAGCACTGGATTTGCTCGATCGTAGCGCACTTCAGCCGGGCCTGGTCATTTCCGACTTCAACCTGCCGAACGGCATGGATGGACTTCTGTGTCGCCAGCAAACTTCGCGCGAGGCTTCGTCGCTCCGTGCCGGTCATTATTCTGACGGGTGATATTTCGACGAAGACGCTGCGTGATATTGCCCTGCAAAAATGCGAACATCTCAACAAGCCGGCGAGCCTGAAGGAGTTGATCGCCGTGATCGGGCGCCTGGTTCCGACGCCCGGTTTCCCGGGAAACGCGCCAGCGGCGCGTATCGGTGTGGCGGCAACGATGGTGCCCGTCATCTACGTTGTCGATGACGACAGCGACGTACGCCAAGCGATTCGTAGCATGCTGGAGCATGACGGTCGTCTCGTGGAGGACTTCGAGGACGGCGAATCGTTTCTCGACGCCTACCGTCCCGGTCGCAACGCCTGCCTGTTGATCGATGCAAATCTACCCGGAATAAGTGGATTGGATCTGCTGAGGCGGTTGAAGAAGATTGGTTCTCCGTTGCCGGCTGTCATGATTACCGGACAAAGCGACGTTCAGATGGCGGTTGAAGTCATGAAGGCCGGCGCGTCGGATTTTCTTGAGAAGCCGCTCCATGGCGTTGAGCTCCTCGCTGGGGTCGCGCGCGCTCTGGAATTGTCTCGTGATTCCGGGAAGCTTACGGAACGGCGCAAGGATGCGGCTGATCAACTCGCGAGCCTCACGCGACGGCAACACGAGATCATGGACATGGTTCTGGCCGGTCACCCGAGCAAAAATATTGCTGCTGATCTCGGGATCAGCCAGCGGACCGTTGAGAACCATCGTGCCTCGATCATGAAGAAAACAGGATCGAGGTCTCTTCCTTCGCTGGCCCGACTTGCGCTTGCCGCAGGAGGTGATCCTGAAGAGAGGAGGCTCTCTCGGGCTGCCAGATTGAATTTTTTGTTTGCATAACCTGTCTCCTTCGCAGACCCCACTTGCAATGGCGTCTGGAGAAATTCTTGTCCTCTCTTCAATGCTGAAACTGCATGCTGTGCGATTAATATCGGGTAAGCCTGTAATCGTATGCCCGATCTGAGTACTTTCCGATTCTATCTTGTTTGCCGCTTCAGGACCAAAAATGAGGCAGTTCGGGCGTTTGTCCCGGCCATAGGATACCTTGGAGGGGGCAATGATCGATCAGGCCCTGAAACAGAAAGTGCTCGACGAACTTGCCTGGCAACCCGGTTTCGACGAAACCGATATTGGCGTAACTGTGCGAGGTGGCTTTGTGACCTTGACCGGCCATGTCAAAAGTTATGCTGAGAAATGTGCTGCGGAACGCGCCGCGGGTCGCGTCACGGGTGTCAGGGCGATCGCCGACAAAATGGAGATCCGCTATTTATCGGGCGCCGATCACGGCGATGCGGAACTTGCCGGGCGGGCCTCTGACGTTATTTCGTGGGATCTTTCGGTCCCAAAGAACAGGGTAAAGATCAAGATTGAGAATGGTTGGGTGACCCTGGAGGGTGATGTCGACTGGCGCTTCCAAAAGCAGGCTGCTGAAGCGGACGTTCGCAACCTCTCTGGTGTGATGGGGGTCAGTAACGCCATCGAGATCAAGCCCAAAGCTCAGGCCTCCAACGTCGAAAGACAAATCAAGGCGGCGTTCCGTCGCAACGCCGAATTTGAGGCCGAGAATATTGTCGTCACCGCGGATGGCCGTACGGTCACGCTGACCGGGCAGGTTGGCAGCTATCATGAACGGACGCTGGCGGCGGACACCGCCTGGTCGGCGCCTGGCGTTGCCGAAGTCAACGATCTGATGACCGTGGATTGAAGGGCAGTTGCGCAGGTTCACCTGGAGCGCAAGAGCCGACTGAGTAGTTTCCGAACCTGACCGGGCATCCTCGGTCCCTGCTATCGTCCTTGCTGGACACAACGGCATGGCGCTGCTTCTGCGCAGGAGATTTTCGTGACCAACAAACCAACTATCAGCGTTCCCAACAAGGAAGCCAAGATCGATCATCCTGGAATGATGGGCGACGGCACCGAAGAACAGAATTTGAACGAACCGGGTGATCCGTCTGTACGCATCAAGTCGGATGAGGTGGACGCCGCCTTCGGCAAGAAGGAGCCGAAAAAGCCCTGAGCTTCGATTCGCGAGCCGAAGCCCCAGTCGGATTTCATAGTGGGAGCGCGCCAATGACAGACCAGAGCCTTAAACAAAGCGTGCTCGACGAACTCGCCTGGGATCCCAGCGTCACCGAAGCCCATATCGGTGTGACCGCGCGTGACGGCGTGGTGACGCTCATGGGGCATGTCGCCAGCTATGCCGAGCGATGCGCGGTAGAGCACGCTGTCAGCCGTGTATCCGGTGTGAGAGCGATCGCCGAGGAGCTCGAGATTCACTACCTGTACGATTTCGACCATGGTGACGAAGACATTGCCAGGCAGGCGCTGAACGTTCTCGCCTGGGACCTTTCCGTCCCGAAGGACAAGGTGAAGGTCAAGGTCGAGAAGGGATGGATCACGCTGAGCGGGGACGTCAACTGGTACTATCAAAAACATGCCGCCGAGATGGACGTCCGGAAGCTTCTTGGCGTGATGGGTCTCAGCAACCAAATCACGATCAAGCCCGGCGTCCAGGCTTCCGATGTTCGAAAAAAGATCAAGGCTGCGTTCGAACGAAACGCGGAGTTTGAAGCCAAAAACATCGCCGTGAGCATCGACGGGGGCGAGGTCACGCTCAGCGGCAAGGTCGACAGTTATTACGAGCGAACGCTGGCTGAGAATACCGCGTGGTCGGCGCCCGGCGTCACCCAGGTGCATGACCTGATCACCATCAGCTTCTGACCGCATAGTTGTGACGTTCGTCCGGGAAAAAGCGCGATCTGGTGCGCGCCTGCTCTCGCCAGTCAGTTGCTCACGGAGCGTGGCCGAACAGGGTTGGATGGTTCCAGCGCGCGCCAGCCCGCGATGATAGCCAATTGGGCCTCGGGTCGTTCCAGAGTCACGTCAAGGCGCCCGCCATAGACGTCGCCCGAATTTCCATCCAGTGTCAGCCAGTCGCCTTCCGCAAAATGCCGGAGGGCGATCTGGCAAATGTGCCGTGCCGGGTCGATAGAGAGGGCCGCGCAGCCGACCAGACAGACCTTGCCTAACTGCCTCGCAACAACCGCAGCATGCGACGTGCGGCCCCCAAGTGACGTCAGGATTCCGGCGGCGTTCGCCATGCCCGCAATGTCCGCGGTTGTCGTCTCACGTCGTACCAGAATTGCGGCGTCGCCCTTGGCGACGAATTGCCTGGCCGTTTCGGCATCGAAGGCGATCCGTCCGGAGACGACGCCGATGCCGGCGACAGTGGCGCGCGCGAGTGGGACGGTTTGGGATCCCGTCAGGTGGCTTCTCGCGACCTTGGCGAGATCGATGGCCCGCAGCCGAAGCAACGCCTCTTTGGGCTGGATCAGCCCTTCCTCGACGAGATCGCACGCTATCTTGAGCGCTGCCCACGGTGTCCGCTTGGCATCGCGGGTCTGCAGCAGATAAAGGCGGCCGTTCTGGATGGTGAACTCGAAGTCCTGAACATCGCCGAACATGGCTTCGAGCTGACGGCGCACTTCCTTCAGCCGGTCCCAGGCCGCCGGCAGCGTCGACTGAAGTCGATCCGTATCGCGAATGGCCAATCGGCCGGCGACCACGTCCTCTCCTTGCCCGTTGAACTGAAAATCAAGATAGAGGTCGTCTGCTCCGGTTGCGGGATTGCGGGTGAAGCCGACCCCGGCACCCGAGGTTCCGCCGGCGTTGCCGAAGACCATTGTCTGCACTGTTACGGCCGTGCCGATCCCATCACCGATATGATTGAGGCGCCGATATTCGGCGGCCTTCGGCGCATCCCAGGAACGAAAAACAGCATGCGTTGCTTGTTCAAGCTGGTCCGTCGAGGATTGAGGGAATGGCGCGCCGGCCAGCTCGCGAAAGCGCGATAGCATGGCCTGGACGAGCCGCTGCAAGGCGCGATGGTCGAGCATCCGTTCATTTTCGACGTCTTCAACCGCGAGTGCAGCCTGGGTGAGTTCATCGAACGGTTCAGTGTTGAGCCCTTGAACGACCTCGGCAAAACCCTGGATCAGTCGCCGGTAGCAGTCCCAGGCAAGGCGAGGGTTTCCGGTCAGACGCACCAATCCTTCGACGGTCTCGTCATTGACGCCGACGTCAAGCACGGTCTCCATCATTCCCGGCATCGAGATCGCGGCTCCCGATCTGACCGAGACGAGCAGCGGCTTGCGTGGCAACCCGAAGCCAAGCCCGGTGATGCGCTCCAGGCGGTCGATGCCCTGCCTGAGAAAGCGAAGCTGGGCTGACTTATCCTTTCCCGGCTCGTTACTGTGGCTGCACCATGCGGTCGGCAATACAAAGCCGGGGGGTACAGGCAATCCTGCCGCCGCCATCCGCATCAGGTTCAAGGCCTTGTTGCCGACTTCCGTGACGCCGGCCGGCGGCATCCGCTCACCCGGGGAAATGATGTAGAGGAGGGAAGCGCCTTCGGCGGAACTAGGCTGCAAGGACATCGCCAACCACATGATCGCGCAATATGAGGCTGGCGCGTTTCAGGGAATCCGAGGCCTTGCCCAGCCCCTGCCGGATATCCAGCAGCAACTGCAACTGGCGGAAGTCCGTTGCCGTCTTCATCGCCGAAACCGTAACCGCCCGCTCCTTGTCGTCGGCTTCGTGCTCCAGTTCAGAAACGCGCGCGATCGCGGTGAGGAAATCGTCCGCATCGCCCCGCGAGCCGTGTCGTTGCGTGTGTTGAGCATGCCCGACCGCCTTCACCCACTCCTGCGTGGTTTCCGCAACGATGCTGGACAATTGTTGCAAATTTTCCCACGTCCCGGTTTCGGCCGCGCTCTCGAACAGCCCAAGCAGAAAGGCGACCTCCTCCAACTGATCCGCCGCGTCGTCAGCAGCCTTGATCAGTTCCTTGAAATGCTTCAATTCGGGGTGCCGGCGCACGGACAGCACGGTTTCAGCCACGAATTGATCGGCCTCATGCTCCCAGCGCCGGGCTCGCTGGGCAAGCTTGGCAAGCGATGCCGAATCCTCCGCCGAGCCAACAAGGCTATCCCGGACGGCAGTTCCGATTTCAAATATCAGGCCAGCATGGTCCGCTGCGATCTTCAGGAGCCGGATTTCTCTCGTCTTCAGATGATTGAGAAGCTCGGCGCAGATGCGATCCTGGATAAGGCCGTCCGATTGACGCGCGCGCAGTCCCTCGCATGCCGTTTTGAAAGTGAACTGGACGAAAGCGTAGGCTTCCTCCTCGCCGAGCACGTCGTAAAGACGGTCACCCAAATGAATTCGATGGTGCCGCTGTCGTCTCGACCGCATCCCAGATCAGCCGCGCGCCTCCGAGTTCGAGAAATCCGCGATGTCCGATGTCCGAATTGGCTGCCCAGCGCAGCAGCCGCAATCGCTGCTCGGCCTTGAGAAATCCGCGCAACTGCTTGCGCGCCCGGTTCCAGTCGATGAGGAAAACCAGCCGCGAGCCGAGGTAATCGAGATAAGCGAGAAGCTGTTTGTCATCCGTGGTGTCCAGTGTCCCCGTCGACATGAAAAACGGCGCGCCGCCCGCCAATGCCGCGACCTGACTACTGTTCGGATCCGTCCAGACGACCGCGAAGCGATCGAATAGCGCGCGAAAAAACTGCAGTCTCCTAAGATGTACGTCGCTGTAGGTGAGACTGACGATTCTCCCCTCCACGTGGATGACGATCACATGTGCATCCGTCGTGCCGATGTCGTTCTGAAGTATCAACCGGGTTCCGGCCCGGGTTGCTGTCGTGCCGAGGCCGGGATGTTTGAATTTGAGCGGAGCGGTACGATTGAGGCCGGCCATGAATGCGCGTATCAGCGTATCGTCCCCCGGGCCGAGATTGTAGGTGGCCGCGCCGTCGATTTTCTCCTCCGCGAGACCCACCTGGAGAGCATTGAGCTGCTTGTGCAAATCCATGACCAGCCGGTGCAGGCTATCGCCGCTTTTTCGATCGACCTGCGTTATTTTGTCGATTGCGCAGCCCTCCATGAGTTCTCCCTCGATCTTCGGCAATTGCTCGAGGAGGATTTCAAGACGCTGTTTGGCCGCACTGTCGGCCGGCGTCGCCATGATATGGGCATCGATCGTGATTGAATTCAAAAGCTGGCCGCAGCCGGGCAGGTGATACGACGCGCCCTGCTTGCGGGCGGCCGCAACCAGGTGATCGAGGGTGGCATCGGCTATTCCGGCAACCAGCCGCTCCGGTTTTAGCGAGGGTGACGATTGGTCGGGCTGGTCAGCGTGGCCGCGGGCCACCTGCAGCAGCGAAAAGTAATATTTGAGCCGATCGTTCGCGGCGAGACCCGCGTCAACCTGAGAAGGCAAGGTCAGACCTTGCTCTCCGAGCGTTTCCATCATCTTCGTCTTCATGGTCGCTTCCGTTGCCATGGGCCGGGGCCATGAGGCTGATGTACGCGGCTGTTTCGCGAGGCGTTGGTATCCCGAGGTTCTGTCGGCGAAGAATTGAAGCGCACCTTCATCCGGGAAGCTGTAATGGATTTGCGCCGTTGGTATGCGATAGGACAGGCGCCACCGACCGTCCGGCCGTCGATGGGGCGGTCTGGCGGTATCCGTGCAGGATCTTGATGTAGTTGGCACGCTCGAATGCCTGCGGGTCCCGCAAGCAGCGCTGGCTCATGATGCCTCGCACATGCTCAAGCGACGAGAAGTCTCTTGCTTCGAGCCATTTCTCCAACCCCGAGAGTAAAGTGGTCATATGACCGGGGCCTTGTCGCAACAACGACGAGGTGGTCATTACGACGTCGGCTCCGACCAGGAGATATTTCACCACCTCCTCGGCACTGGTCACGCCGGTGCTGGCCGCAAGCGAGGCCTTGGTGCGACCCGCAAGCACCGCAAGCCAGAGCAGAGGGAGCCTGATCTCGTTCGGCTCACTGAGCTTGAGATCGGTCAGCACCTGCAAGCGTGTCAGATCGATATCCGGCTGATAGAACCGGTTGAACAGTACCAGGGCGTCCGCGCCCGCATCGTGCAAGGCCATGGCCATGTTGCCGACGGAACTGAAATAGGGGCTGAGTTTCATCGCGACCGGGATCGAGACCGCCGATCGCACCGATCGCAGGATGTCGAGATAACGCTGCTCGACATCCCGGCCTGTCGCCGCAAGATCGGCCGGGATGAAATAGATGTTGAGTTCGAGCCCGTTCGCCCCGGCCTGTTCGAGTTGGCTGGCATAGGAGGTCCAGCCTTCGTCGCTGATTCCGTTCAGGCTCGCGATCACCGGCACGCCAGCCGCCTGCCGGGCCCGGCGAACGAGTTCGAGATATTCGTGCGGTCCATGTTGCGCGTCCGCCAGTTTCGGAAAGTTGCTGAGACCCTCTGGCCAGCTGTCGTCGTGCGCACTGGTCAAATGCTCGTATCGGGCGGTCTCTGCTTCGATTTCCTCCTGAAAGAGCGAAGGCAGGATCAGGGCTGCGGCGCCGGCATCCTCTAGGCGCCGAAGCGAGTTCGAGCTCTCCCGTCAGCGGCGACGCAGATGCCACCAGCGGGTTCTTGAGTTGAAGTCCCATATAGCGTGTCGTCAGATCCATCGGGCTCTCCTGGGACAGGCTGCAATGCAAGTGTGGCCTAGGATGCCGGGCTGGCGATCACATCGCCGCCGGGCTGGAAGCGGCTGCCGTCTTGTGCCGCGAGCGCTTCGTATTGCTGGTATTTGTCGATCACCGCCGCCTGCGCGCTGGCGAGCAGCAACGCTGCTTCGTCGGGAAGCGATCTGGCCAAGGAGGAATAGCGGACCTCGTTGTAGGCATAATCCTTGAAGGGAATCGTCGGGCGCGGCGAATCCAGTTGGAACGGGCTTTTGCCGACGCTCCGCATGGTCGGATTGAAGCGCAGCAACGGCCAGTAGCCGCAGGCGACCGCCAGGTCCTGCTGCTTCATGCCGAACCGCATGTCGATGCCGTGGGCGATGCACTGGCTGTAGGCGAGGATGAGCGAGGGACCGTCATAGGCCTCCGCCTCCCGAAATGCGTCCAGCGTCTGCTGCGAATTGGCGCCCATCGCGACCTGGGCCACATAGACGTTGCCATAGGCGATGGCCTGCAAGGCGAGATCCTTGCGCGCGACGCGCTTGCCGGCCGCCGCGAACTTTGCCACCGCGCCAAGCGGGGTCGCCTTCGAGGCCTGGCCGCCGGTGTTGGAATAGACCTCGGTATTGAGGACCAGGATATTGACGTTGCGTCCGGTCGCCATGACATGATCGAGCCCGCCAAAGCCGATGTCATAGGCCCAACCATCGCCGCCGACGATCCAGATGCTCCGCCGCACGAGATGGTCCACCACGGAAAGCAGATTGCGCGCGGGCTCGCTATCGATCTTGAGCAGCCGGGTCTTGAGTTCGGCGACCCGGATGCGCTGCGCGCGCAACTCGAATTCGTGGATCTGCGGCGCATTGAGCACGCCTGTCGCCAGCTCTTCGCCGACGACGGGCGTTAGCTGCGCCAACAACGCGCGGGCAAGCGCCAGGTGCTTGTCGGCCGCCAAGCGAAAGCCGAGACCGAACTCGGCGTTGTCCTCAAACAGCGAGTTCGACCATGCCGGTCCGCGGCCCTCATGATCGACGGCCCAGGGCGTCACCGGCAAGCTGCCACCGTAGATCGACGAGCAGCCGGTCGCATTGGCGATCTGCGCGCGATCGCCGAACAACTGTGAAAGCAGCTTGAGATAGGGGGTCTCGCCGCAGCCGGCACATGCGCCGGAAAACTGGAACAGCGGCTCGAGAAACTGAATGCCGCGCACCTTGTCAAAATCGACGCGAGCCCGGTCGTTGACCGGCAGCGCCTCGAAGAAGGCAATATTGGCGCGTTCGGCCTCGACCAGCGGCGCCTTGTCGGCAAGGTTGATCGCCTTGACGTCCGGCTCGCGCGGGCTGATCGCGGGGCAAGCTTCCACGCAAAGACCGCAGCCGGTGCAGTCCTCGACGTAGAATTGCAGGGTGAAGCGCGCTTCCGGGTAGCCGCGCGCATTGACCGGCGCCGATTTGAACGAGGCCGGCGCTCCGACCAGTGCATCCTCGTGTAATAGCGGGCGCGAATCACGCTGTGCGGACATACGAAGCTGCATTGCCCGCACTGGATGCAGAGGTCTTCTTCCCAGACCGGAACAGCCTCTGCGATATTGCGCTTTTCAAAAGCGGAGGTTCCGGACGGAAACGTGCCGTCCGCAGGGATCAAGCTGACGGGAATCTCGTCGCCGCGTCCGACCAGCATCAGCGATGTCACACGCTTGACGAAATCGGGAGCGCTGGCGGCGACGATCGGCGGCAGATCCTTCGGATTGGTGGCGGTCGCCGGCACCTTGATCTCGAACAGCCGGGCCAATGTGGCATCGACCGCGGCGAAATTCTTCGCCACCACGGCTTCGCCCTTGCGGCTGTAGGTTTTGCGGATCGCTTCCTTGATATGCCGGATTGCCTCCTCGCGCGGCAGCACGCCGGATATCGCGAAGAAGCAGGTCTGAAGAACGGTGTTGGTGCGCACGCCGAGACCGACGTCCCGGGCCACGGTGGAGGCGTCGATGACAAAGAAGCGCAGTTTCTTGTCGATGATCTGTTGCTGCACGGACTTTGGCAGTTCGTCCCAGGTCTCGTCCTTCCCGATAGGGGCTGTTGAGAAGGAACACGCCACCTGCGGCGGCGACCCGCAGCAGGTCCTGCCGTTCGAGAAATCCGAACTGATGACAAGCAACGAAACCGGCCGAGGCGATCAGATAGGGCGCCCTGATCGGGTCTGGCCCAAATCGCAGATGCGAAATCGTCTGCGCGCCGGATTTGTGGGAATCGTAGACGAAGTAGCCCTGCGCATATTGCTTCGGCGTCTTCGGCGATGATCTTGACGCTGTTCTTGTTGGCGCCGACCGTGCCGTCGGCGCCCAGACCGTAGAAAACCGCGCGGGTGGTCTTGTCTGTCTCGATCGTGAAATCTTTTTCGACGGCGAGACTGCTGAACGAGACGTCGTCCTCGATACCGAGCGTAAAGCTGTTTCGCCCGCGAACTGGTTCTGGCCGTTGTGCCTGGCTGAGTTCATCGAGGGCTGCCTTGACCATCGCCGGCGTAAAATCCTTCGAGGACAGTCCGTATCGTCCACCGATGATGCGCGGCATCGACGATCGCTGTCCGGATCCAAAGCCCTGGGCGAGGGTGGCGACGACGTCGAGGTAGAGAGGCTCCCCGGCGGCGCCGGGTTCCTTGGTCTGTTCGAGGACCGCGATGGCGCTGACCGACGGCGGCAGCGCGGCGAAGAAAGTGCGCGGCTGAAAACGGTCGATACAACCGCACCTGCAGAACGCCGACTTTTTCGCCGCGTGCGGCGAGCACCTTGACCGTCTCGCGAGCAGTCTCCGCGCCAGAACCCATCAGCGACGAGAACGCGTTCGGCGTCGGGCGCGCCCTCATATTCGAACAGCTTGTAGCGCCGCCCGGTGAGTGCCGCAAAGCGCGCCATCGCGCCGTCGACGATTCCCGGCACTTTGGCGTAGAACGGGCTGACCGCTTCTCGCGCCTGGAAGAAGGTGTCGGGATTTTGCGCGGTGCCGCGGATGAAGGGATTTTCGGGGTCGAGCGCGCGGGCGCGATGGGCACGGACCAGGTCGTCCGAGATCATGGCTCGAATGCTGGTATCGGGAATCAGGTCCAGCGTGTTGAGTTCATGCGAGGTGCGAAAGCCGTCGAAGAAATGCAGGAACGGAACCCTTGCTTCCAGGGTCGCTGCCTCGGCGATCAGCGCGGTGTCATGGGCTTCCTGCACGTTGGCCGATGAAATCAGCGCAAAGCCGGTGGTGCGAACCGTCATGACGTCGGAGTGATCGCCGAAGATCGACAAGGCCGAGGTCGCGAGCGAGCGCGCGGCGACGTGAAACACCGTCGAGGTCAATTCGCCGGCAATTTTGAACATATTCGGCAGCATCAACATCAGACCTTGCGATGACGTGAACGTCGTCGTCATCGCGCCCGATTGCAGCGCGCCGTGGACGGTGCCGGAAGCGCCTCCCTCGCTTTGCATTTCCTGGACCACGGGAACGTTGCCCCAGATATTCTGCAGCCCTTCCGCGGACCACTGGTCGGCCAGCTCCGCCATTGTGGAGGAGGGAGTGATCGGATAGATGGCGCAGACTTCATTGACCCGGTAGGCGACATGGGCGACGGCCGTATTGCCGTCCATGGTGGTCCTGACAGCTCCGTCGGCGACTGGTTCTGTCGTCGGCTTCACGGCATCGCTCGTGTTCAGCTTGATGACGGCATTCATGTCCTGACCTCCGTCGGCTCGGAAACCATCTCCATGGCGTGGCAGGGGCATTGCTCGACGCAGATGCCGCAGCCGGTGCAAAGATCGAGTTTGATCTCGTAGCCCTCGTTCGGGCCGAGCTTGATGATCGCGTCTTCCGGACAGGCGGCATAACAATTGTCGCATTCGAAGCAATTGCCGCAGGACAGGCAGCGCTTGGCCTCGTGCAGCGCTTCCTTCTCGCTCAGGCCGCTCACGACCTCGTCGAAGCTGCCTTCCCTCTGCGCGACTGATAATTCTTGCTGGGTCGAGCGTGCCGCGTCGGCATAAATCGGCAGATTGAGCTCGGCGAACTCGATCACGGAATGCTTCGCGGGATGGGTGTAGATCTCGCCTCTCAACCATGCATCGATGTGGTGCGCAGCCTTCTTGCCGTGACCGGTCGCAACCGTGACCGAGCGTTCCGTCGGTACCATATCGCCGCCTGCGAAGATGCCGGCCCGACCGGTCATCATGTTGGGTGCGACCAGGACGCGAGCCATCGCGATCAAAGGCAATTTCCGGAATCTTCTTCAGGAAGCCGCTGTCGGCGTCCTGGCCAAGCGCCAGCACCAGCGTGTCGGCCTTCAGCGTTTCGAACTCGCCAGTCGGCTGGGCGTGGCCGCTCTCGTCGATGCGCATCACCTCGACCGTGAGATCGGCACCGTCGATCGCCTTGATCGAGGTCAGCCATTTTATTTTCACGCCTTCGGTCAGGGCTTCCCCGGCTTCGAAGTCGTGTGCCGGCATATGCGCGCGATCCCGGCGATAGACGATCATCGCTTCGGTGGCGCCGAGGCGATGCACCGTGCGGGCGACGTCCATGGCGGTGTTGCCTCCGCCGTATACGACCACGCGCCGGCCCAGGCGCGGCGCGGCACCAGCTTCCACGTCGCGCAGCAACGAGACCGCGTCGAGTACCTTGATGGCGTCGCGTGCCGGGATGTCGACATGTTTGGAGAGGTGGGCACCGATCGCGATGAAGACCGCATCGAATCCGCCCGCCTTCTGCTCGGCCAGGACGTCGTCGACCCGGTGGTTGGGCACGAACTTGACGCCCATCTGCTCGATCCGTCCGATCTCCTTCGTCAGGTCCGCGCGCGGCAGGCGATAGGCCGGAATGCCGAAATGCAGCATGCCGCCCGGCAATGGGCCGGCGTCGTGGATCTCCACCTGATGTCCGAGCCGCGTCAGATGATAGGCGGCGGAAAGTCCGCTTGGGCCGGCGCCGATGACCAGCACCCGCTTGCCGCCGGCGACCTTGTCGACCGGCATCGGCCAGCCTTGCGCCATCGCGAGGTCGCCCAGGAAACGCTCGACGGCGTGAATGCTGACGGCGCTGTCGAGCTCCTTGCGGTTGCAGCTGGTTTCGCAGGGGTGATAGCAGACACGTCCGTGCACAGCCGGCAACGGATTGTCGCGGATCAGCGTTTCCCATGCGGCTCGGTAGTTTCCCGCCTGCGCCAATCCGAGCCACGCCTGGATGTTCTCGCCGGCGGGGCAGGCCGAATTGCAGGGAGGAAGCAGGTCCACATAGAGGGGACGCCGATGACGTATCGCGCCGGCGCCTCTTTCGCGCGTGAGATTGACGACTGGAGTAATGTCGCGGGCGAAGCTGTTCATTGGGCGGCTCCAAGAACGGGGACAACTTGAAGCTTCGGCCCATCGTCGGTCTTGCGACGGAACACGGCGCTCCCGGTCTCCCGGATGAAACAGGAAAGCACGATGGCAAGGGCTATTCCGCCGACGCCGATGATTCCTGCCCTCTGGAACACCGGTAGATCCAGAGGTCCACCGTTCGAGACTTCGACGAGGACCCAGCCATAGACCGGAGCCATCAAGGCGCTCAGCGTGAAAACGAGAAAATTGATCGCGCCGGTGGCGCTGCCCTTCACCTCGTCGGCGTTGACCTCCTTGATGATGGTGTAGGGGATCATCGCGGCGCCCGAGCCGATGCCGAGCAACAGGCCGGCGAGATAGGGCGGCATGATGTCGTGCGGCAGATAGAGGATCGCGAGCGATATCACCAGCATGAACGACGCGCCGCCGATCAGCACCGGCTTCCGACGGCCGAAATGGTCGGCGATGTATCCTAGCAGGGGACAGCCAATGACCCATCCGAGCGGGACCATGGCCGCGCGGTTGACAGCCTCGGCAAAGCCGATGTGCCAACCTTCCCGCAGAAAGGAAACGCCCCAGATCATGTCGCCGACGGTGGTGGGCAGAAACAGAAGCCCGGCGGCAAAGCCGCACAGGTACGATTGTGGATTGCTCAACACCGACTTGTAGGGCGTGAACATCGACCAGATCGAGTTTTGCGCCGCCGATCGGACCCCATGACCACCGGGGGTAACGATGAAGACAATCAACGCCAGGGCCGCCGCGGCGGCACCACCAAAGATCCAGAATTGCTGCCACGGCAGCACGCCATGGATCAGCGGCGCGACCGCAAATTGTCCCGCCGCACCGCCCAGCATGCCGAAGCATTGGGTGAAGCCGATTGCCGTCGCCAGATAGCGCGCCGGGAATCCTCGGGTTGCCAGGTAGACCGCGCCCGTGAAGGCGAAAGCCGAGCCGGCGCCCTGGAAGAGCCGGCCGGCATCGGCTGCCGCCGCACTGCCGAGCCCGAACAGGATTGCACCAAGTGCAAGAAGTCCCAGTCCGACGGGAACGACGAATTTGGCGCCGTAACGGTCGAAGCTTGCCCCCGACAGGATCGCGAAACTCGAATACGTGTAATAATAAAGACCGATCAGCGAGCTCACGCCCAGGGCCGACAGGCCGAATGCCGCGGTCAGTTCGGGTACCATGACCCCCGGCGCTGAACGCAGCGCATACTGCAGGAAATAAAATACCACGCAGAACGCCCATCCGGCTATGAACGGCAGATGGAACTCCGGGCCATCTCGCACTGATTTGTCCAGCATGGTCGTTCCTCGCCGCTTGTTGCCGGGGGTGGCAGCGCCGGCCCATCCGCACTGCCCTCACAAAGGCACACGCAGTGTAATCGGCCGTGTGAACAGCGAGCTAGCTTCGGAAACTACTCAGGGCCGCTGTAATATTTCTGTTATGCGGGTGCGCGTCAGGGGGAGGGCCTTTGAGCAGCAACGGAGCCATTGCTGTTGTCGATCAGGAATTTATCGAGTGCGCTTCCGATACTGTCCTTGAAGCTAACCCGGCCGCGATCACTCATCTCGACATGCGGAACATCGGTTCGAACGATTGTGACTCCAGCTTCTTCGGACTGCAGTTCGCCCGGGACGACTCCCGGATCTGGCTTCC
Source organism: uncultured Alphaproteobacteria bacterium (assembly GCA_963831505.1). Taxonomy (GTDB): domain Bacteria; phylum Pseudomonadota; class Alphaproteobacteria; order Rhizobiales; family Xanthobacteraceae; genus Bradyrhizobium. Next base: position 8,196 of record CAWHQY010000010.1, on the reverse strand, counting down.
AGTCATTTGATCGAAACAACAGGATCTTGGCCTTTCCGGACAAAAGGCAAGGCACCCGCAGATTGTCCAGCGTGACGATCATCGCCACGAGTTCTGGATATTCTTGTGCGAAGAACATAGAAATATCCCCGCCGTTGGAATGCCCGACCATTGTCAGGTGTTCAAAGTCCGCGTTCGGCTGTATCTTCTTCATCTCGCTGATTGCAAAAAAGATGTTCTGCTCGCCACGCTCATATGCTGGCAAACGGCCGACATAGAGCGAACCGGGTTGCGTTACAATCGGGAGGTCAGATGGCAAATCGTGCTGAATGCTGGCAACAAGATATCCGTGAGCAGCCAGAATTTTTGCGAGGAAGGAATATTCCGTGTTGTTGACTGTATTCCCGTGACTGATGATCGCGACCGGAAGTTTGATGAGACCTGTATCAGCTCGCAATTCGGAAGCTCGCAGAACCATGATCTCAACGGCCACCGCGCGGTTGCGAGCGACATCGAAGAGATCCAAAGTCTCGCTCCGAATCGCCCACCTGCTGAACGCAAAATAGCCTCCGAGAAGGATCAAGCAGATGCCACCTAGAACAATGAAGACTTGTGTCATCTCTGATCCTGCGCTCGCCGAAGCGATGTCTTGAAGTAAAATCCGCAAATCGGCGTATCGGCAGAAACCGTTGCGAAGGCCGCGACCATGTTTAAGAGCGAGAAGCTGCGCTCTTGAAACCGATGATCTCGCCTGATTTGCGGCAAGTGTCAGCGTGTGTTTGCGCGCCCGGTAGCTGAAGTCCTTGAGGCAAACGCTCGCAGCTGGCTATTACGAATAAGGAGATGCTTCGCATTAGCGCTGTGACATGACCACATCAAGACAGTGCCGCGGTCAGCGCGATGCATTGGACTGAGTAGTTTCCGAACCTCGCCGCAGGGCACGTTGCCGGATAGTGTTGGGGCTGCGGGGAACTCCGCGGCAGATATGCTCTCTCCTGGCCTTTCAAGCCACGCCTGATCAGGGAAGTCATGACCAGTCCACTCAGTATCGCTGCTCCCAGCGTCAGCCGTGCTGCCGTCGACACATCCGTCCTGACTCAAAAGCTCCGCGTCAGCCATCTCAATTTTTTCTATGGCAAGAATCATGCGTTGAAGGACATCTGCATGCCGCTCTATGAAAATAGGGTAACGGCGATCATTGGGCCTTCTGGATGCGGAAAATCTACCCTGCTAAGGGTGTTGAATCGAATTTACGGCCTCTATCCCAATCAGCATGCCGACGGTCAGGTGCTGCTGGACGGCAAAGATATCTTGCGCGTCGGTCAGGACTTGAACTCGCTGCGATCGAGGATCGGGATGGTGTTCCAGGAATCCACCTCGTTTCCAATGTCGATTTACGACAACGTCGCTCTTGCAATCACGCCATATGCGAAGCTGAACCGTCGCGATCTCGACGCGCGCATCGAGATCGCGCTAAGGCGCGCCGCGATCTGGGATGAAGTCAAGGACATCCTGGCCTCGAGCGCGCTGGCCCTTTCGGGCGGACAGCAGCAGCGTCTGTGCATCGCCCGCGCCCTGGCCGAGCGACCCGAGGTCATTCTGTTCGACGAGCCATGTTCGGCGCTTGACCCGTTGTCGACGGCCAAGATCGAGGACCTGATTGGAGCTCTCAAGAACGACCATACGATCGTGATCGTAACGCACAACATCCAGGAAGCGGCGCGCCTGTCCGACTTTGCTGCCTTTATGTATCTCGGTGAACTCGTTGAATTCGACGCGACCGCGACGATGTTCGTCAACCCACGTGATCAGAGGACCCGCGACTATCTGCAAGGCAGCTTTGGCTAGGTTATTGCGCCGTAACCCGGTCCGGTGTCGAAGTCGTGTTCGCTAAGAGAGTGTGCCGCAATGATCGACCGACGATATTTGATTGCCGGAAGCGCCAGCCTCGCAACCGCCCTGATGCCGGTCGTCGACCGCGCGATCGCCGGCACGCCGATGTCCTACGAGGATCTGGTAAGATCGACGTGGGCGCCATTGCGCTTCGACGGTGGGCAAATCGAATTGGTACGCTACGCGACACTGGCCGCCAACAGCCACAACACCCAGCCGTGGATATTCCATCTTTCCGACGGCTGCATTGCCATTGCGCCGGACTTCGGCCGCAGATGTCCTGCGGTCGACCCGGACGATCATCATCTCTTCGTCAGCTTGGGATGCGCCACCGAAAATCTGGTCCAGGCGGCGGCAGCTATCGGCCTCAGGGCCGCGCCATCCCTGGACTCGGAGGGTGTGAGGATCTCTCTCGAAAAGTCGCATGCCGATCAGTCGGCACTGTTCGAGGCGATCCCATTCAGACAGAGCACGCGGACGGCTTACGACGGAAGGCCCGCGGCAAATGACGCCTTGCGTCTGCTCGAACAGGCAGGCGCAGGCGATGGTGTTACGGTCGTCGTCATGACCGACAGCGCAAAGATCGCAAATGTTGCCGACTACGTGATCCAGGGGAATACGGTGCAAATGAACGACAAGGCCTTCATGAATGAACTCGTGACGTGGCTGCGCTTCAGCGAAGCGGAGGCTGTCGCCACCAGGGACGGATTGTTCTCGCGTGCGTCCGGCCATCCAGCGCTGCCGCGATGGTTGGCCCGCACGCTGCTGCAAGTGCTATTCAGCGCCAAGAGCGAGAACGAGAAGTACAGCACTCAAATCCAGAGCTCATCGGGTGTCGCCGTTTTTGTTTCTGAGCGAAACGACCGGTCTCACTGGGTCGAGGCTGGGCGGGCATGCCAGCGTTTCGCCTTGCAGGCGACGGCGCTTGGCCTGAAATGCGCCTTTATCAATCAGCCGGTCGAAGTTTCCGCCCTGCGGGGACAATTCGCAACCTTTCTTGGCATCGGCGACCGTCGCCCCGATCTTGTTATGCGGTTCGGATATGGCCCCGAGCTTCCCAAATCCTTGCGTCGATCTGCGGGACAAGTCACCGCCCCGGCCTGTCGTCAGTAAAACTGTCGGCTCAGAGACCCCATCTGTGAATGAACCAGACTTTCACGAAATGCGTGAGGATTGCGTACGCCAGCAGCATGGTTGCGACCAGCGGCCAATAGAGCCCGGGGAGCGGCGTAAAGCCGAGAGCCGATCCCACCCATGTGAACGGTAGCGCAATCCCGATTGCGCAGATGATGATGGTGGTGCTGATGAGCGCCGGGCTTGCGTGGCTTTCAATGAATGGAATTCTTGCGGTCCTGATGATGTGGATAATCAGGGTCTGGGTGAGAAGAGACTCGACGAACCAGCCGGTCTGAAACAGCGACGGGTTGGTCCAGGCGCCGAATATGTACAGCATCATGCCAAAGGTCGCGTAGTCAAAGATCGAACTGATCGGTCCGATGAAGATCATGAATTTGAAGATATTGCCGATTTCCCAGCGGCGGGGCAGCGCAAGGTATTCCTCGTCGACATTGTCGGTCGGTATCGTTGTTTGCGAAAAGTCGTACAGCAGATTGTTGGTAAGGACCTGTATCGGCGCCATGGGCAAAAAGGGCAGGAAAATGCTGGCGCCGAGCACACTGAACATATTGCCGAAATTCGAGCTGGCGCCCATTTTGATGTATTTGGTGATGTTCGCAAAGACGCGTCGGCCTTCGGTGACGCCCTCTTCAAGAACGAGCAGGTTCTTCTCAAGCAGGATGACGTCGGCCGATTCCTTCGCTATGTCGACGGCCGTGTCGACCGATATGCCGACATCGGCAGACTTAAGCCCCGGACTGTCGTTGATTCCGTCGCCGAGAAATCCGACGACGTGGCCCTTGGCGTGCAGCGCGCGCACGACCCGCTCTTTTTGCGCCGGCGTGAGCTTGGCGAATACCGTGGTACGGTCGGCCACCTCGGCGAGCTCCGCATCGCTCAATTGCGCCACCTTGCTGCCAAGAAGGATTTCACCGACGTCGAGCTTTACCTCGTGGCAAATCTTGCGCGTGATGACTTCATTGTCGCCGGTCAGAACCTTGACTTGAATGCCTTTGCTGGCCAGTGCAGCGATGGCCACGCCCGCGCTTTCTTTCGGTGGATCGAGGAACGCGATGTATCCCAGCAGCGTGAGGTCGGATTCATCCTTCACGGAATATGTTGTCGTGGACGGATCCATCTCCTTGAAGGCGACAGCGACGACGCGGAATCCATCCGAGTTCAGGGCTATCGTATTCTGTCTTGCTGCTTCCAGATGATTCTCGTCAAGCAGCCCGGTCTCCCCGTTGATCACATAGCTGGTGCACACCGCAAATATTTCCTCGACCGCGCCCTTGCAGATTAGAACGTGCTTGTCATTGCCGTGCGCGACCACGACGGAGAGACGCCGGCGCGAGAAGTCGAACGGTATCTCGTCCAGCTTGGAATAGTTGTCGTCCACCCCCAACATCTTGTGAAGCTCGACGTGCGCCAGGACCGCGTTGTCGAGCAGGTTACGCAGCCCGGACTGGAAATGACTGTTCAGAAAAGCGTAATGAAGGACATCGCTGCAACTCCTCGCCGCGAATATCGAGATGTCGCTTCAGGATGATATGGTCCTGCGTCAGCGTTCCCGTCTTGTCAGTGCACAGAACGTCCATCGCGCCGAAATTCTGGATCGCATTGAGCCGCTTCACGATGACCTTCTTGCGTGACATGGCCATCGCGCCCTTTGCGAGGTTTACCGTCACGATCATGGGCAGCATTTCCGGGGTAAGACCGACGGCGACCGCCACGGCGAAGAGCAGCGCTTCCAGCCAATCATGCTTGGTGAAACCGTTGATCAGGAACACGGCCGGCACCATCACGAGCATGAAACGGATCATGAGCCAGGTGAATTGATTGATGCCGTGATCGAAAGCGGTGGGAATGTGTTGTCCCGCTATATCTTCGGCAAGCTGACCAAAAAAAGTATTGGCCCCGGTCCGAAGGATCACGCCCGTGGCGTAACCGGACACCACATTAGCGCCCATGAAACAGAGATTGGGCAGTTCAAACGGACCCTCGCAGCTCTTGTCACTTGCGTCTGCGAATTTTTCTGCAGGCATCGCCTCGCCGGTCAGGGCCGATTGATTGATGAACAGGTCCTTGGCGTCCAGCAGCCGCAGGTCCGCGGGGATCATATCGCCGGCTGAAAGCCGGACAACATCGCCGGGCACGAGCTGCTCCATGGGAATTTCGAAGAATGGGTCTTCTGGGGGAGCAGGGCTGCGACGTACGCTCGCCGTCGTATGCACCATGGCGCGCAGCCGCGCCGCCGCCTCGTTCGAGCGATGTTCCTGGACGAAAGCAGTCGTGATCGCCAGAACGACCATGAGGAGGATGACGATGGCGGCTCTGGCATCTCCAGAGAAGTAAGACACCAACGCCAAAGTCAGCAGCAGCGCATTGAGAGGATTGCGAGCGCGGCCCCAGATTTCCTGAAGGACCGTGGCCTTCTTATCATGCGTGACGCGGTTGAATCCGTATTGCGTCAGCCGCGCGACGGCCTCATCGCGCGATAGACCCTGGATGCTGGAGCCTGTCTCTGCGCACGCCTCGGCGGGTTGAAGCCGACAAATCGCGGCGAGATGTCCGTCGCCGGCGGCCGGGTCGGTTTTAGATAATTCTGAACGGCGCCGTTTCAGGTCAGACATAAGCCATCCATGTCAACTTTCGAATGGTTGCTGCGCGGCGTGCGCAAACGTCATCCGGCCACCGCATCTTGCGGAGCGCGGCCGCTGAGGGATGGCACGATTTCCACCTTGATCTCAGACGGGAGTGTCACTGCACTTTCGACCGCCGAGGGGTGCCTATAGCGGGGCGATGATGAACACGACCATGCCGCAATCCGCCGCTGACTCCCTGTTCAATATTGCTCAGTCATAAAGAAATCACGAGACGGGCTTCCGAGTACAAGCCTAATGGTTAATACAAATGTGTTGTTCAGCCGCAATAGCCATCTTTAGTCACGCCCGACTGTTGAGAATGCCTTTTTGGAGAGATGGCCTCAGCGCGGGGCGTGCCGAGGCTGGGTTCGGGGATATCGTTCTTTGACGTTAGGAATTTCCTGACTGGAGTGGCTGGTCGATCCGAGCTTCGTTCCGTCTGATAAGCGTCGCGCTCACGGTCGGCGCCAAAGTCGCCGCGACCTGGAATGTTCCAGCAACTGGCCAAGTCGCGGACATCGCTATTGCTCGGAGTGGCTATTTCTTCCCTTCAATCGTCGGCCGCTGGTACGTTCGTCATTGAGTAGTTTCCGAGCCTTGGCGGCTGCCTCGCGCGGCCTCTAAGTTCGCAATGCAACACAGCAACCCTGTCCCCGCCTTGGACGGTGAAATCCGCGCATGAGAGCCGATACATGGCAACCGAACACGGCGCGCCGCGCTGATCTGGAACATCGAATATGTCGATGCCGGCTATCACGTCGTCGGCTGACGAGCGAATTGGGCGGGTCAAAATGGAAATCATTGAAAACAAGACGTTCGATGAAATGAAACCGGGCGAGGTGGCGAGCCTCGTCCGTACACTGACCCACAAGGATATCGAGCTTTTCGCGATCATGTCGGGGGACGTCAATCCAACGCATGTGGACGATGCCTTCGCCAGGAGCGACTCCTTCCACAAGGTGGTGGCGCACGGCATGTGGAGCGGAGCGCTGATCTCGACGTTATTGGGAACGCAGCTACCCGGTCCGGGCACTGTCTATGTCGACCAGTCTCTTCACTTCGAGGGGGCCATCGGCGTTGGTGACACCATCACCGTCACGGTGAAGGTAAGGAACAAGGTTCAGCAAACCCATCGGGTCATCTTTGACTGCCTGGCCGTGAACCAAAACGGGGAGGAGGTCGTCGCCGGCAAGGCCGAGGTCATCGCGCCGACCGAGAAGATCTCTCGACCCCGTGTAGTCTTGCCCGAAGTAGAACTGCGCAGGAAGGGGCGGCGCTACGAACTCCTGATCCGGATGACTCACGGCCTCGATCCAATCCGCACTGCAGTTGTCCACCCGGTCGACGCGCCATCGCTGCTGGGCGCCGTGGAAGCCGCCCGCATCAATCTTATTACGCCGGTGCTGGTCGGGCCGGAGGCCAGGATACGCGCGGCGGCCGCGCTGGCGCAGCTCGATCTGGCGCCCTACGAGATCGTTTCCACCGAGCACAGCGAAGCCGCCGCCGCTCAAGCGGTCGCGATGGCCCGCGCGGGCAAGGTCGAGGCGCTGATGAAGGGCGCCCTCCATACGGACGAGCTCATGCATGCGGTCGTCGACGGCGTTTCCGGCTTGCGAACCGCCCGGCGCGTCAGCCACGTTTTTGCGATCGACGCGCCGGGCTACCCGAGGCCGCTTTTCGTCACCGACGCCGCGATCAACATCTATCCCACGCTGGCGGACAAGCGGGACATCATCCAGAATGCGATCGACCTGGTGCACGCGCTGGGGATACCCGCACCGCGCGTGGCAATCCTGTCCGCGGTCGAGGTTGTCACGGAAAAAATCAAATCCACCCTTGATGCAGCGGCACTTTGCAAGATGGCCGATCGAGGCCAGATCACGGGCGGAATTCTCGATGGTCCGCTCGCCTTCGATAATGCGGTCTCGACGGTGTCGGCCGAAACCAAGGGAATCACCTCGGCCGTCGCCGGCCGTGCCGACATCTTCGTGGTTCCGGACGTCGAGGCTGGCAACATGCTGGCGAAGCAGCTTGAGTACCTCGCGGAAGCGCAAATGGCCGGCATCGTGCTCGGAGCGCGCGTGCCGATCATTCTGACCAGCCGCTCGGACGGGACGCTGGCAAGACTGGGATCCTGTGCGATCGCGCTGCTGCTGGCGCGTCACAAGAGGGCGAAACCGTGAGTGACGCAATCCTCGTCATGAACGCCGGCTCGTCGAGTATCAAGTTCTCGGTGTTCGCGGCGCATGAAAGACCGAACCGCCAGAGCATCCTTTGCGAAGGCGAGTGCGAGGGCGTCGGCCACCGTGTTCATTTCACGGCGAAGGATCGCGCTGGAGCTTCGCTGGTCGATGAACATCTGGCGGAAGGCGCTACCCATGAAGAGGCGCTGGTCGCACTTCTGCGCTGGTTCGAAGATCACTTTCAGGAACATCAACTGGTCGCGGCCGGACACCGGGTGGTGCATGGCGGGTCACTTTATACCGCGCCGGTTCTCGTCGACGCCTCGGTAATGGCCGAACTACGCCGCCTTGTCCCGCTGGCGCCGCTCCATCAACCCCAT
>CAWHQY010000009.1:0-153311 GCA_963831505.1 uncultured Alphaproteobacteria bacterium | reverse complement strand
GGCCAGACGGTCGATGCCTATCTTGCCAGCGCCAACAAGGACACCAGGCCGCTGAAGGACACCTTGAAGAAGATCTACGGCGACGACGAGACGATCAAATCGCTCAACGAGAACGAGCTGATCGAGCTCGGGCGCAATCTCTCCCACGGCGTGCCGATCGCAACGCCGGTGTTCGACGGCGCCAAGGAGGCCGACATCGAGGAGATGCTGAAGGCCGCCGGTCTCGACGCCTCGGGCCAGTCGACCGTCTATGACGGCCGCACCGGCGATCCCTTCGATCGCAAGGTCACGGTGGGCTACATCTACATGCTCAAGCTTCACCATCTCGTCGACGACAAGATCCATGCGCGTTCGATCGGTCCGTACTCGCTCGTTACCCAGCAGCCGCTGGGCGGCAAGGCGCAGTTCGGCGGCCAGCGCTTCGGCGAAATGGAGGTATGGGCACTCGAAGCCTACGGCGCGGCCTACACCCTTCAGGAGATGCTGACCGTGAAGTCGGACGACGTCGCGGGACGCACCAAGGTGTACGAGGCGATCGTGCGCGGCGACGACACCTTCGAAGCCGGTATTCCGGAGTTGTTCAACGTGCTGGTCAAGGAAATGCGCTCGCTCGGCCTCAACGTCGACCTGCACAATTCCAAGGTGGGGCCGGCGTCGACTTCGGAGGCGGCCGAGTAGTCCCGAGGGATTTTCATGCCCGGCGCAAGAGCGCGAAGCACGTCTTCGCTCAAATGCGCCGGGCATCGGCCCACTTGCCCATAGCCGGGCAGGGCGGCAGATCAAAGAGATTTTCGAATTTGCTGCCGGAGGCGACCGGCACGCGAGGAGAAGACGATGAACCAAGAGATTATGAATTTTTTTAACCCGACGACTCCGGCTCAGGTCTTCGACCAGATCCGGATTTCGATCGCGTCCCCGGAGAAGATTCTGTCCTGGTCCTACGGCGAGATCAAAAAGCCGGAGACCATCAACTACCGAACCTTCAAGCCCGAGCGCGACGGCCTGTTCTGCGCGCGCATCTTCGGGCCGATCAAGGACTACGAATGCTTGTGCGGCAAGTACAAGCGGATGAAGTACAAGGGCATCATCTGCGAAAAGTGCTCGGTCGAGGTGACGCTGTCGCGCGTCCGGCGCGAGCGCATGGGCCATATCGAGCTCGCCGCGCCCGTTGCCCACATCTGGTTCCTGAAGTCGTTGCCGTCCCGTATCGGCCTTCTGCTCGACATGACGCTGAAGGACCTCGAGCGCATCCTGTACTTCGAATATTACGTTGTGCTTGAGCCGGGCCTGACCGCGCTCAAGGACCGCCAGCTGCTGTCGGAAGACGAGTATCTGAAGGCGCAGGACGAATACGGCCAGGACTCCTTCACCGCCATGATCGGCGCGGAAGCGATCCGCGAGCTGCTCAAGGGCCTCGATCTCGAGAAGCTCGAGGGCACGCTGCGCGCCGAGATGGCGGACACCGACTCGGACATCAAGCACAAGAAGCTCGCCAAGCGGTTGAAGATCGTCGAGGCCTTCCGCAACTCCGGCAACAAGCCCGAGTGGATGATCCTGACCGTCGTGCCGGTCATCCCGCCGGACCTGCGTCCGCTGGTGCCGCTCGACGGTGGCCGCTTTGCGACCTCGGACCTGAACGACCTCTACCGCCGCGTCATCAACCGCAACAACCGCCTGAAGCGGCTGATGGAGCTGCGCGCGCCCGACATCATCATCCGCAACGAAAAGCGCATGCTGCAGGAGGCCGTCGACGCCCTGTTCGACAACGGCCGCCGCGGCCGCGTCATCACGGGCGCCAACAAGCGTCCGCTGAAGTCGCTCGCCGACATGCTCAAGGGCAAGCAGGGCCGGTTCCGCCAGAACCTGCTCGGCAAGCGCGTCGACTATTCCGGCCGCTCGGTGATCGTGGTCGGTCCGGAGCTGCGCCTGCACCAGTGCGGCCTGCCGAAGAAGATGGCGCTCGAATTGTTCAAGCCGTTCATCTATTCGCGGCTTGACGCCAAGGGCCTGTCCACGACCGTGAAGCAGGCGAAGAAGCTCGTCGAGAAGGAGCGGCCCGAAGTCTGGGATATCCTGGACGAGGTGATCCGCGAGCATCCGGTGTTGCTCAACCGCGCGCCGACCTTGCATCGCCTCGGCATCCAGGCGTTCGAGCCGGTCTTGATCGAGGGCAAGGCGATCCAGCTTCACCCGCTGGTCTGCGCCGCGTTCAACGCCGACTTCGACGGCGACCAGATGGCCGTGCACGTTCCGCTGTCGCTGGAAGCGCAGCTCGAAGCGCGCGTGCTCATGATGTCGACCAACAACATCCTGCATCCCGCGAACGGCCAGCCGATCATCGTGCCGTCGCAGGACATCGTGCTCGGCCTGTATTACGTCTCGATCATGCGCGAAGGCCTGCCCGGCGAGGGCAAGATCTTCGGCGACATGGCCGAGCTCGAGCACGCGCTGCACTCCAAGGTCATCCACCTCCACACCAAGATCAAGTATCGGTGGGACGGCCTCGACGAGGCCGGCAAGCCGTCCAGGCGCTGGATCGAGACCACGGCGGGCCGCGTGATGCTCGGCAATCTGCTGCCAAGGAATCCGAAGATCTCCTACGACGTCATCAACAAGCTGATGACCAAGCGTGAGATCTCCGGCGTCATCGACCAGGTCTACCGCCACTGTGGCCAGAAGGAGACGGTGATCTTCTGCGACCGCATCATGGCGCTCGGCTTCTACAATGCGTTCAAGGCCGGCATCTCCTTCGGCAAGGACGACATGGTGGTGCCGCACGCCAAGTGGAAGATCGTCGATAGCACCCGTACGCTGGCAAAGGATTTCGAACAGCAATACAACGACGGTCTCATCACCCATGGCGAGAAGTACAACAAGGTCGTCGACGCCTGGTCGAAGGCGACCGAGGAAATCGCCAAGGAGATGATGAAGGAAATCTCCGCGACGAAGAAGACGGCGAAGGGCGCCGACGCCGACATCAACTCGATCTACATGATGGCGCATTCCGGTGCGCGCGGCTCGCCGGCGCAGATGCGTCAGCTTGCCGGCATGCGCGGCCTGATGGCCAAGCCGTCGGGCGAGATCATCGAGACGCCGATCATTTCCAACTTCAAGGAAGGTCTGACGGTGCTCGAATACTTCAACTCGACCCACGGCGCCCGCAAGGGCCTCGCGGATACCGCGTTGAAGACCGCCAACTCCGGCTACCTGACCCGCCGTCTGGTCGACGTCGCGCAGGACTGCATCATCACGCAGGACGACTGCGGCACCAAGCTCGGCATCAAGATGCGCGCCATCATCGATGCCGGCACGGTGGTCGCCTCGCTGGGCTCCCGCATCCTCGGGCGCACGGCGTGCGACGACGTGCGCGATACCGCGAGCAACAAGGTGCTGGTCAAGCGCGGCACCTTGATGGAGGAGACCCATGTGGACGCCATCCAGCAGGCCGGCGTCCAGGAAGTGAAGATCCGCTCGGCACTGACCTGCGAACTCGTCAACGGCATCTGCGGCAAATGCTACGGGCGCGATCTCGCCCGCGGCACGCCGGTCAACCACGGCGAGGCCGTCGGCGTCATCGCGGCGCAGTCGATCGGCGAGCCCGGCACGCAGCTGACCATGCGCACCTTCCACATCGGCGGTGCGGCGCAGATCAACGAGCAGTCGTTCGTGGAGTCGAACTTCGAAGGCAAGGTCGTCATCAAGAACAAGGCCATCGCGCGCAACAGCGAAGGTCACCTGGTCGCGATGGTCCGCAACATGGTGGTTGCGATCGTCGATGCCGACGGCACCGAGCGGGCGACCCACCGCATCCAGTACGGATCGCGCATGCATGTCGACGAGGGCGACACGGTCAAGCGCGGCCAGCGAATCGCGGAGTGGGATCCCTATACCCGCCCGGTTCTGTCGGAAGCCGAGGGCACGATTGCCTTCGAGGATCTGGTCGAAGGCCAGTCGATCTCGGAGACGCTCGACGAATCCACCGGTATCGCCAAGCGCGTCGTCATCGATTGGCGTTCGACGCGGGGCGGGGCGGATCTGCGGCCCGCGATCGTGGTCAAGGGCAAGGACGGCAAGATCCTGAAGCTCGCGCGTGGCGGCGACGCCCGCTACATGCTGTCGGTCGACGCCATCCTGTCGGTCGACGTCGGCGCCAAGGTCAAGCCGGGCGACATCCTCGCCCGTATCTCGACCGAAAGCGCCAAGACGCGCGACATCACCGGCGGTCTGCCGCGGGTGGCGGAATTGTTCGAGGCTCGCAAGCCGAAGGACGCGGCGATCATCGCGGAGATTGCGGGCACGATCCGCTTCGGCCGCGACTACAAGAACAAGCGCCGCATCTCGATCGAGCCGATGGACAAGACCGAGGAGGCCCGCGAGTACCTGATCCCGAAGGGCAAGCATATCCATCTGCAGGACGGCGATATCGTCGAAAAGGGCGACTTCATCGTCGAAGGCAATCCGGCGCCGCACGACATCCTGGCGATCAAGGGCATCGAGGAACTCGCGGCCTACCTGGTCAACGAGATCCAGGAGGTCTACCGGCTGCAGGGCGTGCTCATCAACGACAAGCACATCGAGGTGATTGTCCGTCAGATGCTGCAGAAGGTCGAAATCACCGACCAGGGCGAGACCGACATGATCTCGGGCGAGCAGGTCGACAAGATCGAGTTCGACCAGATCAACGCCAAGGCCAAGGAGGAGGGCAAGAAGCCCGCCACGGGAACGCCGGTTCTGCTCGGCATCACCAAGGCGAGCCTGCAGACCCGCTCCTTCTTCTCGGCGGCGTCGTTCCAGGAGACGACCCGTGTGCTCACCGAGGCCGCCGTCAACGGCAAGGTCGATCCGCTGGAAGGCCTCAAGGAGAACGTCATTGTCGGCCGGCTGATCCCGGCGGGCACCGGCGCCTCGATGGCCAAGATCCGCGAGGTCGCGGTCAAGCGCGACAAGCTGATCCTGGACGAGCGCGAGAAGCAGGCGGCGATCGTGCCGACCGCGCCCGAGGCCGAGCCGCTGGCGTTGCCGCCGGCGGAGTGATCGGCCGACCGCGGTTTGAAGAGAGCCAACAAGAAGGCCGGCGTTCGCGCCGGCCTTTTTCATTGACGGCAGATGTCAGCGTGTCTGGCGCTGACGAAGGTAGATGCAGCTTTTGCCTCGGCCGTTTTTTCGATGACGTCATCGGCCGCCGCCTCGGTCGCGACGATGGCGGCCGCGCGGAGGGCAGCGACACATTCGATGCCGAGCGAGCCATCGCGCATCGCGCCGCAAAGAAAGCGCGTTGCAAGCCGGCGCCCGGTGCGCCGAATCGAAGCACCGTAAAATTACGGGGCGCGCGAAAAACCCCGCCTTTATTGACCATTTTGCTGCTTTGTTTTGTTGCTGCGGTGCAGGAAACCCGCTTTGTTCATCTTCCCTTCAGGCTGAAAAGCGCTCTTGTTGGGGTCGCTTAGTCGACCGGTACTTCCGGAAAACGGGGCCGCCGGAAACCACGGAACCATAATGCTTGATCTTGCAATCGTCGGCGGAGGCCCTGGCGGCCTCATGAGTGCTTGGTACCTGAAGAGGAAGCTGGGCGAGCTCTGCAGCGTCACCATCTTCGAGGCAACCGATCGGCTCGGCGGCAAGATTCTCACGCGCAAGTTCAATTCGGCGCCTGCGATGTACGAGGCCGGCGTTGCCGAGATCTATGATTACTCGATGACCGGCCCCGATCCCTTGCGCGAGCTGATCCAGCATTTCGGCCTGCAGACCATTCCGATGGACGCGGAGCAGGTCCAACTCGGCGGCGAATTGCTCAACGACGTGCCGGGCATGCGCCGCAGATACGGCGCCAAGCCCGCGGCGGCGATCGAAGCGTTTCGCAAGCGCTGTTCCGACCTGATGTCGCCCACGGAATATTACGAGGGCGTCGGTGCGCACGACAACGAACACCCCTGGGCCTACATGACGGCCGAGCAGGTGCTCGACAAGGAAGTCGCCGACCCCGTCGCCAAACGTTTCTTCAAGGTGATGGCGCGCTCCGACATCGCGACCGAAAGCCACAACACCAACGGGCTGAACGCGCTGAAGAACTATCTGATGGATATCGAGGGCTATATCGGCCTCTATTCCATCCAGAACGGCAACGAGCAACTCGTCGAGTGCCTGCAGTCGGAGGTGAATGCCGACATTCAGCTCAATCACCGCGTCCTCAAGGTCGGCAAGAGCGCGAGCGGCCGCTACCGGCTCAACATGATGAACGGCAAGGGCCCGGAGACCCGCGAGTTCGATCTCGTGCTGATGTGCCTGCCGCATTCCTGGCTCGCGACCATGGGTTGGGAAGGCGAGGAGCTGCGCAAGTCGATGGTGAAGCATGTCGCTTACTTCGACCGGCCGGCGCACTATCTGCGCGTTTCGCTGCTGTTCGACGAACCGTTCTGGGGCGAAAAGATTCCCGGCGCCTGGTTCATGTCCGAGGCGTTCGGCGGCTGCTGCGTCTATAACGAGGGCGCCCGCCACGACGTCGGCAAGCACGGCGTGCTCAACTTCCTGATCGCCGGCTCCGATGCGCTTGCCTTTGCCAATCTCTCCGACGAGGAGCTGATTACGACCGCCCTGAAATCGCTGCCGGCATCGATCGGCGACGCCCGCGCCCATTTGATGGAAGGCAAGATCCATCGTTGGCTGTCTTCGGTGAACGCGTTGCCCGGCGGATTGCCGGCGCGCGACGTCATGACCAACCACCGGCCGGAGCCGAAGGAACATCCGGGACTGGTCGTGGTGGGCGACTATCTGTTCGACTCGACGCTCAACGGCCTGCTCAATTCCTCCGACGCCGCGACCGACATCATCCTGACCGAAATGATGCGGCTGCGCCGCGCCCGCGCGCAAGACGGGAAAGGAGCGGCCGACAAGATCGACCTCGGTTATTTCCGGAACTATCGCGGGCTCGGCCCCTACGGCGAGGCCTGGCGCCACTTCTCCGATCCCGACTATCTGATGGAGCTGATCCGGATCGTCTGGGGCAGGGCGAGGGGCTGCAAGCTTCTGGTCGCCGGCTCCGCATCGGGCGAGCTCGTAGGCGCGCTGCGCGAGCGCGGCGTCGATGCCTGGGGCATCGAGAACAACCGCGCCATCCATGCCAGGACGCCGAAGGCGCTGAAGAAGTTCAACAGGCTTGGATCGATCGTCGACTTGCCTTTCAAGGACGGCGCGTTCGACTTCGTCTTCGAGACCAGCCTTTGCCATGTCGGCGACAAGCAGGTGGCTCGCGCGATCCGCGAACTGAACCGGGTGGTTGCAACCGGCCTGGTGTTCGGCTCCGTCACCTCGGACATGGCGCCGGCGGTGATCGACCGCTACGACCTCCTGCGCGGGGTGAAGAAGCTCGGCACCTGGTGGGAATGGTCGGAACTGTTCTTCGGCAACGGCTTCGACCTGTCGATGCACCGCAAGGATTGCACCGACGCGGTATGGGCCGCGACGCTGGCCGCCAACAAGGGGCCCGGGCAATGGTACGCCGACGCCGACAGCCTGCGTTATTCCTTCTTCGACAAGGTCGAAGACGGCAGCGACGATTAGGTTTGACCTGATCGTCAAATATTTCGCTTAGGCTGCCGAACGCGCTAACCTCCGCGAGGCTGGCTACGAATACAGGCGGATGCTGGCGCATGATCCGGAAAAGTGTGTAGCGGTTTTCCGAAAAGATCATGCGCAAACAAGATTCTAGAGCGCGATGACAATTCATCCTAATCTCATCGCGCTCTAGAGCCCGGTCACTCAGTCTTGCGGTCATGCCGGCCGTGCAATATCGGTTGATGGTATGGCGCCAAAATCTCTCCCGCCGGAAGAAGAGGTGCCCGCTTCGGCGGATGAGAAGCCTGTTTCCGGCAAGGGGCCCGCGGCCGGTGCCATCCGCGCGATTGGCGACAAGCCCGCCGCGCCGCCGCCTGATGATCCCGACGACGAGGACGATGAGCTCGAACTGGAGCTCGACGACGATGATGACGAAGACCTCGTCATCTATACCGCGCAGGAAGCCGCGGGCGCGCTCAGCACGTTCTATTCCTTTGTGCGGCCCTATCTCGGCAACTACAAGAAGCTACTGGCGTTCGTCGGCCTCGGCATCTTCATCGAGACGCTGTTCAACGTCATCATGCCGCTCAGCCTCAAATTCCTGATCGACGACGCGCTCGGCGAGGAGGACTTTCAGGCGCTCTACAAGATCCTCGGCGTGCTCGCGGCCGCCGGCATCGTCACCTCGATCATCGCGGTCTGGTACGAGCTGTGGGACGCGCGGCTCGCGGCCGGCATCGTCTCGGATGTGCGCACGCGGCTGTTCGACCACGTCCAGAACCTGCCGGCAGCCTATTTCGCCCGCACCAAGCGCGGCGAGATCCTGTCGCGCTTTTCGGTCGACCTGTCGGCGTTTGAAGGCGCCGTGAAGACCTTCGCCAACAGCGCGGCACTGCCGTTCCTGGAGCTGATCGCCGGCATCTTCCTGATGCTGTTCTTGAACTGGCAGCTCGCCGCCGTCGCGCTGCTGGTGTTTCCGATCACGCTGATCGGTCCGCGCATCCTCACGCCGAAGGCGGTGCAGGCCAATTACGAGCAGAAGCAGAACGAGTCCGCGCTGCTCGGCATGGTGCAGGAGAACGTCGCGGCGCAGGCGGTGATCAAGGCCTTCACCCTGCATCGTCGAACCTTCGGCTGGTTCAAGATGCGCAACGATGCGACGCGCGAAAAGATCGCCTCGGCGATGTTCCTGTCGACCATGGTCGAGCGCACCGTGACCATCTCGGTGCTGCTGTTGCACCTCGTGGTGCTCGCGATCGGCGCGTATCTGGCGACCAAGGGGCAGATCACCATCGGCACCTTCGTCACCTTCGAGAGCGCGTTCTGGGAAGTGTCCTACAACATCGCCCATGTGATGCATTTTATCCCGGTGTCGATCCAGTCGGCGGCGGCGGTGCGCCATATCCAGGAGCTGCTGGACGAACCGACCCGCGGCGCCGACCGTCCGGGCGCGCCTGACCTGCCGCGCATCACCAACGACATCACCTTCGACCGTGTCACCTTCCAGTACGAAGGGGCGCAGCAGCCGGTGCTCGACAATCTCAGCCTGAAGCTCAACGTCGGCAAGACCATCGCCATCGTCGGCCCGAGCGGTTCGGGCAAGAGCACGCTGCTCAACCTGATCCTGCGACTTTACGTGCCCGACGAGGGCCGCCTCACCATCGACGGCGTCGATATCCGTAAAGTCACCCGCGAATCCCTGCGCAGCAGCATGGCGGTCGTGTTCCAGGAGAACATGCTGTTCAACATGTCGATCCGCGAGAACATTCGGCTCGGCAAGGAGGGGGCTTCCGACGAGGAGGTGGAGCAGGCGGCGCGCAAGGCCGAGATCCACCGCTACATCATGAGCCTGCCGCAGAAATACGACACGCCCGTGGGTGAGCGCGGCGATACGCTGTCGGGCGGCCAGCGCCAGCGCATCGCGATCGCGCGCGCGATCATCCGCAACCCTTCCGTGCTGCTGCTCGACGAGGCGACCTCGGCGCTCGACCAGACGACCGAAGCGGCGATCAACCGCACGCTGCTCAAGCTCGCCGAAGGCCGGACCATGATCTGGTCGACGCACCGGCTGACCTCCGTGGTGGAGATGGACGAGATCATCGTGATCTCGGGCGGCAGGGCGATCGAGCGCGGCACGCATGCCGAGTTGCTGGCGAAAAACGGCGCCTACCGCAAACTATGGGACGACCAGGGCCACGTGCCGCATCCGGCTGACGAGGCCGATGAAGACGATGATGATGATGACGACGATGACGATGAGGATGACGGCATCCCGGCCGCCGTCTGACGTCTCCTGAATGTTGACCGTGAGCGGCGCGATGACCAGCACGGAACAAGGCAAACCGTTCGACCGTGGTTCGGCGCTCGAGGTCCTGCGGGTCTTTCTCAGGCTCGGACTGTCGAGCTTCGGCGGGCCGATTGCACATATCGGATATTTTCGCGACGAGTTCGTCACGCGAAGGCGCTGGCTCGATGAGCAGGCCTATGCCGACCTGGTCGCGCTGTGCCAGTTTCTGCCTGGGCCCGCGAGCAGCCAGGTCGGCTTTTCCATCGGGCTGATGCGCGCTGGCTATGCCGGAGCGCTCGCGGCGTGGGCCGGCTTCACGCTGCCGTCGGCGATAGCGCTTCTGCTGTTTGCCTACGGCGTCAGCTCGCTTGGCGGGTCGATCGGCACGGGGCTGCTTCACGGGCTGAAGCTCGTGGCAGTCGCGATTGTCGCGCAGGCGGTGTGGGGCATGGCGCGCTCGCTGTGCCCCGACCGCGAGCGTGCTTCGATTGCCGCCGCGGCAGCGCTGATCATCCTGTTCAGCCCGTCGTCGCCGGCGCAGATCGCGGCGATCCTGCTTGGCGCCATCGCGGGCCTCGTATTGTGCCGCGCCGCTCCGGCGCCGGCGGAGGGGCATGTGGCAATGCCGGTGTCGCGCGGGGCAGGAGCGTTCGCGCTCGCCGTTTTCTCGATTCTGCTCGCGTGTGTCCTGTTGCTGGCCGGTCGTCTGCCGTGGCAGGGCTTCGACCTGTTTGCGGCGTTCTACCGCTCGGGCGCGTTGGTGTTCGGCGGCGGTCACGTCGTGCTGCCCTTGCTGCGGGAAGCTTTCGTCGCGCCGGGCTGGATCGACGACGACACCTTTCTGGCCGGATATGGCGCAGCGCAAGCCGTGCCCGGGCCGCTCTTTACGTTCTCCGCCTATCTCGGCGCGCTGGTCACGACGCAGCCCCACGGCGTTGCCGGTGCGGCGCTCGGACTGTTCGGCATCTTCCTGCCGGGAATCCTCATTCTGATCGGCGCGCTGCCGTTCTGGGATGCGTTCAGGCGTCGTCCGGGCGCGCAGGCGGCGATGCGCGGGGTCAATGCGGCGGTGGTGGGGCTCCTTGGCGCCGCGCTTTATGATCCGGTGTGGACGAGCTCGGTGAAGGCGCCGGGCGATCTTGCCATCGCCCTGGTCGGCTTCGTGCTGCTGGTGGCCTGGCGCGCGCGGCCCCTGGTTGTCGTGCTGGTCAGCGCCTGCGCCGGAATCGCGCTGGCGCTGGTCTAAGCGATGAGGACGACGACGAGGAGGAGTGAGCACGGACGCTCAGGCGATGCGGCCCTGCTTTGGATAGCCGGCGGGCGTGCGGCCGGCGCCCGGCCTTGAAAACTGCTTGCGAACCGACCGCGAGATGCCGTCCGACAGCCGTAGCGCAAGCCGCGCCCATCGCTTCGCCCGCCACGACAGGGCGTCGTCGATCGACAGCGAGCGCAGGTGATAAGCCTTTGCGAGGCAGTCCGCTTCGCACGCCACCTTTTCCGGATCGTTATAGAACGCAGCGAGCTTGTTGGTATCCATGCCCTCGCTGGCGAGCCAGCGCGGAATGAAGGTGTTGCAGAGCAACTGGACGTCGTTGAAAACCTTGGTGGTGCCGGTGCCGGCGGCAGGGCATGACGTGGAGAAAGCGTCGCCCGCCAGCACGATTCCCGGCTGCAGATTGTTTTCATTGATGCTGAGATCGGCGGGCCGGATGCGGATGAGGCCGGTGACCCTGAATTTTCCCATCAACCTTTCGAGGCGCGGCATCATCTCGCACATCGCGGCTTCCGGAGCCTCGCGGAAGGCGGGCAGCCAGGGATCGTTCATGTCGCGATAAACCATCAGATTGGCGCGCATCGCGCTTCCGATCGGAAAGAGCGTCAGATACGCCATCCGGGAAGATGTCTTGGCCGGCCAATAGGTCAGCGCCGGAAACGCGAAGGTCGGCCGTCCAACGGGCTCGACGTCGAAACCAAGCGTGACCGAATGACAAGCGCTGAGAACCTGGCGCCTGATGCCGAGCATATGGCGCAGGCCGGGATTTAATCCGTTTGAGAGAATGACGAGCCGCGCGGAGATTTCCTCGTCGTTGGACAGCACGAGTTTCTGGCGCTCGGCGCTGTTGGCAATGCCCACCACCTTTGCATGAATTGTCGGCACGTCCGACGGGATTTGCGCCCGCATCGTGTTGACGAGCGTGTCGTACATGATGCCGTGCTGATCGCTCGGCTTCCTGGTGACGACATGGCCATACCGCGCTTCCCATACTTCGCCATCGAGTGTCGTGGCGCGCAAGGTTGCATCGGCAAGGCCGGTCTTTCCCAACAAGGTGAGCTGGTTGCCGCCGAGCTTTTCGCAGCGAAGCTCCGGCGGATAGGTCACGTGGGGATCGATCAGGACGGCGGCAATGCCGGCACGGCCGAGCATCGCCGCAGCCGTTGAGCCGGCGAGGCCGCCACCGATGATCGCAACATCCGTGTAGCGCATGGCTTGCATGATCCCGTCCTTCCATCCATGCGCCCTGAAACGCAAAGAAAGGCTGAAGGTGACCTTGCAAATCGGAACCGGGCGGACCGCGGCTTAACCGAATAACAATGGCAGACGGCCAAGATCGCCGCGGGGCGCTGTATTTGAGTCCAATGATTACGGTAACGATTGATTCACCAAGGCCCGACCTCGGCCCCGACTGGGACGAGTTGCTCGCGCGTGCCTCGCCGAACGTGTTCATGAATCCGGCCGCGCTCTTCGCGGCGGTCACGACCGGCTTTGCCGCGATCCGCGTGCTGCTGGCTTGGGAAGAGGATGGAGCCGGACGCAAGCTTGTCGGCATCTGGGCGCTGCGCTTGCGCAAGTTCGCGCCGCTCTGGCCCGTCATGCTCGATGCGTTGCCGTTCGACTACGCCTTTCTGTCGAGCCCGATTGTCGATCCGGCCCATACCGATGCCGTCATCGCGGCGTTCTTCTCGGCGATCGAGAAGAGCACGCTGCCCAACGTTCTCAGTCTTCCGTCGCTGGACGCGGAAGGTCCGGTATACGCCGCCATCCTCATGGCGCTTGCCAAGCGTGGCACCGAACCCCTTGTTCTGTCGGAACTCTCCCGGCCCTACGTGACCCGCGAATCCGGTGTGAAGCGGACCGGCTCGACCCGCAAGAAGCTGCGGCAGGACTGGAACAGGCTTTCCGCGCTCGGGACGGCCGAAATCGTCAACGACAGAAACCCCGCCGGCGTAGCGCAGGCATTCGAAGCGTTTCTCGCCCTCGAAAAGGCCTCGTGGAAGGGCGAGCGCGGCACGGCCTTGCTCTCCAACGAAAGCGATGCCGCCTTCGTGCGGCGCCTGATCCATGACCTCGCGGAGCGGCAGGCCGCGTCGGTCGCCGAGCTGAAGCTCAACGGTGAGGTCATTGCAGCGCAGGTGCTGATGTACTGCGGCGATACGGCCTACACGTGGAAAACGGCGTTTGACGCGGCGCACGCAAAGCACTCGCCGGGCACGCTGCTGGTCGACAAGATCACCGACGAGCTGCTGGCGAGCGAAGGCATAAAGGCCATCAATTCCTGCGCCGCCGAATTGAGCTTCATGGGCCAGCTGTGGTCAGGGCGCCGCGCCATGGCGGATATGCTGGTCGACATCGGACCCGGAAAATCGCTCGGCTACCGAATCGAAGCCCTGCGGCTGACCGGCTATCAGCGCCTGCGCGATCTGCGCGACAGGCTGCGTAGCGGCCCGGCAACCCCGAGCAAGCCCAAACAAGCGGCTTGACTGTATTGTATTACCTCAAGGCTATGCGAGGTTTGACCGGGAAGGCGTGCGTAGTCGCGGGCTGGAGAGATGACGTTCTGGATCGCGGTCGGCGCTTGCTCATTGTTGCGTTGAAACGCGAGGAGGGTGTCTTGCAACAAGGCTGTCGCGACCCCAGATTTTGTAGGCGCCGGATGCGCTTCGGGGTCTCTGTTTCGCCTTGACTTGACCATGTCGGGCTTATAAAAGGCGCGCACTTCACGACAGGCGGTGAGCAACGCCAGCGTCGGAACGGAACACCCAGCAGCCTTGTTTTTCAGGGTTTGCCGGGCACCAACCTCGACGAATGCCGCTCAAACGCTGTCGATCATAGCTAGGCAATGCCAGGACGATTTTAGTTCTCTTGAGCGCGTCCTCATGAGATCGAACTCGGATGCATGACCCCGGTGGCAGACTGAACAGCGAACGCTGAGCGGTCTTGATCGTGGTCCTCTGTGGCGTCGAAGCGCTTTCCGCTCAGCGATGAGTGGTTGGCGCGATTTCGCTTTGCGCGATTGCCTGCGCCAGGCGAGCCCGGCGGGGCGGGGTGCCCCGGACAGGAATTTGCGGAATCGAAGCCGGTTCCGCGCGAAATTAAAAGGTGAAGGCCAAGATGCCGACGATCAACCAGCTGATCGCAAGTCCGCGCACGGTGCAGAAGTCGCGCAAGAAGGTGCCGGCGCTGCAGCAGTCGCCGCAGAAGCGTGGCGTTTGCACGCGCGTCTACACCACGACCCCGAAGAAGCCGAACTCGGCGCTGCGCAAGGTCGCCAAGGTGCGCCTGACCAACGGCTTCGAGGTGATCGGCTACATCCCGGGCGAGGGCCATAACCTGCAGGAGCACTCGGTCGTCATGATCCGCGGCGGCCGCGTCAAGGACCTGCCGGGCGTGCGCTACCACATTCTCCGCGGCGTGCTGGATACCCAGGGCGTCAAGAACCGCAAGCAGCGCCGTTCGAAGTATGGCGCCAAGCGTCCGAAGTAATCGGGAAAGAATAGAAGATGTCTCGTCGCCATTCTGCCGAAAAGCGTGAAGTGCTTCCGGACCCGAAGTTCGGGAACATCGTCATCACGAAGTTCATGAACTCGGTGATGTATGCCGGGAAAAAGTCGGTTGCCGAAGGCATCGTCTACGGCGCGCTCGGCATCATCGAGAACAAGACCAAGCAGAACCCGCTCGGCGTGTTCGAGCAGGCGCTGGAAAACGTCATGCCGACCATCGAAGTGCGCTCGCGGCGCGTCGGTGGCGCGACCTACCAGGTTCCGGTCGAGGTGCGCTCCGTGCGCCGCCAGGCGCTCGGCATCCGCTGGATCATCTCGGCTGCGCGCGAGCGCAATGAGAAGACCATGACGGAGCGGCTCTCGGCTGAGCTGCTCGATGCATCGAATAACCGGGGGAACGCCGTCAAGAAGCGTGAAGACGTGCACAAGATGGCGGAAGCCAACCGCGCCTTCTCGCACTATCGCTGGTGAGACCAGCGAACCGAACGGAATCGTAAGGAACAGCCCATGCCCCGCCAACATGCCATCGAGGACTACCGCAATTTCGGTATCATGGCGCATATCGACGCCGGCAAGACCACGACCACCGAGCGCATCCTTTATTATACCGGCAAGAGCCACAAGATCGGCGAAGTGCACGAAGGTGCCGCGACGATGGACTGGATGGAGCAGGAGCAGGAGCGGGGGATCACCATTACCTCGGCTGCGACCACCGCCTTCTGGAACGGCAAGCGTCTGAACATCATCGACACCCCCGGCCACGTCGACTTCACCATCGAGGTCGAGCGTTCGCTGCGCGTGCTCGACGGCGCCGTCTGCGTGCTCGATAGCAACCAGGGCGTCGAACCGCAGACCGAGACCGTCTGGCGCCAGGGCGACAAGTACCGCGTGCCGCGCATCGTCTTCGCCAACAAGATGGACAAGACCGGCGCCGACTTCTTCAAGTGCCTTGCCGACATCGTCGACCGCCTCGGCGCCAAACCGATCGCGATCCAGCTTCCGATCGGTGCCGAGAACAACTTCAAGGGTCTCGTCGACCTCGTGAAGATGAAGGGCATCATCTGGAACGATGAGTCGCTCGGCGCGAAGTTCGACTATGTCGACATCCCGGCCGACCTCGTCGACCAGGCCAAGGAATACCGCGAGAAGATGGTGGAAGCCGCCGTCGAGCTCGACGACGACGCGCTCGCCGCCTTCCTCGACGGCAATGAGCCCGATGAGGCGACGCTGAAGCGGCTGATCCGCAAGGCGGTGCTGACCGGCGCGTTCTATCCCGTGCTGTGCGGCTCGGCCTTCAAGAACAAGGGCGTGCAGCCGCTGCTCGACGCGGTGGTGGACTATCTGCCGTCGCCCGTCGACGTGCCCGCGATCAAGGGCACCGATGACAAGGGCAACGAGGTCGTGCGCAAGGCCGACGACAAGGAGCCGCTCGGCGCTGCTCGCGTTCAAGATCATGGACGACCCGTTCGTCGGCACCATCACCTTCTGCCGCATCTATTCGGGCATCCTTCAGTCCGGCACCGGCGTCGTCAACTCGACCCGCGACCGCAAGGAGCGTATCGGCCGCATGCTGTTGATGCATGCCAACAACCGCGAGGACATCAAGGAAGCCTATGCCGGCGACATCGTCGCTCTCGCAGGCCTGAAGGAAGCGCGCACCGGTGACACGCTGTGCGATCGCGAACAAGCCGGTGATCCTGGAAAAGATGGAATTCCCCGAGCCGGTGATCGAGATCGCGATCGAGCCGAAGTCGAAGGCCGACCAGGAGAAGCTCGGCGTCGCGCTTGCCAAGCTCGCCGCGGAGGATCCGTCGTTCCGCGTGTCGACCGATCAGGAATCCGGCCAGACCATCCTCAAGGGCATGGGCGAACTCCATCTCGACATCAAGGTCGACATCCTGAGGCGGACCTACAAGGTCGATGCCAACATCGGCGCGCCGCAGGTGGCGTTCCGCGAGCGCGTGACCAGGCGGGTCGAGCACTCCTACACCCACAAGAAGCAGACCGGCGGTACCGGCCAGTTCGCGGCGATCACGATCATCGTCGAGCCGAACGAGCCCGGCAAGGGCTACGAGTTCGAATCGAAGATCGTCGGCGGTGCGGTGCCGAAGGAATACATCCCCGGCGTCGAAAAGGGCATCGAAAGCGTGTTGGGCGCGGGCGTTGTCGCGGGCTTCCCGGTGGTGGACGTGAAGGTCCAGCTCATCGACGGCAAGTACCACGACGTCGACTCCTCGGCGCTGGCCTTCGAAATCGCGACGCGGGCCTGCTTCCGCGAAGCGCTGCAGATGGGCAAGTCCGTCCTGCTCGAGCCGATCATGAAGGTCGAGGTGGTGACGCCGGAAGACTATACCGGCTCCGTCATCGGCGACCTCAACTCGCGGCGCGGTCAGATCCAGGGTCAAGACATGCGCGGCAACGCCAACGTCATCAACGCGATGGTGCCGCTCATGAACATGTTCGGTTACGTGAATAACCTGCGCTCGATGAGCCAGGGCCGTGCAACCTTCACGATGCAGTTCGACCACTACGCGGAAGCGCCGGCGAACGTGTCGGCGGAAGTCCAGAAGAAGTTTGCCTGATTGTCGCTGGTGACGAGCTGGCGATTAAACGGAGAGTCAAATGGCCAAAGCAAAGTTTGAACGTAATAAACCGCACTGCAATATCGGAACGATCGGTCACGTCGACCATGGCAAGACGTCGCTGACGGCGGCGATCACCAAGGTGCTGGCGGAAACCGGCGGTGCAACGTTCACGGCATACGATCAGATCGACAAGGCCCCGGAAGAGAAGGCGCGCGGCATCACCATTTCGACCGCGCATGTCGAGTACGAGACCAAGAAGCGTCACTACGCTCACGTCGACTGCCCGGGCCACGCCGACTATGTGAAGAACATGATCACCGGCGCTGCCCAGATGGATGGCGCGATCCTCGTCGTCTCCGCCGCTGACGGCCCGATGCCGCAGACCCGCGAGCACATCCTGCTCGCCCGTCAGGTCGGCGTGCCCGCGCTCGTCGTGTACCTCAACAAGTGCGACATGGTCGACGATCCGGAGCTGCTCGAGCTCGTCGAGCTCGAGGTCCGCGAGCTGCTCTCGAAGTACGACTTCCCGGGCGACAAGATCCCGATCGTCAAGGGTTCGGCGCTCGCCGCCCTCGAAGACTCCGACAAGAAGCTCGGCCATGAGTCGATCCTCGAGCTGATGAAGAATGTCGACGAGTACATCCCGCAGCCGGAGCGCCCGATCGACCAGCCGTTCCTGATGCCGGTGGAAGACGTGTTCTCGATCTCCGGCCGCGGCACCGTCGTGACCGGCCGTGTCGAGCGCGGCATCGTCAAGGTCGGCGACGAAATCGAGATCGTCGGTCTCCGCGACACCCAGAAGACCACGGTCACCGGCGTCGAAATGTTCCGCAAGCTGCTCGACCAGGGCCAGGCCGGCGACAACATCGGCGCGCTGCTCCGCGGCACCAAGCGCGAGGAAGTCGAGCGCGGCCAGGTGCTCTGCAAGCCGGGTTCGGTCAAGCCGCACACCAAGTTCAAGGCTGAGGCCTACATCCTCACCAAGGAAGAGGGCGGCCGCCACACCCCGTTCTTCACCAACTACCGTCCGCAGTTCTACTTCCGCACCACCGACGTGACCGGTGTCGTGCACCTGCCGGAAGGCACCGAGATGGTGATGCCGGGCGACAACATCGCGATGGAAGTGCACCTGATCGTGCCGATCGCGATGGAAGAGAAGCTCCGCTTCGCGATCCGCGAAGGCGGCCGTACCGTCGGCGCCGGCGTCGTCGCCTCGATCATCGAGTAAACACGAATAGGGAATGGCGAGTGGCGAATAGGAAACCCTATTCGCTGTTCGCTACTCGCCACTCACTAGAGAAAGCCACGGCAAATGAACGGCCAGAATATTCGGATACGTCTCAAGGCGTTCGACCATCGGATTCTCGATACGTCGACCCGCGAGATCGTGAACACGGCGAAGCGCACCGGTGCGCAGGTTCGCGGACCCATTCCGCTGCCGACCCGCATCGAGAAGTTCACCGTCAACCGTTCGCCGCATGTCGACAAGAAGAGCCGCGAGCAATTCGAGATGCGCACCCACAAGCGCCTTCTCGACATTGTCGATCCGACCCCGCAGACCGTCGATGCCCTGATGAAGCTCGACCTGGCCGCCGGCGTCGACGTCGAGATCAAGCTCTAAGGCAAGTTCTAGGATTCGCATTTTAAGTCCGTGTGACACGGACAGAAGGACAGGAAGCACGAAGATGCGCTCCGGAGTGATCGCACAGAAGGTCGGGATGACGCGGGTCTTCACGGAGACCGGCGAACATATCCCTGTGACCGTGCTGAAGCTGGGCAATTGCCAGGTGCTGGGCCACCGCACGACCGAGACGAACGGTTACGTCGCGTTGCAGCTCGGCTCTGGTGCCCGCAAGACCGTCTACATGCCGAAGGCCGAGCGCGGCCAGTTCGCCGTCGCCAAGATCGAGCCGAAGCGCAAGCTCGCGGAATTCCGCGTGACGCAGGACGCGCTGATCCCGGTCGGCGCCGAGATCCAGGCCGACCATTTCGTCGTCGGCCAGTTCGTCGACGTCACCGGCACCTCGGTCGGCAAGGGCTTTGCCGGCGGCATGAAGCGCTGGAATTTCGGCGGCCTGCGCGCCACCCACGGCGTGTCGGTCTCGCACCGTTCGATCGGTTCGACCGGCGGCCGTCAGGATCCCGGCAAGACCTGGAAGAACAAGAAGATGCCCGGCCACATGGGCGTCGACCGCATCACCACGCTGAACCTGCGTGTGGTGCAGACCGACGTCGAGCGCGGCCTGATTCTCGTCGAAGGCGCCGTTCCCGGCTCCAAGGGCGGCTGGATCAGGGTGCGTGACGCGGTGAAGAAGCCGCTGCCGAAGGAAGCGCCGAAGCCCGGCAAGTTCAAGGTCACGGGCGGCGAGCAGGAGCAGGCTGCGGAAGCCGTGCCTGCAAAGGAGGGCGCGTGAGATGGAACTGAAAGTCACAACCCTCGAAGGCAAGGCTGCGGGCTCGGTCAACCTGTCGGACGAGATCTTCGGTCTCGATCCGCGCCAGGACATCATTGCCCGCTGCGTGCAGTGGCAGCTCAACAAGCGCCAGGCCGGCACGCACAAGGCCAAGGGCCGCGCCGAGATCTGGCGCACCGGCAAGAAGATGTACAAGCAGAAGGGTACGGGTGGCGCTCGCCATGGCTCGGCCCGCGTGCCGCAGTTCCGCGGCGGCGGCCGTGCCTTTGGCCCGGTGGTACGCTCGCACGCCACCGACCTGCCGAAGAAGGTACGCGCGCTCGCTCTCAAGCACGCGCTGTCAGCCAAGGCCAAGGACGGCGATCTCGTCGTCATCGAAGCGGCCAAGCTCGAGGCCGCCAAGACCAAGGCCCTGATGGGCCACTTCTCGGGCCTCGGCCTCACCAACGCGCTGATCATCGACGGCGCCGAACTGCACAACGGCTTTGCCGCCGCCGCCCGCAACATCCCGAACATGGACGTGCTGCCGATCCAGGGCATCAACGTCTACGACATTCTCCGTCGCCAGAAGCTGGTGCTGACCAAGGCGGCGATCGATGCGCTGGAGGCGCGCTTCAAATGAAGAACATCGATCCCCGCCATTACGACATCATCGTCGCTCCCGTCGTGACCGAAAAGGCGACGCTTGCCTCCGAGCACAACAAGGTGCTGTTCAAGGTCGCGAGCAAGGCCACCAAGCCGCAGATCAAGGAAGCGGTCGAGAAGCTGTTCGACGTCAAGGTGAAGAGCGTCAACACGCTGGTTCGCAAGGGCAAGACCAAGGTGTTCCGCGGCAATTTCGGTTCGCAGTCGGACACCAAGCGCGCGATCGTGACCCTTGAAGAGGGCCACCGCATCGACGTGACCACCGGACTCTGAGGCAGTACTGCGATGGCACTGAAGACATACAATCCCACGACGCCGGGCCAGCGCCAGCTGGTGATGGTCGATCGTTCGGCGCTCTACAAGGGCAAGCCGGTGAAGGCCTTGACCGAGGGCAAGCTCTCGAGCGGCGGTCGCAACAACACCGGCCGCATCACCGTGCGTTTCCGCGGCGGCGGCCACAAGCAGGCCTACCGCATCGTCGACTTCAAGCGCACCAAGATCGACGTTCCCGCGACTGTCGAGCGGCTGGAATACGATCCGAACCGCACCGGCTTCATCGCCCTGATCAAGTATCAGGACGGCGAGCAGGCCTATATCCTCGCGCCGCAGCGGCTGGCGGTCGGCGACACCATCATCGCCGGCAACTATGTCGACGTGAAGCCGGGCAATGTCATGCCGCTCGGCAACATGCCGATCGGCACCATCGTCCACAATATCGAGACCAAGATCGGCAAGGGCGGCCAGCTCGCGCGGTCCGCCGGCACCTACGCCCAGCTCGTCGGCCGCGACCAGGACTACGTCATCCTGCGCCTGAACTCGGGCGAGCAGCGCCTGGTGCACGGCCGCTGCCGCGCCACCATCGGTGCGGTGTCGAACCCCGACCACATGAACATCTCGATCGGCAAGGCCGGCCGCAAGCGCTGGATGGGCCGCCGTCCGCACAACCGCGGCGTTTCGATGAACCCGATCGATCACCCGCATGGCGGCGGTGAAGGCCGCACCTCGGGCGGCCGCCACCCGGTCACTCCGTGGGGCAAGCCGACCAAGGGCAAGAAGACCCGCACCAACAAGTCGACCAGCAAATTCATTCTCCTAAGCCGCCACAAGCGGAAGAAGTAAGGAACGCCGGACATGGTTCGTTCAGTCTGGAAAGGCCCGTTCGTCGAGGGTTCTCTGCTCAAGAAGGCAGATGCCGCGCGTGCGTCCGGCCGTCACGACGTCATCAAGATCTGGAGCCGCCGCTCGACCATCCTGCCGCAATTCGTCGGCCTGGTCTTCGGCGTCTACAACGGCCAGAAGCACGTGCCAGTCTCGGTGAACGAGGAAATGGTCGGTCACAAGTTCGGCGAGTTCTCGCCGACCCGGACCTTCCACGGCCATTCGGGCGACAAGAAAGCCAAGAAGGCTTGAGAAAGTGGGCTTGAGGATTAAGCGATGAGCAAACCTAAGCGCGAACGGAGCCTCGCCGATAACGAGGCCAAGGCGGTCGCCCGGATGCTGCGGGTGAGCCCGCAGAAGCTCAACCTGGTTGCGCAGCTGATCCGCGGCCGGAAGGCGTCTGCTGCGCTCGCCGACCTGCAGTTCTCGCACAAGCGGATCGCGGTCGACGTCAAGAAGTGCCTGGAATCGGCGATCGCCAATGCCGAGAACAACCACGACCTCGATGTCGACGAGCTCGTCGTTTCCGAGGCGTTTGTCGGCAACGGCCTCGTCATGAAGCGTTTCGCCCCGCGCGGCCGTGGCCGTTCGGGCCGTGTGTTCAAACCATTTTCGCAGCTGACGATCGTCGTTCGTCAGCTTGAAGCGAGCGCGTAAGGGCTCGGGAGAATAAGATGGGTCAAAAGATCAATCCGATCGGCCTGCGGCTCGGCATCAACCGGACCTGGGATTCCCGCTGGTTCGCCGGCAAGGCCGAATACGGCAAGCTGCTGCACGAGGACGTCAAGATCCGCGAGATCCTGCACAAGGAATTGAAGCAGGCCGCCGTCGCGCGCATCGTGATCGAGCGTCCGCACAAGAAGTGCCGTGTCACCATCCACTCGGCGCGTCCGGGTGTCGTGATCGGCAAGAAGGGCGCCGACATCGACAAGCTGCGCAAGAAGGTAGCCGACATCACGGCGTCCGACGTCGTCATCAACATCGTCGAAATCAGGAAGCCTGAGCTCGATGCGACGCTGGTCGCCGAATCGATCGCCCAGCAGCTCGAGCGCCGCGTCGCGTTCCGCCGCGCCATGAAGCGCGCGGTGCAGTCGGCGATGCGTCTCGGCGCCGAGGGCATCCGTATCAACTGCTCGGGCCGGCTCGGCGGCGCGGAAATCGCGCGCATGGAATGGTACCGCGAGGGGCGGGTGCCGCTGCACACGTTGCGCGCCGACATCGACTACGGCGTCGCCACCGCGTTCACGACGTTCGGCACCTGCGGCGTCAAGGTCTGGATCTTCAAGGGTGAAATCCTCGAGCACGATCCGATGGCGCAGGACAAGAGGATGGCCGAAGGCGACAATTCGCGGCCGCGCCGGGACGCCGCTTGAGGCAATTTGAGAGTTTGAGGGCTTAACGCCATGATGCAACCCAAGAAAACGAAGTTCCGGAAGGCGCATAAGGGCCGTATCCACGGCACCGCGACTTCGGGCGCGACGTTGTCGTTCGGCCAGTTCGGCCTGAAGGCGATGGAGCCCGATCGTGTCACCGCGCGCCAGATCGAAGCCGCGCGGCGCGCGCTGACCCGTCACATGAAGCGTGCCGGCCGCGTCTGGATCCGCGTATTCCCCGACGTTCCCGTGTCGAAGAAGCCGGCCGAAGTCCGCATGGGCTCCGGCAAGGGCGCGCCCGAATTGTGGGTGGTCCGGATCAAGCCGGGCCGGGTGATGTTCGAGATCGACGGCGTTCCGGTAGGTATCGCCAAGGAAGCGCTGGCGCTGGCCGCGGCCAAGCTGCCGATCAAGACGCGCTTCGTCGAGCGTATCGCGGAGTAATGGACATGGCCCAGATGAAAGCCGACGACATCCGCGCGATGAGCGAAGACCAGATGGAGGACGCCGTCCTCAATCTGAAGAAGGAGCGCTTCAACCTGCGCTTCCAGCGCGCCACCGGGCAGCTGGAGAACACGTCGCGGATGAAGGAAGCCCGCCGCGACATCGCCCGTATCAAGACCATCGCCGCGCAAAAGCGCGCGAAGAAGAAGTAAGAGGCCGGAGATGCCGAAACGTATGCTGCAGGGCGTGGTCGTCAGCGACAAGCAAGCCAAGACGGTGGTGGTGCGCGTCGATCGCCGCTTCACCCATCCGATCTACAAGAAGACGATCCGCCGTTCGAAGAACTACCACGCCCACGACGAGAACGACCAGTTCAAGCCCGGCGACACCGTGTGGATCGAGGAATTGAAGCCGATCTCGAAGTTGAAGCGCTGGACCGTGGTCCGGGGCGAACAGAAGAAAACCGCCTGACGCCGTCCGGCATAGCCGGGTGAAGTCGGGAAAAATCTTGAGCGCGAGTGAAGCGCAGAAAGAGGACGAGGTGCATCAATGATTCAGATGCAGACCAACCTCGACGTGGCCGATAATTCAGGCGCACGCCGTGTCATGTGTATCAAGGTGCTGGGCGGCTCCAAGCGCCGCTACGCCACCATCGGCGACGTCATCGTGGTGTCGATCAAGGAAGCCATCCCGCGCGGCAAGGTGAAGAAGGGCGACGTCATGAAGGCCGTCGTCGTTCGCGTCCGCAAGGATATCCGCCGCCCTGACGGCTCGGTGATCCGCTTCGACCGCAACGCGGCCGTCCTGATCAACAACCAGGCCGAGCCGGTCGGCACCCGTATCTTCGGGCCGGTGCCGCGCGAGCTCCGCGCCAAGAACCACATGAAGATCATTTCGCTCGCGCCGGAGGTGCTGTGATGGCCGCCAAGATCCGGAAAGGCGACAAGGTCGTCGTGCTCACCGGCCGCGACAAGGGCCGCAGCGGCGAGGTCTTCGAGGTGCGTCCCGATCAGGGAATGGCGCTGGTGCGCGGCATCAACATGGTGAAGCGCCACCAGAAGCAGACCCAGGCCCAGGAGGGCGGCATCATCTCCAAGGAGGCGCCGGTCCACCTGTCCAACATCGCCTATGTCGGCAAGGACGGAAAGCCGACCCGCGTCGGATTCAAGATTTTGGCGGATGGCAAGAAGGTGCGCATCGCCAAGAGCTCGGGAGCAGAGATCGATGGCTGATACCGCTTACGTGCCGCGCCTGCGCACGGAATATGACAGGAACATTCGCGGCCAGCTGACCGAGAAGTTCGGCTACGAGAACGTCATGCAGGTGCCGCGGCTGGACAAGGTCGTGCTCAACATGGGCGTCGGCGATTTCGTCAATGACCGCAAGAAGGCCGAGACCGCTGCCGCCGAGCTGACGCAGATCGCCGGCCAGAAGGCGATCGTGACCTATTCGCGAATCGCGATCGCGACCTTCAAGCTGCGCGAGAACCAGCCGATCGGCTGCAAGGTCACGCTGCGCAAGACCCGCATGTACGACTTCATCGATCGCCTGGTGAATATCGCGCTGCCCCGCGTCCGCGACTTCCGCGGGCTGAACCCGAAGAGCTTCGACGGCCGCGGCAACTACTCGCTCGGCCTCAAGGAGCACATCATTTTCCCCGAGATCGATTTCGACAAGGTCTCGGAAGCGCGTGGCATGGACATCACGGTCTGCACCACCGCCAAGACCGACGACGAGGCGCGCGCCTTGTTGACCGCTTTCAATTTCCCGTTCCGGCAGTGAGATGCTGACCAAGAGCCTCTCAAACGCGGATACGTAAGGAGCCAAGCATGGCAAAGAAGAGTTCGATCGAGAAGAATAACCGGCGCAAGCGGATGACGAAGAACGCCGCGCCTGCGCGCGCGAAGCTGAAGGCGATCATCGCCGACAAGACCAGGCCGATGGAGGAGCGCTTCGCCGCGACCCTGAAGCTTGCCGAAATGCCCCGCAATTCGTCGGCGACCCGCATTCGCAACCGTTGCGAGCTCACCGGCCGTCCGCGCTCGACCTACCGCAAGAACAAGCTGTCCCGCATTGCGCTGCGTGAACTGGGCTCCAAGGGCATGGTGCCCGGGCTCGTCAAGTCGAGCTGGTAAGGGAGGGTCGGAAAGCATGTCTACGCACGATCCGATCAGCGACCTGATCACCCGCATCCGCAACGCGCAGATGCGCTCGAAGTCGAAGGTGTCTTCGCCGGGCTCGAAGATGCGCCAGAATGTGCTCGAGGTGCTGAAGAGCGAGGGGTACATCCGCGGCTACGCCACCGTCGAGCATTCCTCGGGCCGCAACGAGCTCGAGATCGAGCTGAAATATTTCGACGGCGAGCCGGTCATCCGCGAAATAGAGCGGGTCTCCAAGCCGGGTCGCCGGGTCTACGCCTCGGTGAAGAACCTGCCGCGGGTCAACAACGGCCTTGGCATTTTGGTGTTGTCGACGCCGAAGGGAATCATGGCCGACCACGACGCGCGCGACGCGAATGTGGGCGGCGAAGTTCTCTTCACGGTGTTCTAGTGCGCATTCCGCAAAAGTGGGAACCGGTTTTGCGACAAGAGTGCGCACAGGATTAGAGAGAAGGATTTTCAAGCCATGTCACGCATTGGCAAACGGCCTGTGACGATCCCGTCGGGTGTGACGGCGAC
Source organism: uncultured Alphaproteobacteria bacterium (assembly GCA_963831505.1). GTDB lineage: Bacteria > Pseudomonadota > Alphaproteobacteria > Rhizobiales > Xanthobacteraceae > Bradyrhizobium. Next base: position 127,397 of record CAWHQY010000009.1, on the reverse strand, counting down.
TGTCGAGGGCCAGACGGTGAAGATGAAGGGGCCGAAAGGCCAGCTTCAGTTCGTTGTCCATGACGACGTCGAGGTGAAGCTCGACAAGAACGTGGTCAAGGTGAACCCGCGGGTCGATACCAACCGCGCGACCGCTCTCTACGGCACCGCGCGCGCCCAGATCGCAAATCTGGTCGCCGGCGTCACCAAGGGGTTCGAGAAGAAGCTCGAGATCACCGGCGTCGGCTACCGCGCCGCGATGCAGGGCAAGAACCTGCAGCTCGCGCTCGGCTACAGCCACGACGTGGTCTACGCGATCCCGGAAGGCATCACCATCGTGGTGCCGAAGCCGACGGAAATCACGATCACCGGCAGCGATATCCAGCGTGTCGGCCAGGTGGCCGCCGAAATCCGCGCCTACCGTCCGCCGGAGCCCTACAAGGGCAAGGGCGTGAAATATGCCGATGAATTCATCTTCCGCAAGGAAGGCAAGAAGAAGTAACGGAGCCGGCAATGTCGAGAAACAAGGTTACGAATGCCCGGCGCAAGCAACGCGTGAGGCTGTCGTTGCGCCGGTCCGCGAACGGCCGCCCGCGGCTTTCGGTGTTTCGCTCGTCGAAGCATATCTATGCGCAGGTGATCGACGATCTGAAGGGTGAGACGCTCGCGTCCGCCTCGTCGATGGAAAAGGAAATGCGCGAGAAGACCGGCGCCAACATCGATGCCGCCAAGGCCGTCGGCAAGTTGCTGGCGGAACGCGCGGTGAAGAACGGCGTCAAGGAAGTCGTGTTCGATCGCGGCAGCTATCTCTATCACGGTCGCATCAAGGCGCTCGCGGATGCCGCGCGCGAAAGCGGGTTGAGCTTCTAACAGGAGCATGATCCGGAAAAGTGGGAACCGGTTTTCCGACAAGATCATGCTCGAGAGAAAACTGATTTGAGGACAGAGGCGACAAGCCTCCGAAAGATTGGAAAACACCATGGCAGGTGAACGCGAACGCGGTGGCGGCCACAGGGGCGGCCGGGAAGAGCGCGACAGCGAATTCGTCGACAAGCTCGTCCACATCAATCGTGTGGCGAAGGTGGTCAAGGGCGGCAAGCGCTTCGGCTTTGCGGCCCTGGTCGTGATCGGCGACCAGAAGGGCCGGGTCGGTTTCGGCCACGGCAAGGCGCGCGAGGTGCCGGAAGCGATCCGCAAGGCGACCGAGTCGGCCAAGCGCAACCTGACGCGCGTGGCGCTGCGCGAAGGCCGCACGCTGCATCACGATATCGCCGGCCGTCACGGCGCGGGCCGCGTCTATCTGCGAGCGGCGCCCGCCGGTACCGGCATCATCGCGGGCGGCCCGATGCGCGCCGTGTTCGAGACGCTCGGCATCCAGGACGTGGTGGCGAAGTCGATCGGCTCGTCCAACCCCTATAACATGGTCCGCGCCACCTTCGACGCGCTGAAGCATCAGGACTCGCCGCGCTCGGTCGCGGCGCGCCGCAACATCAAGGTGTCCGCGCTGCAGGCACGCCGCGTCGGCGGCGATGCCGAAGCGGCGGCCGACTAAGAGATTTCGGAGTTCAATGTCATGGCCGCAAAGAAGATCAAGGTCGAGCAGATCGGCAGCCCGATCCGCCGGCATCACTCGCAGCGCGCTACGCTGATCGGGATGAAGCTCAACAAGATCGGCCGGGTCACCGAGTTGCCGGATACGCCGGCGGTGCGCGGCATGATCGAAAAGGTTCACCATCTCGTCCGCATCGTCGACGAGAAGTAAGCAAGGCGCCTGATCCCGAAAGCCGGATACCGGTTTTCGGCCAGGATCATGCGCAGAAAACAAGGAGAAGGGCGATGAAGCTCAGCGATATCGCCGACAATGCCGGCTCGCGCAAGAAGCGCATGCGTGTCGGCCGCGGCATCGGTTCAGGCAAGGGCAAGACCGCGGGCCGCGGCGGCAAGGGCCAGACCGCGCGTTCGGGCGTGCGCATCAAGGGCTTCGAAGGCGGCCAGATGCCGCTGCACCGCCGCCTTCCCAAGCGCGGGTTCAACAACGTGTTCCGGGTCGAATACGCCGAGATCAATCTCGACCGTATCCAGCAGGCGATCGACGCCAAGACGCTCGATGCGGGTGCGGCCATCAACGCCGAGTCGCTGGTGAAGGCCGGCGTTGTGCGGCGGCCTAAGGGCGGCGTGCGGCTGCTCGGCCGCGGCGAGATCAAGGCCAAGATCAATATCGAGGTGCATGGTGCGTCGAAATCGGCCGTTGCGGCGGTCGAGAAGGCCGGCGGCACCGTGAAGATCCTGGCGCCCGCCAAGGAAGAGGGCGAAGCGGCGTAACATCTGCGTCATCGCCCGCGCGAGCGGGCGGTTCGCACGCGCTTGACGATGGACTTATCGGCGCCGAAGCCCAAATAATGTTCGCGTCCGCCCGAAGCTTCGCCGAGCGGAGGGCGTGAGGGGCGCGAAGGGGACGGCGGGAGAAAGCCAAACATGGCCTCAGCAGCGGAACAATTAGCGGCAAATCTCAATTTCGGCGCGTTCGCCAAGGCGGACGAACTGAAGAAGCGCATCTGGTTCACCCTCGGCGCGCTGCTGGTCTACCGGCTCGGGACCTACATTCCGTTGCCGGGCATCGATCCCAATATCTGGGAACAGGTGTTCAAGACCCAATCCGGCGGCATTCTCGGCATGTTCAACCTGTTCGCCGGCGGCGGCATCCACCGCATGGCGATCTTCGCGCTGAACATCATGCCGTACATCTCGGCATCGATCATCATCCAGCTCCTGACCACGGTCTCGCCGCAGCTCGAAGCCCTGAAGAAAGAGGGCGAGGCGGGCCGCAAGACGCTGAACCAGTACACCCGCTATCTCACCGTGATCCTGGCCGCGTTCCAGTCCTACGGCATCGCCGTCGGCCTCGAGGGCGCCGGCAACGTCGTCAGCGACCCCGGCATGTTCTTCCGCCTTTCCACCGCGATCACGCTGACCGGCGGCACCATGTTCCTGATGTGGCTCGGCGAGCAGATCACCTCGCGCGGCATCGGCAACGGCATTTCGCTGATCATTCTGTCCGGCATCGTAGCCGAGCTGCCGACCGCGCTTGCCAACATGCTCGAACTCGGCCGTCAAGGCGCGCTGTCGACCCCGCTGATCCTGGTCGTGATCATCATGGCGGTCGCCGTGATTGCCTTCATCGTGTTCATGGAGCGCGCCCAGCGCCGGCTCCTGATCCAGTATCCGAAGCGCCAGGTGGGCAACAAGATGTTCGAGGGCCAGTCCTCCCATCTGCCGCTCAAGCTCAACACCTCGGGCGTGATCCCGCCGATCTTTGCGTCCTCGCTGCTCTTGCTGCCGACCACCGTCGCCAACTTCAACGCCGGCAAGGGGCCGGAGTGGTTCCAGTGGATCAATACCCAGCTCTCCCACGGCCGGCCGCTGTTCCTCGCGATGTATCTCGCGCTGATCGTGTTCTTCGCCTTCTTCTACACCGCGATCGTGTTCAACCCGACCGAGACCGCGGACAACCTGAAGAAGCATGGCGGCTTCATTCCCGGCATCCGTCCGGGCGAGCGCACGGCCGAATACATCGACTATGTGCTGTCGCGCATCACGGTGCTGGGTGCCGTCTATCTCGCGATCGTCTGCCTGATCCCCGAAATTCTGATTTCCTACGCCTCGGTTCCGTTCTACTTTGGCGGAACGTCGCTTCTGATCGTGGTCAGCGTGACCATGGATACGGTGGCGCAGGTCCAGGGCTATCTGCTCGCCCATCAATATGAGGGCCTGATCAGGAAGTCGAAACTGAGAGGCCGTCGTAGATGAGGATGGAGCTGGCGCGCCGTATCGCTTTCACGATCGGCGCGCTGCTCATTTTCAGGCTCGGCAGCCATGTCCCGCTCGCGGGCATCTCGGCGCAGACCGGCGTGCTTTCAACCGGCGCCATCGACCGCGTCTCGATCTTGGCGCTAACGCTCATTCCCTATCTCAGCGCGGCGATCTTCATCCAGTTGTTGTCGATGGTGTGGGGGAGGCTGGGTGCGCTTGAGCGCTCGGGCGAGGCCGGCCGGCGCAAGCTCGCCCGCATCACGCTGGTCCTGACGCTGCTGCTGGCATCGTTCCAAGCCTTCGGCCTCGCCTCCGCCCTGCAGAACATTTCGGGCCTGGTCACGGGGCCCGGCGAGTGGTTCCTGCTGTCGACCACCGCCACGATGGTCGGCGGCGTGTTCTTCATGATCTGGCTCAGCGAGCAGATCACGCGGCACGGGATCGGCAACGGCATCGCGCTGGTACTGAGCGTCAACATTCTCGTTTCACTCCCGGCGGAGATTGCCACCGCGTTCGAATTGCTGAGGCAGGGCGCGGTCTCCGGCAATCTGGTGCTGTTCAACACCGTCGTCTGGGCGGCGCTGGTGGCCTTGATCGTCCTCGTCGAGGGTGCGCGGCGGAACGTGCCGGTGCAATATGGCGCGCGACAGGTGGGAAAACGCCTGCTTCCCCCGCGCGATCAGGTGCTGCCGATCAAGCTGAACAGCGCCGGGTTCCTGATTCCGGTCACGGTGACGCCCTGGATATTCTACCTCCCGCTCGCGCTTGCCACCTTCGCGTTCGGCCGCACGCCGTGGCTCGCCGCTGCCTATGAGCACATCCAGTTCGCGAGGCCCGCCCACATCATCCTCGGGTCGATCGCCATCTTCGTGCTCGCTTTCATCTACACGGCCTATGTGCTGGATCCCGAGCAGGCCGCTGAAACCCTGCAAAAACAGGGCGGCGCGATCCCGGGCGTAGCGCCCGGCGAGCCCACGGCCGACCATCTCGATCGCGTGGTATCGTTGACGACCGCGGTCGGAGCCGTCTACCTCGTTGCCGTGTCGCTGATTCCGGAAGCCCTGGTGGCCGGCGGTGTGGCGCTACCCTATAAAATCGGTGGTGGTTCGGTATTGATTGTGGTTTGCACTATTCTTGATATCAAAAAGCAGGTGCGCGACGTATCGCTCACCAATCCGGGGGGCGTACGCCAATGAGAATCATCCTTCTGGGGCCGCCCGGGTCGGGCAAGGGGACACAGGCGCAACGGCTGGTGCAGCGCTACGGCATCGTCCAGCTCTCCACCGGCGAGATGCTGCGCGCCGCGGTCGCCGCCGGGACGCCGGTCGGGTTGAGGGCCAAGGACATCATGGCGAGCGGCGGCCTGGTTCCGGACGACGTCGTCGTTGGCATCATTTCCGACCGCATCGACCAGCCGGATGCGAAGAACGGCTTCATCCTCGACGGGTTTCCGCGCACCGTGCCGCAGGCGGAGGGGCTTGACGCGCTGCTCAAGCAAAAGCACATGAAGCTCGACGCTGTGATCGAGCTGCGCGTCAACGAAAGCGCGTTGCTGCAGCGGGTCGAAACCCGCGCGGCGGAGACAAGGGCGCGCGGCGAGGAAGTGCGCGTCGACGACACCCCGGAAGTGCTGGTCAAGCGGCTCGCCAGCTACCGCTCCCTGACGGAGCCCCTGATCCATTATTACTCCGAGCGCAGGAAGCTCTTGACGGTCGACGGCATGATGACGGTCGACCACGTCACCCACGAAATCGGCCGGATCCTGCGGGCGATCGGGGCTGTGGAAAGCTCACCTCCCAGCAAAGCCTCCAAGAAGCCCGGTTCCGCCAAGCGAAGCGTTGGCAAAGCCGTCGGCAAAGGCGCCAAATCCGCGGGGAAGGGCCGGCCGGCCGCCAAAAAGGCAGCCAAAGGGGCCCGAAAGGCCGCCAAACTGGCATCGAGGGGGGTGTCCAAGGGTGCCCGGAAGGTGGGCAGGAAGGCCGCCCGCCGGCCTGTAAAAAAGGTCACGAAAAGGCGAGCTAAAGCCTAGAATTGGTTGACGAAAGCCCGTTCAATCCATTAATAAGCCCGCATCCAAGTCGGATAGTTTCATGACGATGCCGGGCCCCAAGTGATCATTACAGAGTGATCATGGGGAGGGTGTCGTGTTCGCGTTTGCGGACACCTGCCCGAGATAGCAAGAACTTAAGGTCCGATTCGAAAACGGATCGGCGACAGGAGAGACGTACGTGGCCCGTATTGCCGGCGTTAACATCCCGACCAACAAGCGCGTGCTGATCGCGCTGCAGTATATCCATGGCATCGGCCAGAAGAGCGCGGCCGAGATCATGGAGAAGGTGAAGCTTCCGCTGGAACGCCGCGTCAGCCAGTTGAGCGACGCGGAAGTCCTGCAGATCCGCGAAGTGATCGACCGCGACTACGTCGTCGAGGGCGATCTGCGTCGCGAGACCGGCATCAACATCAAGCGGCTGATGGACCTCGGCTGCTATCGTGGGCTCCGTCATCGCCGCGGCCTCCCGGTGCGCGGCCAGCGTACCCACACCAATGCGCGCACGCGCAAGGGGCCGGCCAAGGCGATCGCCGGCAAGAAGAAGTAATTCGCTGATTGAGAGCGGCGGGCGGCGCAAGCGCGCGGCCCGCTTTGGTGTAGCCGCTGGCATTACGGCGGCGTTGAGATCACAGGAAAGGTTTACGTCATGGGCAAGGAAGCCACCCGCGTCCGCCGTCGCGAACGCAAGAACATCGCCTCCGGCGTGGCGCACGTGAATTCGTCGTTCAACAATACCACCATCACCATCACCGACGCGCAGGGCAACACCATTGCCTGGTCGTCGGCGGGAACGATGGGGTTCAAGGGATCGCGCAAGTCGACCCCGTATGCCGCACAGGTCGCGGCGGAGGATGTTTCCAAGAAGGCGCAGGAACACGGCATGCGCACGCTGGAAGTCGAAGTCGCCGGTCCCGGTTCGGGCCGCGAATCGGCGCTGCGCGCGTTGCAGGCCGCGGGCTTCACCGTCACCTCGATCCGCGACGTGACGACGATCCCGCACAATGGTTGCCGTCCGCGCAAGCGGCGGCGCGTCTGACGTTTTCTTCGCGGGCGGCCGTGCCGCCCGCGAAGCGTTTTGAAGTTTGCAAGCCGCGGACTGATCCGCGGCCGCCAAAGCCAGATGGCAATTGAGCTGGCCAGAGGTGAAACAGTGACGATCCAGAAAAATTGGCAAGAACTGATCCGGCCGAACAAGCTGCAGGTATCTCCGGGTACCGACGCAGCCCGCCATGCGACGCTGGTCGCCGAGCCGCTCGAGCGCGGCTTCGGCCAGACCCTCGGCAACGCGCTCCGCCGCATCCTGCTGTCCTCGCTGCAGGGCGCAGCGGTGCAGTCGGTGCACATCGACGGCGTGCTGCACGAGTTCTCCTCGATCGCGGGCGTCCGTGAGGACGTCACCGACATCGTGCTGAACATCAAGGACATCTCGATCAAGATGCAGGGCGAAGGCCCCAAGCGCATGGTCGTGAAGAAGCAGGGTCCGGGCGTGGTTACCGCCGGCGACATCCAGACCGTCGGCGACGTCGTGGTGCTCAATCCCGACCTCGTGCTCTGCACGCTCGACGACGGCGCCGAGATCCGCATGGAGTTCACGGTCGCGACCGGCAAGGGCTATGTCGCCGCCGAGCGCAACCGGCCCGAGGATGCGCCGATCGGCCTGATCCCGGTCGACAGCCTGTTCTCGCCGGTCCGCAAGGTCTCCTACAAGGTCGAGAACACCCGCGAGGGCCAGATCCTCGACTACGACAAGCTGACCATGACGATCGAGACCAACGGCGCGGTTTCGCCTGACGACGCTGTGGCCTATGCCGCGCGCATCCTGCAGGACCAGCTCAACGTGTTCGTCAACTTCGAGGAGCCGCGCAAGGAGGTCACGCAGGAGATCATCCCCGATCTCGCCTTCAACCCGGCGTTCCTCAAGAAGGTCGACGAACTCGAACTGTCGGTTCGTTCGGCCAACTGCCTGAAGAACGACAACATCGTCTATATCGGCGACCTCGTGCAGAAGTCGGAGGCGGAAATGCTCCGCACCCCGAACTTCGGCCGCAAGTCGCTGAACGAGATCAAGGAAGTGCTGGCCCAGATGGGTCTGCATCTCGGCATGGAAGTGCCGGGCTGGCCGCCGGAGAACATCGACGAGCTCGCCAAGCGCTTCGAGGATCATTACTGAGGCTCGGGGCCTCATGGTTCGAGACGCGCTGACGCGCTCCTCACCATGAGGAACCAACCCCTCATCCTGAGGAGCCGCGTCTCGAAGGATGAGGCCCCCGACAACCACCAAGGGCGAACGCAGGCAGCCCACCTGAGCAACATGTCCGACGAACCGTCGCGGCAGACTGAAGAAGGAATAGTTTCATGCGTCACGGCAAGGTTCATCGCAAGCTCAACCGCACCGCCGAGCACCGGCGTGCGATGTTCGCCAACATGTGCGCCGCGCTGATCAAGCACGAGCAGATCGTCACCACGCTGCCGAAGGCGAAGGAGCTGCGTCCGATCGTCGAGAAGCTCGTCACCCTCGGCAAGAAGGGCGGGCTCGCCATGCGCCGCCAGGCGATCTCGGAGATGCGCGACAAGGATCAGGTCAAGAAGCTGTTCGACACGCTGGCGCCCCGCTACAAGGATCGCCACGGCGGCTATACCCGCATCATCAAGGCGGGCTTCCGCTACGGCGACAACGCGCCGATGGCCGTGATCGAGTTCGTCGACCGCGACGTCGATGCCAAGGGCCAGGACTCCGGTCCGGTCCAGGAAACGGAAGCCGAGGCCGCGTAAGCCTCCTTCCGATGCCGGTTTCGAAAGCGGCGCCTCAAGCGCCGCTTTTTTCTTTTTGCACGATTGCCTGCGGCCTGAGGAGCAGCCATGCCGCTCCAGTCGATTGCGGTCGCGCAGGTTCCGCCCGATATCCTCCTTAAATCCCTGATGGAGGAGAGACATGAACATCGACCTTTCCGGAAAGACCGCGTTGGTGACGGATCTCGCGCGGCAGAACAATCAGTCGGAAGCGGAGACAGCCGCGAACTTCGTCAAGCAGTACCGGCCGGGCTCGCTGCTGGCGCGCTTTGCCAGCGTCGAGGAGGTCGCCAATGTCGTGGTCTTCGTCGCGTCGAAGGAAGCCGCCGTCACCAATGGCGCGGCAATCCGCGCCGAGGGCGGCATCCTCGATACCATCGCTTAAGACGCGCCCAATGGCGGCTTACGTGATATCCGAGGTGGAGGCGCGCGACGCGGCTGCGATGGAGACCTATCGCGCGCTCGCCGCGGAATCGATCGCGCAATATGGCGGGCGCTATCTCGTCCGCGGCGGTGCGGCCGAAGCGGCGGAGGGCGGCCCGCCGCCGAAGACGCTCATCATCGTCGAGTTTCCCTCCATGGCGCGTTTGCGCGAATGGTATGCGTCGGCCGAATATGCCGACGCGCTGAAAGTGCGGCGGACCGCGCTGGAGCGGCGCTTGGTCTTTGTCGAGGGTGTCGCGCCTTAGACCGCAATCCGGTCCCGGGCGCGAAGCAAGGCACTTTCGTGCCTACCACCCCTCCAGCACGATCTTGCCGCGCGACTTGCCGCTTTCCAGCAGCGCATGGGCGCGCTTGAGGTTGGCGGCGCTGATCGCGCCAAAACTCCGGTCCATCGTGGTGCGCAGAACGCCCTTGTCGATGAGGTCGGCGACGTCGTTGAGCAGATTGTGCTGGGCGATCATATCAGGCGTCTGGAACGAGGAGCGGGTGAACATCGATTCCCAGTGCACCGAGATCGCCTTGCCCTTGAACACGGCGACGTTGAATTCCGCTGGGTCGTCGATCAGGCCGTATTTGCCCTGCGGCGCCATCACCTCCGCGATCGCCTTGTAATGCTGGTCGGTGAAGGTGAGGCTCGCCACCAGCCCAACCGGCGGCAGCTTCAATTTCTCGATCTGCTCTTTCATCGGTTTCGCATGGTCGATCACCGCATGCGCGCCGAGCTCGAGGCACCATTGCTGTGATTCAGGCCGCGTCGCGGTTGCGACCACTGTCAGCCCGGTCAGCCGCCGCGCAAGCTGGATCAGGATGGAGCCGACGCCGCCAGCCCCGCCCACGATCAGGAGCGTGCGGGCATCGACGCTCTTGCCCGGCACGGCGCCGAGCCGGTCGAACAGCAATTCCCACGCCGTGAGCGAGGTGAGCGGCAGGGCGGCGGCCTGCGCGAACGACAGCGATTTCGGCTTGTTGCCGACGATGCGCTCGTCGACCAGGTGGAATTCCGAATTGGTGCCCTGGCGCTGGATCGAGCCCGCGTAGAACACCTCGTCGCCCGGCTTGAACAGCGAGACATCGGGCCCGACCGCATCGACCACGCCGGCGGCGTCAAATCCCAGAATCTTGTATTCGCCGGCGGGCGGGGCAGCGCGCTTGCGCACCTTGTAGTCGACGGGATTGGCGGAAATCGCCTTCACCGCGACGCGGATGTCGCGCCCCTTCGGCTCGGGCTTGGCGGCTTCAAAATCGACCAGCGCGTCCTTGTCCTCGATCGGCAGCGACTTCTGGTATCCGACGGCCTTCATTCTCTTCTCCCTTGGCAATTCGCGCGGAATTAATTGTCACTTGGCATCAACTTGGCAAGTACTGTAAATTCGGGGATATAGTCCCTGTTTGGGTACTATTGGAAAATCCCGCGGGAATAGCACATGAAGCGGCGAAATTTCGAACACCGGCCGGGCTGCGCGGTCGAAGCGACGCTGGACCTGATCGACGGCAAATGGAAGGGCGTGATCCTGTTCCACCTGCAAGCGGGCACGCAGCGCTTCGGCGAGCTGCGTCGCCGGATGCCCGGGATCACCCAACGCATGCTGACCAAGCAGCTTCGCGCGCTCGAGGAGGACAAGTTGATTGTCCGCAAGGTCTATGCCGAGGTGCCGCCGCGGGTGGAATATTGCCTCTCCGAGATCGGCGAGAGCCTGAAACCCGTGATCGACACGCTGAAGGCCTGGGGCGAGAGCCATCAGGAGCGGCTGTCCTGCGCGGCCGACACCACAAGAGCGCCGCCCCGCGCGGCCTAGTACCTTCCAACGCCACATCGACGGGCCTATCTAGGGCCAACGCATTTTGGGATTTTACGCATGATTTCGATCCGCTCATTGGCAGTGCTTCTCGTCTCGGCCGCGCTCGCGATGCCGGCGCTGGCGCAGGACCGCAGGGTGCCGTCCTCTGCCGCGGAGCTCCGGCTCTCCTTTGCGCCGATCGTGCAGCGCGTGCAGCCGGCGGTCGTCAACGTCTATGCCGCCAAGGTCGTGCAAAACCACAACCCGTTCCTGGACGATCCGATCTTCAGGCGCTTCTTCGGCCTGCCGGGCGGCCAGCAGGAGCAGATGCAGCGCTCGCTCGGTTCGGGTGTGATGGTCGATCCATCCGGTCTCGTCGTCACCAACGTGCACGTCATCGAAGGCGCGGACGAGGTGAAGGTTTCGCTGTCGGACAAGCGCGAGTTCGAGGCCGAAATCATCCTGAAGGACAAGCGCTCCGATCTCGCGGTACTCAGGCTGAAAAACGCGCACGAGAAATTCCCGACGCTCGACTTCGCCAATTCGGACGAGCTCCTGGTCGGCGACGTCGTGCTCGCGATCGGCAACCCGTTCGGCGTCGGCCAGACCGTGACGCAGGGCATCATCTCGGCGCTGGCGCGCACGCAAGTCGGCATCACCGACTACCAGTTCTTCATCCAGACCGATGCGGCGATCAATCCCGGCAATTCCGGCGGCGCGCTGGTCGACATGACCGGCCACCTCGCCGGCATCAACACCGCGATCTATTCGCGCTCCGGCGGCTCGCAGGGCATCGGCTTTGCCATTCCCGCCAACATGGTGCGGGTGGTCGTGGCCTCCGCCAAGGGCGGCGGCAAGGCGGTGAAGCGGCCGTGGCTCGGTGCGAAGCTGCAGGTGGTGACGCCCGAGATCGCCGAAAGCTTGGGCCTGCGCTCGCCGAGCGGGGCCCTGGTCGCCAACGTCGTCGCCAACAGCCCGGCGGGTCGCGCCGGCCTCAAATCCTCCGACCTGATCACCGCGATCGACGGGCAGGTCATCGACGATCCCAATGCCTTCGACTACCGCTTCGCGACGCGCCCGCTTGGCGGCACCGCGCAGATCGACATTACACGCGGCGGCAAGCCTTACCGGATCAATGTGGCGCTGGAGACGGCGCCGGATACCGGGCGCGATGAAATCGTGCTGACCACGCGCTCGCCATTCCAGGGAGCGAAGGTCGCCAACATCTCGCCGGCGGTTGCCGACGAGCTGCATCTCGATGCCGACACCCAGGGTGTCGTTGTCACGGAGCTCCCCGATGACTCGACCGCCGCCAGCGTCGGTTTCCAGAAAGGCGACATCATCGTCGCCGTCAACAATCAGAAGGTCGGAAAGACCTCCGACCTCGAAAGGGCGACGAGCCAGTCGTCCAGGCTCTGGCGCATCACGCTGGTGCGCGGCGGCCAGCAGATCAACGTCACGCTGGGCGGATGAGCCCGAAAAAACCACGGGAAGGTGGCGCCACCCTGTTCGCGGCCGCAGGGCTCGAACAGGATGCGCCGCGTCCGCTGCCCGACCGGTTGCGTCCGCACAAGCTGTCCGACGTCGTCGGCCAGGACCACATCCTCGGTCCTGACGGCGCGCTGACCCGCATGCTGGAGACGCGCACGCTCGGTTCGCTGATCTTCTGGGGGCCGCCGGGCACCGGAAAGACCACCGTGGCGCGGCTTCTGGCGGATGCGACCGAGCTGCATTTCGAGCAGATCTCGGCGGTGTTCTCCGGCGTCGCCGACCTGAAGAAAGTGTTCGACGCCGCGCGTGCCCGCCGCGAGATGGGTAAGGGCACGCTCCTGTTCGTCGACGAGGTGCACCGCTTCAACCGCGCGCAGCAGGATTCGTTTCTGCCGGTCATGGAAGACGGCACGGTGGTGCTGGTCGGCGCGACCACGGAAAATCCCTCCTTCGAGCTCAACGCGGCGTTGCTCTCCCGCGCGCGCGTGCTGGTGTTTCATTCGCTTGATCCCGCCGCGATCGAGAGGCTCTACGCCCATGCCGAGGAAGCCGAAGGCAGGAAACTGCCGCTCGATGCCGAGGCGAGGGCGGCGCTGGTGCGCATGGCCGACGGCGACGGCCGCGCCGCGCTGACGCTCGCCGAGGAGGTCTGGCGTTCGGCCCGCGGCGGCGAAATCTTCGACGCCGCGCAATTGCAGGACATCCTGCAGCGGCGCGCGCCGATCTACGACAAGTCGGCCGACGGCCACTACAACCTGATCTCGGCGCTGCATAAGGCCGTGCGCGGCTCCGATCCCGATGCCGCCCTCTATTATCTCGCGCGCATGCTCGATGCCGGCGAGGATCCGCTGTTCCTGGCGCGGCGGGTCGTGCGGATGGCGGTGGAGGACATCGGAATGGCCGACCCGCAGGCGCTGGTGATCGCCAATGCCGCCAAGGACGCCTATGATTTCCTCGGCTCTCCGGAAGGCGAACTCGCCATCGCACAGGCCGTGATCTATGTCGCGACTGCGCCGAAATCGAACGCCGCCTACAAGGCGTTCGGCGCTGCCATGCGCACGGCGAAAGAGGCGGGTTCGTTGCTGCCGCCAAAACACATTCTCAATTCGCCGACCAAGCTGATGCAGCAAGAAGGTTACGGCGCCGGTTACGAATATGACCACGACGCCCCGGAAGGCTTTTCCGGCCAGGACTATTTCCCGGAAGCGCTCGGACGGCAGAGTTTTTACAATCCGCCCGAGCGCGGCTTCGAGCGCGAGATCAGGAAGCGCCTCGATTATTGGGCCAGGCTGCGGCGGGAACGCGGTTGAAGCGCTGCTTTGCCGGCGCTCGACGTCGTCTGGGTGTGCAGGTAATTGGGCCGAATTCGACAGCGAATTGAGCCGGAAGCCGCTGGATTTACTGTTTACGTAATCCGTAATTCCTGTCAGTCATCCGACTATCACTGAAGGATGACCAACTTGGCCCGTACACCCATCCATCCCGGCGAACATCTTGCCGAAGAATTGCGGGAGCTCGGCATCACGGCTGCGGAGCTTTCGCGTCAGATCGATGTGCCTGTGAACCGCATTACCGGCATCATTCATGGTCAGCGCGGGATCACGGCGGACACCGCGTTGCGGCTCGGGCACTGGTTCGGCACAACGCCCCAATTCTGGATGAACTTGCAGCAACTTTATGAGCTGCGGCTTGCGGAAAGCGAAGTCGGTGCCGAGATCGCGGCGCTGCCGCGTCGCGCAGGCCGGTCGCCATCGCGTAGACTTGGAAGAACGGCATGAGCCGCCGCATCAAGCGAACGACAAACCCGGGTGATCGCCCGAAAAGCGCGCGTCCGCATCGCGATTTCCGCAAAACGGAGCGCCCGCTCGATCACCGGCCGGGCGCCAAGCCGGCGCGCCTAACCGAGAAGCGTGGCGAGCATCGACAAGAAAACCATCGACAAGAAAACCGTCGGCAAGAAAACCGCCGACAGGAAAACCATCGACAAGACAAGCATCGACAAGACGCGCCGCGCCAGTTTGCCGATGAGCCCGCGAAGGCGAACGCCGACCCTCCGCTGCCGACCAAGGTCCAGACCGTGGTGGTGACGCCGGACGAGCACAACATGCGGGTCGACCGCTTCCTCGAAGCGCGCTTCCCGGGGCTGTCGTTCTCCCACATCCAGCGCATCGTCCGCAAAGGCGAGTTGCGCGTCAACGGCAAGCGCGCCGACAGCAAGGACCGCCTCGAGGCCGGGCAGAGCGTGCGTATTCCGCCGCTGCGGCTCGATACGCCGAAGGCGTCCGCCGCATTGTCGGAGGCCGAAAGCCGGACCCTGCAGCAGCTCAAGGAGATGACGCTCTACGAGGACGACGACGTGCTGGTGCTGAACAAGCCCGCAGGGCTTGCCGTGCAGGGCGGTTCCGGCACCACGCGGCATGTCGACCAGATGCTGGAAGCGATGCGCGATGCCAAGGGGCAGAAGCCGCGGCTGGTGCATCGGCTCGACAAGGAAACCGCGGGCTGCCTTCTCGTCGCCAAGACGCGTTTTGCGGCCACCCAGCTCACCGGTTCGTTCCGCCATCGCTCGGCGCGGAAGATCTACTGGGCGCTGGTCGCGGGCGTGCCGAAGCCGAAGCAGGGCCGCATCTCGACCTATCTCGCGAAAGAGGAGAGCGAGGAGGACAGCATCATGCGCATTGCCGCCCATGGCGACGAGGGCGCAAGCCATGCGGTCACCTACTACGCGGTGGTGGAGACGTCGGCGCAAAAGCTCGCCTGGGTGTCGTTGAAGCCGGTCACCGGACGCACCCATCAATTGCGCGCGCATATGGCGCATATCGATCACGCCATCGTCGGCGATCCCAAATATTTCAACAAGGAGAACTGGCAATTGCCGGGCGGGTTGCAGAACCGGCTGCACCTCTTGGCGCGGCGGATCGTCATCCCGCATCCGCGTGGCGGCGTGATCGACGCCACCGCGCCGCTGCCACCGCATATGCTGCAATCCTGGAACCTGCTGGGGCTGGAGGCCGACCGGTTCGATCCGATCGAGGACGCGCCGGAAGAATAACTACTTGCAGTTCCTCTGGAGGAGGACGACATACCCTCCATGAAACGTCTGTGCTTTTCGATTTTTGCGATCATGTTGGTGG
Organism: uncultured Alphaproteobacteria bacterium; assembly: GCA_963831505.1. Lineage (GTDB taxonomy): Bacteria > Pseudomonadota > Alphaproteobacteria > Rhizobiales > Xanthobacteraceae > Bradyrhizobium. The sequence goes on along the minus strand of CAWHQY010000009.1, from coordinate 111,921 downwards.
CGGGCGGCGCGGCCTTTGCGCAGTCGCCGAACAATCTCCCGGGCGGCTCGCAGTTCAATCCCCCTCTGCCGCAACCCCCGCCGCCGCCCAGCACCGCCGTGCCCGTGGTGCCGAAGATGGACGTGCCATCGCCGCAATATAGCGGTCCGGATTATGGTTATAACAATTCGCCGCGGGCGCAACCGTCCTTTCACAAGCGCGTCAAGCGCTGTCTTGCGGAAGCCGCCGCCGGCGGCTTTGGCCCCGGCGATCGCGACTATTATGTGCGGTCCTGCGTCAACCGTTGAAGATTCTTGTTTGCGCATAATCTCCGCGCAAACGCTTCGCGTTTGTCGCGAGGGAAAACCGGTGCCCACTTTGCGCTAACGCGGCGCTACGGGGCCGGATCATGCGCTAGTTCTTGAACTGCTCGAGAAACATCCGCAAGGAGTCATGCGGGCTCTCGATATCCGTGATCACCCAGCCTTCGGGACCGTTCACCAGGATGAAATTCAACGTGACCGCGCGCCCCTGATTGTTGAATGCGGCCGCGACATAGGTCTTGTCGAACTGCTTGCGCAGGATCGAAATCGAGACCGGGCCGAGCTTCCAGGTCGGGCTTTGCACCAGGAAATCGTAGGGTTCGTTCTTCAGGGAGTGCCAGGCCCTGCGCAGGCTCGGATCGAAGAACCGGTCGATGGTCGCCTCGTCGCGCGGCAGGCCGTGGGAGAGGTCGGGCGCGCCGTTGCCGTAATAGGCGTAGACGTTGCGCACCAGCGATTCCGGCGTGCGGAACCCGGCGCTCGCGGTGGCGACGCCAGAGATCAGGACCAGAACCGCTGCAAAAACCCGTCCCACGATGGGCTCGCTTTATTCGCGCCCGTATTTATCATATTTTGCGTTCCGGATTGATGCGACCGAGGGAAGCAAAGCCTGCATGCGTGAATTGTTCGACGAAGTGGCCGGCCAATCGCCGCTCGACCCGCAGGAGGCGGTGAGGCGCACCATGCGCGCATCCTTGCGCAAGCGGTTTTACGCCGCGGCCGGCGTCATGGAGGCCGAGGGCGGCTTTGCCGCGACGCTCGATGGCAAGCCGATCAGGACGCCGTCGGGACGAATCGTGGCGGTGCCGTCGCGGACCATCGCGGACGCCGTGGCCGCGGAATGGGAGGCGCAGATGGAAAACATCGATCCCGTGACCATGCCGATGACGCGCTTTGCCAACAGCGTCGTCGATGCCGTGGTCGATCGGGTCGGGATCGTCCGCGACGACATCGCGAAATATCTCGGTTCGGATCTGCTGTTCTATCGCGCCGGGCATCCAGAAGGCCTCGTCGCGCGCGAGGCGCAGCATTGGGATCCGGTGCTGTTCTGGGCGGCGGACGCGCTCGGCGCCCGTTTCATCCTGGCGCAGGGCATCATGCATGTCAGCCAGCCCGCGCATGCGCTCGTGGCCGCGCGCAACGCGCTGCCGGAGGATCCATGGTCGGTCGCGGCGCTGCATGTCGTCACCACCCTCACGGGTTCGGCGCTTTTGGCGCTCGCGCTCCATCATGGTGCGCGGGATGCCGAACAGGTCTGGGCCGCCGCCCATGTCGATGAGGATTTCAACGCCGAGCAATGGGGCGAGGACGCGGAAGTCAGCGCCCGCCGGGCGGCGCGGAGGCTCGATTTCGAGGCCGCGGTCGCGATTTTGGCGGCGTTGGAAACGCGCGGTTAAGGAGGTTACCCCACGGCAGTACCATAAGTGATTGTAATATATATTTTATAGGGCGCATCGTTCATCAAGATGAATGGGAATTCACGAGATATTTTGCATTTTATTGCCCGGGCAACTCTTGCGCGCCGCATTCGCCGAGCGCACGCTGGGTAGGTCGAGCACTTCACAAGAAACTTTTGGAGGATGCGACCATGCCACGGGTCAAGCAAGCTTCGACGCAGAAGCGCACACGCAAAGCCGCCGCCGTCAATGTGCTGGGTGCCGCCGGACTGGGTTTTTCGCTGGCGGGCAGCGCATCCGCATCTACGATGCCCACTGCTGATATCCCGCAATCTGACAATAACCTGCCCAATCAGCGCTTCGTTCTTGGCGAAGAGGAAATGGCCGACGTCAGTCTCGCCACGTTCTATCTCTTCGATAAGGAAACCGTTGGCGGCCGCGTGCAGCTAGCCCGCGGATGCGGTGGTTGCCGAGGTTGCGGTGGCGGCGGTTGCCGAGGTTGCGGTGGTGGCGGTTGCCGTTGCGGTGGTGGCGGTTGCCGAGGTTGCGGTGGCGGGTTCGGGTTCGGCGGCTGCGGGATTGGTGGCTGCGGGATCGTTGCCTGCGTTGGTTGCGTTGGTTGCGTGGGTTGCGCCGGTTGCTGCCTATCCTGGGGAGCGTGCCGGTTGTGCTGAGTCCCACGACCTAACGGCCAGGCCTCAACACGGTCTCCGCCAACTCGGCCTCCAATCGATCACCCTCGCTAGTTGGCGACGTTGAGAAATCGTGCGCGTATGGCCTAATTTGATTTTTGGCGGCGGCTTAATTTGTTCCGTTGGGTACCGCGCCATTTACTGCCGGCTGGTGTGGTTAGGCTGCCTTTTTGCCGCGATCTCTCTCTTGACCTGTTGCAGGCGCTTATTCTCAGCCTGACCCTAACGCGGCACTTCCGGAAAGTGGCCAAACTCGGAAGTCGTTGGCTTTGCAGGTAGGAGCAACGCTATTCACGACGTTGGGGCTTCGCCGCAAATAGTGAAGTTGGCCTCACCCTGCGTGCGGTCGTTTGCGAGGAAACCCCGTGCCACCTTGCTTTTGTCGTCTTAGCGCGGGGTGTGCAAGGGTGGCTAGGCGGCCGGAACTTAACGAGAGGTTAAGCGCCTCGCGGTAGCCTCCCGCGGCATGGCGATCTCGATCAATCCGACCACCCCCGTCATTGGCGCGCAGGCCGTCGGCAGCGCGCCCGACGGCGTCGTGCTGCAGCCGGGCACAGTCGTGTCCGCGCAGGTGCAGAACGTGCTGGCCGACAATCTGGTGCGGATCGCGATCGCCAACCTGTCGCTCGACGTGCTCACGGAGGTCGCGCTGACGCCGGGCCAGAATTTGCAGCTTTCGGTGTCGCAGAAGCAGGATGGCGTGGTGCGGCTGCAGATCGTGGGGCAGGGCGCCGCGCCAGGCGATGCCGCGAGCCTCGCGCCGAACCTTGCGCCTGCCGCGCCGGTGGTACGGGCCGGCAATGTCGCGGCAGCGAACGATCCGCTGACGCCGCTGGAGCGCATCGCGGTGTCGGTCGCCACGGAAAGCGCCGCGACGGCGCAACAGAGCCTCGCGCCGCTGTTTGCCAACCTCAACGCGGCAGCTTCGTCAAACAATCTGCCGCCGGCCCTGCAGCAGGCGATCACGGACGTGCTTGCGCAGCAGACGAGCCTCGATCAAAATCTCGGCGGCGGCGACATCCAGAATGCCTTCCAGAAGTCCGGATTGTTCCTGGAGGCCTCGCTCGCGTCGGGCAATGGGCCGTCGACGGACGGCATGCCCGATCTGAAGGCCGCGCTGATCGTGCTGCGGCAGACGCTCGCCACTGCGGTCGAGGGCACGGATCGCCCGGCCGCCGGTGCAGCCAGCATCGCGAAACCCGCCGTCGCCGCGCCGTCGCTTGTCCCGTCGCAAACGGCGGAAACCGTCGGCGATGAAATCCTGCCCCAGGCCCGGCTGCCGCTCTCCAATCTTGCTGGAGCCGATCCAGGCAAGCTCCTGGTTGCACAGGCGCTGCTCGGGGCCGAGCCGCGTTCGGTCACCACAGGAGCGGCGCTCAATCTTTTGCAGGAAGCGCTCCAGCAAGCGCCGCGCACATCGGGCAATCCGGCGGCGATCATTACCTCGCCGGACGGGCGCAGCGTGCAGGGAGCCGCGTTGACCAATACGCCGCCGCCGCCATTCCGCGGCGCGCTGCCGTCGGCGCAGCCGGTCGCGGACCCCACGATCGCGCCGAACGCGCCGTTGTCGACGACCGTGCATCATCTGCTCGACGACACCGATGCCGCGCTCGCGCGCCAGACCCTGCTGCAGGTGGCGTCGTTGCCCGATCGCCCCGATCCCGGCGGTAACCGCATCGATCCCTCCATCCCGCGCTGGAATTTCGAGATTCCGTTTGTGACGCCGCAGGGCACCGCGATGGCGCAATTCGAAATCTCGCGCGATGGCGGCGGCAGCGAAGTCGAGGCCGCGAAACGGGCGTGGCAGGCGCGCTTCTCGCTCAACATCGAGCCGGCCGGCCCCGTGCATGTGCTGATTTCGCTCTCCGGCGATCGCACCTCCGTGCGGATGTGGGCGGAGCGGCCGCAGACCGCGGCCCAACTGCGCGCCGGCGCGGGCGAGCTCAGCCAGGCACTGAGCCAGGCCGAGCTCTCGCCCGGCGACATCGTGATCCGCGAGGGATCGCCGCCGCAACCCGTGCCGGCGAAGGCCGGCCACTTCCTGGATCGCGCGCTGTGAGCACGGAGACCAAGAACCAGCTAGCCGTCGCGCTGCATTACGACCGCACCGGCGCGCCGCGCGTCGTCGCCAAGGGCAAGGGCGCGATCGGCGCCAAGATCATCGAGGTCGCGAAAGAGCACGACATCCCGATCGAGGAGAACGAGGTCCTGGCCGGTGCGCTCTCCAATGTCGAGCTCGGCGACGAGATCCCGGCCGAGCTCTACAAGGCGGTCGCGGAAGTCCTGGTGTTCGTGCTGCGGCTCACGAAGCGGGCGAGATAGCCGCCCTCAACGCCGGTCGAGCGCGAGCGACACCGCCCTGATGTCGCCGCCGCCCTGCGGACGGATCGAGACCGTCTGCCGGTTGCCGCGGGTGGTCAGCGAAAGGTCGGCGGAGAAATTCTGGCCGCGCGCCGCGGCCTCGACATGATCGCCGGCCGCGCGGCCTTCGATGGTGCCGGCCGCGTTGCGGCTCGACTCCGTCCATTGGCCTGAAATCGCGCCGCCGTGATATTCGACATCGCCCGTCAGGTCAAAATTATAGCTGTCGCTGGCGCAGCGCAGGTTCAGGCGCACCTCGTCGCCGCGTCCGGCGACGTTGTAGGACGCGCGGCAGCGGAGCCGCTCCTGGTTGCCGTCAGCGGTGCTCAGCATGCCGCCGCCGGACCATGAGCCGGCCATGGCGCGGAAGGGCGAAGCGTCGGCAAGTGCGGCACCAGGCGCGAGGTTCAGCACCACGATCAGCCATCCCGTTGTTGCGATATTGGATTTGATCATCGGATGAACTCCTTTGTTCGCTTTGCAAATCAACGCGGCAGAAGAGGACGGGTTCAAACGGTTCCCAAGGCGCTGGTTCAATTCGACGCGCTCAACTATTGTGCCGCCGCAATCAGAAAATTGGGAGGAACCCATGCATTCCACTTCAGTCCTGCTCTCGTCCATCACGCTCGCCGCGGCCGGCGGCTGGCTCGCCGCTACGGTGTTTGCCGGCACCGCCACCGGCAAGGAACCGCGCTTTCCGCAACTCACCATGGACCAGCTCACCGAGGCGCAGAAGCCGCTCGGCGACCAGATCGTGAAGGTGTCGAGCGTCGGCATCGGCGGGCCGTACAATCTCCTGCTGCGCAGCCCGGTGCTGGGCCAGCGGTTGTTCGACCTGTTCGATTACCTGCGCTGGAAGACCTCGGTGCCGACGAGGCTCAACGAGTTCGCGATCCTGATCATCGGCCGGCAGTGGCGTTCGCAGGTGGAATGGTTCGCGCATGCACCGATCGCGACCAAGGCCGGGCTGTCGCCCGACATCATCGCCGAGTTGAAGGCCAACAAGCGGCCGTCGAAGATGGCCGAGGACGAGGCGCTGGTCTACGATTTCGTCACCGAGCTCACGGCTACGTACAAAGTCTCCGACGAAACCTTCGCGCGGGCGAAGAAAGTGTTCAACGACCAGCAGATCGTCGACCTCACTGCGGTCGCCGGCAATTACGTGATGGTCGCGATGATCCTCGCCATGGCGGAGCAGACCGTGCCGCCGGACAAGGAAGAGCCGTTCAAGCCGGGGGAAAAATGAAAGCTGCGCAGCCAGCTGTCATTCCGGGGCGACGCACAGCATCGAACTATGGTGCGCAATTGCGCACCTGAGAATCTCGAGATTCCGGGTTTGCGCTTCGCGCATCCCGGAATGACCGCGAGAGTGGTCAACCCAGCTTGAACAACGCCTGCAGAAACTCCGCCACGGCCTTGCGCGCTTCCTTGGCGGTGTCGGGGTTGCCGCCGACATGCGGGTTGAGCTCGACGCATTCGTCGTTGTAGCTGAAGGGCGCCTTGGTATCGGCGTTGAGCAACTGGCCGCCTTCGCCCTCCCTGATGCGGCAACGGCGCACGGACTGTGCGTTGGCGGAGATCAGGGTGAGGTTGAAGCCGAACAGGCCGGAATCGAAACCGTGCGGCGAGTCCGGATATTCGGTCAGCGCCACGTCGCGGCCCGCCTCCTTCAGCCGCGCGACATAGGCCTTGCAGCTTGCGACCGGGTTATAATCGTCGGGCGCGCCGTGGAAGATGCGGATCGGCCGGCCGGCGACGTCGGTCTCGGCATTATAGGTCGTCGCGCAGTCCGGATAGAAAGCGATATAGCCCGCGAACTCGACGCCGGAATTGTTCCAGAGCTTCTGGAAGCGGTTCATGCTGGCGTAGAGCGCCGCCTGTCCGCCGCGCGAAAATCCCATCAACACGATGCGCTCGGGGTCGACGCGCGGGTGTTTCGCGAGAATCTCCAGCGCGTGAAAGATATCGACGATGAAGTTGAGCCGGCCGAGCTGCGCCTGGTTGGTGCTGGTGGAGGTCAGGCCGCGGCCGGAAAAGCCGTCCAGCATGAAGGTCGAGATGCCCATCGAATTGAACTGGTGCACCCAGGCCTCGCTGACGCCGCTGACGCCGCCGGAGCCGTGCATCATGACGACGACGGGGAGGCGGCCCGAGCCTTGCGCGATCCGGAATTCGCCCGCCACGGTGACCTGCTTGCCGTTGGCGTCGCCGGTCAGAAACTGCTGGTCCGAAATCGTGACCGACGGGATCGCATAAATCTCGATGCGCGAGGCCACTTCCTTCGGCACCGACTGCGCATTGGTCTCGATGCATGTGAGCAGGACGGCGGTGCAAAAGATCGCGGCGGTGACGCCAAAGCGCCAGTCTGACAGCATCGTTTCCCCCAAAGCCCTCTGGTTTTGCGCGGAACTAGAACAAGCGCCGCGCGGGCTGTCAATTCGGGAGCGCTATGTGATAGGCGGCGGGCCGAAGTCCCTGCCGGGTTCGTTGTCGGCGAGCGCCTTGTCGAGCGCGCGGGCCCCGATCTCGCAGATGGTTTGCGAGACCACGTCGCCTTGCCTGGCAAATCCTTCCGCCAGATGGTCGAACTGGGCGCGGGCGAGCTGCAGCGACTGCAACGGGACGACGGCGATGGAGTTGTCGAGCGTATCGGGCGGGAGCGGCTTGCGCATTTCCTCGAGCTCGGCATTGGCGGCGGCAAGCTGCTCCTGCGCAAGCTCGGCCTGCGCCTGCGCGCGCAGCGTTTCCTCCGCAAACCAGTTGCGGTCGGTCTCGGCCTGGCTGATGCGGTCGGCGAGCTGCGCCTTCAATAATTCGATCTCGGCCTTCAGCGCGTCGACCTCGGCGATCAGATTGTCGCTGGCGAGCTCGGCCACCTCGCGCAGCTCGAGATTGCGCGCATGGTCCTCCTGCTGCTCGTGGTAACGCTGCTCGGCAGACGTGGCGCGCAGGCTCAGCGTCTCGATCAGCGAGGCCGCTTCCTGCACCATCTCGCCGTTCCGGCCGCCGGTCAGCATGCTGGAAAGCCGCCTCAGGAAATCGACCGTTTCCTGATGCGGATTGGAGGACGGGGAATAGACCGGGGCAGGCATCGACATGGTTCGAGGCGGACCTTAAGGGTTCGACGGCGAAGAGAATACGCAGGAATTCCACGAAATTAGGGACTGGTTATGTCACCGGCGCGACGCAGCCAAAGCTTACCCCCTATCGCCGCGGGACGGGCGACTTTCAAGCCATCGTGATGGGGCAAATTTGCGCGTGGCCGGTGTTCACATGCCTTTATTGCGGCCAATCCGGCCAAGATGGGTGAAGCCGAATCCCGCCTCGTATTTCAGGCCGTAGCCGAGCGCGCGATCGATCCCGATATGGGCGAGCCAGATCATCGCGATCGACAGGATCAGGGGCTCCGGCAGCGCGAAGCCCGCCGTCATCAGCGCGACCGGCAACAGGTAGCTGTGCGCGGCGTTGTAGACGATCGCGCCGGTCTGGGGCCCGGCCAGATAGGCGGCAAAGCTGAGATCGGGCACGAGAAACAAGAGCGCGAAAACCCACCACGAGCCGCCCCAGACCGCATAAAGCAGCACCATGCCGGCAAATAATGTCAGGCCCTCCAGCCGGAGCAGGATCCTGACCCCGCCGGTGACCGCTCCTGCGGCTTCTCCCGTGATTTGGCCAGTAGGGCGTGCGGCAGCTTCGCTCATCGGTTTAACTCCTGAGGCCAGTCCCCTGATGCGGCGCCCCTTGTAGCGCCAAAAAGCGGCCGAAAGGGCGCTTTTGGTTTGCGAAAAGCCCGTGTTAGAACGACCACAATTCTTGCGAAAAAAGGACGGGCGGAAAGCCGATGAAGGACATCCTGGACACCCTTGAGGAACGGCGCGCGGGCGCGAAGCTCGGCGGCGGAAAGACACGCATCGAGGCGCAGCACGCCCGCGGCAAATTGACCGCGCGCGAGCGCATCGAGCTTCTGCTCGACAAGGGTTCCTTCGAGGAATTCGACATGTTCGTCGAGCACCGCTCGACCGAGTTCGGCATGGAGAAGACGCAAGGTGCCCGGCGACGGCGTCGTCACCGGCTGGGGCACCGTCAACGGCCGCAAGACCTTCGTCTTTGCCAAGGATTTTACCGTGTTCGGCGGCTCGCTGTCGGAGACGCATGCGCACAAGATCGTCAAGATCCAGGACATGGCGATGAAGGCGAGGGCGCCGATCATCGGGCTCTATGACGCCGGCGGCGCGCGCATCCAGGAAGGCGTCGCGGCCCTCGCGGGCTATTCCTACGTGTTCCGCCGCAACGTCATCGCGTCCGGCGTGATCCCGCAGATTTCCGTCATCATGGGCCCCTGCGCCGGCGGCGACGTCTATTCGCCGGCCATGACCGACTTCATCTTCATGGTGAAGAACACGAGCTACATGTTCGTCACCGGGCCTGACGTGGTGAAGACCGTCACCAACGAGGTCGTCACCGCCGAAGAGCTTGGCGGCGCCTCCGTGCATGCGACGCGCTCCTCGATTGCCGACGGCGCGTTCGAGAACGACGTCGAGACGCTGTTGCAGATGCGCCGGCTGATCGACTTCCTCCCCTCGAACAACTCCGACGGCGTGCCGGAATGGCCGAGCTTCGATTCCATCGAGCGCCTCGACATGTCGCTCGACACGCTGATCCCCGACAATCCGAACAAGCCCTACGACATGAAGGAACTGATCCTGAAGGTCGTGGACGAGGGCGATTTCTTCGAGATTTCGGAGATGTTCGCCAAAAACATCGTCACCGGCTTCGGCCGCATCGCCGGCCGCACGGTCGGCTTCGTCGCCAACCAGCCGATGGTGCTGGCGGGCGTGCTCGACAGCGACGCTTCAAGGAAGGCCGCGCGCTTCGTCCGCTTTTGCGATGCCTTCAACATCCCGATCGTGACCTTCGTGGACGTGCCGGGCTTCCTGCCGGGCACCGCCCAGGAATATGGCGGGCTGATCAAGCACGGCGCGAAACTCTTGTTCGCCTATTCGCAATGCACCGTGCCGCTCGTCACCATCATCACCCGAAAAGCCTATGGCGGCGCCTTCGACGTCATGGCGTCCAAGGAGATCGGCGCCGACATGAACTACGCCTGGCCGACCGCGCAGATCGCCGTCATGGGCGCCAAGGGCGCGGTCGAGATCATCTTCCGCGCCGACATCGGCGACCCCGACAAGATCGCCGCGCGCACGAAAGAATACGAAGACCGCTTCCTGTCCCCCTTCATCGCCGCCGAGCGCGGCTATATCGACGACGTCATCATGCCGCATTCGACAAGGCGGCGGATCGCGCGGGCGCTGGCGATGCTGCGAGATAAGCATGTGGAGATGCCGGCGAAGAAGCACGACAATTTGCCGTTGTAGATATGAAGCGTGTGGAGTGGGTTAGCGCAGCGTAACCCACCATCTCATTTGCGAGCTACGGTAGGCAAGTCGCCTAACCGACCCCTCACTTCATCCCCATGCAATTCGCATAGAACGTCGTGGTCGCGGGCCAGTCCGAGAACATGCCGCGGACGCCGACCTGTTTGGCGAGCACGTCAAGCACGGTGAGCGTGTCGCCGTCGCGATCGATCGCGGCCTTGACGGAGGAGTGATAGAACGCGCCGCCTTTGTTGAGCGGGCCGTCGCGCTCGAGCGACCAGCCGATCATTTCGAGGCCAGCGGATTTCGCGGCCTTGGCGTATTCGGAGGGCACGATTTCCTTGTTGTCGTTCAGCGCCAGCATGATCCAGATCGGCGGGCCCAGGATTTTTACGCCTGACGCCTTCAGCTCCTCCATCGAGGGCTTCCAGGTTTCGGGCTTGTTGGGATCGAGACCCTGCTTTTCGTAGCGCTCCTCGAGAAGGATCGCCTGCGCCGCGAAATCAGGTTCGGTCTTCACCCAATAGAGGATATCGGCGAGACTAAAACTCTGGGCGAACACGTCGCTCGCGGGGATGCCGGCCTTCTTGTAGGCGTCCAGCATTTGCGTCGCATATTTCTCCTGGGTGTAGTCGCCCTCGAACGGCATCGGCACCTCGGGCGCCTTCAGTTCGGGCGTGAACCTGGCGCCAAAACTTTTGACCAACGCGATGCTTTCATCAAGTGTCATCACCGTGCCGGAATTGGCATAGAGATCGGTGCGCCAGCGCGGGGTGCCGTTCATGTAGTCGGCGACGTTGGTTGCATCCGGATTGGCGCCGTCCATCTTCGCCGTGAGTTGCTTGAACTCGGCGAGCGTGATGTCGCTGGTGCAGCATTTCGCCGACGCCTTCTTGCCGGTGGCCGGATCGGCCGGGCTGAAACCTTGCGTGCATTTCGCGGCGAGCGCCGGCACTGCGAGGATGTTGGTCGTTGTATGCAAATCGCATTGCGAATGCCGGCAGACCAGCTGGCGGTCTTTGGTAAACGTCACGTCGCATTCGATGATGCCGGCGCCCATGCGCGCCGCGGCGGAATAGGCCTCCTTGCTGTGCTCGGGAAACATCAGGGCCGCGCCGCGATGGCCGATGGAGAATTCGCTCTTGTGGAACGGCCCGGTACACTGGCCGAGCCTTTCCTTCAGCGGCCCATCCTTCATCTTGTCGACGAGGTAAAACGGGCGCGGGCCGATCTGGGCCTCGCGGGGCAGGGGCACGCTTTGCGCCACAGCGGTCGTCAGGGGAAACGCAAGCGCGAACAACAGAACGAGAAGGCGTGGCATCTTCGGGGACCTCGGTGCGAGGGGATATCATCACGACATTATGACGGCTGCGTGTGGGGTTATCTACGTCTCGCCGATTGGCGCAGCGTAACCCGCCGAGTGTCGTTGAGATATTGGCGGATTACGCTAAACTAATCCATTCTACAGAGCTACGAACAAGGACAACCTTGAGGGAGACGAGCCAATGCCCCGCCATCCTGATTTCGTTCCTCACGGCGTAATCCCGGCGGTGCTGCTGCCGTTCCACGAGGATTTGTCGATCGACGAGGCGAGCTTCCGGGCGCACTTGCGCGATGTCGCCTCGGTGGAGGGACTGTCGGCGATCACGGTCAATGCTCACTCCACCGAGGTCGCCTCCTGCACCAGTGACGAGCAGCGTCGCGTCATGGAGATCGCGGGCGAGGAAGTCGGTGGCAAATTGCCTGTCATTCACGGGGTGTGGGCGGACGGCAGCCTGGAGGCGGCACGGATCGCGCGACGGGCCGAGGCGGGGGGCGCCTCCGCGCTTCTGGTGTTCCCGCCGGCTCCCTTCACGCTTGGCCAGTCGGCCGCGATGGCGCTGGCGCATTTCAAGACCATTGCGGACGCGACCGATCTGCCGCTGATCGTGTTTCAATATCCGCTGGCCACAGGGCAGGGCTATCCGGCGGCGACGCTGGAGCGGCTGTTCGACGAGGTGCCGACGATCCGGGCGATCAAGGACTGGACGCCGCAGGTCCCGCAGCATGAGGCTCAGATTCGCGCGTTGCAGGGGCGCAAGCGTCCCATCAACGTGCTTTCCACCAACAGCGCGTGGCTCTTGAGCTCGCTGGTGCTCGGCTGCAACGGCCTGCTTTCGGGCAGCGGCAGCGTCATCGCCGACCTTCAGGCAAAACTCTATCGCGCCGTGAAGGCCAACGATCTGGCGGACGCCCGCCGGCTGAACGACCGGATCTATCCGATGGCGCGCGTCTTCTACGCCGATCCCTTCGTCGACATGCACAACCGCATGAAGGAAGCCCTCGTGCTGCTCGGCAAGCTGCCGCGCGCCGTGGTGCGTCCGCCCCTGGTCAAGATCACGGATGCGGAAATTGCAGGGATCAAGGACGCGCTGATCGAGGCGGGGCTGCTCGGCACCGAAACGGCGCTCGGCCGCAACGCCGCGTAGTGCTGCAGCAGCGTAGCCCGGATGAGCGGAAGCGATATCCGGGGCTGTGATTATTGTTGACGCCGGCACCGCATATCGCTCCGCTCATCCGGGCTACTGGCTACTCGCTACATCCCCTGAACGGAGGACGACAAGTGTGAGCGATATTGATAAGCGCTGCCGTTTGGCCGCGTTATCAGCGCTCTGATAACAGCCGTGTTCGGATAGTTTAGAGAGCGTGACGAAGAAACGCCGCTTTTTTGATCGTTTGGGAATTGCCGCATTGCTTGTCGGCTTGGCTTGCGGAGCGGCGGGCGCCGATGAGACCGTTGACGTCGGCGGCTCGCGCGCCGTGCTGATCAGGCCGAATGCGCCGCGCGGCAGCGTGATCCTGCTGCCGGGCGGGGATGGCGCGATCCGCGCCGGCGGCCACGGCGATATTCACGGGCTGTTGGGTAACCAGCTCGTGCGCACGCGCCAGGCCTATGCCGCGCGCGGCCTTGCCGTGCTGGTGGCCGACGCGGGCACCGATCTGAAAAGCGCGGTCGACTATATGGCTGCGATCAAGCGCCCGGTAACGGTGATCGGGACCAGCCGCGGTACGCTGCGCGCGGCGCAGGGGATTGCGCGTGGCGCGAGGCCGGACGCTCTGGTGCTGACGTCGGGATTCCTCAGCCGCGAGTCCGGCAGCAGCGAAAACGTGATGGCGATCCTGGGCTCCCCGGCAGCGCTCCCGCGCACGCTCGTCATCCATCATCAGGCGGATTCCTGCCGGGCGACATTGCCGGCGGGAGTCGATCCCTTCATCAAATGGTCGGCCGGGAAGGCGCGCGTCGCCTGGCTTTCCGGCGGCACCGTTCAGGGCGACCCCTGCGAAGCCTTCGGCCATCACGGCTTCAACGGTCTCGATGGCCAGGTCGTCGGGCTGGCCGCAGGCTTTCGGTAGTTCCTCATAGACTGGCGCCGCATCGCGCGAGCGGCGGGGACGCTGCACCACACGCACATGTCCACATAAAATCACATGGTATCCCTGCCCCGATTCACTTATATTGTCGCCATGACTGATGCCCTGAAAAAACTCATTGAAGCTGCCAAGACTGTGAACCCGACCCCAGAGCATCGGGAGCAGCAACGGCGGAGCTTTGTCTACGGAAACACCCATTTCGAAAATTCGCTGATTACGCGTGAAATGGTGGACCGTGAGGCCGAGAAGCTGGCCAAGGATAAGAAGTGACTGGTGAAGAGCGCGAACGGCGCGATAGCCGCGCGCTCGAGCCTCAACTGATTACCGATCCACAAGAGAAAGCCGCAGCAGAAGCTCGAAATGGTTTCCGGCAGTATGATGCTGCGATCGGCGCGATACAGACGGCACTTGAGCGGGGGGCTTTCAAGCTACGTCCCTCGCTCAATCCTCGGCCTGCAACGTGAAGCTCTCTCCGGCATCAGTTCCTATGCGGGGAACTACCGGCCTGGAGGCGTTGCTATTGAGGGGAGCCAACATGAGCCCGTAGGTGCACACTTGGTTCCCGAACTCGTCGAGGACATGTGCGACTACGTTAATGATCACTGGCATCAGAGCACGCCAATTCATCTGGCTGCCTATGTCATGTGGCGGCTAAACTGGATTCATCCTTTTGCGGATGGCAACGGTCGAACTTCTCGGATCGTTTCGTATGTTGTGCTTTCGATTCGGGCGGGGGCCCTTCTGCCGGGTACGCCGACGATACCGGATCAGATTGTTGATAATCGAAAACCCTATTTCGATGCTCTGGATGCCGCAGACTCGGCTTATCGGCATGGCAGGATCGATGTTTCAAAGATGGAGGAGCTGTTGGGGGCCTTGCTCGCAAATCAGCTTGCCGAATTCTACAAGTCTGCCGGCGGAAAATTACCGGGCTAGAGGTGGGTGAACGTGGAGCGGGTTGGGGCTTCCCACGTCTCACGGAAACCCCGAGCCCTCCGTCTCCACCGCGACAACATCGATCCGCGACGACGACTTCCGCTGCTTCAGCTCCTCATACGACGTCGCCGCACTCAAACAGAACAGCGTCTTCCGGTCCGGTCCGCCCAGCGCGCAGGCGAGCGCGCGGCGGCCGGGCACGGCGATCCGCTGCAACTCCTCGCCATTGCGGTCGATGCGGATGAAGGCGTCCTCGGTGAAGGAGGCGACCCAGACGGCGCCGTCGCGATCGAGGCAGATGCCGTCGGGGTCGTTCATTCGGCCGAGCCGGCCGCGGAAGCGCAAGGCTCCGTCGGCTTCGATGTCGTAGTCGGCGAGGCATCCGCCATCCATCTCGGCGACGACAAGCCTCTTGTGGTCGGCCGAGACGGCAATCCCGTTCGGGAAGCGCAAGCCTTCGGCGACGACGCGGGCGTTGCCGTCCGGCCTCACCAGGAGGATGCGCCCGACCGCGCCGCGATCGGGAGGCGGCGGCATGTGGAAGCCGAGATCGCCGACATAGGCGCGCCCCTGGCCGTCGACGATCATGTCGTCGATGGTGCCGGTCGCGACACGGGTCAGGTCGGCATGGAGCGAAAGCTGTCCGTCCGCGAAAGCGAAGAGCTGCTTCTTGTTCATCGTCAGCACGACGATCCGTCCGTCCGGCAGGATGCCGGTGCCGCAGGGCGTATCGTCGAACGTCGCATGCTCGCGCCGCTCGCCGGACAGGTTCACGCTCTGCAGCGTGCGCGCCATGCAGTCGACAAACCACAGCCGCCCGTCATGCCAGCGCGGTCCCTCGAAATAGCGCCCGCCGTCGAGCAGCGTTGTCAGGCCGGTTTCCGTCACGCCGGTCAAATCTCTTGTCGCGGACGGTGGAATCCTTCGCCCGCATATTCCTGTTGTCGCCAATAATCTATACCATCGTACCCAACGTCAATCGACCAATGCAATGGACGATGCGCCCATGTCAACGCTGTTTGCCTTCCTGCACCATCTCTGCGCCTTCACGCTTGTTGCCGCCGTCGCGATCGAGTTCACGTTGATCCGCCAGGAGCTGACGCTCGCGTCTGCACGCAGGCTGCAGGTCACCGACCTCGTGCTCGGCATGGCCGCGGGCCTGTTGCTCTTCATCGGGCTGTTGCGCGTGTTCGTCTTTGAAAAAGGCGCGGAATATTACTGGCACAGTCATGCGTTCCTGACGAAGTTCGGGCTCTTCATCATCGTTGGACTTCTCTCGATCATCCCGACCATGGAGTTTCTGTCCTGGGGCGGCGCGATCCGGGCGGGGCAGGTGCCCGTCATGAATGCCGCGACGCGCAAGCGCGTGACCATGATCATTCACGCCGAGCTTGCCGCGATCGCGATCATCCTGCTCTGCGCCGCCATCATGGCGCGGGGAGGGTGGGTTTAGAGCACGATCCGGAAAAGTGTGCAGCGGTTTTTCCTGCGACAAACCGAAGCGTTTGCGCGGAGATCATGCTCAAACAGGAAGGTAGAGCGGGATGACGATTCGAGGAAGAGTCATCCCGTTCTAGGAGGCGCGCTCAACCCCGGTCTGCTCAAGAAGCCTTCATCTGAGCGCTCGGCGTGGAGCGCGAAATCGCGAGTTCTTCCTCATTCATGTCGGTCCCGACATCCGCGAAAAGCGGCGTGCTCAGGTAACGTTCGCCGGTGTCTGGCAGCATGCAGAGAATGTTGGCTCCCTTCTCGGCTTCGGCCGCGACCTTGAGCGCACCGGCAAACGTTGCGCCGGACGTGATCCCGACAAAGATGCCTTCCTTTGCCGCCAGCTCCTTGCTGCAACGAATCGCTTCCGGTCCCGGAATCGGCAGGAGGCGGTCGATGACCTGCATCGCCACGGCATCGCCGGTGATCTTCGGAATGAAGTCGGGCGTCCAGCCTTGCATCGGATGCGGCTTGAAGCTCGGGTGGGGCGCGGCCGGCGTGCCGTCGGTATTCCGCTTTTGCTCGATGCCGCTGCCGAGCAGTTGCGCGTCTTCCGGCTCGCAAACGATGATCCTGGTTTCGGGACGCTCCTTCTTCAGCACGCGCGCGACGCCTTTCAGCGTTCCGCCGGTGCCATAGCCGGTCACCCAATAGTCCAGCCGCTCGCCGGCGAAATCGTCCATGATCTCGCGCGCCGTGGTGCGCGAGTGATATTCGGGGTTGGCTTCGTTCTCGAATTGCCGGGTCATGAACCAGCCATGCGCCCTGGCAAGCTCGATCGTCTTGTTGATCATTCCGACGGCCCGCTCGGCCGCGGGCGTGACGACGACCTTGGCGCCGAGAAAGCGCATCAACTTCCGCCGTTCGACGCTGAAGGTCTCCGCCATGGTGACGACCAGCGGATATCCCTTGGCGGCGCAGACCATCGCGAGACCGATTCCGGTGTTTCCGCTGGTCGCCTCAATGACGGTCTGACCCGGCTTCAATTCTCCGGATTTCTCGGCCGCCTCGATCACTCCCAGAGCCAGCCGGTCCTTCACCGAACCGAGCGGATTGAAGGCTTCCACCTTCACGAACAGGTTCACCGATTTGGGCGCAAGGCGATTGATCCTGACCACCGGCGTATGGCCGATCGTTTCGAGAATGCTTTGGTATCGTCCCATAAGGAGAGCCTCCGAGGCTGTCTTGAAATGAATATTCTGCAATCACACGGTGTCGCGCGCCGGACTATACGCGAATTGAATCTTCGGGCAACCGATGCAGCCCGCTTGAAGCGGCGGGCTCGCCGAGGATCATCCACATCGAGCTCGTGACGATCGCGATCATCCTGCTCCGTCATGGCGCGGGGAGGTTGGGTGCAGGTCAGAAGTGCAGGTCAGAAGTGCAGGACGGATTATGCCCACGCTAACCCGTCCCGCTTTGTTCCACGGCGCGAGGACTAAAGCGCGATGCGTTTGGGTTGAATCGTCATCGCGCTTCTTGTTCAGGCACGATCTTTTCGGAAGACCGCTTCGCACTTTTCCGGATCATGCCTTAGGCCGCCTTGCTTTGCTGCTTCATGAATTCTGCCGCGCGCTTCTTGAGTTCGGCCGGCGAGACATCCTCGACATGGGTGCCGATGTGCCACTGGTTGCCGGCCGGGTCCTTCACGCCGCCGCTGCGGTCGCCGTAGAACATGTCGGCAGGCTCCATCACCGAGGTAGCTCCGGCCTTGAGCGCCTTCTGGTAGACCGCATCGACGTTGGGCACGTACATATGCAGCATGGCCGAAGTGGCTTTTGCTCGATCGGAGGCATCGGAGATCATTACGACGGAATCGCCGATCCGAAGCTCCGCATGCATGATCTTGCCGTCGGGCCGCTTCATCGGCTCGAACACGAATTGTGCGCCGAATGCGTCCTTCATGAACTGGACGATCCGCTCCGCACCATCGACGACGAGATAAGGCGTCAGGGTATGATATCCGTCGGGAACGGGCTTTACTTGAGTTGCCATCACTGTCTCCTCTGTTTTGGATGACGTCTGCAGCAGGACCCAACTCGCCCCGTGGTCTTTGTCAGTCTCACGCCGTTGTTTGTAGAAAGTGTGACGGTCTCATTGCCGCGATGACGGCCAGCGGACCCTCGCGCTGCAGGGTTCCGCGTTATCTTCCTTTTCAGGAACAATGGGAAAGCTTCGACGGACACGATCGCTTGGCCATCCCTACGAAGTCTGCACGAGGCGCGACGGTCTGTCGTGCCCGCGCAGGCGATCCCGCCGCGCATTGCTCAATGTCAGGCAGGTTCCTGACGCGACACCAGGGGGACGAAATCATATTCGCCCACGCCTTGCAGGATCAGGAACGTGAGCGATGTCGCGCCGCCATTGGTCACCAGATGCGGCCGCCCGGGCCTCACGACATGGACCTCGCCGGGCTTCAGCTTCACTTCCTCTTTCGGATCCTGCAGGAACAGCCTCATCTGGCCTTCCAGAACGTAAAAAGTGTCGGAGACATTGGTGTGGGTGTGCCACGGCACCTTCTGGGTCGGCGAGAGCTGAAGCTCCGAGATGCGAAAGCCGGGGCGGGCGGCATGCACCGCGCGGCGCTCGACCTCGTAGAGGTGACTGGCGTCCTTGACTGGTTGCCCTTGCTTCATGTCGGCCTCCCTGCATGATCCGCCCCCATCGCGTGGCGGTGTGGGGCCATGCTAGCCTTCTTCCGCCATCCACGAAACTGCCGGAGTGATCTTTATGGCCAAGCGGATCAGTCGCTGCGTCGAGCTCCTGGAGCAGGATCAGGCCATCTATTATGACGGTCCGCACAGCGGCCATGTGCTGACCCACGCGCAGGGCAGCATCGATGCAGCGACCTGGGCGGACTATATGAATGTCGGCATGGAGCACGGCGCGTTCGACATGGCGGGCCTTGCCGAATACATGCACGGCATGGTCGATGCCGGACCGACACGGTCGGGGCATCGCACGCCGACCGTCATCGTCGAGGCGCCGGTGAACGGCATCGATGCCGCTCATGTGCGTTACAACGCCTGGCAGTTTCGCCAGATCCTCGGCCGCGGGGTGCACGGCATCCTGCTGTGCCAGGCGGAAAGCGCGGACGCGGTGCGGGCCTTCGTCGAATCCTGCCGCTATCCGCACCACACGATCGGTGTCGATCCCAAAATCCCGTCGCCGCTGGCGCGAATGGAAGGGGCGACACGGGCAACCGATGGCGGCGTGGACTCCGCCGGCCGCAAGTTGCTCGGCATCGGCACGCGCGGGCGCGGATCGGAAAGCACGGCGGCGCCGGTCTGGGGCCTGTCGGCCGAAGACTACATGGAGCGCTGCGATCCCTGGCCGCTCAATCCGAAGGGTGAGCTGCTCCTGGGCGTGAAGCTGGAAAGCCCCGAAGGTGTCGCCAATTGCGAGGAGATCATCGCGGTGCCGGGGCTCGCATTTGCCGAGATCGGCCCGGGGGATTTAAGTCTTTCGCTCGGTTACCGCACCATCCCGCGCGAGCCGTTCCCGGTGGAAATGCAGGCGGCACGCGACCGCATCCTTGCGGCCTGCCGCAAGAATGGCGTCGCGTTCCTGCAGTCCTGCACGCCGGACAACATCGTCGCCCGGATCGACGAAGGCGTGCGCGTGATCGCAGGCCATAGCGAGGCCGCCGCCGTCAAGGGCCGGGCGCATCAGAAGCGGACGTTGCCGGTGTAGGGCTCGGTTGCGCCGGGCTCGACAGGCTGCCTCCCTGTTCACTAGGGTGAGGAAAAGGGAGACGCGTCCGTGCTCGAAGCCGTCGAAAAAGTCGAAATCCGCATTCTTGCCGACAACGTCACCGACGGATTGTCGTCGAATCCGCCCTTTGTCGAGGGCGAGATGGCCTTTCTCGTCCGGCGCGGCCTCACGGGGTCGGCGCGGTGCCTGTGTTGCGCGGTGCACGGCCTCTCATGCCTGGTGACGGTTCACCGCGGCGGCAAGACCCATACCGTGCTGTTCGACTCTGGCCCGGAGGATTATGCCTTCGAGCGCAATGTGTCGCGGCTTGGCGTCAATCTCGGCGTGGTCGAGACCATCGTGCTCTCGCATGGCCATTGGGATCATGCCGGCGCGATGCTGCTCGCGCTCGCCAAGATCCGCGGCCTCAACGGCGGCCGCAAGGTGCCGTTCTATGCCCATCCGGGCATGTTCGTCACCCGCGGCATGCGCGCGCCCAATGGCAGTGTGCGGCGAATGGATGATGTACCGAGCATCCAGGAGCTTTCGGACTTCGGCGCCGAGATGGTCGTGACGACGGAGCCGCAAGCGCCGCTCGGCGGAATGTTTTATGTGTCGGGCGAAATTCCGCGGATGTCCGGTTTCGAGCGTGGGCTTCCCGGACAGGTCAGGCGCACGGCCGGTGGCTGGGAGCCGGATGAACTATTGATGGATGAGCGCTGGCTCGCTGTGAATGTCGCGGGCAAGGGGCTTGTCGTGTTCTCGGCCTGCTCGCATGCCGGCATCGTCAATGTATGCCGGCATGCGCGCGCGACCTTTCCGGATCTGCCGATGCATGCAGTGATGGGCGGCCTGCATCTGTCTGGCGCCAACGAGGCGATCATTCCCGAGACGGTGGAGGCGCTAAAGGAGCTCGGCTTCAAGACCATCGCCGCCGGCCACTGCACCGGTTGGCGCGCGATGACCGCGCTGGCGAACGCGTTTCCGGATGCGCTGGCGCCGCTCGCCGTCGGCAAGCAGTTCACGTTCTAGAGACAATCGACACGGAGGAAGTCATGCCATCAGCCTATTTCGTCGTTCGCGCGACCGTCACTGATCCGGCCAAGCGCAAGGCGTTCGACACCTGGTATCAAAAGGAGCATCTCCCAGACGCGACCAAATCATGGGGCGTGAAGCGGGCATGGCGGCTCTGGAGCACCACCGATCCCTCGCTGCATCAGGCGACGTATGAGTTCGCCGACGAGGCTTCGCTCGATCGCGCGATGAAGGGCGAGGATTTGAAGCGGCTGGTCGCCGATTTCAACCGCGACTGGCCCGACGTGACGCGCACGCGCGAGACGTTCATGCTGGCGCAGGAGTTTGCAAGTTAGCTCTCCTTGTCATCGCGGGACATCGCGAAGCGATGGGCCCGGAATCGATACTCGACGGTAGTGGTGTGGCGCGTCACCGCCATCATGAAATCTTCGTAAGCCTCCACCTTAACCGTCGCAGTTCAGCCGCCGTTCACCGCGTGAGCGCAAAACTCCCCGTGCGATCTGGCGTGACGGGGACGAACCGCCCGTGTCGCGGAAACCGAAGGAAAGGAACGGTCCATGAAACTCCTTGCTGCTTCTGCTCTTGCGCTCGGCCTCGGTCTGTTCGCGACCGGTTCGCAGGCCATGCCGCTTGCGCCGCTCGCCCCGGCCGCCCCCGGCGACGCCGTCATCATCCAGGTGGCCGGCGGTTGCGGGTGGGG
Source organism: uncultured Alphaproteobacteria bacterium (assembly GCA_963831505.1). Taxonomy (GTDB): domain Bacteria; phylum Pseudomonadota; class Alphaproteobacteria; order Rhizobiales; family Xanthobacteraceae; genus Bradyrhizobium. The sequence goes on along the minus strand of CAWHQY010000009.1, from coordinate 90,531 downwards.
CTGGCACCGCGGCCCCTATGGCGGCTGCCGCCCGCTGTATAACTGCCCGCCCGGCTTTCACACCGGCCCGTATGGCCGCCATTGCTTCCGCAACTGGTGACACGCACGGACGAGGGCTGCGATGAGCGGCCCTCGTCTCGCTGTTTACTTGCCGAGGAAACCGAGCATGAGCTCGTCATATTTCTCGCGCGCCTCGAGAAACACGAGGTGCCCGGTATTCGCAATCACCTCCGCACGTCCGTTCGGCATCAGCTCGGACAGCGACTTGGCAAGCTCCGCGTTCTTTCCCATCTTCGGCCGCAACGCCTCCGGCGCATTTGGGCGGCCCGGCGCGTTGTGATCGTCGGCACCCATGATGAACAGCGTCGGCTGGGATAACAGCGGGATCTCGTGCACGACGGGCTCGCGATAGATCATCTGCGCCGAACTTGCGAAGGCCCGCAGCCAGCGCGGATATTCGGCGCTGCCCTTGATGTTGAAGCGCTGGTCGATGAACGGCGTCACCTGGTCCGGCGGCAGTTTCAGCGCATAGTTGATCTCTAGCTGCTTGCGATAGCCGTCGGCGGTGAGCTTGTCCTCGTTCTCGATGATTTTTTCCGTCGGTACCGGCGGCACGTAGAGGCGATAATCCTCAAGCCCGATCGGCGCGGTCAGCACCATATGCGCGACGCGGTCGGGTGAGGTACGCGCGATGCGCACTGCCAGCATGCCGCCCATGGAATGCGCGACAATGTCGAATTGCGCGACCTGCAGGCGGTCGAGCAGCGCGATGGTGTTGCGCGCGAGATTGTCGAAATGCAACTCGCCTGTCGGCTTCGAGGACTTGCCGAAACCGATCTGGTCCGGCACCACGACGCGAAAGCCGGCGTCCGTCAGCGTCTTGATCACGGGGGCCCAATAGCTCGAAGGGAAATTGCGCCCGTGCAGCAGCACCACGGTGCGGCCGTTCGGCTGACCGGAGGCGCCGATGTCCATATAGGCCATCTTGAGCTGCTCGCCGTCGTTGGTGACGGGGAAGAGGCTGACGGGGTAGGGGTAGGCAAAGCCTTCGAGGTCGATGCCATAGGGCTCGCGCGGCGCGTCGGCGGCGTGGGCCGGGATGACCTCCAAGGCGAGTAAAGCGCTCAACAGCGCTGTCGTAAACCAACGGTTCATGCGAGAATCTCTCCGCTCGTCATGGTCGGGCAAAAGCGCGAAGCGCGTCTTTTCATCACGAAAGCGCGAAGCGCGTCTTTTCATCACAAAAGCGCGAAGCGCGTCTTTCATCACAAAAGCGCGAAGCGCGTCTTTTCATCAAATGACCAGGCCATCCACGTCCGATCCCGTTGCGGCTGTAGCAAATGACGTGGATGCCCGCGACAAGCGCGGGCATGACGATGCAAACAATAGCTCGTGATGATTAGCCTTCGCCGCTCGGAAACAGCGCGGCAAAGCGCCTTTCGCCGGTGCGGGTGAAATTGACGACGCGGCTGCCGGGTGTGGTGTCGCGCGCGGCCCATTTCAGCTCGGCGAAGCGGGTCATCATCGCAGCCCCCAGGGTGCCCGCGAGATGATGCCGCCGCTCGCTCCAGTCGAGGCAGGCCTTGCAGACGGGGCGGCGCGGATGCGCAAGCGTCTCCGGCGCGATCTGCAAATTCTTCTCCAGGAATTTCGCGCCTTCGGCGGTGAGCTCGATGTCCTGCTTCTTCTGCCGCACCAGCCTTTGCGTTCTCATGCTGTCGAGCATCTGCACGCCGAGGTCGCCGGCGAGGTGGTCGTAACAGATGCGCGCGCGGCGGAGCGCCGGATCCTTCGGCCCCGTGCGCACGCGCATGTGGCCGACGCGGGCGGCCAGCCCCTCCAGCATTTCGAGCACGCCGGCGACGTCCTCGCCGGTCAGGCGATAATAGCGGTGACGGCCCTGTTTCTCGGGCTCGACCAGGCCGCCGCCCTCGAGCTTGGCGAGATGCGAGCTTGCGGTCTGCGGCGTGATGCCGGCCTCCTGCGCGAGCTCGCTTGCGGTCAGCGCGCGGCCGGTCATCAGTGCGGTCAGCATGTTGGCGCGGGCGGGATCGCCGACGAGGGAGGCGACCATGGCAATGTCGGGGCCTGCTTTCATGCTTCGATGATAGCCGAAGCATCGACGTCGATCAAGCGGGTATTGTCGCGATCGTCGATTGGGTCGTCATTGCGAGCCAACGGGTCGCGCGAATGCGCGCCCGATGACAGGCTCCGCGAAGCAATCCATCTCGCCGCGAGCGGAGGAATGGATTGCTTCGTCGCTGTCGCTCCTCGCAATGACGGAAAACAAGCAATGAGGTTCTGCCATGATCACCGTCTTCATCCGCTACCAGCTCGATCCCTTCAAGCGCGCGCAGTTCGAGGAATATTCCAGGCGCTGGCTGTCGATCATTCCGCGCTGCGGCGGCGATCTGCAGGGCTACTGGATGCCGCATGAAGGCACCAGCAACATCGCCTTTGCGCTGATTTCGTTCGAAAGCCTCGCGGCTTACGAGGCCTACCGCGCGCGTTTGCGCAGCGACAGGGAAGGCATGGCGAATTTCAATTTCGCGGAGGAAAACAAGTTCATCCTCGCGGAGGAACGGACGTTTCTGCGCAAGGTCGTCGCCTGATTTGGCGGGAGTTTGGCGGGAGATGGCAGCACTGGCGGGAAACGTTCCATCCCGCTATCTATGCGCCGCGGACCATGGAAAGAAGAGAGAGACAGATCATGCCGGTTACGACAGCGGACAAGCGCGCCACTTTTCGCAAGCTCCATGAAAAGGGCTGCTTCATCATTCCCAATCCCTTCGATGTCGGTTCGGCGAAAGCGCTGCAGCAGCTCGGCTTCAAGGCGCTCGCCTCCACCAGCGCCGGCTTTGCCTGGACCATCGGCAAGGCCGACAACCGCGTCTCGGTCGACGAGGTCTGCGATCATCTTTCGGCCATCTGCGCGGCGGTCGATGTTCCCGTCAATGCCGACTATGAAGGCGGCTTCGCCGTCGAGCCGGACGGTGTCGCGGCCAACGTCGCGCGCGCGGTGAAGACCGGCGTCGCGGGGCTGTCGATCGAGGATTCCACCGGCAACAAGGAAAAGCCGCTGTTCGAATTCAACCTCGCCGTCGAGCGCATCAAGGCGGCGCGGCGGGCGATCGACGCCGACAACAGCGGCGTGTTGCTGACCGCGCGCTGCGAGGGGTTTCTGGTGGGCGTCGCCAATCTCGCGGTCGTGCTCGACCGGTTGCAGGCCTATTCGGAAGCGGGCGCCGACTGCATCTACGCGCCCGGCATCAAGACGCAGGAGGAGATCGTCTCCGTCGTCAAGCAGGCGCATCCGAAGCCGGTCAACCTCCTGATCGGCGCCTCTGGCCTGTCGCTGAAGCAGGCTGAGGACCTCGGCGTGAGGCGGATCAGCGTCGGCGGCTCGCTTGCGCGTTCGGCCTGGGGCGGCTTCATGAAGGCCGCGAAGCAGATGGCCGAGCAGGGGACTTTCACCGAGCTTGCCAATGGCTATCCCGGCGGCGAATTGAACAAGATGTTTACATAGCGTTTTCAAGCGAAGGGAGCACGAGTTCGCGTCGCGAAAACGCGCCGGGACAAGAAGAGCAAACAAAAACGCGCAACGGATCGCTCCGCTGCGCGTCGAGTGAGTAGTCCGGCATTCACTCTTATTGCTTGGCGGCGTCCGTGCCCTGCGGCGCGGCCTGCGGCGGCGTCGGGCGGTTGGTCGCCGAACCCGTGGTCGTGCCCGGCTCGTTGTTGGCCTTCGGCGTCACGTCGCGCATGCCCGGAGGGGCCGCCGGCGGATTGGCGTTCTGGGTCTGCGCGGTCTGCGCCGGCGGCGAGGTCTGGGCGTCCTTCACGCTGGTATTGTTCAACCCGTAGAACACGGCGCCCAGGATCAGCGCGAGACCGACCGCAAACAGCGCGATCTTGCTCGAGGAGGCCGGGCTCTCCTGAAGTTCCGGATCGACCTGCAAATCATTGTCGAAGCGCTGAGGGCGGCCGAAATTGTCGTCACTCAGACCGGAACGAGAGGGATCATATGGATCGTTCGGAATGCGTTCGTTCGTCATGGTTTTCGGTTCCTCCTTTAGTCGTAAGACAACCAGGAGCGCGCGTGACGGTTCCGGGGAAACCTGGACTTGTTCACAGGGGAACCCGCGCCTTAAGTCTTCCCTAGTTCCTGGCGCCTTAAGTTCCTTGCGCCTTTTGATCGAGGATTCGATGTGGAACCTGCCTCCCGGCGATAGCGTGCTGCATTATCTGTCGCTGGTGGCCCTGGCGGCGCAGGCGATGACCGCTGCCCTCGCGGCCGGCCGCCGCAGCATGGATTGGGCCGGCGTCTGCATGCTCGGCTGCATCACAGCACTTGGCGGCGGCACCATCCGCGATGTTCTGCTCGGGCATTACCCCCTGGTGTGGGTGCAAAACCCGTCGTTGCTCGCGATCACCACGGCATCCGCCTTCATCACCATCCTGGGAGCGCGGCTGGTGCACCGGCTGAACGTCGCGTTCCTGGTGCTGGATGCGATCGGGCTCGTGGTCTTCACCATGGCCGGCTGCGACGTCGCCTGGCAGATGGGCGCCTCGCTGCCGATCGTGATCGTCTCGGGCATGATCACGGGCTGCGCCGGCGGGGTGCTGCGCGACATCCTCTGCAACGACGTGCCGCTCTTGTTTCGCTCCGAGCTCTACGCCAGCGTCTCCGTGGTCACCGGCCTGTTCTACGCCACCGCGTTCGGGCTCACGCTAAACAACGAACTCTGGACCGTCCTGACCTTCGCACTCGGCCTGACATTCCGGCTGCTTGCCATCCGCTTCAAATGGGAAATGCCGAAATTCGTGTTCAACAGCGAGGAGCGCTGAAGGCGAAGCTGGAAAAACTCAAGGCCTCATCCTGAGGAGCGCGCATCGCGCGCGTCTCGAAGGATGGCCACGGGCGAGATTGGGGCCTCATGGTTCGAGACGCGCGTTCCGCGCTCCTCACCATGAGGATCGGCGGCAACTACCGCCGCGCCTTCGCGACCTGGTCCGCCGTCACCAGCGGCGCGGTGTTGCCGAAGGAATTGCGGATGTAGTTGGTGACGTCGGCGATCTCTTGGTCACTCAGTTTCGCATAGCCGGGCATCGATCCCGTGTTCGGCGCGCGGGGCGTGGTCACGGTCTGCGCGCCGTCGAGGATGACGCGAAGCGTGGAGGCGGGGTCGGCGGACTGCAGCAGCGCGTTGCCGTTCAGCGGCGGATAGATGCGCGGCGAGCTCGAGCCGTCGGCCTCGTGGCAGGCGATGCAGTTGCGGGCGTAGATTTCCCTGCCCGTCTTCATCTCCGCATCGGTCGGCGCCGGCCCATCGGCCTCGGGCGGGCCCGCCGGCAGGCTCTTCAGATAGAACGCGATCCCCCTGACATCGGCCTCGCTCATCTTCGAGGTCGAGTTGACGACGACCTCGGCCATCGGCCCGCCGGCATGGCTCTTCGCGTTACGGCCGCTCTGCAGATATTCGACGATGTCCTCGACGCTCCAGGATTTCAGCCCGCTGCGCGCGGCGGCGTCCAGCCTCGGCGCGAAATAGCCGTCGACCGCGCCGCCGGCAAACCGCTGGCCGCGCTTGTCGGCGCCAAAGATGTTCTTCGGCGTGTGGCAGACGCCGCAATGGCCGGGCCCCTCGACGAGGTAGCGGCCCCGATTCCAGTCCGTGCCCTTCTGCTGGTCGGGCTCCAGGATGCCCGGCCGGAAGAACAGGAAATTCCAGGCGCGCATCACCACGCGAAAATTCAGCGGAAAACGGAAGGCGGGCGGCGGCGCCTTGCTCGTGACCGGCGCGAGCGTTCCGAGATAGGCGCGCACGGCGAGAATGTCGTCGCGCGTCATCTTCGAGAAATTGGGATAGGGGAAGGCTGGATAATAGCGCGAGCCGTCAGGCGCGACGCCCAGGCGCAGCGCGCGATAGAAATCCTGCTCGCTCCAGGAGCCGATGCCGGTATCGCGATCCGGGGTGAGGTTGGGCGAATAGATCGCGCCGAACGGCGTGTCGATGCGCTTGCCTCCCGCAAACGGCTTTGAGGGATCGACGGTGTGGCAGCTCGTGCAGTCGCCGGCCACCGCCAGTATCTTGCCGCGCGCGATCATGTCTTCCGACGGTCCGGCGGCCTGCGCGTCCGAAAGCGCGAATGCACTGCACAAAATCAGGCCGCAGAGAACCGCGCGCATCCCTCGATGTCATCCTTCGCTCAAATGGCTCGCCGGCACGGTATAGCGGAAATCCACCCGCCCCAAGCAGCCGTCACGCCATTTCGCCGGGACCGCCCCCTGCGACACAAAGCGCAACGAGCCCGCGTCATTCCGGCCATGAAATTGCGATTTTGGAAGGGGCGGCATTTCGCGCCAGATTTGTGGTGCGCCGGCCGGAAAAAGCGACATAGAGTGGCAACCGCGCACAAAGCCATTAGTTAGAAAAGAGCCGGGGCGGCCAAAGGCTTAAGAGGGCTTAAATGGGAATCAACCAGGGTCCGATCAGTCTCGATCAAAAGTATACACAAGACACCGGCCATGTCTTCCTGACGGGCATACAGGCGCTGGTCCGGCTGCCGATGGCCCAGATCCGGCGGGACCGCGCCGCAGGCCTCAACACCGCGGGCTTCATCTCCGGCTATCGCGGCTCACCGCTCGGCGGCTATGACCAGCAGCTCTTCGCCGCCCGAAAGCATCTCGAACAGTACAACATCAAGTTCCAGCCCGGCGTGAACGAGGACTTGGCCGCCACCGCGGTCTGGGGCTCGCAGCAGCTCAACCTCTCGCCTGGCTCGAATTACGACGGCGTGGTCGGCATCTGGTACGGCAAGGGTCCCGGCGTCGACCGCTGTGGCGACGTGTTCCGCCATGGCAATACGGCAGGCTCGGCCAGGAACGGCGGCGTGCTGTGTCTTGCTGGCGACGACCATGGCGCCAAATCCTCCACCGTCCCGCACCAGTCGGACCACGCCTTCATCTCCGCGCTGATGCCCTATCTCTATCCCTCGTCGATCCACGAGATGATCGAGATGGGCCTGCTCGGCATTGCGATGTCGCGTTACAGCGGCTGCTGGGTCGGCATGAAGGTGATCACCGAGACGGTGGAGACCACCGCCGAGGTCGATCTCACCGACGAGATGACGCCGTTCGTGATCCCGACCGATTTCGAGATGCCAAAGGGCGGGCTCAACCTGCGCTGGCCCGACGACCGCTACGAGCAGGACCTCCGCCTGCAGGACTACAAGGGCTTTGCGGCGATCGCCTTTGCCCGCGCCAACAAGGTGAACCGCGTCACCATGGATTCGCCGAACGCGCGCTACGGCATCATGGCGTCCGGCAAGAGCTACGAGGACATCCGCCAGGCGCTGCGCGAGCTCGGCATCACCGAGGAGGTCGCCGCCAAGATCGGGCTTCGTCTCTACAAGATCGGCATGCCCTGGCCGCTCGAGCCGGAGGGCGTGCGCCAGTTCGCGGTTGGCCTCGAAGAGATCTTCATCGTGGAAGAGCGCCGCGAGATCGTCGAGAACCAGGTCAAGCAGGAGCTGTTCAACTGGCGCGACGACGTCCGCCCGCGCATCGTCGGCAAGATGGACGACCATGACAAGCGCTTCCTCACCTTCGCCGCCGAGCTTAGCGTATCGTCGCTTGCGAGCTCGCTGACCGAACGCCTGCTTCGGCTCAACCTCAATCCCGAAATAGCCAATATGCTCCGCGCCAAGGCCGATTGGTTCAACGGCCGCGAGGCGACGCAGATGCAGGCGACGGCGCCCGTGACGCGCACGCCGTATTTCTGCTCCGGCTGCCCGCACAACACCTCGACCAAGGTGCCGGAGGGAAGCCGCGCCTTTGCCGGGATCGGCTGTCACTTCATGGCGCTGTGGATGAACCGCTCGACCGAAACCTTCACCCATATGGGCGGTGAGGGCGTGCCGTGGGTCGGCGTCGCACCGTTCACGAAAGAGCAGCACGTGTTCGCCAATCTCGGCGACGGCACCTATTTCCATTCCGGCAGCCTCGCGATCCGGCAGGCGGTCGCCTCGGGCGCCAACATCACCTACAAGATCCTCTATAACGACGCGACCGCGATGACCGGCGGCCAGCATGTCGACGGCGAGCTCTCGCCGCAGCAGATCACCTTCCAGCTTCACGCCGAAGGCATCCGCGAGATCTACCTGGTCTCGGAAAATCCGCATCTCTATCCGGCGTCCGACATCGCGCCCGGCGTCAAGACCGCGCACCGCGACGAGCTCGACGCCGTCCAGAAGGCCTGCCGCACCGCGAAGGGCGCTTCGGCGATCGTGTTCGTGCAGACCTGCGCGGCCGAAAAGCGCCGCCGCCGCAAGCGCGGCCTGATGGAAGATCCGGCGCGCCGCGTCATGATCAATCCGGCTGTCTGCGAAGGCTGCGGCGATTGCTCGGTGCAGTCGAACTGCATTTCGGTCGAGCCGCTGGAAACCGAGATGGGCCGCAAGCGCACCATCAACCAGTCGACCTGCAACAAGGACTATTCCTGCGCAAAGGGCTTTTGCCCGTCCTTCGTCACCATCGACGGCGGCAAGCCGCGCCGCCGCGCGCCGGCAAACCTTGGCGACACAAGCCTCGGCGATATCGGCGATCTGCCGGAGCCTGCGTCGCGGCCCACACTGGAGCGGCCCTACAACATCGCCGTCGGCGGCGTCGGCGGCACAGGTGTGTTGACCATCGGTGCGCTGCTCGGCATGGCCGCGCATATCGAGGGCAACGCCAGCATGATCCTCGACATGTCCGGCCTCGCGCAAAAAGGTGGCGCGGTGCTCAGCCACGTCCGGCTTTCCGAACATACCGCCGACGTCACCTGTTCGCGCATCGTCACCGGCACCGCCGATCTCGTAATGGCCGCCGACGAAGTCGTGGCTGCCGCCAAGGAAACCATCACGCTCTGCGAGCCGAGCCGCACCGTCGGCGTTATCAACACCCACGTCATTCCCACCGCCGACTTCATCCTCAACCGCGATTTCAATTTCCAGAGCCGCAAGGTCAACCATGTGCTGGAGACCGAACTGCGCAAGGATTCTTCCTTCTACGATTTCACCAAGCCCGCCGAGGCGCTGTTGGGGGATTCCATCGCCACCAACATCATGATGCTCGGCTACGCCTATCAGAAGGGCCTGCTGCCGCTGTCGGCGAAGGCAATCCTGCAGGCGATCGAGGTCAACGGCGTCGCCGTCAAGATGAACATCCAGGCCTTCCAGCTCGGCCGTCTCGCCGCGGCCGATCCGGCGCGGCTTGCCGCCATGATGAAGGACCAGGACGAGGAGGTCGCCCCGAAGACGCTGGACGCGATGTCGCTCAACGAGATCATCACGCACCGTGTCGGGTTGCTGACCGACTATCAGAGTGCGAGGCTCGCCAAGCGCTACCGCAATCTTGTCAACCAGGTGCGCGATGCCGCCACCAAGGGCGGCTATGACGACGCGCTGCCGCGGGCAGTCGCGATCAATTACGCAAAACTGCTCGCCTACAAGGACGAGTACGAGGTCGCGCGGCTCTTTACCGACGGCCGGTTCGAAAAGCAGCTCCGCGACCAGTTCGAGGGCGACTTCAAGTTCAGCTTCAACCTCGCGCCGCCGCTGCTGGCCGGAAAGCCGGACGCGCTGGGCCGGCCCGGCAAGCGCGCGTTCGGCGCCTGGATGATGCCGGTGTTCCGGACGCTGGCGAAATTCCGCTTCCTGCGCGGCACGCCGCTCGACGTGTTCGGCTACAGCGCCGACCGCAAGCTCGAGCGCGACCTGATCGCAGGCTACGAGAAGGACGTAGCGACGGTGCTCGGCCTGCTGTCGCCGGTGACGCACGATACTGCGGTCGAGCTCCTCTCGCTGCCCGACCGCATCCGCGGCTACGGCCCGGTGAAGGAAAAGGCGGTCAACGACGCCAAGGTGCGCTATGCGCAACTCGCCGCCGACCTCGTCAACCCGCCGCCCGCGCCACGGCAGTTGGCGGCGGAGTAGGGCTCCGTAGGGTAGGCGCGCTTTTGCTTTGCCCACCCTACGATCCTAAATTTGCGATTCCGCTTTCGATTCTGGGCTGCTTTGCCCCAGGCGTGGCTCTGTCCCAGCCAGTAGCCGCTGAATATTGGCACGATGGCGCGCAATCACGTAAATGCCACCTGCCATCACCAGTAACCTATAGGGCAACGGTTGCTCCAAGCTGCAGATGAGGGCGATCGCGGTCAACGCCGCCAGCATCGAACCAAGGGAAACAATCCGAAAAATAGCCAGCACAACGCCAAAAACCGCCGCAGCACCTAAACCAACCGGCCAAGACATCGCCAGCAACACGCCGAGCCCCGTCGCCGCGGATTTGCCACCTGTAAAATTCAACCATATCGAACGGCTATGCCCCATCAACGCGGCAAGTCCGGCCAGGCAAACCGCCCATGGCACCGAGGTTTGCAGATCGAGCGCTGCCGGTGGCGTGACGGACGGCAATGTGTAGAACCAAGGATAAAACCAGCGGGCAAAGACGATCGCCGCCACACCTTTCAGCACGTCCACCAGGAGCACCACCAACGCAGGCCACTTTCCCAGGGTTCGCAATACGTTCGTTGCCCCAATGGATTTGGAGCCATGCTCTCGGATATCAATGCCCTTGAGCAGTTTCCCCGCCAGATAGCCCGTTGGCGTAGAGCCGAAGAGATAAGCGATCGCCAGTCCAACCATGCTCGCTATCCAGAAAACCATGGGATTCACCTCGACGCTCTAATTCAGGCAATCATCATTTGGTCGCCTACTTCTTTGACCGTCATGGGTCATTTTGCCCATCCTACAATCCATGATGCAAAGCCATCGACTGATTTGCCCGTCGGGCAAATCAGTCGGCCCAATGGGCCGACGGCACGTCCAAAACATTGCAAAAGTGCTGCGCGCAAAAACCAATTTCAGCAGCCATTTCAAGGTGATTTGGGTCGTCCAGATTGGCCGCAGAAAATATTCCGCTTTCGTTTTCCGCGAACCGTGTCTTCCTTCCCTCCATCCCGCCTCATGAAGAGGGGCGTACGCGTCGTCACGATACGTGGAGTGCGGGATGCGGTGGACGCGATAGCGTTGCGCGCGCGAGGCATTGCAGGGCGGCCTCAAGCTTTGTCTTGGGGCTGTGAGCGATTGATCCGCGCAGGACGAGCGGCGCAGTTCGCGTACGGCAAAAGCGTGTGGTTCTGGCACCCGTGGCTGGTGTCAAGCTGGCGGAGGCTGTTCGAATCCAACCGGGTTCGCAGGGCCGTCAATCCGGCAGCGACGGAGGCAAAAGGAATTCGTCTCCGGGGAGAGCGCGCCATAAGCCGTCAAACCATTGCGCAGGGAAGGCCGGATGCTCTCCGCTGGACCTGTATGCTCGTGTGCGCACTTCCTTGTGCCATTGCACACGAGACCGCGGGTGCAGCGCGCACCCGGTCTTCCCTGCGCCCTCTCATTCCTGAGCGCGCAAGCGGCCAGGTACAACTCGGGCGCGTCGCGCCGCGAGAACACACTTGCATATCGGCGCCCACGGCCTGATACGATTTCCGGCGATAATCATCCCGAGTTGAGTCCAGTCGCTACCTGTCTCGCCCTGCGGAATATCTCGGCGCTTGCCAAGGGGGCGGCGACAGGCCAGAAAAAACCTGGAAGAAGAAACGGCAGCGGAGAACGAGTTGACCATCAAGGGCAAGGCCTACATTGCCGGGATTTACGAGCATCCGACCCGGCACGCACCCGATAAATCCACCGCACAATTGCATGCCGAGGTCGCCAAGGGCGCGATCGAGGATGCCGGCCTCTCCAAGGCCGACATCGACGGCTATTTCTGCGCCGGCGACGCGCCGGGCGGCGTGATGCCGATGGCCGATTATCTCGGCCTCGATATGAAAAAACTCCGCCACATCGACTCCACCGATACCGGCGGTTGCTCCTACCTGATCCATCTGGGACACGCGGCCGAAGCCATCGCCGCCGGCAAATGCTCTATCGCGCTGGTGACGCTGGCGGGCAAGCCCCGTACCGGGGCGATGCCGCCGCGCGCTTCCGGCGCCGAGGCCGATTTCGAGACCGCCTATGGCCAGACCACCCACAATGTCTACGGCATGTGTGCCATGCGCCATATGCACGACTATGGCACCACGTCAGAGCAGCTCGCCTGGATCAAGGTCGCGGCCTCGCACCACGCCCAATACAATCCGCATGCGATGCTGAGGGAGGTCGTCACCGTCGAGGACGTGCTGAACTCGCCGATGATCTCCGATCCTTTGCATCGGATGGATTGTTGCGTCGTCACCGATGGCGGCGGCGCGCTGATCGTGACCTCGCCGGAGATCGCCAAAAGCCTGAAGAAGCCGCTGGTCAGGCTGATCGGCCATGGCGAGGCGACCAAGGGTCCCCGCGGCGGCAAGGGCATCGACCTCACTTATTCCGCGGGCGTCTGGTCCGGTCCGCGCGCGTTTGAAGAGGCGGGCATCACGCCGAAGGACATCAAATACGCTTCCATCTACGACAGCTTCACCATCACCGTCTTGATGCAGCTCGAAGACCTCGGCTTCTGCAAGAAAGGCGAAGGCGGCAAGTTCGTCGCCGACGGCAATCTGATCTCCGGCACCGGCAAGCTGCCGTTCAACACGGACGGCGGCGGGCTCTGCAGCAATCATCCCGTTAATCGCGGCGGCCAGACAAAGATAATCGAGGCCGTGCGGCAGTTGCGCGGCGAAGCGCATCCGAAGGTGCAGGTGAAGAACTGCGACCTTGCGATCGCTCATGGCACCGGCGGTTTGCTCGGCAATCGCCATGCCGCCTCAACCTGCATTCTGGAGCGCGTGTGATGGCTGAAACCAGGAAATATCCGAAGCCGGAAGGCAATCCCGAGACCGCGCCGTTCTGGGAGGCGGCCAAGCAGGGTAAGTTCATGATCAAGCGCTGCACCGCCTGCGGCGAGCCGCATTACTTCCCGCGCTCGATCTGCCCGTTCTGCTTCTCCGACAAGACGGTGTGGGAGGAGTCCTCGGGCGAAGCCACGATCTATACCTTCAGCCTGATGCGGAAATCGCCGACCGGACCATACGCGATCGCCTATGTCACGCTGAAGGAGGGGCCGTCGCTGCAGACCAATATCGTCGATTGCGACATGGACAAGCTGAAGATCGGCCAGAAGGTGAAGGTGGTGTTCAAGCCTACCGACGGCGCACCGCTGCCGTTTTTTACTCCGGCTTAAGTACCTTCTCCCCTTGTGGGAGAAGGTGGCGGCGCAGCCGCCGGATGAGGGGTTCTCTCCGCAAGGAGGGATGTGCGTGGCGCCAATCCCTCACCCAAGCGAGTTCGTTGCAGGCGCCGGTGTAGCCCTCTCCCACAGGGGGAGAGGGCGCATCAACGAGCATCGCAAGGAATATTCGGGGAGGCAACATGCCGATCAACTACGAACAACTGATGGCGCTGAAAAATCTCGGCCAGAAATATTCCTATGGCGACCGTGAGGTGATGCTCTACGCCTACGGCATCGGCCTGGGCGCCGATCCCATGGACGAGAAGGAACTTTCCTTCGTCAACGAGGCCGTCGCCGACCCTCGGCCGCTGAAAGTGGTGCCGACCTTTGCCTCCGTCGCCGCCTGGGGCGCCGGCCCCGGCGAGATGAATCTCAACCGCGTCATGGTGGTCGATGGCGAGCGCGACATCACCTTCCACAAGCCGCTGCCGGCGGCTTCGCAGATCATCGCCGATTCCTCGGTGCTCGCCGTCTATGACAAGGGCAGGGACAAGGGCGCGGTGATCCGCCATCAGACCGTGCTGAAGAACGAGAAGGGCGAGCCGCTGGCAACCCTGGTCGCCTCGCGTTTCGCCCGCGGCGATGGCGGCTTTGGCGGCTCTTCCGAGGGCCAGCCCGAGCCGCACGCGATGCCGAACCGCGCGCCCGACAAGAGCATCGACATCGTGACGCGCCCCGACCAGGCGCTGGTCTACCGCCTCTGCGGCGACCGCAACCCGCTGCATTCAGATCCTGGCTTCGCCAAGAAGGCCGGTTTCCCCAAGCCGATCCTGCACGGCATGTGCACCTACGGCATCACCTGCCGCGGGGTGCTGCAGACCTATGCCGATTACGATCCGGCAGCCTTCCGGCAGCACGCGGCGCGGTTCTCCTCGCCGGTCTATCCAGGCGACACCGTGACCATGGAGATGTGGAAGGACGGCAACGTGATTTCGTTCGAAGCCAAGGTGAAGGCGCGCAACGTCACCGTGATCAAGAGCGGCAGGACGGTGCTGGGTTAGAGCGGCGAGGGTGGTGCACTCCCTCGCCCCGCGCTTGCGGGGAGAGGGTTGGGGTGAGGGGCCGCCTCCGCATCGGGACTCGTGGAGAGTCCCCCTCACCCGAAAGCTTCGCTTTCGACCTCTCCCCGCAAGCGGGGAGAGGTGAGGAACAGAGAGAACAGGGAGAAAAACAATGGGATTACTCGACGGCAAGGTGGCCATCATCACGGGCGCGGGCGGTGGCCTCGGTGAGGCCTATGCAAAACTGTTCGCGCGCGAGGGCGCGGCGGTGGTGGTCAACGACCTCGGCGGGCCGCGCGATGGCTCGGGTGCCGACAAATCGATGGCGCAAAAGGTCGTTGATGCGATCAAGGCTGAGGGCGGCCGGGCAGTCGCCAACGGTTCCGACATCTCGACGCTCGCGGGCGGCGAGGCGGTGTTCAACGACGCCATCAAGAACTTTGGCCGCGCCGATATCCTCGTCAACAACGCCGGCATCCTGCTCGACGAAACCTTCGCCAAGGCCAAGGAAGCGAACTGGGACAAGGTGATCAGGGTGCATTTGAAAGGCACCTTCTGCGCCACCCAGCCCGTATTCAAATGGATGCGCGAGAACGGCGGCGGCGTGATCGTCAATACGTCCTCGACCTCGGGCCTGATCGGCAATTTCGGCCAGACCAATTACGGCGCCGCCAAGGGCGGTATCTGGGGGCTGTCGAACGTGCTCGCGATCGAGGGGCGCAAATACAACATCCGGATCTGGACGCTGGCCCCGGGCGCGCTGACCCGCATGACCGCAGACCTGCCGCGCTATAAGGAGAACCCCGGCGCGGCGCTTGGGCCGGACGGGATCGCGCCGGCCGTGCTATACATGGTCTCCGATTTGTCGGGCGACCAGACCGGCAAGGTGCTCGGCGTTTCAGGTCCCCGCGGCGTGCGCGAATTGCGCATGATGGAGATGGAAGGCTGGACGCCGCCGTTCGCGGGATGGAAGGCCGGGGATATCGTGACCCACGCCAAGGAGATCTTCTTCTCCGAGGAGGAGATCAAGAAGTCGGCGCGGAGATTTAAATAACCGTCATTCCGGGGCGATGCGCAGCATCGAACCCGGAATGACGAAAAAGGACGGAGGCACGAATGACAAAACTCACCGCCCAGGCAGCAGGCACCTTCGCCATCGCGCCGACGCCGTTCCATGACGACGGCCGCATCGACGAGCGCTCGATCGACCGGCTCACCGATTTCTACGCCGAGGTCGGCTGCGAAGGCGTTACGGTGCTCGGCATCCTCGGCGAGGCGCCGAAGCTCGATGCCGCCGAGGCCGAGCAGGTGGCGATCCGCTTCGTCAAGCGCGCGAAGAACATGCAGGTGATCGTCGGGGTGTCCGCGCCGGGCTTTGCCTCGATGCGCTCGCTTGCGAAGGCCTCGATGGATGCGGGTGCGGCGGGCGTAATGATCGCGCCGCCGCCTAGCCTCCGCACCGACGACCAGATCACAGGCTATTTCAAGCAGGCGCAGGAAGCGATCGGCGACGACATTCCCTGGGTGCTGCAGGATTATCCGCTGACGCTGACGGTGGTGTTTACGCCACAGGTGATCCGCAAGATCGTGATGGATAGCCCGTCCTGCGTGATGCTCAAGCACGAGGACTGGCCGGGCCTTGAGAAGATTTCGACGTTGCGCGGCTACCAGAAGGACGGCTCGTTGCGGCCGCTCTCGATCCTCTGCGGCAATGGCGGCCTGTTCCTCGACTTCGAGATGGAGCGCGGCGCCGACGGCGCGATGACCGGCTACGCCTTCCCCGAACTCCTGATCGACGTGGTGCGGCTGTCGAAGGAGGGCAAGCGCGACGCCGCGCACGACCTGTTCGACGCGCATCTGCCGCTGATCCGCTACGAGCAGCAGCCGGGCGCCGGGCTTTCGGTGCGCAAATATGTGCTGCAGAAGCGCGGCATCATCGCGTCCTCCGCCCAGCGCAGGCCGGGCGCCACGATCACTGCGGCGGCGAAGGCCGAGGTCGACTATCTGCTCTCGCGCGTGGCGCGGGTCGACCGGCGCGCGAACCTGCAGCCGCAGTCGAGCGCGGCAGGCTAGTCCAATGACGGAAATCGTAGCGCCGCGCCCGGCGTCGACTATCCTGCTGTTGCGTGACAGCAAGGCGGCCAAGGAAATCGAGGTCTTCATGATGGTTCGCCATTATGAGATCGACTTCAATTCGGGCGCGCTGGTGTTTCCCGGCGGCAGCGTCGACGAGAACGACAACGAGATCATCGCGCGGCCTGAGCTCTATTCGGGCGGCGAAGGACTCGATTCGGCGGTGTTGAGCTTCCGGATCGCGGCGATCCGCGAGACCTTTGAGGAGAGCGGCATTCTCCTGGCGCGGCCGAAGGGCTCGCAGGCGCTGGTCGACGCCAAACGTGCAGGCGAGATCGAGGCCGCGCACCGCGCCGACCTCAACGATCGCAAGACGACCTTCCTGAAGGTGCTGACCGACAACGGCATGGTGCTCGCGCTCGACGAGCTCGTGCCCTACGCGCACTGGATCACGCCGGAGGGCATGCCGAAGCGCTTCGACACCTGGTTTTTTCTCGCCGCCGCGCCGCCGGACCAGCTCGGCGCCCATGACGGCAAGGAATCGACGGACTCGATCTGGGTGTCGCCGCGCGACGCGCTCGAAGGCGGCGAGACCGGGCGCTTCAAGCTGCCATTCCCGACCACACGCAACCTGATCAAGCTCGGAAAACAGGGTAGCGTGAAAGCGGCGCTCGATGACAGCCAGGGCAGGAGCATCGTGACGGTGATGCCGGTCATGACCAGGCTCAACGGCGGCCGCCAGCTCCGCATCCCCAAGGAAGCCGACTATGACGGCGAGCTGTTCGAGGTCGGCTGACATCCTTCGTTCCGTATCGAAATGTTGTGGTCCCTCCAGCCTGTAGGTTCCGCCCGAATTGAGATCGGGATTGGAATCACGCGGAATGGAAGACAATCGTTCACCGGGCGCAGGCCTTGCGGGCGAGCTCGCGCTGTTGCTGCTGCTCGCGACGCTCTGGGGCGCCTCCTACAGCTTCATCAAGCTCGGGGTCGCCACCATCCCGCCGATCACGTTGATTGCCCTGCGCACGCTGATCGCGGGCGTGCTGCTCGTTCTGATCATGCGCTGGCGCGGTGTCTCGATGCCGACCGATGCCGCGACGTGGCGCCGCTTCGCCTTCCAGGCTTGTCTCAACAGCGTCATTCCCTGGACTCTGATCGCCTGGGGCGAGCGGTCCGTCGATGCCGGCCTGGCAACAATCCTCAATTCGGCAGCGCCGGTGTTCACCTTCCTGTTCACCGCCTTCGTCACCCGCCACGAGGCCGCCAGCCCGCGAAAACTGTTCGGTGTGATCGCAGGCATGGGCGGCATCTGCCTGATCGTCGGCGTCAAGGCGTTCGACCATGTCGGGCAGGAGCTGGTGGCGGAGATCGCGATTGTCGCCGCCACCGTCTGTTACGCCTGCGGCGCGATCTTCAGCCGCGGCTTTGCGGGCCTCGATCCCATGGCGCCGGCCGCGGGCTCCTTGCTCTGCGGGACGGCGGTGTTGATCCCCCTCGGGCTTGTGGTCGAGCATCCCTGGACGCTTGCGCCATCGGCAAGCTCGGTCGCGGCGCTGCTCGGGCTCGCCGTATTCTCGACCGCAGCCGCCTTCGTGATCTATTTCCGCCTGATCCAGACCCTGGGTTCGGTCGGCACCACCGCGCAGGCCTATCTGCGGGTACCGATCGGGGTGGGCTTGAGCGTGATATTCCTCGGCGAGAGCCTGTCGCCGACGGCGTGGATCGGTTTGGCCTGTGTCGTTGCCGGGGTGGCCGCGATGACGATCCCGGTGCGAAGGGCGGCCTCGGCCAAGACCGCCTGATCCCGCTTGCTGGCCGCGCGCGTTACCGGCATCCTGTCCGCAAAATCCGGGACAAAATCCGGGAGCAGGCAAAGGGCGGGGGCGTGCAATGAGCAGGCGTTGGATCGGCGTATGGATGGGTGCGTTGCTGGCATGGGCCGTTCCCGCCGCGGCGCAGGACAATTTCCCCAGCCGCTCCATCCGCGTTGTCACGCCCTATGGGCCGGGGACCGTGGCCGACGTGTTCGGCCGCATTGTCGCGCAGAACATGGCGGCGCAATGGAATAACGCCGCGATCGTGTTCGAATCCAAGTCCGGCGCCAACGGCTCCATCGCCGCCGAAGATGTCGCGCGCTCGGCGCCCGACGGCTACACGTGGCTGATCGTAACGACGTTCTTCGTCGCGAGCCCGGCGTTGTACAAGGAGTTGCGGTGGGACCCGCAGCGTGATTTCACCGCCGTCGGCGAGATCTGCCGGGCGCCGAATGTCTTCATCGTGCCGTCCAGCCTGCCGGTGAAGAACGTCGCCGAGTTCGTGGCCCTCGCCAAGTCAAAGCCGGGTACGCTGAACTACGGCCATCCGGGCAAGGGCTCGACCGGCCATCTCGGCTTCGAGCTGTTCAAGAAGGCCGCCGGGATCGATGTCACCGGCATCGGCTATCGCGGCTATCCGCAGATGGTGCCCGATATCGCCTCGGGCCTGGTGACGTCATCGTTCTTCTCGGTGAACCAGGCGTTGGGACAGGTGCAGACCGGCGCGATCCGCATCATCGGCACGATCAACCAGACCCGTACCAAATATTTTCCCGACGCGCCGACGTTGGCCGAGCAGGGTTTTGCCGAGGCGCAGGTGACGCCGTGGTTCGGGATCGTGGTCCCGAAGGCCACGCCGCAGCCGCTTGTCGAGCGCATCGACAGGGCGCTGGAGGCCGCGCTGGCGACGAACGATGTGCGCGAGAAGCTCGATACCGCCGGCTGCGAGGCAAGGAGTGCGCCGCTGGCCGCTTTTGCCGACATCATCAAGTCCGACGTGGCCCTGTGGGCCAGGGTGGTCAAGGAGGCCGGGATTACCGCGGATTAGGCGTCCGGAGGACGCCGCCCACTGCCATGGTCCGGCCGGAAAGTCCCGGCAGAATTGGTTAACGATAGCGGCCGCTTCGCCGCCCATTTCCCGGCCGTTCCCCCTGGGACGGAATAATTTGTATATATTGCGGGCTGGAGGCCCGGGCCGATCACCATGCCAGCGTTTGTGGCGATTTTTCAGCGTATCCGATCATTTTCGCTCTCGATCGGCCAGTTGACCTTTGGCAGCTTTTTGCTGCTGCTCGCCGTCATCACCGCCACCAGCATGGCGAGCGTCATCGCCATGCGCCATCTCGATTCCACCTTTGCCGAGCTGGCGCGGCTGCAGGACGTCGGCGATCTCGCGGAAGAGATCGACCGCCGCTTGAACGAGTTGCGGCTTGCGGCCCGCGATTTCGTGACCGATCCCTCCGCGCGCCCCGAGCGGGTCGGATTGGCGGCGTCGGAGCTGTCGGCGGTCCTGAAAAAGACCCGGCTGGGGCTCGCGCCCGAGCAGCAGGTCCTGATCGACGGCGTGACCCAGCGCCTGGCCAATTACAGCAACGGCATCGAGCGCGTCTCGGGCCTGATCTCGCGCCGCGCCGGACTGCTCGCTGCATTGCCTCCGGCACGGGCGAAATTCGAAGCTGCGATCGGCCAGGTCCCCGACCGCAGTCTCGCCAGAACGCTGTTCCTCGCGCAAAACCAGATCACGTCGGCGTTGTTGGCGCATGATCCGATCGCGGCCGTACAATCGGCCGAGCGCATGCGGGCATTGTCGATCGACGATCCGGCGATGCGAGAAGCGACCGATAGCTACGTCGATGCCGTTATCGCCATCGCCGGGACGGAAGGCGAGATCGCCAAGCTCGACCAGGATGTGCTGGGCGCCGAAGGCCGGCAGATCGGTCGGGTGACGGAATTATTGCGCGCCCGCAGCGCCCAGCAGGGGCGGGTGCTGTCCCACGACTTTGCGCGGACGCTCAGCGAAACCAAATGGCAGAGCATCATCCTCGGCTCGTCCGGCGTTCTGATTGCGATCTTTGCCGCGATGTTCGTGGTCCGCCGCACCGTGCGGCCGTTGGCGGAGATCGCAAAGTCGATCCGGGCGGTTGCTGCCGGCAACAAGGAAGCCTCGATTCCGGATACCCATGTCCAGAACGAGATCGGCGACATCGCCCGCGCGGCCGAAGTATTCCGCCGTACGCTCTCGGAGGCCGACAGCGCGCGCGAGGCGGCGGTCCACGCCCTTGGCGAGCAGCGGCTCGCGGAAGAAAGCTATCGCAAGCTGTTCGAGGCCTCGATTGACGGCATCTATGTCACGACGCCGGCCGGCGAATTGCTCAACGCCAACCCTTCACTGGCCCGGATCATGGGTTACGACACGCCGGAGCAGCTCATCAGCGCAAGCAGCGACGTTGCGAACAACGTCTATGTGAATCCTGCCGCCCGCGAGGAATTCCAGCGCCTGATGGAGCGCGACGGCATGGTGCGCGAGTTCGAATACCAGGTGCGCCAGCGCAACGGCGACTTCCTCTGGCTTTCCGACAGCGCCACCGTGGTGCGCGACGAGGCCGGCAACGTGGTGCGGTATGAGGGCGCGGTGCGCGACATCACCGACCAGAAGCGCGCCGAAGACGCTGTCACGGAAGGCCGCCGTCTGCTGCAACAGGTCATCGATACCGTGCCAGCAGTGATCAACGTCAAGGACCGCAGCCTCCGTTACGTGCTGATGAACCGCTATATGGCGGGTATTTTCGGTGTCGATCCGTCGGAAGCGATCGGCCGCACCACGACCGACCTGATGTCGCGCTATGGTGCGCAGAAGACGGACGAGAACGACCAGCGTGTGCTGAAGATCAAGGGGGAGCTTGGCTTCTACGAGGAAGAGTACCTGGATTCCGCCGGCCACCTGCGGCAATGGCTGGTCAACAAGCTGCCGCTGCTCGACGCCGATGGCGAGATCGACAAGATCGTGACCGTCGCGCTCGATATCGGCGAACGCAAGCGCAGCGAGCAGGAGATGCGCAAGGCGCGCGACTCCGCCGAGACCGCGCTGCGCAATCTGCGCGAGACCCAGGCTTCGCTGATCGAGGCCGAAAAGCTCGCCGCGCTCGGACGCCTGGTGGCCGGCGTTGCGCACGAGGTCAACAACCCCGTCGGCATCAGCTTGACGGTCGCTTCCGCGCTGGAGCGGAAGACCTCGAATTTCGCCGCCGAGGTCGAGCGCGGCGATCTGCGCCGCTCGAGCCTGAATGAGTTTCTCGCCACCAGCCGCGATGCATCCTCACAGCTCGTCGCCAACCTCAATCGCGCCGCCGAACTGATCCAGTCGTTCAAGCAGGTTGCCGCCGACCGCAACTATTCGGATCAGCGCGCCTTCGACCTCGCGGACCTCACCGAGCAGGTGGTGATGAGTTTGCGGCCGGGCCTGCGCAAGCACAATCTGACGCTCAACGTCGAGTGCCAGCCCAATCTCGGCATGAACAGCTATCCCGGTCCCTACGGCCAGGTACTGACCAATCTTTTTCTCAATGCAGTGGCGCACGCCTTTCCCGATGGCCGGGCCGGAATCATCGAAATCCAGGCGCGCGCGTCCGGCAAGGACAATGTCGAGATCATCTTTGCCGACAATGGTTGCGGTATGTCGCTCGACGTGCGCCGCCGTGCCTTCGATCCGTTTTTCACGACGCGGCGGGACCAGGGCGGCACCGGGCTCGGCCTGCACATCGTCTACAGCATCGTCACCAACCGCCTCGGCGGCCGGCTCGATCTCGATTCCGCGCCGGGGAGCGGCACGCGCATCCAGATCATCCTGCCGCGCATAGCGCCGTTGGAGCAGGCTGCGGAGTAGGGCATGGCGTCTTCTTCCGGATCATGCGCTAGTCGACGTCGGCGAGCTTGTGCAGCGTTGCGCCGAAGATCTGGCTGGCCTTGCCGACCAGCGCGGTGCCATTCATGGTTCCGCGGGTGTCGGTGAACGTGCCGGAGACGCCGATGCCGACCGGGGCGGGCCCGCCGAACAGCGGGTTGTCGTTGTCGCGGGGCGTGGTGTGGCGCTGCACCAGCACCTCGCCCTTGAAGGTGCTGTCCTTCACCGTGTAGGTGCCGGTATAGAACAGGTAGGCGTCGCCGCCGACGATCTTGCCGTCGCGGAACACAATAACCCCGCTGCCCTTGCCGACGCGCCCGTCCTGCAAGCTGACGTGAATTGAATACAGCCCGTTTTTCATAACGTCCCGGTGCCGGCCGCCATCGCCCAACGACAAGCCGGTCCCCCTTTTATGCCAAACCGTATCTCTCGACGCAACGCGGCAGGTTGGCTGACGGGCGGTATGAGCGTCCGGCGGTGATTCGCCCGGCGCTCCGGCATTCACGAAACTGTGGGCGAATCGGGAACGCCGGAGAAATTGGCCCGCCACATGCATGGTTCTCCCTGCACCCTGGGGTAGGTGCAGGAGCAGAGAGCCATGAGCAACTGGATCGATTCCGGCGGCGATGCGCCGCGTCCGTGGTGTGACGCGTACCTCAGTAAAGACGTCTCAACTTGCCGTGCCGTGCGCTGGAAAACGCCGGTCCGGATAGCGTGTGTGTTGTTATTGTCCGCTTCCGCCGCGCCATCGATGCATGCACGGGATCTCGACGGGCGCTATGCGGCGCAGAACCCGGAACTCCACCAATGGTTCGAAGGCCTGAGGAGCGGGAAGGGACCTTGCTGCTCGGATGCCGACGGTAGCGCGGTGTCGGATGTCGACTGGGAAACCGCCGGCAACCACTATCGGGTACGCATCGACGGGGCGTGGGTTGACGTTCCTGATGAAGCCGTGATCACCGAGCCCAACCGGATCGGCCGCGCCATGGTCTGGCCGATCCGCGGCTATCTCGGCGTGACGATCCGCTGCTTCATGCCGGGGTCGATGACATGACCGCACGCTATCGAAGGCTCGTGCATCGGCTCGTCCGGCGACGCCTGCGGAGCAAGTGGAGAAGGGCAGCGTAGGCCGGGGCCGGCCGGCGAGGGCGAACGCTTACGCGTATTTCTTGTCGCGCTCGAGCAGCTCGATCGAGATGCCTTGCGGGCCGCGGATGAAGCAGATGCGCACACCGGGCCGGATCGTCGTCGGCTCGCGCGTGAACTCGACACCCTTGGCCTTGATCTCGGCCGCGACGGCGTCGATGTCCTTCACCGTCAGCCCGAAATGATCGAGGCCCTGA
This sequence comes from uncultured Alphaproteobacteria bacterium, assembly GCA_963831505.1. GTDB lineage: Bacteria > Pseudomonadota > Alphaproteobacteria > Rhizobiales > Xanthobacteraceae > Bradyrhizobium. The sequence goes on along the minus strand of CAWHQY010000009.1, from coordinate 67,147 downwards.
TAGGGCGTGACCGGAGGTGAGTTGACGCCATCGCCCGACTCGACCTTGGCGATGAACACATTGGCGCCGCCGAGCTTGACGTCGATGCGTCCGGGGCCGCGGATGATGACGCCGCCGAGCACATCCTCGAGCCAGGCTGCAGTGGCCTCCGGATCGGGGCTGCGCAGATGGACATGATCCCAGGTGACGATCGGCATGCTAAAATTCTCCCATTGACTGGTTAGGCGCGGCCTTGCTGCGGCGCGCATTGGCCGCGAGGCGTGCGGCGAAAATGATGTTAGCGACCGCATTGCGGGATGGCTATCCCTCGCGTGCAGCCTAGAGAGCGATTAGGAAGAATCGTCGTCGCGCTCTGGATTCCTGTCTGCACTTCGGAAAACCGCTGCACACTTTTCCGGATCATGCGCTAGTATCGCGCTACCCGAAATTTTGCCTGCTTCGCATGCAACCATTTTCGCGGTGGTGGATTTAGCTGATATGGCGGACCGTGTAGCGGCGATCGTCTCAAGCAAGCCGTGCGGCGTGACGTCCGCGCGGCTTTTTGCTTTGCGACATAGCAGGCGCTCGGCGTCGCAAGCTTGAGGGCGTGACGATGACAGGACAGGCCAATGTGTGGTGCGGGAAGGCAAGGCTGCTCGGCCGCAGCCATCTTGCAACGCAAGCGGCGGTGTTGCTGCCCGTTATCGTCATTGCCGCGCTGACCGCCTGGACCATGTCGGCGCCCACCAGCGCCAGGGGACAACCGGCCGGCCTGTCAGCCCAGGCTGGCACCCCGTCGTCGGCTGCGACCGAGGGAGCCCGACCTCCACCAGCACCTCAACTCGCGGCGGTCGAACCGACAGCGCTCCCTGAGCCGCCGGCGGCCAACGGCCTGAAAATCTCCTCGCAATCCTGGCGTCGGGGAGGGCTTGGATCCAAGGCATTGATCACCCTCACGCTGCGCAACGGGAACGGCTATGCGGTGAAAGATATCGAGATTGCCTGCAGTTTCAGCCGCCAGGACGGCAGCCATCTGACCGACCGCAGACGCGTCATCCCGGATGCCGTGGTCGACATGAAGAGCCGGAAGACATTCGCCCGCGTGCACATCGGATTTGTCAACATTTATGCAAACAAGGCTAAATGTGAGCCGATCGCCGCCAACCGGGTTTAAGGCCTCCTCGCGTAAATGTGAGTTTACGGGTTGAACCGGGACCTCCCTCCCGGAACCAACCAGTATGTCGTCAGTTGGCCGGTTGATCCGCGGGGGCGCGCGGGCGGGACGTACTCACATGCCTTTGCTTCGCTATTTCCTCTTTGTCGGCGGCAGCCTGATTGCCCTTATGTTCGTTGTGAACGTCGCCTTTCCGACGGCGCCGCTCCCCGAGAACCTGACGTCGGGCTCGGACTTGCCGCCCATCCGCATTCACTCTGAACGGAAATTGCCGGAGCGCGTCGTGATCGACACCAGCGTTGCGCTGCCCATGCAGGCGGCCGCGGCCCGGGTCGCAATCGCGCAGGTCAAGCCGCAAGCGCAGATCCAAGTGCAGACCCCGGCGCAGGCCGATGCTCCGGCCTTGCAAACCAATGTACGGGCTCCGGTGCAGCCCGCGATCGCCGCGATATCGGCGAAGGCGCGCGTGCGCGAAGCCTTTGCGCAATTGCCGCGGGAAGAAGACGCCTTCGAGCCGAAGATGAGCGATATGGCAACCGTCGTGCTGCCCGAGCCGAAGATGTATCCGGCCCGCCTACCGCTCAAGCGCAAGGTCGCCGCAAAGCCTCGCAGCGCGCCTCCCTTGATGGTTGCCCAGCAGCCGCGCTTCGGCGGGTTCAACAGCACCTGGTAAGCGTCGCGTCATAGTCCCGGATTCGAATGGTGCCGCGGTTGCAAGCAGCCGCGGCATTTGTTTTTGACCAGGCCCCTCCGGCACCGTCTTCGCATCGCCTTCGCCGTTGCGCGCGGCGGGATCAGGCACGAGCGCGTCACGATCCTCTGAAGGGCAGCGCCGGATCGCGCGTTCATGACCCAGTCAGGCCGAGAACCCAAACATCCCCGCGTGCCTGGTGGAGAAACCGGATGAACGTTGGTTCCGCGTCCGGAAAGGCGAGGCGAACGATATTGAGCACGCTGCAGTCGCCGGTACGGTCGTTACGTTCCTCAATCACTGACGGCCGATTTGGCGGATACTGTCAATGATGGACGATGGCGTCCATGAATTAATCCCAGTCGTTCGGATCGCCGGAGCTCAACGAGGCAGCTCAGCCAAGCTCAGGGCTTCGCTCCGTCACCGCTTTCTTCCAAAGGCGGGCGCTCTCGTCCTGGTGATCTTCCAATTGAAGAAATCCTGATAGCCGGACCACGCATGGATTTCGGTATCGCAGACACCGCAGTTGAAGTTACCTGAACGTTTTTCGTGCTGCTCCTCTCGCGTCGCGGTGTAGTTCATTCCGCAACTTGGGCAGGTGAATTGTTCCGTCGTCCACAAACTGTTCGCCATGCGGGGCAGTGTACAGATCGCGAATTGACGGAGGGTTGCGCCGTTCGGATTCTCTTCGGGAGACCGCGTTAAGACACTGCTAACCTTTGAGCGGTGCGTCTTGCAGCTAGGCAACTCCGGTTTCGTTGCCCGCACGATCCTTCGACAGGGACCGGCGACCGATTCCGATCAAGGGCCAGCCAGGCGGAAGCCCGCAACGCGAGCACACGGCGCTCCAATCAACTGGCAGTGGTCAGACCGCGCGAGGGTTGCGCTGATAGCTGGAGAACGACGCGGCCTCGGGCGGCGCTTCCTACCAATTGACCATTCCGCGAAGGACCAACGATACTTCAAAAAACATCAGGAGGTCGTCATGAGGCGGGCTGCGATCATTGTTGTTGGTCTTTCCGTTTCCCTGGCCGGTTGCGGCTGAGATCCCGTCCGGGCGCAGCGCCCTGATTTCGATCTGACGCCCGTCACGGAGATGCTCGATGGCGCGATAATTGTTGGTCTCGGGCGTGATCATCTCCATCCCCCTTGCGCAGGTTATAGATCAGGATGTGAACGCTGAGCAGGAAGACCCAAACCGGAAAAACCGCGATGCTCCAGCTCAGATAGTAGCTGCCAACCAACAGGATGCAGGCCAGGGAAAAACCCAGGACGGCAATCCAGCGCGGCGCTATTCCGGTCCGGATTACGACCGTCGATGTCGAGATCATGAACACGCAGGCCATTTTGACCGCGTAGGCGTTCGCGATGATGTAGACGGTGGCGCGAGCGAAATGAAATATCGGCGAGTTTTTCAGTTGATCGGGGTCGGCGGAGGAGGCCAGCAGCATGACAGCGCCGGCGATCGATGCTGCGGCAAACAGCATGGCCAGAAACAGCAAGGCGCTCCCGAGAAATACCGTCGCAAAGAACCGATCTTCCAATTCACCGAGCCGGTCCCGCAGCACGCCGATGAACCACAGGAAGGCAACCCCGGCAAAGGGAACAAGATTCAGCGCAACGACGACGGCATCGGTTTTGGTTGCGATCCACGCCCCGGAGTCGAGCGGATCGTCCGGCACGGAGCGTCGAAGCAGCCAGAGGATCGCAATAAGGAGAACGGAAAAAATGATGCCGGCGATCGCTGCGGCTTTCGGCGTTTTCAGGCGAGCCTGGGCACGATCAATTTTTTCTGGCATCAAGCGGCTCCATCCGGCGCAACACCTGTGGCGACGCCGCTCCTGCCAGAACGCCCTCCCAGACCCTGGGAGTCCGCAATGCGCGCGAGCGCCAGGTCCTCCGGATAGACAAAGTATCGCGCGATTTCGCGGTCGAGCAGGCTCAGTTGCTGTTGCAGCGGCGGGTGACAATGCGCCGGCAGCGTCAGAACCAGATTGTCGATCATGGCGCGCAGCCGCCGGACGATCTGTAGATTGTTCGAACCGCAGGAGCGTATTTCGCTGAAGGCGAGATTGACGAAATCCTCCCATTTCGGTGTCCGGAAGATCAGGCGCAGCTGTCCGGCTTCGTCCGATAGTTCGTCGGTGCGCAGATGGCGGGCGCCGACCATCCGCAGCAGGCGATGAAGCTGGTCGATCGCGAGCACGGCCGTCGTCGGATCGTTGATCGCCGGCGACAGTGCTCTCAGCGCAATGTCGACGACGATGCGGAATGCAAATGTGGGATCCTGCTCCAGGGTTCGCTCGGACCCGAGCGCAATCGCGGACCGCAAGGTGTTCTCGTCGATCGACCGGGCGCCGCCATAGAGGTTGAACAAGGGCTCGTCGACCGCAACAAAATCGCCGACCTGGGGAACGAGTTCAATGCAGCCCATCGCTCGCCCGGCCTCGGCCTCGAGCTGCTCGACATTGACGGCGAGAACGATGCCCGATGTTCCCTGCTGCCGAATGACGCGATCCGGAACGCCAAGCGTGACGAAATCGCCCGTCGGACTGTCGGCACCATGACTGAGGATCCGGATATACGTTCTCGATGACCGAGAGACCGTCGCCGCCGACGTGGGCCAGTATCGTGATCGGGCGCAACAAGCGGGAGGCGTAGTCGATAAGATAGAAGAACGCCGCGAACGAAAGGATCACCAGCAGAGCGGCCAGCAACATGACGAGCTGGTGGACGTCCTTTTCCATTCGATTTTGTGCGCCGAGCGCAAACATCAGCGTGAATATGAATAGGGCAACGGTATATTTGACGACGTCATTCCGAAGCAGCGTGGTGGCGATGATACGGGAGGTCAGCTGCGCGCCGGCGACCTGAATGGCCACGAGCAGGGAACCGAATGTGAAGACCACAAAGGAAAGCGTTGCGGTGACGATGGCCTGAAGCAGGGCCTGCGCTCCCGGCAAAGCGAAGTCCAGCAGGCTCCATCCGAGGCGGGCGTCGAGCCAGTGCGCCAGTCGCGTAATGACAAGTGCAAACGGGATGGCAATGAATGGAACGACCCAAATGGACGATCTGAGATAGCTCCTGACACCGTAGAATATGCTCCAGTTCATCGAAGCGTTCTCCGGGCGTGAGGGCTTAGGATCAGTTCAATCCAACGGACGAACTTTCCGGGATGTGCGCCAGCGCCGGTCAATCCTGAGATCAGGGGAGCCGGATACATTGACTTGAATCAAGCTAACCCGGGACGAGCGCCGTACTCATGATCGGAGCATCGAGAGAACGGCATCGCATGGCGAACTCGGCAGAGCGTGAAGCGGGTTTGTCCCGGCTTTGGTGGTTTCCGCCGGCACGTTGGCTGAGCGAATACCGGAGCTCTTGGCTTCCTGGCGACGTGGTGGCAGGGCTCACCCTGGCGGCCTACGCCATTCCGGTTTCGCTTGCCTATGCTGGACTTGCCGGTTTGCCTCCGCAGGTCGGCATCTACGGCTACCTGCTGGGCGGCCTTGGCTATGCCCTGCTCGGATCCTCGCGGCAGCTGGCCATCGGACCCACTTCCGCGATTTCCCTGATGATCGCGGGAACGGTCGGGGCCATGGCCGAAGGTGATGCGCAACGTTATGCGCAGATCGCGAGCCTCACCGCCTTCACCGTCGCGATGCTTTGCCTGTTCGCCTGGGTATTGCGGCTGAGCGTGCTCGTCGAGTTGATCAGCGACAGCATTCTCGTGGGCTTCAAGGCCGGCGCCGGCCTGACGATCGCGATGACGCAGTTGCCGAGCCTGTTCGGGGTTGCGGGCGGCGGACATAACTTCTTTGACAGGACTTGGCTCTTGCTCGGCCAGCTCGGCCAGACCCAGTCCATTGTTGTTGCGGTCGGTGTCGTGGCAATCGGCCTGATCGTATTGGGCGAGCGGCTTATGCCCGGAAAGCCCGTTGCGCTTGGGGTTGTGACGCTGGGGATCATTGCCGCGACGATGCTGGGGCTGCCGTCGCTCGGGGTGCCCATAACAGGGAAAATTCCGGCAGGCTTGCCGGCACTGTCGGGCCCAAGTCTAAGGCTACGCGATGTCGAGGGAATCGTGCCGCTGGCGGCCGGCTGCCTGCTGCTGGCCTATATCGAAGGTGTATCCGCCGCGCGCAGCTTCGCGGCAAAGCACGGATACGCGCTCGATCCCCGGCAGGAGCTTCTCGGCATCGGCGCAGCCAATCTCGTGGCGGCGATGGGGCAGGGGTACCCTGTGGCCGGCGGGCTGTCGCAGTCAGCCGTGAACGACAAGGCGGGCGCCCGTACGCCGCTTGCGCTGGTCGTCGCCTCGATCACGCTCGCCCTTTGCTTGCTGTTTCTAACGGGCCTGCTCGAAAACCTTCCAAAGGCCGTACTGGCCGCGGTCGTGCTGACGGCGGTGTATGGCTTGCTGGATTTTCCGGCCTTGATCCGCATGTGGCGGGTAAGCCGGCTGGATTTCCTGGCGGCAACGATCGCGCTCGTAGCCGTGCTGCTGCTTGGAATTCTTCAGGGCATCCTGCTTGCCGCGACTGCCTCGATCCTGCTGCTGCTCGCCCGGGTATCGCGCCCGTATGTTGCGTTCCTTGGCCGGATACCCGGCACTGACAGCTATTCGGATCTGGCTCGCCATCCCGAGAACGAATTGCTGCTTGATGCGATCGTCTTTCGTCCCGAGGCATCGCTGATTTACGTCAATGCCGGCGCGGTGCTTGAAACAGTCCTCAGCAGAGTTCGACAAGCTTCCCCTTCCATCCTCGTCCTGGCCGTCTGCGATCTCTCTGCCGCACCCTATGTCGATCTCGCGGGCTCTCGCATGCTGCATGAATTACACGCCGAACTGAGCAGCAGCGGCATATCTTTCCGCATCATCGGCGCGCGTGCCTCAGTCCGCGATTTGCTGCGCGCGGACGGGATCGAAGACAAGGTCGGCCGGCTTGACCGGACCCTTACGCTCGATGCCGCGCTCCGTGCCAGGGCCGTCTAGCGGCGGTGACGCTGCGACGGCTGCCGAAAGTCTATGCAGTGCTTTCGATCCTCCTGTGTACCCGGAAAGGCTTGACCTAAATCAACGTCCCCTCGGTCCGGGCTGCCTTCACTGCTCGGGCGCTGGGAAAAAAGATGGATATGCCCATGGACAAGCCAATGATGTTAGGTGATCCGATGTCCGGGCTGGTGGCCTCGGCCATGGAATACATAGTCGATACCGGCCAACGCAGCGTGTTGTTCCTCGACATCATGCGACGGCGCGGAGACCAATACCGCAAGCACATCGCCGAGACCGCGCCGAATGTCCTGAATTACGCCGTGGAACTAATCATCGACGGCAGGAAACTCGAACCTCCCGTCAACTACGTCCTGGTGCGCATCATCCCGCCAAAGGGCGTGGTGATCGATCTCAATCGCCGTCCTTTCGTCGTCGTCGATCCGCGCGCGGGTCATGGCCCCGGGATTGGCGGCTTCAAGGCCGACAGCGAAATCGGCGTCGCCATGAAGGCCGGTCATCCCTGCTACTTCATCGGCTTCCTGCCGGAGCCAATGCCGGGCCAGACCATCGAAACCATCGCGCGGGCGGAAGCGCGGTTCATCGAGAAGGTCATATCCCTGCATCCCGATGCCGACGGCAAGCCGTGCGTGATCGGCAACTGCCAGGCAGGCTGGGCGGTGATGATCCTGGCTTCGCTGCGGCCGGAGCTGTTCGGTCCGATTATTGTCGCCGGTGCGCCGTTGGCATATTGGGCAGGCGTCCACGGCAAATATCCCATGCGCTATTCGGGCGGCCTGCTCGGCGGCAGCTGGTTGACTGCACTGACCAGCGATCTCGGCGGCGGCAAGTTCGACGGCGCCTGGCTGGTGCAGAATTTCGAGGGCCAGAATCCCTCAAATACGCTATGGAGCAAGCAATATAACGTGTTTTCCAAGGTCGACACCGAAGGCGATCGCTACCTCGAATTCGAACGCTGGTGGGGTGGGCACGTCAATCTCAACGCCGAGGAAATCCAGTTCATTGTCGATGAACTTTTCGTCGGCAACAACCTCGCCGCCGGCCGGATCAAGATGTCCGACGGCGAGACGGTCGACCTCCGCAACATCAAATCACCGATCGTGGTGTTCTGCTCCAAGGGCGACAATATCACCCCGCCGCAGCAGGCGCTCGGCTGGATCCTGGACCTCTACGCCGATGTCGACGAGATCAGGGCCCACGGTCAAACGATCGTTTACACCGTCCACGAAACCGTGGGTCATCTCGGAATCTTCGTGTCGGGAGGCGTGGCCAAAAAAGAACACAGCGAATTCTCCAGCAATATCGATCTGATCGACATTTTGCCTCCCGGACTCTATGAGGCGACGTTCGAGGCGAGAAGCGCTGATACGGCAAACGCCGACCTGGTCGTCGGGCAGTGGGTGATGCGCTGCGAGCAGCGAACACTCGATGACATTCGCGCCATGGGCGGCAACTCGCCGGAGGACGAACGCAGGTTCGCGACGGCAGCGCGGGTGTCCGAAATGAATCTTACCGCTTATCGAAAATTCGTCCAGCCCTGGGTAAAGTCCATGGTGACGCCGCAGATGGCTGACATGATGCGCAACTGGCATCCATTGCGCGTTCAATATGAAGCCTTCAGCGGCGAAAATCCGTTGATGAAGACAGTGGAAGCCACAGCGGAACAGGTGCGTGAGCACCGCAAGCCGGTTGCCTCCGATAATCCCTTTGTCACCTTCCAGGAGACGATCTCGAAGCAGATTGTCGGTGCGCTCGACAAATGGCGTGACGCACAGGAGGCTCTCAGCGAATCGCTGTTCCTTTCGATCTACGGGTCACCGGCGCTCCAAGCCGCGGTCGGGATCGATCCGCGGTCGGCGCCGTCGCGAAAGCTCGAAATGTCTCCTCAGTATCGCGAGCGCTTGGAGGCGCGGATCGTGGAGCTGAAGTCCAAGATCTCCGAAGGCGGTCGCAGGGAAGCCACCATTCGCGGCCTGCTCTATGTCGGCATGGCGCGCGGAATGGTCGATGAGCGCAGCCTCGAGGCCTTGCGTCGGGTTCGGAGCAACGACAGCGGGCCGCGGCTCACGCTCGCGCAATTCAAGATGACCGTTCGCGAGCAGTTCTTCATGCTGCTGTTGGATCAGGAAGCTGCGGTGGCGGCCATTCCGAAGCTGCTGCCTGAAAGCGCGGATGAGCGGCGCGCCGGTTTCGCGGCGATCCGCGAAGTCCTGTCGGCCAGTGCCGAGATTTCCGGCGAGGTTGCCAGACGTCTGAAGCGGGTCGGTCAGCTGTTCGGCGTGGACGCGACGTCCGCTCCGGAAGGGCAGGCTGGCGTCCTCCCTTTCGATCCGAAAGCGAAGGCGTCGTAACGCCGTCTGGGAACATCCGAAGTGACGGAATGAATGTCATGGCAGCAGATACGAAGCAAAATCGGCCCAACAGCAAATACGATCGCCTGATCGCGGCGGCGAAGGCCGTTCCGGCAGTTTCGACGGTCGTCGTGCACCCCTGCGACGAGAGTTCGCTCCGTGGCGCCGTCGAGGCCGCCGAAGCCGGCATCATCAAACCAATCCTTGTCGGTCCGGCGGCGAAGATCAAGGACACGGCGGCCAAGCACGGCCTCAACATCAGTGGCTTCGAAATAGTCGACGCTCCGCACAGCGAAGCCGCGGCCGCCACAGCCGTCGAGCTGATCCATGCGGCCAGGGCCGAAATGCTGATGAAAGGCAGCTTGCACACCGACGAGCTGATGCGCAGCGTCACCGCAAAGGCAACGGGGCTACGCACCGAGCGTCGCATCAGCCATGTCTTCGTCATGGACGTGCCGGCCTATGCCGACACGGTGTTCGTCACCGATGCCGCCATCAACATCTTCCCCGATCTCGAGTGCAAGCGGGACATCATCCAGAACGCCATCGATCTCTTCACGCAAGCCGGCTTCGGCACATCTCCGCGGGTTGCCATTCTTTCGGCGGTTGAGACCGTGACGTCGAAGATCCCTTCCACGATCGAGGCGGCAGCGCTGTGCAAGATGGCGGATCGGGGGCAGATCACAGGCGGTCTGCTTGATGGACCGCTGGCGTTCGACAATGCCATCGACATGGAGGCAGCCAGGATCAAAGGCATCAAGTCGGAGGTGGCAGGTCGAGCCCAGATCCTGCTCGTGCCGGATCTCGAGGCCGGCAACATGCTGGCGAAGAATCTCACCTATTTCGCCAAGGCGGATGGCGCGGGAATCGTGCTCGGCGCGCGGGTGCCGATCGTGCTGACCTCGCGAGCCGATACGCCGCGGGCCCGGATGGCGTCCTGCGCCGTGGCGTCGCTCTATGCGGACGCACGGCGCAGTCGCGCGTCAATTGCGGCTGCGTGATCGCCATGGACAGCATCCTCGTCGTCAATGCGGGATCCTCAAGCGTGAAGTTTCAGTTGTTCGCGGTTGACGGCGATGGTCGCCTACGGCGCCAGATCAAGGGCCAGATGGATGGCATCGGAAGCCGTCCGAGGCTGCGCGCAACCGGAAGCGACGGCGATCCAATGGCCGACCGCGCCTATACAATCGAAGCGGTCCCTGATGTGACCGCCGCATTGGCCGTCGCGCGTGACTGGCTGCGGGACGAGCTTGGCGTCAGTCCCCTGGCGGTCGGACACCGGGTCGTTCACGGCGGCCCGGACTACGATCGGCCTGTTCTGATCGATCATGCCGTGGTGACGCGTCTGGAGCATTTCAGTTCGCTGGCTCCCCTGCATCAGCCGTATAATTTGGCGCCGATGCGCTCGCTTCTGGCCAATTTTCCGACGCTTCCGCAGATCGCCTGCTTCGATACTGCCTTTCACCGCAATCACGGCCGACTGGCCGATCATTACGCGATTCCGCTTCGGCTGCATGCCGAAGGAGTTAGGCGTTACGGTTTTCACGGCCTGTCCTACGAATATATCGCGAAGGCCTTGCCCCACATTGCGCCTGATATCGCCGGCGGACGGGTGATCGTCGCCCATCTCGGCAGCGGCGCCTCGATGTGCGCCCTCAAGGCGGGGCAGAGCGTCGAGAGCACGATGGGCTTCTCGGCGCTTGACGGTCTTGCGATGGGAACCCGGCCCGGCCAGATCGATCCCGGCGTCGTGCTGTATCTCATTTCCGAGAAGGGAATGTCGGCCACCAACGTGCAGAATTTCCTTTATCGGGAATGCGGGTTGAAGGGCCTCTCCGGCGTCAGCAACGACATGCGCGAGCTGGAAGCGAGCAAGGATCCAAACGCAGCGTTCGCCGTCGATTACTTTGTCTATCGCGCCGGTCTCAACGCCGGGCTGCTTGCCGCCGCGCTGCAAGGCATCGACGCCTTCGTGTTTACCGCCGGCATCGGCGAGAATTCGGCCGGCATCCGCGAAAGGATCGCTGAGAAGCTCGCTTGGCTGGGCGTCGCGCTCGAGCCGGCCGCGAACACCGTTCACGCGCAAAAAATATCGCGGCCGGACAGCCGGGTGCCGGTTTACGTCGTGCCGACGGACGAGGAACTGATGATTGCGCAGCACACCTTGTCGCTGCTGATGAACAGGAAACCGTCCGGCCAGAAGCAAACGAGGGTATCATGACAATTCCGGCCTATCCCGAAACCAAGGTCGCGTTGAAGGGCCGCAAGGGCCTGATCGTGGGGATCGCCAATGACCAATCGATCGCCTGGGGATGCGCGAAGGCGTTCCGGGCGCTCGGCGCCGATCTCGCCGTCACCTATCTGAACGAACGGGCCAAGAAGCACGTGGAGCCTCTGGCCAAGGTGCTGGAGGCGCCGATCTTCATGCCGCTCGACGTCAATACCGAAGGACAGCTCGAGCAGGTTTTCGAACGGATTCAGAAGGAGTGGGGCGAGCTTGATTTTCTGCTTCATTCCATCGCGTTCTCACCGAAAGAGGCTCTTCACGGGCGCGTGGTCGATGTCGACCGCGACGGCTTTCTCAAGACCATGGACGTGTCCTGCTGGTCATTCATGCGCATGGCCCATCTGGCGGAGCCTCTGATGAAGAACGGCGGCACGCTTTTCACGATGACCTATTATGGCAGCCAGATGGTCGTGAAGAACTATAACGTGATGGGCGTAGCGAAGGCGGCGCTGGAAGCCGCCGTTCGCTATATCGCGGCGGAGCTTGGTCCGAAGGGCATTCGTGTCCACGCGATCTCGCCGGGGCCGCTTGCAACACGGGCGGCATCGGGAATTCCAGAATTTGACGAACTGATGGACAAGGCGCAGTCCCAGGCGCCCACGCGTAGCCTGGTGAGCATCGATGACGTCGGAAGGGCGACGGCTTTCCTTGCGCTTGACGGAGCCAAGCTGATCACCGGCGGCGTCACCTACATCGATGGCGGATACCACATCGTCGATTGAGGTCGGGGCCGTCGCACTTCACCGGACAAATCGGCGACGGGAAGCCTCCCCGGAATCGCAGGCGACCTTGACTTGAACCTGTGCTTTTTGGGAAACTGCCTCGGCGCGTTCGCGACGGCTGGCAACCCCGGCGGCGCCTGTTCATGGATCGCGTTGGCGCGATCAGCGATAATTCAGCGATAATGAAGGGCGATGAGCTCGGCGACGCAGGCCGGCCGCTGGCCGCCCTCGATCTCGATCGCCACGCGGTAATTGACCCGTAATCCGTTTGATGGTGCTTCCTCGGCCTCGGCGATGCTGACACGGCCGCGCAGGCGTGATCCCGCCGGCACTGGCGACAAATAGCGGATGCGGTCGGCGCCGTAGTTCAGCGTATTTTTCAGGCCCTTCAGGCCTATCACCGAACGAATGAACATCGGCGTCAGGGCCAGCGAGAGCAGGCCGTGTGCGATGGTGGTGCCCCCGGGCAGCTCCTTTTTGGCGCGTTCCTGATCGACATGAATCCATTGTTCGTCGCAGGTCGCATCGGCAAACCGGTTGATGCGATCCTGGGTTACCTCGATCCAATCGCTAACGCCGATTTCGGTGCCGACAGCGGATTTGATCTCGTCGAAGCCGTTGAATATCCGCATCGGAACCATCTGGTTTTCCGCTTTGCCCGATCGCGTCAGGGCGCCATGACCGGGACATGGTCGGGGATGACGAGCTCAGCCTCGGTAACAGCCATCACTTCGGCAACGCTCACTCCCGGCGCTGTCTCCAGCAACGTCGCCTTGCCGCCGGGAAAGCCGATCACCGCCATATCGGTCACGACCAGGTCGACCGGCCTTGACGACGTCAAGGGCAGGTTGCATTTGACCACGATCTTGGACTTGCCCTTGGCCGCGTGCTGCATGGCGACAATGACGCGTTTGGCGCCGCTAACCAGATCCATCGCGCCGCCCATGCCCGGCACCATCTTGCCCGGAATGGTCCAGTTTGCGAGATGCCCTGTCGCATCGACCTGAAGGCCGCCGAGCACGGTCACGTCGACATGGCCGCCACGGATCAGGCCGAACGACATCGCACTGTCGAAGATGCATGCGCCGGGAAGGGCGCTGATCGGCTTGCCGCCGGCGTCGGTCAGCAGCGGATGGGACAGGCCCTGCTCTGGAATCGGTCCGGTGCCGATCAATCCGTTCTCCGACTGGAAGAACACCTTGAGCGCGGCCGGGACGTAGTTCGACACCAGGGTAGGGATGCCGATGCCGAGATTGACGAGATTTCCGGGCTTCAGTTCCTGCGCGACGCGCCGGGCGATAATGGTCTGTGCGTCCATGCGTCACCCGTTCGCGATGAGATAGTCGACAAGCGGTCCGGGCGTCACCACGTGGTCGGGCGCGATGACGCCGGTCGGCACGATGTGCTCTGTGGTGACGATGACGGTATCGGCGGCCATCGCCATCAGCGGATTGAAGTTGCGAGCGGTGAGGGCGTAGGACAGATTGCCGGAGTAGTCGGCGAGGAACGCGTGGACCAGCGCGAAGTCGGCGTGCAGCGCGGTCTCCAGCAGATAGATCTTACCACCCACCTCGATCTTCTGCTTGTGTTGTTCGACTGTCGTGCCGACGCCGGTCGGCGTCAACACCCCGCCGAGACCGCAGCCGCCGGCACGGATCCGCTCCGCCAGTGTGCCCTGCGGAATAAGGTCGACGGCGATCTTGTTCGCCATCATCTGTTGCTGCACCCTCGGATTGAGCCCGATATGGCTCGCGGTCATTCGGGAAACCAGGGCTGCGTCGATCAGCTTGCCGATGCCTTTGCCCGGCAGCGCCGCGTCGTTGCAAATGAGCGTGAGATCGGATTTCCGTTGCCTCACCAACTCATCGAGCAGTCGTTCCGGCGTTCCGACCCCCATGAATCCACCTACCATGACCGTTGCCCCGTCAGGGATCATTGCGATGGCTTCTTCGGCGGAAACGGCCTTCATGATGGGCCTCCATCGGCAGTCGAGAACTGGACGGCCAAGGTTGCGGCCGGACATGCCCGTCACCTTGATCTGCATCAAGGATACGGCGACGGCGACCGTGACATTTGATGGCGGCCTTGGACTGACTCGGCAGGACACCGCGGCACGGCGTTGATGCTTATGGTCGCGCACACCATCGAGATCGTCTTTTGGTCGCTCGCCTATGCCGCGGGTGGCGCAGCGCCGGCCGGTAGCGAACTGCTGGATTTTGCCTTCGTGAATTACACTACGCTCGGCTACGGCGCTGTGACGCCGCTGAAGGAACGGCGTCTGATCGGGCCGATGACCGCGATGAACGGCATCCGGATGTTCGGCTGGTCGACGGCGGTATTGTTCGAGGTGCTGCGAAAGACGATCGAGCATCTTGCCTTGATCGGCTCATCGGAAGTGCGCTTCAACCCTGCAGATCCAGGCTAGCCAGCTGCTCGCGATCGAGCAGCACGATCTGGCGCTGGCTCGGCCCGAGGAAGTCGAGAATGTGCCGGTGTTGCAGGTTGGACAGCGCACGCGACACCGTCTCCAGGGTCAGTCCCAGATAGTCCGCGATGTCGCGGCGGCACATCGGCAGCGCGATGATGTTGGCGGCCGTCAGCCGACGGTCCATCTCGAGCAGGAAGGTGGCGACGCGTTCCAGCGCGCTCTTGCGGCCCAGCAGCAGCATGTGATCCTCGGCATGCTGCAGGTTGCTGGTGGTCATGCTGAGCAGATCGTTGGCGACCAGCACATCGCGCTCCGCGGCGGTCTCGAGGCTTTGCCGTTTGACCAGGCGCAGCCGGGTATCGACGATCGCCTCGGCGGTGAAGCGATGGACGTCGCTGTTCTCGAGGCCGAAGATGTCGTGAACCAGATGAAAAGCCCCGATCTGACGACGGCCGTCCGACAAAAGCTTATAGGTGCGGACGGCGCCTGAAGTCACCTGGTAGACGTAGTCCGCTGGCTCCTTCTCTCCATATATCTCCACGCCTTTTCGATAACTGAATTCATTCGCCGCGATCCGGGTTTGAAGCGCGTCGGGATCGCTCAGCCACTCAATGCGGGTAGTTTTGGCTGGAGGCAAGCCTGAGCGGGAAAGCATGGATCAACTCCCAGTTTGATCAAGCTACGCGTCTGGAGGCTGTAAATGCACGATAGGGGGAATATAGCGGCATGTCCCCTTAAGAGCGGTTTACGACAGAACAAGTTCGCGGCACTATTGCCTCAAGGGACATTGCCCTAAGGGACAACTGGGGAGCGTGACAGTTTGGCGCACAAGCCCCCGCGCCGATCTGGAGGAGTTTCTCGCAGGCAATATCCGATGTTGGTGTGTGATCTTGCGATGCCCGCCGCCGGGCCGAAGCATGATGATCGAATTTATGCGGATCAGAGAGCTGATTGTTCTTCTCGTTGCGACGCTGGCCCCGGCTTGCGTGTCTGCGCAGGAGCAGGAAATGCGTCCGCACGCCCTGCTCGTGCTCGATCAGGCGGAGTCGCGTGGCCCCTTTTACGACCTGATTTATTCGGGCCTGCGCAACGTGGTCGATGCCCATGATTCAACTGTCACGCTCTATGCCGAGAATCTCGATCTCAACCGCTTTAACGGGCCAGCCTACGAGCAAAACCTGAAGCGGTACTTGCACGAGAAGTATGAAGGCAAACCAATCGGCGCCGTCGTGGCGATCGGTGCAGGCGCGCTGGAATGCGCGCTACACTGGCGCGAGGAATTGTGGCCGGGCATCCCGATCGTCTTCACCATGGTGGACGAGCTCGATTTCGAGCGGCTCAAGCCGCCGCCAGATGTTACCGGCATGATCGCCAAGACACCCCTGGCTGACTCGATCAAGGTCGCGCGCGCGGTGGTGCCGAATCTGGACACCGTCTTCATCGTGGGAGACCCCTGGAAGAAAGTTGTCGTTTTCCGCAGCTGGGCCGATGAAATCCCGACAGCGGCGGCGGGTTTGAAGGTGATCGAGATCATCGGCGAGAAAATGTCTGACATCCGCAAGCGGGTCGCCGAATTGCCGGAGCGGAGCGCTATTATTTACGCATCGATCTATTCTGACGGAGAGGGCAGCTACCTTCTGCCGCTCACGGCAGTCGGGCTGATCGCCGAGAAGGCGAACCGGCCGATTGTGGTGGCGGCCGAGACATTCCTTGGCCCCGGCGGCATTGGCGGCTACGTGCTGGTTCCGTCCACGATCGGGGCGGACGCGGCAAAGATTGCGTTGCGCGTCCTTGACGGTGAGCGCACCGAAAACATTCCGCGGGAGAGCGGCGGCGTGAAACCGATCTTCAACTGGCCACAGCTGGAGCGCTGGAATGTCAGCGAGGCCCAATTGCCTCCCGGCAGTGAAATCCGGTTTCGCGAGCCCAGTCTGTGGGAAAAATATCGCTGGCAGAGCCTCACCGCTCTGGCCATCCTGCTGGCGCAGGCGGGGTTGATCGCGATCCTGCTGTACGAGCGGAAGAAGCGACACCGTGCCGAGGTCGAATCCAGGCATCGGATGTCGGAGCTCGCCCATGTGAACCGAAGCGCGACGGCTGGAGAATTGTCCTCGTCGATAGCGCACGAGCTGAATCAGCCCCTTGGTGCAATCCTGACCAACGCCGAGACGGCCGAACTGATCCTGAGCGGCCAATCGCCCGATCTGAACGAGGTGAAGGAAATCCTGGCCGATATCAGGCGGGACGATCTCCGCGCCAACGAAGTCATCCGCCGCCTGCGCAGTTTCATGAAACGGACGACGTTCGAGACGAAGGACATCGATCTCAACGAGCTCTTGCGTGAGGTTTTCGATTTTCTTTCCGTGCAGGCAGGGTCACGCAATGTCACACTGTATCTGACGGCGTCGCCAAAGGCGCTGAGGGTGATGGGCGATCCGGTTCAATTGCAGCAGGTGATGATCAATCTGATCGTGAACAGCATGGATGCGATGGCCGCAATACCTTCCGGAAAGGCCGTGATCGGCCGCGCGGAAATGAACGGCGGAAGGTCGGCGGTCATCTCGATCTCCGATTCCGGTCCGGGAATTCCGGCGGAACAGCTCCCCCATGTCTTCGACCCGTTCTTCACGACTAAAGAGCAGGGCATGGGCATCGGACTGTCGATCGCGCGCACCATCGTTCTGGCCCACGAGGGAAAAATCTGGGCGGAAAATGACGCCGGGGGTGGTGCCGTGTTCCGTGTTTCATTGCCTTTGTCCGCAGCCTGAAGGGGAGCGATGATTGCCTGGCATTGTTCATATCGTCGACGATGACGCATCATTTCGGACGGCGATCGAGCGCCGACTGAAAAAGGCCGGTTACGAAGTCGCAGCCTATTCGTCGGCGCAGCAATTGCTGGACCGTCCGCCGGATGAGAACGCGACGGGGTGCATCCTTCTCGACGTCCGGATTCCGGGGCTGAGCGGCCCCGAGCTGCAGGGGCGCCTGAGCGAACTCGGATCGACCTTGCCCATCGTATTTCTTACCGGCCATGCTGACGTCCCGGCCACGGTTAAAGCCATTAAGGCCGGCGCGGAGGACTTCTTGACCAAGCCGGTGTCATCGGAACAACTGCTCCATGCTGTCGAACGGGCCTTGGCGCATCATGACATTGTGCGCAGCCAAAAGAGCGGAATGGAGACCGCGCGCGCCCACATCGCGTCGCTGACGCCACGCGAACGGCAGGTCTTCGACCTCGTCGTCCGGGGCAAGATCAACAAGCAGATCGCGCATGAACTGGGAACAACGGAGCGCACCATCAAGGCGCATCGACAGCAGGTGATGGAGAAGGCAAAGGTGCAATCCCTGGCAGAGCTAGTCTCTATTGCGGAGCGCCTTGGCCTGTTGCCCCATACTCCAGGGGACCGCGATCATTGAAAAGACCCCGGTTCCAAGCCTGTCCCAAGGGACAATATCAAAACAGGGAGATCAACCCTATGTTTGGCGCCGTCAGCCAATCACGGGTGAACAGGTTGTTTTTGGCTGCCTCTGAGCGAGGACACTGGCTCTGACTGAGGGCTTGGCCGCATGGCTACAGGTCTTCAGTTGCTTTCGCTGCATCTGTTTTGAAAATGTCCTGGGACTATCAAACTTGCCAAATCGGAAGGCTATTTTTGTCGTCGATGACGATCCTTCCATCCGCCGGGGGATCAAACGGCTACTGGGGCAGCACGGCTACGACGCCGTTCTGTTCGATTGGCGCGGGCTCTTCGAAATCACTATGATTTCGGTGACGTCATCTGCATCATTCTCGATATCAATTTGAACGATGGATCTGGTATCGACTTGCGGCAGCAGCTCGCGGCTTCGGGAATCTCGCTGCCGGTAATCTACATCACCGGCAATGACAACCGTGCCACACGCCTGGCCGCGCTGGAATCCGGGTGCATCGCCTATTTGACCAAGCCGTTCCGGGCGGCTTCGCTGATCGAACCGATCAAGTTGGCATCGGCCAATGCGGCCTAGGCGCGTCGTCGGGGGTGGCGCTGCCCTGGTCAGTGGCGTGCAGCTCAAAACGACAAGGGCGTGATCCTGCAGCTTGCCGGCGGCAAGGTCGGCGTCGAATTGTCAGCGGCAGTGGGCCGCGTTACGGTCACGCTCGAATGACGTAGGCTCTTCTGCGCGGAATCAAGCCTGATAGCGTTCGGCGATGAACTTCATTCCGCGCAGGCTGGCCTGGTCGTTGTAGCGGCCCTTGTCGGACCGTTTCGGCAATTTGACCGGGTCGTGAGATACTTTCTTGTACGGGATTGTTTTCAGCAGATGTGCGATGCAGTTGAGGCGAGCGCTCCGTTTGTCGTCCGAACGGATCATGCTCCATGGCGCATGCTTCGAGTGCGTCGCCTTGAACATGAGATCTCGCGCCCGTGAATAGTCATACCAGCGACGATAGGATTCGACATCCATCGGGCTGAGTTTCCACTGCCGCATCGGATCGTCGATTCGGGCACGGAATCGGCGTTCCTGCTCTTCCATGCCGACTTCCAGCCACAGCTTGATCAGAATGATCCCGCCGTCGACGATGTACTGCTCGATTTGAGGGCAGAGGGAGAGAAAACGCTTGTGATCGGCCGAGGTGCAAAAGCCCATCACATACTCGACGCCGGCGCGATTGTACCAGCTGCGGTCGAAGATCACTATTTCGCCCGCGGCAGGGAAATGCTGCATATAGCGCTGGAGAAACATCTGGGATTTTTCCCGGTCCGAAGGCGCGGGCAGGGCGACGACGCGGAACACGCGCGGGCTGACCTTTTCCGTGATCGCCTTGATGGTGCCGCCCTTTCCCGCCGCGTCCCTGCCTTCGAACAGGATGATGACCCGCAATTGTTGTGATTTGACCCATTCCTGGAGATGGCAAAGCTGGACCTGGAGCTTGCGCAACTCCTTCTCATACGCCTTTCGCTTCATCTTGATCGCAGCCTCTTCGTCTCGTGCCATGCCAACTGCCCCGCTGCTTTAGCGATGAGTGAATGCCGGAGGAGGATCAGTCCCCCCAACTCACGGTAATCCCGATGTCGCCGGGAACGCCGCTCGAAAAATCGATGACCTGGTAGCGGATGCGATAGCCGCGCGGCTTCAGGTAGTCGGCCCAGAGCTGATAGATCTCCTTCGCCATACCCGTCAGCGTCGTCTCCCAGCCTGCTTCCATCTGATTGATGGCACGGCCGCGATCGGTGCACAGGGAATTCGGGAACCGGTAAACCTGAACCTCGGTCAAACCGTTCCGAACGGCACGTTGAATGACCGTGGATGCAAGCTTGACCTTTTCTTCCTCGGAAAGGCCGGACGGCTTGCTGAGTTTGTCGATCAACGCCCTCTTTTCAGCTTCCGCAGTCGCCAGGAGGCGCGCTTGTTCGTCCGCCTTCTCGGCCTCCTTGAGAGCCGCCTGCTTCTGGATTTCTTTCGCTGTGGGCAGCAGATCGTCGATTTTTGCGGGCATGGCCATGGTCCTGCATGAGGTTTTGCAGGGAGCAGTTAAAGGGCGACCGATTCGGCGGACCTTGACTCAGATCAAGCCGGGTAGGCGCGTCTGCGGAGTAGGGCGCGTCTGCGGACCCTCAAGCCTTGCCACGGGACGCATCGCGGCGGGGCGGCTGTCATCCGCGCTATGCTTGATCTAAATCAAAGTGCCTCGCACCACCGCACGGACTGATGCGATCGAACCCGACATGATCCGCCATCGGGAGAGGAGACCGCTCTTGACAGCATCACCCAACCCGATCGCGACAGACCATATGCCGTTCTTCATCACGGCGCCGGGCGAAACCGACGTGCTCTTCAACATTACGTTGTGGTTCGTCGTCGCATGCATCATTCTGACGGGTGTGATTTTCTTTACCATCCACTCGCTGCCGGAACGAATGGCACACAAGTCGCAGAAGCTTCTGTTCGATCTGATCGCCTTGCTCTGCCTGCTCGCGCTGCTTACGCACGAGCACTTTTTCTGGTTTGCGGCGATCGTGCTTGCCTTCATCCCTATTCCGGACTTCCTGACCCCGGTGAACCGCATCGCAAGTTCAGTGGCAGCCATGGCTGGGCAGGAAGCCGGCGTAAAACCGGCTCAGGAAGCCGAAGCCGGCGAGAAACCGGCGGATGTTTCGACTATAGCCCCGCCGGAGGCTGCGAAAGTCGACGAACCCCACGTGAAGAAGCAGGGAGCCCGTCATGCTTGAGCTCATGCTGTGCTCCTCGCTGACGCTGCTACCGGATTTTCTGTTCCGCCGCTTTGTGCAGGGCAAGCGCCTCGGCAAGGAAATCACGTTGTTCTCCGTCTGGTACGAGCTTCGCTGGGGCATCACGCTCTGCCTGATACTCACCGTGCTGCTGATCACCGTGGTGCTTTACAATCATCCCGCCTCGAAGAACGTCAATTCGCTGTTTCGGACCGTATCGATCTTCGCGGAAACCGGCGGCCGGGTATCGGAGGTCTATGTCGGCTATCGCGAGAAGGTGAAGAAGGGCCAGCCGTTGTTCAAGCTCGACGGCAAGAGACAGGAAGCCGACGATCGAGTCTGCTCGCGCCCACGTTGTCGAAGTGGAGGCAAACACGGGTACGGCCAAGGCCGATGTCCTGACAAGCCAGGGGAAGCTCGACGAAGCCAAGAGCGATTATCAGCAGGCGCTTGATGAATATAATACCAAGAAGAAATTGTATGAGCGCAATCCTGACGTTGTCGCAACGCGCGAGCTCGATAAGCTGCAAACGCTGGTGGCGGCGCGGCAAGGCAATGTCGACGCTGCGAGTGCCGCCAAACAGTCGGCAGAGACGCGCCTTTCGATCGTCCTGCCGGCGCAGAAGGCGAGCGCGGAGGCGCAGCTTGCGGCAGCCCAGGTCGAGTTGGAGAGAATGACGGTCCGTGCCGGCGTCGATGGACGGGTCGATCAGTTCGTCCTGAGGCCGGGCGACATCGTGCAGCCGGCGCCGGTCACCCGGGCCGCGGGGATTCTCATCCCCGAGGCCGCGGGCGAAGGGCGGCTGTTCGCCGGATTCGACCAGATCGAAGCCCAGGTGATCAAGGTCGGCATGATTGCCGAGGCAACCTGCATCAGTAAGCCCATGACCATTATTCCGTTGGTCGTCACAAGCGTGCAGGATGTCATCGCCGCCGGCCAGATCCTGCAGACCAATCAGCTGACCGACCTGTCGAAACTCGGTGCCCCGGGCACGGTGCTGGTTTATCTCGAACCTCTCTACGAAGGCGTGCTCGACGATGTTCCGCCAGGCAGCAGCTGCATTGCGAATCTCTATTCCGATCACCACAAGGAACTTGAATCGAAGGACATCGGTTCGCTGGAAAAGGTCTATCTGCACATCGTCGATACGGTGGCCCTGATTCATGCGCTGGTCCTTCGTCTGCAGGCGGTTGTCCTGCCGCTGAAGGCGCTGGTGTTCGGAGGACATTAGGTGTCCAGGATCTGCTCGGTCTTGCCGCTTTGCATCCGGTCGAGGCTGCGGCGTTCGAACTCACCGGCGCGTGGGCTTCGCAGGCGGACCTCTGCAAGCTGGTATTCGCGAAGAACGGTAAGCAGGTCGTGTTTGCCGAAATGTCCAATCTGTTTAGGTCCGGCTTTATCGTTGATGGAAGCCGGATCAGGGGAGCGAGCGCGCAGTGCACGATCAAGTCGAGAAAGCAGGAGGGCGATGGTCTGGAACTGGACGCGGCTTGCGCAACCAGCATCATGAACCAGAACGTCCACTTCAGCCTGAAAATCATCGATGACAATAACGTGTCGAGATCATTCCCGGAGATCCCGGGAATGTCGCTCAAATATTGGCGATGTTCGATCTAGCTGAATGCGCGTGCGGTCTTCCGTACCGCTTGATCCGTGTCAACATACCCAAAGCTGATCGCGTTGAGATCGTCCTCACACGTCATCGGCGTATCGGCAAGCCAAACCATGCGATCCGGGAAGCAACGAAAGTCGCGAAAGCGATGTCCGACTATATGGCCGCGCAGAAATCGATTTCGGCGACCTTTGACAGCGACATCGAGGTCGTCGCCCGAGCTACGTCGGGAATGTTATTCTAACGTCTGCCGACGCGGTCAACCGGACCGCCGCGATTTATCGGCGTTCCTGGACGCACCGCTTCTCGCGCTGCAGCGCGCGCGACCGGCCGCGGCCGCAGTACGACGCCTGGCGTCACAACGCAGCCGGCGGGATAAGCGACGTACTGGCAGTAGACCACGGCGCCAGCGTTCTCGGTACTCGCGGCGATGAGTGCGGTCACCAGCAGGGCAGCCAATGCGATTGAGAACTTCATGCGGGTCTCCTCCATCTTGGAGGATCAACCGGCCTGACCGGCACGATCCGCGTCTTGACATATGTCAAGGCCGATCAAGTGTTCATGAGAAAGTCGCGGCTGAGAATGTGTGAGTGGCGCTGACTAACTTTGGCCATCTGTTGCGCCGCGCACCACAGCGGCCTCGGTCTTGCCGGACTTTGCCGTCGACTTTCCTTGATTTCGATCAAGCTACGCTGCCTTCGTCGCCCCCAAGCTGATCGGATCGACACCGGAGGCTGTGATGTTTGGCCATGGTAAATTCCTGTTCGCCCTCGCGCTCTTGGTCGCGGTACCAGTCACCGCGGCTGCACAGGCCCCCGCTGCATCAACTGCTCCGCCGGCTCAGGCGCAGCCGTCCCAGCCGGAGTCGATCCAGCCTTTGCTCAAGCCCGAGCAACTCGAGGCGCTGGTCGCTCCGATCGCGCTCTATCCCGACGCGCTGCTCGCCAACATGCTTGCGGCGGCAACCTATCCGCTCGAGGTCGTGGAGGCCGACCGTTGGGTCAAGGAGAAGAAGAATCTTAAGGGCGACGCACTCAAGGCCGAAGTCGACAAGAAGGGGTGGGACGACAGCGTCAAGGCGCTGACTGCAACGCCCTCAGTGCTCGACATGATGAGCGACAAGCTCGACTGGACCAAGAGCCTTGGCGACGCCATGCTTGCGCAGCAGGCAGACCTGATGGATGCGATTCAGCGCCTGCGCGAAAAGGCACGAAGCAACAACAAGCTGGTGAGCAACAAGCAGCAGAAGGTCACGGTCGGGCAGCAGGACAGCAAGCAGACGATTGTGATCGAGCCTGCCGATCCGGATACTATGTATGTTCCCTATTACGAGCCTGCAGCGGTGTATGGCGCCTGGCCCTATGCGGACTACCCGCCCTATTATTTCGGTTATCCGTCCTATGTTGGCGCCGGCGTGATCGCGGCCGGAATTGCGTTCGGCGCCGGTTTCGCGCTCGCCCGTTGGGGCAATTACTGGGGCGGCGGCTGCAACTGGGGCAATCGCAACGTCTACATCAACCACCGTACCACCAACGTTTGGAATCACAATCCGGCGCACCGTCAGGGCGTGCGATACAACAACGCGAACGTGCAACAGCGCTTCGGCAACAACAATGTCCGCGCCGGCGCCAATGACCGGATGGATTTCCGCGGCAAGGGTGGCCAGCAGGTTCTCAATCCCGGAAAGGATCGTCCCGGCGGCGATCGTGCAGGTGACCGGGCCGGAGATCGTGCGGGAGATCGCAGCGGCGATCGGGCGGGTGATCGCGGTGGCGACCGTGGCGGTGATCGCGCCGGTAACCGTGCCGAGAAAGGCGGCACCAACCGGGCCAACACGGCGGATCGCCGCGCGGGCAATGCCGGCAACCGGGCCAAGCAGACAGGCGCAGGCAGCAACCGCGCCGCGGCGGGAAACCGGGGCGGCGGCCTCGACGTATCGTCGGGCCGGGCCGCCAATGCTGCGTCCGCACGTGGCCGCGCGAGTTATGCCAGTGCCGGCGGTGGCGGAGGTGTCCGCGCGGGAGCCGGCGGCGGCGGAGGCGGCAGCTTCCGCGGAGGCGGTGGCGGTGGCGGTGGGCGTGGCGGCGGCGGCGGTGGCCGGCGCTCCGACCTGGCTCTGAAGCACGATGTCGTCCTGCTTGGCCATCTCGACAACGGTCTCGGCTATTACCGCTTCAGCTATCTCGGCAGCCACAAGGCTTATGTCGGCGTCATCGCTCAGGAGGTGCAGGCGTTGATGCCGGATGCCGTGACGCGCGGTCGCGATGGCTATCTCCGCGTCTATTACGAAAAGCTCGGTATCAAGTTCGGCACCTACCGCGACTGGCTTGCCGACGGCGCACAGGTCCCCACGAAGCCGGGAGCATCACGATGATCCTGCTTGATTCAATTTGCCATCATCGCCGCAGGCTTTTGAGATTGGCGATGGTTGCGACCATGCTCTGTTTATGGACAAGTTCTGCGAACGCGCAGCAGTCCTTCTCAACGCCGGAGGAAGCCGCGAGCGCGCTTGCCGTCGCCGTCAAATCCGGATTTCAGATGAATATCCTGAAAGTACTCGGCTTTCGGGGGGCAGATATCGTTTCTTCCGGCGATGATGTCGCGGATGCAGAAGCGCGTCAGCGCTTCACCGTTGCCTTTGATGCCAAGCATTCGATCAAGCCTGAAGGCGACAAGAAGGGTGTTCTTATTCTTGGCACCGACGATTTTCCGTTTCCGATTCCGCTGGTGCGCGAGAAGCGCGGCTGGGAATTCGACACCGATGCCGGCCGCCTCGAAATTCTGTATCGGCGCATCGGACGGAACGAACTTGACGCAATCCAGACCTGCCTTGCCTATGTCGATGCGCAGAACGAATACGCCGAGAAGGACCGGACCGGAGGGGGCGCCGGCATCTATGCCCAGCGCATCATCAGCACGTCCGGAAAGAAGGACGGTCTCTATTGGCCATCGTCGGACGGAGACCAGAGCCCGCTCGGCGAATTGGCCGCGCAAGCATCGGCCGAAGGCTACAAGGTCGGTGCCGGTCGCGTGCCCTATCACGGTTATTACTTCAGGGTCCTGACCCAGCAAGGCCCGAACGCGCCAGGCGGCACGCTCGACTATGTCGTCAAGGGCAAAATGATCGGCGGCTTCGCGCTGATTGCCTATCCCGCTGAATATGGCAATTCAGGCGTGATGACCTTCCTCGTCAATCATACCGGCGCGGTCTACCAGAAGGATCTCGGCGACTACACGATGAAGCGCGTGCAGCGCATGAACTGGTTCGATCCGGACCAGACCTGGAAAAAGGTGGGTATGAACACCCCGTAGAATGTGCGTTCAGTAGGTGGCGCACGAGCTTCGGTGTCGGCTGTTTTGTGAAGCCGATCGCGCAGGGCGCGGCCGGTAATGGATTTAGACCTGCGCACCGACGCTTTGCCCTTCACTCGCCGCAAGCACGGGCCGCCGGCTGGATCGAGTTGAAGGCTGAGGACGCCTTTCGATAAGCGGTGCTCCTAGCAATGTCTGCTTCTCTAATCGGCCGTTTGGGGTCAAGCGCTTTCAGACTATCCACCACCGCAATGTCGATGTCGCTCACGGGCTCGTGCTTCTCTTCGGAATCGACGCCAGGGTCCTTCCATCATATGCCGATCATGTCGTTGTCGTCATCATCAACCTGTCGCGCAGGCAGGATCACCCAGGTGGGTGATGCGGGCGGCGCCGGGTAGCTTTAGCCTTCCGCTACATCCTGAAGGTGACGGCGATAGCTGACCTGACAAATAGCCAAGGTGCGGTCCTTCTTCCGCCGCCGCGGAAACAGAGGTGGTGGGCTGTGTTTCCGCCTGCGCGCTTCGAGCTTCGCCGGACAAGTCGCTAACTCACCCCGGCGAACTACGCTACCGCGCCGGGAAGTTCACCGTTTGCATGGATGGGCAGCGGAACGGGCAGCCCAGGAGGCGCGCTTGGAAGGCTCGATGGTGTCTTCGTTTTCGGAAGCAGTCTGAAGTTTGAAAAGATTTCGCTGAGCAGCCGTCTGATGGCGGGCTCCATCTTCGCGCAGATGAACCAGCAGACCAGGACAAGCATGCCCAGACCGACACATACAGCCAGGGAGGCATCCACGCCGGCATCGATCAGGACACGAATAATCGCTGAGCCGATGACATTGTGGGTGAGATAAAGCGGATAGGTGATCAACCCGAGCGTTCTCCAATAACTCGGCGCTTCAGGCGAAGCGGTGCCGGCAGAGCGCCTGCTCCTGTTCGCGGAAATGGCAATGAGGAGTACCGCGGCAGCCCAAACGAGGATCGGAACAAAGGCTGATTGATCCGAGATGGCGGGTATGTTCGTCAAAAGGAAAGAGGAAAAATAATATATTTCTGCGCACCCGGAAAGACAGGTCACGACCACGGCGAGCTGTTCGAGGGCGGTCAATTTTCTGTTCGCAGAAATGAACAGCCAAATTCCGAGCGCAAAAAAGCAGCCGTGACACAACAACCATGTTGCGCCCGGCACCCGAAACATCAAGACAACCCAATAGAGCATGTCGGATCGTATCGCTTCCGACAGCACCAGCATGGAGAAGGCGTTGAACACGGCGCTATAGATGGTGAGACCCCAGGCCAGGTGCCGCAGAGTGATTTTCTTCGTGAGCAGCGTGCAAGACACCAGCCCGTAAAAGGCCATTTCTGCCGCCAGCGTCCAATAGATGCAGTCAAGCCATTGACCTTTGATTCCCTTGGGAATGAGCAGCATTGCCTGTATGTAGGGGAAAATGAATTCGGATGCTTTCCCACGCGCAAAGAAAAGCAGAACGAAGAAGGTCAAGGTGGAGCAAACCCAGACCGCCGGATAAAGTCTGAGTGCACGACCGAAAAGAAACTCGGTCGCCGAAGACTTGCTCGCGGAATTCGCTATGACGAAACCGGAAATGACAAAGAATATTTCAACTCCCACCCAGCCGAACCAGGTGAAAGGCGCGGCGGACTGGAATTGAACGTCGGCGGCGACGTAGTGCTCAAAACCTGGAGGAACGCCGATCGAAGACCACGCCCACGACCAGAACGTCAGATGAAAAACGGCAACGCTGAGGGCAGCCCCGAAGCGCAGCGGATCCAGCAATGAGAAATGGTTCTTCATGGGAATTCATCAGATCCATGAAACAATCCCGTTGCAGATACTGGATCCGGTCAACAAAGGTCTTTGACGCAGGTCACACATCCCTCGACCCGTGTCGATCGGCGGTATCAAGTTGGCTCAAATAGCGCGCGACGCTCTCCTCCAGTTGAGCGCGCCGC
Source organism: uncultured Alphaproteobacteria bacterium (assembly GCA_963831505.1). Taxonomy (GTDB): domain Bacteria; phylum Pseudomonadota; class Alphaproteobacteria; order Rhizobiales; family Xanthobacteraceae; genus Bradyrhizobium. The sequence continues at coordinate 39,400 of CAWHQY010000009.1, read as the reverse complement.
CGCTCCACTTTCGCCCGTGTGAAGTTCTTGTCCCGGTTGTTCACGGCCTTGAACTGGCCGCCATCGATGGCGACGCTCGCCGTTGCGAGAAGGCCACGCCCCCCGAAAGCCGACATCGCAAGATGTCCCCCAAAAGCAATGCCCCCGCTAGCGGCGGCTCGCGGGGGCATAGGGGAGGATGGCGCAACGCTTACAGGTGTGGCTGGCAGTGCATCGCAGGTGCGCCAGGGGCCCGCCCTATCGAAGACCGGACAAATGCCCTTGGCAAATGCATTCGCGATCGATTTCCGCCGACACTTCATTATGCCAGGTACGACCGTGCGCTCATTGAGAAGTCTTGCAGCGCGGGCGGCATGATGGCGGCCGCATTCTTCGAGATCAATCTCCGACCGAAACCAGCGGGCACACGCGCGCCGCTACCGGCGGAGATCGCGGCGCAGGTGAAGCGCTAAGAAGCGAAAAGGCCGCCGAGAGTGCGCTCGGCAGCCTAACGGCCATACGGCCCCCATGCCATGCCTCACCTCAACAATATCAGGGCTATTGACACCAAAACGCGGTGGACGCCTTGCGCGGCGCGGCAAGGCAAGAGCTTACCACCACCCGCATGAACTCGCGAGTAAGAGGTAGGCTGCGACCGCGATCCAGAAAGCGTACGCGCTGACAAATGGGATAAAGATGAAGACGCTGAGGATCGCAGCCATCGCCATTATAAACGAGATCGGAAACCAAACATGAAGACGCATGGCAGACCTACCGTAAAACGCTACCTAAAACCAAGATACTTAGCGTCTGCCGACTGCGAGGCGGCGCAACGGCCTCAACGATCCGCAGGACCGTTTCGCGCTTCACCTAGGCACCTGCGATGCTGCTGTAAATTGGTTAACAATTCGTAACCAATGGAAGAGATCCGCCCGTCGCCGCCGCGCTGCGTCCGCGTGATCCAGATCAAAGGAGAACTCTCCGTCGGCCGTTCTGCATCAGCCGAATCCATTCGCGGTCTGTAGCGCCCGAACAAATAGCGAAACGCCCGTGTCGCGTCCGTGTTGCACGGAAGTATCGGTAACGATTGGCAACCTGGTGATTTTACCGGAAGCGCAGAGCCGCAACACGAATAGCGGGCAACGAACAAAGCAAAAATGGGCAAAAGCCCGTAGTTTACAGGGCTGAGTGATGGCGCGCCACCTACGCCAGAGCACGATATGGCCGCCTCCGGCCACCCCTTCCCCGCAATTGTTCTCGGCTGAGCTGCGGCACGGCGCGGTTCTGACGGACTTGCAGGAAGGTACTGAGTATCAGTATACTCGAAGTCGGGCTCGCAATGGACTTCGAATGGGACAGCACCAAGGAACAAGCCAACCGGAAGAAGCATGGCATCGACTTCCATACGGCGGCGAAGGTGTTCCTAGACCCCTATGTGATCGAGTTTGATGATCTCGATGCCACCGGCGAGTTGCGCTTCAACGCGATCGGTCTGGTCGACGGGCGAATGCTCTTCGTCACCTAAACGATGAGGGGCGAGGTCGCTCGCATCATATCCGCAAGAGGAGCGGAGCCGCATGAAAAAAGGAAGTATCACGAGATTTAAGCTCAGTTCGAAGAGGCCGCCCAAGACGGATTGGCGGGCCTTCGACGCCATGAGTGACGAGCAGCGCCATCGAGCCGCTGTTTCGGACCCGGATGCTCGGCCGGCGACCGAGGCGCAGCTTGCGCGTGCTCGCCGTGTGCCGACCGTGCAGGCGTTGCGCCAGAGGCTGAATTTGACGCAGGAAGAGTTTGCGGCGCGGTTCCACCTCCCGCTCGGGACTGTCCGAGATTGGGAGCAAGGCGCACATCGCCCCGACAAGGCCGCGCAAGTGCTGCTAACGGTCATCGCACGAGACCCGGACGCGGTGGCACGCGCGCTCGAAAGCTAGCGCGTCCGATGTCGCAGCGGCTCCGGCCTCCACCGCGTGGCGCTGTGTCGAGATTGCCTCGACACGCTATATATGGATATCGCGCGTTGAAATCGCGCGCAGTGGCCCATGATGGCTCCGAGGACTTGTGTTCGTCACGCCTCATCCCTCATCTGCAGAAACATCGGTGATGTCACCGCAACGCGTAATCGGTAACAGCGCCGCCGGGCGTAGATGCTGACGCAGTTGTTGGCTTCGTCCAGGACGTAATTGCTCGGGCACTGCAATTGACCGTGCTGGTTCACCCAAGGCCGCGTCACCGGACCAGCAGCACCATAGCCGGGGCCGTCGAGCGCGACGCCGTAATTCCCGCGGAAGTTTGGAGAGTAAATGCTGACGCACCAGCGCCCTGGATCACGTAGTCGCTCGGGCAGGCCAGCTCGCCACGATAGTTGCGGGTGATCGGAACCCTTTCGCCGTATTGCTGCGCCGCCGCGACACCGATCGAGGAAACCACGGCCACTGCCGCTAGCGTGGTCACGAGAAGGCGTTTCACGGGCGTCCACTCCCTTTGCGATTCTCGCATTATAGCGCCTCGCCAGATGAACGGCAGCCGAACGGTTCGAGTTCCGGCCGCCTCTGGAAAATCGACTTCTACAACGCTTGGAAAGGAAGTTTCTCTGAGGTAATTTCGTGCCGTACTAGCGCATCTTTCCACTTCAGAGGAACGGAGCATGATGAAAGGCATCCTTGTTGGTCTTACGATCGTTGCTGTCTCGACTTCTGCCGCTTTGGCCGCGAAACCGACTCATCACGCGAAGCCCAAAGCTGCTGCTGCCGCGACGAACCCGAATCCGATAACTCCGGTCATCTGGCCGGGCGGTGTCAGTGACGCGGACCGCGCCCTATACGCCAAAAATCTCCACGACTCCGGGATGAAGAAATAGCATCACGGCCTCGGTGTTAGCCCACCGGGGCCGTTTCCTCCACGCTCCGCGCGCGAGAGAGCGTTGGCTCGCTGCTCAGCCTCTTCGCTGGTGAGGATGTTCTTCAGGCCTCAGGCGGCGGCTGGGAAGGTCTTCGAAGTAGAAGTAACGCGACGACCGTCCGTCCGGAAAGCAAAACCCAGGCAGAGTATCAGTGCCCGAGTCTCCAATTCCACGCGATTAGCAGCACCGCGAGCAGCATCATGGTAACAATTTCTTCTGGGTCTAAGGCCATCGGTGTAGACACGCACGGTTAAGGGCTGGCCGTAAGCCAGCAGACGCGCCCCAATGCCCAGCTCCAGAATACCCAGGTGCGGTTAAGACTTGATTGAACCTGGGCGTGAATCTCTCATCTGCCGAAACATCTCTATCACATCCACGAGCCGCAGCTTCTTCTCGCGCGGTCCCTGATATTGCCGGAGCGCGTGCAACTGGCGGGCTGCGATCTCGTCGCGCTTGATGCTGTTCGGTTCGGCGAAATACGCGAGCATGTCTTTGACGAAGCGGCGCGCGACTGCGGGCGGCAGATCGATGGGCTTTCGAGGCATATACGATACGCGCTGTGAGCAGTGATTTGTGAAACCAACGAAGGTGGGCCGCCGCACGATTGCTCAGATCATCCAGCGGCCCGTGCCCGACGCGCTGACCTTTCGTTAGGGGGCGATTGGTCAACTCGGCAGGCGCACCAGCATCGCGGACGCGCCAACGCATTTGCAATGAATGGCTGAGTTTAACCTAAGCGTTAAACGTTACCGCGCAGGGCATCATCCCGATGATGATACCAGTGGGCATGGTTTTGCTCAGGCAAACAGGTCTGCGCCGGCCTGAGTGAAGCGCAGATATGTTCCACTCTCATGCATCACGAGCCAGCCCTTCTCGATCGCACGATTGGCGCCGAGCTACAGCGCGTCGTGGGTGAGAAAAGAGGCCACCGATTGAGGCGACCTTTCTTAAAAACTGAAGTACAGCATAGACGCCAGCACCGTCGAAAAGACGCATAGTCCAATGATGGCGATTTTGAAAACTAAGACGGCTGCCATAGCGCCTCCGAGCAGTTAGCTACTTCGGCGGCTGTAGTCCGGGCGAGCGCAGCCATTCGCTTATTTGCGATCCGGTTTCGGCCTGCCGGGCTCTGCGCATCAGCCGCTCACGCTCAATACCATGTGGTATGCCCCTAGCCTCTTTGCGCAAGCGTTCAGCCTCTTCGGCTAGACGTTCTTCGAGAGGCTCGGTTTGATTGAACCGGCGACGCTGCTGCATGGCGCTACTCCTCTGCTGCTGGCGGGAGGACGACGATTTTCAAACCGGCCACCTCGCTCGGAAACAGGCCAACACGCACGCTTGGTCTGTGACTGACGTGGCGTGGCGTTGTAACGGTCGTCAGCGTAACGGCGAGACCGAGAGCCAGGACGAGGAAAAGAAACACAAGCCGTGGGTACATAACACGCTCACCGACAAGCCCCCTTCGGCCAGTCTTTACGTTGGCGTTCGCAATTCGCCCCGGAGCCAGCCCGTTGTCGTGCTAGACGTCATCGGATCAACAAGATCGACCACAAGCTGATAAATCTCATCGCAAGCTGGGCATTCGCATGTTCGGATGCCAAAGCCGGACGGCCCTGGCGTGATCCTTGTCCGCAGCGTTTTCGCTTTGCACTTCGGGCATGGTGGTCTTTCAAACATGCTCATGATGCAGTCCCCTACATCGGGCGGGAGCGCGATACTCTCAGTCACCGGTAGATACCGTTATGGGCCGGTGATGGGGATAGCCTTCCACGCCACCACCTCGGCATACTGGTCAAAACAGAACATCTCTCGAAAAAGTTAACGAGCGCTAAGGCGACTGGGTAGGCCCCAACTTACTTCCCAGTGTGCCGATTTCCCGTTCCAATTCCTCAATGAAGTCGCGAATTGCGTCAGCGATTGGCCCGTCCGGGAACTCGCGCGCCAGTTCGCGGTAGCTTGCAAGTTTGCGCTCCAGCTCCAGTCTTTCTTTCTCAGTACCCATCAAAGACTAAGACTGGAAAGCAGTGAAATGGTTCAGTCGAACAATTTAGGATGCTTCAAAATCGCCTCTCTGTCGCGAGAAGGGGTAGCGCCTCGCGAAGGTCTTCGCGGCCTCGAGGGCCTGTTCGCTGGTCAACTGCTCTTGGGGCCTAAGGCGGCGGCTTGGATCGTCTTCCCAATAGAAGTGCCTCGACGGACTTCAGTCGGGAAAGTGGACCTCATAGCTCCCGCAGTTCGGGACAGCCTCGTGTTTGATGACTTCGATCGGCATGGCCGATGATTCCGCGGGCCGATCGTCAGCGCAAATTATCAATCCCTTGGGGTGCGGAACGGCGGCGGGCTACCGGATCACGTGCCCGGCGGATGGCCTCGGAGCGAGCCAGCGCATCACCACCATTCGACCTGCGGCAGCAGCCAATGCGATGCGGCGATAGCGATTGCGATCAGCGTGCCAACATTGAACGTTTTTTTGAATGCCGTGCTTGGAGGGAGTGATTGATTATCGCTCACGCCATACCTGAACAGCACGAGAACAGTTAGTACCTGTGTCAAACCGAACACGATGATAGCGACAATGAACGCCAACATAGAGGGACTTGCCTTAGCGGCCAAGCATACTTTATCGGCCCCGGCGGGCGAGCAACAGCATCGGGCCAATGTCGATCGCGCGCTACAAACCTCAAGGCTGCCGCGAGGGAAATTTAGAAACGTTTCCAGCCGCCGCTGGCGGAGCAGCCGGCTCTCGAGGAGCACGGTCCTCCAATTCGTTCGCCCACATCATGTGCTGCGTCCGTGAGACGGCGGCCGAACAAAAACCCCGCTCCTTCTTGTCGTGGTCCTCCCAGAACCAGTGCATGCAGAATGGTCCAATGCAGAAATGTCCACGATAATGCATCTCCCGCGCGTACCAGGGAAAGAACTTCCACAGGAAGTGCCATTGAAGCCAATCCCGGTATGTCCACCGCCCGCGGTCGGCGACCTTCATGACGCACATTCGCATCCGGGCTTCACTCGGCGGCAACATTCCCTGCATGTCGAAAACCCTCCCGTTCCGTGTGACGCCTTCGTACTGCAACAAATAGTACATGCGCTACTTCGAAGTTCCGAGCAGAATTGTTCATCTCACCTTCAGCCCGAACTCGACCAGGCGGCGGATGGCTTCAGAACGGGACGCATTGTTCGCCGTCGCCCACGCCTCTACATCGGCGATCAAGGCTGCTGGCATGCGAGACGTCACGTGAGGATCCCGGCCGGTTGCTGGACGGCCGCGCCTCTTTTTCGGTGTCACCTTTATTGAGTTCTTCATAGTTTTAGGTGTAACAGAAAATCGAACCGAGGGGAAGGTGAAGCTTCCACCCCGGCTCTAACTCCAATCACAAAGGACCGGAATCCCATGATCGAAGCTGATCGCGTGCATAGCACGCCACGGATAACTGCGCTCAAAATCCGGGAGGAGCGGCAATGAGCGGCGAGATCATTCAGTTTTCCGCGGCGCTCAAAGAAAAGCGTCTCCAGGAAGAAATGCGGCTTGAAAAGGAAATCCGCGCCATGGTTTCCCGAGGTGTTAATCCGGCGCGGCAAACAAAGGTCTGGAACCAATACCTGGCGGCCAAAAAGGCCAAGAAGGCAGCAAAATTGCTCGAGGCGAAGACGGCCCCGGAAACGCTCACCGAAACCGTGCATCAACCATCGACTACGGCAAGAGCGGCAAGATGCGTGGCGGGCTGCTGATCATCTCACCTATTTTGCCAACGCTCGTATGAAGTGGCATTCGGCGCTGGAAACCGCCCAAAGCTGGAATGTTCCCGGTTCGAACAAATACCCGAATTTGGATGACGGCCGGTTTGAATTGGTAGACCTCTGGCGTAATGCACTCGTGCAGCAGGTGCTTACGCCGGCTCCGGATCAGAACTCAGTCACGTGGAAGCGGGCGCAACTTCGCGGCGGACAGCACCGGCATGTCGGCGTCAAGGATGAAACGCTGCAGCGCGCGATCGATGCCGACGTGAAATGGCTGGCGGCGCATCCGTCAAAAAAATCCGTCGCGATGAGTCCGGAAAGGAAAGAGGAACGGCGCATTTTCAAGGATGCAATGCGCCAGCGCATCAAGCAAGTCGCTGTGGCGCGCGATATTCCGGACGATGAAATCCAGCCGGTGCTCAGTCTCAAGCACCGGCATGTTGCCGAGTTTGCCACCAACCACGGCGTGAACTTCGCTTGGCTGTACGAGGGCACGGGGGAGATGTTCGGTGCGGCACGTCCGCCGGGCTGACCCCGTCGAACACGCTATCTGGGCCGCCTCGCTTCATGCCGGGCGGCCCGGTAGCGGCTTTTTCTAATCGAACGCGATACCGATCCGACGCGCCTTTCGCCAGACAACGCGACAATGATGATTGCTGTTCTCTGTATCGATAACCAGGTCGAATGAGTTGGGAATGCCGATTTGGCTTTCGACCTCGAGATTTGCACCATAGCTCGACATCTTGCGGACCAGGCACTCGATTCCAGAACCATCAAACGAGATCGTTCCAGCCTTTAGGATCTGCTGCCGTTGGGTGCCTCGCTTTTCGTCTAGACTTGGCATGGCTCCCTCCCGTTTCACGGCGCGCCTTACCTCGGCGGGTGCAAATCGCCTAGAAGCCAGCGTCCAAGCGCCTTGGACTTCATGGGGTCTTCGTACGCAGCAAAGATCTGAAGGACCTGATAGCAGGCAGCGCATTCGTACGTATGCAAGTCGACGTCCCGAGCGCGTGCTGGCTCGATACTGGCGAGCATCATCGCGGCCTTGCACTTCGGACAGGCCGGGCGCCGAATTGGAGCGAATGGAACGACGGAAGACAGGGGTTGGGACTGGGACATGATGCGTCCTCGCTATAGGCGGGAGCACAACACTCTCTGTCACCGGTAATGCCCAGGAGGCGGAGCGGTGATTGTTGAAGTATGCGCCTCGGGGGTCTTAGGCGCGAGTCAATTCGCCGGGGTCTCGCTAGGGACGCGCTGGCCGGTCCCGATTCGTTTTCAGGGTTCTGCCCGCATCTTGGAGCCCGCCAGCCAAACCCGCACCAGCGGCGTTCCCAGACTCGGCGCTATTGCGGCCAGTCCTCGCCGGCCGCGCCGTAAGGCCGCTGTAAGCCGGCTGCGCTAGACTACCATTGCGACTCGGGGTTCATGCGCCCCGAGGCGCCCCACTACTTTCCAGCCCGCCCACGGCTCCTCCCTTGGGCGGGCTTTTTTAAAGCGGATGAGGCGTCAGTATCGATAATACCGGGGCCTGTTCTGAAATCGGGGCGGCACGGTCCCTGTCGGGTAACACTGGCCATCCCTCTCGGCGGCGATAGCGCGATCCGATTTGTTAGGATTGGCCTTGATGGCTTCAGCCGCCCTGATGCTCTTCGCCACGTAGGAAACTCCGCAATTGCAACTAGCATTCGCCTCCGCGCCACAGCCGGTGCAAACCATCCGCTGAATTGATAGCTTGATGACGGTGCCTGCAGCTTCAGTAACTGAGAGCCCCCTTCAATACGTAGACCTTTTCATACCCGCAGTTTCGGCATTCATAGGTGATCCTATCTTGCCCGCGACACATCGCGGGTCGGATCGATTTCATGGTCATGACCCTGGGCGGGTAATCGCAGTAGGGGCAATACTGAAGCCACAGAGATTGGGCTCTGTCCGCCAGACTAGTCTCAGGAATTTGCATGACCGGCCCCCGTATCAATACGAACGCGGGATACCAGCAGAGTATCCATCTGAGGACTCCGGGGCTTTGACGTGCATCAATCCAAACTGGTCGCCTAGGCTGACAGATCGGCCGGCACATGAAGCCGCAAATCCCGGACTTACCAGCGGCCTTCCTAAAGTCACGCAGGGGTGACGGGAAGGCGGCCCGACCAGCATATCCAATTGTGTGGTCGGGCCTGACCCTCGGCATGAGGCGGGCTCGGGGGGAACGGCCATGACGAAGGGCTGCGTGCCCTCTATCGCAGTTGTTGCGTTTGAACATCCTCCGGTTAGAGGACCAGGGGCAGAAGACCAAACCACGAGGGCGATCCGAGGGACGATCAAGTTCGATCGTGAGCTCTCAGGTTACTGAGCGCACCAGATGCCACGAATAATTTCCCACCAGCCGACGAGCGCAAAGGTAAGACCAAAGCACACAGCGACGGCAGTTTCGGCAAACCGATAGTAACGCATTGATCGAAGCTCTTCCGCCGCCCCGCCGACACGATGGCGGGCTTAAGGCAGAAGAACGCCACGGGAATGGAAATTATCCGTCCCGCGCTTACGGCCAGTCGTCGCCGGCGATCCAAGCGGCGAGCTTGCCGAGGGCGTCGCTCAGGTAGCTCAAGATCAGGGCGACCGCGCAAAAGGGGAAGGGTGAGCAGTCTGCCGCAGCTTCCCAGCCGCTTCCCAGCGACATTTTTCTGGGAAGCATTCGTTTCGGGATTTTGGACTAAGTGTTTGATTTCTCTTGGCGCGCTCGGAGAGATTCGAACTCCATTCGGTTCGAGGGACAAGTCGAGGGACAGGGCGGAGGGGATCGCCTTGGACCTGCTCGGTGCGCTGCGTCAGGACCCAAGGGCAGCCGGTAAACAGCCCAAAAAAACGGGTCGGAAGCAGAGCACGGCGTCCCGTGATTGGCTCGGCAAGACGAGAGTTAAGGAGGGTACAGGCGGCCGGGGCACAGGAAGCCCCAGTTAATCTCCGGCCATATCCGGAGACAGCGCGGCGTATCATCGGCTGCTCAAGGCCATTGCTTGCCATGTGTCGGATTTCGTGCAGATAGGACCTGCGGAAGGCTGAGATCGTCTGGCGCGCGCTGCTTGCGCTGGATCAACCTTGCTGCCGGCTCGAATGGTCTAATTCAAACTTAACCAGACAGGGAGCCGGAAAATGTCCACGGACAACAAGTATGTGTCGGGCAATGCGTTCTTCGGTGCCTTCGCTCCGGCGTTTGAATACATGGTCGATGCTGCTCAGCGCAGCACGTTGTTCTTCGACATTCTACGGCAGCGCGGAAATCAATATCACGAGTATCGCGCCGCGAAAGTCCCTAACGTCCTTTAGCTACGCAGCCGAGTTGGTGCTCGATGGGCGCACGTTCGCACGGCCCGCGAACTATCTTCTGGCGCGCATCATTCCCCCCAAGGGCGTCGAGGTCGATCCCACGCGGCGACCATTCGTCGTAATCGATCCGCGCGCGGGCAATGGCCCCGGCATCGGTGGCTTCAAGGCGGACAGTGAACTCGGCGTGGCGCTCAAGGCAGGTCATCCCTGTTACTTTATCGGTTTCATGCCGGAGCCGATGCCTGGGCAGACCCTTGAGGACGTCGCCCGAGCCGAAGCAATCTTCCTGGAGAAGGTGATTGCGCTGCATCCCAATGCCGACGGCAAACCGTGCGTGATCGGCAACTGCCAGGCCGGCTGGGCAGTGATGCTCCTCGCTTCGATCAGGCCCGAGCTGTTCGGCCCGATCATCTTGGCCGGTAGCCCCCTGTCGTATTGGGCCGGCGTTCACGGCAAAAATCCGATGCGCTATTCGGGTGGCCTGCTCGGGGGCACGTGGCTGGCGGCCCTTACCAGCGACATGGGCGCCGGAAAATTCGACGGCAGCTGGCTGGTGCAGAATTTCGAGAACCAGAATCCGGCAAATACTTTGTGGTCGAAGCAATACAATGTCTACTCAAAGGTTGACACCGAGGGTCCGCGCTATCTGGAGTTCGAGCGCTGGTGGGGCAGCAGCGTCGACCTGAATGCGGAAGAGATGCAATTTATCGTCGATGAGCTGTTTGTCGGCAACAACTTTGCAGCGGCCAGCATCGAAACCTCTGACGGGATGTCGGTTGACCTTCGCAACATTCGCTCACCGATCGTCGTGTTCTGCTCCAGGGGCGATAACATCACGCCGCCGCAGCAGGCGCTTGACTGGGTTCTGGATCTCTATGACGACCTCGACGAGATCAGGTCGCATGGCCAGACCATCGTCTATACCGTTCATGAGAGCATCGGCCATCTTGGAATCTTCGTCTCGGGCGGCGTCGCCAAGAAGGAACACAATGAGTTCTCGAGCAATATCGATCTGATCGATGTGTTGCCGCTGGGTCTTTACGAAGCCAAGTTCGAGCGGAAGTCCGCCGGTACCGTCAATCCCGAACTGACGTCCGGGGAATGGATGATGCGTTGCGAACAGCGTACGCTTGACGACATTCGCGCCATGGGCGGAAATCAGTTGGGCGGCTGGAAGACCGAGAAAACGGTCATCGGCACATACATCCAGCCCGATCAGGATACCCAGCGCACGGCCATTGACCGGTTGTAAGTGTGCGAAATTTTGGCACGCCATTTCGCACACGAGCGACGTCACGCGCCGTTTGCCAGTCGCGTAAGTCGTTGCCAATCAACGGATGGGGTGGGATTCGAACCCACGTTACGGTTTTGCCGTAAACACACTTTCCAGGCGTGCGCCTTAAACCACTCGGCCACCCATCCAGGAACGACGCAAGCTAGTTGAGCGCAGCGACTTGGAGAAGTTCCCTAGTCGTTTGCTCGGTCAGCGAGGGCAGAGCTATTGCCGGACCTGAAGGCGCAGGCCGAGGTGCAACGTCGTCACAGTCAGGCGATCGCCGCGATAGTTGGGCAAGGCGAACGCACGCCCACCGACGACAACGGCGAGCCACGAGATCGGAGCCAGCGCAACATCGATTGCAGCCACCGGCGCTCCGAGACGCGTGTCGTCGGCGCTGTAGGCGGCCAGACCCGCGTTCAGACGCAGCTGAACGACGTCAGGTGCACCAAACGTGACGCCCACGAGGCCAACCGACCCGGAGATCTCGGGAAACGTTGGCGTACAGCTGCCGCGCGAGTCGAGCCGACAAAGGAGATCCTGGCCGTTGAGATTCCCCGACCAGTCGTAGTCGACTTCAGCGTCGAGGCCGATGCTGTGACGTAGAGGTTTGCGGACGCTCACGCCGATTTCCGCGACCGGCTGCGAGCGATACACGAACTCGCCGCCGCCTCCGTGGCTGAACCCGACATTCGCGTCTGTCGCCCAAATGAAGCCGGTTTGAGCACTCGCGGCATGAACGACAACCAACGCCGCGATCGCTGCGACAAATCGAACGCTGACGCTGACGCGCGAACAAAAGAGAACCACGTGACACCTCCCGTCCGAACGATGAGTCGATGTCTGTCCGGACGTCAACGCGCGTTCCTCACCAGCGCTTTGCCAATCCCGCCCCGACGAATCGTTCGTTTCCCGTCTCGCTCCCCAGTCCTCGGCCGGCCCTCACGTCGAGCTGAAAACGGTCGTTGATGAGAAACGTGAATCCTCCATCCACCTCGTTTCCCGTCGTCCCGCTGCCGCTGCCACGCACTCGGCCGATCGCCATTCCTTCGGCGAATACGGACACGCGCGGATTGATCGCCCACCATGACGCCGCGCTCACCCATCCCTTCCCGGCACGGCCCGTCTCGTTGACGACGTCGCCGTACCCCACGTTGGTGTACAGCGAGAACGGGCTCGGCGTCGTCCAGTTCATGGCGAGCTTGGCCTCAGGCTGAGCCGAGGCGGCACCGAATCCGCCGGCGCCGGTGGGGAGGGTCGTCGCCGCCAACAGCGCGACGTTCGGCGCCCACGAGTGAATGCTGTCCGGCACCGACCGGAGGTTGAGCTTCGCCCCGAGCTTGAAGTCTTCCACACCGCCAGCCGTCGGCCCGCCCGACGCCGAGCGAAGACCATATGAGTTTCCGAATAGGCGGGCCTCGGTCCGCGCGCCGAGGCCCAAGCGCAGCAGCGTCTCGCCGGCCGAGACGTATTCCGTGCGCGAGTCGGACGGGCCGACGCGGTCGTCCGTCGCGCCGGCCTCGAGCTGCACCGCGCCCGCCGGCAGCGCGACAGGCGTATCAGTATATCCAGGTCGATCGGCGACGACGGGCCCCGGCGCGCCGAGATGGGCGCACGCGCCGAGCGCCGCCGTCATCGCGAACCGCATCGCCACGCGCGTTCTGGCGCGCGTTCTATAGATACGCGTGCTCGCCGTGGAGCGACTCGTCGAGCCCGACCTCTTCGTCGGCGGCGCGTGACCGTGACCGGCGTGATGGCTTGTGGATCACCGCGAGCATCCCGTACGTGAAGATGAACGCGTAGGCCGCCGCCGCCGATGACGGCGAGCGACTCCTTGACGAAGAACGCCGTGTTGCCGTGCAGCAGTCCGTCGGCCCCGCCGTCGGGGTTCACCGCCTTGTTGGCGAAGATCGCCAGAGCGAAGACGCCGAGCATGCCGCCGACGCCGTGCACGCCCCACACGTCGAGCGCGTCGTCCCATTGCATCTTGTTCTTGAGCGAGATGGCGTAGTAGCACACGACGCTCGCGGCGATGCCGATCAGAATCGCCGTCGACGTGGTCACGTAGCCCGCCGCCGGCGTGACGGCGGCCAGTCCGGCGATCGACCCGGTGAGCAGTCCGAGGAACTTCGGCTTCCGCTCGTAGATCCACGCCAGCACCAGCCACGTGATCGCGGCGAACGACGCGGCGACGTCGGTGTTGAGGAACGCCAGCGCCGTGACCGAATCGACTTTGAGCTCGCTGCCGGCGTTGAATCCGTACCAGCCGAACCAGAGCAGGCCCGTGCCGAGCGCGACGAGCGGAATGCTGTGCAATCCCGCGTCCGGGCACGCGGCGCCGGCCGACGTAGAACACAGCGGCCAGCGCCGCAAAGCCCGCCGTGGCGTGGACGACGATGCCGCCGGCGAAGTCGAGGACTCCATTGCGCCTGGAGGATCCCGCCGCCCCACACCATGTGCGCGACCGGGAAGTACACGAGCAGCAGCCACGCGACGAGGAACAGCAGATACGCCTTGAACGTCACGCGATTGGCGAACGCGCCCGGTGATGAGCGCCGGCGTGATCTGCGCGAACATCATTTGATACGCGACGAACACGATCAGCGGAATCGTCGGCGATCCGGGGAACGGCGTGAACGGATCGACGCCGCGAAAGAACGCCAGGTCGAAGTTGCCGATGATGCCCGGCGATGTCGGGATTCGTCGCGCTCTGATAGCTGCCGCTGAACGCCATCGAGTAGCCGCAGACCACCCACAGCACCGTCGTCACGCCCATCGAGACGAAGCTCTGCAGCATGATCGTGAGGACGTTCTTGCGTCCGACGAGGCCGCCGTAGAAAAAGGCGAGGCCGGGCGTCATGAGCATGACCAGGCTCGTCGAGACCAGCATGAACGCGATGTTGCCGGTGTCCCAGTGCATCGGTGTCCCTCCGAGGAGTGACGCGAATATGGGACGACGCGGGGCGTCTGTCACGTGGCCGACCGGTGAGCCGTTGGCCTCTCGCACGGACGGGGCGGGATTCGAACCCACGGGCTAGCGAACGATGGTCACCTGGTTGCTCGATCCGACCGCGGATGGAGCGCTGTCCGTCGGATCGACAGTGGCCTTCTTCGAGGAGCCGCGAAGAACGATAGACACGACGTTGCCGGTACCGGCTGGCTGCGTTGCGGCGGTGATCGCGCCCCAGGCGGCGACGTCCGGCCCACCATTATCGCTGATTCTCGCGCTGTGCAGGTCGAGCTCGACGCGGTTGTCTGATGCCCGATTCGCGGCGGTGGCGACGGCGCCGTACGCGGCGACGCCGGCCCGGGTGGGAAATACGGCGGGGAGCGAGCCAAGGTTGTGCTCAAAGCTGCTCGTCTGCGCGGAAAAGCGCACGGTGTTGCGGCGCGCGAAGCCAGCGCCCGTGGCATTTCCCCCAAGTAGAACGCAGCCGTTCCCGTTATCATCGAAACGGTCGCCGTTCGATTCGATCTCGACGGTCGCCGCGTCGGAATTGACGTTCGCCGCAAGACAGCCGGCGATGTTCCCGTGCGCGTAATTTCCGCTCAGCGTTGCGTGGATTCGCGCGCCGTCTGCTCCCTGCAGGTTGGCGACGCGAATCCCCTGCCCCGATCCGCTGGAATTGTTCGCGAGCTCGTTGTCGGTGAGCACGACCTCGAGGACGCGGCCGGCGGCCACCGCACCGACGTTCCGAACATCGAACCCGCGCGGACTGCCACTCGCGACGACATGCGCGATCGTCACGGTCGTCGCGCCAGCTAAGAAGAGGTCTGTGGCGATCGCCGCCGCGCCATTTACAGCGTTCCGTATGGTAAGCCACTCGACAGCGTTGCTGCCTCGTCCTACGCGCACCGCGCCCGTCAGCTGTGTGCCGCTCGTGAGGGCTGCGGCGGAGAGGTTCGAGGCGTCGATGATGACCGCGTCCGGGCGTCCGGGCTGCCCCGCGAGCGTCATGCCGCTCTGCAACTCGATACGGCCGCCGTTCGGCTGGCTCCCGTCGAGCATGTATGTTCCGGGCGCCAGAACAATACGCCTGCCGGCATTGGCAGGGTCGTTGACCGCCATGTACAAGCTGGAGGCCGTCGAGACGTCGATCTCGGCGTTCGCCCGCGCCGTCAGCGTGGGGCGGGCCGACCAATCCCGTGGAGAAAGCGAATCACCGGAGCACGCAGTGAGCGTAACCGCGGTGACTAGCAGCGTTGAACGCATGGGCGCAAGCCGCATTGTTCTTCTCCTGATGTACACCCGACGTAGTCGCGAATGGGCAAACCGGCGCGCTCACGCGCTCACTCGGAGTGCGCCAAAGGTCCGACGCTGTTGGTCGAAGCGCCAGCCCGCGTATCGAATCGATGCTGTTGTCGCCGCTGGTCTCCCGACCGGCGGGGAGACCCTTGCGGCGTGACACTCGGTTCGCGTTCCTAGTGGAAGGAACGCCTCGCGGAGCGAACGCATGCCAGTGAGCCTCCCAACAGCCAAGCCTCGAACTGACGCGGAAGCCCGCCTCAAGGAATTCGTCGCCAAGTTCGACGCGAAGAACGCGGCGACCATTCGCGCCGTCCGGCGCGCCCTGCGCAAGCGCTTTCCGACGGCGACCGAGATCGTTTACGACAATTACAACTTCTTCGTGATCGGCTACTCGCCCACCGAGCGTCCGTCCGATGCGATCATCTCGATGGCTGCGGGAGCGAACGGCGTCGGGCTGTGCTTCATCCACGGCGCTCGCCTGCCCGATCCGAGTCGCGTGCTCCTCGGCTCTGGGAAACAGACACGCTTCGTGCGTCTGGAATCTGCCGCCGTTCTCGAGCGTCCCGAAATTCGTACGCTTCTCGCGATGGCCGTCGAACGCGCCAAGACGCCGTTCTCGGCGACGGGGCGGCATCAGCTCATCATCCGGTCAGTGTCGGCAAAGCAACGACCTCGCCGTCGTGATTAGATCGGGAGCGCCGGGGGCGACGCGGCGGCCGCGAAAGCCCGCTAGCAGGGCTCAGCCAGGGGCGCACGTTGGGCGCGGAGCGCCGGAGGGAAACGGACAGGGAGAGATTCGAACTCTCGATACCGGGTTCACCGGTATGCCGGTTTTCGAGACCGGTGCCTTCAGCCACTCGGCCACCTGTCCGGAGCAGCCGAGAAAATTAGGTCGTAGATGAAGGCGAGTCAACGACTTGGCGTCGCTGCTCGAAGAATTGTGTGAGCAGCGCACCGCACTCGTCCGCGCGAACGCCCGCGAGCACTTCCGGACGGTGGTTGAGCCTCGGGTGGCGCAGCAGGTCGCCGACCGAGCCGGCCATCCCCGCCTTCGGGTCCCACGCCCCGAACACGACGCGGTCGACGCGCGCGAGCACGATCGCGCCCGCGCACATCGCGCACGGCTCGAGCGTCACGTACAGCGTGCAGCCGCCGAGCCGCCAATCGTCGAGCGACTCGGCGGCGTCGCGAATGACGAGCAGCTCGGCGTGTGCGGTCGGGTCGCGATCGCGCGCGGTGCGATTGCCCGCGGACGCGACGACTTTGTTGTCGCGCACGAGAACGGCGCCGACAGGCACGTCGCCCGATTCGCCGGCGCGACGCGCCTGGTCGAGCGCGAGATCCATGAAGGCGTTGTCGTCGCGAGTCGGAATCATGAGTCCCGTACGCTGGGGGCGACTACTCGATGGCGTCAAGCCGAGCCGTCAGCGGCGCGAGCGGTCGTAGGCCAGCGTGGCGCCGACCGCCGGCAGTGCGAACGCGGCGACGTACGCAAGCGGCTTCAGGGCCTCGGCGTGCGATTTTGGCAACGGGATTTTCGAGACGAGCGGCGTCACGACGAGGGTCGCGGCCCAACCCACGAGGGTGCCGGCGACGGCGTCGGCCGTGCGTCCGTGCGGCGCGCCGCCGGTTCCGACAATACGCACAGCCAACGCGGGACCAAACGTGACGCCGGTGGCGACGCCCAGCATCATCGGGATGGGGTTCGTGTCCTTCCCGTCGAGCGCGGCATAGCCGACGGCGACACCGAACATGAACCCCACCGGAATCGCCGCCGTGCCGGCGACGACCTGCGTCGTCGCGCGAGGCATCGTCACGCCCGATGGCCGCGCTTGCTGCGAGGCCGCGACGGGGGCAATGAAAAGCGAGAGGCCGAGTGCCAGATGAGAGAGTCGCATGGACTAAGTCTCTGACTGGCACGGCCGACCTCCGATACGTCGATTGACGTAGCTGTATCAAAATGCGCTATCGGGCCAAACGGTCGATCGGCCCGCGTGCCAAGCGGCGGACCTTCCAATTCACCAATTCTCAGGAGGAATTGAGTCGGCGTTCCCGCAGAAATGACGCCAAAATGACGTCCGCATAGCGGCCCTCCGCTCACTGTTGGCGCGCTCGGGAACACCGCCGAACGCCAACTTGTGGGAGAGCCAATGAAAGCCTCGCTGGGACTCGTCGTATTCGCGGCCGTCGCCGCGGCGGCTGCCGGATGCGCCGGCGTCAACGTGCAGGCCGGAAGCGACGGCTGGCTGCCTCTCGCCTCCGAGCACTCAACCCTCTCGGCTCAGCGGCTGAACAAGCTGGTCTCGCTGACCGCGTTCGACGCGCTCCAGACGATGCCGAGCTACATGTCGCCCATGCACCAGTGGAACGCGCCGACGGGTCGTGTTGATTCTCGACGGAAGCAAGTCGCACGACCTCGAGGTCTTGAAGGGAATCAAGGCTTCGGACGTGTTCGAGATCCGCGTCGTAGGCGACATGGAGGCGGGGGTCATTCCCGGCAACCTGGAAGTCCGAGTGACGACCGTGGCTGGCCGCTATCGGGTCCGCTGACGGCTCAGACTGGCCGTCGCGGTTGCCCAACGATAGGTTGAGCAGCGTCCCCCCTCCGCCTCCCTCCCCCGCGTCTGCCAATTCGACGTCGCTCATTAGACTCCGATGCCTAGCTTCCGCTTGTGGACCTTCGGCGGGCTTCGTGTCGAGGAAATCGGTTCGGCCGTTCCCGTTTCGATCACACAGCGGAAGCGACTGGCGTTTCTGACATTGTTGGCGTCGAGCGGCGAGCGAGGCATCGCGCGCGAGCGCCTGCTTCTGTTGTTGTGGCCCGAGAGCAACGCCGAGCGCGCGAGGGGTGCGTTGCAACAACTCCTCTACGTCACACGTCGAGCGTTCGGCGAGGGGAGCGTCGTCGGGACGAGCGAGCTCCGCCTCGATCCGGACGTGATATCGAGCGACGTCGGGGATTTCCAAGCGGCCCTGGCGAGCTGCGACTTCGCCGGCATTGTGCGGCTCTATCACGGACCGTTCCTCGACGCTTTCTATCTGACGGGCGCTCCTGAGCTGGAGCGCTGGGTCGAGGAAAAGCGTCAGGAGCTGGCGCGCAGCTATCAAATGGCGCTCTCACGC
The DNA here is from genome assembly GCA_963831505.1 of uncultured Alphaproteobacteria bacterium. Taxonomy (GTDB): domain Bacteria; phylum Pseudomonadota; class Alphaproteobacteria; order Rhizobiales; family Xanthobacteraceae; genus Bradyrhizobium. The sequence continues at coordinate 20,803 of CAWHQY010000009.1, read as the reverse complement.
CTGGCGACCCAAGCGATCGAGGGGCGGGACTTCGCCGCAGCCATTCGCTACGCCGAGCTCCTCACGGCCTCCGACCCGCTGAGCGGCCGCGCGACGATCCTGTTGATGGAGGCGCTTGCGGCGAACGGCGACGTGTCGGTCGCGGTCGACCGCGCGAAAGAGCATGCAGCGATCGTGCAGCGCGAATTGGGCGTCGACGTCGACCCGGGCGTAAGCGCGCTCGTTGAACGCCTGCGGCTCCCGGACCGTTGCCTCGAAGCCGACTTCAATTCCGTCCGATGCCGGTGCGCCGGTCGAGATCGCGCCAGCGCCCGCGTCGACGCCGGTCCCGGCGCCCGCGCCAGCCGGAGTACGCGCTACCCGATGGCGACGACCCATGATCGCGGTGGCCGCGCTGTGCGCCGTCGCGGCTGTTGGATTCATCGTCAATCGATCGTCGCCACCGATACAACGCGAGATCGCCATCGTCGCGGATGTTCGATCGACCGATGCCGACACGGCGATCGCCGACGCCCTGACCCAGGCGATGCGACGAGCGCTGAGCGATTCTCGCTCGCTCGGCGCGGAAAGTGAAAGCCGCGTGCGAGAAACGCTCACACGGCTTCAGTTGCCGCCCGGCGTGCGACTCGACACCCGCGTTGCGAGACAGGTTGCGATCGCCGAGGGCGTCCGCACCGTCGTCGACGGAGTCGGTCGTGCGATTCAGCGGCGGGTACGCGCTCTCCGTCCGCCTCATCTCGGCGGAGTCCGGCGACGTGTTGACCTCCGCGCGAGCGAACAGTCGCCAACCCGGACGACCTGATCGTCGCCCTCGATTCACTCTCGCGAACCTTGCGCGAGCGCGCCGGCGACGCGCTCATAGGTCGTTCGCGCGGCGCCGCCGCTCGAAAAGCTGACCTCGTCGTCGCTCGAGGCGATGATGAAGTACACCGCAGGGCGTCGCGCGTTCTTGGTCGAAGGCAAATTCGACGAGGCTTTCGCCCTGACTCGAGATGCGGTCGACATCGATACGTCGTTCGCGGCGGCGATCGAACAACTAGTGGTGATCTCCGAGAACGTGAACCGCGGCACCGACGACGAGCGGCGCGCCCTCATGGCGCGCGCGTACGCCCATCGCGATCGTCTCACGGAGGAGGAACGGCTTCGTATCGAGAGCAAGTACCTGTACAGCGCAGACAGGCGTCACGCCGAGTCGTGCTAAGCGGATCGAGGTGACACGTCAGATTTTGGCGAACTATCCCAGCGCCCTGGATGCGGTGCTTCTCGGGAACCTGTACGCCAGTCGACAAGACTGGGCGACGGCTGACAGTATGTATCGACGGGCAATCGCGATAGATTCGGCGCAGTTTCCGGCGTACATGAACATCGTCGACGTGTTTCTCAACACCGGGCGCATTGCCGAAGCGAACGGGCCCTCGACGACGCCGAGCGACGGTTTCCGGAAATATCCCCAGGTGCCACTCCACGAAGCGCTCATTCGCTACGCCGAAGGGCGGCGCGGCGACGCACGTGCGGCGTGGGTCGTCGCGAGTCGATCGCTGGACGGGTCGCTCGCCGAATTCGCGGACCGTCGGCTCGCTCGACTCGACTTGCTCGAGGGACGGGTCGCGGCTTGGCGGCGAGAGCTTCACGCGTCGGCCGCGCGCGACTCCGCCGCGGGCCGCCGTCCCGTGACTCCGTTCGCCGATTTGAGCGCGAACTACTGGGTCTTGAGAGGAGCGGTCGACGGCGCCCGAGTGCTCGACAGCCAGCAAGCCGCCGCAGTCGCGTAGGCGGCGATGACCTCGCGCGCGCCATACTCTATGCGCAGTACAATCGGCCGGACCGTGCGCGAGCGCTGTTGGCCGCACACGATTCAGTGGTCAAGGACACGCTCGGCGGATGGTTCCAGGGCACCGATCGACGGGAGGTGTTGGGCTGGATTCTTCTTGCCGATAGACGGCCGCGCGACGCCGTCGTCGAGTTCCGCGCGAGTCGAATGCTCTCCGACGGGCCAGTGACCCTGTCGCCGATACTCCGCGATGTGGAAATTGGAATCGCGTTCGAGCGCGCCGGAATGCCCGACTCGGCGATCACGGCGTACGAGCACTACGTGAACACTCCGTGGGCATGGCGTATCGATGAGGACTACTTACGACTAGCGTGGGCGTTGGAGCACGTCGCGGCCCTGTACGACGGCAAAGGGAACACAAAGCGCGCCGTCGCCGCCTACCAGCGGTTCGCCGATCTCTGGCGCGAGGCCGACGATCCCGACCTGCAACGGCGCGTGGCGCAGGCGCGCCAGCGCATCGCCGTGCTTTCAGCGCGTTAGGCTACGGCGCGTTCGGCTCGAGGTCGCTTGTTCATCGTCGCCTGAGCGGTCTAGCATGTTGCGATTGCTCAATCGGAGAATTCGCGCGTGCGCCATGTGCTGCCGATCGCAACACTCATCGCGGTGGCCCTCTGTCCCGTGACCGGCCACGCACAGAAGGCGAGCGTGGATGCGTGTTCGCTGCTCACCGCGTCCGAAGCCAGCACGGCGATCGGGGGCACCGTGACCCAAGGGCATCACCTCATGGAGCCCCACAAGGATCAATGCTGGTGGTCGGACGACAACACGGCGAGTTCCGACCATCGCCGGGTCACGCTGTTGATCGAGGATCCGTCCATGTTCGACAGAATGAAGTCGGTTCCCAACGTGAAGGCCGATCCGGTATCGGGCGTCGGCGACGAGGCGTACTACGCCGATACGAAAGGAGCCGGGATCCTGCTTGCTGTGAGAAAGGGCGGCGTAGCTTTCCAACTCAAGGTCCTCAACGGTTCCAAGGTCAGGCCCCCGATCGCGCCTGATGATGTGAAAGCCCGGGAGCTCGTGCTCGCGAAGGCGGCGGTCGGACGGGTCTGAGACTCGAAGACCGAGAAAGGCCGTAGCTACGTATCGAGCCGAGTGAGATCTCGGCTCACACGAGCGGTCACGGAGAGCTGACCGACGTGTCGCATCGCGTGTTCGGCGCCGTGGGTGAGACAGCCGATGACTGTCGAGGGAAGCTTCGCGCGGCCGACGCCGCGGAAATCGCCGAGCGTCGACGGATCGATCGTTTTGAGCTCGGACACGGCCGCCTCGACGCGCGCATCGAGCGCCGCGAGCGCAGGCGCAATCTCGGAATCTAGGAGGGGCTCGCCCTCGCGTCGCAACGCGGCGAACTGCGCTTCGCTCAAGCCTTCGCCGCGTGCGTACGTGAACAACCGATCGATGACACCGGGAATGTGCCGCACGTGAAACGCGACGGATGCCACGCCCGCCAGCCGCGCGTTGAACTGTTCGACGGTCAGCCCGTCGGTTAGCTGGTGGACGCTCTCGCGCACCTGTAGCAGAATGTGCGCGACCGGCTGCAGCATCGCCGGAATGCCATCCACGCGTCCGCGCTGCCACCACTCTGTATCCGCCATCGCTCCCCTCGAGACCACCCCTCCGAATCCTACTCGGCCGGAGCTGCGCCATTGGCAAACGGCGGCCCCGTACTGTAGTTTCCCGGAGAACCTCCGGGGACTATGAGGGAATCGTGCCGAAAGAAGCCGAAGACCTGTTGCGAGGAACGCTCGACGCGCTGATCCTCAAGGCGCTCACGTGGGGACCGCGTCACGGGTATGGCGTCGCGGCCTGGATCAAGCAGACCTCGCGAGAAGCGCTCCGTGTCGAAGACCGCGCCCTGTACCTCGCGCTGCATCGGCTCGAGGACCGCGACTGGGTCGAGAGTGATTGGGGATTCTCGGACAACAACCGGCGCGCCAAGTACTACCAGCTCACGGCGAAGGGGCGCGCACAGCTGCGAGCCGAGTCGACGCGCCTCGCGCGCTACGCCGAAGGACTGTTCCGCGTGCTGAACGCCACCGAATGGAGAATGGGCTGATGCCGCGCGAGCCGCACGTTCGGGGACTTCGCCGCTGGCTGCGTCTGCCGCGAGCCGTCGAGCGCGACGTCGGCGACGAAATCGCCTTCCACCTCGAGAGCCGCATTCGCGAGCTGACCGACGAAGGCAGTGGGCCCGATGTCGCGCGAGAAATCGCCGAGCGCGAATTCGGCGACATCTCGGCGTCTCGGCGCGAGCTCGCGGCGGTCGATCGTCGACGCCTGCGACGCCGGCGGCTGCTCGGATGGATCGAAGCTCTTGGCCAGGATCTTCGCTTCGCCGCGCGATCTCTTCGGCGATCACCTTCGTTCACCGTCACCGCCGGATTGACGCTGGCCATCGGTCTCGGCGCGTGCGCCGCGATCTTCGCCGTCGTGAACGGTGTCCTTCTCCGTCCGCTCCCGTACGGAAGACCCGACCGGCTGGTGAGCGCGCAGTACGACATGCCCGGCGTGAATCTGAGCCATGAGCCGCAATCGGCGTCCACGTACTTCACGAACCGGCGACTCGCTCACACGATCGAGGACATCGGCGTCTACGACGAGAACGCGGTCAACGTGTCGGAGCCGGGTGGAACGGCGCCGCCGCAGCGGGTGGCCGCCGCGTTCGCGACAGCCAGTCTGATTCGCCTGCTCGAGGTGCCGCCGATCCTCGGCCGCGCGTTCACGGAAGAGGAGGATCGCCCCGATGGCCCGGCGGTCATCGTGATCGGCGAGACGATGTGGCGCGATCGATTCGGCGCCGACACGGGCATCGTCGGGCGCACGCTCGACGTAAACGGATCCACACGGCGGATCGTCGGCGTCATGCCGCGGCAGTTCCGTTTTCCAGCGCCGAACACGCAGGTGTGGCTGCCGCTGGCGATCGATCCGGTCACGCTGGACCAGGTTGCCTTCAGCCATGAGTCAGTGGCGAGACTCAAACCGGGCGTGACGCCGACCGACGCGCAGCGGGACTTTGCCTCCGTGCTCCCGAGAGTCCCGGAGCTCTATCCCAATTTCGTGAGAGGAATCACGACGGCGGCGATCATGCAGCAGACGAAGCCGATTCCGGTCATCGTGCCTCTGCAAGACGACGTGACCGTCGGAATCGCGTCGACGCTCTGGATGTTGGCCGCGTCGGCTGCCCTGCTGCTGTTCGTCGCCTGCGCAAACGTCGCGAACCTCGCGCTCATCCGCGCCGACGCTCGCCAACGAGAGCTCGCGGTGCGTGAGGTGCTTGGCGCTGGACGCGCACGCCTCGTCTCTCAGTTTTTTGCCGAATCGGCGATGCTCGCCGGCGCGGCCGGCGTGATCGGGCTCGGCGCGGCGGTCGTCGTCGTGCGCTGGCTGACGGCCTCGGGGCCCACGGCCATTCCCCGCTTGACCGAAGTCCGAATCGATTCGAGCGCCGTCGCGTTTACGCTCGTCGTAGCGACGCTCGTCGCGGCCGTGTGCGGCCTCGTACCGGCTCTGCGGACTGCGGGTGCGGCACGACCGTTAGCCGAGGGAAGTCGCGGCGGTACGATCGGCCGTCGTCAGCAGCGATTCCGCGGCGCGCTCGTCGCGGGTCAGATCGCTGTTTCACTCGTCGTGGTCGCCGCGTCCGGGCTGTTGCTTCGCTCGTACCAGCGGCTGCACACGGTGCGGCCGGGATTCGATCCGGAACATCTGGCGACCTTCTGGATGTCACTCCCGCGGCCGGCCTACAACGACGACCGCATCGCGCGCTTCTTCACCGAGCTCACCGAGCGCGCGAGCCGGCTTCCCGGTGTCCAGGCGGCCGGACTCACGTCGCGGCTGCCGCTGCAGGCGAACGGACTGAATCAGAATCCCCTGTATCCGGAAGACGACGCGACCTATGCGACCAAGCTTCCGCCGTTGCAGCTGTTCACGGCGGCGAACGGAGAGTATTTCCGTACGATGCGCATCCCGTTGGTCGCGGGGCGGACGTTCAAGCGGTTAGACGCCCAACGCGTGAACGAAGCGGTCATCTCGTTGACGACGGCTAAGCAGTTCTGGAAGGACTCCACCGGCGAGGCAGCGCTGGGCAAGCGGTTCAGGCCTCTTCCGGGGGCGCCGTTCTACACAGTGATCGGCGTGGCGGGCGACGTCCGCGACACTGCGTTGTCGGCTCCGCCTGCAGCGGCGGTGTACTTCCCTGAAGTCGCGGGCGCGGATGCTGTCTCGAAGCAAATCCGCCGCACGATGGCGCTGGTGCTTCGCACCAACGGCCAACCGACCGGATTGGACGCGTCGGTCCGTCAGATCGCGCACGACATCGACCCGACGATTCCGGTGTTCGACGTCAAACCGATGGCCGCGATCGTCTCGTCGTCGTTGGCGCGACTCACGTTCGTCATCCTCGTTCTCGGATCGGCGGCGGTCGTGACGCTGCTGCTCGGCGTGGTCGGTCTCTACGGCGTGCTGGCGTATCTCGTCACGTTGCGGACCCGCGAGCTAGGGATTCGCATAGCGCTGGGCGCGACGCCTCGGCGTGTGGCGTCGGCGATGACGCGCTACGGACTCACGCTGGCTGCCATCGGGCTCGTCACCGGTCTGGGCGCATTCGCGCTCGTGTCTCGATTCATCGATGCGCAGCTCTTCGGCGTGAGAGCCAACGATCCGCTGACGCTCTTCTCGGCGACGATGCTGCTCGTGGTCGTGGCTGGCGCGGCGTCGTGGCTCCCGGCACGGCGCGCAGCGAGGATCGATCCGGCGGACGCGTTGCGCGCGGAGTGAGGGCCAAATGACCGGTGGACCGGTGGACCGGTGGGAGCTACGCGCCGACCGTCTCCTTCGCCGGCTCGCTCGAGAACTCCAACGCTCCCTTCCCGTCCGGCCGCACGACGATCGCGTCGCCGTCGACGAACTTGCCCTCGAGCACGGCCATCGCCAGCGGATTCTGAATCAGCCGCTGGATCGCCCGCTTGAGCGGCCGCGCGCCGAACGCCGGATCGTAGCCTTCCTCGGCGAGCACGCGCTTCGCCTCGGGCGTCACCTCGAGCGTGATCTTGCGCTCGGCGAGCAGCTTCTCGAGCCGCGCGAGCTGGAGGTCGACGATCTGCTCGATCTGCTCGGTGCCGAGCGGGTGGAAGATGATGATGTCGTCGACGCGGTTGAGGAACTCGGGCTTGAACGTGCTGCCGCAGCGCGCTCATGCACCTGCGTCTCGACGAGCGCCCAGTCGCCGCGCGCGTGCTCGAGGATGAACGTCGAGCCGACGTTCGACGTCATGATGATGACGGTGTTCCGGAAGTCGACCGTGCGCCCCTGCGAGTCGGTCAGCCGGCCGTCGTCGAGGATCTGCAAGCAGAATGTTGAACACGTCCGGGTGCGCCTTCTCGATCTCGTCGAACAGGATCACCGCAGTACGGGCGGCGGCGAACCGCCTCGGTGAGCTGGCCGCCCTCCTCGTAGCCGACGTAGCCCGGCGGCGCGCCGATCAGCCGCGCGACGGCGTGCTTCTCCATGTACTCGGACATGTCGATGCGCACCATCGCGTGCTCGTCGTCGAACAGGAACTCGGCGAGCGCGCGCGCCGTCTCCGTCTTGCCGACGCCGGTCGGCCCGAGGAAGATGAACGAGCCGATCGGCCGGTTCGGATCCTGCAGCCCGGCGCGCGAGCGGCGCACGGCGTTGGCGACGGCGTGCACCGCCTCCTCCTGGCCGATGACGCGCCGCGCCAGCTCCTGCGTCGAGCTTCGTGAGCCGCTCGCGCTCGCTCTCCAGCATGCGCGTGACCGGGAATGCCCGTCCACTGCGCGACGACCTCGGCGATGTCGTCGGCCGTCGACTTCCTCCTTCAGGAACTGCGGACGCCCGTCGGTGCGAGGCGAGCTTGCGCTCGGTGTCGCGCATGCGCCGCCTCGAGCTGCGGGATGCGGCCGTACGTGATCTCCGCCGCCTTGGCGAGGTCGCCGGCGCGCGTGCGCCTGCTCGGCCTCGATGCGCGCCTGCTCGATCTCCTGCTTGATCTTGCCGACGCCGCCGAGCGTCTCCTTCTCCTGCTGCCACTGCGCCTTCATCGCCGACGACTTCTCGCGCAGCTCGGCCAGCTCCCGCTCGAGCTCCTCGCGGCGCTCGATCGGCGGCGCGTCCTTCTCCTTCTGCAGCGCCTGCGCTCGATCTCGAGCTGCATGATGCGCCGCTCGACCTCGTCGATCTCCTGCGGCATCGAGTCGATCTCGATGCGCAGCCGCGACGCCGCCTCGTCGACCAGATCGATCGCCTTGTCCGGCAGGAAGCGGTCGCCGATGTAGCGGTTCGAGAGCGTCGCCGCGGCGACGATCGCGTCGTCGGTGATGCGCACGCCGTGGTGCGCCTCGTAGCGCTCCTTGAGGCCGCGCAGAATCGCGATCGTGTTCTCGACGCTCGGCTCGCCGACGTACACCGGCTGGAAGCGGCGCTCGAGCGCCGCGTCCTTCTCGATGTGCTTGCGATACTCGTCGAGCGTCGTGGCGCCGACGACGCGCAGCTCGCCGCGCGCGAGCATCGGCTTGAGCATGTTGCCGGCGTCCATCGAGCCCTCGGCCTTGCCCGCGCCGACGAGCGTGTGCAGCTCGTCGATGAACACGATGAACAGGCCCTGCGCGTCGGTGATCTCCTTGAGCACCGCCTTGAGCCGCTCCTCGAACTCGCCGCGGAACTTGGCGCCGGCGATGAGCGCGCCCAGGTCGAGCGAGACGAGCCGCTTGTTCTTGAGCCCTCCGGGCACGTCGCCGTTGACGATGCGCTGCGCGAGCCCTTCGACGATCGCCGTCTTGCCGACGCCCGGCTCGCCGATGAGCACCGGATTGTTCTTCGTGCGGCGCGAGAGCACCTGGATGACGCGGCGGATCTCCTCGTCGCGGCCGATGACGGGATCGAGCTTGCCCTTGCGCGCCGCCTCGGTGAGGTCGCGCGTGTAGCGCTGCAGCGCCTGGTACTGGTTCTCGGGCGTCTGGTCGGTGACGCGGTGCGTGCCGCGCACCGCCTCGAGCGCCTCGAGCAGCGCGTCGTGCGTCGCGCCGCGCCGCGTCGAGCAGTCCCTTGCTCTCGGTGCCCTTGCGTGTCGGACGAGCGCGAGCAGCAGGTGCTCGGTCGACACGTACTCGTCGCCGAGCTTCTTGGCCTCGGCTTCGGCCCGGTCGAAGACCTGGTTCAGCTCGCGCGACAGCGTCGGCTGCGCGTCGCTCTGCTTCGGGATAGCGCGTCGATCTCGCGCGCGACCTGCTCGCGCAGCTGCGGCGACGCTGGCGCCGAGCTTCTGGAGGACGGGGACGACGATGCCCTCGTCCTGCTCGAGCAGCGCGGCGAGCAGATGGAGGTCGTAGACGACCGGATTGCCGTTCTTGCGAGCGATGCCGACGGCGTCGTTGAGCGCTTCGCCGGCTTTGACGGTGAGTCGATCGGGGTTGATCATGCGCGCGTGAAGGGCAACGGGGGTGCCTTGCCGGTCCGCCAAAGCGGCGGCGATTGGTCCGCTTTGAACCTACGCGGCACGGTCAAAGGCCGCCGAGGGGGTGCTGAACTGCGCCGAATTGTCGGCTCCGGCAGTTTCGGTCGACACGCACGTGGGCCGGCTACGATTGGCGGGGCAGAAGGGGGAACAACGATGACGCAGATTTGAACGGCAATGGACGCAGATCAAACGGCGAGGGGTTTTGTCATTCCCCTCTGCTTTTCATCCGCGGAATCGCTGTTCAAATCTGCGTCCATCTGCGTTCAATTTTCTTGGACTAGAAGAGTGGCTGGACTGGCCGCACCGGCCCCAAAAAACAGAAACGCGCCGAGGAGCGAGTGCTCCTCGGCGCGCTTCGTTGTCTTGCGCGGAACTACTTGCGGTAATAGACCCGGGTCGAGCTTGCCAACTTACCATCGATGATAAGCTGAACGATGTACGTGCCGGAGGCAGCCTCGCGGCTGTGATCCTGAACCTTACCGTCCCAGAACGATGAGTAATCCCCGCACTCCAGCCGAAGGTTGGAGAGCGGTGACCCGTTCATCGAGCTGGAGGCACTCGACGTCGAATTCGCGGACGGCCCGTAGAGAACCGGAATCACCACTGGCTGGGCCAGGATGTTCAGGATCCGCACGGTGACCGCGTGTGTCTCGCCCGCGGCACACGTTCCACTACCGACAGTGAAATTCGTGTACACGTGGGGGTTGAAGGGATTCGGATAACTCCTGCCGAATCTCCCTGCACTGGGCTGTTGGGGCGACTGACCTTGCTGCCCCCCCGCTTGTTTTGGCATCATCGCCGAAACAACAAGCGCCAGCACCAGTGCTGGCCAGCGGTGGAACATGATTTCTCCGCGCTAACGAAACAGGACCGTTACACGAGCTCCTGAAGGGGTTGAACTACGAGGACTGCTGGTGGTACTCGGATATTTATGGCCCGAACAGCTACCTGTCGAACGGGCCGGAGACTCGATCCGCAGCACCGGGCATGCTGTCATCGTGCGGGCGGCCGGGCATGTCACGGCGAGGAATCCAGCCTGGCCCAAGGCCGAAGCACTCACCGGGCCGGGCGCGTCCTGGCTCACGCCACCCAGCGCGCCCGCGTCTTCGCCGTCTGGTTCCAAGCCCACGCCCAAGCCCACACCCAGGTCCACGCCCAGGTCCACGCCCAAGCCCACGCCCAGGTCCGCGCCCAAGGCCACGCCTAAGCCCGCGCGCAAGGCCAGGCCCAAGCCCACACCCAGGTCCACGCCCAAGCCCACCCCGAAGCCGACTGGCCCGGTGCTGGCCAGCAATCCGTCGCCCGCGCCCACCCCGGAGACGCCGGGCAGGATCCTGGCCGGCTTCGACACGTGCGCGGCCCCGTCGCTGCCGACCATGAAGGCGTGGCGGGCGAAGTACGCCGCCGCCGCGATCTACATCGGCGGGCCAGATGATGGCCTGCGGGCAGAGCAACCTGTCGGCGGGCTGGGTCCAGCAAACCGAGGCCATGGGCTATGCCCTGATGCCCACGTTCGTCGGGCTGCAGGCGCCGTGCGACCTCTTCAGCGGGAAGATCGACCCTAAGCAGGCGGCGCCGCAGGGCACTGCGGCCGCGAACCAGGCGGTCACCGCCGCGAAGTCCTACGGGCTCGGCGCGGGCACGCCGATCTACTACGACATGGAGGCCTACGACCGCACCAACGCCGGCTGCCGTACCGCGGTCCTCACCTTCCTCGACGCCTGGACCAGGCAGCTGAAGGCGGTCGGCTACGTCTCGGGCGTGTACTCCAGCGCCGGCGCCGCGATCACCGACCTGCAGTCGAACACCACCGTCGCCGGGCACTCGCTGGCCGAGCCGCAGGCCGTCTGGTTCGCCCTCTGGGACAACGGGACAAGCATGACCGGGGCGCCCTACATGACCTCGGCGGTCTGGCCGGTGGCCAGCCGGTCCAAGCAGTACGCAGGCAACCGCGTGGTCAAGGTGGGCGGGATCTCGCTGAACATCGACGCCGACTGGGTGGCCAGCGCGGTCGCGCGGAAGTGACCGGGCGGGTCACCGATCCGCAGCGGCCGAATTCAATTCGCGATGACCGGCCCGGACTCCTAAGCTAGGGACTTCCGGGCCGGGGCGCTGCCGCGACAGAGCGCGCGCCAGGTGCCGGGATCACCACGGGATTCGCGCCCGCCGACCGCCAGCCGGATGGAGACCTTCACCATGGCACTGCGCAGTGACCGCCTCGACGCCATCGTCAGCCTGAGCAAGCGACGGGGCTTCGTCTACCCGTCCAGCGAGATCTACGGTGGCCTGCGGGCCGCCTGGGACTACGGCCCGCTCGGCGTCGAGCTCAAGAGCAACATCAAGCGCCAGTGGTGGCGCGCCATGGTCACCGGGCGCGACGACATCGTGGGCCTGGACTCGTCGGTCATCCTGGCCCGCGAGGTGTGGGAGGCGAGCGGCCACGTCACCGAGTTCACCGACCCGCTCACCGAATGCTCGTTCTGCCACAAGCGGTACCGCGCCGACCAGCTGATCGAGGCCTACGAGGACAAGCACGGCCACGTGCCGGCCGGCGGGCTGGCCGATCTCACGTGCCCGAACTGCGGCAACCGGGGCACCTTCACCGAGCCGCGCGTGTTCAACCTCATGTTGCGCACCCACCTGGGTCCGGTGGAGGACGAATCCGGCCTGGCCTACCTGCGCCCCGAGACCGCGCAGGGCATCTTCATCAACTTCAAGAACGTGCTGCAGACGTCGCGGAAGAAGATTCCGTTCGGCATCGGCCAGATCGGCAAGTCGTTCCGCAACGAGATCACCCCGGGAAACTTCATCTTCCGGACCCGGGAGTTCGAGCAGATGGAGATGGAGTTCTTCGTCAAGCCCGGCACCGACGAGGAATGGCACCAGCGCTGGATCGACGAGCGCTTCGGCTGGTATGTCGACCTCGGCATCAACAAGGAGAACCTGCGGCTCTACGAGCACCCGAAGGAAAAGCTGTCGCACTACTCCAAGCGCACGGTGGACATCGAGTACCGGTTCGGCTTCACCGGCAGCGAGTGGGGTGAGCTCGAGGGCATCGCCAACCGCACCGACTACGACCTGACCACCCACCAGAACGCGTCCAAGCAGGACATGTCCTACCTGGATCAGGAGTCGGGGGAGCGGTTCATCCCGTTCGTGATCGAGCCGGCCGCCGGCGTCGACCGCGGCGCGCTGACCTTCCTGCTCGACGCCTACGCCGAGGACGAGGCGCCGGACGCCAAGGGCAAGCTGGAGAAGCGGACCGTGCTGCGGCTGGACCGCAGGCTGGCCCCGGTGAAGGTGGCGGTGCTCCCGCTGTCCCGCAACGCCGATCTGTCGCCGAAGGCCCGTGACCTGGCGGCCGCCCTGCGCAAGCGGTGGAACACCGACTTCGACGACGCCAGCGCGATCGGCCGCCGGTACCGGCGCCAGGACGAGATCGGCACCCCGTACTGCATCACGGTCGACTTCGACACCCTGGAGGATCAGGCCGTCACGGTCCGGGACCGCGACACGATGCAGCAGGAGCGCGTCGGCATCGACGCCCTGGAAGGCTACCTAGCCGAACGCCTCGGTCCCTGCTGAAACCCGCGGTAGATCTCGGCCGCGGCCTGGTGGAACCCGTCAGGGAGCCCGGCCGCGGCCATGGTCGCGGCGATCTCCTCCATCTCGGCCACCCAGCGCCAGCCCTTGGCCGTCGCGGATCCTGTCGCGGCGGCCGACCGCCGCTCCAGGCCGGGCTGGGAGATGCCCCACTCCTCGAGCAGAACCGGCTCCACCCCCTCGGCCCGGGCCAGCGCCCGCGCCGCCAGCAGCAAGGCCGCCGATCCCTTGGTCCACGACGCGTACGCCATCTTCACCGCGGACGCCGACCCCGGCGGCGGCACCACCCGCGCGTCCACGTCGGTGCCGCCGAATAGCGCCTGTACCTCGGCGGCGCGCGGACCGGACAGGTACAGCCGGGTGAGCCCCGGTGCCGCCGGGGGAGGCCCGATGATCCCGCCGTCCGCAAAGCCGGCCCCGCCCGCCGCCACGATCGCGGCCACCTCACCCGCGGTGGCCGGGGAGATCGCGTTGGCGTCCAGGTAGAGGCCGCGGAAGCCGGCCACCTGCCGGGCCACGTCGCGCGCCGCGTGCGGAGGACAAACCGAAATAATGACATCCGAACGAGTGACGATCTCCGCCAACGCCACACCCGGTCAGCCCCGCCTCCTCGGCGCGCTCCTTGGTCGCCGCGCCCCGGCCCTCCGGAGCCCACAGCACCCGGTGCCCCGCGCCGGCCAGGCACTTCCCGACCGCCGCCCCCATCTCGCCCGGATGCAGCAGCCCTATCGTCGTCTCGCTCATGCACTCATTTCACCAGGTGCCGAAGTCAGTGAGGCCCCGGGTCGTGCTCAGGGCCCACCGGCGCGTTCAGCGGCGTGAACTTGTTCCCGCTGATCACCCCGACCCAGTTACGGCCTCGCCGAATGGATCGCGCCGATGAGCACCTGGCCCGAGGCGCCGGACCAGAGCAGGTCGTAGACCAAGGGTTCATGCCACTGCTTCGGGTGCCAGTGCCCCGTGATCCGGATGAGGCGTCCCGGTCGCGACGGAGAACTCCGGGAATCCGGTGCTGTACGTGATGGTCCCGTCCTTGGCGATATTCGTGATCGTCGCCGCTGGCACAGACGATCGCCGACCCGTCCGGGGTAAGGATCATGATCCGCACTGGTACAGCGTCTGTCCCATATTCGCCGTGTTGGCCAGCGTCACCGCCGGCTGGCTGGCGGCCAGCAGGCTGCCGCCCGCGTTACCGAGGTTGAGCAGCCGGACGCTCTGCGTCTGGCCGGGCCGACCAGTTGAACGCCAGCGTGCGCTGGCTGGCGGCCCAGGACAGCAACCCGAGGGCGAAGCGGTCGCCGATGGTGCCGCCCGTGGCGGACCAGGTGCGGGCCGGGCCGCCGCTGAACCGGGTACAGCCTGACCTGCTGGACGCCGCCCCCGGGCGCGACCGCGATCGCGAGCCTGGTGCCGTCGGGGGACAGGGCCAGGTCGGTCATCGTCTTCCCGTCCGCCACCGACATGGGCAGCCGGGTCAGCGCGCCGGGCCGGCCGGAGGAACCCAGCCGGAACTGGTAGAACGTGACCGCCTTGCGGTCCTGGCCCTGCTCGGCCGAGGACGAAGGTCCGGTCGTCCCCGGCCGCGGTCACCGCCACGATCGTCCCGCCCGGCAGCGAGGGCCGGATCGTGGCCACCGACGCGCCGCTGACCGTCAGGTGCACCACGGCATCGGTCGGGGTGAGCGTCACGAAGTACGGCGGCACCTGCCCGGACCTGACGTACGTGCTGACCGGCGGTCCCGCCGGGACATCGGGCGGCGCGACGAGGGACGAGCCGGTGGCCGGCGGCCTGTTCGTCGGTGTGGCTCACGGTCACCACCGTGATCACGATCGCGATCACGGCCAGCGCGGCGGCCAGCGGGCGTCAGCCGGGCGCCCAGGTCGACCACGTCGCGCGCGGCGAGCGGGCGCCCCGGCGCCGGCGGCCGAAGCGCCGCGTCCGCGCCGCGGGCAGTTCCAGCGGCGGAACGCTGTCCGGCGCCACCGTTTCCGCGGCCGCGCGGGCCGCCGCGCGGATCCGGTCCTCGATCAGGTTCATGACTGCTGTTCCCCCAGGATCCGGCCGAGCGCGGCCAGCGCGCGCGACGTGGTGGACTTGACCGTGCCCCGGCTGATCCGCATCGAGGCGGCGATCTCCTCCTCGTCGAGGTCGAGGTAGAAGCGGAGTACCAGTACCTCCCGCTGCCGGGCGGGCAGCCGCCGGATCGCGGCCAGCACCTGGCGGTGCTCCTCGCCGATCAGCGCCAGGGCCTCGGCGGATTCGCCGGGCGGATCCCCGGTCGAAGGGTCCGGGCCTGCCTGCCGTCGGCGGCGGCGCAGCACCGTCCGGCAGCCGTTGATCACGCTGGACCGCACGTAGGTCAGCGCCTTGGCGGGGTCCGCGAGGCTGTGCCAGCGCCGGTAGAGCCCGCAGAACGCCTCCTGCACCACGTCCTCGGCGGCGGGCCGGTCGCCGAGCATGACGACGGCCAGCCGGATCAGCCCGAGGGCGTGCGCCCGGTACAGCGCGGTCACCGCCTCGGCCGGCGCCGGGGCGGTGACCGGGGCCGGGGGCGGCAGGTCCGTTGCGTTGGCTTTCACGTATCAGAGACGCAGGCGCCTCGTTCTGGTTGCGTCTGCGGGACCAAGGTCCGTGTTTTCACTCCCCCTTCACCGGTAGAGTCCCGAGTGACTACAAGACGTCGTGTGCTGCGAGGAGCAGGAAGTGCCGAAGCTCGTTTATGACTTCACCGAAGGTAATAAGGACCTTAAGGATCTACTCGGCGGTAAGGGTGCCAACCTGGCCGAGATGACCAATATCGGGCTGCCGGTGCCGCCCGGATTCATCATTACCACCGAGGCGTGCCGCTACTACCTGGAGCAGGGTTCAACCCCGGCGGGTCTGGACGAGGAGATCGCGGCCCACCTGGACGCAGCTGGAAACGGCGATGGGCCGCAAGCTCGGCGACCCGGCCGACCCGCTGCTGGTCAGCGTCAGGTCCGGGGCGAAGTTCTCCATGCCCGGCATGATGGACACCGTCCTGAACATCGGCCTGTCCGACGAGTCGGTGCAGGGCCTGGCCAAGCAGGCCGGCAACGAGCGGTTCGCCTGGGACGCCTACCGGCGCCTGCTCCAGATGTTCGGCAAGACGGTGCTCGACATCGACGGCGAGCTGTTCGAGCACGCCATCGACGAGGCCAAGAAGGCCAAGGGCGTCCGCAACGACCTCGACCTGGACGCCGCCGACCTGCAGCACCTGGTCGACACGTTCAAGGGCATCGTCAAGTCCCAGACCGGCCATGACTTCCCGCAGGAGCCGCGCCAGCAGCTGGACCTGGCCATCAAGGCCGTGTTCAACTCCTGGAACTCCGACCGCGCCATCCTCTACCGCCGCCAGGAGCGCATCCCCACCGACCTGGGCACCGCCGTCAACGTGGTCGCGATGGTCTTCGGCAACCTGGGCGAGGACTCCGGCACCGGCGTCGCGTTCACCCGGGACCCGGGCACCGGCGCCCAGGGCGTCTACGGTGACTACCTGCAGAACGCCCAGGGCGAGGACGTCGTGGCCGGGATCAGGAACACCGTCCCGCTGCAGGACCTGGAGGGCATCGACAAGGCCTCCTACGACCAGCTGATGCAGATCATGCACACGCTGGAGAACCACTACCGCGACCTGTGCGACATCGAGTTCACCGTCGAGCGCGGCAAGCTGTGGATGCTGCAGACGCGAGTCGGCAAGCGCACCGCCGCGGCCGCCTTCCGCATCGCCACGCAGCTGGTCGACCAGGGCCTGATCGACATGGACGAGGCGGTCCGCCGGGTCTCCGGCGAAGAGCTGGCCCGGCTGATGTTCCCCCGGTTCGACACCAGCGGCGAGGTCACCAAGATCGCCACCGGCATCAGCGCGTCGCCGGGTGCCGCGGTCGGCAAGGTCGTCTTCGACTCGGCCCGCGCGGTCGAGCTGGCCGGCCAGGGCGAGAAGGTGATCCTGGTCCGCCGCGAGACCAACCCGGACGACCTGCACGGCATGATCGCCGCCCAGGGCATCCTGACCAGCCGCGGCGGCAAGACCAGCCACGCGGCCGTGGTCGCCCGCGGCATGGGCAAGACCTGCGTCTGCGGCGCCGAGCAAATCGAAGTAGACGCCAAGGCGAAGAAGTTCACCGCCCCCGGCGGCATCACGGTCAGCGAGGGCGACGTGATCTCCATCGACGGCACCAGCGGTGTCGTCTACCTGGGCGAGATCCCGGTCGTCGCGTCCGAGGTCGTGCGCTACTTCGAGGGCGAGCTGCACCCGCACGCCGACGAGGCCGACGACCTGATCCGGGCCGTGCACTCGATCATGGTGCACGCCGACGCCACGCGCCGCCTCGGCGTCTACGCCAACGCGGACACCGGCCCGGACTGCGAACGCGCCCGCCGGTTCGGCGCCGGCGGCGTCGGCCTGGTCCGCACCGAGCACATGTTCCTCGGCGAGCGCCGCCAGCTGGTCGAGGACCTGATCCTGGCCGACACCCAGGAGGAGCGGCAGCACGCGCTGGACGCCCTGGAGCCGCTGCAGCGCGGCGACTTCGTGGAGATCCTGGACGCCATGGACGGCCTGCCGACCACGATCCGGCTGATCGACCCGCCGCTGCACGAGTTCCTGCCCGACCTGACCGAACTCTCCGTCAAGATCGCCCTGGCCGGCGACGCGGCCACCGAGAAGGACAAGGTGCTGCTGGCCGCGGTGCGCCGGCTGCACGAGCAGAACCCGATGCTCGGCCTGCGCGGCGTCCGGCTCGGCCTGGTCATCCCCGGCCTGTTCGAGATGCAGGTGCGCGCGATCGCGCACGCGGCCGCCGAGCTCAAGCAGGCGGGTAAGGACCCGCGCCCGGAGGTCATGATCCCGCTCACCGCCACCGTGCAGGAGATGGAGATCATGCGCGAGCGCACCGAGAAGGTCCTCAAGGAGGTCGAGGAAGAGACCGGCGCCCACGTGCACACCCTGATCGGCACCATGATCGAGGTGCCGCGCGCCGCGGTGAACGCGGGCCCGATCGCCGCGACCGCGGAGTTCTTCTCCTTCGGCACGAACGACCTGACGCAGATGACCTGGGGATTCTCCCGGGACGACGTGGAGGGCGCGTTCTTCAGCCGGTACATCGAGCTGGGCATCTTCGGCGTGTCGCCGTTCGAGACGATCGACCGCGACGGCGTCGGCCGCCTGGTCGACATCGCCGTGCGGGAAGGCAAGCAGGCCAGGCCGGACATCGAGCTCGGCGTCTGCGGTGAGCACGGCGGCGACCCGGATTCGGTGCACTTCTTCCACGAGGTGGGCCTGGACTACGTGTCCTGCTCGCCGTTCCGCGTGCCGATCGCCCGCCTGGAGGCGGGCCGCGCGGCGCTCGCCGCGGAGGGCTCCGCGAGCAGGTAGAAAGGGTACGTGCCGGGTTATGACGAATGCGCCACGGCCCGCTGGGTGGCCGAACCACCCAAGCGGGCCGGGCGCAGTGATTTCGAGCGAGACCGGGCCCGCGTGCTGCACAGCGCCGCGCTGCGCCGGCTGGCCGCCAAGACCCAGGTGGTCAGGGCGACCTCGGCGGATTTCCCGCGGACCCGGCTCACTCACTCGCTGGAATGCGCCCAGATCGGGCGCGAGCTCGGCCAGGAGATCGGCTGCGACCCGGACCTGGTCGACGCCGCCTGCCTGGCCCACGACATCGGCCACAGCCCGTTCGGGCACAACGGCGAGGCCGCCCTCAACGAACTGGCCGCCGCCATCGGCGGCTTCGAGGGCAATGCCCAGACGCTGCGCCTGCTGACCAGGCTCGAGCCCAAGACCGAGGGCGCCGGCCTCAACCTGACCCGGGCCACCCTGGACGCCACGCTCAAGTACCCCTGGTTCGGCGAGCCCGGCACGAAGTTCGGCGCCTACGCCGAGGACGCCGAGGTCTTCGGCTGGATCAGGCAGGGCGCGCCAGACCGCCGGCCGTGCCTGGAGGCCCAGGTCATGGACTGGGCCGACGACGTGGCCTATTCGGTCCACGACATGGAGGACGGCTTCCACGCCGGCCTCATCACGTTCAAGAACCTTAAATCTCAGACCGAACGGGCCGAGGTTTCCCGCACCGCCATCGCTTACTGCCCCGGCGGGGTAACCGAGGCCGAGCTCACCGAGATCCTCGAGGCGCTGCTCGCCCTGGACATCTGGCCCGCCTCCTACGACGGCGGCCCCGGCACCGTGGCCGCCCTGAAGAACCTGACCAGCGAGCTCATCGGCCGCTTCTGCGTCGCCGCCCAGCAAGCCACCCTCCACCCCGATCTCACCAGCCCCTTCAGTCACACCAGTCCCATCGGTCACTCCTTCACCCGGTACGCCGCCGATCTCGTCGTCCCTCGCCGCCAGCGCCTCGAATGTGCCCTGCTCAAGGCCATCACGGCTCGTTACGTGATGAACCGTGCCGGGGTCGTCGCGGCCCAGGCCCGGGAGCGCGAGCTGCTGACCGAACTGACCTACGCCGTCGAGCGCGGCGCCCCGCAGACCCTGGACCCGCTGCTGCGCCCGTCCTGGGACGCGGCCGGGACCGACGCCGCGCGCCGCCGCGTCGTGATCGACCAGGTCGCCTCGCTCACCGACACCTCGGCCATCGCCTGGCACCACCGCCTCTGCGTGCCCGGCGCGTCTTAGCCTTCGGCCCCTGCGCGCCTCCGGCTCGTCGTAGCCTTTGACGCATGCCTTCTTATGTGATCGCCGGCGCCAGCCTGGCCGGGGCCAAGGCCGCCGAGACGCTGCGGGACGAGGGATTCGACGGCGACATCGTGCTGATCGGCGCCGAACATGAGCGCCCCTACGAGCGCCCGCCGCTGTCCAAGGGCTACCTCCTCGGCAGCGACCAGCGGGACTCGGTCTACGTACACCCCTCCGCCTGGTACGAGGAGCACAACGTGGGCCTGATCGAGGGGATCACCGTCACCGAGATCGACCCCGGCGCGCACATCATTGCCACCACCGGCCCCGCGGGCGAGCTGGATATGTCTTACGACAAGCTGCTGCTCGCCACCGGCGCCTCGCCGCGTCGGCTGAACTTCCCCGGGTCCGACCGCGAGGAGGTGCTCTACCTCCGCACGGTGGGCGATTCCGACCGGCTCCGTTCGGCGTTCCAGCCGGGTACCCGGGTCGTGGTGGCCGGAGCCGGCTGGATCGGCCTGGAGACGACCGCGGCCGCCCGCACGGCCGAGTGCGCGGTGACCGTGCTCGAGCCGCAGTCCGGCGCGCTGACCGACCAGCTCGGACCCGAGCTCGGCGCCGTCTTCGCCGACCTGCACCGGGCCCACGGCGTGGAGTTCCGGTTCGGCGAGAAGGCCGTCGAGTTCCGCCCCGGCATGGTCATCACGTCCGGCGGCGCCGAAATCCCCGCCGACCTCCTCGTCGTCGGCATCGGCGCGGCCCCCAACGACGACCTGGCCGCCCGGGCCGGGCTGGAGACCGGCAACGGCGTGCTGACCGACGAGGCGCTGCGCACCTCGGACCCGGACATCTTCGCCGCTGGCGACGTCGCGAACTCCTTCCACCCCCTGCTCGGCCGGCGTGTCCGCGTCGAGCACTGGGCCAACGCCCTGAACGGCGGTCCGGCCGCCGCCCGGTCCATGCTGGGCCAGGCCGTGAGCTACGACCCGGTGCCTTACTTCTATAGCGACCAGTACGACCTCGGCATGGAGTGCGCGGGCCTGCCCTCCCCGGGCACGTACGACCAGGTCCTCTACCGGGGCGACCGGGACGCGCTGGAGTTCATCGCGTTCTGGCTCTCCGGCGGCGTCGTGATCGCCGGCATGAACGTCAACGTGTGGGACGTCAACGACGACATCCAAACCCTGATCCGCGCCGCCCGCCCGGTAGACCCCGCCCGCCTCACCAACCCCGACATCC
>CAWHQY010000008.1:0-14849 GCA_963831505.1 uncultured Alphaproteobacteria bacterium | reverse complement strand
TACGTGTGTTCGCTGTCCCGCCGTCGGGCTCCGTCGGTAGCAGTTCCTTGAAGTCGACAGGGCTTGCCCTTGGCCTCGAGCTTCGCGGCACGCTTTTTAGTCGCCTGCATTAGCGCATATTGTGATGAAGGCATCCCCCATCGCGCGGTGGCCAACTCGCGTCCGTCGGCCCCGTTTCGCACGATCGGAGGTTGGTAGTCCGGAAACACACCGGGCATCGGCGCCAGGTTGCCGACGTACCGGTTGGTCACCCGAAAGAGCCGAATGATGGCCTCTTGGTTGGTCGTGATGCTGTAGAGACTGCACATGCGCTTTGCGGACTAACGCTTCTTAAAGTCTCCGTTAGCTTCACCTTCCGTGTCAGCGCGACGGTAATTGTGCAACCGCTAACAACGGTTTGCGGTGATTCGCGGCGCCGCCTTATTTTGCCGCCTTCGGGCCGACAGCGGCTTGCACTGACGGTTCCAGCAAGCGCAACTTTTCGTCCTTGACCGCTGCTTCCGTTTATGTAGCATTGCTATTGATAATGTAGCAAGAAGGGTCCTACCGTCATGTCCAGGATGCAGCCTCTCGAACCGCCTTACTCCTCCGAAGTTAGACAATCCTTCGATATGATCATGAAGGGAAAGGACCCTTTAGTCCTTTTCAGAACGATAGCGGTCAGCGAGCGGGCCTGGACAAAGTTCCGGGCGGGTTCGCTACTCGACCGTGGCCCGCTCGCGTTGCGGGACCGGGAGATCGTGATCGATCGAACCACGGCTTTGACCAATTGCGAATATGAATGGGGCGTGCACGTTGCCGTCTATGCGGAACACGCTGACTTGACGGAAGAACAGATTATCGCCACGCGCAACGCCAAATCGGATGCTCCCTGCTGGAGCGATGCGGAGCGCGCGTTGATCGCTGCCGTCGATGCCCTGCATTACAGGGCGACGCTGGACCAGGCAGAGTTTGACCGTCTTCGAGAACATTACGATGATGCGCAAATCCTGGAGATCCTGATGCTTTGCGGATTCTATCGGACCGTCTCCTATGTCGCGAACGCGCTCGACCTACCCCTGGAGTCCAAAGGCGCCCGTTTTCCGGGCGCGGCTTCGTCAGACGCGGTGCCGGCGGAACGGAGTTAGACGATGCCAAAGAAAAGCGGCGCCATCGCAAAAGGTACGCCGTTGCCCGGGAAAAGGGTCCGCGGATCGGAGACGGGACGGCCGGTGATGGCGATTTTGGACTTGGCGTCCCGCCGGTGGCTGTTGCGTGTGGTGTGGGAGCTGCGACACGGTCCGTTAAAATTCCGGCCGTTGCAGGCCGCGTCCGGTGCCGTCTCTCCCTCTCTGCTGAACAGGCGCATCAAGGAATTGCGCGACGCGTTCCTCGTAGAACTCTCGACGGAGGGCTATCAATTGACGGCTCTTGGTCACGGTCTGTACCAGGCATTTGAGCCGATATCGGCTTGGGCCGACGGGTGGGCGAAACAGATCAAGAAGCGCTCCGCGAAAGACTAGTCGTTCGCGTACCGGACGGAGCTATCCAATGACGCGCAAGCGCGCTGTCTTATTCGATTTCGATCTGACCCTTGTCGATTCGACGCCGGGTGTGGTCGAGTGCGTCAACACCGCGCTGGAAGCGATGGCGCTGCCACACGCGGAGCCGAACGCGATCCGCGCCACCATTGGTTTTAATCTCGCGGCGACGCTGGCCCGTCTGACCGGTCGGACCGACCCGGAACTCTCGCAAGCTTTCTCGCTCAACTTTGTGAAGCAGGCGGACCTGAGGATGGTGGAACTGACGTCGGTATTTCCGGATGTGGCGCAGACACTTGATCAACTGCGGGCTGCCGGGATCAAGACCGGCATTGTTTCCACCAAATTCAGATACCGGATCGAAACCATTCTGGCGCGCGACGGTCTATTGCAAGCCTTCGACGTTATCGTCGGTGGCGAGGACGTGATGCGACACAAGCCTGATCCGGAAGGTCTGCTGAGGGCGCTCGGTAAACTCGACGTGCGGACCGGCGACAGCCTCTATGTCGGCGATCATCCGGTGGATGCCGAAGCTGCAGCGGCGGCCGAGATTCAGTTCGCCGCAGTCCTCACCGGTGCGGCTGCGCGAAACGACTTCGAACCGTGGCCTGCAACAATGTTCCTGAGCACCTTGAGGGACCTCGCGCCGCGCCTGCGGCTCTTAGGTACGATGGCGCTTAGCGGCTTTCGACCTTAGCAAGGAGACTGCCATGCCCTTACCCAACCTATTCCAGCGCCTCGGTATCACTCATCCGGTGTTTCAGGCGCCGATCGGCGCGATCGCGTCAGCGGAATTGGCCGCCGCTGTCGCAGAAGCCGGTGGCGTCGGGCACCTTGCCTGTACCTGGCGCAGTCCGGATCAGCTTCGCGAACTGCTGCGCACCATGCGGTCGCTGACCAAGCGGGCCTACGGCGCCAACTTCGTGCTCGACTTTCCGATCGACGAGCGTCTCGGCATTGCGCTTGAACACAGTGTGCCCGTCATTTCCTTTTTTTGGGGCGATGGAGCCCCTTACCTTGGCCGCGTCAAGGCCGCAGGCGCTGTCGCCATTCAGGTGGTGGGTTCGGTCGATGATGCCAAGCGCGCCGCTGACGCGGGCTTCGATGTGATCGTTGGCCAGGGACGGGAAGCTGGCGGCCACGTGCGCGGTAGCCTCGGGACCATGACGCTGGTTCCGCAAGTCGTTGATGCGGTGGCGCCATTGCCGGTTCTGGCCGGTGGCGGCATCGCCGATCGGAGAGGCGTCAAGGCTGCGATCGAACTCGGCGCCGCCGGTGTCTGGGTCGGCACGCGATTCCTTGCCGCGCAGGAAGCCAATATTCACGCCGACTATCTGGCGCGCGTTCTGGCGTCCGCGGGTGAGGACGCGCTCTACTCGCAGATTTTCGACGTGGGCTGGCCCAACGCGCCGCTTCGCAGCCTCAAGAATGCGACCACCAGAAACTGGGAGGCGGCCGGACGTCCGCTCGCGCCGAACCGCCCCGGAGAAGGCGAGATCCTGGCACAACGCGCCGACGGAACCCCAATCCCGCGCTACCACTTTTCGTCACCCACGCGCGAAGTCGTCGGCGATGCGAGCGCGATGGCGCTTTACGCTGGCGAAGCTGTTGGCCTGGTGAGTTCGGTCGCACCGGCGCGGACGATTGTCGAGGAACTCGCTCGTGGCACTTCGTAATTGTCAAAATAATGTTTGCCCGGGATGTCACGTCAGTCAGGTCTGTCTCGTCCTGAATGCGTTGTCGAAGTTACAGGAGGAATTCATGACGCCAAGGCCGAACCCAATGACTGCCGCGCCGGAAGCGATGAAGGGCATGATCGGACTGGAGAAGGCTGTCACGACGAGCGGCCTGGAGCCAACCTTGATTCACCTGGTCAAGATGCGCGCATCGCAAATCAATGGCTGTGCATTCTGTCTCAAAATGCACAGCGACAATTTGTCCGGGACCGTTTCCATGAACCTTTTGAGGACGGTCATCGTATTGATTTTCGGCTTGGAACTCCACGACGCCCTGGAAACCGACAGGCTACTCGGCGGTCTTCTTCGATCTGGTCGTCCCTGGCGTCATCGGCAGCGGAGCTGATCTGTTGGTAGCGAAACGGAAATTCGTGTCGTGGTGAGCGAAGGGCGGACCTAGTGGGGCCGATAGTGTCGCCTTGCCGGCAAATCACTTGCGCGTTTTTGCGTACCGCGAGTTAAGCCGCGTTACGGAAAAATTCCTCTTGGCGCCGCGCGACGCTCCGCCCTTAACCGGAATACCGCAAGCGAATCTACGACGCCCGCGCCGCGCGCCGCAGCGATTGCGGCGTCTGGCCGAAGGCGCGGATAAAGGCGCGCCGCATCCGATTCGGGTCGCGAAACCCGGTGACTTGCGCGACGCGTTCGATCGCCTCACCGGAGGATTGCACCCGCTGGCGCGCCACCTCGATCCGCAATCGCTCGATTGCCTTCGACGGCGTAGAGCCGGTCTCGGCAACGAAGGCGCGGGTGAAATGCCGCGAACTCATGCCGGCTTGCTCGGCCAGATCTTCGACCGTCAGTGGCGCATCGAGATGCTCGCGCGCCCAGGCCAGCAGCCGCCCGAAACGGCCGCCGGGCGCCTTCAATTCCAGCAGCGAGGAGAATTGCGACTGGCCGCCGCTGCGGCGATGGTAGACCACAAGCCGGCGCGCGGTATTCTTCGCGATCTCCTCACCAAAATCCTCTGCCGACATCGCCAGCGCCAGATCGATGCCAGCGGTGACCCCGGCCGAACTCCAGATGTTGCCGTCCTGGACGTAAATCTGGTCGGGCTCGAGCTTTACCTTGGGATAAGAGCTGACGAAATGCCGGGTGTTCCACCAATGCGTGGTGGCGCGCCGGCCATCGAGCAGGCCCGCTTCGGCGAGGACGTAAGCGCCGGTACAAACGCTGGCGACGCGGACGCCGCGCCTGGCCATCATTCGCACAAATGACAGCGTCCTTTCGCACGTCGCTGCCGCGGGCACATCCTCGCTGCCCACCACGATCAAGGTGCTGATCGCGCGAGAAGACCCGAAGCCACTCGCCAATACCTCGACGCCCGATGAACTACGCACGGCGCCTGGTGTCGCCGCCAAAATCCTGATCGCGGGAGAGACACCAGCGTAGCGCGCTGCAACCTCAAACACCGAAATAGGACCGGCCGCATCCTGCAACTGGAAATCAGGAAAAACGAGAACTCCGATCACGATCGTTACTCCGTGTCCTAAAATGACGGAAATACGCCATTTAAGACATCAGCTCATCATGTCAGGATACCCGCGTCAAGCTACCCATCAGTGAGATCAGGGAACGAAGTGAACTCGGTTCTCGAGCACCTCTCGAAGAACGGTGCCCAGACCGACACGCGCGGGCAGCAAGAGAATTCCGCCGCTCCTTCCGGCGGTCGCTCCCACGCCTGCGTGAAGCTCCCGTCGATCCGCAATCCATTGCAAGCAGTTCAACAACCAGGAGAAAGAGAATGACCAAGACGACAGATTCGAACGCCGCGAAGATCAACAACGGCGTCAACGTCGATGCGCTGTTGGGTGCCCGCGAGGCGCTCGAGCAGGCGCCCGAGGCCGCCCAGTTCAAGTGGCGCGCAAGCTGCGAATGGGTGACCGGAACGCACAGCCGCTCCGTGATCGGCAACTTCTTCGGCCTCGGCGCCGAGCAGTCCCGCGACAAGAATTTCCGCGTGGAAGCCGATCATCCGAAGGTCTTCGCGTCCGAGGACAACGCGCCGACTCCGGTGGAGATCGTTCTCTCCGGGCTCGCGAGCTGCCTCACTGCCGGTGTTGCCGCCGTCGCCCAGCGCCGCGGCATCCAGCTTCACTCGGTCAAGGCCACGCTCGAGGGCGACATGGACATCCAGGGCATCCTCGGCATGGATGACGACATTCGCAACGGCTTCGGCGGCATCCGCGTCCACTTCGACATTCGCGCCGATGCGAGCCCGGATGACATCAAGTCGCTGGTCGCCCAGTCGCAGAAGCGGTCGGCGGTGTTCGACATCATCACCAACCCGACGAATGTCTTCGTCACCGTCAACTGACGACGAGCGGAGAGGCGAGGAAGTATCGTGCGGTACGTAACGACCGTCATCATCGGCGCCGGCCAGTCCGGACTTGCCACGAGCAAGCACCTCACCGACCGCTCGATCGACCATGTGTTGATCGAGCGGGGCGAGGTCGCCAACTCCTGGCAGACGGAGCGGTGGGACTCGCTTCGCCTCCTCACGCCGAACTGGCAGAGCCGCCTTCCCGGATACGCCTACGACGGCGACGATCCGGACGGCTACATGAGCGTGACCGAGGTCGTCGGCTATCTGAAGAGATATGCCGGCGCCTCGGGCGCCCCGGTCCACGCGCGCACAAAGGTCACGCGCGTGCGCCAGGTGGACGGCGGCTACGAGGTCGCAACCGACCAGGGTCCGTGGCGGTGTCGGACGCTCGTTCTTGCAAGCGGCGCCTGTAACATCGCGACTGTCCCGGCTGTCGCGGCGGGCCTGCCGCCGGAGATCGCCAGCCTTACGCCGATGCAGTACCGCAGGCCGGAAGAATTGCCGGATGGCGGCGTGATGGTCGTCGGAGCCTCGGCGACCGGCGTGCAGCTTGCACGCGAGATCAGGGCCTCGGGCCGAAGCGTCATTCTCGCAGCCGGTGAGCATGTTCGGGTGCCCCGCATCTACCGCGGCCGGGATATCAAATGGTGGATGGATGCGATCGGCGCCATGGATCTGCGCTACGACGCGGTCGACGACATCGATCGGGCAAGACGTCTGCCATCGCTTCAGCTGATCGGCACGCCCGGGCGCGAAACCATCGATTTGAACAGCCTGCGCAAGGCCGGCGTCGAGATTGTCGGGCGCGTTGCGGGTATGCATGACGGAAAGGTGCAGTTCTCCGCGGCGCTCCCGAATCACTGCGCGCTCGCGGACCTCAAGATGAACCGGCTGCTGGCGAGCATCGACGCGTGGATTCTCGCGAGCGGGCAGGAGGATCGCTTCCCCGCGCCGCATCGCTTCGAGCCGACAGAGATTGACCCGCAGACCAGGCTCGGCATGGACCTGAATGATGGAAGCGTCAGAACCGTGATTTGGGCTACCGGATATCGCCCCGACTATTCGTGGCTCGATGTCCCCGTCCTCGATCGCAAGGGGCGCATCCGTCACGATGGCGGCGTCGTGGCGGCGCCCGGGATGTACGTCATGGGCCTGCCGTTCATGCGCCGGCGCAAGTCATCTTTCATCGACGGGGCCGGGGAGGATGCCGCGGACCTTGCCGCGCACCTGAATCTCGGCCTGCGTCGCTCGGCCGCCTGACGGAGCAGTTCAGATGGATACGCCTCGTCATTTCCAGCCGCACTACGACGCGGTGATCGTCGGAGCGCGATGCGCCGGGGCTGCCACGGCGATGCTTCTCGCGCGCGCAGGGATGAATGTTCTCGCGATCGACCGTCAGGCCTACGGCTCCGACACGATGTCGACTCACGCCCTGATGCGTACGGGAGTCCTTCAGCTCGAGCGATGGGGATTGCTGCCGGCAGTGATGGCCGCGGGAACACCGGAAATTCGCGCCACGACGTTTCATTATGGCTGCGAGTCGCTGCGTCTGAGCATCAAGCCGGAGTATGGCGTCGAGTATCTCTGCGCGCCAAGGCGGACCGTGCTGGATCGCATTCTCGTCGATGCAGCCCGCAGCGCGGGCGCCGATGTGCGTCACGGCGTCGTGCTCTCTCGCCTTCAGATCGATTCCAAAGGCCGGGTCGTCGCTGCATTGCTGAAGGACGCGGACGGCAATAGCACGGCTGTTCGCTCGGACATCGTGATCGGCGCGGACGGCAGGCAGTCCACGGTTGCCGCGCTGGTCAACGCCGGGACCTATCTCAATGGCCAGAGCGCATCCGGCTACGTCTACGGATACTACGAGGACCTGGAGCGGTACGGATATCACTGGCACTTTGCGGAGAACGTTGCGGCAGGTGTCATCCCCACGAACCACGGGCAGCACTGCGTGTTTGTCGGCGTGCCGGGCACAGCCTTCCCGGCCACGTTTCGCGGAAATGTCGAGGGCGCCTTCCTCCAGGTCCTCGCGGCAAACTCGCCGCATCTCAGCGACGATGTCAGTCGCGCTCGCCTGGTCGGCCGCCTGCGTGGCTTCGCCGGCGTCCCCGGGCATCTCAGGCAGTCTCACGGTCCCGGTTGGGCGCTGGTCGGCGATGCCGGATACTTCAAGGACCCGCTGACCGCTCACGGAATAACCGACGCACTCAGGGACGCGGAGCTGCTGGCCCGCGCGATCCTCGATGGAAGAGCGGGCGCGCTCGAGGCCTATCAGCGCGAGCGCGATGCGCTGTCGGAGCCGCTGTTCCACGTGACGGAGGCGATCGCCTCGTTCCGGTGGAATCTCGATGAGGTCAAGACCCTGCATTCAAGCCTCAGCGCGTCCATGCGGGCTGAGTGTGAGTACATGGCAGGCTTGCCTGCGCCTGTGCGCCGCGAGCCGCAAACTCGATCAGGAACGTCAGATCGAAACGCGGCACTGGCGTCGGAGGCCTGCTAGTCCCCTTGCAGCTTAGGAGCGCGACAATGACGGCAAACGACTCCACCTGGAAGCAGACACTGGCCGGCCAGCCGCGGATGGGCGCACGGGCCGAGCGGCGGCGTACGACGTCGATGCGTGACGTCGAGATGTTCACGGCAATGACGGGAGACAGGAATCCAATTCACTATGATGCCGACCTCGCAGCGAAGTCTCCGTTCGGCGGACTGATCGTTCAAGGCGGTGTCACGACCGGCCTGCTGAACGCTGTCGTCGCCGAGGATCTTCCTGGGCCCGGCACCGTCTTCCTCGAGACTAACTGGCGTTTCGTCAAGGCCGTACGCGTCGGGGAGACGATCACGGCTACAGTCGAAGTCGAACATGTCCGCAGCGACAAGCCGATCTGCAAGCTCGAGACGACAGTGCGCAATGAGGCAGGAGAAGATTGCGTTCTTGGTACCGCAACAACCTACACGATGCCCTTAGCTTGATCGGCAAGATCGCGCCGCACGATAGGAAATCCCATGAGGGCGCAGGAAATCGGAAAGCCGCCCGTGGCGCGGTCCGCTACCGCCCGCCATCGCGGCACGCTCGTGGTACTCGCCGCCACGCTCGTGATGGCGATGGGCAGGCCCGCCTCCTCAAGGGCTGGCGATAGTCAATCATACCGAAGGTTCGCGCGAGCCCAGCGAGATTGAAATGAAGAACACTTATCTCGAGCTGCCGTCCCATTCACCCGCATCTCGGACGATTGCACTGACAACGGTCGCCATGGTGGCATTCGCGGCAAATTCCGTGCTGTGCAGGCTGGCCTTTACAAGTGCATCGATTGATCCCGCGACTTTCACTTTGGTACGGCTCTCTTCCGGTACGGTCATGCTCTGGATCATATGGTTGGTAATCAAACGAGGTGGCCAAGTGCGCGGCTCATGGAGCGCTGCGATGGCGCTGTTCGCGTATGCCTCCGCATTTTCTTTCGCGTACATTTCGCTGCCAGCGGGAGCTGGAGCACTTCTCCTTTTCGGGGCGGTCCAGGCGACGATGGTTATGACGGGCCTCGTGCGAGGCGAGCG
The DNA here is from genome assembly GCA_963831505.1 of uncultured Alphaproteobacteria bacterium. Taxonomy (GTDB): domain Bacteria; phylum Pseudomonadota; class Alphaproteobacteria; order Rhizobiales; family Xanthobacteraceae; genus Bradyrhizobium. Next base: position 5,715 of record CAWHQY010000008.1, on the reverse strand, counting down.
CCAAACGTTAGCCCAATGGCTCGGCTTCGTGCTCGCTTTGGTTGGACTGGCGGCGCTTCTTGCGCCCGGTGTATCGGCGCCTCCGGTCATGGGCGCATTTCTTATGCTCGTAGCAGGTGTTGCATGGGGCGCCTATTCCCTTCTTGGTCGCGGCGTTGTGGATCCTCTCAGTGCGACAGCCGGCAACTTTCTGCGCACGCTCCCGATGGCCGTCGCTTTGTGCGTTGTCGTCGTAATATTCAGTGCCAAGCTCAGCGTGTCCGGACTGATCTATGCGGCGCTTTCTGGGGCGGTAGCGTCGGGGCTCGGCTATACTATCTGGTACGCGGCTATTCCGGGCCTGACGCCCACGCAGGGCGCATCCGTGCAATTGAGCGTGCCAGTGATTACCGCGCTGGGCGGAGCGTTGGTACTCGGTGAAGGGATTACGGTTCGTCTGACGGCATCTTCGCTCGCTATCCTCGGTGGCATTGGATTAGTAATCGCAAGCAAGCGTAATGCCTGACTGGCGCGCCAGAGCTTCTGCAAAGCGAGCGACGACGCTAGAGTGAATCTGGAATCCGGCGAATTCATAGGAAATATTTGGCGCTAACAGCTCTTCCCCATCCGGGAAGCCACCATGGCCGGGGCGCTAATCAGCTATGGAAGTAACTTCGCGAGTGCGCTTCGCCAGGTCGGCATCTATGTCGGCCGAATTCTCAAGGGCGAGAAGCCAGCCGACTTGCCGGTGTTGCTGCCGACCAAGTTCGATCTCGTCATCAATCTCAAGACCGCGAAAGCGCTGAGCCTCACGGTCCCAAGCACGCTCCTTGCACAGGCAACCGAGGTCATTGAATGATGTCGCCTATTGGGCACAAAGCTGACGTGGCTCCGGGGGTGACATCCGATTGCGATTGGCCGCTTTTGGCGCAAAGCGGTCGTTGTATATATCGAAAACTTAAGCTCGGGCGTAGTGGTGGTGAAGTCCGCCAAGGATGGCGTGTGATTTGACGCTTCCAACTCGCTGAACCGGACGAGAAACCGGCGCATCCTTATCCAATGTGTAAATCGACGCCGAAGCATGGCCTTTCCAATGGCATGTGGATCAAAGGCTTATCGTGCCGATCGGCGTCGGGACCCCATGCCGAATAACAGGTGAATATGTGCCGGTTATTGATGGTCCGCGTCTGACTCGTCTGGACGTCGATGCCGAGGTAACACTTGCCAGCGCGAACCGTCGTCGAGCTTAACGAGGAGACGTGCGTCCGCAACGAGATTCGCGTATGCACGCTGCCCTAGGCAAAGCTCCCAGCATCTGGGCGAGCCTATCGAAGGAACACTCGCCATCAGCTTAGTTGGTCGCGATTCAACGACGGAGCCAAAGTGGGCCGATCTATCAAAGCGCGCGGTGCCAGTAGGGCAACAAAGCGAAAGAATCCTTCACCGCGGCCTGCGATCTCTTCTTCATCCCCTTTGGGCATGATGGCTCTCCACCTGCTGGCGGAATGGAGGAAGGCTGGCCGCAACGGTATTGTCTTTCTGTCTGAAAACGAAAATAGAGCCGAGCGGCTGGGTGCCGTCATTCATGCCCTCGATCCCTCGTGCGATGTGCTTGTTTTCCCGAGACTAAATACTCTACCGTTCGACCAGTTGGAGCCATCACGCGAAATCGCGGGCAGACGAAGTTCGGTCTTGAGGCGCCTCGCTAAGCCAAAGAAGCCGATACTGCTCGTGTCCACGGCAGAGGCCGTGATGGAGCGCTTGCCCATGCCGGCGAGCTGGTCTCGCGTAAGCTTTGGTCTGAAGATGGGCTCTGCGTTTTCCGAACGGGATCTTCGTGCGCGGCTCGAAGCCCTCGGATACGACCTCGATGACGAGCCGGATTATCCAGGTGGCGTGCTGTTTCACGGAAACACGTTCGAGATCTTTCCGGCAGGTGCACTCGGTCCTTTCAGAATAGAACATTCCGGGCAGGTGATACGCCGGATTGCCGCGTTCGACCCGATAGGACAAGAGGTTCTTTCCGAAGTGAAGGAGCTCCTTATTGATCCCATGTCGGAGCGACTTGCGTTCGGGGGGAAACGTGGAAAACGGTCGAATTTGTTCGACTATTGTGAGCGAGCCAAGTGGATCGCGGATGCCGGGGTACCCGCGCACGCCGACAGCTGGCTGAGCACGATCGAGGAGGCGGCCGGTCGCACAGAAACAGAGCGCGAATACCTTGGGAGACGAGACTGGAAACGCCGGACCAAGCGTATGAAGGTGTTGTCCCATAAGGCTGCTTTCCGTCCTACGCCGGACTTTTCGAAGGTCGCATCGCCGAGGAAGGCGCTGCGTGCATTCGTCGATGAGACGCGAGCGCGCCGGCTCGCGCCTGGTATTCGTTGCGGCGCAGGAGGAGGACCTGCGCGCTATGGAGCGGATGAGCGGGGTCAAGGCGGAGCGCTTTCCTGACTGGAGCGAGGCGACGGCCGAACGCAACCGAGAAGCGGCGCTTCTGGTCGACTTCGATGCGGGTTTTGTCGTGCCTGGCCGGAAACCTCTTGTCGTCGTGACTGCTTCCGACGTGCTCGGCAGCAGAGCTCATCATCCGCAGCCGATGGCCAGAGCTTGGAATGCGGCTTTCGACCACACAGATGTGCCGGAGTTAGGCTCCGTAGTCGTTCATCTGCAGCGGGGACTGGCCTTGCTCGACGGATTGCAATCGGTGGCAACCGGAGACGTGTCGTCGCGCGAAATGATCCGGCTCGTATTTGCGGGAGAAGATGCCGTTCTGGTTCCACCCGCTGACCTCGCCCTGATCTGGCCGTACGCATCGGAGCCGGGCGAGCTGACCCTGGACAAGGCGGATGGAAGTACATGGTGGGCTCGACGTACGGAGGCCGAGCAAGAAATTCAAATCGCCGGCAAGCAGCTCTCCAAGCACATCAGCCAGCGACGCCGCCGGCGGGCTCCGAAACTTGTACCTCCGGGCCCCATCTATGAGAGGTTCGTCGCGCGTTTTCCGTATTTCACGACGGTCGACCAAGCGAAGGCCGTTCGGGACGTCCTGGATGATCTTGCGTCCGGCCACCCCATGGACAGGGTCATTTGCGGCGACGTCGGGTTCGGCAAGACCGAGGTAGCATTGCGAGCGGCGGCCGCCGTCGTGCTGTCAGGGAAACAGGTGGCGATTGCCGTGCCGACGACCGTCTTGGCAAGACAGCATGTCGCGACTTTCCGCAAACGTTTTGCCCCGTTCAATATCGAGGTGGGAAGCTTGTCGCGAGCCGCTTCGGCCGCGGAGACAAGGGAGGCGAAGGAGGGGCTAAAGAGCGGAAAATTGAAAGTCGTGGTCGGAACGCAGGCTCTCGCCTCCAAGGATGTGAAGTTCGCCGACCTCGGTTTGGTAATCATCGACGAGGAACAGCATTTTGGGGCGGCTGAGAAGGCGAAGCTTTCAGAACTAGCCAAGGGTATCCATGCCCTTTGGATGAGCGCCACGCCGATTCCTCGGACGCTCGCGGCAGGTCTCGCGGGCTTCAGGGATCTCAGCGTCATTGCCTCGCCGCCCGCTCATCGACTTCCGGTGGTCACGAAGGTCGCTCCGCTTTCGGATGCTGCTATTGCATCGGCGTTGTTGCGCGAGCAAAGGCGTCATGGGCAAAGCTTCTTGATCTGTCCGCGTATTCAGGACCTCGACCCGATGTTGGCGCGAGTGCAATCGGTGGCCCCGGATCTCCGCATCGTCTGTCTTCATGGCAAGTTGCCCGTCGACGAAATAGACGACCGAATGATGAGCTTCGTCGAAGGCGCGACGGACGTTCTGCTGGCGACCAACATCGTGGAGAGTGGTCTCGATATCCCGCGTGCAAACACGATCGTGGTCTGTTGGCCCGAAAGGTTCGGCCTTGCGCAACTCCATCAGCTCAGAGGAAGGGTCGGGCGCGGTGGGATACGTGCGTTTGCGTACTTGTTGACCGATTTAGGGGCGGAGCGATCCGAGAAGCGGCTCGCCGTTCTGGAGGAGTTCAACAGACCTGGCGCGGGTTTTGCCATCAGTGCACGGGACTTGGACCTGAGAGGAGCGGGGGACCTGCTTTCGGAGCGTCAGTCCGGCCATGTACAGGTGTTCGGACCGGTGCTCTACAGCCACCTTCTGAAATTGGCCTCGGAGAAAGCGGACGACAGAACAGCCGACCTGTGGGTGCCTGACCTGAATCTGCCCGGCGCGGACATGTTGCCGGCAAGCTACGTGCAATCGGAGGCGGTCCGGCTGGAAATCTACGCCCGCGCCGCCAGGTGCCGAAGCGAAGATGAACTGAACGACCTGGAGGACGAGACCTCCCGTCGCTTCGGCAAATTGCCGCCGGCGGCCCGCGATTTCTTTGCCGCAGCAAGGCTCAGAATTGATTGCAGGCGAAGAGGAATTGTAAGACTCGATGTCGGACCGGAGGCGGTAGCCGCAACCCTGCTACCAGGAAGACTGCGGAAATCAAAGGGGCGATCGCTGCAACGCGACGGCGATCGGCTCGTCTATGTCAGCAAGGGTCGCGAGGGACCACTCAGAAAGGTCGAAGAGTTCCTCGACCTTCTGGACGAGTGATTGCGGCGACGGCTAATCATTTAACATGAGGGACAACTGTTCATCTTAATCTGACCCCACCCGCTAAATCCGGAAACCGAGATTCCGAGCGGCCGGATCGCCTTCTTTGGCGGCATCAGGTGCTTCAGCAAGTCGAGAGCCAGGCTCGAAAGATCGCCCCGCAGTGTCAATGAGGGCGACCGACCTGCAAGCGAGTGATCAACTCGAAATCGGAAAACTGCACGTTGACGTCGCCGTCCGACCCCGGGCGCCCGTGGTCTCGAAGTGGCGCCACACCTTGTCGACAACGGCTGTAGTTCGAGCGCCAGAGCGACGTAGTCCGCCAGATCCCGCGAAAAGGTTGTCTCGGCGCCTCGGCCGAACAGGACGTTCGTCAATGCCGAGCGAAATCCAGTAGTAATAGGTGCCGGCCTTGCCGAAGTGGGCGTTCATAAACTCAAGCGTCTAGGTGCGCATATCCATACCCGTCAAGATCCCGAGGCCGTTGACCTCGCGCTGGTCGGTGGGCCATCCCTGAAATTTCCCGACGGGAAGATCTTGAACGAACGCTGGTCCCATCTTTGGCGTGATCACGAACTGCCGTTCGGCTTACCGTGGTCCGATGCCAGAAGCGAATGACGCAATCCGGAGTAAAGCCATCCACCAGCACTTCGACGTTCCAGGGATTGAAGAGTGCCCCGAGTTTGATCGCGCCATTTAGGCAACGAACGGTGGATCTCAGAGCCACAGGCGCTTGAGGGGACCGTCCGCGCTAAACGTGCGCGAGCCGCCAGGCTTCCCCAGCGGCTCAGGCGTTGCGTAGGCGATATGGTGCGACGCACAGCGTCGCGCGGCAGGATACGTTACGATGCGCCGAGGCGCGCCGTGTTGCCTACCATGATGTCGATAAGTCCTATGCGTCTCATCGACGACCCAACATGATGCAGATCGCGAGTTCGACTTCAAGACAGCGCCGCTGTCATAGTGCGCGCTACCAATAATGGCCGCGCCAATGCCGCCTGTGGCTCCCCACGACTGTACCCCGTGGCAGCGCCTACGGCTGCACCGCGGCGGTAGCCAGCGCCGGTGCCGATGATCGCACCGGAGACCGCGCGGCGGTTCATACGCGGCTCTTGCCGCGCGGCGAGGGCGTTCTAACCGCGGCGCTGTGG
>CAWHQY010000007.1:0-109381 GCA_963831505.1 uncultured Alphaproteobacteria bacterium | reverse complement strand
CGACGCCGCCGTCCACGAACAGTTCAGTACCGTTGATGAAGGAGCTTTTGTCCGAGGCCAGGAACAAAACGGCCTCGGCGATCTCGATCGGCAGTCCGACCCGTCCGACCGGCGCCACATCGCTGTGCCCCTTCAGGAAGCCGGCCATCTGTTCCTCCGTCATGCCTAAATTGTCGTAGGCCGGCGTCGGCACCGTGCTTGGGCTCACGACGTTCACACGGGTCTTTCGATCTCTCAGATCGACGCTCCAGCCGCGAGCGAACGACCTGATCGCCGCCTTAGTCGCCGCGTACACGCTGAATGCCGGAATGCCCTTAATCCCGGCGATCGAAGCATTCAGCACTATCGTCGACCCCTCGGCCATGAGCGGCAGAGCCTTCTGCACGGTGAACAGGGTCCCACGCACGTTGACGGCGAAAGTCTTGTCGAAGTGGGCCTCCGATATCGAACCTAAAGGGGCGAATCGCCGAGGCCGGCGTTTGCGAACAGCATATCCAGACGGCCTTTCGTTTTCCTGATCTCCTCGTACAGCCGATCGAGATCGGATATGTTCGCGATGTCGCCTTGAATTCCCGTGGCGCTCGGCCCGATCGCGGCGACCGCTGCCTCTAGTTCTGCCGGACGTCTTCCCGTGATGAAAACGAACGCTCCCTCCTCCGCGAACAGCTTTGCGGTTGCCAATCCTATGCCGCTGGTACCACCGGTAATTAGTGCGATCTTCCCTTGCACTCGATCCATGTGTCGCCCTCGCAACCGGCATTCAGCAGATGCCTAACCTGATGCGTGGGAGCCTAGCCCGGATATCTCACACGAAATAGGCGCATCGGGGCGCCGAATTCAGTGAAAGTTGTTGTGCGAGAACGACTTTCGATGATCCGGAGAACACCCCGATGCCTACAGAGTGTACCGCGGAACTATTCGAATTTGCACCCGTGGGGCGTCGCGAAGTTGTGGCTAACTTTGATGGCGGAGCGATCACGTCGGATGGCGGTGCGCTGCTGCTGGGGGCGACGGATCGGGTGATCGGTTTGGTCGATCGGTTTGCCGCGTGCTTCATCGACCGCCGCATCAGGAGCTGATCGAGCATCGCGTTTCGACCTTGATCGGTCAGCGAGTGTTCGGGATCGCGTTGGGCTATGAGGACCTCAACGACCACGACGAGCTGCGTCACGATCCGGTGATGGCGGTGCTGGCCGGCAAGCTTGTGGGGGGGCGGGCGAACTGCGCGCCGGTAGCTGGCAAATCGACGCTCAACCGTCTTGAGCTGAGCCTGACGGCGGCGACGCGCTATCACAAGATCGCTCATGATCCGGCGGCCATTGCGAGCCTGTTTGTCACGCTCTTCCTGGAGGCGCATCAGACGCCGCCAACCGAGATCGTCCTCGACATCGATGCCACCGACGACCCGCTGCACGGCCACCAGGAAGGGCGGTTCTTCCACGGCTATTACGACTGCTACTGCTATCTGCCGCTGTATGTCGTGTGCGGCCGTCATCTGTTGGCTGCCAAGCTGCGGCCGGCCAATATCGACGCCGCCGCCGGTGCGGTTGAGGAGATCGCCCGCATTGTCGGGCAAATTCGGGCGCAGTGGCCGCAAACGCGGATCATCCTGCGTGCCGACTTCGGGCTTTCGCGGTGCGAAGCCAACGCGGTCGATTACATCTTCGGCTTGGCGCAGAACGCCCGCCTGGTCGGCACGATTGCGGACGAGCTGGCCGAGGCGCAAGACGAGAGCCAACAAACCGGCAAGCCGGCGCGCCGCTTCAAGGACTTCACCTGGTCGACCCGCAAAAGCTGGAGCCGCGAGCGCCGCGTCATCGCCAAGGCCGAGTGGACCGGGGGTGAAGCCAATCCGCGCTTCATCGTCACCGCGCTGACCGAACGCGAGCCGCCATCTCTACGAGAATCTCTACTGCGCCCGCGGCGAGATGGAGAACCGCATCAAGGAATGTCAGATCGACCTGTTCGCCGACCGCACCTCGACCGCCACCATGCGAGCCAACCAGCTCCGTCTGTGGTTTGCCTCAATGGCTTATGTCCTGGTCGAGGCCTGCGTCGTCTGGCCCTGCGGCACCCGACCTCGCCGACGCCACCTGCGGCACCATCCGCCGCAAGCTGTTCAAGATCGGCGCCCTCGTCACCATCAGCGTCCGCCGCATCAAGTTCGCCATGGCATCCGGCTGTCCGACCGCTCAGCTCTGGGGAGTTGCAGCCATTCGTCTCAACGCCGCCGCTCGCGCCCGCGGGCCGCCTATCTGACACGCGCCGCCGCACGCGTCATAATTGCGGCATCATCCCGAGGCCCCACCGAGACCACTTCTTTGCTGCCGTCGCAGCTCCGCAAAACGTCCCTCTCTTCTCGCGCCCGCCGCGCCACCGCTACGTGCGTCCGATGAAAATCCGGGAAAATCCGCCGCTTGGCTCAGCTGCCACCCCAAGATAGTGTGAGATATCCGGGCTAGGCCTTCGCCTGGGAGCCCGACTGCACGTTTCCGTGCGATTTTTCTTGTTCGTCCGATTTCTTCCATCAGCTTCCCTCAGGCCGGACGACCCTACGGCGCGCGCGAGATTGAGCCGGAGGTGGATCAAACTCACGACTTCGTCGCCTGCCGCTGGTCCATCTCCGCGAAGATCGTGAAGGGCCTGTTCTGAAATCAACCAACGGCCGCTTTGCGCCAACAGCCGTCGTACGCCGAGTACTCTGGATTTATGGGCCACGCCTTTGTCACCATTCCATTCTCTCACTCGCCTCAAGGACAGCTCCGTCGAGCGGCGCCGTGACTAGTGCGACTTCGGCTGTCACGCTCCGCAGGCGGCGGCGCGAACAAGAAGTAGAAGTGTTTGCCGAACGTCCGAAGCCAGGGGATCGCAAACCACACCAGCGTCGCGGCCTGAAGCGCAAGGCAAAGACCGAATGCGGCCTGATAGGCCGCGACCGGATAATGTCCGTCCTGAGACGGCCATCGCTCGACCACGAGCCCAATGCCGTATTGCATTGTGAACGCACAGCCAAAGTGCAGGAAATTCAGGGCGCCATTAGCGCGCGCGGCAAATTCTTTCGGGAAGTAATCGGCTATGATCGCAAAGCTTAGCACTGTTGCGGCGCCAGCGATCGACACAATGGTCCATGGCAGAAGTGAAGGCAGGGAAATGCGCAAAACCACGGCGAGTTCGGCCACAATGAAGAGCGCTCCCACGCCCGCCAATGGGACTTCCGTTCTTATATTACATTTGCGCAGGCGATCGGCACCAAGCAGGGAGGGGCTCCAGGCTTAGGCCAACAGCCATCAGGAACATTTGAGTGGCTCGGCTGTGATGGTCGAATCCTTCCACGTCGGTAAGCCACGCTGCAGCCCACAATGACTGTAGCGCCCAGGACGAGCCAATACAGGCGGCCGAGAGCGGAGCGACCCTCAGGAAACGCGGATCTGAATAGATGGACCACAACGTCAAGTGGCTTTCGAGCGGAGGTGGCGATCTTGAGTCCGGCGATACGCTCCGGAACGACCATATAAATGAGTTCACCTACGGTGACCGTGCCGATCGTCAGGATTTCAAACAGGCTGCGCCAGCCCATATAATTCAGTAACCAATCGGTTGGTGCCGTCGCCGTGACCGCGCCGAGCGATCCCAACATGATCATCCAGCCGTTGGCGAGCGCGACGCGCTCTCGCGGAAACCAGGTGACGATGGCCTTGAGCCCTGCCATTAATGAACCGGCAACGCCAAGTCCGATCATGGCGCGTGCAACAAGAAGCTCCGGGAAGCTCGAGGCGGTACCGAACAGCGTTGCGCCGCCAGCCGCGATGACCAGCAGCACGCCTGCGACTCGACGCGGCCCAAGTCGGTCTAGAAGCACCCCTATTGGAATTCGGTCAATCCGAACACCAGAAAGTAGATTGACGCGAGCAGCCCGGTCTCGGCGGCATCGAGGCCAAAATCGGTGACCAATGCCGGCGAAATGGCGGCGTTGATCGTCCGAAACAGGTAGGCAAGGAAGAACCTGCAGCAAAGGGCAAAAAAACTGAGCAGATCAGCCGCCATCTTGACAGCGGCTTTTCGCGCAAAGCCTCTAACTTTGCCTTTGACGATTTTCGGATCGGAATTTTGCGCCGCTGGCGGGTTTGGCCCTCGATCCAGGTAGGTTCGGTCTGGTCGGCAGTCACCTTCGCTCGATGCCCTGGGAAAAGCCCGGACTGCGGCGCCCGCCTTGGCGACGCGGTCGGCGTCTGCCGAGATTAAGGCGTTCAGCGGCAGCATTCAGCTCCTTGTGAGCCGGCGTCGAATTGTGCGTCGGCCGCTCGCACCGCCTGATCCGATTCTTCGTGTTGAGCGGAGGTTCAGGCGCTCGATGGTCTCCTGCATAAGCGGCCGGCCCTCACGAACGCGGCGATCGACTTGCTCGGCCAGGACTTTGAAGCGCTCGTTGCCGAGAATGACCGCCTCGCGCTGTCGCGATTTGGGAACCAGCGGCATGACGGCCAGATGATATCGGGCGTGCAGCGCGACCGTCTCGGCGATCATCCGCATATCCCGCTCGAGGTCGTCGAACCTGGCGTGCATATCGTCGAGACGCTCCCGCGTCAGAGCTTCGACGGATGCGGGCGGGCTTCAGAAAATGCTCGAGGGCGGCTTCCACAAGCATGCTCTTTCCGACGCCCGGGCGATCGGTTGCGACGTCAAGCCGACCGCAGACGCCTTCAGTAAGCCGAACAGTCACTTTGCGGCGTGCCAAGGCCTTGCGCTTGGGCGAGGGTCGAACGTCCCCTCGATCGGCTTGCACATCCAGATCGGCCAGCTGTTGCATTTTCCGACAATCCCCAAAAGCCCCACGATCGAGACCGCGGCATCGCGATACGATTGATGAGGTGAACCGCGCTGATGGGAATTACAGAAAAGACAGGCGAAGCATTGGTTCAACAGAGCAGAGCCGAAGAACATGCTCTGGAGTAGAAAAAGAAAGGAGATGCGAAATCGCGCTGACGGCAACTGAATATCGGCGCAAAGGCAACGTCTGTTGAACGGATTGCCGGTTAAAGGATCACCAGAGCCCGAACGAAAGATCGACCCCCACCATCGGTAAGCAATCGCCTTCACGAGTGAGGCTTTATGGGGCGCCCGGCTCATTCTCAAGATGAAATTGCGCCCTAGTCAAGGAGAGCCGGCCTGATCCGAGACTTTCGCTACGTTTGCAATGTCGGGCGATTCGACGCTGACCTCGTTAAGAAGCGTCGATCCGCTAGAGAGCCGTCGGCCGAGCGCCTCGACAAAGCGATCGTAACGTTCTGCGCCTTTGGCACGGGCTGCAGGGCTCGACTGCTCTGGGAGTGCCGGCGTTGACGTCAGCCAGAAACGGATGAACAGAGCTATCGTCTCGAGCGTGATGCCGTCATTGCGTTCCAGCCGTTCGAGCACTCGCACGATGCGATCCAGCCGCTTGGCGATCGCAGCCTCCCGCCGATCGGAATCATCTGGCGAAAGGAAGCAGGCGATCGCGGCCTCTGCAACCAAGGACTTCGGCTTGCCCTGACGTGCGGCGTAGTCCTCGAGGCTAGCGAAGATCTCTAGATCGAGATAGATGCTGAGCTGAGCCTTTTTCATATCCTGCTCATAGGCCCATCTTGTCGTCCGGGTCGAGGCTGACGGCGCGTGCCAGGCCCGATCAATTCAGGCTTGCTGCTTGTACGGCATCGGCATCACTTTCGTCCGGCGCGGCGTCAAATTCATTATCGGTGAGCGGCGCTCTGATGACGATCTCCTCATGTTGCGGCAGTTCCGGTTCGCGGCGAATGCCGCCATTCTGATTGCGTACCTTTCTGGCGAGAGCCACAAGTAGCTCGACCGAAGGAGGAATTGGCGCATGTCCCGACCACTCGTCCCGTCGCGCGCCAGAATTGATCGGCACGGCGCGTGGTGGCTTCAAAACCCGGCGTTGCAACTGCGGATCCTCGTAGTACCGGACCTTGCCGGCCCGAACCGGGTGAACCCCGGAGACCATCACGATCGCTTCGTTCGGCGAGAGCTGCATAACTTCACCAGGCGTCAGCAGCGGACGCGCCGTTTCCTGGCGGCTCACCATCAGATGACCAAGCCACGGCGACAGGCGATGCCCAGCATAATTCTTCATGGCGCGCATCTCCGTCGCGGTCCCGAGTGCATCCGACACTCGCTTGGCGGTGCGCTCATCGTTAGTCGAGAAAGCAACACGGATATGGCAGTTGTCGAGGATCGCGTGGTTTGGCCCATAGGCTCGTTCGAGTTGGTTCAAACTTTGCGTGATTAAGAAACTTCGGATTCCGTATCCTGCCATGAAAGCGAGCTGACTTTCGAAGAAGTCGAGGCGGCCAAGCGCCGCGAACTCATCGAGCATCAGCAGAAGCCTTTGCCGCCGCTGGTCGGTATCCAGGCTTTCGGTCAGTCGACGTCCGATCTGGTTGAGGACGAGGCGCATCAACGGTTTGGTGCGGGCAATGTCGGAAGGCGGTACCACCAGATACAGCGATATGGGTCGAGCCCCGTCGACCAGGTCACGGATACGCCAGTCACTCCGCCCGGTGACTTTGGCCACCACGGGATCGCGGTAAAGCCCCAGGAAGCTCATTGTCGTCGACAACACACCTGAGCGCTCATTTTCGCTCTTGTTGAGCAGTTCGCGCGCCGATGATGCCACTACCGGATGAGCGCGCTCGCCGAGATGCAGCGTTGCGAGCATCGCATTCAGAGTCGCTTCGATCGGGCGTGATGGATCGGAGAGGAAGTTTGCGACGCCTGCGAGCGTTTTGTCAGCCTCGGCGTAGAGGACATGCAAGATCGCGCCAACCAAGAGCGAATGACTGGTCTTTTCCCAATGATTGCGGCGTTCGAGCGCCCCTTCGGGATCAACGAGAATGTCGGCGATATTTTGTGCGTCACGTACCTCGCAGTCGCCTTTACGGATCTCAAGCAGCGGATTGTAGGTTGCGCTAGCGGGATTGGTCGGATCGAATAGGAGCACGGACCCAAACCGCGCACGCCAGCCGGAGGTCAACTGGAAATTCTCGCCCTTGATGTCGTGGACGATCGTGGAATACGGCCATGTAAGGAGGGTTGGGATGACCAGACCGACGCCCTTCCCGGACCGCGTCGGCGCAAAACACAGCACGTGTTCCGGACCGTTGTGCCGGAGGCAACGGCCGTCAAAACGGCCAAGTACAACGCCGTCGGGTCCAAGAAGTCCAGCGCGCCTGATCTCGCGCGCGTCCGCCCAGCGGGCCGAGCCATATGTTGTCACATGCCGAGCTTCCCTCGCCCGCCAGACCGAGAGGACGATGGCAGTAACGACGGCAGCGATCCCGCCGGTTGCGGCGATGCAGGCACCCTGCATGAAGATGACGGGCGCGTAGGCATCGAACTTGAACCACCAGATGAAGAAGGCAAGTGGTTGATAGATTGGCCAGCGGCCAATCATGAACCAGGCGGGACCGAGCTGCGGCTGGTAAGCCAGACGCCAGGCGGTCCACTCCGTCGCAGCCCAGAGGAAGCCGAGCACGACGATCGAGACGAAAAGCAGTTGCCCCCAAAGGATGCGTGTTGCTGACATGGCGAGATGCAGTGCCCAACGCCGAGCGCCCGTGCAACGGCAAGTCTTTTCCAGCCGCAGTGTCGCGCAGCATGGCGCAGGAATTGGCGGGTCAGAGCGACAGCTCTCGCTTGCGGCCAAAATTCCAGTCCACGCCGCCGGGACCGGCGATGCCGCTCACTTGCCTGCCAAGTTCCCGCTCCAGCGAGGGTAACCAAGGCACAAGCTGAAAACCGAGGCCATTGTCGATCATGGCGAAGCGGCCCGAGGAAAGCGAGAGCCTTCGGCTGTAAACTCCCGCAACGGAGTCTCCTGCCTCGGCAGGCAAATACGCCAGCCCGGTTTCGTAAGCCGCAGGTAGTTCGTCGTCACTTCAGCTCTGAGATCTTTTTCGCTTTTTTCCATCGTTTGTGCCCTGCGCTTTGTGCCCTGGGACGGGTCGAGATGTGACCCAAGAAACGGATCACAAACCGTTCCCTCCACGTTCCCAGCTCTGTTGTGCCCCACGGGAAAGTTCACGGAGGGCACAGCGCGGGCATACAAAATGTAGCAAGTCCAGCTATGGCTCACTATGGGCCGATATGGCCACAAATCCCTGCGCTGTAAGGACTTTTACAACCATAGTATGGCTGGATTAGGTCGGCTAAGGTCTACGGATTGTGGTTCACACGGGAGAGGTCCAAGGTTCGATCCCTTGTGCGCCCACCAGCCTTCGCTCTCGAAGCGAGAGAAAGCTGCCGCGCAGAAGCGAAGGCGGGCTTCCGGGCGCGCGAGCTACGACCGCGGGGAAAGCCACCTTCTCGCCCGTCGGGCTACGCATGGCGCAGCCTCTCGGCAACCCACGCGCGCCTTGAGCGAAGCTCTCGGCTACACCCAGACACACGAAATGAACTGTCGCGCATTGCGCTCGAATACAAGCGAACGGCCGATTGTCAGGAATAATTCCCGAAGCGGAATGAGCCGCCATCATCGGGATAGATCGCGCATCTCCCGCATAAGACGCTCCCATTCTGTTTCCGCATTCGCCCGCTCTGTCGCTTCCGGGAGTGGTTCAGGTAGTGCTTGCGAGGGCAATTCAGGAATGGGCACAGGCTCAACCGAAATGGCTACAGGCTTAACCGGGCGAGTAACTGTGCCTTTCCGCCTGAGCGCTGCCATGAAGCAGGCCAAGCCGATTTCCGCCAGTTTCCATCGCGAGACGGGTATCATGATCTTTGCGTCGCGATCCATCGTGCAAAGGACGCCATTGATATAAACAATAACTTTATCGGGACCGCCGCGCATTTGTCCCGTGGATGCATCGTAAAACCGGTCATCCGACCGGTTTAGATAGATAAACGTAGCATCTTCCATCACTATCTCCGTCCGAACTCGGAGGATCGAAAAGGGCTAAACGGATTGTGTTTGGCTTGGCCCCGCCTTTCTTGATGTTGATTTTACTACCCTCTGCTCCCGGCAAATGTGACATCCGCGCCACAGGTGCCCCTGAATCTACGATCAGAATATGCGATGGCGCGCCCGCATTTGCGTAAGTCGCGCCGAAGCCTTCGGCAAAGGCGGACTTCGGGGCTCGCGAGCTTCGTCAAGCGACGTTTGATGTCGATTTGGAGTTGAACGGGCGCTTATTCGCGAGGCACTTCAGTGCTGTGGTCACGCATGGTCTGCTCCGTACGATCAGGCGCGCAAAATTAGCGATAATTGATTTGTGTACTTCCAACATCATTCGCAGACAATTCGATCGTGTCTGCATGATCGTCTTGGTGTTGGTTTCACCGCCCGATACTGCTTCCATTTGGCGTCGACGACATCGCCGCTGGCGTGAAGTAATCGGTGGCGGCGGCGAAGTGCCTCAGATCGCGAACATCCAGACCGCGATAATGGTGCCGAGCGTGGCGAGGCCGGAGATGGTCCAGCCGGCCGCGTAGGCGGCTTCGTCTTCGTGCGTGTCGTAGGTATGCTCGATTCGAACCATTGCGCTGCGCCAGTCCATGGGCTGTCTCCCGACGGCCCTGCCTTGCGAAGACAACCGCGCCGATGGCTACTGGTTCCGTCGCCGTCCGCCGCGCAAAAAGAGACGATTGGATGGCGCGCGGTCTCACGAATAACTGATCGTTGAAGTTGAACCGAAGACGACCAGTTCCGTTATGGTGCGCCAGCCGGCTACAAAGAAAACGGAGATTTTCGCATGCGCAAACTGATCATCGCCACCGTCGCCCTCGCCTTTGTCTCTTCGACGGCATTCGCCCAGACATCGACGACGTCCCCCGCTACCGGCGGCGATACCATGAGCAAGGGCGACACCATGAAGAAGACCACGAAGAAGAAGAAATCCGCGAAGAAGACCGGCGACGACGGTATGACCAAGCAATAAGCTTGCTCCCAGTCGTATCAACGAGGCCGCCTTCGGGCGGCCTTTTCGTTTTACACATTCGGCAGACCGCGTCTCACCTCGCGCTTTGCCGCACCGCAAGCGTCGGCTTGCTGACGCCGTCGAGCCCTTGCAGCATCAGGATCGTCAGCAGCGCCCGTTGCGGCCCGAGCCAGGCATCGACAGGCTTGTACCATTCGTTGCGCGAGTGCCAGTTGCCGCCCTCGCCGCCGCCGCCGATGGTCACAGCGGGGATGCCGAGCGACATCGGCTGGTTGGAATCAGTGCTAGAACCGGCAAGGCCGACCTGCCGCCCGGGAGCCACCGCCGCCACCGATTTTAGCGAAGCCACAACCACCGGCGAATCCGACGCCACCATGCCGGCCGGCCGGTCCCCGATCAGCTTGATCTCGACGGTGAGCTTGTCGGTCTTCCAGCGCGCGTTCTCTTCGCTCGCCGCCTGCTTGACGAGATCGAGCAGCCGCGCCTCGAGCTTGAGCAGCTCGTCGGTGGAGTTGGAGCGCATGTCGACCGCCATCCGTGCTTCCGCGGCGATGGCGTTGACCGAGGTGCCGCCACTGACGGTACCGACGGTGAAGGTCGTCTTCGGATCGGATGGCGTCTGCAGATCGGAAATCTTCGCAATCGCACGGCCCATGGCATGGATCGCGCTCGGCAGCCCGAACTCCTGGAAGGAGTGACCGCCCGGGCCCTTGAAGATCATCTCGTAGCGGTGACTGCCGGTCGCCTGGTTGACGACGCGGTCGATGCCGAGCCCGTCGATCGAGATGAAGCCGTCGATGTCGGTGTGGTCGCGGAACAGCGCCTTCATGCCGCGGAGATTGCCGAGTTCCTCCTCGCCGACATCGCCGACGAACATGATGTCACCGACGGTCGCAAGCCCGTTCGTGTTCATCGCCTTGATGATCGCGAGCAGCGCGACGAGGCCGCGAGCATCGTCGCCGATGCCCGGACCGAGGACGACGCCGTCCTTCTCCTTCACCGTCACATCGGTGCCCTCGGGAAATACCGTGTCGAGATGGGCGGCGATCGCAAGCTTCGGCCGGCCGCCGCCGGTGCCCTTGCGCAAGCCGATCACATTGCCTTCGGCGTCGATCGAGGCATCCTTGAAACCCAGCTCCTGCATCCGCTTCAGGTAATATTCGGCGCGGATCTTCTCCTTGTAGGGCGGCGCTGCGATTTCGGTGATGCGCTTCTGCTCGGCGAAGGTTGCGGCATCGTCGGCCTTGATGGAATCGAGCGCAGCCTTCACCTTCGCATTGTCGACGATGGCCTGATAGGCGGTGTCGATGCCGGCAGGCTGCTCCGCGCGCAGTGGCGTCGCCATGAGCACGATTGCAGCCAGGAGCATGGCGCCTGCCATGCATTTCTTGTTCTTCATCTCGATTCGCCTGTCCCTGCTTTATCCTGACAATCCCGCGTCCCTCAGCCGCTCGGCGAACCAGATCGTCATTGGCTCGTCGCGCCTGCCGCCGACATAGACTTCGGAAGAGGTGACGTTTTTTCTTGCCAATGTCACCAGCGCGCCGATGGCGTAGGCGAACCACAGATGCGGATCGGTCAGGGCCTTGAGCTTATGCTGTTCGTGCTGGACCGGCTGGTGGTTGCTGGCCTTCCGGACCTCGATCGCCATGAGGTTGTTGGGGATGTCGCGCTGATGCACGACGATGTCCGGATAGACCGATTTGCCGAGATGATCGTCGGTCGAGACGACGGTTCCGTGCGGCAGCCGCATGGTGCGCTCACCCAGCCGGTCGTAGTCGCAATCGACCTCCCAGCCGGAAAACTGCCTTTCGACGTGCACGGCGAGCCGGTGCGTCAGAGTGCGCTCGCCGAGGTCCCGCTCCAGGAGAAAGGTTTCGCGTGCATAAAACTCGCGCAGCGCGGCGATCAGCTTGTTCAGTTCCGTCTGCATGCTGCAGTCTCCGACCCGAACATAGCGAAAAGCGGGCGGAGTATACAGCTACAGGTTACGCAGAATTTTTTTAGAACTGCACTTCGATCAGCCGCGGCCCCGGCGCCGCGATCGCTTCCGCCAGCGCCTTGTTGAAGTCGTCGGCGGTAGTGACCGCGCGCCCTTCGACGCCCATGCCCTTTGCGAGCGCGACAAAATCGATGGTCGGGCGGTCGAGCTTCAGCATGTCCTGCGCGCGCTGGCCGGGCTCGCCGGCGCCGACGCCGTCGAACTCGCCGCGCAGGATCTGGTAGATGCGGTTGGCGAACACGATGGTGACGACGTTCAGCCCCTCGCGGGCCTGGGTCCACAGGGACTGGATGGTGTACATCGCGCTGCCGTCGCCGACCATGCAGATCACCTTGCGGTCGGGGCAGGCGACCGCCGCACCCGTCGCAACCGGCGTGGAGAAGCCGATCGAGCCGCCCATGTTCTGCAGCCAGTCATGCGGCGCGCTTGCCGCCGTCGGCGGGAAGAAGCCGCGGCCGGTGGTGATGGATTCATCGACGATGATCGCGTTTTCGGGGATCGCGCAGGCGATCGCCTGCGCGATCGAGGCATGGTTCAGCGCCCCGGTCGGCTTGTTCAGCTCGGTGAGCTTCTGCGGCTTCACGTCGGCCGGCTTGGCGCCGAGCGAATCCGCCAGCGCTTCAAGGGCTGCGACCGAGTTCTCGCCCCAGGAGGTCATTTGGTGCACCTCGCAGCCCTCGGGCTTGAGCATGCTCGGCTTGTTCGGATAGGCGAAGAAGGCCACGGGGTCGCGCGCATCGACCAGGATGATGTTCTTGAAATTCTTCAGGATCGGCAGCGCGAACTCGATCACATAGGGGATGCGGTCGATCGAGAAACGGCCGCGGCCGCGCGCCATGCGCGGGTGATAGGTCTGGCCCAACACCTTGCAGCCGGTCTTGCCGGCGATCTGCTGCGCCAGCGCCAGCGCCTTCTCCGTCAGCGCGCCGCCGGTGACGAGCAACAGGTTGGTGTCGCCGCCCGAATGCAGCGCCTTGGCGGCCTTCTCGACGGCCTCGGTGGAGAAGCCCGGTTGCTGCTTTGGCCCCGGCACCTGCGCGATGCCGTCGGCCTCGTTCCAGGCGGTATCAGCCGGCAGGATCAAGGTGGCGATCTGCGGCGGGGAACCGCTGGCGGCGGCGATCGCCGCGGCGCCGTCGGCCGAGACCGACTTGGCGTCCGGCGAGGTTCGGACCCATTCGGACATCGGCCGCGCCAGCCCTTCGATGTCGGAGGTCAGGGGCGCATTGAGCGCGATGTGGTAGGTCGCGTGCTGGCCGACGATGTTGACGATGCCGGAATGCGCCTTCTTGGCGTTGTGCAGGTTAGCGAGGCCATTGGCGAGGCCGGGACCGAGATGCAGGAGCGTCGAGGCCGGCGTGCCCTTCATGCGGTAATAGCCGTCGGCGGCGCCCGTCATCACGCCCTCGAACAGCCCAAGCACGCAGCGCATGCCCTCGACCCGGTCGAGTGCGGCGACGAAATGCATCTCCGAGGTGCCGGGATTGGCGAAACAGACGTTAACCCCGCCCGCGACCAGGGTCCGCACCAGACTTTCCGCACCGTTCATCGTTTCCGCTCCCGTTCGCGAGGCCGCTGTTTCCTCGCTGAGATCAACCATTGTTCCAGCCGTTCGTCAAAGGGGGCTGGCGCATTGATCTACCTGCATGGCGCAGAGCTTCTTAACCGCGACATCTGAAACCGCTAAGGTTGAGGCGGTCGCGGCTTGCGAAACCGGCGCGTTGCGGCCAGTCTTGGATGACTGGATTTTTTTCACGAGGAAGAAAATGACCCGTAGGTTCGTCGTTCTGGCCGCTGCAATGGCGCTCCTCGCAGGGGCGGGTCACGCGCAGGCACAAGGCTTCTTGTTCGACGACTCCCGCGACATCATGGGCGGTGGACCGAATTTCTTCAGCCGAGGCGGCGCAAGCCCAATTCCGCGCACGAGCGTCAGCTATCCCACCAATTACGCGCCGGGCACGATTGTCATCAACACCGCCGAACGGCGGCTTTACCTGATCGAGCCGGGCGGCACGGCGCTGCGCTACGGCATCGGTGTCGGCCGCGACGGCTTCCGCTGGAGCGGCGTGCACCGCATCAGCGCGAAAAAGGAATGGCCGGGCTGGACGCCGCCGGTGGAGATGCGCCGGCGCAGGCCCGACCTTCCCGGGCATATGGCGGGCGGCATCGACAACCCGCTGGGCGCGCGGGCGATGTATCTCGGCTCAACCCTCTACCGCATCCACGGCTCGAACGAGCCGGAGACGATCGGGCAAGCGGTCTCATCGGGCTGCTTCCGCATGACCAATGAGGACGTGACCGATCTCTATGGCCGCGTTTCCGTCGGAACCACGGTGATCGTGAAGAATTAGGCGCATACCGTCAATTGCCATCGCGCCTTGCGCGCGATGGCCGGTTGCGGCAGCGTCGCGGCATGATGAACCTTCTCTACCCGCGGCTTTTGCGGATCGTGCTCGCCTCTATCGCGATCGCGGTGGCGGCATCGTTGTGGCCACAGCCCGCATCCTCGGAAGTTCCTGCGATCACCGCGCGCCAGCGCGCGGAAAAGAAGCATTTCACCGACGCGGAAATCGTCGAGGGTTTCATGAAGACGGCCTTCGGCGCGGAATTCCAGCTCGCCGGCCGCGTCGACCGCATCCGCCGATATGACGTGCCGGTGCGCGTGTTCGCCGACGGCGCCCGCGCCGACCGCAAGGCGCAACTGGCGAAGGTCGTCGCCGACATCGGCCACCGTGTCCAGCATCTAGACATCGCCATGGCCGACAAGCGCGATGACGCCAACGTCACGGTGCAGCTCGTGCGCGACCGCGATCTCACCCGCACCATCGCGAAAGACTACGGCAGCGAGCGGGCGCGCGAGATCAAGGCCTCGCTCGATCCGCAATGCCTGTCCGGCTTCCGCAAGAACGAGCACTTCGAGATCACGCATTCCGACGTGATCCTGACCGTCGACACCGGCGATTTCGTCTTCTTCGATTGCGCCTATGAGGAGCTGTTGCAGTCGCTCGGTCCGATCAACGACACCAACTCGGTGCCCTGGACCATGTTCAACGACAAGGTCTCGATGGGCTTCTTCGACGTCTACGACCAGTACATCCTCAATCTGCTGTACGATCCCCGCATCAAGCCGGGCATGACGGTGGAGCAGGTCAAGGCGGTGCTGCCGGCAGCGCTCGCCGACGTGCGGGCCTATGTGAACAAGATCAACAATCTTCAGGAATGACCTGCGCCCGTCATTTCTTGGATTTGGCCGCGGCGGCCGGACCGCAGATCGCCTTCAGCGCAGCCCATTCCTCCGGTGTCAGCAGTGGCGGGCCGCTTGCGGGGTGATCCTCGCCGCTCATGCGCTGCAGGCGGTCCTCGGTCAGTGGATGGCCTGCCAGGATCGACAGGTTGCGGCCGCCCTCCTTGCCGGTGACGCGGTAAAGCAATTCGCCCATCGGCTTCGGCGAGCGGCCGAGCTTGTGCATGACGTCGATGGTCACGCTGTCGGCATTCTGCTCGGCCTCGCGCGAATGGGATGCGGTGACCAGCGAGCGCGACGCAAATATCAGGGCGCTCGACCCCGTGACGTCGCCGAACAACAGCCCGATCAGGAACGACGTGCCGCCATTATAGATCAGGCCACGCATGTTATCGTGGTGCTTCAGATGCCCGAGTTCGTGCGCGAGCACGCCGGCGATCTCGTCGGGACTTTCCGCCTTCGCCAGCAGTCCGCTGAACATATAGACCTTGCCGCCCGGCAGCGCGAAGGCATTCGGTACTTCCGTCGACAACACCGACGACTGCACATCGGTATCGAGGCCGGCGGCTTCGCGCAGCTTGCCGAGCAGCTTGACATAGGCCGCCTGTCCTGCCGGGCGGTCGCAAACCTGGTTGCCGAAGAGGGCCCTGATCTGCACCTCCGAGGCTTCGCCAATCCGCCGCTCGAAGGCTTGCGGCACCAGCGGCGCGAGGCGGTCCGCGGCGAGCGGAATGGCGAACAGCACGACCATGACGATGGAAGCCACCGCGGCCAGCGACCAGCCGACGATCTTTGCGACCGCCCGGCCGTCCAGGCGGTTCTCGCCGAGCCGCGCGCAGCGCGACGTGAGCTCGGCCGAGAGCGCCGCATCGCGGATTTCGAGCCGCGCCAGCACCGGCGCGGACAGGCAGCTTACGCGCAGCACGCCGGCGGGACTGTCGACCTGGCGGATGTCGTCATAGGTCCACAGGACCGGCGCGGCGCCGTCTTCGCCGATCCCGAGCGCATCGCCGAAAACGAGCCTGACCGTCCGCCGCCGGCTCGACGACCCGTCGAAATAGAACGCGGTTGCGCTCTCCCGATGCGAAGTGCCGTCCTGGGCAACATGATCCATGAGACGATCCGCCTGATAATCTAGAATCCGGCAACGTCGAGGCCGTCGGCGAATCCCTCGCCAAGCGCGGTCGCGAGGTCGCCCCTTGCGGCGACATTGGCCGCCGCGCCGATGTCGTGCACCTGTGCGTGCTGCAACACCGTCACCCACAAATCGCGCAAGAGATATACCCGGATCACGACGTTGAGCGAAAGAACCAGAGCGAGATAGCCGATCACCGTCATGATCAGTAGCGGAATGTTTTTCGAAAGCATGTCCGCCCCGCCTGCCTGATCGAATCCTCCGGTAACGAGCGAGGCTACTCCTGCGCAGACGGCGAAATAGATGCCGAGCGCGAAGGATGCCAGCACGTACCAGCCGATCACCTTCCAATACAGGTGGATGAATGCGCCGCGCGGCAGCGTCGATTCCGCGCGCACGGCGCCGAACCGCAGGCCCGACAGCCACCAGCGCCACTCGATCGCCTTGAACTGCGCATAGACGAAGGGAAACAGCGGAAACAAGACAAGCGCAAACGGGGTCGCCAGCCACAGCCACCAGGCGCGCTTGAAAAACTCCGACGCGCTGCCTGTGAACTCACCCTGAAGATCGCCGTAATGGGAGTGGCGCATCTTGTAGCGCTCCAACGCGGCCTCCCGCCACGGCAAAGCGAGGCCGAGCGTCAGCGCCACGAAAAATCCCCAGAGCACCGCCCGCCAGGCATACGCCCAGCCGGAGCCATCCATCCAGAAGCGGACGCCGCGCCAGACCGTGCGCGTCAGCCGGTAGCGCCGCGCGCGGTAGGTCGCGAATTGCCCGAAAGCGTAGAAGGCCAGGATCAGCGGAAAGCTGGCGAACTCCTTGAAGCGCTCGACCTCGATGCCGATCCAGAAATAGACGAGATAGATCGGTACCAGAATCGCCATCGCGAACAGGAAGCCGATCAGGAGCTCCTTGCCGCGGCCGGTATATTCGGCCGCATCGCCGTCGATCAGGGTATTCGCCCACAGATGCCGGCGGATGTCGGTCGCAAGCCAGAACCGGTAGAATCCCGCGGTGACCAATTCCAGCGCGGCGCCTCGCGTGATGAGGCGGACGAACTCGTCGCGGCGTCCCGTGAAGGTCAGGGGCGTCGGCGGCAATGGCGGTGGCTGCGGAGGTGATGGTGGCGGAGGCGGGTGCCGCGGCACAATATTCATTTCATTCACGCGTCAACTCCGCGCAATATTCGAAGGCAGGGAAAACCCACAGCTTGTCGCGCCGAAAGCTTTCCGGTTCGATAAACTATAGGTCGATCATTGCAACAATTTGCGCGTCAAGATTGGCACATGGACGATTTTTCTGGTGTGAGGCCAGTCACACAACGGCGAGGAATGTGAAGTCCGAAGAGGCGGCGTTCCGCGCTGCGCAATAAGTCGCGCTACGCCGATTTCTCGAACAGCTCGCGCCCGATCAGCATGCGGCGGATCTCGCTGGTGCCGGCGCCGATCTCGTAGAGCTTGGCGTCGCGCAGCAGCCGTCCGGTCGGATAGTCGTTGATATAGCCGTTGCCGCCGAGCAGCTGGATCGCATCGAGGGCGCATTGGGTGGCTTTTTCCGCCGCATAGAGAATGGCGCCGGCAGCGTCCTCGCGCGTGGTCTCGCCGCGGTCGCAGGCCTTCGCCACCGCATAGACATAGGCGCGGGAGGCATTCATGGTCGTGTACATGTCGGCGACCTTGCCCTGCACGAGCTGGAAGGTGCCGATCGGCTGGCCGAACTGCTTGCGCTCATGCACGTAAGGCAGCACCACGTCCATGCAGGCCTGCATGATGCCGAGCGGGCCTGCGGCCAGCACCGCGCGCTCATAATCGAGGCCGCTCATCAGCACGTTGACGCCGCGGCCGACCTCGCTGAGCACGTTCTCCTCCGGCACCTCGCAATCCTCGAAGACGAGCTCACAGGTGTCGGAGCCGCGCATGCCGAGCTTGTCGAGTTTTTGCGCGGTAGAGAATCCTTTCATTCCTTTTTCGATGATGAACGCGGTGATGCCGCGCGGCCCCGCATTTGGATCGGTCCTGGCATAGACCACCAGCGTCTCGGCGACCGGACCGTTGGTGATCCACATCTTGTTGCCGTTGAGCACATAGCGGTCGCCCTTCTTCTCGGCGCGGGTCTTCATCGACACCACGTCGGAGCCCGAGCCCGGCTCCGACATCGCAAGCGAGCCGACATGTTCGCCGGAGATCAGCTTGGGCAGATATTTCCGCTTCTGCCGCTCGTTGCCGTTGCGGCGAAGCTGGTTGACGCAGAGATTGGAATGCGCGCCATAGGACAGGCCGACGGAAGCCGAAGCGCGCGAAATCTCCTCCAGCGCGACGCAATGCTCGAGATAACCGAGCCCAGAGCCGCCATATTCCTCCTCGACCGTGATGCCGTGCAGGCCGAGCGCGCCGATCTTCGGCCAGAGGTCGCGCGGAAACTGATTGCTCCTGTCGATATCGGCGGCGCGCGGCGCGATCTCGTTGCTGGCGAAATTGTGCACGGTCTCGCGAATCGCGTCCGCGGTCTCGCCGAGATCGAAATTGAATATCCGGTACGCGTTGGGAATCATGGGCGTCGTGCCTCCGGCAAACCAAACAGTGTTTGAAACAGCCTTATTCGCTCGAATCGCGCTTGTCACGGGCTGAAAACGGCCGCCTGCTGGCATCCCACCCTGCGGCCTGTTGGCTCGCGGCAAAGTCGTGCTTGCGCAGGTCCCCGCAACGGGATGTAATTCACCGCAAGGCAGCCTTTAACAGGCGCCATCAGGGAAGTGAAATCCGGGAGCCTCGCATGCACGGGACCATCGATCTCGCCGACAACCTCGATTCCGAGGCCGCGCGCCAGCGCGCCGCGTCACTGCCGCTTGACGCGTTCGACCCCGGCGATCCCGAATTGTTCAGGACCGATACGTTCTGGCCCTATTTCGACCGGCTGCGCAAGGAAGCCCCGGTCCATTACACCAAAGACAGCATGTTCGGCCCGTACTGGTCGGTGACCCGGTACAACGACATCATGGACATCGAGACCAATCACGCGGTGTTCTCCTCGGCGGCCATGCTTGGCGGCATCACCATCCGCGACATCGATCCCGATTTGCGCCGCGAGAGCTTCATCGCGATGGACCAGCCGCGGCATTCGGCGCAGCGCAAGACCGTGGCGCCGATGTTCACGCCCACCCATCTGGACCAGCTCGCGATCAGCATCCGCGAGCGCTCGGCCGAATGTCTCGACAACCTGCCCCAAAACGAGGTGTTCGACTGGGTCGACCGCGTCTCGATCGAGCTGACCACGCAGATGCTGGCCGTGCTGTTCGATTTCCCCTGGGAGGAGCGGCGCAAGCTGACGCGCTGGTCCGACATCGCGACCACGATTCCCGGCCCCGGCGGCCTGGTCGCGACCGAGGAAGAGCGGCAGGTCGAGCTGATGGAATGCGCGACCTATTTCGCCAAGCTGTGGAACGAGCGCATCAAGCAGCCGCCGAAGAGCGATCTCTTGTCGATGATGGCGCACAGCGACGCCACGCGCGACATGGATCCGAAGAACTTCCTCGGCAACCTGATCCTTCTGATCGTCGGCGGCAACGACACCACGCGCAACACCATGTCGGGCTCGATCCTGGCGTTGAGCCAGCATCCGGATCAATACGAGAAGCTGAAGAAGAACCCCGCGCTGATCGACAGCTTCGTGCCGGAGGTGATCCGCTGGCAGACGCCCCTTGCGCATATGCGGCGCACGGCGCTGCAGGACATCGAGTTCCGTGGACACCAGATCAAGAAGGGTGACAAGGTCGTGATGTGGTACGTCTCGGGCAACCGTGACGAGGAAGCGATCGAGCGCCCGTACGAATTCCTGATTGATCGGGCGCGGCCGCGCACACATCTGTCGTTCGGCTTCGGTATCCACCGCTGCGTCGGTATCCGCCTCGCCGAGCTGCAACTGAAGATCATCTGGGAAGAAATCCTCAAGCGGTTCGACAATATTGAGGTGGTAGGGCCGCCCAAGCGGGTGTATTCGAGCTTCGTCAAGGGAATCGAGCACCTGCCGGTGCGTATTGCCGGCTGACCAGCCATAGCGACGGGAAAGCACGATGAACGTCCAAACCGCCATCCGTGCCGACAAGGCCGAGGCCCTGCGCCGGGCGCGCGAGGAAGCCTATGCGACGCCGCTGAAGGATTTCCACCCGGGCGCGCCGCGACTGTTCCAGAACGACACGCTGTGGCCGTGGTTCGAACGGCTGCGCAAGGAAGAGCCGGTGCATTACTGCACCAATGCGCCGATCGAGCCCTATTGGTCGGTCGTCAAGTACAACGACATCATGCATGTCGACACCAGCCACGGCATCTTCTCCTCGGACGCGGCGCTCGGCGGCATCTCGATCCGCGACGCGCCTCCCGGCTTTGACTGGCCGAGCTTCATCGCGATGGACCAGCCGAGGCACGCCGCCCAGCGCAAGACGGTGTCGCCGATGTTCACGCCGACGCATCTCGATGAACTCGCAAAACTGATCCGCGAGCGCTCGGCGAAGGTGCTCGACAACCTGCCGCGCAACGAGACCTTCAATTTCGTCGAACGCGTCTCGATCGAATTGACCACGCAGATGCTGGCGACGCTGTTCGACTTCCCGTGGGAGGAGCGCCGCAAGCTGACGCGCTGGTCCGACGTCTCGACCGCGCTGCCCAAGAGCGGCATCGTGGAATCGCCGGAGCAGCGCCGCCAGGAGATGGACGAGTGCCGCGAATATTTCGCGCGGCTGTGGAACGAGCGCGTCAATGCTCCGCCGCGCAACGACCTGCTCTCGATGATGGCGCATAGCGACGCCACGCGCCACATGGACCCCGACAATCTCATGGGCAACCTCATCCTGCTCATCGTCGGCGGCAACGACACCACCCGCAATACCATGACCGGCTCGGTGCTGGCGCTGAACGAGAATCCGGACCAGTACCAGAAGCTGCGCGAAAACCCTGCCCTGATCGACTCCATGGTGCCCGAGGTGATCCGCTGGCAGACGCCGCTTGCGCATATGCGCCGCACGGCGCTGGCCGACACCGAGATCGGCGGCAAGAAGATCAGGAAGGGCGACCGCGTCGTGATGTGGTACGTCTCCGGCAACCGCGACGAGGAAGTGATCGACCGTCCCGAGGAGTTCATCATCGACCGGCCGCGACCCCGCAACCATCTGTCGTTCGGCTTCGGCATTCATCGCTGCGTCGGCATGCGGCTTGCGGAACTGCAACTGAAGATCGTCTGGCAGGAGATGCTGAAGCGGTTCGACCGGATCGAGGTGGTCGGCGAACCGAAGCGGATCTATTCCAGCTTCATCAAGGGCTACGAATCCCTGCCGGTACGCATTCCCGCATAATGAGTACCGAGCTCAACCCACCTGAGCTCGCCGCGAAAATCTCGGCGAAGGGCTTTACCCACGCCGCGGGCTTTTGCATCGTCAAGGTTGAGCCGGGCTACGCCGAAGTCGCGCTGACCCGCCGCGACGACCTCGTGCAGTTCTTCGGCCATTTCCACGGCGGGGTTATCGCGTCCCTGGCCGACCATGCTGCCGGGATCGCCGTTACCTCGGGGCTACCGAAGGGACGGATCGGGGTCACGGTCGAGCTCAAGGTAAATTTCCTTAGCCCCGCCGACCGCAATGAGCTTGTGGCGAAGGCCAAAACCCTGCAAATGTCCGGCTCGATCGGTGTTGCCACCGTCGAAATCTTTACCCGAGACGAAAAGTCCGAGCGCCTATGCGCATTCTGCACTGCCACGATGCGCGCGCTTGACCTGCCACCTGAGTTCCAATGACTGTCCAAGAACACACCCAAGACGAACACGCCGACATCCGCGACGCGGTGGCGAAACTCTGCGCCCAGTTCCCCGGCGAATACTGGCGCAAGCTCGACCGCGAGATGGCCTATCCCTCCGCCTTTGTCGATGCGCTGACGGAAGCCGGCTACCTCTCGGTGCTGATCCCCGAGGAATATGGCGGCGCGGGTCTGAAACTGTCGGCCGCAACCGCGATCCTGGAAGAAATTCACCGCGCGGGCTGCAATGCCGGCGCCTGCCACGCCCAGATGTACACCATGGGCACCGTGCTGCGGCATGGCAGCGACGAGCAGAAGGCGAAGTGGCTGCCCGGCGTCGCCAGCGGCAAGCTGCGGCTGCAGGCCTTCGGCGTCACCGAGCCGACCAGCGGCACCGATACGTCGTCGCTGAAGACCTTTGCCAAGCGCGAGGGCAATGACAGCTATATCGTCAACGGTCAGAAGATCTGGACCAGCCGCGCCGAATATTCCGACCTGATGATCCTGCTCGCGCGCACTACGCCGAAGGAACAGGCGAAGAAGCGCACCGAGGGCCTGTCGGTGTTCCTCGTCGACATGCGCGAAGCGCGGAAGGCCGGGCTCACCATCCGCCCGATCCGCACCATGATGAATCATTCCACCACGGAAGTGTTCTTCACCGACATGAAGGTGCCGGCGGAAAACCTGATCGGCGAGGAAGGCAAGGGCTTTCGCTACATCCTCTCCGGCATGAATGCCGAGCGCATCCTGATTGCCTCCGAATGCATCGGCGACGCGAAGTGGTTCATCGCCAAGGCCACGAGCTACGCCAAGGAACGCGCCGTGTTCGGCCGGCCGATCGGCCAGAACCAGGGGATTCAATTTCCGATCGCGAAAGCCTACGCCTCGATGCGCGCCGCCGAGCTGATGGTGAAGGAAGCGACCCGCAAATACGAGACCGGGCTCGACTGCGGCGCGGAAGCCAACATGGCAAAAATGCTCGCGGCCGACGCCTCCTGGGAAGCGGCGAATGCCTGCATCCAGACCCATGGCGGCTTCGGCTTTGCGGAGGAATACGACGTCGAGCGCAAGTTCCGCGAGACGCGGCTTTACCAGGTCGCGCCGATATCGACCAATCTGGTGTTGTCATTCGTCGCCGAGCACGTGCTCGGCATGCCCCGCTCCTACTAACGCATGTCCCGGCGAAGCGGGAACCGGTTCGCCGATAAAGGACATGGGCAAAACGAGAGAAGCCAAGATGCTGCCGCTTGAGGGAATCACCGTCATTGCCGTGGAACAGGCGGTTGCCGCGCCGTTCTGCTCGTCACGCCTGGCGGATGCCGGCGCCACCGTCATCAAGGTCGAACGGCCGGAGGGCGATTTCGCCCGCGCCTACGATGTCGCGGCGAAAGGCCAGAGCAGCTATTTCGTCTGGCTCAACCGCGGCAAGCAATCCGTGGTCGTCGATCTCGCGACCAGGGAAGGCCGCGCGCAGCTCGAAGAGCTGATCGCCGGCGCCGACGTGCTGCTGCAAAACCTCAAGCCCGGCTCGATGGACAAGCTCGGCTTCTCGCTGGAGCGCGTCAGGAAGGATTATCCGGCGCTGATCTGCTGCACCATCACCGGTTACGGCGATGAAGGCCCGTATGCGCACCGCAAGGCCTATGACCTCCTGATCCAGGCCGAGAGTGGGCTCGCCTCGATCACCGGGAGCGCGGAAGGGCCGTCGCGCGTCGGCGTCTCGATCGTCGACGTCGCCACCGGCGCCACCGCGCATGCCTCGATCCTGGAAGCGCTCTTTGCACGGACCCGCACCGGAAAGGGCGCCGACATCCGTATCTCCATGTTCGACGTGATGGCCGACTGGCTCGCGGTGCCCTTGCTCAATTCCGAAGCCGGCAACCCGCCGAAGCGCATGGGCCTCGCCCATCCCTCGATCGCGCCCTATGGCGTGTTCCGCTCCAGGGACGGCAAGGACATCCTGATTTCGATCCAGAGTGAGCGCGAGTGGAAGAAGCTCTGCGCCGAAGTGCTTGATAAGCCCGACCTGCCGAACGATCCGCGCTTCGCCAATATGATCGAGCGCGTGCGCAACCGCGCGGCTACCGACAAGACGGTCGGCGACAGCTTCGGCTCGCTCACCCGAGACGAGCTGTTGAAGCGGCTGGAGGATGCCGACATCGCCTTTGCCGAAGTCAACACCATGGCCGACCTCACCGTGCATCCGCATCTGCGCCGCATCGAGGTCGATACGCCGAAGGGCGTCGTGACCTATTCGGCGCCGGCCGCGATCTTCGTCGGCGAGCCGCGCCGCTACGGCCCGGTGCCCGCGATCGGCGAACATGCCGGGATGCCGAAAGCTCGCTCACGGAAATCGTCATGACCGAAAAGCTCGACCTCGATCATTTGCGGCAATGGATCGGCCGCTCCACGGAAGCGTCCGACATCGTCACCGCGCAGCTCGTGAAGGGCCTGCGCGCTACGCTGTTCCAGGAGGTCGGCGAGCCCAAAACGGGCGACGCCGCGCCGTTCACGGTGCATTGGTGCCTGGCGCAGCCGGTGTTTCCGATGTCGATGCTCGGACCCGACGGCCACCCGACCCGCGGCGGCTTCCTGCCGCCGGTGCCGCTGCCGCGGAGGATGTGGGCCGGCGGCGAACTCGAGTTTCTCGATCCGCTGCGCGTCGGCGATGAGGCCAAGCGCACGTCGCGCATCTCCGACATCGCCGTGAAAACCGGATCGACCGGGACGCTGTGCTTCGTCTCGGTCGAACATCTGGTGACGACGCCGCGCGGCATCGCGATCCGCGAGCGCCAGGACATCGTCTACCGCGACATGGATGGCGCGCCGGTCGGGACGCCGAAGGCCCCGCCCCCGCCGCCGACAGCGAAGCATCGCGAGGCCCATTTGGCGGATCCCGTGCTGCTGTTCCGCTATTCGGCCCTGACCTTCAACGGCCACCGCATCCACTACGACCGCGACTACGTCACCAAGGTCGAAGGCTATCCCGGGCTGATCTTCCATGGCCCCCTGCAGGCGGCGTTCATCGTCGAACTCGCCGCGAAGCTGCATGGCGGCACGCCACCGAAAAAGTTCAGCTATCGCGGCGTGCAGCCGCTGTTCGAGGGCAGCGAGTTCTCGGTCAACGCCAACGACAATGGCGGCAGCATGGAGCTGTGGACCGCCAATTCCGAAGGCCAGCCCACGATGAAGGGGACGGCGACGTGGTAGACTGTCATTGCGAGCGGAGCGAAGCAATCCATGGTTCTGCACGGGAAGCATGGATTGCTTCGTCGCTTCGCTCCTCGCAATGACGAACGCTGAGGGGGCTTAACGTGTCTCGCAGGCAGGCAAAAGAGACCACCAAATCCCTCACCGTCAAGCAGGCGACGTTCGACCTCCTGCGCGCCTTCGGCATCAAAAAGGTCTTCGGCAATCCCGGCTCGACCGAACTGCCGTTCCTCTCCGACTGGCCCGACGACATCGATTATGTGCTGGGCCTGCAGGAGGCATCCGTGGTCGGCATGGCCGACGGCTACGCGCAGGCGACGCGCAACGCCGGTTTCGTCAACCTGCATTCGGCGGCCGGCGTCGGCAACGCGCTCGGCAACATCTACACCGCGCACCGCAACCAGACGCCGCTCGTGATCACCGCGGGCCAGCAGGCGCGCTCGATCCTGCCGCTGCAGGCGTTCCTCTATGCCGAGCGCGCCTCCGAATTTCCGCGGCCCTATGTCAAGTACTCGCGTCGAGCCGGCGCGCGCCGAGGACGTGCCGGCCGCGATCGCGCGCGCCTATTACACGGCGATGCAGCCGCCCTGCGGGCCGACCTTCGTCTCGGTGCCGATCGACGACTGGACCCATCCCGCGCAGCCATTAGCCGCGCGCCAGGTCAGCCGCGAGATCGGCCCCGATCCTGACGCGATGAAGTCGCTGGTCGCGGCGCTTGCGGCAGCCAAGCACCCTGCCCTCGTCATCGGTCCCGGCGTCGACCGCGCCGGCGCGGTCGATCTGATGGTGAAGGTCGCGGAGAAATCGAAGGCCGCAATCTGGGTCA
This sequence comes from uncultured Alphaproteobacteria bacterium, assembly GCA_963831505.1. Classification (GTDB taxonomy): domain Bacteria; phylum Pseudomonadota; class Alphaproteobacteria; order Rhizobiales; family Xanthobacteraceae; genus Bradyrhizobium. Next base: position 83,255 of record CAWHQY010000007.1, on the reverse strand, counting down.
GCCCGTTCTCGGCGCGCTGCTCGTTTCCGGAACGGCATCCGCAATTCGCCGGCTTCCTGCACGCTTCGCCGGGCCAGCTTTCGGATGCGCTGCGCGCGCTACGACCTCGTGGTCGTGATCGGCGCGCCCGTGTTCACCTTCCATGTCGAGGGCCATGCCTCGATCTTCGACGGCGCGACCACGATCTTCCAGATCACCGACGATCCGGATGCGGCCGCGGTGACGCCCGCGGGCTCCAGCATCATCGCGACCATGAAGCCCGCGCTGTCGATGCTGCTGGAGATGCTGCCGGAGACAAGGCGCACCGCGCCGGCGGGCCGCACCTTGCCGCCCGCGCCCACGGCGGCCGATCCGCTTCCCGTGGAGTTCCTGCTGCATTCGCTCTCGGCCGCGATGCCGGCCGACGCCGCCCTCGTCGAGGAAGTGCCCTCGCACCGGCCCGCAATGCAGAAATTCATGCCGATGCGCGGCCAGGACAGTTTCTACACCATGGCGAGCGGTGGGCTCGGCTATTCGCTGCCGGCCGCGGTCGGCATGGCGCTCGGCCGGGGCGAAGCGCCGCACCGTCTGCCTGATCGGCGATGGCTCGGCGATGTATTCGATCCAGGCGCTTGTGGACGGCGGCGCAACGCAAGCTGCCGCTGACGGTGGTCGTCCTCAACAATTCGGGCTACGGCGCGATGCGCTCGTTCAGCCAGGTGATGCAGGTGCGCAATGTGCCCAGGCCTCGATTTGCCCGGCATCGATTTCGTCAAGATCGCCGAGGGACTTGGCTGCGAGGCCGTGCGCGTCACCAAGGCATCCGAGCTTGTACCGGCACTGAAGCGGGCGCTGGCGCACAAGGGCACGAGCCTCGTCGAGGTGATCGTCGATTCCGCCGTGCCGCTGCTGTATGCACAGAAGAATTGATTACGACGCGAGAAATCCGCCGTCGGTCGCCAGCACATGACCGACCACATAGGACGCGGCGTCGGACAACAGCCACACCACGGCTTCCGCGACCTCCTCCGGCTTTCCCATGCGTCGAAGCGGCAGTCCGGCCGCGACGCTTGCCATATCGCCGACGCCGGAGCGCAGCATCATGTCGGTGACGACGCGGCCTGGGGCTACCGCATTGACGCTCACGCCGCGTGGCGCCGCCTCCAGCGCCGCCGAGTGGACCAGCGAGATGACAGCCGCTTTCGATGCCGAATAGAGCGAGAGCCCGGGATTGGGATTGCGCACGCCGCTCACCGACGCATTGACGACGATCCGTCCTTGCCCACACGCGAACATTGCGGGCAATTGATGGCGCAGGCAGTAGAACACCGAGCGCACATTTCCGTCGAACACGTCGTCGTAGATCGCCCGGCTCTGCTGCTCCAGCGGTGCGCGCCGCTCCTGCACCCCGGCATTGTTGAAGGCGGCATCCAGCCGGCCAAAGCGGTCGAGCGCGGTCTTGACCAGCCGCTCGACCTCGTCCTCCCGCGTCACGTCGGTTCCGACGGCCAGCGCCTGTGAGCCCAGATCGCGACAGGCCGCAGCAGTGGCTTCAATCTCGCTCTCGCGCCGGCCGGCGATCACCACCGCATCAGCGCCTTCCTCGGCCATCTTCAGCGCCGTGGCGCGGCCGATGCCGCTGCCACCGCCGGTCACCAGACAGACCTGTCCCGTCATCCGCACCGCCGATGCGCGCGGAAGCTTGGTGGCCGGAGAAGACTCACTCATTCCGCCAATCCAGTCCGGAGTGCGCCATTGCACTTCCATATCGTTGTATGATACAACTATATGGCCGGAGTCAAGATGTCCACCGCTGAGCTGCCCCTGATCGACGACATTCGCGCCGCGTCCCGGCAGATGGTGCGCGAGCTCGGCTTCATGGAAGCGACGCTGGCCGCGACCGATTATCCGCCGTCGGCCGTCCACGCGATCCTGGAGATCGGCATACGCGGGCCCATGACCGCCGTGCAGCTCGCGGCGTTCCTGCATCTGGAGAAATCGAGCGTCAGCCGCCTGGTTCGCAAGCTGATCGAGAGCGGCGAACTGAAGGAAATGCTCGATGCGAACGACGCTCGGGTCAAGCCGCTGGCACTGACCGCGAAGGGTAAGCGCACGCTGGCGGCGCTACATGAATTCGGCCGCCGCCAGGTTTCCGGCGCGCTCAGTCGGTTGACGGAGGCCGAGCGACGCACGGTGCGCGACGGGCTGATGCTCTACGCCCGCGCGTTGAAGGCCGACCGCGCCGCCGCAGTAGAGCTGTAAACGGCGTCGGAGCTGTGCGGCAAAAGGTAACAAGGCCGGTCCTCGAAAAACCGGCCTTTTCCTTGACCCGCTGAAAAAGTCCGAGAGTAACATCAGAGCCGGGCGCGGTGTTAGTTTGGCGGAGCAATGCCATGCAGGCTGGCGACAAGCTTTTCGCAGGCTCGATTCCCGAAATCTACGATTCCCTTCTCGTCCCTCTCATTTTCGAACCATACGCGCGCGATCTCGCCGCGCGGGTGGCTCGCTATGCACCGCGGAACGTGCTGGAAACGGCGTCAGGCACCGGCGCCCTGACCTCTGCACTCGTGTCGCAGCTCCCGGCGCAATGCGCCATCATTGCGAGCGATCTCAATCAACCGATGCTCGACCGTGCCGGCACCAAGCCGGCGCTCAAGGGGCGCGTCACCTTCCAGCAGGCCGACGCAATGGCGCTGCCGTTCGAAGACCGGAAATTCGATATCGTCGCGTGCCAGTTCGGCGTGATGTTCTTGCCGGACAAGATCACGGGCTACAAGGAGGCCCGCCGCGTGCTCAAGCCGGGCGGCCACCTTGTCTTCAACGTGTGGGATGAGATCGGCACCAGCGATTTCACCAACACCGTCCACCAAAGCCTGGCCACCGTCTTCCCGAACGATCCGCCCACCTTCATGGCGCGCGTCCCGCATGGCTACCACGACATTGAAAAGATCCGCACGGACCTGAAGGCGGCAGGCTTTACGGATATTTCCGTCGAAACCGTCGATCACACCAGCAAGGCGGCCTCGCCGAAAGTGCCGGCCGTTGCGTTCTGCCAGGGGACCCCCATGAGAAACGAGATCGAGGCGCGTGGTGCATCGCTCGAAGCCGCGACGAACGCCGCGATCACGCTGCTGACGCAACGATTTGGCAGCGGCGCGATCGAGGGCCGCATCCGGGCGCATGTCGTCACGGCGAGCGGGTGATCTTTCGTTGCGGTCACTTCCCGTATTGCTCGCGCATCTTCGCCTGGATCTTGGCCATGCCCGCGATCCAGCGGTCGTAATCCTCGGTCTTCTTGCGCATGTAGCCGAGCACCTGCGGATGCGGCAGGATCACGAAGATCTCCTGCTCCAACCCAGCCAGCACGTCCTTCGCCACTTGCTCCGGCGCGAGATCGCCGTCGCCGGATTGCGGGCCCTTCGGGATCGAGCGCAGCATGTTGGTGTCGACGCCCTGCGGGCACAGGATCGATACCTTGATGCCGTCGGCGCGGTGCGAGATCGCGAGATTTTCGGCAAAGCCCACCGCGGCATGCTTGGTAGTGGAGTAAGCGGGGCTGCCGACCTGCGACAGCAGGCCAGCCGCCGAAATCGTGTTGAGGAAATAGCCGCCGCCGCGTGCCTTGTAGCGCGGCACGAGATGCCGCGCGGCATAGACATGCGCCATCACATGGATCGCCCAGCTTCGCTGCCACGGCTCGTCCGAAGTGCCGCCGGCATTCACCGACAGCGGATCGAAGCCGCCGCCGATGCCGGCATTGGAGCAGAACAGCGCGATCGGGCCGAACTGCCGCTCGGTCTCGTCGATGACGTGATGAATATCCTTTTCCTTGGCGACGTCGCACTGGAACGCCGCGCCATGCACCGTAGCTGCCACGGTCCGCGCGTTGTTGCCGTCGAGATCGACGACCACCACCTTGGCGGCGCCGGCGCCATGGAAGGCCTCGCACAGCGCCTTGCCGATGCCATTGGCGCCCCCGGTGACGACCACCACCTTGCCGGTCACCTGCATCGTCACCTCCCGTTTTTATCTTGTTGTCAGGCCAGGACGAGGTCCATCACCGCCGTGTAGTGGCAGGCCGCACCCAGCAGCACGAAACAATGCCAGATCACGTTCTGGAAGCGCAACCGCCGCCAGGCGTGGAAAATCACGCCCAGGCTGTAGAGCGCGCCGCCCGCCAGCACGAGCCAGAGCGACATCCGCGGCAACGCGCCGACCACGGAATCATAGAGCATGACGCCGCTCCAGCCGAGCGCGAGATAAAGCCCGACCGCGACCCGGTCGAACCGGCCCGGCCAGCCGAGCTTCAGCACGATGCCGAAAATCGCGACGCACCACACCCCGATCAGAAGCGCCAGCGCCATGACGCTGTCCCGCAGTTCCATGATGAACGGCGTATAGGTCGCGGCGATCAGCAAATAGATCGCCGAATGGTCGAAGCGGCGCAGCACCCATTTGGTGCGCGACACCGGCCAGAGATTATAGGTCGCCGACAGCACCAGCATCGACAGCAGGCCCGCGACGTAGACCGAGACCGCGACGATATCGAGCGCCCTGGCATAGACGGCAGTGAGCACCACCAGCACGGTCGCGGCGATAATGCCGAGCAGGATGCCGATGGCATGCACAATGCCATCGGCGATCAGTTCGACCCGGTCGTAGTTCCAGCGGATCGCGCCGGTCGCAGCCTGGATCGAGGTCGAGGCGAGGTGCTTCAACTGGAAGATCGTCATGGATCACCTGCAGTTATATGGCCGCACGGATAGGACACGAGGTTAGCCTGGTCAACGCGGCGTTCGGCCTCCCTCTTAACCGCAATCGCGTCCGAAGTGTGAAGCTTGATTTCGGCCTGTCAATCGCCACTTTTGAGGGCGTCCCGCCCGTTTAATGATCCTCCCGCCCAGAGATTGAATGCCGCCCGGCTTTTCTGACATCATCGAGGAAGCGCGCCTGTCGGCGCGGGCGCTGCTCGACTATGGCGAAAGCTTCTTCAACCCGACCGTGCGGCTCGGCGTCACCGGCCTGTCGCGCGCCGGCAAGACCGTGTTCATCACGGCCCTGATCCACGGGCTGACCCGCGGGGGCCGCTTTCCCGTGTTCGAGGCGTTTGCCTCGGGGCGGATTGCGCGGGCGCTGCTCGCGCCGCAGCCGGACGACGCGGTGCCTCGCTTCGACTATGAGAGCCATCTGCGCACTTTGATCGAGGAGCGGCGCTGGCCGAACTCGACCGTCGACATCAGCGAGCTCCGGCTTGTCATCGACTACCAGCGCCACAATGGCGCCGACCGCAGCCTGACACTCGACATCGTCGACTATCCCGGCGAATGGCTGCTCGACCTGCCGCTGCTCGACAGGAGCTATGAGCAATGGTCCGCCGAAAGCCTTGCGCTGTCCCGCGAAGCGCCGCGCGCGCATCTGGCCACCGCCTGGCATGCGCAACTCGCGGCCTTGAATGCCGGAGGCAAGGAAGACGAGCAGGCCACCCTCGCCTCGGCAAGACTGTTCACCGAATATCTGCGCGCCTGCCGCGACGAGCGCTTTGCCATGAGCCTCTTGCCGCCCGGCCGCTTCCTGATGCCGGGCAATCTCGCGGGATCGCCGGCGCTGACCTTCGCGCCGCTCGATGTGCCGGCCGACGGCATTGCGCCGGAGGGCTCGCTGTGGGCGATGATGGTGCGGCGCTACGAGGCCTACAAGGACGTGGTGGTGCGGCCGTTCTTTCGCGATCATTTTGCCAGGCTCGACCGCCAGATCGTGCTCGTCGACGCGCTGGCCGCGTTCAATTCCGGGCCTGAGGCGCTGCACGATCTCGAAGCGGCCCTGTCTGGCATCCTCGACTGCTTCCGGATCGGACGCAGCACGATCCTTTCGACGCTGTTCCGGCCGCGGATCGATCGCATTCTGTTCGCGGCGACCAAGGCCGATCATCTGCACCATTTGAGCCATGACCGGCTCGAGGCGGTGCTGCGCCGTGCGGTCGCCAAGGCCGCCGCACGGGCGGAAGCGACCGGTGCCGGGATCGACGTCGTGGCGCTGGCCGCCGTGCGCGCCACCCGCGAGGCAACAGTCTCACGCGGCCGCGACAAGCTGCCCTCTATCCTGGGCACGCCCGCGCCGGGCGAAAGCGCTAATGGTGAGTTGTTTGACGGCAATACCGAGGTCGCGACCTTTCCGGGCGACCTGCCCGCCGATCCCGAGTGGCTGTTCAATGGCGATGCGTTCCGCGGCCTGTCCTCGACGGAGCCCGAAAAGAGCGACTTCCGTTTCCTGCGCTTCCGCCCGCCACCGCTGGAGCGCGACGGCGGCGGCGAGCCCGCACTGCCTCACATCCGCCTTGACCGGGCGCTGCAGTTCCTGATCGGAGACCGGCTGCAATGAACGATCGATCCAAGCACAGGCGTCCGGCGACCTTCCGGCTCGACGATCCCGGCGTGGTCGTCATCGATGCCGACGAGGCCGGCAAGCCCGCGCGCGGCACGGTACAGATCACGCCGGAACACGATCCCGCGCAATTGCCGGTTCCGATCGAAGCGCCCGCCGTGCCGCGCCGCGGGTTCGGCTGGGGCACGATGTTCTGGACCGGGGTCGCCGGCCTCGTGCTGCTCGGCCTCGGGCTTGGCGTCACGCATCTGATCGAGGATCTGTTTGCGCGGAGTGAAAGCCTCGGCATCCTCGGCATTGCCTTCACCGCTGCCGCCGCGCTCGCGCTCGGCGTTGTCACCATGCGTGAGCTGACCGCCCTGGTACGCCTGGCCACCATCGAGAAACTCCACGCACGAGCAACCAGCGTCCTGCTCAGCGACGACCGCGCCGAAAGCCGCGCCATCCTGCGCGACCTGCTCAAGATCGCCCACCAGAACCCGCAGCTCGCGCGCGCCCGCAACGCGCTGGCCGGCCACGCCGACGACATCATCGACGGCGCCGACATGATCAAGCTCGCCGAGCGTGAATTGATGACGCCGCTCGACATCGAAGCCCGCCGCCTCGTCTCCTCCGCCGCGCAGCGCGTTTCCATCGTCACCGCGATCAGCCCGCGCGCGGCGATCGACGTCATCTTCGTGTTCATGGCTTCGCTGCGGCTGATCCGCCAGCTCGCCCGGCTCTATGGCGGCCGTCCCGGCGCGCTCGGCATGATCCGGCTGCTGCGACACGTGATCGCGCATCTCGCCATCACGGGCGGCATGGCCGCAAGCGACAGCCTGGTGCAGCAGATGCTTGGCCACGGCATCGCGGCGAAACTCTCGCAGCGGCTCGGCGAGGGCATGCTGAACGGCCTCCTCACCGCTCGCTTAGGCCTCGCCGCGATCGACGTGACGCGGCCGCTGCCGTTCACGGCCCTGCCGCGGCCGGCGCTGACTGATCTTGCCAAGGACCTGCTGAAGAAGCGCGAGGAGGAAGAGTAGCGCGTCCTATTTGGGCGCGATGATCTTCGTGCGCAGCGACATCAGCCCCTCGAACGCGATCACCATGTCGTCGCCAGGCCGAAGATAAAGCTCGTCCGCGTTGGGTTGGCCGACGGCGACGCCGCTCGGCGCGCCCATGGCGATGAGATCGCCGGGCTCGAACACGACATAGCGCGAGAAATGCTCCAGCACGTCGGCGATCTTGTAGAGATAGTCGCCGGTGTTCGAGCGTAGCCGCTGCTTGCCGTTGACGTCGCAGGTGACCCAGAGATTATCGGTGTCCGGAACCTCGTCCATCGTGAGGATATACGGCCCGACCGGCGCGAAGCCCGGCATGTTCTTGGCGGTCCAGAACCGGCTGCCGGACGCCACCTCGCGCTGCTGGATCTCGCGCGCGCTGACGTCATTGGTGAGCGTGAAGCCCGAGATGTATTCCATGGCATCCGCCTTCTTCACGCCATGGGCGCGCTTGCCGACGACGTAGCAGAGCTCCGGCTCGTAATCGAGCTTGACGATGCCGGCCGGCTTGACGACCTCGTCGCCGTCGCCGGACATCGTGCTGGTGAGCTTGATGAAGCCGGTCGGCTCGTTCGGCACCTCGGTCAGCATCTTGTTGGCGGCCAGCTCCTCGCGGTGCTTCCTGTTGTTCTTGCCGACGCAGAAGAATTTTGACGGGTCCGGAATCGGCGGCAGGAATTTCAGGCCCGCGATCGGACGCCACAGTTTTGCGCCTTCCGCGGCCTTGACCAGCTCTTTCAGCGCCGCGAGCGTATGCGCGCCACTGGTCAGCGCGACCTTCACCGACGTCGCCGGCACCGCGCGATGCAATGTGTCGCTAGCGGCCGCCACATCAATCATGTTTTCGCCACTGACGATGCCGAACCGCGCATCATTTCCCCTCAGCGGATCGACGAAAGTTGCAAGACGCATAGTTCACTTTCCTCCCGGCAATTGCACGTCGTTGTCTTTCACGACCTTGCTCCACTTGGCAACGTCGGCGTTGATATAATGACCGAACTCTTCCGGCGTCTGCGGCCGCGGCTCCGCGCCGAGTGTCGCCAAATGATCGCGGAATTCCCTGGTCTGCACCGCCGCCACGATGACCTCGTTGATCTTCTTCACGATCTCGGGCGGCGTCTTCGGCGGCGCCAGCAGGCCGAACCAGCCGACGGATTCATAACCGGGTACGGTGTCGGCGACGGTCGGCACATCCGGATAGAATTTCGAGCGCTGCGTGTCGGTCACGCCCAGCGCCTTCAACTGCCCCGACTGCACGAATTGCTGCACCACCGGTCCCGGCGCAAACATGACATCGATGCGGCCGCCGATCAGGTCGGTGACCGCGGGCCCGGTGCCCTTGTAGGGCACATGCAGCATCTTGATCCCGGTCTGGCTCGCAAACAGAAGGCCCGACAGATGCGACGCCGCGCCGACGCCCGACGAGCCGAAGGTCAGTCCATCCGGCTTTTCCCTGGCATAGCGGATCAGATCCGCGGTCGTCTTCACCGGCAGATTGGGGCTCGCGACCAGAAGATAGGGCGGTGCCGCGCCGATCACGATCGGCGTGAGGACGTTGTTGACGTCGAACGGACCGTTGCCGTCTGCGCCGGACGACACCGCCATCAGCGCGCCAGTGGACGCCATCAGCAGCGTGTAGCCATCGGGCGCCGCGTTCATCACCGTGCGCGAGCCGATCGCGCCCGAGGCGCCCGGCTGGTTCTCCACCACGACCGGCTGGCCCCATTTGCTGTTGAGATTTTGCGCGATGATGCGCGCCAGCACGTCGGTGCCACCGCCCGCGGCGAACGGCACGATCATCTTGATGGCGTGATCTGGATATTCCCCGGCGGACACCGGCGCCGCGGTTGCGCACAACGCCACGACGAACGAGACGACACGAAACCACATGGCCGTAGTTCTCCAGGCTATTCTCGCGTCTGCTCGCGAATGAAATCCGTGATCAGGCCGAGCGCCTCGACCGAGGCCGGGCTCGTCGGGTTCTGCGAAACGAAGGTGTGGGGCTGGCCCTCGAACTTCCTGAGCGCGATCCGGCCGCCCGCTTTGGTGTAGGCGGCCACGAATTGATCCGCCATGTCCGGGGTGACGTTGGCGTCCGCCGTTCCCTGGATCAGCAGGGCCGGCGGCAGGTTGCGCGCCTCGCCGCTCTCCAGAATGGTCTGCGGATTGGCCTCGGCCATCGCTGCTTCCGTCAGGAAGAAGGCATCGTGATTCTTGACCAGCCGCTCATTGCCGGTCTCGCGTGCCATCGCGTAGCGCGCAACCGGATCGGAGATCGGCCAGCAGACGACAACGAAACCGAGGCTTGCATCGACATCGTCGGCACCAGCGAGCTTCAGCGCGGTGTATCTGGGATCGCGAGGCCGCAGGACATTCAGCCAGAGCTGATGCCCGCCGCTGGAGGTACCGAGCCCTCCGACGCGGCGCGGATCGCCGCCCAGCCGCGCGACGTTGGCCTTGAGCCATCGGATGCCGAGGTTGATGTCGGCGATCGAGGCCGGATAGGGCGACGCCGGCGCCATGCGGAAATCGAGCGCCAGCACCGCGGTCCCGGCCGCCGCGATCACCTGATCCATCGCCGCATTCTGCAGCCGGTCGTTGGTGACCCAGGCGCCGCCATGGACGTCCACGATGGCGGGAAAACCGGTGATCCCGCGCGGACGATACAGGCGCGCCAGCAGCGGCGTGTCGCCGACCCTGCCGTATTCGAGGTCCTCGGCGATGACTTCGTGCTTTTGTACGGGATCGATCTTTGTTGCCATCCTCAATCCTCCTCCCAGAAAGCCGCTATTATTACGACAGCGCGGCAGGCGAATAAAAGCTTCGCGCCAGCACGCGCCAGCGGAAGAACGGCGTATCCGGCGGCGGCGAAAGCTCGGGCGTCCAGCCGCTCAATTTTTCCAGTGCGTAAGTGTCCATCACGATGCCGCGCCAGGTGCGATCGACACGTTCCAGCGGCTCACGCTTGGCGCCGGTCAAATTCCACAGCGGCAGCAACTGGTCGGGCTCACGCGCGACATAGAGGCCTGGGTGGCCCTTGATCCTGTCCGTGCCGGGATCCCTGAAGCCTTGGAAGCGGCCACGCTCGGTAACTTCGATGACCGGCAGCCGGTCTTTCAGGAACCAGCGCAACATCGCATAGGTGCGATAATCCGTGGTCGCAATCCAAGTCGCGCCCGTCTTCTGCAATTCCGCTTCCACCCGCGCCACCAGCGCTTCATAGCCGGCTTCGCCCCCGATCGGATCGGCACGGCCGATGAAATTCCAGGGCGCGGCGACATAGTAAAGAAACACCAGCACCACCATCGCTATGCCGGCGACGATGGCGACATTGGCCCACCTCATCGTCGACCTGACCATCCAGGCGGGCCACCCCTCGCGCGACAGCAGGGCGATATTGATGGCGGCGGCGGCAAAGCCGACGGGCCACATGAACATCGGCCAGGTGTCGCCGACCCGCAGTGTCAGCGACTTCCAGAAGAAATAAAGGAAGGGAACGATGACCGCGGTCGAGAGCAGGATCGCAACCGGCTCGCGGGCGCGATAGCCGCGCCAGGCCGTGAGAACGAGCCCCGACAGCACCACCGGCAGCAGCACGAAGCCGACCAGCCCCCATTGCAAGCCGATATAATCGCCGACCGTCCGCAGCGAAAATTCGTGCGCGGACACAGCCCGCACCGCCTGGAAGCGGAACGACGCCCAGTCGTGCTGATAATTCCAGATCAGCACCGGCGAGAACACGATCATGGCAATCAACGCCGCGAGCCACGGATATAGCGAGCGCAACTGGCGCAACCGCCAGTCCGGCACCAGCATGAAGGCGGCGACGGCCGGCAGCAGCATCACGACCGTGAATTTCGACAGCAGCGACAGGCCGCCGAACAGGCCCGCGGCGAGCCACCAGCGCTGATCGTTGCTTTCGGCAAGCCGCACCAGCGACCAGATCATCGCGACCGCAAACGGAATCAGCGCTGTGTCGGGCGCGACCTTGGCCATCAACAGTCCGTAATAGAGCGCGGCCTCCGGCATCAGGAGCGCGAACACGATCGCCCTGACGTCATGGGTGACGCGGCGAGCGATATCGGCGAGCAGCAATTGCGTCGCGAGCATTGCGACAATGCCGGCAAAGCGCACGCCGAGATTGGTGTCGCCGAAGATCGTGGTTCCAAAACGGATGAACCAGGCGATCATGGGAGGATGATCGAGGAACGACAGCGAATATTCCTTTGACCAGGTCCAGTAATAGGCCTCGTCGGTGCGCAGATCGATCAGGCTGGCGTAGGCGATCCGCAACGCCGTCATCGCCGCGATTACGATGATCGCGACCGTCAGGGGCTGGAAACCCTGCTTGCGGCGGAGGTCGGGCGAGGCTGTTGTCACGGCGCTTTCTCCCCAACTCCTTGGGATGAGTCAACGTGCGCCGTTTTCCCCTCTGGAATGGATGTCGCCGATATCGGATAATGATGACATGGACCGCGCGACCCCCGCTTCATACGAGCAGATCGGCAAGCTCTTCCGCGGCATCGGCCAGCGGCAGATCCGGCTGGCTTGCGGCATGATCCTGTTCGCTTATCTGATCAGCCATTTCCTCAATCATGCGCTCGGCAACATCTCGCTCGATGCGCTGGCCGAAGGCATCTACTACCACACGCTGTTCTGGCAGTTCCTGCCGGTGGCGATCGTCTTCTATACCGCGGCATTCCTGCATTCCAGCCTCGGAATCTGGGCGCTGTATCAGCGTCGGCAATTCAGCTGGAAGGCGATGGAGCCGCTGCAGCTCGCGCTGGGCCTCAGCGTCCCGCTCCTCGTCGCCGCCCATGTCGTCGGCGTCCGGCTCGGCGAGACGCTGTTCGGCCACGAGAAACTCTATCCGCAGGAACTCTACCTGTTCTGGGTCGCGCACCCTTCGAAGGCGCTGCAGATCTCGACGGTCCTGACGGTCGCATGGGTCCACGGCTGCATCGGGCTCTATTTCTGGCTGCGCATGAAAGCGTGGTTCAAGCGCGCCGCGCCCTATCTGCTCGCGGCCGCCGTGCTGGTCCCGACGCTGGCGCTGCTCGGCTTCTACCAGGCCGGGCGGACCGTCACTGCCGACAGCCGCGATCCCGCGTGGATTGCGAACAATCTGGGCGAGCAGCAGGTCGGGACGCCGGCGCAGAACGAAACGCTGGATGCCATCGTCGATTATTTCCTGGCCGGCTATCTCGGCCTGATCGGGATCGCCATTCTCGCGCGCGGGGCACGTGCGCTGAACGAGCGCCGCGGCGGCATGATCAACCTGTCCTATGGCAACGGCCGTACGCTTCGCGTGCCCAAGGGCCTCAGCGTGCTCGAGGCGAGCCTGCGCAACAACGTACCCCATGCGAGCGTGTGCGGCGGTCGCGCCCGCTGCTCGACCTGCCGCATCCGCGTGATCGGCGATCACGCGGCGCTCCCCGAGCCGTCGCAGCGCGAGGCCTTCGTGCTCGCCCGGGTCGGCAGCGCGGACCCGTCGATCCGGCTGGCCTGCCAGCTGCGACCGAACTCTGACCTGTCCTTCTTCCAGCTCTTCATGCCAAATCTCACCTCCGCCAACGCGCATGCATCCGGCCCGGCGCGTATCGGCGAGGAGCGCTATCTCGTCAGCCTGTTCGTGGACATGCGCGGCTCGACGCGGCTTGCGGAAAAGCGGTTGCCGTTCGACACCGTGTTCCTCGTCAACCGCTTCCTCGCCGCGGTGTCGCAGGCGGTGATCGAATGCGGCGGCCGGCCGAACCAGTTCGTCGGCGACGGCATGCTCGCGCTGTTCGGGCTTGCCACCGGCGCAGAGACCGCCTGCCGGCAGGCGATCCGCGCGGTCTCGCTGATCTCGGCCAATATCGACGAGCTGAACCAGTTCCTGAGCCACGACCTGCGCGAGCCGATCCGCTTCGGCATCGGCATTCATGGCGGCGAGGTGATCGTCGGCGATATCGGCTATCGCGACCACATGGTGTTCACCGCACTCGGCGATCCCGTCAATGTCGCCGCGCGACTGCAGGACATGACCAAGACGCTCGCCTGCGAGGCCATCATGTCGGAGGAAGTGCGCGTCACCGCAGGCCTTGGCGAAGACGACCTGCCCGAGAAGGAAGTGGAGATCCGCGGCCGCGCCGAGCCGATGACCGTCCGCGTCGTCGCGGACGCGAAGGCGCTGGCGGCACTCGTGGACGGGCTTGGCACCGTCGCTGCCGCCTGAATGGCGCCGACGCGACACATCGAAGTTGATGTGTGATTTCAAGCACATCTGAACATTTATTCAGGAAATTCTCCGTGTCCGAAGCCGAACCCGCGCTTCGCAGGGCACGACTGACGAGCGGTGGGTGAAAAACCCGCGCCAGCGCAAAAGTCGCCACGGCGCATGATTGGAGAATGACCATGTTTCGTAAGCTTGCTCTTGGACTCGTTGCTGCCGCTTCGCTGAGCGCCGCTGCGCTCGCCCCGACCGCCGCTTCGGCGAAGCCGTTCGGCTTCGGCGGCGGCTGGGGCGGTGGCTGGCATCATCATCACCACTTCGGCCTGGGCCTCGGCTATGTCGGCGTCGGCGATGCGTGCCTGGTGAGCCAGCCGGTGCTGACGCCGTTCGGCTACCGGATGCGCCTCGTCAACGTCTGCTACTGATCGCAATCCCTGCATGCGCGGAAGTCTCGGCCGTTCACGCGGCCGGGATTTTCGTGTCCGCTTTTGCAGTGCAACGACCTGCGGCTAAAGCATGATTTGACTGGTCCGTCGCCGATGCAACACTCTGGCCTCCCCGATTCCGGTGATGACCGGGATCAGACAAGAAGCTTCGGAGGAAGCCAGATGCTCGATCGACGAGAATTGATGAAGCGCGCCGGCATGGCCGCGCTTGCGACAGGTTTGGGTTCAACGCGGGCGTTCGCGCTCGATACCGTGACGCTTCCGTTCGATAACGGCGAACGGCCGCTCGTCACCTATCAGCAGAAGCGGCCGATGATCGGGCTCACCAGCCGCCCGCCGCAACTCGAGACGCCCTTCTCGGTCTTCAACGGCGGCCCGATCACGCCGAACAACGCGTTCTTCGTGCGCTATCACCTCGCCGACGTGCCGCTCGATATCGACCCCGACAAATTCACGCTGGAAGTGAAGGGCAAGGTCGATCGTCCGCTGAAGCTTTCGCTCAAGGAGATCCGCAAGCTGAAGGCGACCGAGATCGTCGCCGTCAATCAATGCTCGGGCAACAGCCGTGGCTTCTTCAATCCACGCGTTGCCGGCGGTCAGCTCGGCAACGGCGCCATGGGCAATGCGCGCTGGCGCGGCGTGCCGCTCAAGACCGTGCTGGACATGGCCGGCGTGCAGGCCGGCGCCAAGCAGGTCACCTTCGGCGGCATGGACGGCCCGGTGATGGAGAAGACGCCGGATTTCGTCAAGGCGCTCAACATCGACCACGCCCGCGACGGCGAGGTAATGCTGGCCTATGGCATGAATGGCGACGATTTACCGGTGCTCAACGGCTTCCCGCTGCGCCTTGTGGTGCCCGGCTATTACGGCACCTACTGGGTCAAGCATCTCAACGAGATCACCGTCATCGACAGCGAGTTCGACGGCTTCTGGATGAAGTCGGCCTACCGGATTCCGGACACGCCGAACAACAGCGTCGAGCCGGGCACGGCGCCGAAGGCGACGATTCCGATCAACCGCTTCACCGTGCGCTCCTTCATCACCAGCGTGACCGACGGCGCCAAGCTCAGGGCAGGCACGACCACGCTGAAGGGCATCGCCTTTGACGGCGGCACCGGCATCAAGGAGGTCGCGGTCTCGACCGATGGCGGCAAGACCTGGATGCCGGCGAAACTCGGCCGTGACTTCGGCAAATATTCGTTCCGCGAATGGAAGCTGCCGGTCAAGCTCGCGGCCGGCAGTTACGAGCTGAAGGTGCGCGCCACCAACAATGCCGGCGACGTGCAGCCGGCCGAGCCGCGATGGAATCCGGCCGGGTACCTGCGCAACGTCATCGAAACCACGCGCGTGACGGCGGCCTGAAGGAGAATGACCATGAAGCATTCCATTCTCCTGGCCGTGGCCGCCACCAGCGTACTCGGTCTTGTCGCCGCCCGCGCGGTACCGGTGGTCTACAAGCTCCCCGAGGAAACCTCCGCCTTCAAGCCGGGTCCCAACCTCGAGGTGGTCAAGAGCAATTGCAGCGGCTGCCATTCGGCCGACTACGTCACGACGCAGCCTCAGAACGTGAAGTCCAAGAAGGATTTCTGGCAGGCCGAGGTCGCCAAGATGATCAAGGTCTACGGCGCGCCGATCGACGAGGCGGATGTCCCGAAGATCGTCGAGTACCTCGCCGCCACCTATTGAAGCGCCGGCGCGGCCCGCCTGACCCGGGCCGCGCCGGACCGGCATGAAACGCGAAAAAGCCTCAAATGCGCCGCGATATCGAACATTTCCGGCGAAATCCGATGCTTGTTTAAGCTACACAGGTTGCCACAACCGTCGTATCCTGCTTGCCGGAATGTGCCGGTTTGCGGGGGCCGGCTATTCGCATTTTTTTATTTATTGATCCCCGCGGAGACGACGGATGGCTAAAGGTACGGTCAAGTGGTTCAACCCGACCAAGGGCTACGGATTCATCCAGCCCGCAACCGGCGGGAAGGACGTTTTCGTTCACATTTCAGCGGTGCAGAAGGCGGGGCTTTCTTCACTTAATGAAGGGCAGAGCATCGAGTACGAAGAGATCGCCAATCGTGGCAAGACCTCGGCCGAGAACCTGAAGGTCTAGCGCGGACCGCGCACTCTCTCCGGATCTGATCCGGGAGCGGGGCTTCAACAATTTCATCAAAAGCATTGCCTTCGGAAAGAGCGGTGACCGCTCTTCCCGCGCCATTCGATATTTGCCGCAATATTTGCCGCAATGTCCGAGCCGGTTGGTTGCCACTCACCGGATCCCGGGGCATGCCCCCAGTTCCGACAGGGCTTGCCGCTCGCGCCTAATCTTCCTTGACCCATTTCTCGACGGTCATGACGTCCGGCGGCTGCGCATAGCCGCGCGGCCACATGTCGACGACCCATTCGACCTTGGTGGCGCGCTCGACCAGCACCGCCGTGTTGTGTGGCGTCTGCAGGACGAGCGCATTGCCGCGATAATGGGGGTTGCCGACCACGTGGTATTTGAAGAGGCCCCATTCCTGCATCACCAGCAGCAGGCTGGTCGTGTTGCGGGTGGTGTCCCAGCAATCATAATTGTGCTTGTCGTCGAAGTAGCGGAAGTCGGCCTTGGCAACGCGCTTGCTCGTTCCGATCACCGGCCCCATCCTGCGGTCGAACCAGATCACCGCCTTCTGCACGGCCGCCCGCTCGGCTGCGGCCGAAGCGCGGCCCGCAGCGAGGATATTCGTCAAGGCCGCCTTGTCAGCGGGCGTGAAGTTGAGGATTTCGCGGCGCCGGCAGACGAACCCGTAGCAAACCGTCATTGAGCCGGCCGACGGCGGGTAGATCGAAACCGTCGTATACAGCGCTGCCTGGGGCGGGCTCAGTTCGATCGCGAACGCCGGCGATGCGCCGGCCAACGCCAACGGCGCGACCGCCCACAGCCACAGGGCGACGCCATGAAACGCGGCAGCCCCGCGAGCCCAGCCTGGTAGTTCCAACCCTTTCATCCGCCGCCCCCTCCACCGGATTCCCTGGAAATCCCCACGAAAATCATCGTGGCTGTTTCGCGATTCAAAGGCCAGCGGCATGATACGGCGCCCTTGGGATCACTGTGGACGGCGTGCCATGAAATCTGATTCTGTGCCGGTTGCGCCATTCAGCGCACCTTTTGCGCCCGAGGATGGCGCCATTGCGGCAGAGCTTTTGGCGGGCTCCCGTCTCGCGCCCGAGCGGGAGCAGCGCATCGATCGGGTCGCGACGCGGCTGATCGAGGCGGTCCGAAACAATGAGGACCCGCTTGGCGGCGTCGAGGACATGCTGCGCGAGTTCGCGCTCTCGACCAAGGAGGGCCTCGCGCTGATGGTGCTGGCGGAGGCCCTGCTCCGGGTGCCCGACGCCCGCACCGCCGACCAGTTCATCGAGGACAAGCTCGGCGAAGGCGACTTTATCCACCACGAAACCAAATCCTCGGCCTTCCTGGTCAACGCCTCGGCCTGGGCGCTCGGCATGTCGGCCCGGGTGATCCAGCCCGGCGAGACGCCGCAGGGCACGCTCGGCCGGCTCGCCAAGCGGCTCGGTGCGCCGGCGGTGCGCGCGGCGACGCGCCAGGCGATGCGGCTGATGGGCAGCCATTTCGTGCTGGGCGAGACCATCGCGGCCGCGCTTGCCCGCGCCCGGTCGGAATCGGCGAAAAGCCCGCGCTACTCCTTCGACATGCTGGGCGAAGGCGCGCGCACCGGCGCGGACGCCGAGCGCTATTTCAACGCCTATGCGAGCGCGATTGAAGCGATCGGCCGTTCGGCCGGCAGCCGGCTCCTGCCCGACCGGCCCGGCATATCCGTCAAGCTCTCCGCGCTGCATCCGCGGTTCGAGGCGGTGAGCCGGACCCGCGTGATGACGGAGCTGGTGCCGCGCCTGAACGAGCTGGCGCGGCATGCCAAGGCCTTCGACCTGAATTTCACCGTCGATGCCGAAGAAGCCGACCGGCTGGAGCTTTCGCTCGACGTGATCGCCGCAACGCTCGGCGAGGCGTCGCTCGCCGGCTGGGACGGATTTGGGCTCGCGATCCAGGCCTATCAGAAACGCGCCGCCGGGGTGATCGACTACGTCGATGCGCTGGCGCGCAAGCACGATCGCCGCCTGATGGTGCGCCTCGTCAAGGGCGCCTATTGGGACACCGAGGTCAAGCGGGCGCAGGAGCGCGGGCTCGACGGCTATCCCGTGTTCACCCGCAAGGCGATGACCGATCTCAATTACATCGCCTGCGCCGAGAAGCTTTTGGCGTTGCGGCCGCGACTGTTTCCGCAATTCGCCACCCACAACGCGCTGACGGTGGCCACCGTGCTTGAACTCGCCGATGGCGACGACGGCTTCGAATTCCAGCGTCTGCACGGCATGGGCGAAGCGCTTTATGCACAGCTCGCCGAGGATCGCCCAAAGCTCGCCTATCGCACCTATGCGCCCGTTGGCAGCCACCGCGACCTCCTCGCCTATCTGGTGCGGCGACTGCTCGAGAACGGCGCCAACTCCTCCTTCGTGGCGCTCGCCGCCGACGATGCCGTGCCGGTGAAGAACCTGCTGCGGCGCCCGGCGGACATCATCGGCAGCCCCTCGCAGGCGCGGCATCCCAACATCCCGCTGCCGCGCGACCTCTTGCTGCCGCAGCGGATCAATTCGCGCGGCATCGAGTTCGGCGAACGCGCCGCGTTGAACAAGCTCCTCGCCGCGATCGCGGCCGAGACCGTGCCGGCGCCAGGCAGCGTCACTGACGCGGCGCCGGCACAGGCGGAAGCTGCTGTCGCCGCCGCGCGCGCCGCTTTCAAGGGTTGGGCGGCTGCGCCTGCACCCGTCCGGGCTGCAGCTCTGGAAAAGGCCGCCGACCTCTTGGAGAGCCGTGCGCTGCGATTCCTCGCGCTGCTGCAGGGCGAAGGCGGCAAGACGCTGGATGATGCGCTCTCGGAAGTGCGCGAGGCCGCCGACTTCTGCCGCTACTACGCCGCCGAGGGCCGAAAACTGTTCGGTGACGGCGAAGCCATGCCCGGTCCGACCGGTGAGAGCAACGTGCTCAGCCTGCGCGGCCGCGGCGTCTTCGTGGCGATCTCGCCCTGGAACTTTCCGCTCGCGATCTTCCTGGGCCAAATCACGGCGGCGCTGATGGCCGGAAACGCCGTGCTCGCCAAACCGGCCGAACAGACCCCGCTGATCGCCGCGGAAGCTATAAAACTCCTGCATGAGGCCGGCATCCCCGCCTCCGTCCTGCATCTGGTGCCAGGCGACGGCAGGGTCGGCGCGGCGCTGGTGGCGCATCCCGACATATCAGGCGTCGTCTTCACCGGTTCGACCGAGGTCGCGCGTTCGATCAACCGGACGCTCGCGGCCAAGGACGGCCCGATCGTGCCGCTGATCGCTGAGACCGGCGGCATCAACGCCATGATCGTGGACGCCACTGCGCTACCCGAACAGGTCGCCGACGACGTCGTCACCTCGGCGTTCCGTTCCGCCGGCCAGCGTTGCTCGGCGCTGCGGCTGCTATTCGTACAGGACGATGTCGCCGACCGCATGATCGAGATGATCGCGGGCGCCGCGCGCGAATTGAGGATCGGCGACCCCGGCGATCCCGCGACCCATGTCGGGCCGGTGATCGACGCTGAGGCCAAATCACGGCTGGACGCGCATGTCGCGCGCATGAAGCACGAGGCACGCGTGCACTTCGCCGGCGATGCGCCACAGGGCAATTTCGTCGCGCCGCACATTTTCGAGCTGGGCGATGCGAGCCAACTGACCGAGGAAGTATTCGGACCGATCCTGCACGTCGTGCGTTACGACGCCGAGCGCCTCGAAGAGGTGCTGCGATCGATCGAACGCACCGGCTTCGGGCTCACGCTCGGCATCCACTCCCGTATCGACGACACGGTGGACGCAATCATTGCGCGGCTTTTGACCGGCAACATCTATGTCAACCGCAACATGATCGGGGCTGTGGTCGGCGTGCAGCCGTTCGGCGGCCACGGCCTCTCCGGCACCGGTCCCAAGGCCGGCGGACCGCATTATCTCGCGCGCTTTGCCACCGAGCAGACGGTGACCATCAACACCGCCGCGGCCGGCGGCAATGCCGCGCTTTTGTCGGGCGAGGAATAGGCCTCAGAGGCAGGTCTCGTCCTTGCGCGCAGAATTGCCGCAGGGAATCTTCTTCGAGAGCTGCTGGATCTTCTGCTTCGCCTGCGCCTGGGCGAGGATATCGAACACGTTCCTCGGTGCGAGTTGGGTAGCGCTCCGGTAGTCATTCGTGGCTTTCTCGAAATTGTTCTGCGCCTCGTAGATCGTCGCGCGTGCAAAATACCGCTCCACCGTCTCGCGTTGCACGATCGCCTTGCTGAGGTCATCCAGCGCCTTGTCGTATTCACGCGTCTTGGAGTAGGCGAGGCCGCGCAGGCCGAGCGCATCGGCGTCATTCGGCCGCGTGGCGAGCACCGAATTGAGATCGGTCATGGCGTCCGCGGTGTCATTCTTGGCGAGATAGGCTCGTGCTCGAAGGGTGCGGGCGAGGCCGTCGTAAGCAGCAGACTTGCCGACGATCTGGTTGAGCGCGACGATGGCGCGGTCATATTGGCCGGACACCAGCATCGCCAGTCCCTGGCCGAGTTCCGCCATCTGGTTGTTCGGATTGCGGTCGAGCGCATTCTTGATGTCCACCAGCCCTTCCGCGCTGTTGCCCTTCATCAGCAGGGCGAGGCCACGCGCGGCCCGCGCGACATCGCTCGCGGGATTGAGGGACAGCGCCTGGTCGAAATCGACAAGGGCCTTGTCGAGCTGTGTCACCGACATGTAGGCCTGCCCGCGCTCGCCATAGGCGTTGGCTTCTTTCGAATTGATCGAAATCGAACGGTCGTAATCGCCGATGGCGTCCTGGAATTTTCCGGACAGCCGCTTGATCATGCCCCGGTTGAGATAGACCAGCGCGTTGTTCGGATCAGCGCTCACCGCGCGATCGGCATCGATCAGCGCCTGATCGGGTTGCCTCATCCCCAGTGACGCAATGGCGCGGTCCGAAAGCATTCGCTTGTCGTCCGGCTTCAGCTTGAGCACCTCATCGATGTCGGTCCTCGCTTCCGCATATCGGGCCGTCAGGATCAGCGCCGCGACACGAATCCGGCGTGCCTCTTCATTGTTGGGCTCGGCAGCAAGCACACCGTTGAGCCGCGCAATGGCGTCGGCATATTTCCGTTGCGCCATGAGCTGCCCGATCTCCCGTATCGTCTGAAGCGCGGACGAGGAGCCCGGCAGCAGCGGACCTGCCTGCGGCACGGGTTGCGCTGGTGGAGGCGATGCCCCCGCTGCTTTGGCGGCCGGCGCCTGCTGCGGCTGCCCGTCATGCACCTTGGCCAGTTCGGCCTGCATGGCCACGGCCGACTGCCGCTGCTGCTGGACAGCCTGAGCGGCCGGGCCGTTCGGAACGATCGACAGCACCTTGTCGAAATCCGCGATCGCCCGAGGGTAATCGCCCTTGGCGTTGAAGAGCTGTCCCCGCGCGATGTACGATCCGATTTCGGTTTGCGGCGATTGCGCGATGGCGCGCGAAAAATCCTCGATGGCGTGTTCGGCGTCGCCCTTGCGCCGATAGGCCTGGCCGCGCCAGAAGAAGGCATTTTGCACCGCCGGATTGATCGAGAGCGCGGCGTTGAGATCGCTCAGCGCCTGGTCGAGTTGCCCGGTCTCGACATAGGCGCGGGCGCGACCGACATAGGCCGGGGCAAGATCCTGACGCAGCGCGATCGCCTGGCTGAGATCGG
Source organism: uncultured Alphaproteobacteria bacterium (assembly GCA_963831505.1). Classification (GTDB taxonomy): domain Bacteria; phylum Pseudomonadota; class Alphaproteobacteria; order Rhizobiales; family Xanthobacteraceae; genus Bradyrhizobium. The sequence goes on along the minus strand of CAWHQY010000007.1, from coordinate 61,429 downwards.
TCAGCGCGTCGGTCCAGTTCCTTTGGTTGCCCTTCACAGTGCCGCGGGACAGATAGGCCACGGGATTTTTCGGATCGAGCTCGACCGCCTGGTTCAAATCGGCGAGCGCCAGATCGAATTTGCCGGTTCGCTCGTAGACAAGCGCGCGCGCCAGCAGCGCCGGGACGAATTTCGGATTCAACTGGATTGCGGCATCGGCATCGGCGAGCGCAAGGTCGAGCCTTGACCGGGCGACGAACAGGCGCGCGCGGCCGACAAGGGCCTTGGCGCGGTCGTCCGCCGGTTTCGCGGAATCGTTGATGATTGCGTTGCAGGCGGGCTCGATCTTCGCAACGACCGCGCCGTTGCAATCTTCGAGGTCGCCGGCCCGCGCCGGACTTCCCCCGAGCGCGACCAAAGCCAGTGTCATCAGGAGCGAGAAACGCAAGGGCGTCATGGTTGTCTCTCCCTTCGAGCCGGGAGGGTTCGATCAGAACTCTACGACTGGAGGTGGCATGGTGCCGGATTTGCGCCGACCGTCGATGAGGGGTGCGGCCGGAGCGGTTGCATCCCCTGAAAACATGGGTCAAATGGGCTTGATCGCGGCCATCCCGGTCACCCTAGCGCGGCAATAAGAGCAACATTTGGACGGAGCGACGCATGGAAAAGGGCATCTTCGACGGGCTGAAGGTTCTGGATTGCGCGAGTTTCATCGCGGCGCCCGCAGCCGCGACCGTGCTCTCGGATTTCGGCGCCGACGTGATCAAGATCGAGCCGCCCGGGCTTGGCGATCCCTATCGCAACCTGCCGAACCTGCCCGGCTATCCCCACAGCGAACATAATTTCGCGTGGATGATGGAGGCGCGGAACAAGAAGAGCCTTGCGCTCGATCTGACCAGGCCCGACGCGCAGGCAGTGCTCTACAGGCTCGTTGCCGAAGCCGACGTCTTCATCACCAACATGCCGCCGCAGGTGCGCGCCAAGCTCGGCATCACCCATGACCATCTCGCCCACCTGAACCATCGCCTGATCTACGCCTCCTTCACCGGCTATGGCGAGAAAGGCGAGGAAGCCAACAAGCCCGGCTTCGACAGCAACGCCTATTGGGCGCGCTCCGGCCTGATGGATCTCGTGCGCGCCGACGAAGAGGCCACGCCCGCGCGCTCGGTCGCCGGCATGGGCGACCATCCCTGCGCCATGGCGTTTTACGGCGCGATCGTCACGGCCCTGTTCCAGCGCGAGCGCACCGGCAAGGGCTCGCATGTCTCCACCAATCTGATGGCGAACGGCATCTGGGCCAACAGCGTGCTGGCGCAGGCCAAGCTCTGCGGCGCCAAGTTCTCGAAGCGCCGGTCGCGCGAGCAGGCGCTGAACGCGGTGACCAACCACTACAAGTGCAAGGACGGCCGCTGGGTCATCCTGTCACTGCTGAACGAGGACCGGCAGTGGCCGACGCTGGCGCGCTGCATGGGCCGCGAGGATCTCCTCGCCGACGAGCGCTTTGCCACCAAGGCCGGGCGGCATTCGCGCTCGGTCGAGCTCATCAGGATTTTCGACGAGGTGTTCGCGACAAAGGACCTCGCCGACTGGCGCAATATCCTCGACGGCAATGGCCTCGTGTTCGGCGTGATCGGCATCCTCGACGACATCCCGCACGACAAGCAGATGATCGAGAACGAGGTGCTGGTGCCGTTCGAGAACGACACCATGCTGACCGTCAACAGCCCGATCTTCATCGACGGTGCCAGGAAGGTGCAGCCGCGCATGCCGCCCGGCATCGGCGAACATTCGGACGAGATTTTGCGCAATGCCGGCTACGATGAGGCCGCGATCAGGAAGCTCAGGGCCTCCGGCGCAGTGGCGTAGTGACTTCCTACCCTCCGAACACGCCCGCCGCCGCGTGGCCGACGGCGGCATGCGCCGCGTTGCGCTGGGCGTCAGGCGCGCTCGTCTCGGTGAGATAGACCGCGACGATCACGGGCGAATGGCCATCCGGCCAGATCACCGCAACGTCGTTGCTCGATCCGTGCTCGCCCGAGCCGGTCTTGTCGCCGACGCGCCAGCTTTTCGGCAGGCCCGCGCGGATCTTTGCATCGCCGGTCTTGCAGCCGACCAGCCAGGCAATGAGCTGATCGCGCGAGGTGGTGGACAGCGCCTTGCCGGTGACGAGCGCCTTGAAGTTTTTCGCCATCGCGGCGGGCGTCGTGGTGTCCCTGACGTCGCCGGGCGTGGATTCGTTCAATTCGGGCTCGATCCGGTCGAGCCGGGTGATGTCGTCGCCGAGCGAGCGCGCGAGTTGCGTGATCGCTGACGGCCCGCCCATGCTCGCCAGCAGGATATTCGCCGCAGTGTTGTCGCTCAACGTCACCATGGCCTCGCAGAGCTCAGCGACCGACATGTCCGCGCCGAGATGATGTTTCGAGACAGGCGCATAGGCGAGGATGTCCTTTTGCTCGACGTGGATGCGCCGTGCGAGTTGTTCCTTGCCGGCGTCGACCTTGGCCAGAATCGCCGCCGCGCAAAGGGCCTTGAACGTGCTGCACATCGGAAAACGCTCGTCGGCGCGATGGCCGGCTGTCGCGCCGGAACCGGTGTCCAGCACCGCGATGCCGAGACGGCCGCCACTCTCCGTTTCAATTTTCGCGAAGGTCGCGCCAAGCGAAGTGAGGCCTTCTTCGGCTGCGGCGACCGAGTTCCAACGAAAGCACGCAGGGGTAACCAATGACGCAAGCGAAAGTCTTGCGAAGACACGTCTGGAAAGCATCGGGATTCCTGTTGAATGGAGCTGCGGTCAGCGCGTGAGCCACGCCCACACGATGCCAACCACGATCACCCCGAGGATGACAGAGAAGGCGATCGCCCAGCCGCTGACGCGGATGTCGCCGATGGTCTGACGTGTAGCCTCGTTTTGGGCGATTTCGCGGTTACGCTGCTTGTTTTCCTGGTCGGAAGAGCTCATCGGCTGTTCCCCCGCTCATGTTCCACCTGTTGTCGCGGCCTTCAATGTAGCATCGATTGATGACGCCTGCCTGGCGCCGCCGGTTCCAGCGAGCCGGCTCAGCGACAGCGCCGCCAGCGCGGCACAAAGGGCTGCGGCAGCCGCGGTCATGAACACCGCCGACGTGCTCCATTTCGCGGCCAGCAGCATCCCGCCGACCAGCGGGCCGATGATCGAGCCGATCCGCCCGATGCCGAGCGCCCAGCCGACGCCGGATGAGCGCACCGAAGTCGGGTAGAAGGCGGCCGCCAGCGCATTGGCGGCGATCTGGCCGCCGACCACGCAGAAGCCGGCGGCGAAAATTGCGATCGACACCAGCGCGGCGGAATGGCTGAGCTGGCCGATCGCGCCGACCGCAAACACCGCGCCGAAATAGACCAGCGCAAGCGCGCGGAACGAGAAGCGGTCGATCACGCTCCCGAGCGCGAAGGTGCCGACCACGCCGCCGACCTGCAGCAGCGATCCGATCATCACGGCCTCCGAGACCGACGCACCGAGATCGTTGAGCACCGTCGGCAGCCAGTTGGCGAGGAAGTAGATGTCGAGCAGGCTCATGAAGAACACGACCCAGAGCAGGAGCGTCGCGGCGGTCCGCCCCTCCCGAAAGAGATGCGCAACCGGAATCCCGGCAAGACGAGCTTCGTGCACGACGAAGCGGGCATCCGGCGCGAAGGCGCTGTGCGGGCTGATCCGCTTCAGGAGCTCCGCAACGCGCTCGGGCGCTTGGCCTGCCGTGGCCAGGAAACGCACTGATTCCGGCAACCGCCACACCAGCACCGGCAGCAGCAACAACGGCGCGATCCCGCCGACGATGAACACCGAGCGCCAACCGAAGCGCGGGATCAGGTCGGCCGCGAGGAAGCCGCCGAACGCCGCACCGATCGAGAAGCCGCAGAACATGATCATGACCATGGTGGCGCGGCGGCGCTGCGGATTGTACTCCGACGTCATCGCGACGGTATTGGGCATCGCGCCGCCGAGCCCGAGCCCGGTGAGGAAGCGAATGACGAGCAACGAGTTGAGGTCCTGCACCAGCGCTGTGGCCAGCGCGCCGAGGCCGAAGGCGGCGGTCGAGAAGATGATGATCTTCTTGCGCCCGACGCGATCGGCGAGCGGCCCGAACACCAGCGCGCCGATCATCAGCCCGAACAGGCCGGCGCTGAACACCGGGCCGAGCGCGCCCTTGGTCAGCCCCCATTCTTTCGCAAGCGCCGGCGCGACATAGCCGATCGCCTGGGTGTCAAAACCGTCGAGGAACAGGACGCCAGCGCAAGTCAGCAGCAGGCGGATCTGGAAGCCGCCGACCGGCTCGCGGTCGATGAAGTCGACGAGGTCGATGGCCGGCGTGCCACCGGCCTGTGGTTGATCGGTCGCCATGGTGTCCCCTCTCCTCGCGCGGTTCTTGCCGACCGCCTGGTGCAGTACGTCAGCCTAGCGCGGCCCGTTACCGGCGCAAGGCTTCCTTGGTGTAGCCAGCGATCCGCTTGTAGCCTTCGGACAGCGCCACCAGCTCGTCACGGCTGATGACTTCGTCGATCGCCCTGAACGGCCTGTCCTTTGTGCGCTCGAACACCTCGCGCAGGATCGCGTCCGGCGGATTGGTCCGGTTGGTGAGCACGATGCGGGTGGTGGCTTCCAGCCGCTGCTTTTCGTAGGCCGACAACGCCGCGGCGGGATCGGCATGCTCGAGCAGCGCCGCGGTCAGGACGCGCGCATCGAGGATCGACTGCCCTGCGCCGTTGGAGCCGCGCGGCACCATGGGATGGGCGGCATCGCCGAGCAGCGTCACGCGTCCAAACGTCCAGCGCGGCAGCGGGTCCTGGTCGACCATCGGAAATTCCAGCACACTGTCGGCGGCGCGGATGAAGGCCGGCACATCGAGCCAATCGAAATGCCAGGTGGAGAACGGGCCGATGAAATCATCCAGCGCGCCGGCGCGATTCCAGTCGCGCTTGCGGTAGTTCGGCGTCTCGATCTCGGCGACCCAGTTGATGAGCTGCAAGCCGTCGCTACCCGCGGCACGGATCGGATAGATCACCATCTTGCCGTGCGACAGCCAACCTGCCCGCACCATGCTCGCCCCTGAAAGCATCGGCTTCCAGCGCGTCACGCCGCGCCACATGTTGACGCCGGAATAGCGCGGTTCGCCTTCGTCGGGAAAGAACTGCTTGCGGATCACCGAATTGATGCCGTCACAGGCGATCGCGACACGGCCGCGCACGGCGAAACGCTCCTTGCCGCCGGGGCCATCGGAGAAGGAGACGGTGACGCCGGCCTCGTCCTGCTCGACGCCGAGGCAGTGGCGGCCGGTGACGATGCGCTCGGCGCCGGCGCGCGAACGGAACGCGTCGAGCAGCACCATCTGCAGGTCGCCGCGATGGATCGAGAACTGCGGATGGTCGTAGCCCGCGGCGCGGCCGAGCGGCTCCTGATAGATCAACTGCCCGAAGCGGTTGAAAAAGGTCGCGTCACTGGTCTGGATCGCGACTTTCGCCAGCTCGTCTTCGAGCCCTAGTGTTGCCAATTCCCTGGTCGCGTGCGGCAGCAGATTGATGCCGACGCCGATCGCGCGGATTTCAGGAACGGACTCGAATATCCGGCACGGAATCTTCGCCTGATGCAACGCCAATCCGAGCGTCAGGCCGCCGATGCCGGCGCCGACGATAATGACCTCGTCCATGTTTCCATCCCTTTGGACGGCGATGAAACGATATTAGTAAGCCTACTGTCAATCTCGCTTAGACGTTATTGCGAGGAGCGTAGCGACGAAGCAATCCAGACCGTCTCCTCGGAGGCATTCTGGATTGCTTCGCGGAGCCTGTCATCGGGCGCGCGTTCGCGCGACCCGTTGGCTCGCAATGACGACGGAAAACCCAAGCGCCTACCGCGTCCTGACAAAGCACATGCCCATCCGCGTCGCCGGACTTGCCATCTGGCAGGCGAGCCCCTCGGCGCAGGTCCAGGACGCAAAACTCCTGTCGTTCTCGCTCGCTTTCGCCTGCTGCGCATAGCAATGCGCGCCCCAGCCGTTTTCATATTCGGTGCCGGCCAGTTCCGTGCTGCCGCGGAGTTGCGGACGGCCGGCAAAGCCGCGCGAGAAATCCGGCGCCTTGCCGGCGGCAAAGGCGGCGAGGATGTCGCGGCGTCGGACCTGGTCGCCGAAGAAATGCGGAGACGCCGGTACGACGGTGGAATTGGACGGCCTGGCTGCCATGAAGTCGACGCCGGGGAAATGAAAGCCGCCGATGCCGCGGGTCTGGTGACAGCCCGCGCAGCTCATGTCGTTGAGGCGGCGCTCGAAGCCCGCCACCGAGCGGATGTTCTGCAACTTCGCCCCGCTTCGCGCGGCCTTTTCCAGTGCGGAAACGACATCGCCCTCGCTGAACAGCGGATTTTCCGTGCCGTCGTCGCCTGCTACGAGGCCGAAGGCCGGCTGCAAATTCGACGGCGCAAACCCGACCGGCGTCGGCGCGATCGCGCTCTTCGTCAGAAAGCGATCCGGGATCACGATGGTGCCGCGGTCGAGCGCGGCGAAATGGACGGGGTCGAGCAGCCAGGTCCTGAAATCCCGCGCGAGGCTTTCATCCGCCAACAGGCGTCCGCGGTCGATCTGGTTCTCCAGCGGAGTTTCAACGAAGGTTTTGGACGCAGCGTCGTAGTTGAACACCTTCATCAGATAGTCGGTGCGGAAATCGCGTGTCGCCGATTTCGGCGCATGTGCGATCTGAAGATTGGTCTCGATGCTATGGATGTTTTCCGGCGCGATGAGATCGAGCGCGCCGCCTTTCGCCGCAAGTGTCTCGGCCAGCTCGGTGCCTGTCGCGGTGACGCGAGCGGCGGCGAGCCAGCGCCGCGCGATCTCGGCGCAGGTGATCGCCTTGCCACTCGCATCGACCGCGTGATCGCCCTTCGCTTTCAGCACCACGTTGAGCGTCATCGGCAGTCGCGGCGTCACCGCGGCTTCGCCGATTGCCTGAGCATGGGTCTGGGTCAGGCGATAGAGCAGCCTGACCTCGCCGCAGCTTTCCGGCGCGACATAGGCGCGGTCCATGCGGTTGGCGATTCCGGACAGGACAAAGCGCGTATCCGGTGAATAGAGCTGCGCCCGGTCGAACAATTGGAAAGCGAAATCCTGTCCGACGCCGATGCTCTCGTTCGGAAGCTCTGCCTTATGCTTCGCGATGTAGCCCTCGAAATCACCCTCCAGCGCCTTCCTGACCGGCGCCATCGACGGCAGCGCGAACAGCTCTGCATTCGCCAGCGGAACATCCGCCGATCGCGCCGGCGCCATGATGCGGGTGAGACCAAAGCGGCCGTGGTCGAGTTCGCGCAGCGCCAGGGGATCGATGATCGCAGTGCCGCGCTCGAGCGGCGGGCGCTCCGCGGCGCGCGCGGGAAAATCGCAACAAAAAAACAGGAGAATGGCGGCAAGTCGCGCGGCAGGGATCATGCCTCCACTAACACCGCGCGATTGTGTCTATTCAAGCGAAAAGCGCTTCACGCCGAGGTGAAGCGCTTTTGAACTTTGGCGAGATATTCAGCTCAACGCCGAACGATCAGGCCCTTGCTGGTGACGACCACCCATTGGCCGTCCTGCTTGCGGATCGCATCGATGCGGCCGAGGCCGGGAACGTAATCGCCGGCATAGACTTCGAAGGTTCCGCGGCGATTCCGGATCACCGCCCCGCCATAGCCTACATCGGTCAGCGACCAGCCCTCGACGCTCGGCAGCCGTCCCACGTCGGGCTTCGGCGGCGTTGCGGCGACCGGCGACGCGGCAGGCGCCGACGTGGCAACAGCGACCGCCTGCGGCGTGATCGAGCCCGTGATGTCCTTGGGCGCGGCCGATGCTGCGGCTGGAGCCGCGGCGACGGTAGCGGGAGTGGCCGCAGGCGCAGCGCGCAGCTTGTCGACGGCTTCCGTCAGCCTCGCAAGTTTCGCGGCAGGCTCGGCCTGCGCCTTCTCGATCTTGTCGAGGCGGTCGTTGGTCTTGCTGAACTGGGTCACACCCTGTTTGGAGGTGTGATCGAGGCCCGCCTTGAGCGCCACGACGTCGGCATCGATCCGCGTGATGGAAGCTTCCAGCGCGCCGGTGCCCGGCGGCGGCGCAGCCGCGTCAGCCACATGGATGAAGCCGGTAGTCGCGACCGCGCCGCCGATAGCACCTGCGATCACGGCCAGCGCCAACATCGCCGCCGTGGCGAGAAAGCCACGCTTGGGCGCAACGGGAGCTGCCGCCGCACTTCGGGTGTCGGACTTCACCTCGGCACTCGCGGAGTGGTCGTGCCAGGCCCGGTCGCTCGGCGCCATGATCAGCACCTTGCCGGTGGCACGCGGCATCTCCGGCTTCGGAACCTCAAATTTGCGCGTCTCGACCTTCGGCGCATCAGCCTTGGACATGTCAGCCTTGGACATGTCAGCCTTGGGCATGTCAGCCTTGGGCATGTCAGCTTTGGGCGGCGCCTCGTGGTCCGGCGCGATCGCGGGCGACTCAAGGACGCTCACGGCCAGTGCCGCGGCTGCCTCGGCCGGCGCTTCGGAGGAATGGGAAACGGTCGAACCGGCGCCAACGGAACCGGATTCGCCGCGGGTCTCTTCAGCCTGCTGTTCGCTCACGTGACAAGTCTCCCGATTTGATTGACCATTTGGTAACTTTCATTGCTTGCCAATTCGTTACCGGCCGGTCTTCGGCGGCGTCCTTACCGAAATTTTAGGGACTTGCCGGAGGCGGTTTTGGCCGGGAAGGCGGCGCTGGCGGGGCAGAATCGACCCATGCTGCCGTGCGATATGCGGTTTGTGACGTAAGGGCGTCATTTGCGGGGAGCCATTTCCCGATTAACATGCCCTTCGGGAACAAGGCGGGGGACGCCATGGCCATCGAGAAGTGCATCAACGAATATGGAGTTGGTGACGTCATCTTCGAGGAAGGCTCGACCGGTCGCGAGCTCTTTGTCGTGCTCGACGGCGAGGTCGAGATCGCCAAGGTCGATGGCGATCGCAAGACCGTCATCGTCACGCTCGGCAAGGGCGAGTTCTTCGGCGAGATGGCGGTCATCGATGGCTCGTCGCGTTCGGCGACCGCGATCGCCGCCTCGGCCGACACCCGCGTGATGCGGATCAACCACGCCCGATTTGTCTATCTCGTGAGCCAGCAGCCGGCCTTTGCGCTGATGATCATGGACGCGCTGAGCAAGCGGTTGCGTGTCTCGAACGAACGCACCTTCCGGGCGGCGGCCAACCCATGAGCGACCGCCGGCCGTCTCCCTTCAAGACGCTACTCGATCTGGAGAAGTGCAACCTGATTCAGGCCGCTCCTGACGTCTACCAGATCCGCTTCAAGAACCGCGCCGCCAACGCCTATCTCGTGATCGGCTCCAGGCGCACCATCCTGATCGACGTCGGGCTGTCGACCAACTACCCGTCCCTCATCACCTGCCTCAACCGTGTCGGCGTCACGCCGGAGAAGATCGACATGGTGGTGCTTTCGCACGAGCATCTCGATCATATCGGCGCGGCCTATCATTTCTCGGGGCGCACCTTCGTCGCCGCGCATCGCCTTGCCGCCAACAAGATCATGCTGCGCGACGACTTCTCCATGCTGCGCAAGATGTTCAACGAGCCGAACGTGCCGATTGACATCGACATCTGGCTCGAGGAAGGCAACGTCATCGACCTCGGCAATTTTCGCCTCGACGTGATGTACACGCCCGGCCATACCTCCGCCTGCATCACGCTGTTCGACGCGGAGAAGGGCCTGTTGTTTGCCGCCGACACGCTGATGCCCGGCGGCGTCATGGGCGGCGTGTTCGGCTCGGGCTCGATCGCCGACTACATCCAGTCGCTGGAGCGGCTGAAGGGGCTGAACTCGAAGATCCTGCTGTCCGGTCACGGCCGCCTTTCCGACACGCCGCAGGACGACGTGCGGACCGCGATCCAGCGCTCGCATGCACTGCTGTCGGACACCGCGCAATTGTTCGACGCGCTCGATGCGCGCTCGAATTTCGAGCCGATCATGCAGTCGGTGCGCGACCTCAACAAGCTCGACGATTAACCAGCCCGTCATTGCGAGCCAACGGGTCGCGCGAATGCGCGCCCGATGACAGGCTCCGCGAAGCAATCCATGCTTCGGCGCACGCGATATGGATTGCTTCGTCGCTTCACTCCTCGCAATGACGGGCTGGATTTGACAAATGGCGCAGCGGCCTGTTGATAGGCGGCACCAAGACCGCAAATGGGGAGAGACGCATCATGAGGCTCTACGACTTCGATCGGGCCGAACCCGCGCATTGTCCGCATGTTCATGGCCGAGAAGGGCATGGAGGTGCCGAAGCAGACGGTCGATCTGCGCGGCGGCGAGAACCGGCAGGAGGCGCATCTGAAGCGTAATCCGCACGGCCAGATGCCGACGCTGGAGCTTGATGACGGCAGCTACCTCGCCGAGATCACCGCGATCTGCGAATACCTGGAAGAGAAGATGCCCTCGCCTGCGATGATCGGCGCGACGCCCGAAGAACGCGCCGAGTGCCGGATGTGGACCCGCCGCGTCGACCTCAACATCGCCGAACCCCTCGCCAACGGCTATCGCTTCGGCGAAGCCTTAAAGTTCTTCGAGAAGCGGATTCCGGTCGCCCCCGAAGCCTCGCCGGGGCTGAAGATGATCGCCGCCAACCGCCTGAAATGGCTGGACGGACAGATGGCCGACGGCCGCGAATGGATTTGCGGCAAGCGCTTCACGCTCGCCGACATCCTGCTCTATTGCTGGATCGATTTCGGCAACCAGGTCGGCCAGCCGCTTGACACCACCAACAGCCATATCGCCGCGTGGTTCGCCCGCGTCGGCGCACGGCCGAGCGTGAAGGCGTAGGCTTGCGCGACGTTTTCCGTCACAATACAAACGGCACGATCATTTTGGTGCGCTGCATGTAATCCGGATACTGTCCGGGAAACTGCTCGCGCAGCAATTCCTCCTCGCGCCGCGCGCTGTAGATGAAATAGGGAGCGAACAGAACGAGCGGCAGCGCCCAGATAATGCTCTCGCCGATCGCCGAGCCCAGCATGGCAAGGATGATGCCGGTGTAGATCGGGTGGCGGACAAGGGCGTAGGGGCCGCCGGTGACCAGCTCGGGTTCCTCTTTCCTGGACATCGGCATGCCCCAGTTCCGGCCGAGATAGATGCGGGCGAAGATGGCCAGCCCGACGCCAAGCAGCACGAGCACCGCGCCGACCGCGCCCAGGAGCACGCTGTGCGCCTGATACGCCTGCGCGGCACGCAGCGCGTGGCCTGCGCCCGCGAAGTGAACGGCGGCGAGCGTCAGCACGGCAATGCCGCCGCGCAACAGGCTTTGCTTCCACCACGCACTCGTGCCAAGGCTACGTTTCGCGCCGATCGCGGAAATCGCCCAATAGACGAGAAAGAGAAGCCAGAGCGCCGGGATGATCCACTGGAAGATCGTCATGGCGAGAATAGGCCGACGGAGGCGAAAGGTTCCGGCACGACGATTACATCACCACCGGCTGGTCCGGCAGCTCACGAGGAGGCGCGCCGGCCGACGGCCGGGACGACAGGGACCGGCCGATATTTCGCAGCATGACGCTCGCCCGGTTCGCGCTGTGGTCAAGCAGCCAACGGCCGAAGGCGGGGGGCGACAGGGCTGGCGCGTAAAGGAATCCCTGGACGACATGGCAGCCGAGCTCGGTCAGCAAATTCCGCTGTACCTCGGTTTCAACGCCCTCGGCGACGACGGTGAGCAGCAGGCTCTGGCCAACGCGCAACACGGTGGTGACGATCGCCCGCGCCGTAGGATCGTTCTCGACATCTCGCATGAAGCTGCGGTCGATCTTCAACTCGCGGATCGGCAGATGCGCGAGCCGGCTGAGGCTCGAATAGCCGGTGCCGAAATCGTCGAGCGACAGTCCCACGCCCAGCTTGCGAACGGCGCTCATCGTCTCGATCGCGCCCGAGCGTTCGTTCAGGAACACGCTCTCGGTCACCTCGAGCATGAGCATTTCCGGCGGCAGGCCATGTTCTGCGAGAATCTCGGCGACGGAAGCCGCCAGGTTCGCATTCTGGAAATTGATCGGAGAAAGATTGACGGACACGCAGGGGATATCCAGGTCGGCGTCACGCCACTGCGCCATTTGCCGGCAGGCCTCGCGGATCGACCATAGTCCGATCTGCTCGATCAGCCCGCACTCCTCGGCAAGCGGGATGAACCTTGCGGGCGAAACCTCGCCGAGCACCGGATCGTGCCAGCGGGCCAGCGCCTCGACGCCGTGAATGGACCCGTCGATCGTCCTGATCTGCGGCTGATAATGCAATGACAGGCCGTCATTGGCGAGCGCGGCGCGCAGCGCCGCGCTGTAGGCCAGCCGCTGTTCGGCAAGCCTGTCCATGTCGGCGCTGAAGAAGCGATAGGTGGAGCGGCCGGCCTGCTTTGCCTTGTACATTGCCGCATCGGCCTGCTGTATCAGGGCATCGAGGTCGGTCGCGTTGTCCGGATAGATGCTGATACCGATGCTGGCGGACATCGGCACCAGCCTGGATTCGATCCGCAACGGCGTGTTCAGAACCTCGATGATCCGCGAAGCCACGAGCGAGGCTTCGGACGCGTCGCGGTTCGGCAGCACGATCACGAATTCGTCGCCGCTAAGGCGGCCCAGCACGTCGCCGGGCTGGATCTGCGTACGCAATCGCTGGGCAAACTCGACAAGCAGCTCGTCGCCGGCCGAATGACCGAGCGAATCGTTGACGTCCTTGAAATTGTCGAGGTCGAGAAACGCCAGAGCAACGCGTCCTCCGTCGGGACAGGCCTCGATCGCCTCGGAGATCAGATGGCGCAGGCGCGCCCGATTCGGCAGGCCGGTCAGCACGTCGTAATAGGCGAGCCGCGCGATCTGGGCCCGCGCCTCCTTGCGCTCGATTGCGAGCGCGCCGAGATGAAGGCAGGCGTCGACAATGCGCTGATGCCAGCGGGAAGGCGCGCGGCATTCCCTGAAATAGAACGCGAAGGTTCCGATCACGCGGCCATCCTTGGCCTTGATCGGCGAGGACCAGCAGGCGCGCAAGCCGACCTCGAGCGGCCGTTTCTTGTAAGGCTGCCAGCGCGGATCGGTGTCGATGTCCAGCGCCAGCACCGCCTCGCCGTAAAATGCTGCCGATCCGCAAGAGCCGACATCGGGACCGATCGCGATCCCATCCAGCGCCCGGGAATAATCCTCGGGCAGACTGGGGCCGCCGAGCGGATGAACCAATCCGCCGGCGTCGATGTGGAGCAGCGAGGAAACGACGTCGGGCGCGATCTCCTCGACGCGCCGGCAAAGTTGATCGGCGATCCCCGTGATCGGGATTTCATCGGCAAGCGCCGTCATGATCAACCGCTGCAGCGAACGCAATTGCCGGCTTTCGCCGATATCGGTCAGGAACGCGACCATGTACTTGATCCGGCCGCGGGCGTTGCGAAACGCCTTGGCGTGCGCCGAGAGCCACATCTCGTCGCCGTTCCTGTCGTAGGCGAGGATTTCCTCCTCGCCGCCGTTTTCGGCGACGATGCGCCGTTGCAGCCGCCTCAACGCCCTCCGGTCGCTGTAGCGCCCCGCAAGCAGTTCGTTGGCTCGCCGTCCCTGCGCCCGCTCGATCGCGCAACCGAACATGTCCGCGAACGTGGCGTTGACATAGACTATCCTCAGATTGCGATCGGTGATGATTACCGCACGATTGGTCCCGTCGGCGATCATGGCATGCAGCGCCAGCCGTTCGCGCAGCTCCAGCTCGGGCGTGATGTCGCGCAGGAGCAAAATCGTGCCGCGCCGTGCGCCGGACATGGAATGCGAGAGCGAGAGCGCCGCGCGGATGCGGCTGCCGTCGGGGCGCAGAATCGTGACTTCGGAGTTGCCGGCCTGATGCAGGTCCTTGAGGCCGAGAGCGTCGGCACGACGGCCGAGGATTTCGGCACGGGTGAGGCCCCAGATGATCTCCGCCACCGCGTTGAAATGGCTGACGTGAAGATCGTGATCCAGGATCACGACGGCATCATTCGCCCGCTCGAGCGCGGCCAGCAGGAAGTCGGCGGTTTCGGCCGCGGGGCCGTCGTGTGCGGGCATCGAGGGCTTGATCTCAATGGAGGGGCACTATTTATTTTCTACCGTTTCAACCGTGTCCAAACGGTTGTGCTACCGCATACCTACGGGCGGAAAAGCATTATCGTTAAGAATTCGTGACCATCGCCTGAGCCGATGAGAGCACCGCTGCCCGTGCCGATCGCCGCGCGGGCCTGGCTAGATCACCACCGGGCTGTCCGGCAGCTCGTTGGGATGCGGCCCGACCGGCGGATAGTGTCTTGCGAGCTCGCGCGAGACCGCCCCGATCCCCTTGATCGCGCCGGCCTCGAACCGGCCGTTGGCGAAATCGGCTTCCATGTCGCGGCAGATCCTGGCCCAGCCTTCGGCCCCCACCTTCGCGTCGATGCCGCGGTCGGCGATGATCTCGACCACGCGGTCGGCCATCAGGAGATAGATCAGGACGCCGTTGTTGTGCTCGGTATCCCAGATCCGCAATTGCGAGAAGATGTCGATCGCGCGTTCGCGCGCCGGCTGGTCGCGGAGCAAGGGCGTGCCGTCAAGCGCGCCCTCCACAGCAAAGCGCACTTGCCCCGCATGCGTCTGCTCGCCCGCTTTGATGGCTGCCTGGATGCTGGTAAGCACCGCTGGCGTGAACGTGCGCCGCGCCCGCCAATGGTGCTCGATAAGATGCCTTGCGATCCGCCCGATCCCCATGTCCTACCAGCTCCCCGAGGCGCCGCCGCCGCCAAAGCTGCCGCCGCCTCCGCCGCTATCGCTGCTGCCTGAACTCGAACTTGAATCGCTGCTCCAGCCGCCGCCCCCGCTCCAACCGCTGGAAGAGCCGCTATAACCGCCGCGCCCCGACGACCATTCCCTATGGTAGCCGTTCCCGATCAGCACGAGCAGGAAGGCAAATCCTCCGAGCGCTGCGGCCGCAATCAGCGAACCGACAACGAACCAGGCGATCACCGCAACCACGCCGCCGGCCACTACCGAGCCGAGGAGGCTGCCGAACAGGGTTCGCAGAAAGCCGCCGACAAACAGCGCGCCGAAAAGAGAGAAAGGGATAAATGACGACAGCGCATTCCAGTCGGTTTCCGGTCCATGCGACGCCTCCGGCCGCGGCGACGGCAGCGGCTCGCCGTCGACGACGCCGATCATCCGGGTGAGGCCGGCGCCGATGCCGCCGGTGAAATCGCCGGCCTTGAAGCGCGGCACGATCACCTCGTCGATGATGCGGCGCGCAGTGACGTCGGTCAGCGCGCCTTCCAGGCCGTAGCCGACCTCGATGCGCAGTCTGTGGTCGTTCTTGGCGACCACGAGCAGCGCGCCGTCGTCGATCTTCTTGCGGCCGATCTTCCAGGTCTCCGCGGCGCGAAGCGAATATTGCTCGATGGTCTCGGGCGCGGTCGTCGGCACGATCAGCACGGCGATCTGGCTGCCCTTGCGCTTCTGGAAGTCGAGCAGCCGCTGCGACTGCGCGGCGATGTCGCTTGCGGAAAGCGTGCCCGTCGTGTCGACCACCCGCCCGACCAGCGGAGGCACCGCGACTTCCGCAAACGCCGCCTGCGACCAGCACAATAGCAGCGCCAGCAGGAATGCCTTGACCGCATTCAGCGCGGCTGAACGAAAAGAGGCAAACCCTGCGAGGCCGGCACGCTCCGCGCGCCAAGTGAGGGGAACTCCACGCGGACCGCGCTGGCGGAGACTCCCCCTCAACGCTGCTTTCTCCCCACAGGAGGAAAGAGAGAACGCGCTTCCGTCGCGGTTACGGAATGATCTGGCCTCGGTTGCGGTCATTGGACTATTTCGAAGGCTGGGCCGGTCCCGGGTTGAAATCGACCTTTGGCGCGGTCGATATTTCCTTCTCGTTCTCGACCTGGAAGTTCGGCTTCTCCTTGTAGCCGAACGTCATCGCCGTGAGATTGGTCGGGAAGGTGCGGATGGTGACGTTATAATCCTGCACCGACTTGATGTAGCGGTTGCGCGCCACCGTGATGCGGTTCTCGGTGCCCTCGAGCTGCGACATCAGGTCGTGGAATAGCGCGTCCGACTTGAGCTGCGGATAGTTCTCGGTGACGACCAGGAGCCTCTGCAGCGCGCTTGTAAGCTCGCCCTGCGCCTGCGTGAATTTCTGGAACGCGGCCGGATCGTTCAACACCTCGGGCGTCGCCTGGATGCTGCCGACCTTGGCGCGCGCCTGCGTCACGCCGATCAGCACGCTCTGTTCCTGCTGCGCAAAGCCTTTAACGGAATTGACAAGGTTCGGCACCAGATCGGCACGGCGCTGATACTGGTTCACCACCTCGGACCAGTTCGCCTTCACCTGTTCGTCATTGGTCTGGATGGCGTTGTAACCGCAATTGGTCAGGCTCAGCGTCGCCAGCGCCGCCAGCACCGTCAAAAATCTGCGCATCAAAGTTCTCCAGGTGGAATTTCCCGCCAACGGAACGGGCCCGCCTCGCCGTTTTTCCCGCGAGAGGGCGCTACCTATCCATTTTTTGCGGGGGATAGCTATTGCGTATGCGTCGCAGGAAACCCCATCATGGTTCAACCCTGCCTTGGCGGGACGAGGGAACACCCATGAAAACAAAAGACAAATTCGAGACGATCGAGGTGGAACGGCCGGAGGCGGCGATCGCGCGGATCGTCATGAACCGGCCCGAGGCGCGCAACGCGCAGAACCTGCAGATGACCTACGACCTCAATGCCGCGTTCGACGCGGCGGTGCAGGACGATGCGGTCAAGGTCATCATCCTCGCGGGATCAGGTCCGCATTTCTCCGCCGGCCACGATCTGCGTCCCGGCGGCAGGAACCAGGCGGGCGTCGACTTCCCGCCGGTCGGCAATTGGGGCGGTTTTGCCGAGCCCAACGCCCATGGCCGCTTCGCGCGCGAGCAGGAAATCTATCTGCAGATCACGCGGCGCTGGCGCAACCTCGCCAAGCCGACCATCGCCGAAGTGCACGGCAAATGCATCGCCGGCGGACTGATGCTGGCCTGGGCCTGCGACCTCATCGTTGCGAGCGAGGATGCCGAGTTCTGCGATCCCGTGGTGACCATGGGCGTCTGCGGCGTCGAATGGTTCGTGCATCCCTGGGAATTGGGCCCGCGCAAGGCCAAGGAGTTTCTGTTCACCGCCGACGTCTGGAGTGCGGCGGAAGCGCATCGGCTCGGCATGGTCAACCATGTGGTGCCGCGCGCGGAGCTGTCGTCTTTCGTGATGGCACTGGCGAGGAGGATCGCGGCAAAGCCTTCCTTTGCGCTGAAGCTCACCAAGGAAGCGGTCAACCGTTCGGTGGACGTGATGGGGCAGCCGGCTGCGATCGAGCAGGCCTTTGCGCTGCATCAGCTCTGCCATGCGCATAATCTGCAGGAATTTGGAATGGTGGTGGATCCGGCCGGGTTGCATCCTTCCGTGCGCAAGCCGGCCGCGGCGAAGCCATAAGATGGACCTAACCCTCAGCGACGAGCAGCGGCTCTTGCGCGAAAGCGCCGAGCGCTTTGTCAACGAGAATTTCACCGCCGACCATCGCCGCCGGATGGCGAACGATCCCCTCGGCTATCGTCCGGAAATCTGGAGGAAGTTTGCCGAGCTCGGCTGGCTGGCGCTGCCGATCGGAGAAGAATATGGCGGCCTCGGCGGCGGCGCGGTCGAGACATCGCTCTTGATGGAAGCGTTCGGACGCGGGCTCGTCTGCGAGCCCTATCTCTCCACCATCGTGATCGGCGCCGCGCTGATCGAGCGCTGCGGCACCGAAGCGCAGAAGCAGGAGATGCTGCGGCCGATCGCGGAAGGCGCACTGACGCTGGCGCTTGCGCATTCCGAACGCGCCGCGCGCTTCGATCTCACGCATGTCGACACTACAGCGCGGGAGATGCCGGACGGCTGGCGGCTCGACGGCGCCAAGATCGCGGTCATCGACGGCAGCTCGGCGGCGCAGCTGATCGTCTCCGCGCGTGTCGCCGGCAATAATGGCGGTACCGGCAATCTCTGCCTGTTCCGGGTGCCCTCGGGCGCGAGCGGCGTCAGGCTCCATGATTACTCCCGACTCGGCGGCGGCCGCGGCTGCAATCTCGAACTGAGGGATGTGCGCCTTCCCGCCGATGCGCTGCTCGGCGACGACAGCAGTGACACGCTGCCGGCGATCGAAGCCGTGGTCGACCGTGCCATGGCCGCACTCGGCGCGGAAGCGGTCGGCATCATGCAGACCTTGCTCGAGTCCACGCTGGAATACACGAAGATGCGAAAACAATTCGGCCGGCCGCTGGCCGCCAACCAGGTGGTCAAGCACCGCCTCGCCGACATGGCCATGCAGACCGACGAAGCGCGCTCGATGGCGCTGCGCGCCTCGCTCTCGCTCGATGCCGAGCCGCTCGCGCGCAGCCGCGCCGCCTCGGCCGCAAAGGCCAAGATCGGCAAATGCGCGCGCTTTGTTGCCGAGCAATCCGTACAATTGCATGGCGGCATGGGCGTCACCGAGGAATTGGATATCGGCGCCTATTTCAAGCGGCTCGTCGCCTTCGACACCTTGTTCGGCGGCAGCGCCTATCATTACCGCCGCCACGCCGCGCTAAGCGGCCGGGCACAGACATAAGGGGAGGACAAGATGGATCTGACCTTCAGCGCGGAAGAGCGCGCCTTCGAGCGGCAAGTCCGCGATTTCATCGCCGCCAACCTGACGGCGGAAATGAAGCGCGCTACCGCGCTGACGCCGTCGGTGTTCTCCGACCCGGATATCGGCATGGCCTGGCAGCGCGCGCTGCATAAACAGGGCTGGGGCGCGCCGGGCTGGCCGCTGGAATATGGCGGGCCCAACTGGACGCCGGCGCAACGCTGGATCTTCGAGGCGGAGAGTGCGCGCGCCGGCGTGCCCAATGTCAACGTGATGGGCGTGAAGATGGTCGGCCCGGTCATCATCGGCTTCGGCTCGCAAGCGCAGAAGGATTTCTACCTGCCGCGAATCCTTTCCGGCGAGGATTACTGGTGCCAGGGCTATTCCGAGCCGGGCTCGGGCTCCGATCTCGCCTCGCTGAAGACGCGCGCGGCGCGCGACGGCGACGACTACATCATCAACGGGACCAAGATCTGGACCACCCATGCGCATCACGCCAACCGCATGTTCGCGCTGGTCCGCACCAACGAGAGCGAGCGCCAGCAGGACGGCATCAGCTTCATCCTGATCGACATGAAGTCGCCGGGCATCACCACGCGCCCGATCTTGACCATCGGCGGCGACCATGAGGTCAACCAGGTATTCTTCGACGACGTGCGCGTGCCGGTGGCGAACCGCGTCGGCGAGGAGGGCAAGGGCTGGACCTACGGCAAGTATCTGCTGGAGTTCGAGCGCGGCGCCGGGATCGCATCCGCCAAGCTGCGCGAGGCGCTGAAGTCGATTGCCGATCTGGCGGAGTCAGAGTTAACTGGCCGTGCCATCGACGACCCCGATATCGCGATGCGGATGTCGGAGATCGACGTCGATATCGACGCGCTCGAAATGACGGAGCTGCGCGTGCTCTCGGCGCTGCAGACCGGACAAAATCCCGGCGCGGTGTCGTCGGTGCTTAAACTCCGCAACAGCGAGATCAGACAGGCGGTGACCCGGCTCGGTGCCGAAGTGATCGGCCATGACGCGCTCGCCGTCGAGCCGACACGGCCATTCTACCGGCTCAACCACGAGCCGGCGGTGCCGGAGGAGATGCTGACGGTGATGCCGGAATATCTCAACGGCCGCGCCTATACCATCTTTGGCGGCTCGTCGGAAATCCAGCGCGAGATCATCGCGAAGCTGATGCTGGGGTTGTGATCGGTCCAGGGCCCCCGCACCGCGGCAACTACGGAGGCCCGAACAGCACCCGCAGCTTCCGCGACAGGCCGGACGTCCGCCAGAAGTCGACAACGAGGTGCTTCCACTCTCCGAGCGCGATTACGAAGGGGTTGTTGGAGGGCACGCGGCCCTTGAGGCCGAACCGCATTGCTTCCTCTCGCGGGGCCTCGGCGAAGGTTCCGAACAGCCGGTCGAAGATGATCAATGTCGAGCCATAATTGGTATCGAGACAGGCCTCGTTGCAGGCATGATGCACCCGGTGATGGCGTGGCGTGTTGAGGAGCCATTCCAGCGGGCCAAGATGAACCGGCAGCGCCGTATGCAGGAAGAATTGGTATAACAGCCCAAGCGCGAGCATCAGGGCGATTGCAGCCGGATGGAATCCGATCCACGCCAGCGGCAGGAAGAACAGGAATCCTCCCGTCAGTTGGCCGGTCCAGCCGAGCCGCACCGCGGCCGAGAGATTGAAGCGCGTCGCGGAGTGGTGCACGGCATGCGTCGCCCACAACCAGCGTATCCGATGCGACGCCAGATGGAACCAGTAATAGAAAAACTCCACGCCGAGAAAGAGCGTGAGCCAGCTCCAGACGGTGTCCAGCGCGATGTCGGTCAGGCTATGCTGATGGACAAGGAAGAACGGCACCGCCGACAGGCCGCTGGTCAGCGCCTTGGCGACGACATTGCCGATTGCGACGCCGACGGAAGCAAGGGTTTCGTTCACATCGTGCATCTCACCGCGGTGCGCGAGGCGGCCATACGCGAACTCAAGAATGATGAAGGCAAACGCCACCAGTAGAAAGGCGCCGGTGACAGGCCGGTCCGCCGGCATCAGTGAAAGCGCGCGCATGAGCCGCTCCGCCAAGGCTGAAGTTCAGGTCCGAAATTATTGCGATATCAGTCCGGGGTTGATGGTGACGCCGGCGGCAATCAGCGCATCGCTCGCCTTCTGCATCGCGGAAGCGCAGGTCCGGCTCAATCGACCGCCCTGCGCCGCGAGGCACCGAACGATCCTCCCCTGGCCCGGCACGACATCGGGGCACAGCCGCGCCTGATCCGCCATGCAGGCATCGATGGCGATGCGTACCTCGGGCACCCATTGCAATTTCTGCATGTTGACCGCTTGCGCGGCGGCGAATGTGGTGCCCGCTGCCAACGCAAGACATACGGACATGGTGAATTTTGCTGCTGTCGACTTGCTCATGGTTTGGCTCCGTCAATATGCTGGTTCAGATCGTGGCTCCGAAACCGGAGCCGCCCGTTCGGCCCGGCACAGCGCCGTGACACGGCGCCGGCCGGGTTGGATCGCTCGCCCTATCGCGAGACGGTGCTGCTCCGGTTGATGGTGCCGCCGTAGGGGCCCGTCGTGGTGCCGGTGTGCGTGCAGGAGCCGCCGGCGCAGGTGGTCGAGCCGGTGTTGGTGTAGGTGTTGCCGCGCACACCCGTGAAAGAGCTTGAATGGCCGCAGGAGCCGCCGGCGCATCCGCCCGAACCGCTGGACGACCAGCTTCCGCGCGGCCCCGACCCGCCGCCGGCCCGCGTCCAGGCCTCGGCGCTGGAGGCGCCGGCGGCCATGACCATCGCCGCGATCGCTGCGGCACCCAGATACGTCTTGATCGAAAGCATGGATCTCTCCTCGTTCTTGCTGCGCCACATGGCGTGACCAGAACATCGCTGCGGAGTTTTGCAGGCACGTTGCAGGAGAGGATGCCGAGTGTAACGATTTGTATCCGCGCGCCCGTGCGTCTTGCCGCTTCGCGGCGTCTTTCCTAAAAGTACTTGTATCAAAAGGTACTTGGATGACCCAGCGCCCGCATATTCTCGTCATCGAGGACGACGTCGAGATCAGGAGCCTGCTCCGCGACTATCTCGCGCGCGAGGGCTTTCGCGTCGATGTCGGCGACGGCGGCGCGGCGCTCGACCGCTTCCGCGCCATGTTCGGCGAACCTGATCTCGTGGTGCTTGACATCATGCTGCCGGGCGAGGACGGGCTTTCGATCTGCCGGCGGCTGCGCGCCGCATCGCGCGTGCCGATCCTGATGCTGACGGCCAAGGGCGAAGATATCGACCGCATCGTCGGCCTCGAGATGGGCGCGGATGATTATCTGCCGAAGCCTTTCAATCCGCGCGAGCTCTCGGCGCGCATCCGCGCCATCCTGCGCCGTAGCGAGGCGCCGCCGATCGAAAGCCGCCGCTTCCTGATCAACACGACGCTCAGCGTCGATCTCGACAAACGCCATGTCGCGCATACCGACGGCAGCGAATTGTCGCTGACCAGCGCCGAATTCGATCTGCTGGGCTGCTTCCTCACGCGGCCCAACCGCGTGCTGTCGCGCGAGCAACTGATGGACTGGACGCGCGGCCGGCAGGCCGATGCGCTCGACCGCACCATCGACGTGCAGATCAGCCGCTTGCGCAAGAAGATCGAGCGCGGGGGCGAACTGATCAAGACGGTGCGCAGCGCAGGCTACATCTTCACCGGCACCGTCAAGGAGGCCTGACATGCTCGGCCGGGTTGGTTTCCTAAGCCGCTTTGGCTTCACGGGCCGCCTGATGGCCATCGTGCTGTTTGCGCTGATCGCGCTCTGGTCGGTCGGTGTGGGCTGGGTGTTCGTCAGCGAATCGCGCGACGAGATCATCAGCGAGCTCTTCCCGCTGCCCGAACAGGTCGCGGGCATCGTCGAGCTGGTCGAGACCGTCGGTCCATCGCAGCGGCCCGCTGTCCTGAGAGCCGTCAGCTCGGAAAATCTCCGCGTCACCCTCGCCCATGAGCGGCCGCGGGATTCGCCCGACACGCGGCGCATGCCGTTGGTCGAGCGCTTCCTCGGGCTCTATCTGACGGCGCTACAGCCGCGCGAGGTGATCGCGATCGGCAATCGCAGCGGCTTTCCGCGCTGGCGCGACTGGCACCTCGGCGACTATTGGCGAAACATGCAGCGCTCGATGCGTTTCGCGGTCTCCCTGCGCAGCGGTGACTATCTGGTGTTCGAGGCGCTCGGCCCGATCGGCCGGCGGCTATTCGGTTGGCCGCCCGGCTTCGGCATCGGCGTGCTCGGCTCGCTGATCGGCATGGCGGCCGTCATCGCCATCGCCCGCGAGGCTCGTCCGCTGCGGGCGCTCAGCGACGCGCTTGGCAAGTTCACCGGAGACGCGCCCGGGCCGCTCATGGAGCCCGCGGGTGCGCCGGAGATCAGATCACTGATCGTCTCCGTCAACGACATGCGCTCGCGCATCTCCGAATTGGTGCGCGGACGCATGCTGCTGCTCGGCGCGATCTCGCATGATCTGAAGACCTACATCACGAGGCTCCGGCTGCGCATCGAGCAACTGCCCGACGCTGCCCAGCGTGACAAGGCCGCGCGCGATCTCGACGAGATGACCCGGCTATTGGAGGACGCCCTCGCGGTCGCCCGAGGCGGATTTGCCAGCGCACAGCGCGAATATATCGACCTGCGGGCGCTGCTGTCAGGCATCGTCGAGGACCGGCTTGTCACCGGTGCCAACCTCCGCGCCGAGCTTGGCGATGCGCCGCTCTGGATCAGCGCCGACCCGATGGCGCTGCGCCGGCTGTTCGGCAATCTGATCGACAATGCGCTGAACTTCGCCTCGCATTGCGTCGTGCGCCTGGAGCGGGAGGGCGAGGCCAAAGTCTTGATCGACGACGATGGCCCCGGCATTCCCGAACACGCGCGCGAGCCCGTGTTCGATCCCTTCTTCCGCCTTGACCCGTCCCGCAGCCGCTCGACCGGCGGCAGCGGGCTCGGGCTTGCCATCGTCAAGCAGATCGCGGACGCCCATGGCGCCCGCATCGCGCTTGGGACGTCGGCGGAAGGCGGCCTGCGGGCAACCGTCGCGTTTTCGCTAGCTTAGACTTGACGGCACCGCCTACTTCGCGGCCTTTGCGTCCTGGACAAGTCAGGCAACGTCCCTCAGCGCCGCCTCGACCGCCTTGCGCTGCTCGGCGGTGAGCGCGGCCTGCGGCGGCACGGGATCGCCGACGTCATAGCCCTGGATCGCGAGCCCCGCCTTGATGCAGGCGGCGAGGTTGAAGCGGGCAAAGGCCTCGTTGATGCGCCAGAGTTTTCGTTGCAGCACCATCGCCTCTTCCCAGCGCTGGCGACGGCAGAGGTTGTAGAGCTCGACGCTCTGCCGGGGGATGATGCAGGCGGGGCCGGCCATCCAGCCTACCCCGCCGATCAGCATCACGGCGGCGGGAATATGGGCGGAAGCCGAGAACACCTTGATGTTATCGCCGCAGCGATTCATGATCGACAGCAGCCGGCCGGTATTGGTGGACGCGTCCTTGATGTAGCCGATGCGCGGATGCGCGGCGAGCCGCTCGATCACGTCCAGCGTGAGGTCGGAGCGCTGGAATTGCGGATTGGTATAGATCACGACGGGAATGTCGACGGCATCTGCGATGGCGCGGAAGTAGGCTTCGACCTGCGCCTCCGACAGCGGGAAATAGGCTTCGAGGATGGCGAGGACGCCGTCGGCGCCGAGCTTCTGGTAGGCACGTGCCTGCGCGACGGCATCCGCCGTCGAAGTCGAGACGACGCCTGCGATGACGGGCACGCGCTTTTGCGCGGCCTCGATCGTGATGCGCACCACACAAGTGCGCTGCTCGCTATCGAGATAGGCGAACTCGCCGGTCGAGCCGAGCGGCGTCAGCCCGTGCACGCCCGACTTGACGAGATCGTCGCAGAGCCGCGCCAGCACGCTTTCGCGGATGCGGCCGGCGGCATCGATGGGGGAGACGAGATAGGGAAAAACGCCGTGGAGATCGGACATGACTGGGCTGATATAGCGGTCCGGCATGGACCTTCGCAAGCCGTGGCAGGCGACCCACCGATGCGACAAAAGCAGATGGCCCGCAGCAGAGCTGCGGGCCATCGCTTGACCGCTGGACGCGATTACCAGAAGCGGCGGTGGTGGTGGAAAAAGATCGGGCCGCCATAGCCGTAAGACGGGCCATAGCCGTAGCCGCCGTATCCGTAGTCATCGGTGGCCGCGGCAATGGCGCCTGCGGCAAGCCCGACGGCGGCAACTGCGCCGAGGGCACCGAGGCCACCACCTAAACCGTGACGATGACCGAAGCGCAGGCCATGGGCTTCGGCAGGCGCAACTGCCGTCGCAGCCAGCGCGGCAACGGTCGCAATAGTCAAAATAGTCTTCTTCACGACGTATCCTTTCGTTAGGTCCCGGTCAGGGGTTGGGGCAACGGATCCGGGATCAATGAGGGGAAGCTACGCGTGTCCGCGCCAGAGGTGTGTGCGCGCTGTCACAGTGGCCAAACGAAGCCAGAAACCGGGAAAACGAGGGCCGCAGGGCCCTCGCTTCTGCGGATTTTGCGCTCACGACAGGAATTTGCGATCGAGCCCCAACTGCTCGACATTCGGCGCTTCTGCGGCGAGCGCCTTGCGGAAGGGATCGAGCCCTAGAATGCCTTCCGAATATTTGGCGAGCTTCGGATAGTCGGCGCGATCGATGCCGAAGCCGAGATAATGGTAGTTGACCAGATTCGAGACGATGGCGATATCGGCAAGGCTGAGCGCGCCGCCGACCAGATATTTCCCGTTCATCTGCGATTCCAGATAACCGAAGATCTTCGGCCGCTGTTCGGCAAGCAGCGTGTCGACAATGCGCTGATCTGTCGTCCCCTTGAAGATCACGGGATTGATGACCTTCTGGAAGAACAGCCCCTGCACCAGGCTGCGGAACATCCAGCCGGCGTAGCCATCCCAGAACATCGCGCGGGAGTAATCCTTGTCTTCCGCCGGCAGGATCGACGGCCTCGGCTCCTTGCGATCGAGGTACGCGCAGATCGCGGAGGATTCGGCGACCGAGAAATCGCCATCCTGCATCGCCGGGATCAGTCCGGTTGGACTGAGCGAGGCCCAGTTCGCCGGCGGATCGAAGGGGATCACCGGCTCGACCTTGTGCGCGATGTTCTTTGCGATCGCCGTGACGATCGGCTTGCGCACATGGACTGAAATCGGAACGCCGTAGATCGTGATCATGATGTTCTCCTCATGGTGCCGCCGGCCGGAATTGGCGCAAACGGATGGCGTCGCCCGGACGCGGATGCGTTCAGGTGCAAGTTCGGTCGCTGGGATGAAAGGGACTTAGGCCGCGGCGCGGACCGGAAACTGGATTTCGACCAGCGCGTTCTCCAGAACCCGCGGATCGGTCACCGGCTCCAGAAACACCTCGCGGCAGGGACCCGCGATCTCATAGCCATTGGCCTCGATCCACATGCCGATCATGCCGAACGAGCAATGGCTTTCCGCATTGGTGCCGGCGCGAACAATGGTCGCCATGGTCTCGACCGCGGGCAACTCGCCGCAGGTCAGGACGAGATTGCCGGCGACCCGCACGCTCGCATTGGAGGGGCGCGTCAGCGAGAAGCCGACCTCGATATCGAGCTTGTCGGCATCATAATCGTTTCGCACCACGACGATCAGTCGGTCGCGCAGGCCGGTGCGGATCAGTCGCAGGCCGTCGAACGCTACGCCCCGGACCGTCTGCACCGCTTCCTCCATGCTCTCGCAGGTGCAGCGGCAGGCGAGGTACGGCGTCGGAGCGATCTGTTTGATGACGACGTCGTAGTCGCCGATACCGCCCTGGCGGTCGATCTGCGCGATGCGGGATTCGATATGCCGCAGCCGGCTCTCCTCCTCGCGCAGCGTCTGCTCGAGCTGCGCCCGCTTCATGGTGAGCATGGCGCGCAACTCCGGCGGCGAGATGCCGTTCTTCAGGAGCGGGCCGATCTGCTCCAGCGACAGGCCCAGTTCTTTCAGCGCGAGGATGCAGTTCAGCCGCGGCAATTGCCGGATGCTGTAATAGCGGTAGCCGGTCTGCGGATCGATATGCGCCGGCTGCAGCAGGCCGAGCTGATCGTAGAACCTGAGCTGCCGGCCCGAGACCTGCGCGATCTGGGCGAATTCGCCGATACGAAACATCCCGCTCTCCGTTTGCGATTGGCTTGTCGGAGCGCGTTATGGCCCTTTGACGCTACGTCAAAGTCAAGCGGGATTTTTCGGCCAAAAGCCGCAGCCGGAGACCGCGCGGCTCCCGTGAGGCCGCAACGGCGGAACAGCCTACGGCCGCGGCGGATGCTCGCCGACCCAGCGATCGATCGCCGGCAGGACGCGTGCCTTCACGTCGGCCGAGATCGCGATCGCCTCCATCGCGCGCGCCGTCATCACGCGGCCGCCGGTGGTCGCCTGCGCCGGCGCGAACTGCGCGAGCTCGGCGGCGTGCGCCTCGTCGTGGAAATTGGTCATGAAGTTCGGAATGAACTGGTCGCGGAAATCCGGTCCCTGCCGCGCGGTGAGCGCGTCGAGATTCTTCTGGACGAAATCCCAGGCGAGTTCGCGGCTGCCAGCCGGATTGCGCGACCTCGCTGATCAGGCCGTTGACGATCGTGCCCGGCAATTCCTTGGTCAGCGTAAGCGCCAGCGTCTCGCCCGCCAGCGCCGGGTCGCGGGCGCTTGCGGCCGCATAGTAATAGCGCACGCGCTCATTGGTCACCGTGCTCTTGCGCGCCAGCGCGAGCAGCGCGTCGTAGTCTTCGCGGTCGGCGGAGACGCCGACGACGTGGGTGACGGCATCGAGCAAGCGCCGGTCGACAGCGACTTCGGGTCCTTCAGGAAGCCGGTGAAGCGGCGCCTGGCTTCGGCCAGGATGTCCGCATCGCCGAACTCGCCGAGCGTGCGGATCAGGCTCGCGCGCAGCAAGCGTGTCGTCGTCGTCGCCGGAGCCGCTGCCGTCCCAGCCGAGCCGGTCGAACACCGGCCGCAGCTTTGCGCGCATGTAGGCTTCGCAGCGCCGGCCGCTCGGCGCGGTCGCGCGACAGGCGGTCGAGCTGGGTAAAGGCGCTGATCACCTGGTCCCAGACCGCGCGGCGGTCGCCGATGTCGAGGCCATCGACCAGCGAGAGACAGGAGGACGGCTCGGCGTGGCCGGCCTGCATCAAGGTCCAGCTATCGGCGAGGAAGTTGAGGCGGTCTTGCGGCGAAAGCCTTGCAAACGCCTTCACCAGCGCGGCGCGGGCATTCGGGCCGTATTCGACACGGTAGTAGCCGATATCGCCGAAATTGACCTTCACCGCGTCGCCGCAGGCGCCGGCCGGCACCTCGGCGCTGCCGTCGAGCAGCAGGATGTTCGACGGCTGCGCGGCGCCGGGCGTTCCCAGTTCGACCGGCACCTGCCAGTGCCGCGGCGGCAATTTGACATTGACGCTCGACGGCACGATCGCAAAGCGGTCCTGCCGCAGCGTCAGCTTCTGCGCGTCGCCGTCGCAGGCGGTCTCGGCGAGCACGAGCGGCACGCCCTCCTGCTCGGTGAAGGAGGCCGCGATCCGCGTCACCTGCTTGCCCGTCGCCGCTTCCAGCGCCTGCCAGAGATCGGCGGTGGTCGCATTGCCGTAGGCATGCGCGGCCATGTAGCGGCGGATGCCGTCGCGGAAGGCGTCCTCGCCGAGATAGTTTTCCAGCATGCGGATCAGCGCCTGGCCCTTGTTGTAGGTGATCGGGTCGAACGCCGTCATCGCCGCGCTGTGGTCGGCGACCGGCTGCTGGATCGGATGCGAGGTGCGCCGCGCGTCGAGCGCCATGCGCGAACTGCTTCTGGCCGTAGCCGTTGAGCCAGGTCTTCCACTGCGGATAGAAGTGCTCCGCCGCCTTCTCCTGCATCCAGCTCGCAAAGCCCTCGTTGAGCCAGAGATTGTCCCACCAGCCCATGGTGACGAGATCGCCGAACCATTGATGCGCCATCTCATGCGCGAGGATGCTGAAGATGCCGCGCCGCGCGGTGTCCGCATTGGCCGCGGGATCGAACAGCAGGCGGCTCTCGAAGAAGGTGATGCCGCCCCAGTTCTCCATCGCGCCGCCGAAGCCGCCGGGCACCGCGATCAGGTCGAGCTTGGGCAGCGGATATTTGCTCGCCGAAATAGTCGTTGTAGTAGGCAAGCAGCTTGACCGCGTTCTCCAGCGCAAAGCGCCCCTTCTCAGCCTTGCCTTTGGTGGCGACCACGCCGACGGTGACGCCGCCGGCATCGGCCGTGATGCGTTCGAGCTCGCCCGCGGAGAGCACGAACAGATAGCTCGACATTTTCGGCGTCGGCGCGAATGCGACCCGCTTTTGGCCGGCTGCCGACCGGCTCCTCGCTTCGCGACCGGCATGTTGCTGACCGCGAGGAA
Source organism: uncultured Alphaproteobacteria bacterium (assembly GCA_963831505.1). GTDB lineage: Bacteria > Pseudomonadota > Alphaproteobacteria > Rhizobiales > Xanthobacteraceae > Bradyrhizobium. The sequence continues at coordinate 32,367 of CAWHQY010000007.1, read as the reverse complement.
ATCCTGCGGCACCGTCACCGTAAGCGCAAAGCTCGCCTTGAACGCGGGCTCGTCCCAGCAGGGAAAGATGCGCCGCGCGTCCGCGGGCTCGAGCTGGCTCGAGATCATCCGCTTGATGCCGCCATCCGTCGGATAATCGACATAGAACAGCCCGCGGCCGAACGCGTTGACCTTCGCCGTAAAGATGAGGTGGAGCTTGTGCGGCCCAGGCGAGAGCGCGCTGGCAAAGGAAAGCGTCGCGGTCTCGGCGGCGGGATCGAACGAGACCTCGGCGCGCTGCCCGCCATCGTCGATCGAGGCCACCTCGATCGCGATATCGACCGCGTTCAGCACCACGCGCGAGACGGGCTCGCGCACCTCGATGTCGATGGTCTCGCTGCCCGCGATCGCCAGTTTCTGCAGGTCCGGCGCGAGCTCGATCGCGTAACGTGAGGGCACCACCGATTTCGGCAAATTTCCGGGCGACGTATCGAAGGAGTAGAGCGGCTCGGCAAGCGCGGCGGACGCCCACAGCATCATGGCGAGACCAGCGGCGCGTGAAGCTTGCATGAACATTCGACCCGATCCCGGCTATTTGCGTGCGCTCTATAGCCTGAAGCCGAAGGTCGGGTAAGCTTGCGTTAACCTTAATTCTTAAAATTCGATTCAGCCTTGTCGGCCATGATCGCGCCGCCTGGGCGGCCCAAGCGCCACGGCTCCATCCTGCCGCCGGGTGCGCCCGTGAAGATGAGGCCCGACCAGGCGATGCCGGACAGGATTGCGATAGCCCCGCGGATCGCATGCCGCCTAGCGGTCGCGCTGCCGTTGCTTGCTTCGCTTGCCGCCTGCGCGCCGGGCGCCTCGCCGGAAACGGCACAGGCTGCGCCTGCGCAGGCCCGCGCGGAAACGCAGGAAACCCCTATCTGCAGGCCAGATCCGGCCCTTCTCGCACCGCAATCCGCGCCGGACTGCAAGTTCGGACGGCCAACCCTGAAGACGCTCGATCCCGATCAATGGGCGCGGTTGAAGGTCGAGTACGAGCGGCAGTGTTACCAGCACGCCGAAAAGGTCGTGCGCGAGCGGCTGCGCCTCTTGCAATCAGCCAGCGGATGCTAGGCGGCAAATACCCGTCCCTGCCTTTTTTGCATGTCACCATTAACCATAATCCCGGGGTTCCCGCCGGGGTCGTGACCGCCGACGTACACAATTCAGTCATTTTTTCGCCGCCTAAGGCCGCGATTATCCACTGTGTCAGCGCGGAGTTCTCCCCGTCAGAACCTCGGCGGAGGTTTGGGGAGAGAGCAAGGGTAAGAGTAGCTGCGAGTCCGAGTATGGAGACGCTGTACGATCTGCTCGGCGCGCTGCCGCGTGACGATGCTGAAGAGCTCAGGGCCGCATTCCGTTCGGCCGTGAAGGGCGTTCATCCCGATCTCAATCCTGGCGATCCGAACGCCGCCGAGAAGTTCAGGGAAATCGTGCGCGCCAACGAGATCCTTAGCGACGAGGAGCAGCGCGCGGTCTACGACCACCTGCTCGCCCTCGCCCACAAGGAGCAGAAGCAGCGGGCCACCGCCAAGACCATGCACAAGGCCGCCACAAGCGTCATCGCCCTCGTAATTGCCGCCGGCGCGAGCTTTGGCGGCTATCTGGTCTACCAGGACCTTGCCGCGGTCTCCGACAGGCTGAAACATTTCGCAGATGCGGTGACCGCGAGCCCCGCCGATTTCGCCGGTCTGACGCCGGCGCCGGCGCAAGCCAGGGTTCAACAGGCCGCAGCGCCTGAAGCCAGGACCAAAACCGCTGAAGTGAAGACCGACACCGCAACGCCCGAGGCGAAGGCGCTAGCGGATGCAAAGACGCAGGCTGCGCCGGCGGAAGCAAGGGTTCAGATCGCGTCAGTCGAGCCGCCGCCCGCCGAGAGTGCTGAAAAGACCGACACCACCGCGAGCGTTTCTTCCGAAGCCATCTTGCCCGTCTCAACCACGCCGCGGCCGGAGCCCGAGACCCTGCCGCTGGCGCCGGTCGGTCCGCCGCTCGAGATCGCACCGAGCGATGCCAAGGTCTTTCGCGAGCGCGGCGTCTTTGCGTATCGCAGCGGTGACCTTTACGGCGCGATCGCCGAGTTCGACCGCGCCATCCAGATCGATCCGAAATTCTCGGCCGCCTATGTCGATCGTGGCATCGTGCTCTACCGCCTGCAGCAGTTCGAGCGCGCGTTCGCCGACATCGCTCATGCCAAGCGGATCGAAAAGACCAAGCGCGGCAAGGTGGCCCAGGCGGATGGGAAAAAGAAGGGCCCGCAGGCGGCAGTTTTCCCGCCGTTTTTCCAGCGCCGCACCGCGAAGCTGGAGTGACCAGAGGGCGGCTGACTTGCTCCGTCGCCTACCCCGTCGCTACAGCCGGACGCGAGGTCTTCATCATGGCCGGATCGTAGAAGAAGTGCTCCTCGATCAGCTCTTCGCCGCGCCAGGTCTGCCAGGCCACCTCCTCCATCACGCGCGTCGAGCCGTCCTTGGCCGTGAACTCGAAGCGCCAGCGGATCGCCGAGTGGTCGCCCTCCAGCAATAACGGCCCGAGCCGCGTCGTCTTCACGCCGGCAACCCGTTCCAGCACCTTGCGTTCGCGCTCGGCCAGCACGTCGCGGCCGGTGACCGGAGGATTGTCGTTTTCGCGGGTCGAGGCGTCGGCCGCGTAGAATTTCCGGATCGCCCCGACATGGTCGTTGGCCTCGACCGTGTCGGCGAAAGCACGCAGCGTTGCAAGCGATGGCATTGGAGCACTCCATATTACCGACTATAAGTCGGTATTTACCGACCAAAGGTCGGAAAGTCAATTGCGCGGATCATGTTCCCGGCTAGAATGCCGCGATGGCGACACAGACCGAGCGGCGGCGGGCGACGCAGGCCGCGATCCTCAAGGCGGCCAGTCGCCTGTTCGGCGAGCGCGGTTTTGCCGCGACCACGATCGACGACGTTGCTGCTGCCGCGCGCGTCGCCAAGGGCGCGGTCTATCATCACTTCGCAACCAAGGAGGCGCTGTTCGAGGCCGTGTTCGACCAGGTCTCGCAGGAGCTGTTGGCCGAGGTCGATCGTATCGCGCGTTCGGAAAAGGATGCGCTGGCCGCGATGGCCAAGGGAACGCAGGCCTATTTCGCCGCATGCGCGAAAGACACGACCGGCCAGATCGTCCTGCATGACGGCCCGGCGGTGCTGGGCTGGGAGCGCTGGCGCGAGATCGACAACCGCCATTTCGGCGGCCGCTTCACCGTCGCCCTCACGCGGGCGATGGATGACGGCCTGATCGCGCGCCAGCCGATCGAGCCGCTATCGCGGCTCCTGCTCGGCGCGGTGACCGAAGCCGCGGTCGCCTGTTCGGGCCGCGACCTCAACAAGGCGGGCGCCGATTACGCCCGCGCGTTCCAGGCGCTGCTCGACGCGCTGCGCAGGAAATAACGCGAGCGCGATTCTCCTTGCTGGGGCATGATCTCTTCGGAAAACCGCTTCACACTTTTCCGGATCATGCCCTAACCTGCCGCCCGCCGCGGCGTCGCATTCGCGGACGGCTCCGCGGGCGCCGGGATCTGCATCAGCACGATCTGGCTCGCGGGCACGATCTCGATGCCGCATTCCTGGAAGCGCCGCTTCATGCGGCGGTTGAATTCGCGCTGCACCGGCCAGCGGCCGCCATCGGTGCAGCGGATCTGGCCGACGATCGAGGCCATCGAGCCGTCGACCTTGTCGACGCCCCAGAGTTCGAGATCGCCGCGGATCAAGCGGTGGTACTCCTCCACGCCGCGCATTTCGGCGACGATGTCTTTCAAGATCTGACCGGCACGGTCGGTATCTTCCCTGTACGCAACGTTGACGCTGACGGCGGCATTGCCCGCGCCGCGGCTCGAGTTGGTGATCGTCGTCACCGCGCTGAAGGGCACGATATGCACCGAGCCGTCGCCGGCGCGCAGGCGAATGGTGCGGATCGAGACGTTCTCGACCGTGCCGGTCAGGCCGGAGACGCTGACATTGTCGCCGACCTGCACGGTGTTCTCGAGCAGCAGGAACAGCCCGGTGATGAGGTCCTGCACCAGCTTCTGCGAACCGAAGCCGATGGCGATGCCGACGATACCGGCGCCCGCGAGCAATGGCGCGACATTGACGCCGATCTCGCTCAGCGCCGTCAGGCCGACCACCGTGACGATCACGCAGAGCAGCGCCGTGCGCAGCATCGGCTGGAAGGTGCGCAGCCGAGCCGCGCGCGCGTAATGCCCCTCGCGCGTCAGCACATTGAGCTGGCGATCCAGGAGCGCATTGCTCGCTTCCCAGATCGCCGCCGCGGCAACCGCGGCAATGCCGATGGTCACCACCGCCGACAGCAGCCGGCTGCCGATCTGGCCGCCATAGAACCAGACGATGGCGTCGACGCCCCAGACTTCCAGCACGGCGACAAAGCCGATGAAGGCGATGATTCCTGAGACGATCCTGCGCAGCAGCGGCAGATAGCGGTTGGCGCGGGCCTCCAGCCCTGGGAAACGCTGCAGGATTTCCGGGCGGATGCTGAAGCCGCGGTCGATCAGGCTCAGCGCCACGACGATGGCAAGCCGCGCGATCAGGATCACCACGATGGTGCCGACGAAATATTGGAGCAACAGCGAATAGCCATTGCGGATGTTGAGAGCCCACACCGCCCACATCGCAAGATCGACGGCGATCGCGAGATAATGCCAGAGGCCGGCGACGCGGTTGCGCGCCATGGCGGCGGCGCCTGTGCGGCCCGCCGGGGCGCGGATGAAGTCGGCGACCTGGCGGCGGCACTGCAGGATGATGACGATGATGAAGAGATGCACGACCAGCATCACGAGCCGCAGCAGCGCCCAGTAGCCGGCGCGATGCAGGCCAAGCAGCAGCGCCACGTTGGCAAAGGCGAAACCGGAGACGCCGACGGCGACGATGCGCCGCGCCCAGATCTCGATATAGGCCGCCGTTTCCGGGCGCACCCGAAACAGCCCGAAGGGACCTAAGAGCGCGCGGACGACCCAGATCAGCCCGCGCGACAGCGCATAGGCGTTGACGACCGCGAGGATGACAAGCCGCGTCGTGACGAAATCGCCGATCTCGGTGCCGAGCAAGGCGGTGGCGACGCCGACAAACACGAGCACCGGCAGGAGTTCGAGCAGGAGGCGGCCGAGCACGAAGGGCAACCGCACCACCGATTGCCAGGCGCGCGCGAGGGAAAGCCGCCGCTGGTGACGCGCCGGCTCGGCGATCACGTCGGATATGGAAGACGGCGGATCGACGATCGCGAGCGTCTGCGCGGGCGCCCGCGCCGCCCGGGGCACGCGCGCTTCCAGCATCGCCACCGGCCGCCGGATCAGGCGGAAGGCCACCCACTCCGCGGCAAAGGCGCAGGCGAACACCAGCGCCAGCTTCCAGGCGATGTCGAACAGCTGATGATAGGCCGCGGGATCGTTGGCCGTGCGCAGGAACCAGTAATAGAACGCCTTGAAATGCGTCAGCGTGCGCGCGGTATCGGCGATCTCGCGCGATATCTCGCCGACCTGCTCGGACACCATCAGCAGGAGCTGCGCGCCGAGGCTGTCTGCGGTGAGCGGAATCGGCGACTGCTTCTCCGGCGCGGGCGCCGGTGGCGCCGCCGGTTGTTGCGGCGAGGCATTGGCGATAGCGCGCAGCGTATCGATCATCTGCGCGCGCTTGGCGTCATCCTGCAGTGTGTCGAGCGCCCGCTTCGCCTCTTCCGGCGTCAGCGTATTCGCGTTGGTGGCGGCGGGAGGCGGTGCGGCGCTGCTCTGGGCCAAAGCAGGAGAAGCGAGAAGCGCGCAGGCGAGAAGGATCGAAGCAACGATTTTGTGCGACACGAGGATTCCATTTCAATCACGTGCGACGACCCAGCCGGAACCGGATTGACGTCGCTTATTGCGTCATGTCGGGTCGCCCCTTTCTCCGTGACCGTGTGTCAGAAATTTGCCGCCGAGGCGTCAATGTTTTGGCAATTGCAATAGCGCCGCCTGTGGCAAAAATGCCGTGGCGGGCTGCGGCGCCCCCGTTGTGCGCAAACGAAGGCTGTTGTCAGATAGGTCAACGTTTCCAGAAGAAAGCATCACAATGCTCGACAGACTGAGCCCGGCGGCAGAGGAAACAGCGCGAGAGACCGACGCCTGGATCGAGGCCTTCGCTGCGGCGCTGAGCCGCGGCCATGCGGGCGCCCTGGATAGCGCTGCAGATCGACGCGATCGAGAAGGGGAAGCTGGCGAAGCAGATTGAGACGCGAAGCTAGGGGAAGCGCGGCATGGAATTCGCTGAAATCAACGGCGCCGGGCTGCGCTACGCGCTGAGCGGCAAGGGTGAACGCACGCTCGTGCTGGTGCACGAAATGGGCGGCTCGCTCGAAAGCTGGGAGGACGTCGCACGGCTGTTCGGGGAATCGCGCCGGGTCTTGCGTTACGATTGCCGCGGCGCCGGCCTGTCGCAGAAGGTGCGGGGCGATCTTGCCATCGATACGATGGCCGACGATATTGCGGGCCTCCTCGATCGCAACGGCATCGCAGGACGAGCCGCGCTGGCGGGTGTTGCCGTCGGCGGCGCGATCGCTCTTCACTTTGCGGCCCGCTATCCCCTGCGCACCAGCGCCGTCATGGCCGGCAGCCCCGCGACCGGCATCGCGCCGGACCGCCGCGCCGCGGTGCTCGCGCGCGTCGCGAGGATCGAGGCCGAGGGCATGGCGTTTGCCGTCGAAGAATCGATGCGAAACGGCTATCCCGATGAACTCCGCGGCGACATAAAGCGGTTCGAGCGATACCGGGCGCGATGGCTCGGCAACGATCCGTCGAGTTACGCAACCATCTATCGCATGCTGGCGGCGACCGAGATGCAGGACGAGTTGGCCCGGCTCAGCTGTCCGGTGCTCGTGATCGGCGGCAGTTTCGATCGCACGCGCCCGCCACAGCTTTCGAAAGTGGTGGCCGACGCAATTCCCGGCGCGCGCTTCGATGAAGTCCGCACAGGCCATTACATGGCCGTGCAGACGCCCGACCTTCTCTTCGACCGCATCGACGCCTTCCTGCGCGAGGTCGACGCGTGACCCGCTTCAGTCCCAGCAAAGGTTCTCCCACATGACTTCGCAACCCGCCCAGCAGATTCCCGGCGTCTATCATCGCAAAATCGGAGACATCGTCGTCACCGCGATCAGCGACGGCTATCTCGACGGCAGCCTCGATGTGATGCGCAATGTCGATCTCGAAACGGCGCACCGGCTCCTCAAGGAGGCATTCCGGCCGGCGCGGCGGACCAATGTCAATGCCTTCCTGATCCATTCCAAGGGCCGCATTGCGATCGTCGATACCGGCTCGGGTAATTATCTCTTGCCGACCGCAGGCTTCGTTCAACGCAACCTTGCCGCCGCCGGTATCGATCCGAAGTCGATCGACACGGTTTTGCTGACGCACATGCATCCGGATCACTCCGCCGGCCTCACCGACATGTCGAACGGCGAGCGGCTGTTTCCGAACGCCGAGCTCGTCATGCACGAGAACGAGCCAAAACACTGGTTCGACGATGGCGCGATGGCGAAGGCGGACGAGCGGGCCAAAAAGCTCTATTTCCAGGCCGGCCGCGAGCAGGTCGAGCCTTACAAGGGCCGAACGCGGCTGTTCACGCAAGGCGAGGTGTTTCCGGGCGTCACGGCCGTCCCGAGTGTCGGGCATACGCCGGGCCACAGCGCCTATCTCATCGCATCCGCCAACGACCAGTTGATGATCTGGGGCGACACGGTGCATGTGCCGGAAGTGCAGACCGCGATCCCCGAGGCCGGCATGGCTTTCGACACCGATCTCGCAGCGGCTGCGGCCGCGCGAAAACGCATGTTCGATCGCGTCTCTGCCGACGGCGTCCTGGTTGCCGGCATGCACTTGCACTTCCCGTCCTTCGCGCGATTGGCGCGGCGCGGCAACGCCTATGAGCTTTATCCGGAGCCCTGGGTGCACGCGCTGGACGCGCCTTAATTCTAATGCGTCACCAGCGGCTTTATCCTCATTAGCGCTCGATCGGCACCTGCAACGTCAGATGTGCGCGGAAGGGGACGCTGGTCTGGCCGACCAGCGCGGTGCCGTCGATGTCGGCGAGGCCTGCCGAATAGGTGCCGGTGAAGCCGCACGCCACCTCGCGGCCGCCGAACACGAGATTCAACCCGGGCGCCTCGGTGTGCTGGTGGACGATCATCTCGCCGCGCCACTTGTTGCGGCCGAATGAGTACGAGCCCGTATAATAGAAGAAGCTGTCGCCGCCCATGATGCGGCCGCACTCGAGGACCACGATGCCGGTCGCGCGGCCGCGCTTGGCGCCGCTCATCTCGATCGCGATGCTGTAGAGCCCGTCGCTGACGCGGGCGTCGGCATCGACCTGGCTGTCCAAGCTCTCCACCACGGTTTCGTCCTGCTCCCAAGCCGCCAGGCACCACGATTACCGCGTCTTGCTGCGGCTTCGCAATGGCCAAAGAACAGGCGGCGACCATCCGGCGTCTGCATAAATTGCTCACGCAGCATGGCCTGACGGGTCAAATCCGGTTGTCAGGTGCCCCCGACGCCTTCCAGCTACACAGCCTTTGTGAGGATTTCCGTCCTTCGTGGTTGAGCCCGAGCGGCGCCCAACAGTCGGTTCGATGTGTTCCTTTTTGGACAGACCGCGACGTCTATTCCCCATTTAATCCGCGCATTGCGAGACTTGGAATACGAGACTTTGAATACGAGACTTGGAATACGAGACTTGGAATATATTACTGATCGGCCCGGCCCTCGTGGCCGGCCTTTCGCTCGGGAAGCGACAGTCAAGCCGGCTAGCTCAACAAAGTACGGATCTTGTTGGCGGCGTCATAGATTTCGACCTGGAGCCTCGGATAAGCCGACTTCAGCTCCCGACCCGACGTTTCAGCAGCCTCCATAGTGTCGAACTCTGTCTTGAAGCGGCCGTCGACGATCGTCGCGAACCCTTCGGTTGGAGGCCGGTCGGCTCGTATTGCCTTCTTCGGCGGTGGCTCGTCAATTGAGAGAACGGGTTTTTTCATCGTTGCTCCTTCACGGTCCTTGAAATCACTTCCTTTGACCGGATCACGCTCGCGGTCACCCGCGAATGCTGAATTTCTCGATATTTGCCATATTGACCGCTTTTGGCTCGCAGCGGGAGTGCGAGCTCTCAGTCACCGATAATGGACTGGGGCGAGCGGTGGTATCCAGGATATGGTTACCCTTTGTCGAATAGCGAGGCTCCGTGCGGCTTATTTGCAGGTTTATGTTCGCGGAAGCCGGGGTTCTTACGACCTGGTCGCCACTGATCTCTGAAACGAAAAATCCGGCGGTCGCCGCCTGAACGGCGAGGCCTCCTCAGCGCCGGCCGCCGACGAGGTCAAACTGCGAAGCATTCGACAGCGAGGGCGATTTGGTGTCGGTGTCGAGGCGGCCCGACTGCTCGGTGTAGCCGAAGCCTAGCGACAGGCTGAGATTCGACGTCGGCTTGTATTCGATGCCCGCATGCGCGCTGTAGCCGGGCACCGTGCTGGACGAGGCGTCGAAGGGCGAAAAAGCGCTGCCGATTCCGGGATTGTATTTCAACGTGTCGAAACCGGCATAGACGGAGACGGGAGAGTTCCTGAAGTTGTAGCCGAACTGCACGCCTTCGGTTTGGAGCGAGCCGAACGCGCCAGCCTGGTTGATGCCGCTCAAGCCCATACCGCCAAAGCCCAAGCCGCCCATGCCGCCGCGTTCATTGCCGACAAAAAAGCCGTTCGGAAAATGGGTGCGTGTCGTGGAAAAGCCTCCGGCGCCAACGCCATCGAAGCCCGCCAAATTGCCGTCCGCGTTCGAGCCCTGGCCGGCATTCAGATTGCCGCCAAAGCCGAGCCAGCCCGGGGTCCAATATGGCACAGGCGAGGATTGGGCGTGGGCCGCCTGCCCGCCCAGGCACAGCGCCGCCACGACAAATACGAGACTTGATCTGATTGCGTACATGGACATCCGTGCTTCGACCAAATGTCCCGCGAATATAGCAGATGTCCGCCTTCTTCAAAAGCACCGCGCGCCGTTCACCATGGCCCCGGGAGAGCTACGACAGCGGCTCGGGAACACCTTCCTTGACCGGGGCGATGACGTCCGCGGGCGGAATCCGCGCCTCCGGCAGCGAGAGACGCCGCCGCGAGATGGCTTCCTTGTTGACGGCCGCGATCGAGTTGCCGGCGGTCCGAACCAGGCTGGAAAGCTGGTCGTTGGAAATCTTCAGGCGCTTTCGCACGATTCGAACCTGTACACGGTCATTGAGGTCAAGCTTGTTGCGCGCGCCGGTGAATTGGCGTCGTTGCATGGTCGTCTCCTGAACGTCGAAATGTCTGGAAGGTGATCAAGCCCGGGCGGGCGTTACGCCACCCGGACGCTGATCGGCGACTGTCCCGCTCCTTGGCGAAGATTCTGTCTCCAGCAAGCAAACCGGCCACACAGGTTTGTGTTCCTCCCGTTTGAAGATTTCGAATGGCTCCCGGCATCGCTGCCGCCGAAGGCATCTGCTGGTTCGCCTCGACGCAGGCCCCCAAAGTTCGCAAGATCATGATAGCGCGCAAAAACCGGCATCCCTAGGCTGCCTCCAGTCAACGGAGGATTTCATGCAGTGCACCACATTGCATAAGGTAGCTGCCAAGCGCAGCGACCTCGATATTCTGACGCATCTCAATCTCGAATATCTCAGGTCTGTCGAAGAGAGCGACGTGCGCTGGTTCGACGCTCATCTGGCGCCGGACTTCATGAACAGCAACCCGGACGGTTCGCTGGTCGATCGGCAAGCCTTTCTCGATCAGATTGCCCGCGGTCCGGGTGTATCCGACGTCAGGGCGCAGGATGTGCTCATCCGGATCATGGGCGATCTCGCCATCATTCATGCCGCAACGTCCTACAAGACAGCCACCGGTTCGCTGAAAGGCCGCTACACGGATATCTGGTCGCGCCGCGAACATTGCTGGCTTTGCATAGCGGCGCAGGTCACCCGCTTCTGATGCCGGTGATGCCAGCCGCACTCGATTACGAATTTCTCATGCAGATCGGCGCGGATCTGGATGATCCGTATGTCCTTTCGGGCGCTCCGTTGGGCACGCGTTGCATTTTGCGCTGCGAGCGCGGCATCTTCGCCGGCCCCGGCCTGCAGGGAGAATTGCTGCCGGGCGGCGGAGACTGGGTGTTGCTGCGGCGGGACGGCGTCGTGGAGCTCGATATCAGGTTCACGCTGCAAACCGACGACAAAGAGCTGATCTACATGCATTGTCTCGGCGTTTTCGATGTATCTCCGAGCGTGAGCGAGCGGATTCGTGCCGGAGACGACGTGGATCCGTCCGAATATTATTTTCGAACCTCGCCGAGGTTCGAAACCGGTTCGGAAAAATACGGCCGGCTCAATCGACTGATCGCCGTAGGGGTGGGCAAGCGCACCACCAGCGGCATGGTGACCAATATATTTGCCATCAAGTGACCGCCGGCGGGGTCGCCGGCGCCGATGATTTCCGCCGCTGCGGTGTCGTCCCACCTGTCTCAGGCCGCCAATTGCTCTTCGGCCTCGATGTTGACGAGAGATTTGGCAAGCTGGGTCAGCGCTGAGTTGGTCGCCTCCTCTTCGTCGAGGGTCGCCTGGAGCAGCCTGGCTGCTTCAGGCAATCCGAGCTCTTCCGCCCAGGTGCGCAGCGTGCCGTAGCGCGATATCTCGTAATGTTCGACCGCCTGAGCGGCGGCGAGCAGGCCCGCATCGAGCGCCGGCATTCGCTTGAAGTCCTTCATGATCTCGGCACCTTCTTCGGTGATGCCGTTGATCGCCGCACAGGTTTTCCCGCGCGCTGGCTTGCCGATGATCTTGAAGACCTGATTGAGGCGCTTCACCTGGCCTTCGGTTTCCCGGAGGTGCTTCGTGAAGGCCTTCTGCAATTCTTTCGACTGCGCAGCCTTCGCCATCTTTGGAAGCGTCTTGAGGATCTTGTTCTCGGCAAAATAGATATCCTTGAGCGTCTCGTGAAAGAGGTCGCTCAGCAGCATCGGCTTCTTGGCCATGTTCAATCCCTGTCTCGGTGAAACTTCGTTTGTCCCGCCGCAATAAGAGGCAGGGAGCGCAATGGTTCCTAATCGGAGGACATGTTTGCGTCGCTTTACCGGTGACCTTCTTCAAAAAAACGCCACGATGCCTTCAGGTGGGATGCCCTACCGACGCCGCATGATCAGCGCGCCCAGCAGAAAAGCGACCGCCAGCGAGTGCAAGGGCGCCTGAAGCGTGGCTTGACGCACCGTCTCCAGGAATCGATCCCGGCGCGGCGGAAGTTCACCTTCCTCGCCGGTCAGAACGCGGAATGCTTCGTCGGCGGCTTGCTGGACGTGGGCCTCCTCCGTCGCGCTCAATCCGATTTCGGGCATGTAAATCCTCCTCGAAGCTTCCCAAGCTGGACGTGGCAGCTCCCGGCTTTGAGTTGTAATTGCGCTGAAGACAGTTTTGTTCCTGGGGAGCGGCCAGATCGCCATCCGGGGCGGGTGTCCCGATGGCGCGAGCGCTGGACTGATCGACATTTCAAACAGCGGAGGACAAAGACGAGCGTTCTCGCGGCGCGGATCGCGCCCGAGTTACACCGGAACTTTGGCCCTCGAGTGAGGAGAGGGCGCAGGGAATGCCGGATGCAGGCCGCACCCATGGCCCGCCTGCAACAAAAAAAGCAGGCGGCAGTCACCACAGGTCCAGCCGGTACAACCGGTGGATTCAATCGGTCGTCGCAACACTCCAGATAGGGAGGTTGCGATGAGCATTCGAAAGAAGCGATCAGCACGGGCACGGCTGGGATCGCTGGGACGACCGCCTGTTGCGGGGCGTGCTGAACAGGAACTGTTTTGGCGGGGGATTGCCGCGGGGTTGAACAGCGAAGATGCTGCGCTCAAGGCTGGAGTGTCGGAGGCTGTCGGACCCAGATTGTTCCGAAAGGCAGGCGGCATTCCACCAGCGATGTTCAGATCTTCGGCAAAACCGCTCTCTGGGCGGTACCTCTCGTTGGCGGAGCGCGAAGAGATCGCGCTTCTCAATGCGCAGGGTCATTCCATACGGGAGATTGGGCGTCGCCTCGGGCGGGTTGGCTCGACAATCTCCCGTGAGCTCGATCGCAATGCAGCCACCCACGGCGGCGGAATGGCTTATCGGGCGACGACGGCTCAGTGGCACGCAGATCGATCGGCCCGCCGCCCCAAGCCGACCAAGCTTGCGCTCAACCCCGCCTTGCGCACTTATGTGGAGGAACGACTTGCCGGTGTCGTCGCGCCGCCCAGCGGCTCTCGCGCTCGTGGTCGCGCCATCAGGCGGAAAGACCGTCGGCCGGGCCTGTGCAAGGATCGGCGATGGACGAAAGCCTGGAGCCCCGAGCAGATTGCCCGGCGCTTGCCGATCGACTTCCCGGATGACGAGACGATGCGCATCAGCCACGAAGCCATTTATCAAGCGCTCTTTGTTCAGGGCCGTGGAGCGCTGGGTCGCGAGCTGACGGCCTGCTTGCGAACAGGACGTGCGTTACGAATGCCCAGGGCGCGCGCGAGCAAGCGAAGCAAAGGCTTTGTATCGCCAGAGATCATGATCAGCGAGCGTCCGGCTGAAGTCGCAGATCGAGCAGTACCGGGACATTGGGAAGGAGATCTGATTGTCGGTTCCGGCAGCTCGGCAATCGGCACGCTGGTCGAACGCACCACGCGCTTCACGATGCTCCTGCATCTTCCCCGGTTGAAGGGGCCCAGCGAAGGTCCATGTGCCAAGAACGGGCCTGCGCTCTCGGGACACGGAGCTGAAGCTGTGCGCGATGCGATCACACGCACCATCATCACCTTGCCCGAAGAATTGCGTCGTTCGCTAACCTGGGATCAGGGGACCGAAATGGCTCAGCACAGTCGTCTCAAGATCGATGCGGGACTCCAGGTCTACTTCTGCGATCCAAGAAGCCCCTGGCAGCGCGGCACGAACGAGAACACCAACGGGCTGCTCCGACAATACTTCCCGAAGGGCACAGATCTGAGCATCTACGACGCTGATGAGATATCCGCAGTGGCAGCAGCTCTCAATGCCAGACCGAGAAAGACACTGGGATGGAAAACCCCAGCGGAGGCGCTTGACGAGTTGCTGGCACGAGTGAAAAAACCTGGTGTTGCGACGACAGTTTGAGCCCGCCACCGGCATTCCCTGCGCAATGGTTTTAACGGCTGCTCCGTGCTCTCCCCGGTGTGCCGCTATTCGATTCACACATTTTTGAGTCTCAGAGTGGTGCCGTATTTGATACGGCGGAAAGCTTCGAGGCCCAACCGCATGACCATTGGGCCGGGCTTTCCGTAGTAGGCGGTCCATCCTCCGAGCCGAGCGATGACCCATGCCGCGAAGGCAAGCGTACCTTTTCGGTGTGGGTTCTTTTGCTTTTCGGTAGCTCCCTCCAGTTCGGCAGAGAGAGCTTCGAGCACGGGCCGATCGTCAGGGTCGAAGGCCTCGATCAGTTTTTCCTCGGTGGTTCCGTCACGGGCGCGCACCAGTTGCATGATGGTGACCGCGGCCACAGCGGCTGCGGCGACAAACTTGATCATGACTTCGGGCTCACCAATGTCGGCCGCCTCGATATCAAAGCCCGCCGATTTGAGCGTGCGAAAGAACTCCTCAATGGTCCATCGCTTACGATAGAGATCGACAATCCGACGTGCTTGCTTTGAACTCCTCACAGCGTGAGTGGTAAGCAACCGCCAATGGATCGGCTCGCCGTCATGGGTGGATGATACCTCTCGAACATCCACGATGGTCAGTCGGACCGTCTCGGGCAGATCAGGTGCGGGGCTTGGATGCGGCCTGCATAGCGTCACAGGCGAGAAGCGTAAGGCAAGCTCGGCCGTCCGCTCCTTGCGGCCAGGAGCTGCAGGTATCGTCACGCTGAACCGGGCGGCTTCCTGCAGGCCATCGATAAATGCAAACTGGCTCGTAAAAGCCCCGGATTTCAGTTCGATCTTCCGGTTCCAATTGGCCCGGACAAGAAGCTCCACATTCGGCGGACGTCGCACGAAGTGTTCGTAAATATCGCTTTCCCGGTCGGAGATGACGGTGATGCTGCGCGCTGCAGATAGAGCCTCGCCGGCTTTCGCCGCCGACGAGAGCCAATGTTGAGACTCTTTGTCTGCTGTCGCTCGCGAGCGCCGGGCCGTCACCTTGCCCTTGTCGCGATTCCAAACCTGCGCATCAACAAGACCCAGCAATGCATCGTTGTCGGCATCAAGCGCGAGCGCCGCATGCAGCAGCAGCCCACGTGTTCCACCGCCTTTGCCGACAGGTCCATATCCATTGGCTTTCGCGCGTCGCCCGCCAAGTATCAGTTCGCTGTTGTCCTGAACCACGATGATCTCGCGACCAGCAACACGTAACGCCGTGCGCGCTGCCGCGTGGCTCGCCATCTCTTCGACGCCTACTCGTTCGTTGCGCAGAAAGCGCGTGAACTGCATCTCCCGCGCACGGTTCCCGGCAAGGCGTCGAATCCGCGAACATGGCCGTCGAACAAGCGCCTCATGCAGCAAGGCCCCCCTTTTTCGAGGCGGCGATCGCCAAATCGCCCCAGCCCAATCTCCATCGACATGCATCCCCCGCGTAAAGACCTGCCTCCCGCTAAGGAATCAGTCCTCGATGAGCCTCGCAACCCAAAAGATGTGTGCATTCAATAGCCGGAGTCCGGGCTTGTTAGCCTCCGTCACCTCGCGGGATCGCTTCCCTTGAGGTTTGACACCAGCGTCGGGGTGTCAGGACCACACGGCTTTGCCGTCCGCCCCGGCCCGCGCTCGCCTGCGCAGCCCAAAGCGTCCATCGCATCCCGCACCCCACGTCCGTGACGATCGCGATACGCCCCTCTGACGGGTGCGGGACGGGGCGGAACATACGACTGATTTGCGCTTCTGAAAAAGCGAAATATTTTTGATGGAGGAGCTTGACACGAATTCGGAAAATCAGCGCGTCGGGCAAATCAGCGGGTGTTCCTTCTCCCCCTGTGGGAGAAGGTGGCCACAGGCGGCCTTCGGCCGCCGTCCTCCAAAACGCCGATGCTTTGCATCGGCTATGCGAAGTCCGCGACGGATGAGGGGTCTCTATCCGCGAGCGCGCAATTAGAGTTTACCGAGGGGAAAGAACCCCTCACCCCGGATCGCATCTTCGAAGCGACATAGCCGAAGCTTTGCTTCGGCGTCTCGTCAAGTACGGCCGCCGAAGGCGGCCTATGCCTCTCCCACAAGGGGAGAGGTGATCCCGCTCTGGAGGCCAAACACGCGCCTCGCGATCAATCCTCGTCGTCTTCGTCCTCCTCGTCACCGTCGCCCGTCTCTCCGCCGGCATGCTCGATGCCCTCGGCGTCGAGGGCGTGGCCGTTTTCAACAACCCACTCGATGTCCGAATAGACGTGATCGACGGGCCCACCCTCCGCCTGGCTGGCGTCAAGCTGCTCCATGCCCGAAAACTCCTCCGGGTCGGCGTGCTTGCGGACAAACTCGTGCAGCGCCTTCTCATCGTGCACTTCAAAGTGCACCGTGTGGTAGATTCTTCTCATGGCGTCCTCGCAAGCTCGGGGCAGGCCCATCGCAGCCCCGCGCGTGAATTATGACTTCGGACGAAAAATTCCAAGTTGGGCCGACGCCCTTCGCGCGCTTCTGTGGCCATTGCGCCACGTTTCCTCCGTTCGCGGCGCTTACAGGTCCTTTTCGGCGAGCGTGCGAAAATCGTCGGGCACGGAACGAGAAATTCCCAGGGCTGTCGAGCCGTATCCGATCGCATCCCGTCCGAAGCGATCGCGGATCCTGTCGACGGCGCGGTCTGCTTCGAAGCGTGCCAGGCCGATCCTGCTGCCGGGACGCCGCGCTTCGTCCTCAAGTCCAAGGGGCAGTTCCAGCGCCAGATCCCAGTGCTCCTCGAGATGCGACACGGAGATCGCCAGCAGCGAGATGGTCTTCTCCTCCGGGTGTTCCTTAAGGATCGCGCGCACCAGTTCCTCGGCGATCCCGGCGAGCATCACGGTCGCGGAGATCGGCGCGGCGAGCGTCACCGAGCGTGTGACGGAATTGAGATCAGCGAAGCGAACGCGGGCCGTCACGGTGCGGCCGGGCCTCGACTTCGCGCGAAGCCGCGTGGCGATGCGATCGGCCAAATGAAGCAGGGTCGGCCGGAACACGTGCTCCACGGCAGGCTTGCGGCCGATCGCCGACTGCGCGCCGGCCGACCGGGCCCGGTGGTGAGACCTGATGCGCCGCGGGTCGCGATTCCATGCGAGGTCCGACAGTTTCTCGCCGGCCGCGGGACCGAGCAGCCGCTCGAGCGACCCGGCTCGCGTGTTGGCGAGCTGCCCGATCGTCTCCACGCCGATTTCGGCCAGCCGCGCTTTCGTGACCGGGCCCACGCCCCACATCAGCTCGACGGAGAGCCCGTGCAGAAAATCCAGCTCGCTCCCGGGATCGACCACCACGAGCCCGTCGGGCTTGGCCACTTGGGAAGCGATCTTCGCCAGATGCTTGGTGCGCGCGACGCCCACCGAGATCGGAAGGCCAAGCTCGGAGCGCACGCGGGCGCGGATGGCGCAGGCAATCTCGGCCGGCGACCCGAACAGATGCGTGCAGCCCGCCACATCGGCAAAGGCCTCGTCGATGGAAATCCGCTCGACCAGCGGCGTGAAATCGCCGAGCACTTTTATCGCGGCATCGCCCAGCCGCTGATAATCCCCGAAGTGACCACCGACAAAAATAAGCTGCGGACACAGAACGCGCGCGCGCGACCCCGGCATGCCGCCGCGAACCCCGAACGCCCTCGCCTCGTAGGAAGCCGCCAGCACCACGCCACCTCCGACCGCGATGGGTTTGCCGCGCAACGACGGGTCGAGCAGCTGCTCGACCGAGGCGTAGAACGCATCGAGGTCCGCATGAAGGATGGTGGCTGCTGGGGCCATCCGGGGGCTCTGATGCGGGGTGTTGACGAAATTTATCCGATGAGAACATAATGAGAACACGACCAAGGCATGTCAAGCTTGGTCCGTGTATTGCAAAACGCGCTACGGCGTTCTATTTCGTTGATATGGAGGCCTCTCATGCGCAAAGGCGTTGAGCGAAAGGAGCATCCGCTTTCGATGCGGCTGCCCGAAACTGACATTGCCATCATAGATCGGGCTGCAGCGCTTCGCGGCCGTTCACGCACCGATTTCATGCGCGACGCCGCCGTACGAGCGGCCGAGGATGTGCTGATGGAGACAACGCCGATCCGCATGAGTCCTGCCGGCTTCAAGGCGTTCATGGCGGCGTTGTCGGGACCCGCCGCCGCCGTCCCGGAAATGGTCGAACTCTTCCGGCGTGCGGCCCCATGGGAGACGGACAGCTCGAAGCCCCGGAAATGACGCTTGGCGATCTCCGGCCCCGAGTTGCTGACGGCAGCCCACGATCTCGCCGAGTTCTTCTGCGGCAAGCCATCGCTCGATCGCTGGCTCAAGACCCGCGCGCTATCCAACCAGGAGAAAGGCTTCACGGCCGTTCTCGTCGTCCACGAAGCCAAGCGTGTGGTCGGCTATTACGGTCTCGCGCCGACGGCCATCGTGCCGTCACGACTGCCGCGATCCATCCGAACGGGGCAGCCGCCCGACCCTGTCCCGTGCCTGCTCCTGGGACAGCTTGCGACCGATCAGAACTGGATCGGCAAGGGAATCGGCACCGGCCTGCTCAAGCATGCGCTGCAACGGTGCGTCACGGCCGCCGGCCTCATCGGAGGTCGTGCCCTGATCGTCAACGCGGTCGACGTCGAAGCGGCTGCATTCTGGGCGCGACGAGGTTTCATCCCCTCAAAGGACGACCCGCTCATCCTGTTCAGATCGATCGCGGATATCGCCGCATCGCTTGGCTGAGGCGGAAAGTGATGAGACGAGGAGTCCCGCGTAGCCCGCGTGAGCGCAGCGACACCCGGGATCGATGCATGCATACCGGATATCGCCTCGCTCATCCGGTTACGCTTGCTGAGCCATTGCCTTGTTTTCGTTGTCGCGCTTGGTCGGATTTGTAGCTCACGGCGCCTTTGGGAAAGATGGTGAGGCATTTAAATTCCACTCAGGTGCCGGTGCGGTCCCGTTAATGCTCCCCCACCGTTCAAGCAAGCGCAAGGTAAGGATGACCGAACGCCTGACCTTCGACGATGCCGCCGCGCTCAAAACCATTGACCTGTTCATCAGCCACTTGTGGGATGGGCCACGCGCTCCAGCCAAGCTATACATTCAGGAAAGCCAGTTGCCCGTGATACTAACGTACGTGTCTGATGGCAGATACGCACAAGCTATGCGATCGATCGACGACATGACGGAGCTTGTAGACCGACTGAGCCACGAATGGGAGCGAGCGGCAAACATGGATTGGTAAGCAGGCTTGTCCATGCGACCTAGTGAATGGATCTCTGGAGAGCGTTCAGCGCAAAGCGCATCGTGAAGAGGAAGGGCGCGGCTCGATAGAGGGCCGCGAAAACAGCTACTTATATTCACCCTACCGCCTGCTTCACCCCACCTCCCACCAGCCCGCGCCGCACCGCCTCCGCGTATCCATCATCCAGCGCCGCCTTCAGCGCGTCCATCAACTCGTCGATCTCCGCCCTGGTGATGATCAGCGGCGGGCAGACGTACATGGCATCCGGGGCGGCGCGGAGGAGGACGCCGCGGTCCATGGCGCTCTGCTGGATCAAGGGGCCGATGCCGGCGGCGGGCGGCAGGGCCGCGCGGGTCGCCTTGTCGGCGACGATCTGAACCGCACCGATCAGGCCGACGCCGCGCGCTTCGCCGACCAGCGGATGGGCGGCCAAGGCTTGCAGCTTCTCCTGCAGATAAGGACCGACTGTCCTGACGTGGGAGAGGATGTCGCGCTCGGCGTAGATCTTCAACGTCTCGAGGCCTACCGCGGCCGATACCGGGTGCCCGGCATAGGTGAAGCCGTGCGCGAAATTTCCGAGCTTGCCGGAATGCGCCGTGATGGCTTCCGCAATCTTTTCGCTGACGATCGTCGCCGAGATCGGCAGATAGGCGGACGACAGCGCCTTTGCCACCGTCATGATGTCGGGCTCGATGGCAAACGTCTCGCAGCCGAACATGTTGCCGGTGCGGCCGAAGCCCGTGATCACCTCGTCGGCGATGAACAGGATGTCGTAGCGGCGCAGCACTTCCTGCACCCGCGGAAAATAATCGCGCGGCGGCACGATCACGCCGCCCGCCCCGTTCACGGGCTCGGCGATGAACGCCGCGATGGTGTCGGGTCCTTCGCGGATGATCATCTGCTCGAGATTGCCGACCAGGCGATCGACGAAGGCACCCTCGCTCTCGTTCGCCAGGCCGAAGAGATAATGGCTCGGACAGTCGGTGCGGAGCACGCCGCCCACCGGCAGGTCGAAATCCCTGTGGTTGGGCGCAAGCCCCGTCATGCTTCCGGCAAACACGGTGATGCCGTGATAGGCGCGCACGCGGCTGATGATCTTCTTCTTGCGCGGGCGGCCGATCGCGTTGTTGTAGAACCAGACGATCTTGGCCGCCTGGTCGTTGGCTTCCGAGCCGGAATTCGCAAACAGCACCTTGCCCTTATCAAGGCCCTTCGGCGCGATCTTCAGCAGCGCCTCGGCGAGCTCGATCATCGGCTCGTTCGAGCGGCCGTTGAAGATGTGGTAGGTCGGCAGCTTCTCCATCTGGCTGATAGCCGCGTCCACCAGCCGCTTCTCGGAAAAGCCGAGCGAGGTGCTCCAGAGGCCGGCCATGCCCTCCAGATATCGCTTGCCGCTGTCGTCGTAGACATAGACGCCCTCGCCCCGCGAGATCACGGTGGGACCGACCACCTTGTGCTGCTCGAGGTTGGTGTAGGGGTGGATGACGCTGGCGACATCACGACCTGCGAGCGAATTGGGTTGAGCTACCATGGAGTTTCTCCGGAGTATCGGACGGCGGGGTGATCTTGGGTCATCGCAGGGCGAAGAACAAGGCGGCACGCCTATCGGAATTTTCCGAAGTGGCTCCTGCAAGGGAGGGCCTGGCACGAATTCGAATCGAAGGCGACGAAACAGGCGCCGGGAGACTGGTGCGAACATAATTCGATCGAGATTGATCTCACCGAAGCGGATTGACGATCTCGATTCCGGCGAAGTCTTTCTCGTTGTCGGTGACGACGATACAGTCATTGGCCTCCGCGATTGCTGCGATGATGGTGTCGAGCGCGCCCCTCGGCTTTCCCTTCGCGGTTCCTTCGGCCATCAAGCGGGCCCAAATCAAGCCCGCACTTTCATCGAATGGCAGCACCCGCCCGGCGAAGAGCGCCGAGGGCCCTTCCGGACCGGAAAACCAGGCATCGAGCTGGTTGCGCTTCCGGCCGGCGGGCTTTTCCAGGATGCCGCGCCGGATTTCGGCAACCGTAAGCGAGGCAATGAACAGATCCTCGTCGACTTGTTCTCCCATCCAGGCCAGCAGCGCCTCCGAAGGCGCCGGCTTTGTGATGTTGCTGATGATGTTGGTGTCGAGCAGATAACGGCTCACAGTTCGACCTTGCGCCCGGTTTCAAGCCGGCGAACAGGGGCGATCCCGGCACCGACCAGGGGCGAGCGGCGAAGTGCCTCGAGAATGCCGCCCTTCCTGGGTGGCTCGCCGGAAATTGTCTGGCTGACTGCAGCCCGGAGCCGAGAGGCATCCGGCCCGTTCTCCGCCAGGCGCCGGGCGAGCGATCGTATGAGGTCGCGGTCGCCGTCGAGACCCAGAACCTCGAACCGGGCCATCCCCCGCTTCTGGAGACGCTTCCGATAATTCCTGATCGCGCGTTCCTGGGACGTATTGCCCACAATCGGCCTCCATACGTATATCCAGTAATATATCCAGTATTCAAGGAATCAGCAAGGTCGTCGGTAATATTGCCCGGGTGACATCGCCTCGCCGAAGAATGACGCGCAATCGCAATGGAGCGCGATGAGATCAGGCTGAATCGTCTGCGGGGCCGGCTCCGGCGATGCGGGTCAACTGCTCAAACAGCATTTCGGGGATGTCGATGCAATCGGAGGCGAGCCGGCGCCGGCGATCCCTTCGGGAACGATCGAACGGCATGCGCACCGCGTCGCCGCCGGCGACCGGCCGGGCCGTTCGCACCGCCTGCGCGTAGGCAGAGACGTTGTCGCGAAACGTCTCTGCCGGCCCCAGCAAATCCGGGCGCATCGCCACCATGACGAAGCCGAAACCGGCGAGGTCCGGGGGAATCGGCGGCGAACCCGCCATGATGCCAAGCAACTGCACGACGATGCCAAGGCCCGAGCCCTTGTGGCCGCCCCACGCAGCGAAGGCGCCCGCGAGCGCGGCCGCCGGATCGCGCGTCGGCTCGCCGTCGCGATCGAACGCGACATTCTCCGGCAAGAGCTGACCGAGCCGTTTCGCCAGCGTCACCTCGGCGTGGATGATCGCCGAGGTGCCGACATCCCAGATCACCGGCTCGTCGGCGCTCGGGAAGCCGAAACAGATCGGATTGGTGCCGAACCGGCCTTCGGTCGCGCCGTGCGGAGCGACCCAGGGCGAAGCGTTCGACGCGATCATGCTGACCAGGCCGCGCGCCGCGGCGATCTCGGCATAATAGGACAGCATGCCGGTGTACCAGGTGTCGCTGGCGCCGACCACCGCGATGCCAACGGCAGATGCCTTCTCGACCGCGATACCGGTGGCGCGATGGGCCACGATGTAGCCGAGATGGTCGCCGCCATCGAGCTGCGCCGACACCGGCGTCTCATGCCGGATCCGGATCGGACGCCGGCGGTCGCCGGTGCGCGCCATCCGCTCGGCGATGCTGATGGCGCGCGCGAGACCGCCGTAACTCAGGCCACGCAGTTCGCAATCGATCAGGTGGTCGGCAATCAGGCCAGCATCGGCCGCGTCGTGTCCGAGCGCGGACATGATGCGGACCACCAGCTGATGCGCCTGCCGTACATGGAGCTGCATGATCAATTCCACCTTGGAGACCGTTCCGCCGCCTCACCAACGCAAGGGCGACGAGAATTGAAGAAGGCGACGTTACGACGGAATAGCCGGAATTCAGAAGAGTGGTGCTCGTCCAACCGGTCAAAAAGGGGCTGCGGAGGAACTGAAACCGACATCACCGGTCAGCCCCGATCACTTTGTTGATGT
The DNA here is from genome assembly GCA_963831505.1 of uncultured Alphaproteobacteria bacterium. GTDB lineage: Bacteria > Pseudomonadota > Alphaproteobacteria > Rhizobiales > Xanthobacteraceae > Bradyrhizobium. The sequence goes on along the minus strand of CAWHQY010000007.1, from coordinate 9,183 downwards.
CGCGCCAGCCGCGAAGCGCCGCTCGGCTCATTGCAGGTCGCATTCCTGTTGGGAATTGCCGTCGCCCGGCGCCGATGATCGGCCTTCTCGCGGCGCTACTTCCATCGCGTCTCTTGCGCGCGAGCCGGAACTAATTGAAGCACAATGGATATTTTTGTGACCCCGCGAATGCCCGTTGCGCGCCTTTAAGCGGAAGCCGCATTATGCGAAACGGGATGAGTGACCTAACGCACATTCCGCGCCGAAGCTTTGCGAGCAAAGCTTATCCGTGAGCCCCCTGCGTCACGAACGAAAACTGGCACGGAACACGATGGTGGGAGGGAAGCGCACTTGACGTCATTCAATCCGCGTTTCGATCCTGGCTCTCTGAAATCAGGGTTGTCGTCACATCGGCCGTCGATCATAGTCTCCACCAGCAATGGATGAATGCCCGAAACATGAGTGAACCAGAAGCACAACATGAGGTTTCCCCGGGCGCGCCCAGCGGGCACGATCGGGCTCCAGATCAGAAGCCCCCGGGTGGCAAGAAGCCTGGCTCCTCTCGGGGCACCCTGATTGGAATTGCCGGCGGGCTCGTGATCGCTGGAATAGCCGCCGTCGTCGTATTGCCCAGCCTCGTCGGCGACAAACCGGCTGGCGTTGGTGAGGAATCCACTCTGGAAGTGCTTGTACCAGCCGAAATCAATGCAGCCCTTCCTACCCTCGATCCGGGAGCTTCGAAAGCAGCGGTGGATGACGCGAAGAACTGCAAGGCGCCGCTGGCATGGGTGACCTTGACGCAACGACCCAGCGGGCATGGCGGCATGGTTCGCGTCCGTTCGGGATCATATCTGTCGCCGCCGATCAAGCTCACCACCACACCTCAGCGCATCGCCATTCCCTATCCCGCCCCTTATCCAACGGGCCGTGGAGTTCTCTCACTGGTCGGCGAGGCGGACCAGGTGGGGTTCTACCTGAGGCCGGGGGGCGTTCACGACGTGAATGGCGCGTATTCCGTCAACGTGCGGTGGCAGGTTCGCAACCCGTGCCCATGAATGCGCAAATGGGTGAGCTCGACGCCGTGATCGGGAATTGCCGGCAATGAAAAACTTCTTCCGCAACCATCCGATGGTCAGCATGTGCATCGCCATGCTTGTGGCCGCGGTCGCCACCCACTGGATCCTCAATCCGAAATCCGGTCCGTTCAGCGCATTGACATGGGCGAACGCGCTCACGATCGGTGCCGTGCTTCTGATCATGGTGGCTGGCGTCGCGCTGACCTACGTGGCGATGCGGCTCGCCAGCGACCCCGCCGGATTCGGATTGGTCCCTGTCGGGGAGGGCTATACGCCCGGGCGCCGGCTGAACGTGGATTCTCCGGCCGCGTCTGTTCGCAGCGCCGACGAGGTGCTCGACGAACTCGACCAGATGATTGGGCTCAGCTCCGTCAAGGAGGAAGTCAACAAGCTGCTGGCCGGCATCGAAGTCGAGCGCAAGCGCCGTGAACAGGGCTTGCCCGCGGCGAGGGTGAGCCGGCACATGGTGTTCACCGGGCCGCCCGGCGTCGGCAAGACCGAAATCGCGCGCGCCCTGGGAGAGATTTATCGCTCGCTCAAGGTGCTGCGCAAAGGACATGTAGTGGAGGTGCAGCGCGCCGATCTGGTCGCAGGTTATATCGGGCAGACGGCCATGAAGACGCTGGACAAGTGCAAGGAGGCACTCGACGGCATCCTCTTCGTCGATGAAGCCTACTCGCTCGCGGGCGAGGGCAAGGATTTCGGCCACGAGGCAATCGCAACGTTGCTCAAGTTCATGGAAGACAACCGCGACCGCATCATGGTGATCGCCGCCGGATATCCCAATGAAATGCGGCGTTTCATCGCCACGAATCCGGGCCTGGCGAGCCGCTTCAACAGGACCATCGAGTTCCCGGCCTATGAGCCGAAAGAGCTGGCTGCGATCTTGCGATTGATGGCCAGGCGACAAAGCGCGGAGTTGCCCGACGCATTCGAGCAGAGCCTCGTCCCCTGGATCGAATCCCAGTCGAGAAGCGAGGGCTGGGGCAACGCTCGCGAGATGCGCAACCTTCTTGACAAGGCGTGCGAAGCCCAGTCCTTGCGCGTGGCCGCCGACCCGACCGCCGACATAACCAAGATCGAGATGGTCGACTTCGAAAGCATAGGCGTGCCTTTGGTGCGAACGCACGTCCCGCCGCCGGCGCCGCCTCCGCCTGTGCCGACCATCCCAACTCCGGCTTCGATCGTCGTTGAGCACTCGCTGGTGCCTGCTTCTTCTTCGCCTGACCATCTGGCACCACGCCGCGGGCGCAGGCTGAAGGTTGAGGCCACCATCCCCCCTGAACGCACGCTCGATCAGGCGCTGGACCGCCTCGAAGAGATGGTCGGGCTGGAGTCGGTCAAGGAGGAGGTGAACAAGCTCATGTCAGCGCTTGAAGTCGAGCGCTTGCGCCGCGAACAGGGGCTCGTCGTCGCGCCCATCAGCCGGCACATGGTATTTACCGGCCCGCCCGGAGTGGGCAAGACCGAGGTCGCGCGCGCACTCGGCGAGATCTATCGCTCGCTCAACGTGCTGCGAAAAGGTCATCTGGTCGAGACCGACCGCTCGGGTCTCGTCGCGGGCTATATCGGCCAAACCGCTCCCAAGACGCTCGACAAATGCAGGGAAGCGCTTGACGGCATCTTGTTCATCGATGAAGCGTATTCGCTTGCCCGACCGGGCAACGATTTCGGCCAGGAGGCAATCGATACGTTGCTCAAGTTCATGGAGGACAACCGCGACCGCATCGTCGTCATCGTCGCGGGTTACCCGAATGAGATGCAGCGCTTCATCAATAGCAATCCCGGCCTCTCCAGCCGCTTTACCAAGACGATCGAGTTTCCGCCCTATGCCGCAAACGAGCTCGCTGCCATCCTGCGGGTGATGGCAAAACGACAAAACTTCGTATTGCCGGATGATCTCGAGTCCAACCTCGGTCCGTGGATGAAGGTGGGCATGCGCAGCAAGTCCTGGGGTCAAGCGCGCGAGATGCGAACGCTGCTTGAGCGCGCGCGCGAGGCCCAGGCCACGCGAATTGTGCACGACCCCTCAGGGGACATGCGCAAGCTCACCATGGCGGATATCGACGCGGCGATCCAGATTTCCGGATATCGCGAGACCGCGCCGGAGAAGATCAGCGACACCCTCGTCAAGATTCCCGCGCTCCCCCGCTCGGTCACCCCACTGTCGGAGGGGACATCCGCGCTGCAGGCCGCCGTTGTCACGGTCAAAATTGAAGGTGCTCACGGCAGCGGCTTTTTCATCTCCAGGGATGGATATCTTCTGACCAACCACCACGTGGTGACAGAGAACAAATTCGTGACGGTCAAGCTTACAACCGGCCGTCAGCTGCCCGGCGAAGTAGTGCGAACCAACAAGACGAGAGACATCGCCCTGGTCAAGGTGAATGAATCGGGAATGACTGCGCTGCCACTGCGGCTTGACGCCCCCGAGGTCGCCTCTGAGGTTTATGCGGTGGGGACGCCGCGAGACGAGAAGTATTCGACGACCATAACCAAAGGCATCGTCAGCGCCTATCGCACGGAAAACGATCTTTCGCTCCTGCAAAGCGACGTTGCCATTCATCCCGGCAATAGCGGGGGACCGATGGTAGACCGGTTCGGCAATGTCGTTGCCGTAAGCGTTTCCGGACTAACCATCTCGGGGGTGAGCGTAAGCATCAATTTCTTCATTCCCATCGCCGATGCGCTCAAGTTCCTCGCCGTTGAGCTGGTCGAGCAGGACGCGGCATAGCCCTAAACGAAGCAATCGGCCCCCGGCATGGAGTTGGAACGGACACACCCGATGACAGCAATGGTCGGCCGAACAGCGGCCCTGCATATCGCCTTCTGGCAGTACGATCCCTGGTACCGTCGCGCGTGGCTTGTCTGGCCGCAGGCGACGGCAATCCTTCTCGCGAGCTGGCTTCTTGTCGGTCTTCCTGAAGCAGCAGTTCCCATGGGCAACTGGGCAAAGCCTGTCGATTGCACCAACGCGTCGACCCCGGGCTGCGCAGCAACCCGTCGCGCCGTGTATTTCTGGGACGATGAGGTCGGCAGACCCACGATTGCCAATCAGCTCACCGTCAACGTCGACCGGTCGACCTTTCGAAATTCTGCCGCGGACGACCAGCCGAAACTCCTGGCGGCGCTCGGCGCCTATTATCGCTATGATTGGGCGAAGGCGATCGATATCCTGAAATCGGCGACCGCAAGCGACCCGAACGTTCAGTTCGTTACGGCGCTCGCCCTGCTGGTACCAAATTCGACCGATCAGGCGCGCAACGCGCAAGCATTGCTGCGCGAGGCGGCGGCTGGGGGACATCGTCAGGCCGGCAGCGTGCTCGGGCGTATCCTCTTCGCAGGCTCGGGCGGCTTGCCGAAGGATGAGACGGCGGGACGGAAGTTGATCGATGACGCGGTGGCGGCGGGCGAACCGTACGCGATGCGGCTTGCCGCCGCCGGATACGTCAGCGGCGAGTTTGGCGGCACGTACGATACTGTCAAGGCAGTCGATCTCTTGCGCAGGGCGGCGGACAGTGGCGAACCCATCGCCATGGCGCAACTTGCATACTGCATCAATACCGGGCGTGGCGGGCTCACCCGCGACGGCGCGAAGACGATCGACTATTTGCGACGCGCAGCAGATGCAGGGTTCGAAGGGGCACAGATCACGCTCGCGCGGTGGTTCCGAGACCGATATGGCTATCGAGAAAGCGACGATTTGCCGGAATCGATCAAGTGGTTCGAGCGGTCCTATCGCCAAGGGCACTCGGTCTTCGCGCTCGGGGAGCTCGCTTATGTCCACAGATACGCGCGGGCGGCGCCGTGGTTCGACACCAAGCGCTCGTTTGAATTACTCCAGCTTTGCGCGCCTTACAGAAATGCCTATTGCCATTATTGGCTTGCTCGTGCCTACCACGAGGGTGCCGGAACAGCGCGAGACTACACCAAGGCCTACGCTTACTACACGGTTGCGAAAGAGCTCGGGCGGCAAGATGCAGCCACCGAGCTTCAGAAACTCGATGATTTCCTCCAACCTGCCATCAAGACCAGCGCAGCGGAGCTGGCCAAGAGCATTTCGGCGGGCCTCAAACCGGTACCACGCCCGATCCGGCTAGAAACGGCGGAGACTGAGACCGCAGGCCCTTCTCCGTGGCCGGACCCCACCCCGCGACCGGCATCACCTTGATCCGCTGACGAGTCTTTCTTGGCCGGCAATTATTCAAGCGCGTGCGAAGCGCGGGATGGGTCCAGTCCATCGTCCGGTACGAGCGCGGAGCACGATGCGTCGTTGTCTCCAGACGGTTCAGAGCCCGGACTGATGATAGAAGATCTCGCGGCACGCTACTGAAAAACGCCCCTGCCCATTGGTTGCAGCTCATGGGCAGGGCGCGACAGTCGAGACGATGAACCCACATCGGCTGCTCGCAACCGTGTGAACCTGGTCTCCATCTCAAGGGCCATAAAAACCGTTGCGGCAGAGTCAGTGCGAACTTAACGTGCGAGACGGCCTCGATAATCCCTGCCTTCGTGTACCGCTAAACGAGTACAAGTCTGGACGCAGAGGGGCACAAGCACCATGCATTCGACGAGCACATCTCATCGAAACCCGCACACGCCTCACGCCGTTGACAACGCCGACTGGCTGAAAACCGTGGCAATCATCTCGGTCTCGGTCGGCCATTTCGGCCATTTCTTCGTGGAAGACGACCTCTGGTGGAGCGTTTTCGGGCGCCTCGCGGCTCCAACGTTCTTCTTTCTTATGGGCTACGCGCAGACCAGGACCGTCCCGCTACACTGGATCTGGCTCGGTGTCGTCTTGACCCTGCTCGAAAGCTGGAATGCAAAATGGACCTGGGTAGCACCGAACATTCTCTTGAGCTTGGCACTCATCCGCAGTGTTCGGCCCTACGTGCAAGTCCTTTTGCAACGTCGCGGTTGGGTGGCCTTCGCCCTCCTCGTTTCAGCACTCTTCGCGGCGTTGTCGATATCGGGCAAGATTCTCGATTATGGCTCGGAGGGATGGCTGTGGGCCCTGTTCGGCTTATGCCAACGCATGTATGTCGACAGCAGATCAGCTACCGACGTGGATGGCTCGGCCCAAAGCTCGGCACCGCCCGCGCCCGCGATGAAGGAGAACGCGGGCCTAATGCGACTGCTGGCCTGCTTTGCCGCCGTGGTCGGCTACGTTTGGCAGGAACAAAGTGAATACTCGTTTCCTCAAATCCAGTTCGCCGTCTTCATCTTCGGCATCGGCGCTTGGTCCGCGAGCCTGTGTCTGTTCCTGCGCGGCCCGAGCCGCATCCAACCGCCAGAAGCCATAGCCGGCGCCCTGCGCTTCATCGGTCGGCACACTTTGGAAATCTACGCAATCCAGCTTGCCGGCTCCGAACTCCTTGTAAAGCTGGTGCCCGATCTCGCCCCCTGACTGGAAAACGGCACTTCCTGCTACTTCGACCTAAGGGTTCGAATGTCCCACCAGCCGTCCAGACTCAGCGGCGCTGCTGCGTTAGGATCATTGGCATGAGCGTTCGCGACCCTGAAAAGAATTTTAAGGTCCTGTGGGAGACGTTTAACAAGAGATACCCATTTTTCCAATTGAGGAACGTCAATTGGAAAAAGCAGCATGACACCTACCGATCAAGAGTCACAAGCAAGACCAGCGATGACGAACTCTTCGAGATCTTTTGCCAGATGCTCGATCCGTTAAATGACGGGCACGTAGAGTTGAAGGCCCAAGCAAGCGCGCATCGGAAGAAACGATACTTCAACCCGGAAAAACAGCCCAGATTCAGACAGGAATTCACGACCCGCGAGATTAAGCAGCTCTTCAAAACGACCGAAAAGACTCTTGTCGACAATTGTTTTGGGAGGCCTGCGGCGACCGAAGCCTGGATGCTTCGCTACTGCAGGTCTGAGAAATTCGGCTACATTCGGATCCTCGAGTTGGAAGGCATCAGTAAGCGGAACCTGACTGCTGCTCTTGACAAGATTGCCCGTGACTTCAGGGACCTGAAAGGGATTATCATTGATATTCGCGACAACCCCGGCGGAGAGGATAGTATCGCGATCGCGATCATCAATCGCTTTTGCGACCGCAAGCGGGTCGCTTTTCACAGGAAGACGAAGGTTGGCCCAGGCAAGGATGACTTTACGCCCCTCAAGACCTGGTACCTCGAACCGCAAGGTGACGTACAATTCACCAAGCCAATCGTGCTCTTGACTTGTGATTCCGTTTTTAGCGGTGGAGAGGCCTTCGCACTTGCGATAAGGGAGCTGCCTCATGTTACGATCATAGGCGATCGCACGAACGGCATATTCTCGTATCAACTCGAGAAGAGACTTCCCAATGGCTGGGAGTACTGTTTGTCGTACCAAGTGTACCTTTCAGCTGACATGACGTGCTACGAAGGTAAGGGTGTACCAGTCAATATCAAGCTGCTTAACAAGAAGACCGATATTGAAAACGGCATCGATCCGTTGATTACCCGCGCATTGAAAGTGTTGAAGTCAAAAAACGCGGGACCGGCGAACAAGACGCGGGACCGGCGAACAAGAGACGATTGATCGCGCGGGCCTCGTGTTTTTCGTTTGGATCAGCGCGCTCGAATAGCTTCATCCAGAAGGCAGAGGAGTTGCACGTCAGCTTGACCCGACAATTGCGGATTGCCTGAGCCGGGAACGATGCCCAATTCTGGCATTGCCTATCTGACAAGCACTATGCATGATCGATAACGCATCCCCCCGAAAAGGGCGATGAACAGGCGATGAACACCACAATCGGCAGATGTTCAGAGAGCCTGATTCAAGGTCGCCCCGCAGGTGACGGCGGCGAAACTGATGAGCCACGCCGCTGCGATAGATGAGGTCTGCGCGTTTCCGGCCCAGGAACGGCAGCCTGAATTGGGTGGTCTGAAAAAAAAGAGGGCGGAACACTCAAATTGGTGGCCGGGGGAAACAAGGTCTTCTGCTCAAGGGATGCCGGACCATGATCATCGAGTTGCCCTTACAGTTGATTTTTCGTGACTTGTTTTATCGTCTTCCGGCCTTTGCCGGAAGACACGACGTGTTTCTAAAGTTGGAAGGGTTCAATATAACGGGCTCGATCAAGGTCAAGACTGCGATAGGGCTTGTCGAGGACTTGGAACGGCGAGGGATTGCCCGGCCAAACGAAACCGTATTGGTCGAATTGTCATCAGGAAATCTCGGGCTAGCGCTTAGTTTGATAAGTGCCATCAAAGGCTACAAATTTATTTGCGTGACCGATCCAAACGCCAATCGCGCGACTTTAAGAGGTATGGAACTCTATGGGGCAAGGGTCATAGTAGTTGAAGATCGCGACTCCGTCGGGGGATATTTGGGAAGCAGGTTAGAGAAAATCGATCAAATACTGCGATCGGAGCCCAACGCAGTCTGGCTCAACCAATATGCTAACGTAGCCAACAAGAATGTTCATGCCGAGCAAACGGCAAATGAGATTGCGCGCGAATTTGACAAGGTCGATTGGGTTTTTGTTGGGACCGGCACTACGGGTACCCTGGCCGGGATCTCCGAACGACTTCGTGCAGAATTCCCAAGGATTAAAGTTGTGGCCGTCGAACCAGTAGGCTCTGTCACGTTCGGAGGCAGGCCCGGCAAAAGAAACATCCCTGGCATTGGCGCGAGCGTAAGACCAAAGCTTGCTGACCTCGCCAAGCCGGATAGAATCGTCGCAGTGAAGGAAGAAAGAACGGTTGAAGCTTGTCTTTCTTTCGTTCGAAATTATCACTTGCTTGTTGGGGGAAGCACCGGAACAGTCCTGGCCGCTGTACAGCAGCTCGCTCCAGAGTTCAGTCGCGGCGACACCATAGTCGCTATATCCGCAGATCTCGGCGAAAAGTACCTGGACACTATTTATGACCCCGCCTGGGTAGAGGAAGTCATTGTACCTGAAGATGACAGGCCCGCGCGAACCTATGCGTCCGTCTCGTCCGAGTGAGGCACGGAAAAAGCGCTTGATCGCCGCGCCCACGGCCGGCGACCTGGCGCAGCGATATGCTATGACTCGCCACGCGCGTTAGCGAGTTGGTTGACACGATCGGCGGCAAAAACAGTCGGGCGTTAATGGGAGAGTAAAACATGCCATCCGCTCCCACTTTCCATGTTG
>CAWHQY010000006.1:0-29345 GCA_963831505.1 uncultured Alphaproteobacteria bacterium | reverse complement strand
AGTGCCCGCACGCAGGTTACGTGAACCTTGCCCTGAGCTACGCCGATTACTTCGATCTCCTTCCCGGCATGGACGCAACCTCGCTCACTTCGTCGCTGGGCTACGATGGCAGCATCTCCGAGATGTACAGCGCCTGGGTGTCGGGCTGCGCTGTGGTCATGCTGACAAAGGAGCAGATCCGATCCGGCCCGGACCTCGTCCCCGTCCTCCGAGAAGCCGAGGTCACGGTGCTCTTCTGTCCTCCGGTGCTGCTCACCACCCTCACACCAACCCCCGAACTGGATCTGCCCTATCCGCTGTGCCGCTACATCGTTCCGGCCGGCGAAGCCTTCCCCAGCGCGCTCGTGGAGCCCTGGACCCGGGGCAGACGGCAAATCATCAACACTTACGGACCCACAGAGGCGAGCACCGACACGAGCCGCCAGACTTTGCGGCCGGGGGAGCCCATCACAATTGGATCGCCATTCGCCAATGTCACCTACGTCATCCTCGAGGCGAACCAACTCCAACCACTGCCGCACGGGGAGGTTGGAGAGCTCTGTATCGGCGGGGTGCACGTTGCACGCGGGTACCGCAACTTGCCGAAGCAAACCGTCCAGAAGTTCATCACGCACCCTCAGTTCGGCCGCCTGTACCGCACCGGGGACAAATGCAAAATCGACGTCCGAACGCAGCGCGTGCACTTCCTCGGCCGAATCGACACGCAGCTCAAAGTGCGCGGGCATCGCGTTGAGGCGCAGGCCGTTGAGGATGTCCTCCAGTCGCAGTTCGCTGAGATCGAGGCCGCCGTTTTGGATTACCAGAACGAGACGCTGGTCGCCTTTGTTGCCGCGCCTTCAGTCTGCGAAGGAGAGATCCCGGTGGTCGCTCCCGCGCCGGCGGAGTGGGCCGCGCGGGTGACGGCGACGCTGGCCAAACAACTTCCAGCGCCGTCGATCCCGACGAAGTTCTTTCTTGTAGAAAAATTCGTCATGATGCCGGTTTCGGGGAAGATCGACCGGAAGTGCCTGCCAATCCTATCTCATCTATTGAGGAACGCCGAGCCGGAAACTGAGGACAATCGTTGGGATACACCGGCCAGTGCGCGCAACACAGGGGACGGAGAAGTCAAGGTGCCTGATGCCAAAGCGGGCATGGATCCCGAGTGTGAGGAAGTGCTATCGATCTGCAGGGCCGTGTTCGAGACTCCGTTGGGATTGGATGATGGATTCGCAGAGGCTGGTGGGCACTCGATCCTCATCGCACGCTTGGCGCAGAAACTGCAATCCGCAGGATGGGTGGTGCCGGTCCGGGCGCTGCTCAGTGACTGCAACACTGCTCGAAAAGTGGCCAACCGGCCGCGGGCGCCCCGGCAGGCCTCCAAGGCCTTTTCGGCCTCTGTGAAATCCGGCGAGCTCGGCGCTGAGCGCGATGAGGCCGCGGCAGAGGTGCTCTCCATCGGATACTTTACCACCCTGCAGCTCCTCTTCGCGATTTTCCTGTATTCCCCGCTCATGGTGGCGTTCCTCAGCTTCTTCGACTTCATCGAATTCGGAACGATCTTCACGACCGCCAGCCTCTCGGCGTTCATCATCGACGGCTTCTTCCTTTATTTGCTGGCCCTCGTCACGCCCTTCGCCAGCCTGCTCTGGGTCATGACGATCAAGTTCTTCATGGGAGGTGACGTCCGCAAGAACAATGTGACCCCGGGTGTGTACCCCAAGTGGAGCAAAATGCATCTGCGAACCTGGTGCATCGGACGGCTGGAGACCATGGTGCTCCTCCCGCTGCGTGCGATGTATCGCAGCGCTCCGCTTATGGCATTCGTGTTGCGGCAACTCGGCGCGACCGTGGGCGACAACCTTCAGTGCGCACACGATGCCGACCTATCCGGGCCCCTGGATTTGATCTCCATCGAGGGCGATGTCGCCATCTCGACCGGGGCTTACATCCAAACGACCAAGTGGTCGGGGCAGCACCTGCACGTCGGTCCGGTTCATCTCGAGCGTGGTTGCAAGATCGGGACGCGAGCCGCCATCGCCAACAATGTGACGGTGGGCCGCGGCACCTGGATCACTCCGTTGACCCCCATCCTCGCCAGCGTGGGCTCGCAGGAGATCTGGGAAGGAGCTCCCGCGCGCCTCAACGGCCGCTGCACGGAGCTGAAGCGCACGGCGATCGCCTGTCAGTACGCGTATCCGATCTGGCTACTGGAGACCCTCAACCTCCTTATGCAGATATTCCTGTCCTTTTGGCTCATTGTGGTCCCCACCGCCGCGATCTTCTGGCTCGCCCGCGCCTTGGTACCCGCCGGAGAAGCTGAACTTTCCGACGAATATTTCAGGGTGACGCCGCTGTTCGAGATCGTCTGGCACCTGGCTCTTTACTCGTTTATCGTCAGCTGGGTCACCGTCGTCGTGACCTCTCTGCTGGGCTGCCTCTTCATACGCTGGACGGCCGTTTCGCCGGGTCTGTATCCCTCGCGCGGGCTCAGGGGCGCTCTCCTCATGTACAGAATGAAGAGGTTGAACGGCATCCAGAGACTGTGGACCTGGAGCATCACCGGGCAGTACCTGAGGGCTCTCGCTGGCATGCACTTCCCGCGGTTTGGCGCCTCCGAGTGCGACGTCATGTTCAACCTCGTCCCGGAGGTTGCTGCCGCCGACTCCCAGATTTTCTTCTCCAATGGATGTTTCACGAACATGCTCGACTATGGCGCCGAGCACTTCAAGCTGCGCCGCCTCGATATGCCCCGGAATTTCTTCGGCGGTAACAATTGCGTAGCGGAGTACGGGAATTTTCCGTCCAACTTCCTGCTAGGCGTCTCCACGCCGGGCAATGACATACAGTTCCGACGACAAATGCGGTCCCGGCTCGGCGAGCCGATCACGGTGGCGGGAAATCCGCCGGTGAAATTCGCGAGCGCGTCATTTGAGGCGGAGAATGAAACCCACAGACTGCCGGACTTTCCCCTCTTCCTGACCCGGGTCTTCCTGTTCGACTTCCTGAGCATCGGCATGCTGCCCATCACCGAGATGATCGTCTTCCCGGTTCTGTACGTTTGTTTGCTGAGATTGGGCGGACACCCAATCGCCAGCGCGCTGATTGCTCTGATCCTCGTAGAAGCTCAACCTGGTCCTGTTCAGCGTCGCGATCAAGAAGTCCCTCATCGGCAGCGAATGGGGAGCCAATCACTCGACCCCCTTCTGGTCCTGGCGCCACTTCGCCTACTTCTTCGCGCAGGACTGCTTCTTCGTCTGGTGCAGGAGTCCTCTCATGTTCGGCGCCGGGACTGTTCTCGCGAATTCCATCCTGCGATGGATGGGATGTCATATTGGCTACGGGACAATCGTGACCCGGCCAATGCAGTGCTCAGACTGGAACGCCGTGAGCTTCGGCAATGATTGTGTTATCGACGGCTTCCTGCAGTTTCACGCCTTCGAGAACATGATGCTGAAGGTGAAGCGAACTCACATCCATGACGGCTGCACCGTCGCCTTCGGGGCCACGGTGATGGGTGGCGCGGTCATCGAGCGGGACACGACCCTTTTGCCGTTGTCGCTCGTCCTCAAGGAGATGAACATGACCACCGCCACCTACGAAGGGAGCCCCGCGGAGCCTGTGAGCGGTTCAACCCTTCTCCCACGATCGCCCTGCGACGAGGAGGCGGTGAGCCTCTCGAGCTCCCCGGAGAAAGCGGCTATCGACGAGAAGGATCGCGATTTACGAAGCTCGCATGGCCTCAGATGACGCGAGACGATAGCGAATGGGTGAACGGTCTGTTCGCCGCCAGCGCAGCCGACCGGACGCCGGCGCCAGCCCGTCATGCGGCTCGCGTTCTGTATGCGCCGGTTTCGCGCGATCCCGAGGCATCATGGCGTTGCGCGTCAGTCCTGTCGGATATCGAGTTGCAGAGGGCGGAGCGCTTTGTAACCGAAGACGGCAAGGCTCATTTCAAACAACGGCGTGCATTTCGTCGCTATTGTGGAGCCTTCGTGCTCGGATCACCGCAGCCCTTGTCGCGGATAGTATTCCAGGAGACAGAGAAAGGGCGTCCCTACCTTCCCGATTTGCCAAATGTCCGGTTTAGTTTTTCCTCCTGCCCGTTCGGTTTTCTCGGCGCGTGGTCGTCGACACACAGTATCGGTGTTGACCTCGAAGATCAGACGAGGAACTTGGACGCGGCAGAACTCGCTCAACAGTTCTTTTCGCAAGCTGAGGTGAAGGCTGTTAAAGTGGTAGGCGGTTTGGCGCGCCTGCGAACTTTCTGCCAACTCTGGAGCCTCAAGGAAGCAGCTCTGAAATCCATTGGAGAGGGATTGCCCTTCGGCCTCGACGCGTTCGAATTCGAATTAACTCCGAACTCTACGTGTCGTTCATGCGCCATCTGATTATGGAGGGCCGGAGCGATTTGATGCGCAGATTATCCAGGGAACTGATATCTGCGCCGCGCTTGTCATTCGAAGCGTGGCCTGACGTAGCGGCAAAATTGGCCGCTTGCATAGCGCTTGGATTGCGATGGAATTGTTTTGACGGCTCGCACCCGAAGATACGAATAGCCCGCAGGAACATTAGTTGGATTTTTGCTTCACATAACGGCCAGGCGCGTTCTCGATGACTTGAAAGTTGGCGTTGCCTGCCTGCATTGGCGCGCGAACGGTGCCGCTGGAATGGCGTTTCATCCAGCCATCCCAGTCAGGCCACCAGCTTCCCGGCTTCTCCTCGGCCTTTTCCAGCCAATTCTCCGCGTCGCAATTCAGATTGTCGTTGACCCAATGACTGCGCCTGTTGCGGGCCGGCGGGTTGATCACACCAGCAACGTGACCGCTGGCGGCGAGCACAAAGCGCGGATCTTTTCCCATGAGGTCCTTTGAGCGGAACGCGCTCTGCCAAGGCACGATGTGGTCCTCGCGAGAGGCCAGTAGATAGATTGGTACGTTCACCTTCGAGAGGTCGATCCGCTCACCACATTGGGTGGTCGCGCCGGGATCCTTGATCTTGTTCTCAACATAGGCGTTGCGCGTGTACCAGCAGTACATTGGCCCCGGCAAGCTGACACTGTCGGAATCCCAGTAGAGCAGGTCGAAAGCGTCCGGCGTCGCACCCTTTAGATAACTCTCGACAACATAGCGCCAGATCAGATCGTTGGCGCGCAGGGTTCCGAAGGTAAAGGCCAGTTCCTTGCCAGGCAGAATACCGCCCCTTCCGATCGTCGCTTCGCGCAGGGCGATGGAATTCTGGTCAATCAGAAGACCGATTTCCCCGGTATCTGCGAAATCGAGCATCGTGGTGAGGAGGGTTATGGTCGCGAGCTTGTTTTCTCCGCGCGCGGCCAGAACTCCCGCCGCGCAGCTCAAAATAGTGCCCCCGACGCAAAAGCCCAGCGCATGAACCTGGTCGGCATTGGCAATGTCGCGCACAACATCGATGCTCTTGAGCGGCCCGAGATTCAGGTAGTCGTCCCAGGTCAGATGCTGGATCTCAGAAACGGCGCTTCGCCAGGAAATCAGGAAGACCTGATGCCCCCGAGCGACCGCATATTCGACAAACGAGTTTCCCGCGCCGAGATCGAGCAAATAGTACTTGTTGATGCAGGGCGGCACGATCAGGAGCGGCGTTTTTTCGACCTCGGCCGTCTGCGGCGTATATTGGATGAGCTGAATCAGTTCGTTCTCGAAGACGACCGATCCGGGCGTTACCGCCAGATTGCGACCCACCTCAAAAGCGGTTTCGTCGACCCGGGTGATGCGCCCTTTCTGGAGATCTTCAATCAGGTTCTGCATCCCGGCCGACAGGCTCGCTGATCGCGTCCGGATTGCTGTTCGAATGACTTCCGGGTTAGTCGCAGGGAAATTCGACGGGCTCATCGCATCAATGAATTGACGCGCGTAGAAGCGAAGCTGGAGCTTTGATTTTTCGTCGACCTGGGCTTGATCGACGAGCTCGGACAATTGCTTTGAGGTCATCAAGTAGGACTTCTTGAGAAGTTGGTAGTAAGGCGAGTGATGCCAAGCCTCGTCATGGAACCGTCTATCGCGGCCCGACGTCCGGGCGCCCGTTGCGGATGCGTTGCCGAGGGTGCCTTTCCAGAATTCCACGATCGGAGACCAAAACTGCCGTTGCAAGTTTGCCGCGACGGCAAATGGCGATGAGGCATCACGCGTGGCAGGCCTTTCCTCAACGCCCATCGAGCTGACGAACGCATCGTCAAATTGCTTCATCGAGTGCTGGCCGGCTCGCATCAGGCTTTCAAAATATGCCGAGGAGCCACTTGGGGATGACGGGCTATCCATGTGAGCCTCCCAGAACAGCTCTGCCAGCGAACCAGTCGGGTCACGTTTTCGCGCCAGGCCACAACGATCGCCTGAACAAGACTTTTTAGGGCGCGCTCGGCAAACAGCTTGACATAGATCAATGAAGGTCAGCGTCTGCCTCCAGCACATTGCTCAAGCACGGACCGCTGGATGCAGCGGTTTTTTCGGAATGCGGAAGCCAGGCTCCAGGCTTGATGAATGGTGCGTGCCGAATTCACCGAGACAGGACCATCAGCTCACTCCAAGCCATTTGCCCCCGGGGAAGTGAGGCATCATGGACCATCCGCTCAGACGACCGGAAGAAATTCTGGCCTATCGTTCATTGAAACAGATCCTTGCCGCAAGACCGAAATCCCTGTGGACCGTCGGCCCCAAGGATAACGCCCTCGCGGCAATGCGTCTCATGGCTGAAAAGAACATCGGCTTTCTCGTGGTGACGGAGCAGGGAAAGATCGTCGGCGTTCTTTCCGAGCGTGATTGCGTGCGGCGCATCGTGCTGGCCGGGAAAGCCGCCGAGGTCACTCCTGTCGCGGACATTATGGTCCGAGACGTTATCAAAGCCGATCTTGCCCATACGTTTGCTGACTGCGTGAGACTGATGCACACCCACGGCATTCGTCACCTGCCGATCGTCGAGAATGATACCGCGATTAGCGTTATCTCGGTCCGAGACCTGTTGAGCGAGGCGGTAACGCATCACGCCAAGATCATCAGCGAGCTCGAACGCGAACGGATGACCATGCTTACTTCAACGGCTTGAGCATGCCTGGGTCCACTGGCTTGCCATTGGAATGGGAGTGTCGCCATGAGTCTCTTGATCGTGCTGGGCGCTCTGATCTTTCTGATGTTTGTGGCCTATCGCGGCTACAGTGTGATCCTGTTCGCCCCGATCGCCGCGCTTGGCGCTGTGTTGCTGACCGATCCCTCGCTGGTCCCGCCAGTGTTTTCCAACGTCTTCATGGAGAAGACGGTCGGCTTCGTGAAGAACTATTTCCCCGTTTTCATGCTGGGCGCCGTCTTCGGCAAAGTCATCGAGCTGTCGGGCTTTTCCAAGTCGATCGTATCCGCCGTCATCGGCGTGCTCGGCCGGGAGCGCGCCGTACTATCTATTGTCGTCGTCTGCGCGATCCTTACTTACGGCGGCGTGTCGCTGTTCGTCGTGGTGTTCGCCGTCTATCCGTTCGCGGCGGAGATGTTTCGCCAGGGCGATATTCCAAAGCGGCTCATTCCCTGCACGATTGCGCTCGGCGCCTTCAGCTTCACGATGGATGCCTTGCCGGGGACACCGCAAATTCAGAACATCATTCCGACGACCTTCTTCAATACGACGACGTGGGCCGCCCCGGTGCTGGGGCTGGTCGGCAGCATTTTCGTTCTTGGCGTTGGTCTTTTCTATATCGAGAACCGCCGCCGTGCGGCACACAAGTCTGCGGAAGGCTACGGCACGGAGCTTCTGAACGAACCGGAGCCATTCGAAGAGAAAGAATTGTCGAACCCGTGGATCGCCATCTCGCCGCTGGTCGTAGTGGGCGTCGCGAACTTTGTGTTGACGCATCTGGTGCTTCGGGCTTACGGCGCGAAGCACGAAGCCATGCTCGGTGGCCATCCGATCGTTACGCAGATCGGTCCGGTGGCGGCCATATGGGCCGTCGAAGGCGCGCTGATTCTGGGCATATTGACGGTATTCGTCTTCGCCTGGCGTCCGGTGCTTGCCAAATTCGCGGATGGCAGCAGGGCGGCGGTGGCCGGGGCTCTGCTTGCGTCGCTCAACACCGCATCCGAGTACGGCTTTGGTGGCGTGATTGCCCTGTTGCCGGGCTTTGCGGCCGTTTCCGCCGCCCTCAGGGCGATCCCCAATCCGCTTGTCAATGAAGCCGTCACCGTGACGGTGCTCGCCGGCATCACCGGCTCAGCATCCGGCGGCATGAGCATTGCGCTTGCTGCGATGTCCGACACCTTCATTGCCGCCGCCCAGGCGGCAAATATCCCGCTTGAAGTCTTTCATCGTATCGCGGCCATGGCGAGCGGCGGCATGGATACGTTGCCTCACAATGGCGCCGTCATCACGCTGCTTGCTGTGACGGGCCTCACCCACAGGCAGGCCTATAAGGACGTGTTCGTGATCACGTTAACGAAAACTGCGGCGGTGTTCGTTGCCATCGCGTTTTTCTATCTGACCGGGACTCTACTGAGAAGGCGCAGGAACAGCTCGTATCCAAGGACGATGCTTCTGATTTGCGGCATGTTGGGCACTGATAGGACTCAACCTCGACGGATCGGAACCGTGTGGAGGACTCGTGTCAGCCAATCCAGTTCGACTTACGCTTGCGCCAGTCAAAGCACTCGATAGCGGTAAGATGGTCACCGCAGAGGAAGCCGCCAGCCTCATCCGGGACGGGGACACGATTGCAACAGGCGGCTTTGTCGGCATCGGCTTCGCCGAAGAAGTCGCTCTGGCAATAGAGACACTTTATCTCGCAAAACCAGATCAGACGGTTCCGGCAGACAAGCCGCGCAACCTCACGCTGGTCTACGCCGCAGGACAGGGGGACGGCAGCGAACGGGGGCTCAATCACCTTGGCCACGCAGGTCTGGTGCGGCGCGTGATCGGCGGTCATTGGGGGCTGGTGCCGAAACTGCAGCAACTGGCGATCGCCAATCAGATCGAGGCTTACAATCTTCCGCAGGGCGTGATTTCGCACCTCTTCCGCGACATCGCGGCAAAACGCCCCGGCCATCTCACACGGGTGGGCCTTGGAACTTTTGTCGATCCGCGTCTTGGTGGTGGCAAGATCAACGAACGCACCAAGGATGATCTGGTCCGCCTCATCGACATCGAAGGCGAGGAGTTTCTTTTTTATCGCGCATTCCCGATCGATGTCGGAATTATCCGCGGCACGACAGCCGATCCGGACGGAAACATCACCATGGAAAAGGAGGCGCTTACTCTGGAGGCGCTTGCCATCGCCATGGCTGTCCGCAATTCCGATGGTCTGGTGATTGCTCAGGTAGAGCGGATAGCCGAGCGCGGTTCGCTCAACCCAAGGCAAGTCAAGATCCCCGGAATACTGGTCGATTGTGTCGTCCTGGCCAAGCCAGAGCATCACTGGCAGACCTTTTCGGTTCAGTATGACCCGGCATTCAGCGGCGAAATTCGCGCGCCCACGGGGTCAGCAACTCCAATGGAAATGAGCGAACGAAAGATCATCGCACGGCGTGCGGCGCTCGAGCTCAATGCAAATAGCGTCGTCAATCTCGGCATCGGCATGCCCGAGGGTATCGCCAATGTCGCCAACGAAGAAAAAGTTGCTGATTTGCTCACGCTCACGGCTGAACCCGGCGTCATTGGCGGGGTGCCCGCCGGAGGGCTCAATTTCGGCGCGGCGGTCAACGCACAAACCGTTATCGACCAGCCGTATCAATTCGACTTTTACGACGGCGGGGGGCTTGACGCAGCCTTTCTTGGGCTCGCGCAGGCTGACCGCGAAGGCAATCTGAATGTGAGCAAATTTGGTCCGCGGCTGGCAGGCGCCGGCGGCTTTATCAACATCAGTCAGAATGCCAAGAAGCTGGTGTTCGTCGGTACCTTCACGGCGGGTCGCCTCAGCGTGGCGGTCGAGAATGGGCGCCTGCGCATGGTCAAGGACGGTGATGTAGTGAAATTTGTCGGAGAAGTTGAACATCGCACGTTCTCCGGCCGCTACTCGGTGCATCGTGGGCAACCCGTGCTTTATGTGACAGAGCGCTGTGTGTTCAAATTGACGCCTGATGGGCTTGAGTTGGTCGAAGTCGCGCCCGGTATCGACATCGAGCGCGATATCCTCGCCCGGATGGAATTTCGCCCAATCATCCGCGACCCGGCCACTATGGATCAGCGCATTTTTGGGAACGGTCCAATGGGCTTGCGCGACCAGCTGCTGCGAATGCCGATTGAACGACGGTTCACCTATCACCCGGGCGAAAACCGGTTCTTCGTTAATCTTGAAGGTCATCGTGTTCACAGCCACGAAGACGTGGAAAAGCTTCGCCGGATCGTCGAAGACAAGCTGGCTCCCCTGGGTCGAAAGGTCTACGCCATTGTCAATTACGACAACTTCGAGATATTCCCCGACATAATCGATGAATATTCGGCGATGGTGCGCGAGCTAGTTGATCGTTTCTACTCAGGTGTCACCCGCTACACGACGAGTAGTTTTCTTCGAGCCAAACTGGGCGATGCCCTGAAGCAACGCGCATTGGCCCCACATATCTACGAAAGTGCAGAAGAGGCAACCTCCCACCTCTGCGACCTTGAACAGAAGAAAGCTGGCTGAATGCGGACAGACACTTGTATGACGCTTACTTCTCGCCCAGATACGCGGGGCCAAATGCTGCCCGATAGATAGCCCAGTACATGACGCCGACCAAGCCAGCACCACCGACGATATTGCCGAGTGTGACCGGAACGAGATTATGGACAATCCCGGACATCGTAATAACTGAGGCATCGAAATTAGCCGGGACGTGCCCCGTCTGGACCAGCAGCCAGGCCAGGGGCAGAAAATACATGTTGGCGACGCAGTGCTCGAAGCCGGCCGCTATAAAGGCGGAGACCGGCAATATGAGAGCGAGGATCTTGTCGGTGACCGACCGGCCCGCATATGCAAGCCAGACCGCCAGGCAGACGAGCACATTGCACAGAATGCCCTTGAAGAAAAGCGTGACAACGTCAGGCTGAATCTTTGCGGCCGCCGTATTCAATATCGACAACCCGATGCGGCCACCGTTCATGTCGAGATGATGTGAAAAAAAGACCAGGACAACAAGTCCAACGGCACCGACCAAGTTGCCCAAATACACGATGACCCAATTGCGCAGCATTTCCCTGGTAGAAACTTTTCCGCTCGCCCAGGCCATTACGATAAGGTTGTTACCTGTAAACAGTTCGGCGCCTCCGACCACGACAAGTACCAGCCCAAGCGAGAACGCCAGTCCGCCCAGCACGCGTGTGGTAGCGAAGTTCAGCCCTGCGTCGCTGGCGACAATGGTATAATAAAGCGCCCCGAGGCCGACGCTGCCGCCAGCCACGATCGCCAGCAGGAAAGAGGCTTGAAGTGGCAAATTTGTTTTCTTGACCCCGACTTTTTCGACCGCCTCCTTGATCTCGGCCGGACTGTAAGCGTTTAGATTGAAGATGGGTGGTTGCGGAACGGGCGCTCGGTCAGCCATCCTGTGTCTCCCCTGCGCGGGTTCTTATTGCCCAGATAGGCCAGTGATCGACGGCGGTCCTCCGCGCATGATGCTTGATGACCGCTTATTCGAACGCGAAGGTGGGTTGCTCTGACTGTCCCCAAGGCACGCGCCGCGCAATCCTTGCTCGGCAAGCAGGCCGGCCGGCTGCCGCATCTCAAGTCAGCGAGAGTCGTCAAGAGCGTCCCGTCTCGCCCCACCGCGAAACAGAGGCGAGCTCGAAGATTGTCGCTTGCTTGCCCTCGTCAGAGGCAAGCCACTCGTTCAGTTCCTGGTCTGATCTCGGCTGGCGACCTCTCATTCCTTCAAAAGCATTACGCAATGTTTGGGCTTGCGTTTTCTCCGCTTCCTTCTCGGTCTCGCTCATTGATGATTACTCCTCTCAAGGATGCCCAAAAACTTTTCCAAGGATCCCGCAAGCCATCCGCGCCTAGATTCCAGATCGGCATCTAGGCTGCGGTGCCCCCAATCGTCAGAAGACCGACGATCTGAGCGGCGATCACCTTCACAAGCGTCATCGACGGGAAGATCATGGCGTATCCGATGTCGGGACGATCGGTCGGCGCCATCTTGGTGGAATAAACCAAAATGGCGGGATTCCCCGTCGCGCCAGATGCCACGCCGACGAGATCGTCGTACGGAATTCTCAGGAGGTAATGACCGGCCAGCAAGACGATAAGCGCAGTCGTCAGGAGAACGGCGACACCGATAAACAGCATCGTGAGCCCGGATTCCGCGACAGTGCGGACGAAGGGCTGTCCCGCGTTGACGCCGACCGTGGCGAGGAACATTGCAAGGCCGAAGTTTCGAAGAACGATATTTGCCGGCAAAGGCATGGTCCAGAGCATCGGGCCAGTGCGGCGCAATTTCCCGAGAATAAGGGCAACGATCAGCGGTCCGCCTCCGATGCCGAGCGTCACGACGCCCACACCAGGAATGGGAATTGGAATAAGGCCAAGGAGAACGCCAAGGACCATTCCGATCCCAAGGGACACGTAGCTGAATTCTGCGGCCGCCTTGACGGTGTCGCCGAAATGGCGGCGGATTTCGTCCTTTCGCTCGGGAGGCGTCAGCACTCCGATCCGGTCGCCGAATTCCAGCATCAGGTCGGGTGCCGGCACCAGGTCCGCGTCATAGCGCCGAACGTGCAGAATGTGGGTGGGATAGCCGGCGGGCATCGGAAGGCTGGCGAGAGGAACTCCGACCACGTTCGCCTTTCCAACGAAGACCCGGATATAGTCGAGGTCGGAGCGATCGCTCGCCAACCGACCAGGCTCCAGTTTGCCAAGCTGTGCGGCCGCCTTTGCAATAGCCTCTTCGCGCTCCGCGACAACGAGGACCGCGTCGCCCGCGGACAGGACAGTATCGTCTGTCGGCACGAAGTTGCGGTCGCCTTTGCGAACCATCGTGACCTGGATGTCGCTCAGCGCTTCCTGTCTCAGCTCGTCGATCTTCCGGCCGGAAAAGCCTTTGCCGATGGAGATTTCCCCCATATGAAACCGCTGTACCTTTGCCGGGAATTTCGGCTTCACGATTCGTGTCATGAAATAAATGCACAGAATCGGGCCGATCACGCCGAATGGGTATGCGATGGAGTAACCGATTGACGGATCCTTGTTCTTGACGACATCAAGCGCGGCCTGAAGAGTCGCGGTGCTCGTCATCGAACCGGCGTAGAGTCCCAGTGTGTGTCCGATCTTTATCCCGAATATGTGCCCAAGACCGAGCGCAACCAACAGGCCTGCGATACATCCGACCAGGGCGAGCAGATTGTACTTCTGCCCCACACCTACCATACCCTCGAAAAACTGCCGACCGTAGAGTATCCCGATGCCGTACAGGAACATGATCAAGCCTGTCAGGCCGATTGGTCCGATGATCTGGGCCTTTGGAGCAAACCAGCCGATCGCAAGACCGACGAAGAGAACGGCCCCGACTCCAAGGGAGAAACCCGCGATGCTGATCTGACCTACCAGGTAGCCTAATCCGATTGCGAGGAACGCCGTCAGTATCGGTTGGCTTCCGATGATGTCGCGAGCGAGGTCCAACATGTGTGATCTCCCCCAGGCAGGTTAGCGTGCGTGACAGCCCGCGGCTCGGAACTGCTCGATGACCCGGCTTACCAGCTCCGGACCGGGAGGCGGAGTATTGAGGAGCTTGTATTCGAGACCCAACGCCTTCCACTTGAATGCCCCCATCTGATGGAATGGCTGGACTTCGACCCACTCGACGTTTTTCATCGGCGCGACAAAGCGAGCGATGCCATCGACATTCGCGGGATCGTCGGTCTCTCCGGGTACAAGCGTGAATCGAACCCACACGGGCTTGGATAGCGAAGCGAGGCGTTCGGCGAAGCGCAGGGTCGGCGCAAGGTCGCGGCCGGTGACCCGGCGGTAGGTGTCGGGATCCGAGCTCTTGATGTCGAGCAGGACGTGATCGATCAGGGATAAGTAACGGTCGTCTGCGCGATCGCCGAGAAATCCTGAAGTCTGGACGGCCGTGTGGAGGCCCATTTCCTTGGCACCGGCAAATATCCGGCGGGTAAAGGCAAGCTGCACCATGGGCTCGCCGCCCGATATGGTCAGGCCGCCTCCAACGGTGCGAATCGCAGGCGCGAAGTCGCCGAGCCGACGCAGCACGTGATCCACCGCGACATAAGTTCCGTCCTTGAGGTGCCAGGTATCCGGATTGTGGCAGTACGTGCACCGCAGCAGGCATCCCGAGACAAAAATGACGACGCGCAAGCCTGGCCCATCGTAGCGCGACGACGTCTCATAGGAGTGGCAGTACCCGAACGCGCCTTCCTCATCCCTGACTTTATCTTCATCAGGCGCGTCAGGCGAAATCCCCGACCGAAGCTCATACCGACTTCCGGGTTCAAGCGGCTGCACGGTGGACATGACAGGCCTCTTCAGATTTGACCGTGGAACGTCCGGCTGATCACATCTCTCTGCTGCTCCGGCGTCAGACGAACGAAATTCACGGCGTACCCGGACACGCGGATCGTGAGCTGCGGGTACTTGTCCGGATTCTTCACGGCGTCTTCGAGCGTTGCTCGGTCGATCACATTCAGGTTCATATGGAAGCCGCCGTGCCCGAAATAGAGATCGAAGGCCTTGGTGGCCTCTTCGATAAGCTGACTCTCCGACAAATGCGCCTTCTGCGGAGCGATGGAAACGGTATAGCTGATGCCGTCCTGCGCATCCCTGTACGGAAGCTTTGCCACCGACAGGCAGGAAGCGAGCCAGCCATGGCTGTCGCGGCCATGCATCGGGTTCGCTCCCGGCCCGAACGGCTCGCCCTTCCGGCGTCCGTCCGGAGTGTTTCCCGTCGCCTTGCCGTACACCACATTGGAGGTGATGGTGAGCACGCTTTGTGTGTGCGTCGCGTTGCGATAGGTCGGGTGTTTGCGAATCTTCTCCATGAAGCTGGTGACGATTTCGGATGCTATTTGGTCGACACGATCATCGTTGTTGCCGAACTGGGGCGTGGCTTTGTTGCCCTCGTTTTGAAAGTCGACGACCAGTCCCGTCGCATCGCGAGTTACGCGAATCTTTCCATATTTGACCGCGCTGAGGCTGTCGGCGACTACCGAAAGACCGGCGATGCCAAACGCCATCGTTCGGAGAACGTCGCGGTCATGAAGCGCCATTTCCAGGCGTTCGTAAAAGTACTTGTCGTGCATGTAGTGGATACAGTTCATGGCGTGTACGTAAGTGCGGGCGAGCCATTCCATCGTGGTGTCGAACTTGTCCATGACGTCGTCGAAGTCGAGGAACTCGCCGGACACAGGCAAGGTCTGGGGCGCGACTTGATCGCCGGTGACTTCGTCCCGGCCGCCATTGATCGCGTAGAGCAGCGCTTTCGCGAGATTGACGCGGGCTCCGAAGAACTGCATCTGCTTGCCAAGCCGCATCGCCGACACGCAGCATGCGATGCCGTAATCATCGCCCCAGAATGGACGCATCAGATCGTCGTTTTCGTATTGAAGCGAAGATGTGTCCTTGCTGACCTTGACGCAGTAGCGCTTGAAGGCCGCGGGCATGTGGTTGGACCAGAGAACGGTGATATTCGGTTCAGGCGCCGGACCCAGATTGTGGAGCGTGTGCAGCATGCGATAGCTGCTTTTGGTCACCAGAGGACGCCCATCCAGATCCATGCCGCCAACGCATTCGGTTGCCCAATAGGGATCGCCGCTAAACAGCGCATCGTAGTCCGGCGTGCGGAGGAATCGGACAATACGCAGCTTTTGCACCAACTGGTCCCAGAGCTCTTGCGCGCGGGCTTCGTCCAGAACGCCTTCCTTCAGGTCGCGTTCGATGTAGATGTCCAGGAAACTTGAGATGCGGCCAATCGACATTGCCGCGCCATTGGCTTCCTTGATCGCGCCAAGATATGCGAAGTAGGTCCACTGGAATGCCTCCTGGGCATTCGCGGCAGGTTTCGATATGTCGCGATCGTAGAGCTTTGCCATAGAGGCCAAATCCCGGAGCGCGCGAATTTGCTCCGATAGCTCCTCGCGCAGCCGGATTATTTCGTCGGTCGGCCACATGTCATCGATCTGCGCCCGCTCGGCGCCCTTGGCCTCAAGGAGCCGATCGGTTCCGTAAAGAGCCACTCGCCTGTAGTCGCCAATGATGCGACCACGCCCGTAGGCGTCCGGAAGACCGGTAATGATACCGGATCGGCGACAATTCATGATCTCCGGCGTGTAGACGTCGAACACGCCGTCGTTGTGCGATTTCCGGTATTTCGTAAATGCTTCGTGCACGCGCGAATCCGGTTCGAAGCCGGCAGCCTTCAATCCGGCCTCGACCATGCGCAACCCGCCATAGGGAAAGATCGCCCGCTTGAAGGGTTGGTCCGTCTGCAGGCCTACGATGATTTCGTTATCGCGATCTATGTACCCGGCCTTGTGGGCCAGGACGGTGGACGGGTTTTGTGCATCGGCGGCCAGGACTCCCTTTTTTCTCTCTTCCGCGAAATACGGTTGCAGTTTCGCCCACACAGCTTTTGTGCGCTGCGAGGGTGCTGCCAGGAAATCCTCGCCCCCGGTATAAGGGGTGACATTTCTGACAATGAAATCGCGAACATCGATGGAAGAAACCCAACCACCAGGTTGAAAACCTCTCCAGCAATCTCCCGCATCAACTTCCTTCCTGAGAGCGGCGCTTCCCTTCATGGTACGTCTCCCATCGGCGCGTGATTGGTTGGCTCTTCGCGCGGTGCGTCAAGCGAGCAAACCGTCGCCCTGCCAGCACGGTAGAGCTTGATCCATGTCAAGCCGATACAGGTATTTCCGCCCAGCGTGCGAGTTTGCCCGCGGCGCGATGGTCGGGGAGTCGACGATGATAGGACGGCGGGACTGAGACACCGCCGGCATCTGTTTTCCCAAGGGGACGTCCGTCGGGATCACCCATCGAGACCAAACTCATATCTGCTATCGGCGCGAAGGTATGGAATGGCGGAATTCTTCGCTGGGGTTCCCTGCCTGATGTAGCGGACCCTTAAAACGGTCAAAAGGCGCGCGATGTCTATGTTCTCAAAGAACATGTTTTTCACCTCCGAGTAGGTGACCGAAGGTCATCCGGATAAATTCTGCGACCAGATTTCCGACGCCGTTCTGGACGAGTGTCTGAGACACGATCCGCAGGCGCGCGTCGCCTGCGAGTGCTACGTGACGATGGGCCTTCCGATCGTCGGCGGCGAGACCACGACAACGGCGTTGTTCGACGTTGGGAAGGTGGTTCGTGACGTAGGCAACGCGAAGTCAGATCGAAAGGAATGAGGCCGGCGCGCCGCTCAGAACAAAACTACGAACTCTTATCTAATTGAAATCGCTCTAATTGAAATCGCGATATGATTTGAGCGAAGCGCAATCGTGGTGCCGCGTCCGTTTTTTCATTCTTCGGGTCGGAGGCAGCGCTAGACTGCGCGGCTCTAGTGGCCGGCGGAGGCCTTGTTCATTTTTTCCAGGATGGCGCGCAGGGCATCGAACTGCGTGCCGAAACCTTTCCAGTCTCCGGCCTTCAATCGCTCCATCGCCTGATTGTAACGATCGAGCGCCTGCTGCGCCTGGGTTGCCGCCGCGCCTGCAGGCGGCATCTCTTCCCTTGCGCTTGAGACTGCCGGCACCGCACCGGGCTCTGGGAACAACGCGGTCAGGGCATCAGTAAGTGTCTCCTTCATCACGACATGCTCGCCGTACGCCGCGATCACGCGTTTCAGCTCCGGCAGGTGTCCATGCTCGGCGCGCAAATAGAGCGGCGATACATAAAGGATCGAATTGTCGATCGGGATCACAAGCAAATTCGCGCCGCGGATCACCCGCGAGCCCATCTGGTTCCACAGCGTGAGCTGTTGCGAGATCTCGGTAGTCTGATTGATCCGCGCCTCGATCTGGAACGGTCCGTAGACAAGCTTGTCCTTGGGGAACTCGTAGACGATCAGCTTGCCGTAGTCGGGCGCGTCGCACCGCGCGGCAAGCCACGCGATCATGTTGTCTCGGCGGCTCGGCACCATGGGAAGCATGAGGAAGAACTCGGCCTGCGGCTCACCGGGCAGCCGCATGATGATGTAATAGGGGGTCATCACCGAGGTGCCGTCGCCGCCCGGCTGTCGCGGAAACTGCCAGAAATCCTCGCGGTTGTAGAAAATTTCGGCCTGCTCCATGTGGTAGGTCTGATAGAGCCGCGCCTGAATCAGGAACAGATCCTCCGGATAGCGAATGTGCTGCTGCAAATCCGCCGGCATGGCCGTGAACGGCTTGAACAGGCTCGGAAAGATACGCTGGTAGGTCGCCGCAATGGGGTCGCGTGGGTCCATCAGATAAAAATCGACCGTCCCGTTATAGGCATCGACAACAATTTTCACCGAATTGCGAATGTAGTTGAGATCGAGCTCCGGCACGGGCTGCGCAGAGGGGAAATAGGAGCTCGTGGTGTAGGCGTCCTGCATCCAGAACATCCGCCCGTTGCTGATGACCAGATAGGGATCATGATCGAGCCTGAGGAATGGAGCGATCGTGCGCACCCGTTCTGTGATATTGCGCCGGATCATGATCCGGCTGTCGGCCGTGATGTAGCTTGAGAGAACCAGGTTCGCGTCATTGAAGTAGTATGCGAACAGCGTTCTCCATCCCACTGCTCCGATCGGCACGCCGCCGGTGCCGTCATAGGCCGCATAGACGTTGTCTTTCCCCTTCGGATAATCGAACTCCGGGATGCCGGCCTTGACGATGACGTAGTCGTCGCTCTCTTCGCCGAAGTAGATGCGCGGTTCTTCGATCCTGGGGCCGCCGTCCGCAACGGGCGGAATATCCCGCAAATAGAAGAATGGCAGTCCTTCGGGGCTCTTGCGGGTGACCGGGCTCATCACCGCGCCGTTGCCGTGCGTAAACAGCACGTGGCGGTTGACCCAGGTCTGGGCGTTCGCCGGCAGCAGGGAAGCCCGCAGTTCGCGCGCCGAGAGCATCACGCTCTGGTAGGAGCCGTCGAGCCAATAGCGATCGACGTCAAGACCGTGGAATTTGTAGTAGGTACGGATCTCCTGCAGCTGCGCGTAGGTATCCGATAGCGGCAGCCAGTCCCATAGCCGGATATTGTCGATGGTCGCCTTGTTCGCCTCCAGCGTCTTGAAGGTCAGCCTCTGTTCGGCGGCAAACGGCTTGGCCGCGATCCGGTCGAGATTGTAGGCCTGCCTGGTGAGCGCGATGTTGCGCTCGATGTAGGGCTTCTCCAGCTGCAACTCGGTCGGTTTGACGACGAAGTGCCGGAACAACGAAGGGACGAGGCTTGACAGCACGACCGAGCCGGCGCCGACGAGGATGAAGGCGGCGGCAAGAAGCCGCCAGGTGCGCGCCCGCAAATTGGCCCATGCGATGAACGCCGCGATGATCGAAAGCCCGATCATCAGCCACAGAGCCGGCAGCCCCAGATGTACATCGGTGTAGCTTGCCCCGACCACGACGCCGTTGTCGCCGTAGAGCAGCAGATAGCGGTCCAGACCATAGGACCAGGCCTTTACCGCGAACAGAAGGCCAACCAGCGCCGAGCCATGTGCGACCGTCGTCGGCGAGATTGATCGGTTGTAAACATTGTATTCGATGTCGCCGCGCGCCCAGTAGATCGCTCCGGCAAACAGCGCGCTCAGGACGATTGCGAGCAGCATCCAGTTCTTGATCGCGATATAGGCGGGTAGCGAAAAGAGATAGAAGCCGATGTCCTTGTTGTAGAGCGGATCCTCGGCGCCATAGGGCACGTGGTAGAGAAACTGCAGGAAGATACTCCAGTTGCCGGCTTCTCCTGCGGCAACCAGTACGGCGAGCAAACCCGCACCGAGCGCGATGAACCGCGGCCGGGTTAGTCGATCGCGCAGTATTACGAACGGATCGGGCGGCGGCGTAACACTGGCCACCTTCCACGGGGCGGCTGGGATCTGTAGCGGCTGCTGCATGGCAAACCGCGCCGCCAGCACGCCGTTCAGCCAGAGGACGACGGTGGTCGCCGCCAAGACGGCGAAAAAGACGATCGCCTTGGCGCCGATCGCCGTCAAGAAAACCTGTAGGTAGCCGATCGAGGAAAACCACAGCCAATCGACCAGGAAGTCGCTCGCGAGCGAGAGCAGGGTCAGGCAAATCACACCGAAGACGGCGGCCGCAATGATGAGCCCGACCACGGCACTTTGCCTTGGTACCTTCCGTTCGGGTCCGGTAATCCCGATCGCCATGGCTTGATCATAGCGGAAATGACGGACGCCTGCCGCTTGATTCGTGGTCGGGATTGCCCCGCCAAGGCGGGCGACGCGGGTGCTCGAAGCTCCGTCGCCGGGACCGCGAATGCGCACAAAGCGGCAAGCTCTGCCGATGCAGCCGGCGCGATCAATCAGTTATCGAGCGGAATGGCGTTCCGAACGGAGTCGCATCGTACAATGTCGTGGAACAGCGCGGATTTGGCGCTCCCTAGGGGAATCGAACCCCTGTTTCAGCCTTGAGAGGGCCGCGTCCTAACCGCTAGACGAAGGGAGCAGAGCTGCGTGTGCGGCTATCGAAATAGCCGGTGAAGGCGTTTCGCGCAAGGAAGAACGGGGCCGAAAATGTGACAGGCTTAACCGTGCTGGCGCACCCAAACCCGCCCCCGCCCCTAAGGCTCGGTCGCGAATTTCAAGCTGCCGGCGGGTTTCAGCGTCTGCGCGTCGAAGGTGCGGATTTCGGTCGCCCCGTTCACCTCCAGCATCAGGACGAGCTTGTCGCCGGCGACAGCGGTAGCGTAGATGCGGGCGCCCTTGGGTAGCGTCGCCGTGACATTGTTGACCGCGCCGCTTCCCTCCGCCGTGAAAAGGCGATAGCCGATGGCAACCATGACGGCCGCGACCGCGACCGCCGTGGTGATGCTCGCGATCAGCATCATCCGCCGCACCCTCAAAAACAGGGCGGCCTGCTCCGGCGTCTGTTCGGGAAAATCGGTTTGGCTCATGCAAGGCTCGTCATTACAAGGCTCGTCATCAAATAGCGGCGAAAGGCTGCAGGTCACGGTGTCTGGCGACGAAGGCTCGACCCGGCTCGACCGCGTGCTATCGGCGCATCTGGCTGAGCTGTCGCGCTCGCGGCTGAAAGCGCTGATCCTCGCGGGCCAGGTTTCGATCGAGAAAGGCCCTTCAATCAAGAAAGAGCCGGCCGAAACCGCCCCCGTCCGCGATCCCGCTTATCATGTCGGACCCGGCGATACGATCATAATCGACGTGCCGGAAGCCGCCGATCCCGAGCCGCGGGGCGAGGATATCGCGCTCGACATCGTCTATGAGGACGAGGACATCATCGTCATCGACAAGCCGGCCGGGCTCGTGGTGCATCCGGCCGCGGGCCATGCGAGCGGAACGCTGGTCAACGCGCTGATCGCCCATTGCGGCGCGAGCCTGTCCGGCATCGGCGGCGTGAAGCGTCCGGGCATCGTGCACCGGCTCGACAAGGACACTACCGGGCTGATGGTCGTGGCCAAGAACGACCGCGCCCACGCTTCGCTGACCGCGCAATTCGCCGATCACGGCCGCACGGGCGAGATGCGGCGCGGCTACCTCGCCTTTGCCTGGGGCGTGCCGAGCCGGCCGCGCGGCACGGTCGATGCGCCGATCGACCGGCATCCCCATGCAAGGGAGAAGATGGCGGTGCGCGAGGGCGGCCGCGAGGCCGTCACCCATTTCGAGGTCCGCGAGGCCTTCGACGGCCGCGACGGCAAACCGGTCGCCTCGCTGCTGGCCTGCCAGCTCGAGACCGGCCGGACCCACCAGATCCGGGTCCACCTCGCCCATATCGGCCATCCGCTGATGGGGGATTCAGTCTATGGCCCCCACTTCAAGACCAAGGCAAGCCACCTCGGCCCGCTAAGCCAGGGAGCCCTGATCGCCCTCGGGCGGCAGGCCTTGCACGCCTATCTGCTGGTATTGGAGCACCCGAGGACCGGGGAGATTCTGCATTGGGAATCACCGCTCCCAGAGGATTTGCTTCTCCTCGAAAGGGTTCTGAAAGCGGCGCTATGACGCAGGCCTTTTCAAAAAGGCACGATATGTCAGCCGGTTATAGCAGCCACACGGGAAGGTGACGGGACGTTAACTTCCAAAAAGTGCACTGGTTGGTGTATATTGCAGCTGCGTCAAACATGGACGCGGAACATCGCAGGCCGGCCGGCTTTAACAACGCGGCCGCCTTGCCGGGCCCGCCGCTATCGGGGGCCTGAACCACTGGAGGGCGCTCTACATGGCCCGTACAGCTACTTTGCCGATCCTCAATGGAGAATCGGGACTTTCAAGATACCTCGCCGAGATCCGCAAATTCCCGATGCTGGAACCGCAGGAGGAATACATGCTCGCCAAGCGTTGGCGCGAGCATGACGATCGCGACGCGGCGCAGAGACTAGTCACCAGCCATCTCCGGCTCGTGGCCAAGATCGCCATGGGCTATCGCGGCTACGGCCTGCCGATCTCCGAGGTCGTCTCGGAAGGCAATGTCGGCCTGATGCAGGCGGTGAAGCGTTTCGAGCCTGAAAAAGGCTTCCGTCTTGCCACCTACGCCATGTGGTGGATCAAGGCGTCAATTCAAGAGTACATTCTGCGTTCCTGGTCGCTCGTGAAGATGGGCACCACCGCGAACCAGAAGAAGCTGTTCTTCAACCTGCGCAAGGCGAAGAGCAAGATCAACGCTTTGGACGAGGGCGATCTTCGCCCCGACCAGGTGCAGATCATCGCCAAGCGCCTCGGCGTGACGGCTCAGGACGTGATCGACATGAACCGCCGTCTCGGCGGCGATGCCTCGCTCAACGCGCCGATCCGCGACGACGGCGAAGCCGGCGAATGGCAGGACTGGCTGGTCGACAACTCGCCCAACCAGGAAGCCCTGATGGCCGAGCACGAGGAATACGATCATCGCCGTGACGCCCTGCATGGCGCCATGGGCGTGCTCAACCCCAGGGAACGCCGCATCTTCGAGGCGCGGCGCCTCGCAGATGATCCGATGACGCTCGAGGATCTCGCGGCCGAGTTCAACGTGTCGCGCGAGCGCGTGCGCCAGATCGAGGTCCGCGCCTTCGAGAAGGTGCAGTCGGCGGTCAAGGGCGCGATCGCGAAACAGCAGGCGGCGACGCTCGAGGCCGCGCTCTGAGCTCGCAATACGAATTGGCGGATTGAAACGAGAAAGCCGGCGGAGACGCCGGCTTTTTTGTTGCCCTGCCTTGCCTCCACGACATCGATGTCGTCCCGGGCAAGCGAGCATCGCGGGCGCGGCCCGCGACCCATAACCACCGCAGTTGATGATAGCGTGAAGCTGAAGCCACAGCGTGCTTCAACAAATATCGCCTGTGGCCAAATATCGCCTGTGGCTATGGGTCCCTGCTTTCGCAGGGACGACACGTTGAGAGAGCGCGGCTTAGTAATAATCCCGGAAATATTCCGCCAGCGTATCCGGCTCCTCCAGCGTGTTCAGCCACACCGGCGCGCCGTCAAGCAGTGCGGTGGCCTGGGTCTTGTAGTCCGGCGCGACATCGTCCGGTTGCGGCAACGGCTGGCGCAGCATGTCGCGATAGGCATCGTAAGCGGCCGGCGTGCCGACGAAGATGCAATTGCAATGCTGCGGCTCGGCATAGAAATAGCGGACCTGTTCGCCGATCTTGTGCATGACGAAACGATGCGGGGGCAGCGCGCGCAGCGCCTTCCTGCCCATCGCATCGTTGGCGAGCTGGACGCGGAAGCCGGCCGACGACAGGAAAAAGCTGTTCTTGTCGAGGAACGGCTTGCTCGGCGTTTCCAGCGCGACCAAAAGCGACGCGCACAGCAGCAGGGCAATCGCCGGCAAAAACGCCAATGCTCTTATCCCGCGTGCGCGGCGTGACGGCCTCCCGCCGGCCACCGGCACAACGATCGTTAGTGACATCTGAACTCCCTGCCCTCGTGCGCTGTAGTGCGCATCCTCGCTTATACTGGAAATCCCGCCTGCTCAATCGCGCTCGCCGCCTCTCGTCAGCCCGGCTCAGGGCGGTCGCTACTCCCCCCACTCCCGCGCCAGCGTCGCGAGCGCGCAGCCTTCGCAATAGCGCTTGTCCTTGAAGTCGATCCAGTTATGCGCGTAGACGCGCTGGAGCGGAATGTCGTAGCGCGCGCGCAGGACCTTCACGAGGATCTTCCACGCGTCGATTTGCGCCTGCGTCGCCGCCTTCGTGACATCGGGGTAATTGCCGGCGAACTCGACACCGATAGACGTGTCCTTGTTGACCTGGTGATAGGTCTTGCTGTTGTCGACGTACTTGTTGTCGTTGCGGTCGGCCCCGTCGGTATGGGTCGGAACGAGATGGTCTGCGACTGCCCAATAGACCGTGCCGTCGGTCTCGACCCAGACCATGACGCCGCGCCGCGTCGGATTCTTGTGCTGTGCTTCGGCGCCGCCGCGCGCCGAGCCCGCCGGCCCCTCGGTCTGGTGCACGATGATGTTCTTCCAGGGATGGGCGCTCGCGACATCGCCCCAGGGCGAGAGCCAGACCATTTTCAGGCCGGGGATGTCGGGCGTGCCCGACTGTTTGGCGATCGTCTTGAGATCGGATGTCTGGGCAAAGGCCGGAAATGAAAACGCGATGGCGAACGCCATTGCAAGCGAACGGAGGCTCATGGTCAGAAAGCCCTGGAGCCGCGATGACTTCGGCATCCCGCTCCGTCTTTTATTTTGAGCATGATCTTGTCGGAAAACCGGCTCCCACTTTTCCGGATCATGCTCGTGGGCCTCCTGACTAGCAGGTTCAGGCGCGTTTGCGCAAAGCGGACGCTGTCTGCGCTTCGGTCCCTGGCGTGGGCGGCGGCGGTGCGGAGCCGTAGGCCGCATAGCGGTTCTTGCCCTCCTTCTTGGCCTCATAGAGCGCGTGGTCGGCGGCCGCGATCAGCGGGTCCGGGAACGCTCCCATGTCGCGGGTCCATTGCGCCACCCCGATCGAGACCGCGATCGGAATATCGTTGCCGACGCAGGCCTCGGCGTCCCGGCGGCAGACGTCCAGCACGCGGCGGGCGATCATGATGCCCTCGCGGAGCGTCGAGGACGGCAGCACGATGCAGAACTCGTCGCCGCCGGTGCGCGCCAGCAGATCGCCTGGCCGCAGCCGCGTCTGCGCCATCAGCGTGAAATGCTGCAGGCAGGCGTCGCCGGCCGCATGGCCGTAGGTATCGTTGACGGCCTTGAATCCGTCGAGGTCGATCACGAGCAGCGCGAACGGCTCGCCGCTGCGGTCCGACCGGGAGCATTCCTCGGAGAGCCGATGTACCAGCTGCCGGCGGTTGCCGACCCCGGTGAGGTCGTCGAGCAGGGCAAGATCGGCGACCTCGTTGCGCAGGCGGTCGATCGCCATCAGGAGGAAGCCGAAATTGAGCGACATCGACAGGAAGATCAGCGCCAGCGTCAGCGAGCCCTGCGCCAGCGACGAGCGCAAGAAGGAGAAGTCGAAGCCCAGCAGATTGCCGGTCGCCCGGACGGCATAGAGGGCGACGATCAGCGCGGCGACGAGGCCGGCGAGCCGCGCGCCCGGATTGACGCGGCCGTCCTGCTTCGAGAACAATAGCTTCAAGGTCAGCAGGAACGGCAGCGACTGGCCGGCCGAATAGACCAGCACCCGCATCGCCGAGCTGTCATAGGCCACGATGAAGAAGACAAGACCTGCGGAGGTCGTCGCGGTGACCAGAAATGACCGGCGCCAGGAGACCGGCCGATCGTAGAACCGCTCGATGCCCATGCAGGCAAGGCAGACGGCGAAGATCAGCACCGTGCCGCCGGCAAGCAGCGGCAGCAGCGTGCCCGGGAAAACCATGACCAGCATGGCCGAAAAACCGCCGAACGCCGCGGCAAAGCAGGAGGCGCCCCAGAACCGCGCGGCTTCCAGCTTCGGATAGGTAAGGGCGACGTAGGCCCAGATCAGGCCGACGGCGAGAAAATTGATGACGAAGACCGTCCATAACGTCGGAACGCTCAGCATAGCGACCGCAGCACCCGCATGGTCCTGTCCCTGTTCTGTCGAGCCGCCTGCCCACGGCCAATCCCGCAATCTTGCGGAACAGGATGCGGCTGCGTCGCTTAACGGACTCTCAACCCGGCCGCCGAAACCGGACTGTGGTTTTGAATTGATGAAGACCGGCCGGCACCTGGGCCCGCCTTTTCGCCACATCGTTGCCCGTCCGTGGCCGCGTCGGCGCGCGTTCAAGGCCGACGCTCGCTTGATCGCCAAGCGCCGCTTTCATCCTTCGCGACGCGCACGTCGGCGCTCCACGCGTGAAGTTTTCGCCAAATGAGCATCAAAATGCATAACATCTGTGGATAACGCCATGACGCCGGCGTGACAGCACGGGGCAGCACGCCGCGAATCTGCTGAGTTTAGTCTTGAGGATATTGCGAGGCTGGCCCTCCGCCGAGCATGCCTCTCGTGTCGCGTTTCAATCCATTAAACCTTGAGAGGATACTATGGCTAAGAAAGCGAAGAAGGCGAAAAAGGCGAAGAAGGCCAAGAAGTCGAAGAAGAAGTAACTACTCTTCAGCCCGGGTGGAGCTTCGCTCTGCCCGGGCATCCGGCCTCTCCGGGGTGATCTCAAAAGCGGCGGGCCAGGCCCGCCTTTTTGATTCCTATCGTTTGCGCATGATCTCCGCGCAAACGCTTCGCGTTTGTCGCGAGGGAAAACCGGTTCCCACTTTTCCGGATCATGCGTTACCGTTCCGCAAACGCCAGCTTCGCCCCCAGGAGCGCAAAGCCGCCGGCAAAGGCGCGACGAAGCCAGGTCATGACGGCCGGCCGTGTCACCACGCGGTCGCGGACCTGGCCGGCGAACAGACCGTACAGCACGAACACGATGAACGTCATCGCCATGAAGGCGGCGGACAGCTCCAGCATCCGCGGAAGCGGGTAAACCTCGTCGTCCGCGATGAACTGCGGCAGGAAGGCGAGGAAGAAAATCGATAGTTTCGGGTTAAGGATGTTGATCAGGAAGCCGGTAACGATGACCCGCCGGCCCGAGCGCGCATCGAGCCGGGGTTCGACCGACAGCGCGCCCTGTTCGCGCAGCGCCTGCCAGGCCATATACAGAAGATAAAGCACGCCGAGCCATTTCAGCGCGGCGAACGCCAGCGCACTCGTATGCAGCACGGCGGCAAGCCCCAGCATAGCCGCCAGCATCGAGGGCAGGATGCCGAGCGTGCAGCCGAAAGCGGCGGCGATGCCGGCGCGAGATCCCCGCGTCAGCGCGGTCGCCAGCGTATAGAGCACGCCGGTGCCGGGCGAGACGACAACGATGAAAGAGGTGAGCAGGAACGACAGCGACATGGGCCGGACCGTATCACGCGCGCAAAACGCGCGGAAGCGAACCGGGCGGCGGCCGCCTCAATGCGGCGCGCCTCTCGCATGGGCCAATTCCGCCTCGCGCAGGATGTCGAGCGCGGCCCAGGGCTTTGACCAGAACTTGGCCCCCTCCGGCAGCGGCGCCGGCAACGAGCGGCCGGAGGTCACGATCACGTCGAGACCGGGATTGCGCTGCCGCGCGATGTGCGCGAGCTCGACCCCGCTCATCCGCCCCGCAAGGCTGACATCGGTTATCATCAGCGAAAGCTGCGTACTGAATTTGTCGAGCACGAGTTCGGCCGCTTCCGCGCTTTCGCACTGGATGACCCGGTAATCGCTTTCCTCCAACAGCACGCAGATCATTTCGCGCTGCATCGCGTCGTCCTCCACCACGAGTGCGGTGGCACGGACCGGTGTTGACTGTCCCATTGGATGGCCTCCCCGAAAATCGGCGTCTGAACAGGTTCTGAACAGGTAACGTATGTTAAGAGCCGAAAGCGCCGGATGGTTCGGTTCCAAATTTGGAAAGTGGCAGAATTGGTGTAGGACGATATCCTCTGCACGATTTTTAGTCATAATGGAGCGAGCATGACTGCGATCCGGGGTGCCGCGGTGGTCGTTACCGGCGCGGCCGGTGGCATTGGGCGCGCGCTGGCCCTGGAACTTGCCGCCCGAGGCGCGGATCTCGCGCTGGCCGACCGCGACGAGGCCGGCCTCCAGACGGTGGCCGCCGAGATCGGCAGCAAGCAGAAGGTAACGACCCACCGCATCGACGTCGCCGAGCCAGCGCAGATCGCGAGCTTCGCGCAGGCCGCCATCGCGGCCCATCCCTCGCTCAATATCGTCATCAACAATGCCGGCGTGGCCCTACTTGGCCAGTTCACCGAGATCGATCAGTCGCAGATGGAATGGCTGATGAACATCAATTTCTGGGGCGTGGTGCATTCGACCCGCGCTTTCCTCCCGCATCTCTCGACGAGGCCCGCGGCGCATATCGTCAACCTGTCTTCGATCTTCGGCATCATCGCCCCGCCCGGCCAGACCGCTTATGCGGCGGCGAAATTCGCGGTGCGTGGCTTTTCGGAAAGCCTGCGGCACGAGCTGCAGGCGGCGAACAGCCCGGTCCGGCTGTCGGTGGTGCATCCCGGCGGCGTCGCCACCAACATCGCGCGGAATTCCCGCACCGGAAACCTCATGACCGACAATGCGCGGCGCGCGGAGGCGATCGAACGTTTCGACAAGGTGGCGACGAAAACACCGGCAGCCGCGGCGCTTCGCATCACCCGGGGCATCGAGCGGAACGAGCCGCGCATCCTGATCGGCAGCGACGCCCGCTTCATGGACCTCTTGCAGCAATTCCGTCCCGCGACCTATTGGGCCCCGCTCGCCCGCCAGATCGAGAAGCGGGCGAACAAAACGGGGTGACGAACGCGCATGCGGGGCGTTGGTCACCCAGGGGTGACCCGCGCCAACCCGCACCGAGCTTCTCCTGCACATGAAGACGAACTTGGCGACGAGCCAGCGACGGTGGGTACGGCGCATTCGCGTCTTTGGCACCCTACGAATTATCATCACTGCCCGGCGAGTTGATCCGCGAAATAGCCGATGGTCTTTCGGTAGATCACGGCGCAATTCCATTCGCGCATCGCCTCGAAATTGGCGCTGCCTTCGCCGTAGGGCTGCCCCATCTTGAAACCGCTGGTGTGCAGGAGGTTCGCGGTGGAGGCGAGCACGTCGGCCGTGCTGTGGCGGAGGTCGACATGGCCGTCGCCGTCGAAATCGACGCCGTATTTGATGTAGGACGACGGCAAAAATTCATCCTGGCCGATCTCACCGGCATAGGCGCCGATCAGGTCGCGCAACGGCAGGTCGCCGCGCTGCACGATCTTCAGCGCCGCGAGCAACTCGCCCTGGAACAGCTCGGTGCGGCGGCAATCATGCGCGAGCGTCGCCAGCGTGCGGATCACCGGCAGCTTGC
>CAWHQY010000005.1:0-19148 GCA_963831505.1 uncultured Alphaproteobacteria bacterium | reverse complement strand
CTCGCCTTCCTTGGTTATGGGCTGCTCAGCGGTTGGGGGAACACGAGCGGAGGGCCGAAATGTATTTCAGGATCATACGCCTTCTTGCGCTAGTGGCGCTCATCAATCTCCCCGCGTCGGTGGTCTGCTCCCAAACGGTGAAGACTGTCACTGTCGGCTGGCTCTCGGTCGCAGCGGCTTCGATTTATCCCCCAGTCGTTGAGATGTTGCGTGAGCGCGGCTACGAAGAAGGTCGGAACCTGAGGATCGAGTTTCGGTCCGCCAAGGGGAGACAGGAGGTACCTGCGAAACTTGCAGCAGAGTTGGTGACCCTCAAACCCGACGTGCTGGTTCGAGGCACCACGCCCGCAGCCATGGCCCTCAAACACGAGACCAACTCGATCCCCATCGTCTTCTTCTTTGTCAGCGATCCGGTCGCAACTGGACACTCGTCAAGAGCTTTGATCATCCTGGCGGAAACGTCACGGGAGCAAACGTCGCCGATGAATATTTTTCGGTGAAGACATTAGAATTGGTCACGGAAACATTGCCGGGAATTTGCTGTCTGACTATTTTGAGAAATCCAAGTAATCAGGCAGCGCCATTCGTCAGTGCGATTTACGAGAAAACCGCCAAGAGCTTGGGCATCGAGCTAAAGATGATGATGCGGCCAACCCCGATCAATTGAAAGAGGTGTTGTCAATCCCGCTCGAGGGGCGCTTCAAGACGGCGCTCCTTGCGACACCAAAGTCCCTATTCGTCGCTGCGCGAACCCAGATCGTCGAGTATGCGCAACGGCAACATCTCCCCCTCTTCGCGCCCTATCGCCCGGATGCAGAGGCAGGCGCCCTCATGTCATTTGGGGCGAGCTTTGACGGCCAATACCGCGCAATGACGGATTATGTGGATAAGATACTCAAAGGTGCCAAACCGGCTGACCTGCCCGTTCAGCGGCCAACCGCGTTTGATCTGGTGTTAAATCTTAAGGTCGCAAAGGGGCTCGGCCTTTGAAATCCCGCAATTGGTCCTCGCTCGGGCAACCGATCTGATCGAGTAGGACGGCTTGGCGGAGATCGAGGCGGGCCGTGATGATGCGACTGGCGCGCTCGGGCTCGGCGTCCGTCGAGCGTCTAATCCCGCGGCCTTCTTGGCTGCTTCGGCATGCTGGCTCCCCCGCCCCGCCTTCCTCCCGAGGGCGGTGGGCAGCGTTTCACATTTTCGCGAAGGGCGACAAGCCAGGAGACGCTCGGCCCCCACACCATGCACTGGGGACGGTCCGACGAGCCAAGCCGATCTACCCGAGCGAGACGGTCTCGGGCTATCGCCTAAGCACGGCTATGGCGTGATCTTCGATCTCACCGGGATCGAAACGCCGTCGTTGGGATGCTGTCAGGAAGACGGCTTTCGCGGGCTCCTCTTCTTGGTCCGAAGGGGACTCTCTAGCGCGAGCGCCGTGACTACTTCGTGGTAGACACGGGTGAGTTCTCGGACTTCCTCGGGGGTGAACGCTGAGCCCTCCAGGAGCTTTCTCATTGGCATGGAGCAAAGTCCTACCACCGCAATCTGAGGACGTTTGTGGGTGTTCCCAAAGTCCGCCAGGAAGTTCTCGAGCTCCTGGTAGTTTGCAGAACGTTGTTGTCCCTTTAACTCTTTTTTGAAAATGCCGAGACTATCCGCTTGCTGGAATTGATGATGTTGTAGACGAGGTCGCGCGCCTGCTTCCAGACCCGGGCGAGCACATTGAAATCTTCCGTCATCGCCTCGACGAGATCGAGATCGCCGCCGGCGGAGAAGGCGTCACCGGCGCCGCGGATGATCGCGGCGGAAACCGAAGCGTCGGCGTCGAGGTCGCGCCAGATGCGCGTCAGCTCCTGATGCATCGGCACATCAGCAGCGTTGAGCCTCTTGGGGTTATCCATGGTGACGCGAAGGATGCGCCTACCTCTCTGGCCGATCGACCTTCAGCCGCCGATAGGCTGTAGCGTGGCTACCGTAGTATCTCCGTTCTCATGCCCCCGGCTCTCGCCAATCGGGCCGCGGCTGCTACCCCTCCCTATCTCCCCTAACAATCCGGACTAGCCAGCCGGGTAGTCGAACTGAGTGTTAAATAGTATGATGGTATCCACTAAAGCCGCTGATGAACATGGCTTTGTGCCGACCAAATGGGAATGCATGGCGTGCGGCATTCTTCTGCATCTTATAAAGTTGATCCATGATAAACCCCACCTTCACGAGTAGTGTTTGGAGCGAGAGGCGGCTAAGGCAAAGAACAAAGGCGAATCCAAGCATGATAAGAGGCGCCCTCTCTGATGCCTGCGCTGTAAGGGAAGAAGAGCATGGCAACCCGCCAAGAAAGACTTGCCGAATTCATGTCGAGCGACGAGCCGTCGGCGGAAATCTGCGAGATCCTTTGTGAGGATCACAACGGAACGTATATGCCCCCGTTCCTGGGCCGCTTTTCAGATGGCCTTTGGCGCAACTCCAAAACCGGTGAGCGTGTGGAGGCTTCTGTCGTTGGCTGGCGACCGCCGCGAACATTGGGCAGGCGACGGCACGGGAGGACGTCCCCGGCGTGAGGTTGAGGAAAGCGATTGACCGACCGAAAGATGAAAACTCCGGCCGAACTAGCGGCCGAAGACGAGAGGCGTGCGGTGCAGGTCCTTACCGAGGAGGAAAGCCGTCGGGTTGCCGAATTCTGCCAAAGCTTCCCTCCTGCGTGGACAAAGGGACGTTCGCCGGGGAAATGAACACCACCGCTGACGACATCGAGTTCGGGATCACGCGGCTGCCTCGGGGCGCCTTCAAGGCGACGGTGCACATATTTCGAGGGGGACGATGGTGGCCGCCAGACACCAAGCTGTGTGTGTCGGAGCTTGAGGCGATGAGATGGATTAACTCGCGGCTGGCCCTTTGTGGCTTCGAGGAGGCTTACCGCTTAGGCGAAGCGAAATAACGGCCGTGCCGCACATTAAGGTTTTCTACTTGCCCCACCGCGATCGTGAGCCTGCAAGCTTCGACTGATAGACTGAATTGCTTGCTGCACAGGAGACGAGCTTCCGAAGGCAAAGCCCTCTACCGCGGCCACTAGCGGCAAAAAGGTCGCGACGCTGTGTTAGGCTTTATTCGCGGAAGTAATCAAACGGGATGCCGCTGGACGAGCGGCTGGTAAAAAAAGTTCGCCTCCCCACTTCCCACCAAAAAATCCACTGTGCAACTCGCAGGCGTCTCACCGACCCGATAGTTCCACCCAACTACCGGCACGAGGGCTGTTGCTGACCGCGAGCGCGTCCGGTATGGAGCGACGTTCAACAACCCATAGGAAGCGGTGACGACATGACTACGGGCACGGTAAAGTGGTTCAATCCGACCAAGGGCTTCGGGTTCATTCAACCTGACGGCGGCGGCCAGGACGTATTCGTGCACATTTCCGCAGTCGAGCGAGCTGGAATGACCGACCTTCAAGAAGGTCAAAAAATCAGCTTCGAGCTCGAGGACGACCGCAAGAGCGGTAAGAAATCAGCGGGGAAGCTAAGGCAAGTCTAGAGCTACCGGTCCCTCTTTACCAAAGCCCTACCCCGTTGCCATGACCAAGCGCGTCAACCGTATCCTTCAAACTCTGCGGGCGCTCGCGCTTCGCGTGGGGCTACTGCCGTGACTCACTTTCCACAAACAGGAGGAGGCCCGCCCAATGCGCATGATGTTGAAAGTCACTGTTCCGACAGATGTGGGCAACCGTGCCATGAAGGACGGAACGCTCCAGCGAGTTTTGAACACGACCTTGACCAAGCTGAATCCCGAGGCCGCCTACTTCCTGGCAAATGAAGGTTGCCGATGCGCCATGCTTTTTTTCGAGATGCACCATGCTTCGGACATTCCCGCTATCGCAGAGCCCTTGTTTTCAGAGCTCGACGCGGAGATTGAAATGGTGCCGGCCATGAATGCCGAAGATCTTGAGAAGGGGCTCAGCGCGCTAACGGTGAAGAGCAAGGGGCGGCGCAGCCGATAATCCCGGAGCAGCAGAAAGTGCTCGGTAACATGAAAAACTCCGAGCTCTTTCGAGGCGGGGTGAGTGGTGCGATAAAGGACCGTGTCGGTCTGGAGGTGGCAAGGCCGGTGGGATCATTAGGTCAGGTCTGAACTCAATGGCGATTGCATCAACCGCCCCTCGGAAATACGGGCCAACGGAATCGCACGGGCAAGTGGCTGAACGTGACAAGCCCCCTCGCGCCCTTGATGCCCTGATGGCATCACACGCCCGTTCTTTGAATGGCATTGACAGCTGCGGGAACGTCATCCGAAAGGGCTATGCGTAAGGTGCGCCAATGAGCTACATTATTTACGGCGACATCGGATCGGGCGCGTTCTCGGCCGAAGCGGCGCTTGCGGAAGCCGGCGCGCGCTATGAAGTGCACTTCGTCTCTCTAAAAGATAACGAACAAAGAAAGCCGGAATTCCTTGCGATCAATCCGAGCGGCAAGGTGCCGGCGCTGCGGCTACCCGAAGGCGATGTGATCACCGAATCCTCGGCCATCCTTCTCACCGTCGCCGATCGCTTTCCTAATGCGCATCTGCTGCCGCCGACCGGACTCGCCCGCGCCCAAGCCTATCGTTGGCTCGCCTTTATGGCGTCGGAAATCTATCCGATGGTTGAGGTCTCCGACTATCCGGAGCGTTTCGCGCCAACCGGGGAACAGGCCGAGGCGCTGCGCCTCGCAGCGCGTGAGCGAATTCGTGAGCGCCTTTTGATCGTGGAGCGCTTCATCGAGGGCCGCTGGTTGCTCGCATCTGGATTTTCGATCCTCGACATCTACGCCTCGATGTTCGCGCGCTGGCGAGGAAGCATCGGCCCGGAGTGGCTCGCCGAAGGGCATATTCCGAAGATCGAAGCGATCACGGCGGCCTTGTCCGTCCGTCCCGCCATCGCGCGCGTCTCGGCCCGGCATTTTGAAAGCTAACTGACCCCAACTATCACCCGCCCTGTAGGGCTTTCTCGCGGAACTGATCATAACC
Organism: uncultured Alphaproteobacteria bacterium; assembly: GCA_963831505.1. Taxonomy (GTDB): domain Bacteria; phylum Pseudomonadota; class Alphaproteobacteria; order Rhizobiales; family Xanthobacteraceae; genus Bradyrhizobium. The sequence goes on along the minus strand of CAWHQY010000005.1, from coordinate 14,159 downwards.
TCTGCGCGCCGTTGAGATCTGTAAAAGCAAGCGAACCCAAGGATATCGGACGCCTGCCGGACCTCGGCTGCAACTCCTTGGCGCTGTGCCGATCCTTTTAGGACTTCGGAGACTTTCATCTCGCACGGAAGCGCTCGACTTAAGGCATTCTTTTTTCCCCTACACTGAACCGAAGACTCATTTGCTCCGCATGGAGCTGTTCAATCCATTGTTGGCGGTTTGTCATTCAATCTCAGGCGGATTGCTCGTGAGCGACATCCGCAGTCTCCAAGTCTTGATGCGCCATCAGTGCCGTCGCGCTCAGGGCCCGCTTAAGCGCACCAAGCTGGTTATCCGAAAGCGGCGATAGTGGGGGCATCACCCTGCGCCAATTCGGCTCTCTTGTCAGCAACGCGAGGGACGCCTTCACCGCAGCCACGAGCGGAAACTGTGCGATTGCGGCCCGGATCTCAACCGCCTGGACGAGGCCTTCGTTCGCGGCCGCCGCAGCGCCGCTCCAGACGCGCTGAGCGAACGGACCCGTGACGTTCGCCGTCGCTGATATGCAGCCTGCGAATCCGAGCTCCTTGGCACGTCCAAGCGAGCCCTCTGCGCTCGGAAACACGGCGAAGCCCTCAAGCTTGCGCGTTAAAGCTGCTGCATATTCGAGGTCCCCAGAACTGTCCTTAAGACCAAGTATCACGTCGGGATAGACCTCGCGCAGTCGAGCTACGAGATCAATGTCGTAGGGAACGCCTGAGTTCTGCGGGAAGTGATAAAGATAAAGTTGTAGCCCACCTCTGCCAACTCGCTCGATTACCGCATCGACGTAGGCAATAAGCCCATCAGCAGCGATGCCCTTGTAATAAAACGGCGGTAGAAGCGGAGCTCCGGCAAAACCCAGCGCCTTCGCCTCGGCGGTCAGGCGCACCGCATCCTCGAGCGCAGCGGCTCCCGTCCCGACCATGAAACGGTCGAGAGGCAGACCCGACCGCGCAATCGCCTGCATGGTGTCGATACGCGCCGCGGCCGAAAAGGAGGTTGCCTCGCCTGTCGTGCCGAGGAGATTAATTCCGTCGCAGCCGCCTTGTCCAAGAAGCCAGCGACAATGGCTCACCGGTGATTGTAATCAATCGTAAGACTGTCGCTAAGTGGCGTGGCCACCGCGGCAATGACGCCCTGAAGCTTTCCCATTTTTGGTTCCCAAACTTCTCCTCGCTATTGTCCAAGAAGACGATCTGATACAGTCCGCCGGTCACCGGCTCGAACCTCCGCGACAATGATGGCGCAGCCGTAGCCATTTTCGAGCTGGATTGATGGGGCACAACAGATGACCAGCGTGCCCACCGGCAATCTCGACATCGTACCGGCGCGCCACGGAAGAGCGATCCGCCTCTCCGGGCCAGACGATCAAGATCGTCAGTGTGCACGGCACGCAGGTGCTCGACGTCTGGGCCTTCCGTTCCGACGACCCTAGCGAATACATGTCGATGGAGCATACGCGGTCGAAGAACAGCAAGATCACGCTGTCCGTGGGCGACAGCTACGTTTCGGACCGCCGCCGCCCGATGCTCACGGTGCTCGAGGATACCTCTCCGGGAATTCACGACACGCTGCTCTGCGCCTGCAACAGCTTCATCTACGAAGAAGTGGGCTGCAAGGAATATCACCGCAACTGCTCCGACAATCTGCACGAGGCGCTGGGCGAGATCGGGCTGAAATTTCCCTTCACGCCGGGCCCGCTCAACGTGTTCATGAACATCCCCGTGAACGGGGATCGCAGCATCAGCCGCCTCCCGCCCGCCACGAAGCCGGGCGACTACCTCAAGCTGAAGGCGGAAATGGACCTGGTCGTGGTCATTTCCGCGTGCCCTCAGGACATCTCCGTCATCAACGGTGCGGACAGGACGCCTCGGGACGTGCATTTCGCCATCGAGGGTTGACGCATGGCCTCCGCCGCCAAGCCGATCCTCGAGGTCAAGGCGATCCGCAAGCAATTTGGTCCGCTCGAGGTCCTGAAGGGCATCTCGCTCAGCGTCGCGCCGCGCGAGGTCGTGGCGATCATCGGGGCAAGCGGATCGGGCAAGAGCACGTTCCTTCGCTGCATCAACCTGCTCGAGACCCCGTCATCGGGAACGATCGACTTCGACGGCATCTCGATCGACTTCTCGACGCCGGAGCGCCTCTGGCGGCGCGGCTCCCAGCTCCGCGCGCTCAGAACCCGCATCGGCATGGTGTTCCAAAGCTACAATTTGTGGCCCCATAAGACGGTGCTCGAGAACGTCACCGAAGCGCCGATCCGGGTGAAGGGCGTGACGCGCGCCGAAGCGATCGAGCAGGCCGATCACCTCCTCGGGCGCATCGGGCTGCAGGACAAGCGAAACGCCTACCCGTCCCGCCTTTCCGGCGGCCAGCAGCAGCGCGTGGCTGTCGTCCGCGCCCTCGCCATGGCCCCGAAGCTCATGCTGTTCGACGAGGTCACCTCGGCGCTCGATCCGGAACTGGTCGGCGAAGTGCTGGACCTGCTCGCGGCGCTCGCCGCGGACGGAATGACGATGCTCGTGGTCACCCATGAGATCGCCTTCGCCCGCGAGGTGAGCACGCGCACGATCTTCGTCGACGGCGGCTGCATCGCCGAGGAAGGGCCGTCGCGCGAGATGCTCACGAACCCCGCCAACGACCGCACGAGGCAGTTTCTTCGCCGGGTGGTGCATCAGCCGAGTTCCGCGGCGAGCTTCAGTTGAGAGGGCAGAGCACGGGATGAACGATGCCTCAAATCCGATCGGCCGCGCCGCCGCCTGGTGGCTCAGCGTGCAAGACTATCTTCCAGGCATGCTGGAGGCCTGCCTCATCGTGGTCGAGGTCACGGCGCTGGTCATTCTCCTGAGCTGGGTCTGCGGGCTCGCCGCCGCGCTCGGCAAGACGTCGAGGCATGCGGCCTTGCGCTGGCCCTGCCAGTTCTACGTCTGGTTCATCCGCGGCACGCCGACGCTGATCCAGATCTTCATCGTGTATTTCGGAATACCTCAGCTCGGCCTGCGCATGTCGCCCTTCACCGCCGGCGTGGTGGCGCTCGGGATCTCGAGCGGCGCCTATGTGGCCGAGATCATCCGGTCCGGCCTCCTCGCCATCCCCAAGGGCCAGATGGAGTCCACGATCGCGATCGGCATGACCTACCGGCAGAGCCTGCAATACATCATCCTGCCCCAGGTCTTTCGCATCATCATTCCGCCCATCACCAACGAGGCCGTGACCACGTTGAAGAACACCTCGTTGTTGTCGACGATAACGATCGTCGAATTGACGCTCAAGTCGGAGATGATCATCTCCTACACGTTCAGGCCGTTCGATTTCTATATCATCGCCGCGTTGCTTTACCTATTCATGACGACATCCCTCATGTCTGCTGCAAATTGGTTCGAGGGCCGGCTGGCCGCGCGCTACTGACGAGTGCCTGAAGTCGACGAGTGCCTAGCCCAAGGATTGCCTAGCCGAAGCAACGAAACAGGAGGACGAGACAGATGTGGAACTCAATCAAGCCGGGGACACGCCTCGCGGCGGCTGCGCTCGCGGCCGCGATGCTGGTGAAGATGCTGGGCTCGCCCGCGATGGCCGCCGACCTCGAGCTCATCGTCCCCGGCCAGCTCAGCGCCGCCACCGAAGGCACCTTCCCGCCCTTCAACATGCAGGGTCCCGACGGAAAGCTCGACGGGCTCGAGATGCGCGTCATGGGCGAGATCGCCAAGCGCCTCGGCCTCACCTACAAGCCCGTCATCACCAAATGGGAGACGATCCTCATCGGCCTCAAGGCCGACCAGTACGATACCTCGAGCGACGCCATGGACATCACTGCGGAACGGCAGAAGCAGGTGGTGTTCGTCGACGGCTGGCTCGAATTGGGAGGCCGCCTCGTGGTGAAGACGGATTCGCCGCTCAAGACGAACGCGGACATCAAGGGCAAGACGGTCGGCGTCCTCGTCGCCTCGACCTGGGAGAAGCTCGCGACCGATCTCGGAGCCTCGGTGAAGACCTATAAGTCCGAGACCGACGCCCTGCAGGACCTGGTCAACGGCAATATCGACGGCGTCGTCACCGATTCGATCGCCGCCGCCTATGTGATCAAGACGTCGAAGCTGCCGTTGCGCATGACGGACGGCTATCTCAGCACCATCCAGAAGGGGTTTCCCGTCAAGCCGGGCAAACCGAACCTGGTGAAGGCCATGAACAAGGCGCTCGCCGACATGATCGCCGACGGCACTTATGCCAAGCTCACCACGGATCTCATCGGATACAGCCCCGCTCCGGCGAAGCCCATCCCAAGCAATCTCTGAGACAAGGCGGGGTGGCGACGCTGGCGCCGCCCCGCGCTCCTTCCGTCCGGAACACGCCATGCCCAACGTCGATCTCAATTCGGACCTCGCCGAAGGCTTCGGCGCCTATCGCCTCACCGATGATGAGGGCCTCCTCGACGTCATTTCATCGGCCAATGTCGCATGCGGCCTGCATGCCGGCGATCCCGAGATCATGGCCCGGACATTCCGGCTGGCGAAAGACAAGGGCGTCGCGGTCGGCGCTCATCCGGGCTTTCCGGACCTCTGGGGTTTCGGTCGTCGCCGCATCCCCTTCTCGACCGGCGAGATCGAGCGCCTGGTCGCCTATCAGATCGGCGCCGCCCAGGCGCTCGCGGTCTATGCGGGCCATCGCATCACCTATGTGAAGACACATGGAGCGCTCGGCAACATGGCGGAGGAGCAACCCGACATCGCGCGCGCCGTCATCCGTGCGGTGAAGGCCGTCGATCCCGGGCTTGCGATCCTGTCCGGACCGCTCGGCGAGCAGACGCCTGCCGCCGTCGCGACGGGGTTGCGGGCCGTGGCCGAGATCTACGCGGATCGCGGCTACACGGCCGAAGGCCGGCTGATCCCGCGCGGCGAGCCGGGCGCGATGATCCTCGATCCGGAGGCGGCGGCCCAAAGGGTCATCGCCATGGTCAAGGCCGGCGCCATCATCACGGCGGCCGGCGCGCATCTGCCGACTGCGATCGGCTCCATCTGCGTGCATGGCGACTCGCCTCACGCGGTGGCGACGGCGAAGCTGGTGCGCACCCGGCTGCAGGAAGCCGGGTTTACCGTAGCACCATTCGCAACGTGCCTGACTCAAGGTACTTGTCTACCCAATGGGATGATCGCGGCGACATAAACTCCTGACGGCAGATGATGGAAATCGGAAAGGAAAATCTACAGTGAGACGTCAATCGTGACCTTTCCGATCAATTCTCTTGATGTTCCGCGCTTCGTCGGCATCCCAACATTCATGCGCTTGCCGCAACGGGCGGACGCCGAGGGGACTGACGTCGCCGTGGTCGGCATGCCTTCGGATAATGGTTCGCCCTTCCGCACGGGAGCCAGATTTGGGCCGAACGCTATTCGCTCCATGTCGGCAATGTTGCGACCGATTAGTCCCTACCGCGACGGAATGGACGTTTTTCGGACGCTCGAATGTGCAGACCTCGGCGACACGCCGGTAGTCCCCGGCTATATGCCGGCCACGCTTGAGGCAATCCAGTTATTCTTCGACCGCGTCGTTTCGAGCGGCGCCGTCACAATCGGCCTGGGCGGCGATCATGGCTGTTCCATTGCTGAGCTGCGTTCCCTTGCCAAGCATTACGGACCCGTCAGCGTGCTCCATTTCGCTGGGCGCCGACAGCCTCGACACCGTCGAACTGGTGATGGCCTTCGAGGAGGCATTCAGCGTCGAAATCCCCGAGGACGCCGCCGAAAAGATCGCCACCGTGAAGGATGCGATCGACTACATCGAGAAGCAGAAGCAGCCGCCTGACCGGCCCGCCGAGGAGGGTCGCAGCGATGCGGCGTGTGGTGGTGACGGGCATGGGCATCGCCTGTCCCCTCGGCCTCGGCGTCGAGCACGTGTGGCGACGCCTGATCAACGCCGAATCCGGCATCGGCGCGATTCACGGCCTTCGACGCCAAGGACCTGCCGTGCAAGGTCGCCGGCCAGGTGCCGGCGGGCGTCAAGGCCGACGGGCGGCTCGACATCGGCGAGTGGATCCCGGTCAAGGACCAGAAGAAGATGGACCGCTTCATCCATCTCGGCCATGGTCGCCGCCACCGAGGCGGTCGAGGATTCCGGCTGGGTGCCGGAAACCGAGGAAGATCGCTGCGCCACCGGCGTGATGATCGGCTCCGGCATCGGCGGCCTGGAGACGATCTACGAGGCCTCGATCCTGGTGCACGAGGGCAAGGCGCGCCGGTTGTCGCCGTTCTTCATTCCCTCGGCGCTGATCAACCTCGCCTCCGGCCATGTGTCGATCAAGTACGGCTTCAAGGGGCCGAACCATTCGCGTCGTGACCGCCTGCGCCACCGGCGTGCACGCGATCGGCGACGCGGCGCGGCTGATCATGCTGGGCGACGCCGACGTGATGGTCGCCGGCGGCGCCGAGGCGACGGTCTGCGAGCTCGGCATCGCCGGGTTCTGCGCCTCGCGCGCGCTGTCCACCGGCTTCAACGACCGGCCCGCCGACGGCCTCGCGCCCGTGGGACAAGGACCGCGACGGCTTCGTGATGGGCGAGGGCGCCGGCGTCGTGGTGCTGGAGGAATACGAGCACGCGAAGCGGCGCGGCGCGAAGATCTACGCCGAGGTCGCGCGGCTACGGCATGTCCGGCGACGCCTTCCACATCACCGCGCCGGCCGAGGGCCATGACGGCGCGTTCCGCTCGATGCGGGCGGCGCTGAAGAATGGCGGGTCTGGCGCCGGACGAGATCCAGTACGTCAACGCGCACGGCACCTCCACGCCGCTCGGCGACGATCTGGAACTGGAGGCGGTCGAGCGCCTGTTCGGCGACGCGGCCAGCGGCCTGGCGATGTCGTCCACCAAGTCGGCGACCGGCCACCTGCTGGGCGCGGCCGGGGCGATCGAGGCGATGTTCTCGATTCTGGCGATCCGCGACGACGTGGCGCCGCCGACGCTCAACCTGGACGAACCGAGCCGGGAGAGCGTGATCGACCGCGTCGCGAACACGGCGCAGGAGCGGAAGATCGACGTGGCGCTGTCCAACAGCTTCGGCTTCGGCGGCACCAACGCCTCCGTCATCTTCCGCACCGTGAGTTGACGGCGCTCAGCCGGTTTTGACGACCGGCCTGGGTTACGCCACTGTCATACTCAACTCATGCTTGACGGTACGGGGGAGTGATGCGGGGAACCCTTGACGCCATCCTGAGGCAATTCGTCGTGGCGGGCCGGCTCACGGTGCGTTGGCCCAATGGGCAGCGGACCAGCTATGCCGGGCCGCCTGGATCTGGCACCGAAGCCGGCATTGCGATCCGAAATCGAACGGACGATTCGCCGGCTTGTGCTGAACCCGACGCTGGCGCTGGGTGAGGCCTACATGGACGGTGGGCTGATCCCGGACGGCTGCGGCATCTACGACGTGATCGAAACGTTGGCGCGGAACGTGATGGCGAATGCCACCGGCCACCCCATCGCCCGCGTCCGCTCCACCCTCGGCGTGCTTCGGCGCCGCTTCGACCAGTACAATCCCGCGCGTCGCGCGCAGCGCAACGTGGCGCACCACTACGACCTGAACGGGCGGCTGTACAGCCTGTTCCTCGACCGCGACCGGCAGTATTCCTGCGCCTACTTCCCGCGCGGCGACGAGACGCTGGAAGAGGCGCAGGTCGCCAAGAAACGGCATATCGCTGCGAAGCTCCGTCTGGACCGCCCGGGTCTCTCGGTGCTCGACATCGGCTCCGGCTGGGGCGGGCTGGCGCTGACCCTGGCGCGCGATCATGGCGCGCTGGTAACCGGCATCACGCTGTCGACCGAACAGCTTGCCGAGTCGCGCGCCCGGGCCGCAGGCCGAGGGGCTGCAGGACCGCGTGTCGTTCGAACTGCTCGATTATCGGAAGCTGGATCGCCGCGTTCGACCGCATCGTGTCGGTCGGCATGTTCGAGCATGTCGGCGTCGTGCACTACCGCGCGTTCTTCGACACCGTGGCGCGCTGTCTCAACCCGGATGGCGTGGCGCTGCTGCACGCGATCGGCCGCAGCGACGGGCCGGGTTTCACCAATCCGTGGATCGCCAAATACATCTTCCCCGGCGGCTATTGTCCCGCGCTGTCCGAGGTGCTGCCGCCGATCGAGAAGAGCGGCCTGATCGGCACCGACATCGAGATATTGCGGCTGCACTATGCCGAGACGCTGCGCCACTGGCGCCGGCGCTTCGCCGCCAACCGCGACACGATCGCGTCGTTGTATGACGAGCGCTTCTGCCGGATGTTCGAGTTCTACCTGTGCGGCTCCGAGATCGCGTTCCGCCGCGAGGGACACATGGTGTTCCAGATCCAGCTCGCCCACGATCAGACCGCGGTGCCGCTGACGCGGGATTATATCACGGCATTCGAATCGAACGCCGCCGGCGGCCAGAAATCGAGCGTGCTGAGTGAGGGCGGACAGATCCACCTGCGCAATTAAGTCCCACGTACCACAGCCATCCACAGGCTAAATAACTCCCCGGACGATTCCGGGCGGGCTATGCTGCCCGGGCAATGAACACCATCGATTCGCCCCTGCTCGGTCTGTCGCAGCGCCTGCCGCCATCCAATGTGCAGGCAGAACAGGCGCTGCTCGGCGCCCTGCTCGCCAACAACCGCGCCTATGAGCGCGTCTCCGAATTTCTTGTCCCCGAGCATTTCGCCGATCCGATCCATGGCCGCATCTATCAGGCGATCGCCCGCCGCGTCGAAGCGGGTCAGCTCGCCGACGCGGTCACGCTGAAGGCCGAGTTCGAACACTCCGGCGTGCTCGAGGAAGTCGGCGGCACCGCCTATCTCGCGCAGTTGCTCACCGCCATGGTCGGCATCATCAACGCCGGCGAATACGGCCGCGCGATCCACGACGCCTGGCTGCGACGGCAGCTGATCGACATCGGCGAAACGGTGGTCAACAACGCGTTCGGTGCCGATGCGGAACTCGATGGCGGACAGCAGATCGAGGCGGCCGAGCAGTCGCTGTTCCAGCTCTCCACCGATGGCGGCATTGCCGGCGGCTTCATGAGCTTCGAGCACGCGCTGACCGAGGCGATCCAAGGTGCGGAGCGTGCATTCAAGCGCACCGGCCACGTGTCCGGCCTGACCACCGGACTGCGTGACCTGGACGCGAAGATGGGCGGCCTGCACGTATCGGATCTGGTGGTTCTCGCGGGCCGGCCGGGCATGGGAAAGTCGGCGCTTGCCACCAAGATCGCCTTTGGCGCCGCGAAGGCGCTGCTGGCCGAAGCCCGCGCGACCGACCCGAATGCACTGCCGAAGCGCTGTGTCGGGGTGTTCTCGCTGGAGATGAGCGCCGAGCAGTTGGCCACCCGCCTGCTCAGCGAGGAAATCGCTGGTTTCCAGCGACCGCATCCGCCGCGGCGACATCAGCCAGCGCGACTTCGACAAGTTCGTGCAGGTGTCGCGCGAGATCGCCGCACTGCCGATCGAGATCGACGACACGCCGGCCATCACCTTGTCGGCGCTGCGCACGCGCGCGCGGCGGCTGAAACGCACGAAGGGGCTGTCGCTGATCGTCATCGACTACCTTCAGCTGATGCGCCCCGCCGCCGGCACCAGGCCGGAGAGCCGCGTGCTGGAGATCGGCCAACTCACCCAGGGACTGAAGGCAATTGCCAAGGAACTGGCTGTGCCGGTGCTCGCCCTGTCGCAGCTGTCCCGCGCCGTCGAGTACCGCGAGGACAAGCGACCACAGCTTGCCGACCTGCGCGAATCCGGCACGATCGAACAGGACGCCGACGTGGTGATGTTCATCTACCGCGACCGATATTACCTGGAGCAGAGAGCCCCCAAGGAAGCTGCCTTCGACAACGACCGAAAAGTTCAGTCGCCGCCGTGGATGACTGGAATCGGCAGATGGAGAACACCACAACCAGGCCGACCTGATCATCGCGAAACAGCGGCACGGCCCGACGGACACGATCCAGCTGTTCTTCGAGGCCGAGTTCACGCGCTTCGCCGATCTCGACCTGGTGCACAGGGATCATGCGCCCTGACGAAGGCGGCGCCGGTGCGGTTCTCGAAGTCGACCTGCGGCGCCATCGTCGCCAATTGGCGCCTGCTCGGCAGCCTGCATCCGTCGGGTCCCGTCGCCGGCGTGGTCAAGGCGGACGGCTACGGCCTTGGCGCGCGCCCGGTTACGACCGGCTCTGCATGCGGCGGGCTGCCGGCATTTCTTTGTGGCGCTGCTGGACGAGGCCCTGGCGATCCGCGATTGCGTGCCAGGCGCGATGGTCGCAGTGCTGGGGGGCCTCATTCCAGGCAGCGAAGCCGACTATCTGGCGCACGACATCGTCCCCGTGCTCGGGTCGCTCGCCGAGATCGACGCCTGGACAGACGCGGCGCGTACGGTCGGCCGAAGGCTGCCGGCGATCCTGCACATCGATACCGGCATGGCGCGCCTTGGGCTCGATGCGCGGGAAGTTGGCGGCGCTCCGAATGGACCATGCGCGGCTGGCAGGGATCGAGTCTGCGCTACGTGATGACGCACCTGGTGTCGTCGGAGGTCGCCGGCGATTCGCTGAACAACCTGCAGCGCGATTGCTTCGCCGCCGCCTGCGCCGGACTGCCGCCCGCGCCGCGCAGCTTCGCCAACTCCTCCGGCATCTTTCTCGGCTCCGGCTGGGGGTCCGACCTGGCGCGGCCCGGTGCCGCGCTCTACGGCATCAACCCGACGCCGGATCGGCCGAACCCGATGCATCTTCCGGTGCGCCTTCGCGCGCGCGTGCTGGCCGTCCGCGACGTGCCGACGGGCGAAAGCGTTGGCTACAACGCGACTTGGCGCGCGGCGCGGCCGAGCCGGATGGCCACCGCCGGGGCTCGGCTATGCCGACGGCTGGCACCGCAGCCTGTCGGGCCGCGGACGGGCGCTTCTTTGACGGCACCCCGGTGCCGCTGGTAGGCCGTGTCTCCATGGACCTGACCACGTTCGATGTGACCGATGTCCCCGGTGTCGTCCCCGGCGCCTGGCTGGAGCTGATCGGCCCGGCCCAGACGCCCGATGATGTGGCCGTGGCGGCGGGCACCAACGGCTACGAGGTTCTGACCTCGCTCGGACGCCGGTTCCACCGGGTCTATCGACCGGCGTGAACCCGATCCTCGACAGTCTCGCCGCCGTTGGCCGCGGCGTTCTCGGCGCGTGCCGCATCACCGGCTCGCTGGCGCTGTTTGCGATCATCGGCGCTGTCGCACCTGTTCCGGCCGCCGTTCTACGGCCGCCTGTTCGTCCGTGCGCTGCTGGAGATCGGCTATTTCAGCCTGCCGGTGGTGGCGTTGACCGCGATCTTCACCGGCATGGTGCTGGCGTTGCAGTCCTACACCGGCTTTGCCCGCTTCTCGGCCGAGGGCGCCGTCGCCAACGTGGTCGTGCTGTCGATCACCCGCGAGCTTGGGCCGGTGCTGGCCGGGCTGATGGTGGCGGGGCGCATCGGTGCCGCGATGGCGGCCGAGATCGGCACGATGCGGGTCACCGACCAGATCGACGCTTTGTCGACGCTGTCGACCAATCCGATGAAGTATCTGGTGGCGCCGCGGCTGCTGGCCGGCATCGTGGCGTTGCCGATGCTGGTGTTGGTGGCCGACATCCTGGGCGTGCTCGGTGGGTTCATCGTGTCCACGCTGAAACTCGGGCTTCAATGTCGGCACCTATCTGCGCAACACGATGGACTTCATGCAGGCGATGGACGTGACGTCCGGCCTGGTGAAGGCGGCGGTGTTCGGGTTCCTGATCGCGCTGATGGGCTGCTATCAGGGCTACAACAGCCGCGGCGGTGCCGAGGGCGTCGGCGCGGCGACAACCGCTGCGGTGGTGAGTGCCTCGATCCTGATCCTGGCGTTCGACTACGTGCTGACCGAAATGTTCTTCGCGCGATGAAAAAGGAAGCAATCAAGCGGACACAGAGTTACCCGGAGTGCCCACAGAGTTTCACGAAGCAAATAATTCGCGCGTCGCGCAAGCTTGGGTCGCAGCTTCGCCAGGTGCCGGCGCGAAGCGCCCTTGAGAATCGTCTCAGTGAAACTCTGTGTGCACTCCGTGTAACTCTGTGTCCGCTTGATGTCTTCGGAACGCCATGAACCAGCAGAGCTCCATCCCGAAGATCCGCCTGCGCAACCTGCGCAAGAGCTTCGGCGAGAAGCTCGTGCTGGACGGCATCGACCTCGACATCGTGGCCGAGACCTCGATGGTGGTGATCGGCGGCTCCGGCTCGGGCAAGTCCGTGTTGCTCAAATGCATCCTCGGTCTGATCGAACCGGACGACGGCAGCATCGAGATCGACGGTACCAACATCCTCGCCCTTCCACGCCGCGAACAGGATGCAACCCGCTGCGCGCATCGGCATGCTGTTTCAGAACGGCGCGCTGTTCGACAGCCTGCCGGTCTGGGAGAATGTCGTGTTCGGACTGCTCGCCCAGCGCAAGCTCAGCCGCTCCGACGCGTCCGGCCGAGCGGCGGATTTTCTCGCTCAGGTGGGGCTTGCCGCCAGTGTGGGCGATCTTTACCCGGCGGAGCTGTCGGGCGGGATGCAGAAGCGCGTTGCCCTGGCCCGCGCCATCGCAGCCCGCCCCGACATCATGTTCTTCGACGAACCCACAACCGGCCTTGACCCGATCATGGGCGCGGTGATCGATGGTCTCGTGGTGGACTGCGTCAAACAGCTCGGCAGCACCGCGGTGGCGATCACCCACGACATGGCCAGCGCGCGCCGCATCGGCGACGCGGCGGCGATGATCCATCGCGGCCGGATCGTCTGGAGCGGCCCGGCTTCCAGGCTGATGGACAGCGGCAATCCTGTGGTGGACCAGTTCACCCACGGCCGCCGCGAAGGTCCGATCCAGATGGAGCTGCGCCGATAGCCGCCCTGCGCCCCTGCGACCGTGCCGGGTGCGGGCCTTGCGCTTTTGGTCGCACTGTTCGCAGGCGGGACGCGGGCTTCGCCGATGGACAACGCAAGACAGTTCGCCGGACTGTTCCTGCAGAGCTGCGTGCGGTTTGCGGGAGATCGCAATGGCCTGCGCGACTGGGCGCACCGGACGGGCCTTGCCGATGTGCCTGAACCGGCGCGCGCCGCGTTCCTGCACGGTGTGCCCGGCGAGGCGCTCGATGCGTCCAACCCGAACGGCAAATTCGTGCTGCTTTCGGACGATGCCGGGGGCTGTTCCGTGGTCGCCGAAATGGCCAATGGACCTGCCCTGTTCGACGCGCTTGAGGCCGACATGCGACAGGCTGGTATCGGCTTCACGCTCAGCCGCGACGCCGCTGATCCCGAGGAGAAGCAGCTTCGACATCGCGAATATGCCGCATCGCAGGGCGCCCGCAGGTGGCGAATCGTCGTCGGCACGGTAAAAGACCCGCAAGGCGGCCAGGCGATGCTGACCGCCAACCCTGATCGAGGCGATCGGCCAAACCGACCTCCCGCTTCGTCTGCCAGAGCTGTGCCGCGATCAGCCCGAAATGGGCCGGGCGCTGCGAGAACTGCGGCGAGTGGAACAGCATCGTCGAGGAGGCCATCACGCGGCCAGGACCGACGGGGAAGGCGGCAGCCGGCAGGCGCGTCGAATTCGTCGGCATGGCCGGCAGCGCGGAACCGCCGCCGCGTTGCGCCGACCGGGATCGAGGAGCTGGACCGTGTCCTGGGCGGCGGTCTCGTGCAGGCCTCCGCCGTCCTGGTCGGCGGCGATCCGGCATCGGAAAGTCGACGCTGATGCTCCAGGCCGCGGCCAGCCTCGCGCGCCAGGGACGCCGCGTCTTCTATGTCTCCGGCGAGGAATCCATCGAACAGCTGCGCCTGCGCGCCCGCCGCCTCGGCGTCCACGACGCGCCGCTGGAACTCGCAGCGGCGATAAACCTGCGCGACATAGCCGCCAGCCTGGAGGCCGCGGGCGATGCCGCGCTCGTGGTGATCGATTCGATCCAGACGATGTGGCTCGACACGATCGACAGCGCGCCCGGCACCGTCGCGCAGGTTCGGGCGTCCAGCTTCGAGCTGATCGAGCTTGCCAAGGGCGGAAAATTCGCGCTCGTGCTGGTCGGCCACGTGACGAAGGACGGCGCAATCGCCGCCCCCGCGTTCTGGAGCACATGGTGGATGCGGTGCTGTATTTCGAAGGCG
>CAWHQY010000004.1:0-107405 GCA_963831505.1 uncultured Alphaproteobacteria bacterium | reverse complement strand
CCACAATAAAAAGCCCCGCCGCATTTGCGCGACGAGGCAAGTCTCTCAGTAGTAGGCCCGGCAGGCTATGGTGGGGAATGCCGGGCTCCCAGTCTTTTTTAACATCCGCGGGCGGCTACATCGGTGCACGAGCGCACTCAGGCACTCGTGCTCTCGGACTAGTCCTCCCGGATAAGGCGGGCGCGAGCTTGTGGGCTCCTCCGCGCGCATCCTTGAAAATCAGTGATTTCACGTGATCGTCCAGGCCTTCTTTTGGCCCCTATGAGGAGGAACCTGCACGGCGCAAGCGGAATTCCAAATTTTCCGCGGGGGACTGGCGGCGGCCGCAGGGGGCTGCATGACGCACCGATTGCACGAGAGTTTATCAGACGAAGATTTTCCGCAACCTCGCCCGCCTCATCTCGGCGTGTACGCTGGGGCTTTGGGCGTTCGCGGCGGGCTTGCTGATTGGGACCTTTTTGTTTTCGTGATCAGCCGCAAAAAAAGCCCGCCCGAGAGGAGAGAGCCGTGGGCGGGCTGGAAAGTAATGGGGCACCTCGGGGCGCATGAACCCCGAGCCGCAAGATAGGCCCCTATATTTGGCCCATGTCTAGAAAGCCTATCGAATTACCGCCAGCGGCCGCGCGCCGCTTCTTCGAAGACATGCGCGCGTTCTTCAAAGAAGCGAACCAGGCAGGACGAGATTGCCGCGCGGCAGCTCCACGCGCTTCGGCACTACTACGTCGGAAAGCTCCGCCTCACCGACGTGATCGAGATGTTTCACCAGATGAAGGATCAAGCGTGACAGCTTATCGGCACCCAGCTTCAATCGAAGCGAAGCGATTGATAATGGAGAAATCGCCCCTTGTGCTTTGCCAGAAACGGCGTGTTGCAATCGGTGCACCGGGGGGCTTTATCTGGCGGCTGCTCCTTAGGCAGAGCAACGTACTGGGCACAGCAATCTAGATTGGAGCAGCGAAAAGCATATGGCGCATCATTGTCCAGGTCCATGACCGTGCCTGGTTCGGCGAGCACGATCCGGAAGGCGTGGCGTTTGAGTATCCTGTTGTCGAATAGCACTGCGCTACCCGGTTAGTTCGCCACTTGGACTTTTCCGCCTGCGTCGCCACCAGCATGCCGAAAAAACTCTTGATTGCTACCAGAAGGCAGGCACGAGACGGCAGATGAACCGTGGTCTGGCAACTACACTTTGTGGTGTAATTCCGTCACGCCATCTAATCTTACTTAACTGACGTGATGCATTTTTGCGTGACGCACGGTACCGTTTTGCGCGCTCGGCATCTTGTGCCCGGCGACGTGCAAGAGATTCTTCTGTCGAAAGCTGTAAAGACGGACGACCGCGTTTGGCACCAGTGCTACGGGCAGCCCGCCATCTGCGAGACCGCTCTGCCGATTTGGCCCGTTTAATTTCATCTCTAATTCGGTATTCTGGATCGTCGTTTGCGCCCAAATGGCGGAACCTGAGTTCGGCGCGCTCTGTTACGGATATTTCGAGGACAACGGCGCATTGATCGGCTGACCATCTCTTGTTCGATGTTTTTGTGCGTTTGATCAAATCATTGAGTTGTTCTTTTGTGAGCCATGGTGCCCACCTGTTAGCCCATCGCTTGACGGACAATTGCGGTGTTGTGCTGCACATCCACGCTTGATCCGCTCCCCATTTTAATATTCGCCAGCCACGCTCTGTTTGGGGAGATCTTCCGATCCCCGATTTTTGAACCATTTTCGCGCTTCGGAAAGTCGGCAACGTGCAATCATTGCGCCTGTCGAGATCGGTTCGTGTGCGTTCACGATGCCCTCGCGATCTTGTCGAGAGCAGTGCCGAGCGGTCCCGTCGCATTGCCGCGGGGATCACAGCTTAGAGCGTGGCGTATCGTGTTGAGCGTGGCTCCATGTTGGAGGGCGATCGAGCATAGGATCGCCGCGTCGGCCGCGAGGATGCCGAGGAACCTGCTTTGTGGCAGTCGATGAAGATTTCACCTAACCGGCCATCCTCGAACCGCGAAATTGTCGCGGTGAACGGGACGCTGGCAAAGATGAAATCAAATCGCTCGCTCGCGCGGCGGTCGGGCAATCGTTCGCGTGCCGTGGCGTTCATTGGCGCCCCCCTAATGATTGCTCTGGGGGCTCTTGCGAGCAACGCGGGGAATGGGCTGATGAGCAATTCTTGCTGATTGCTATTGCGCGTTTTCGAAACCCGCTTGCTGCCCCGAAGGCGGCAAGTGGGTTTTTTCATGTGATTTTTACTTGGCCGCAAGTCAGCGCGCGCACATCTTTGACGCGGCGACCGCCGCTTCGAACCCCCGTCTTGACGCGCGGAATCAGGTTGTTGCGCCGCAGCGTCCGCGTCGATTGATTGCAAAGGAGGGCGGCAACTTCATCCGGTATGATGTGGTCGTCGGATAGTGTGTCGAATTTCTCGATCAGGTCCATTTTCGATGGCGACATTGAGAGGCTCCCGTGGACAGAAATTGCCATCTGTCCCTACAGAGCTTTAAATCCGCCGTCGCGGTGGTCATTTAACGTTATTAAACCACCTCCAGGAGGAGGGCGTCGATTCGCTCAAGTGTTTCGCGAAGCCCTGGACGAGTTTTTCCGTGACCCCAAATGTCCCTGATGGTCGAGGGGCTCAGCCCGAAATGGTCCGCCGCTTCATTCTGGGCGTCTTCCACGCCATCATCGCCGCGAATAAGGTTATAAACAAACTCAGCTATCTGGGTATCTCTCACGTGATCACGCTTGGGTCCACGCGGGGTATCGTCAAATAACGCGGCCAGTCCATCGCGAAAATCCTGTGTCAACGGCAGGCCGCTTCTCAAGATCCGCGCAATGGCCATCCGGGAGCCTCGCGCGTCCTTGCTGTCCAGCTTGTCATATTTGGTCACCCGCCGTCCCTGTTTATCGGTCCTGACATGACCGAACAGAAGTGCGCGCGCGAGTGTTTCATCCTCGCGCCATAGTGCTTCAATCTCTTCAATCGGGGGCCATTCATCTTCCCATTGTTCAGCTTCGCTATCGGGCATGGCGGTCACGCCCGCTTCAAGGAAGTGATATTGCTTTCACGCTTCTCGACGATGGCAAGCAGGTGGTCGGCCCACAGCGCAAGCGCGGTGCGTTTCTCGGCGTCGTAGGCTTGGCGGTTGTAGATACCGGCGACGCCTGCACGGAAGCCGGAAACATGGTTTAAAATTACTTCGATGATGTGAGGCTGAACACCGAGCCCGCTGGCATGCGTTGAGAACGACCTGCGAAGATCATGCGGCGTCCAATGTTGCAGCGGTTGCCCGGTTTTTTCGGCAATGCGCTTGTTCAAAGCCTCCATCGATTTGCCCCATCCGGAAAACGGCCCGTCGCCGAATCCAAAAATCAAATCGCGCAATTCGCCGTCGGCGCCAAATCGGTGAGGCTGCGCCGCAACTATCGCTCGCGCTGGTTCGGAAAGCGGGACTACGTGCTCGCGATGGTTCTTGACGCGCTCGGGCGGCAAGACAACAACGTCACCCCTCAACTCCGACCACCGCAAGCCCGCGATCTCTGCGGCGCGCTGGCCGGTCAGGGCGAGCAATTTCATGATGGCGCCGAAGTGGTCATCTTCGAGCAAATTCCAGATCGCGCGCAGTTCGGCCGGATCAAGCACACGCTCCCGCGACTGCTCTTCTGTCCGCTTGGTGCCGGTGACCGGGTTGAAATGGACGAGGCCCTCCCCGATTGCCCAGCTAAAAAGAGAAGCCAAACTGGTCCGCACCCGATTTGCTGTGACCGCGTGCGTTACCCGCACTGCGCTAAGTACACTCGCGATGTCCCGCTGCTGAATTTTTGCCAGCAATAAGCCGTGCAGCGTCTTTGCATGCGCCATCAAGTGACGTTCTGCTTCACTGAGCGACCGCGGCCGGAGACCTTTGCCTTCTTTTCCTCCATGGGCCTTTTGGAACGCGAGATAACGCCCGGCGACATCCTTGAACGTGTCAGTTGCAGTTTCGCGGGCTTGGTGCTTCTCGCCGGCAGGATCCTTGCCCATGCGCACGGCGGCCAGGATGTCCTTTGCCTTCTCGCGCGCCTTGTCGACACCCTGCAGAGAGACCTTGCCTAGCGTCATCCGGCGGGTCTTCTCGCCGATGGCGTATTGCACGATGTAGACCTTCGATCCGCCTTTGCGTGCGCGCACGCCGAACCCTGGCACGGCATCGTCAAATTCAATGCGGTCGGTCTTCGGCGGTGTCGGTTCGATGGTCCGGATAGACGCGCCGGTCAGCTTCATGAGACCTCCTCCAAATCGAACTGGGAAGACCATGGGAAGATGCCGCGTGACATCTCATGTCCGTTCGCGTCCGAAATGACTGTTTGTCTATGAGCGATTTCAGCAGTTTACAAGGATTGACTGTTGGTCTTGTCCACTTATGCCCACTTATGTCCGGAAATTCGTCTGACTTCTGACTTTGTTTGTCTTGGTTCGAATCCAGGTTCCCCAGCCAGACTCGGAAATACGAGCAACTAACTGATCCGGACCGGCTTTCTGCCGGAGACGGAGGATCGTTCGGTCCTCACTGCGGCCTGTTCGTCGCCGGCAGGCGGCGCACCCGGGCGGGACAGCCGATCAGTCGACCGATTCCAAACTAGAAATAAGAGGCCTGCGATTGCGGTTGGCTCCGAGGCCGATAAATCGCTCTCGCATCCATGCGCGCGCCGCCGCGGGCGCATGATCGTCATCGAGAACCTCGAATGAGCCAGCGCCCCTGCGCGTCCCGCCAGTGTGCTCACGATAGATGCGTCACGACGGGGCCATCGCCGCATCGGAATATCGCAATGCGCCTCGCTCTTGCCGCTCTTCGACCGGGCTCGCCCACTCGCTCGGGTCAAGACCTCCGGCCTGCGTGCAAAAGGCTTCCGTCGATCGATGCATTGGGCTTGCGTCACTCTGTCCGACCGTCTTGTTATCCGCACGGAAGGGTTGTAAATCTGTTGTCGGCAAGGCCATTGATTGAACGGACTATAGTCATTGCGACTACCGGGCAGGCACATCGAGTCATAGCCGGCAGTCAAGTCACGTTGTTACGCAGGTTACGGAAAGCAAATATTCGCGCCGGTTCGGTGCCATTTGGGAATCCCCCTTCGCATCGGTCGCCGGTGCGCGGCCGCCGATGAATGCGGCCTAGCTCGCCAGCCTTGGAGGGCATGACAATGAACGTCGAATTGCAAATCAATAACAGCACGACGCCGGACGCAGGATTCCTCTCGTGGTCTCCGTCTCCGTGCCGCATTCGCGTGACCAATCCCTCCGGCGTCGATACGCCAACCGTCAACGTAAAGATCAGCGGAGTATCGGCGGCCAGTGGTGGCGCGGTCGAATTCAGAAGTGGCGCGGCGGGCGCGTTCTCCGGCAGCCTGACACTCACGGTTCCTCTCGACGGCACGTCGGTCCCGTTTTTCGCGGCCGGCAAATTCGGGCAGCCGAGCGTCAACGATGGCGACGTCAGGATCGAGGCGCGCCTCGGCACCACGCTGGTCGGCTCGGCGCCGGTGATGGTGCGTATCCGCAAGAACGCCGAGGCCCTGACAGCGGGAGAACGCGATCGCTTCGTGTCG
Source organism: uncultured Alphaproteobacteria bacterium (assembly GCA_963831505.1). Lineage (GTDB taxonomy): Bacteria > Pseudomonadota > Alphaproteobacteria > Rhizobiales > Xanthobacteraceae > Bradyrhizobium. The sequence goes on along the minus strand of CAWHQY010000004.1, from coordinate 101,822 downwards.
GCGTTTGCCAAGCTCAACAATCAGGGCCTGGGACGGTTCGCGGATTTTCGCAACATGCATGTAACCGTAAGCCTGCCGCAGGCGCATGGCGCGCCGGGATTCCTGCCCTGGCACCGCGCCTATCTTCTCGATCTCGAACGCGGGCTTCAGGCGATCGATCCAGGCGTTGCGCTGCCCTATTGGCGTTTCGACCAGCCAGCGCCGAATATCTTCAAGCTGGATTTCCTCGGCGCGTCCGACGCTCTCGGCACCGTCAAATTCAGCGCGACGAATCCTCTTCAATTCTGGAAGACGGATGGCGTACAGGGTATCAACCGCCGGCCGCACTTCAGCATCGCCGGCGCGCCGCCGGGTCTGCTCACCGAAGCACAGACGCTGGGTATCGGAAATACGTTCAAGTTGTTCCGGACCATGGAAGGCAATCCGCACGGATTTGCGCATACGAGTTTTGGCGGCTCCATTCAGGACCCGTCAACGGCCCCAAAGGATCCGCTGTTCTTCCTGCTTCACTGCAACGTGGATCGGTTGTGGGCGAAATGGCAGCGCAAGAATGGCCGCTTCGATCCGTCGGTGGCTGCGTCTTTCGACAGCAATCCTGCGAGCAAGCCCGGCCATAAATTGCCCGACACCATGTGGCCGTGGAACGGCGTTACCGGTGGTACACGGCCTCCGACGGCCCCCGGCGGCCCCATGGCCAAATCTCCATGTGTCGCCGCGCCGGGACTGCAGCCGCGCGTTGAAGACTGCCTGGACTACCACGGCGTCATCAACGCTGCATCGAACATGGGATTCGATTATGATGACGTCCAGCCATAGCGCGCCGGGCGCAAGGAGATGACGGCCATGGCCAAGAAACGCAAAGCTGCAAGGAAGCCGTCGGCACGCATGTCTGGCCGACAGGCGATGTCAATCGCGACCAATGCAAGCAAGACCGTCAAACAGCGGGTCGCAGCCATGGCGGCGGCCCCGCTTGCGGTGTGCGAAAGCGAGAAAGACTTGCAAGCGATGCTCAAGATCTTGAGCGACCAAAGCGAGCCCATCGCGGTGCGGCTTGCGGCGTTACAGTCGCTCGGCGCCGCAGCTTTCAGCGTGTCGTCGTTCGCGTCATGCCGCGCGGACTACATCGCGACCCTGCGCAAGGTCGCAGACGACCCGGATCCGGAGCTTCGTCAGCGCGTGCTCGGTATCCTGATGCGCGAAAAAGACGGCTACGCCCAGAAGAAGCTGCTGGAAGGCTTGAAGAACCCAGCCAAGGCGCTGCTCCCGCCCGAGAAGGCGTTGCAGCTCCTCAGCTACGACATACACGCCGAGGCCTATTCGGCGGCGCGCGACATCCTCAAGAAGCCGCCGAACGACGAGGCGAAGCGCGAGGCGCTCCGGCTTCTCGCGGCCGACGCCAAGGCAACACCGATTTTCGAGAAGGTGTTGCTCGACAAGAAGGAGCTGCGTGAGAACCGCCAAATCGCAGCGTCCGCGTTGCACGCGTTGCATCCGGAGAAGCTGCAAAAGCAGGCGCGCAAGATTCTGCTCGACAAGTCGGACTATGACGACATCAAGGCCACAAGCCTGACCGCGCTTGAGCAGTTCGGCGACGGATCCTTTGGCCAGGACAAGGCCCTGCTGAAGAGCGTCGATCGGCTCGGTGCCGGCAAGGCGCCGGCGAGGTACAAGCAGAGCGCACGGCGGTTCCTGACCAAATATGGTCCGTGAGGAGCGCTTCGATGCGGACCGCCGCGACGGCAAACGTGCAATCGGAGCCGGAATTCGCGGCGCTGGTCGACGCGATCGCCGGCGACGCGGCCCGGCGCGAGCAACTGACGGACCTGCTGCGCGAAGATCACCCGATCTATGACGGGCGCGGAACTGCGACCATCGTCCGCATGCGCGGCTGGGTCCTGCTCGCCCTGGCACGCACGACGGTTTCGGACACAGCCCTCATCTACGTGCTCGAAGAGCTCGATACCGGGGTCGATGCCTATCTCGTCGCGGCAGCCGCCCGCGCCCTGCGGTCCTACCCGCGCCCGACCGAAGCTCTCACTCCGTTCGTGATGCGTGCGCTCGCAAACATCCGCTATCGCGACGAGCCTGTGTCATTGGAAGCTTATGGCGAATATGCCGTCGCGCCTGCGGGGACGAGTCCAATTCGTGAATTGCTCGCGACCTTGGCATGGCTCGGTCCGCACGCGCGCGGCGCTCTGGCTGAACTTGAATCGCTCCGGGCGCCAAGCGGCGGGCTTCCCAGGAAGCTGCGGATCGATGTCGAGCGAGCCACACAGGCGATCCGCGGCCCCGTCCCGGACGATGAACCCGGCACGCACGGATGCTGCGCGCCGACGCCGGATGGCGTGAGAAGCATGTCGTCCTGGCCGCCGGATCTTCGTCGCGGCACCGAGCGGATCGCGTCGGTCGCGCTTCAGGATCACAATGGTGCGCTGATCACCTTCAAGGATTTCTTCGAGGGTCAGCCTTCCATTGTCGTCTTTTTCTACACCCGCTGCGACAATCCGATGAAATGCTCGCTGACGATTGCCAAGCTTGCGCACGTCCAGAAGATGCTGGAGGCGCAAGGCCTGGCCGACCGAATACACACTGCGGCGATTACCTACGATCCGGCGTTCGACCTCCCTGAACGTCTTCGTGTCTATGGACAGGATAGAGGCGTTCGAATGGATGCCGGTCATCGATTACTAAGGGTGATTGAGGATAATGATTTACTTCGCAGGCACTTCGAGCTTGGAGTCAACTTCATCGAATCGCTGGTGAACCGGCATCGCATCGAGGTCTACATCCTCGACGCAAAGGGTCGGATTGCGACCAGCTTTGAACGTATCCACTGGGATGAGGCGCAAGTTGTGGCTCGCGCGGTCGAGGCGCTGGAGGAAGAAGAGATGCTGCGCAAAAGAGAAACGTCAAGAGCTTCGCGAGCCTGACGGACGGCGCGACCCATGACGACTATTCCAAAGTCATCGCGTCCAAAGTCATCGCGCCTTGGCATCGCAAAAATTGATGACCGCCGATAGGATGGCATCGGTAATTCTCGTCCGGTAGGCCGGATCGTCGGCCTTCGCCTCGTCTTCGGGATTGGTGATGACGGCGCTTTCGAGCAGCACCGCCGGCGCGGTCGTCTGCCGCAGCACTGCGAGCCGATCGAAGAAGAAGACGCCGGTCTGCGCATCATAGATCGGCCGGTTCTCCTGCTCGTGATGATGGAAGGTGGGCTTCAGCCCCTGCGCGAGCAGTTCGCTGCCGAGCAGCTTCGCAAACCGCTTGCTGTCGTCCAGATAGGCGTTGTCGCGCGAGACGAAGATTGAATAGCCGCGAAAGCCTTCCGTGTAGGTTCGGATCTGGCCATCGAGCTCTCCGGTCTTGAGATATTGGTCCTGCACGGAGTCATGATGCAGCGACAGCATGAGGTTCGGCCTGCGGCTGCTCAGGTCGCGGGCGCGCTTGGGCAGATCCGGATCGGTCTGGATCACGGCCTCCGTTCGCCCGAAGCCGTCGGCCCAAAGCCTGGTCGCGAGTTCCTGGGCAAGTCTGCGATTGAAATCATATTCGGGTTTGCCGTGGGCGCTGACCGCGCCGTAGTTCGTCTCGGTATGCCCGACGTCGATGATCATGCGGAAGTTGGCACGATCGCAGACGGCAGCGGGCGGCGGAGTTTGCGTCGCCACCGGATTTCCGGCTTCGGCCGGCGCGCAGGGCAAGATCGCAAACCAGACAAACAGCGCAAACATCGAGCGGAGCCATCGATCGAAACGTGGCAGCGCTGCGGGTCGATCGACATTGTCGTTCATCGATGCGCGCCTGGCTTGTTTCCACGGGCAATTTTCAGCGACCGCACCATCGCACACACATAACATTGCCGGGTTCGGTTGGCGATTGCGCCCCGCGCACCCCGAGGCTAGTTTCCGCCTGATTCGGGCTGTTGAGTATGGACGTCGACGGAATCGCTGAGGGCAGGCAATGAATTTTCGCCACGCGACAACCGCGCTTTTCATGTGTCTGTACCCGCTGCATGGCGCCGTCGCACAGGACGTGCCGCCGAAGGACATGCTCGCGGCCATGGTCAGGCAGATCACCAGCAAGCCGGTTCCAACCGCGATTATCTTTGAGCGGCGTTCCGGGACGACCGACAGCGTCTGCCGTCTGCAGCCGGCCCAGATGAATCTGACCCGCAACGGCGGCACGGTGCGAAATTTCTCGGTGCTGGTCGACAACATCGCCGGCGCCGACTCGCCGAAGGTGTTCTTCGCAACACTCTCACGAGTTGCCGTCGACGCCGACGGCTCGGGACGCGCCTATCATCCGGAGGATCCGCTCGGCAAGGGAGTCTGCGAGCGCACAACCGGTCCCGACGGCAAGCCAGGCCTGAACGGGATTTGCGCGCTGGATCAATTCTCGAGCGGCGGAGCTTTCGTGTTTGACGGCACGCAAAAGCTTTCCAAGGACGCGTTCGTATCGAGCTGGCTTTCGATGTGGCCGAAAATCCGGGACAGGTCACTGAAGCCTGTCGTGCTCGCCGATGTTGTCCCGGACGTACCGAAAGAGTTCTATTTCTTCTACTGGCGCGAGCGCGGACTGACGGCCTTCTTCAAGGACAACATCATCCCCAGGGATCGCGACGGCTATCCGTGCCGTTACCAGGCCGCGGACGGAGCGCGCAACGGCTACTTCATCTCGTCGACCACACTTGAAAGCAACAGCGCGCCGCGCGCGGACGGCTGTGCACCGAACCGGTACCTCGACGCCGAGGTCGTGCCGTTCGTCGTGTTGCCGAAAGGTGGATTCGGAAAGGTGCAAATCGGCGACGTCGCGATCGTTCGGTTCAAGGACAGGGTGGTCTATGCCGTCGTCGGCGACGCCGGTCCTGCGACCAAGCTGGGGGAAGGCTCGATCGCGCTGAACGCCAAGCTGCTTGGCAAGTTCGGCGAACCCTTCCTCAATATGAAGGCAACGTGGACGCTGGACATCGATAGCGGCGGCCCCGTCTCGATCCTTGTGCTCGGCGACACCCACCAAAGCCTGAACGGCAACTATTCGCCTCAAAATATCGAGGCGATCGCGCACCGGGAGCTTGCGCGCTGGGGCGGCGAGCACCACCCCCTCGCACGATTTGAAGCGTGCCGGGCGATAGCGCCGGTCAATTCGGCCAAATAATACGCGACGCACGCCGGTAGGCCTGCTCGCGGCGATCAAACCGCAACCGGGAGCTTCGCGATCGAGCGCAGCCCGGGACGCCTGTTCCAATGGATCTCCGATGGCTCGATCGCGAGCCTCAGCTTCGGCCAGCGCGTGAACAGCGCCTGAAGTGCGCAGGCAGTCTCGATGCGCGCGAGTTGATGCCCGAGGCAGAAATGGATTCCGGTCCCGAAGGAGATGTGCCGGTTCGGCCGCCGCTCGAGATCGAGCCGTTCGGGACACTCGTGCGCCTGCGGGTCCATATTGGCCGCCACGATCATGGCCATGATCCTGTCGCCCTGCTTCAGGCGAACGCCGTCGATCTCGGTATCCTGCCGCACATAGCGAGGCTTCGAGAACTGCACGGGCGAGACGAAGCGCAGGAACTCCTCGACCGCAAGCCCCGTCCTGTCCCAATCTGCCGCGAGCCAGTCGCGCCGGTCCGGATCTCTAAGCAGTTCGAAGACGGCGCCGCCGATCAGATGCGTCGTGGTGATCGACCCCGCATTCAAGAGCAGAAACAGCATCGACAGCATTTCGTCGGGGCTGATCCGCCCGCCTTCCATCTCCACCCGCACCAGTTCGGCAAGCAGCCCCTCGCCGCCTTGCTCGCGGACCACGCGCAGCCGCTCCGCCATGTAGGCCCTCATCTTTCCGAACGCCGGGAGCACGCTCAGGAAGCCGATGGCGCTGTTGACCCGCCCCAACGAATTCGCCCAGCCAATGAACGTCGGCCGATCGTTCGCCGGCAGACCCAGCAGCTCGCAAATCACCGACAGCGGCAAGATTTGCGCATAGCGCGCGACAAGATCGGCCGGGCTTCCCTGGCTGAACAGCTCTCCGGCCAACTCTTCGGCGATCGCGCGAATGCGCGGTTCCATGTCGAGCACCGCGCGCCGGCGGAATGCTTCATCGACGATGCTGCGCAAGCGCGTGTGATCGGGCTCGTCTGTTGTCAGCATGTTGCTGGCAATCGTCTCCACAAGCTTCGGCATCCACCATCTAAGCCCGGCAACGGCCCCACCCTCCTTGCGCAGCGAAAAGGTCGCGCTGTCCTTCAGCACGCGCGCAGTGGCGTCATAGGTCGTGGTGACCCAGACCTTGCCCACGATCGGGAAGCGGGTCTCGACCGCGGGGCCAATCGTGCGGAGCATCGCGACCGTTGCAGCCGGATCGCGGAAAAAGGCCTCGCTGGCAAAATCAACACGCTGCGCCATCGATCATCCCACGTCATTGTTTGGCCCCGGCACGAAGATGGTGTGGGATAGAATGGATGCAAGTGGGAACGCATCAGGCCTGCAAGGGCGCGCATTTGCGTCAATTATTCACGGTCCCGCGCCTACCCTGCCCGGCAGCCACATCGCGATTTCCGGAAACAGCACCAGAAGCCCGAGCAGGACGAACATGATGAGATGGAACGCGATCGTTCAACCCGACGCACGTCAAGCGCGAGACGGCCTGATGGCGAACGGTCGCCTACGCCTCCATGAAATATTCCCGACGCATTTGCTTGCGTCCCGGCTTGAAATTCTGCGGCACCCAGTCCTGCGGGTCTTCCTTGAGAAAGCCGGAATCCGGATCCTGCTTGCCCTCTCCTTTCAGCTTTTTCACGATGTAGCGCGAATAGAGGTGATCGAAGATTCGCATGAACTCGCCAAAATAAATATCCGCAACGCGCTTGTTGTCGCGAATGACGAGCATGTTCTCGTCATTCTGATATTGCGAAGGTCTGCTGAAATTCGCCGTACCCGTCACGACGATGGGGTCGTCACCAAGCGGATCGATCAAGATGAACTTGTCGTGGATGTAGAGATTCTTGTTGAATCCCGTCAGCTGTTCCCCGAGAAAGTTCTCCATATCTCCTTTCTTCAGGATCGCTCCAGGCGCTATCACCGTGTTGTTCACTCGAATGATCTCATCCTCGAATTCCTTTCCGGGGTTCTTGTCGAACACGGCATAACGGAGCGTTTTGTCATTTTTCTTCAGGACCTCCGCAAAATCCTGATCGAGATTGAACGCGAAGCTGACGCACGCGATCCGCTTGGCTGATCCGACCAAATCCGCGTACCATTGCAGGGTTACTTCATCGCCCTTGTCGTCGCGCGGGCAGAACAAGGTGAGCATACGGTCTTTTGGAGGGGCGGAATGAGCCTTGGGCGTGGGCTCGACCTCCAGATTGGCCTCCTTGAGGTTGGAAGGCTTGACGTCCGGGTCCGCCAGGCGCTCCCAGAAATCGAGATAGCGCTGCGCCAGTTCGCTGTCCCAAATCTCGTGGCCGACGTTGGAATGCCCGAAGATGCCGCCTGCGGAGATATTGGTGGATCCGGTCCACACCGCAACCGGCTTGTCCTTGTGGATGAGAACGATGAATTTATTGTGCCGAATTCCACTGCGCGATTTTTGCGGCGAGCAAATATCCTTGATCTTGGCCTTTCTGATCATCGCCTCGTTGTCGGCCTTGTAGGACTGTGCTTCGTACCGGATATCGACATCGGCTTTCGCGTCGGCGGCCTTCTTGAACGCCAGGCCGACCGGCAGATAGTGGAATTCATAAAGCATTGCCCGGAGCTTGTAGTCCTTGTTCTTTGCAAGGCCGATGAATTTGATCAGGGCCTCGAACAGTCCGCGCGAAAGCCAGACCATGGCATCGGACCCGGGTTCGTTCTCGTCAAGTTCGACATCGCCAAACTTGCGGGCGAAGGCCTGCGATCCGGCAACACCGCGGTTGAAGTAGATGTTGTGGCTGATATCGTTGCTGCCGTCGCCAACCTGCTCGGCTTCGGTGGTGACCTCGACCGTCGTCGAGGATGCCTCGTCCAATTCCAGCAACTTCGGTTTGCCGTAAACGGGTGTCACCTTGAAACGATACGTGGTCGCCGACTTGGCCGTATAGTCACCCCACTGAAACGATTGCACCGGGTGCTCCGAGGTTGGCATTGGTGTTCCCGGCGGGAGGCCCTCGTCCTTGAACTTGAAGCGCTTGATGCCGCGAAGATAATAGCGCTCGACGACGCTGCCATTCTTGAGCTCGGAACGCTCGATCGCGAACCCCAGCAGGCCGGTCTTCTTGGCCTCCTGCCCTTCCGCAAAATCCCACGCCAGCGTCACGACATATGAACCTGCAATCGCACGGACGTTCAGGACGTCCCCCCTCGCCATTTCGCGCGCCACGACACTCCCCCTTGTGAACAAGAAAGCTTTTGGTGTCAGAAGAACAACTAGAGAGAGAATATATTCTATTTGACACCCCGGCAATATGCCCGTCATGCCTGCAACGTGACGACGCAGGGGCAGATATGCCCGGCCGGCCCTGAGGCAGGTCAGGCATCCGCATCTGCAGATCGAAATGAGGGCGTGCGAGCAGATCGAAATGAGGGCGTGCGCCCTGGGGCCAAAGCTACACCGGCGGCGTGCCGTGGGTGTGGAAGGACTCGATGGTCTTCAAGCCCCAGGCCTGGCCCTTCTTGCGCTCCTCCTCGGTCCAGACGATCGGCTTCCAGTCCGGCGCCAGGATCAGCCGCGCGCCGGCGTTGGCGACTTCCACGCGGTTGCCGCCGGGCTCCCAGACATAGAGGAAGAAGGTCTGCTGGATCGCGTGCTTGTGCGGGCCGGTCTCGATATGCACGCCGTTCTCAAGGAAGATATCGGCGGCGCGCAATATCTCCTCGCGGCTGTCGAGGGCGTAAGTGACATGGTGGAAGCGGCCCTTCTTGCCGTAGTGATCGCGCGTGTAGGCGAAGTCGTAGCTCTTGTTCGACATCGTCATCCACATCGCCGCTTCCGTGCCGTCGTTGAGCACGATCTGCTCGGTGGTCCGGCAACCCAGATATTGCTCGAAGAAAAGCCGGTTGGCCTTGATGTCGACGGCGAGGCAATTGAGATGATCGAGCCGGCGGACATTGACCCCGCGCGCCGGAAAGCGCTGCGCCTGGTTCTTCAGCGCCGGTTTCAGCTCTGGCGGCGCCTGGTACCATTCGGTCTCGAAATAGAGCTCGATGACGTGGCCGTCGGGATCGCGGCAGCGGAATGCCGGCCCCTGCCCCATGTCGCCATCGACCCAGCCGATCTCGAACTCCGAGCCCTTGAGCGCGGCGACGCGTCGCTCCAGCGCCTGCGGGCTGCGCGCCCGAAAGGCCATGTGCTCCATCCCTGAGGTTTTCGAACTCGTCAGCTTCAGCGAGTAGCGCTCGTAATCGTCCCAGCCGCGCAGATAGACCGACTCGCCCTTTTGACCGCTGACGGTCATGCCCATCACGTCGACAAAGAATTTCAGGCTCGCCTCCGGCTTCGGCGTCAGCAATTCCATGTGGCCGAGATGGGCGAGGTCGAAGATCGGCTCGGGATGCATGGGAGCCTCCGTCAAATGAGCGCGCGCGTGACGTCGTCGAACAGCTCGTCGACGGCACAGGCGCGCGGGATCAGCCCCTGCTGGGCGGTATAGTCTGTGATCAGTTCAAGCGAGCGGCGCATCTCGTCGGCCGCAAAGCGCGGCGCCGCCGGCGATGCCTTGGCGGATTCGACGAGCATCCGGTGCACCTCGCTGAGAGCATCGGGATGCTTTTCGGACAGGCTTTGGCTCACCACCACCATATGATTGATCGGCATCACCTTGTGCCTGGCGAACCAGGCTTTCTCCTCCGCTGCGGCGTCCGTAAACAGCGGCTGCAGGTCGGGATGCTCGACCTTCTCCCCAAGCACCGCATCGAGCTCACCGTCGATCAGCATCTGCACGATCTGCTTGCCGGCCGGAGCGCGCTTGGTCGTATCCCTGAATTCGGCGACATGGGCATCCTCGAACGTCACCCAATCGATCGAGTTGAGGTCGACGCCATAATCATTGGCGAGGATCCCGCGCAACCACGCGCCCGTTGTCGTGGTGAAGGAGCGGATGCCGACGCGCTTGCCGTTGAGATCGACGGGCGCAAGCCGGCCTTGCCTTGCATTGCAGAGCGCGTAAGCATGCTGGAACCGCGCCACCACCACGTTCGGCAGCAGCACCATCGGCTTGCCAAAACTTTTCGCCATCAGATAGGTGACGATCGCCATTTCCGAGACGTCGAACGCCTGCTCGCGAACCATGGGCTTGAAACCCTTGTTGGTCGGCGAGTAGTCGACGAAGTCGAATTCGATCAGATCGGATTTGATCGATCCCTTCTTCAGCGCCGAGGTGCCGGGATGATCGCCGAGCAGCGTGCGCAGGCGCATGGTCATCCTAGTCTTCCGGCGGCTCGTCGACATAGACGAGGCCGGCCTTCTTCAGGGGTTCGCGCATGTTGTACATGTCGAGCCCGAGCGCGCCGGCGGCGAGCTGCTTGCGCTTGCCCTCCTCGTCGGCATGGCGTTTCTCGCCCTTGGCGACGACCTCGGCGGCGTCGTTACGGCCCACCACCACCACGCCATCGTCATCGGCGATCACGGCGTCTCCTGGCTTCACATTGATGCCGGCGCAAACCACGGGAACGTTCACCGAGCCCGGTGTCGCCTTGACCGTGCCCTTGGCCGAGATCGCCTTCGACCACACCGGAAAACCCATCTCGCGCAGCGATTTGGCGTCGCGCACGCCGGCATCGATGACCAGCGCCCTGACGCCGCGCGCCATCAGCGACGTTGCCAGGAGATCGCCGAACATGCCGTCGGTGTTATCGGCGGAGCAGCCGACCACGAGAATATCGCCCGCCTGGCACTGCTCGACCGCGACATGGATCATCCAGTTGTCGCCGGGATGCGCCAGCACGGTCACGGCCGTTCCCGCCGCCTCGGCGCCCTGCCAGACCGGGCGCAAATAGGGCTTCATCAACCCGCTGCGGCCATAGGCTTCGTGCACCGTGGCGACGCCGAGCGAGCCCAGCCGTTTCACCAGATCCGCATCGGCCCGTTTGATGTTGCGAACGACGACCGTCTTCATGCCAATTCCTCCACCGCCATCGGAAACAGCCGCTGATAGGCTTCGCCATAGGTCATGGCCTTGCCCGAATTGCGCCCGCCCTGCATGCCGCGCTGCAGCGCGACGCGCTCGTAATAGGCCCACAAATGCTTCTGCGCCGCCAGAATCTCGAACGACTTGCGCTTGGTCTCCCAGACCTCGTCGATGTTGAGAATGACCTGCGGCTTGAAATTGCACATCTCCGGCTGGTGCGGCTCGAACAGGAACACCGGCGGCGCGGAATATTGGTATTTCGCGTCGGGCTTGTGGCCCATTGCCTGCGCGACGACGCGGGTCTGCTGCGCGAAATGCGCGGCGTCCGGGTGATCGAAATTATAGGGGTCTTCCAGCGCATGCGTCAGCACGAAAGCCGGGTTGAGCTCGCGGTAGGTATCGACCATCCGGTCGAAATGCGCCTCATTGAGCTTCAGCGGGTAGTCGCCGCAGTCGAAGAACTCGATCTCCGCGCCGAGCATTTTTGCCGCGCGCTCGGCTTCGTCCTTGCGTCCGGCTTTCACGGACGCCATCGTCGCGCCCGCTTCCTTCCAGGCGAACTGGCTTTCGCCGCGCTCGCCATAGGACAGGCAGACGATCTTCATGCGGTAGCCGCGCTTGGCGTGCAGTGCGATCGCGCCTCCCGCGCGCCAGACGAAATCGCCGGGATGGGCAGTGACAACTAGACCGCTCTTCATAAGGACTCCATTCGCGTGGTGTCAGGTTCCGAATTCGAACAGCCGGGCCGGATTGGTGACGAGTATCTTTTCCTGAAATTCGGGCTCCGGCGCGAACAGCGGAACGAGATCGACGAGATCGCCGTCATTCGGCATCACCTTGACGTTCGGATGCGGCCAATCCGTGCCCCAGATGACGCGGTCGCTCGCCGTCTCGACGATCTTCCTTGCGAACGGCACCGCATCGACAAACGGCGGACCGGCGGATGAAACCCGCTCGCAGCCGCAGACCTTGACCCAGCATTTCTCGTCACGGCGCATCAGATCGATCAGTGTCCTGAACGGCAACTGATCGAGGCCGTCGGCGGCCTTCACCCGCCCCATGTGATCGATGGTGTAGCGCACGGGAAGCTGCGCCAGCAGGTCCGCATATTCGGGGATGTCGATCGAATCGAAATGCAGGTCGACGTGCCAGCCGAGCGGCGCGATCATCTGGATCACCCGCTCGAACACGCGCTTGTCGGGGACGCCGCCGAGATGGCGCACGAAGTTGAAGCGGCAGCCGCGGAAGCCGCCTTCGTGCAGCTCGCGCAGGCCGCGCTCGCCGATGGTGTCGTCGATATTGGCCACCGCGCGATAGGCGCCACCGCTGACCGCAATCGCATCCAGCGCGACGCGGTTGTCGGTGCCGTGTACGCTGGCATTGACGATGACAGCGCGGCCGACGCCGAGCCTCCGGTGCAGGGCGCGGAAATGTTCGAGCGGCGCATCGGGCGGCGTATAGGGCCGGTCCGGCGCATACGGATATTTCGATCCGGGCCCGAAGATATGGCAATGCGCGTCGCAGGCGAGCGCCGGCAGCTTGAACTTCGGGGTTCTTGTATCCGGGTCAGGCCCCGGAATGGTCGGCTTGAACATCACGATATCAAATCTGGCCGCATCAGCTCGTCCGAAGGCGATGCTTGACGAACAACGCGAGCGGAACCGCATAGAAGATGTGCGACATGAACCCGCCGATGATCACGTTCGGATCGAGATAGTTCGGATGGTTCGACGACACGACCGCAATCGCGACATGCATCACGATCCAGAGGATGACGGCAAAGAACAGGGCGACCAGCGTCGCCTCATAACCGCGGCGTGCGAAGGTCGGCCAGGCCAGCGCAAACAGCACGCCCCAGGCGAGCGCGAAGAAGAAATGGATGCCGGTGCCGACCGCATAGGCCAGCGCGCCCAGCGAATCCTGCACGTCCTTGCCGAACACGAGACCGGTCGCATTGCGGGGAATGCCCGCCAGCGGCATCAGGTGCTGCACACCGACCCAGACGATCGCCTCGTAGATCCAGATCACAACGCCGCCGACGAGACCGCCGAGCAGGCCCACCCGAATCCGTTCCTGCAATTCGGTATTGCTGGTTGATTGGGACGCCATCATTGTCGTGTTCATGACCATCCTCCCTGTTGCAATCATTCAGCGCCGCGACGACGCCTTCAAACCTCTTGCCGGAGCCGGCGAAGGTTCCTCCAGCGCGGGCGCCTGCAGCGAAGCAACGGTCGAACGCACCAGTTGCTCGATCGCGCTCGGCGCATCGGCCCCGTCCGCGGCGCCGCGCGACAGACGCGAGACGCGTTCGGGTGTCACCAGCGAATAGTACAGCGCGCCGAGCAGGAAATGGCAGCGCCACACGATTTCCGTGCGAGGGACATCGGGCAGGCTCTCGTGAATCGCGTCGATAAAGGCGTGGCTGGTGTCGTCGAAGGTCTGCGCGATGATCTTGCGCGCGACCTCGTTGCCTTCCGCCGACATCACCGCGCGCAGCCGCGTGAAACGCGCGCCGCCGCCCGCCAGATCGCTGCCGGAAGAAAACGCCGGCAACACATAGGCGCGGACGATCGCCTCGAGCCGGTCCTGCGGGTCGCGCACGCGCCGCGCCGCCGCCAATAGTTCCGCGCGGCGATAATTCATCGGCCCGCAGTGGCGGCGATAGATCTCCAGCAGCAGACCGTCCTTGGTCTTGAAATGATAGGTGACGCTGCCCGGATTGGCGCCGGCGGCCTGGGCGATGTCGCGCACGGAGACCGCGTTGAAGCCGTTGGTCGAGAACAGCTCTTCCGCGGCGGCAAGGATCGCCTCGCGCATATTGGGCTTGCGCGCGACAGCTTTCGGGCTGGTGGAACGACGGACCATATTATTTGTACTAATGTACAAAAGATCAGGTCTGGTCAACAAGGAACTGGGCGCGAATGTTGGCGCTCCCGTGAAGGCAGCCAGGTTGATGGCTTGTTTCAGCAGGCGTACCCGCCTATCGCGCGTTGGCCGGCGCGTGGATCGGCCACAGATCGGCGCGCCAGTGCAGCGCGATCGCCGTCATGGACAGCAATCCGGATGCTGCATAGAGCGTGCCCATCGCGGAATAACCGATGAGGTCGATCAGGCTGCCGGCAGCGAGCAACCCCAGCGGCAGGCCGTAGATCACCATCATCCGCACGCCCATCACCCGGCCGCGGAGGTGCGCGCTCGCCGTACGCATCAGGATCACGGCTGCCGAAATCATCGAAAGAGACTGCGCGACGCCGGCAAGCACCAGGCACAGCAGGGCCACCGGCATGGTCTTGATCTCCACGAACACCAGCAGCAGCATGTACCAGGCGAGCGTCGCGCCGATCAAAAGGCGCGCGATGCGCGCGCCGCCCGTCAGACTGAGCGATACCGAACCAATCAGCGATCCGAAAGCGAAGCTCGCCGAGAGATAGCCCAGACCGGCCTGGTCGGTATGAAAGATTTCGCGCGCGACGTAAGGCAACAATCCGTTCGTCAGCGGAAATGCGGTGAGATTCGCCAGAAACGCCACGCAGAGCGCGGCGCGCATTCCTGCACCGCTCCAGGCATAGACAATGCCCTCCTTCAGGTCACGCCACAGGGACGAAGCCTGCAAATCATCCGCGGGGCGATCAGCCATGCCGTGAGACTTCGCCGGACGGGTCAGGCATAGCATCAGGACGGCGGCCGTGAGATAGAGACAGGCAATCACCACATACGCAAAGCCGATGCCAAGTGCCGCGAACAATCCCGTGCCGCTCAATGCGCCGGCAATGCGCGCGCTGTCCTGCGTGGTACGCGACACGCTGATCGCGCCGACCAGCCGCTCGGCCGGCATGATGTCGGCGAGCAGCGCGCCGCGGACGCCGAGGTCGGAGGGGCGGACCAGGCCCATGATCGCGACGATAATCATGACGTTGAGCGGAGCCAGATGGCCGGTCAACGCCAGCATCATGATGGTCGAGGAGAGCACCATATAGGCGAAGCGCATCGCGGCCAGAAGGTCCCGATGGCCGATGCGGTCTCCGATCATGCCGAATACCGGTGCGATCAGCGTTCCGACATAACTCAGCGATGCGAGCACAGTCAGCAGCAGGACCGAGCCGGTCTCAACCATGATGTACCAGCCGAGCACGAGATTCTCCACCTCGAACGCCCAAGAGGTGAGGAGATCGGAAGGCCACTGGAAGCGATAATTGCGGATGCCGAAAGGCGCGAGCGCGGAAACCCGCGAGTATCCGCTCAAGACGCGACGACGCGTTTCACGGCGCTCCACCCTGCCCTGTTTCTTGTTGTGTTGCATGGGAGGGTAGCGTTGACGGGAGCCCTGTCAACCCGATCCCACACATCGCTGCATTGCGACAGCTATCCGATCACATGGCGGACCGCGGCGCGGGTCAGGAAGCGCAGTTTCTCATTCAGGGGGAAACGGCCGAAATTGGTTTTCATCGCGCCAAGCGTAAACGCCGTCTTCCTGGAGTAATCGATACGAATGCCCACGATGACGGGCTTACCGCCGGCCGCGATCTCGTTGGCCTTGCCGACCACACCGGCAATCTCCGTGTTATCGTTCATCGGCAGATAGGCAGCACCGGTCGCCAGCGCCACGCCTTCGATGTTGAGCCTGCCGAGTTGGGTGCAGGGCTTGCGCCCATAGGGAATCGCCTGCGCCTGGCCGATCTGCGCGAGCTCGCCGTCGTTGAAGACGTAATAGACCACCCCGAGATTGTTGGTCGCCGCCGTCAATATCTCCATGCACGTCATCATGAAGGCGCCGTCGCCGACGATGGCCTGCACCGAGCGGTCGGGGCAAGCGAGCCTGGCGCCGATCGCGGCAGGCACGGCGTAGCCCATGCAGTTGAAATCGGTCGGCAGGATCACGCTCTTCGGCGCATGGATCGGCATCAGCTCGGCGGTCAGGAAGGTGTGGTTGCCGTCGTCGATTACGATGATGCCGTTGTCCGGCATCTGGCGCCGCAATTCATCGAAGAAGCGCGCGGGATTGACGATGTCCTTGGCATCGTGGCGATACCAGCTCTCGCGATAGGCGGCCTTGTCGCTCCTGATCTTTCCGCGCAATGCCTCGTTCGGATTCCGCCGTGGCAATTTTGCTTCCAGTTCCGTCAGGAGCTGCTTCAGAACAACACCCGCGTCCCCCGCAATGGCGACCTTGGCCGGATGGTTCGCGTTGAAGACATCGGGGTTGATGTCGATGTGAACGAGGTTCTCCGGCACGCTCGCGCCAAAGCTGCCGGTCGCGATCTCCGAGAAGCGCGTGCCGATCGCGATCATGCAATCGCAATTCCTGAACGCGTTCTGCGCCGCGGGCACCGCGGAGGCGCCGAAGCCGAATCCGACATGCAGGGGATGATTGGCGGGAAACACGGATAGCCCCTGCAGGGTCGTTGCAACCGGCGCCTCCAGCCATTCGGCCAGCTGCACCAATTGGCCCGTCGCGTCGCGCGTGCCCCAGCCGGCGAAGATGCAGGGATGTTTGGCGCCCGCCAGCAATGAAGCGGCGCGGGCGATTTCGACCGCCGCTTCCACGCGCGGCGGCGACGGCGGCTGGAATTGCGGGAGATCACCGGCCTCATCGGTCAGCAGGAGGATGTTGACGGGCAGCTCGACGAACACCGGCCCGGGCTCGCCCGAAGTCGCGATCCGATAGGCCTCGAACAGTGTCGGCACCACTTCATCGTGGCGGGTGACGCGGAACGTCGCTTTCGTCAGCCCGCTCATGAATTTGTGGGTGTCCATCTGATGCAGCTGGTAGCGATGGCCGGTATCGGTGCGCGGGCCGCCGGAAAGCACCAGCATCGGGACGCCGTCGAGAAAGGCCTCGCCGATGCCGCTCGCGGCATGCGTCAGGCCGGCGGCCGGGACCACCGTCAGCACGCCGATGGAATCGGAGAGCCGGCTGACGGCATCGGCCATGAATGACGCCCCGCCCTCATGCGTGACCAGCACCTGGGTGATGCGGTTGGAATTGTTGAGCGCGTCGTACAATTCGGTCGTGTGCACGCCGGGAATGCCGAAGGTGAAGCGCGCGCCGATCTGCTCCAGCGCATAAACCGTGAGCCAGGCTCCCGTTCTCTTCATCCGCCTCGGCTCCGTAATGTTCTTCCGTCGATCGATGCGGCGGCGATGCGCCCCGAGAGGATGCAGCCGCCGAGAAACGTTCCTTCCAGCGCGCGCAGGCCGTGCGCGCCGCCGCCGCCGAAGCCCGCCGCCTCGCCGACCGCGTAAAGCCCTGGTATCGGCTGGCCCGCCGCGTCGAGCACCCTGCTCTGCAGATCGGTCTGGATGCCGCCGAGGCTCTTCCGGCTGATGATGAATTCACGAACTGCGATCAGCGGCAATGCTTTTGCGTCGTTGATCGGCTGGAATTTGCAGAGCCGGATGCGATCGCCGCGATATGTCCGCAGGTAGGCGATTCGTCGCAGTTGCTCGTCGTTCATCAGGTTTTCACCGCGGGCGATGGTCGCGTCATAGCGGCCGACCGCGTCTTCCACCGCCTTAAGCTCGACCGATTGGTCGCCCTGCAAGGCGTTCATCCTGTCGACCAGCTCAGGCAATGAGCCGGCGGTGACGAAGTCGCGGCAGTTGGCGATCATCTCGTTCACCAGCCAGCGATTGCCGAACAGAATGTCGCGCGCAAAGCCGAGCTTCTTCCTGTCGCGGATCGACGGATTGTGCTCGGCCCCCGAGATCGCCAATTCCTTCAGCGCGATCTTCATGTTCATGAGCTGCCAGGAATACTGATTCTCCTGCGCGCAGATGTCGGTGACGAGCCTTCGCGTGTCGAAGCCCGACACGAGCGGCTGCGGCCCCAGCCGCTCGCCCCGCCAGTTGAGCCAGAGCGCCGAGCGCGGCGGCACCAGGGACAAGCCGTGCAAGGGCTTGCGCGGCTTCGGATGGTGGACGCCGGCGGCATAATTCCACATGTTGTCGAGATGCGTCAGCACGCCGCCCGCCTTGACCGTCGCATCGTGCATTTTGCCGTCGGCAAAGCGGTGCGATCCGGAGAGCAGAACCTCCGGCGGTTTGCCCCAATCGCGATGCCAGTTCGCCCGCACGCGGGTGAGATCGCCGCCATTGATGCCGCCGGCCGCGACCACCACCTGTTCCGCTTTCACCTCGAAGGGTGCGCCGGTCTTCTCGTCGACGCCGGAGGCGCCATCGACCTTGCCGCCCTGCCGCGTCAATTGTTCGACGCGGTGATTGAAGCGAAGCGTGAGCCGGCTCGCGTCCCCGTGTCCGCGCAAGGCGGCGATCAGCGCTTCCGCCAGTCCCTTGCCCGTGCCCCAGCTTACATGAAAGCGCGGCACGGAATTGCCAGGTCGGAATTCGCCGCGCTCGACCCAGTTGACGACGGGCAGGAAACTGACGCCATGGCCGCGCACCCATTGATAGACATCAGGGGTAGCGCGCGACACGTAGGACTCCGCCCACGCCTTCGGCCAATGGTCCTCGGCGCCGAACTCCGCAAAGCTGCACCAGTCGCCAAACGCGAGCTCGACGCAATCGCGGATGCCCTGGCGGCGCTGCTCCGGAGAGTCCACGAAGAACATGCCGCCAAAGCTTTCGCGCGCCAGCCCGCCGAACGCCGTCTCCTCGTCGCGGTCGAGCAGCAACACCGACTTGCCGCCATCGTGCAGATCGAGCGCGGTGGTGATGCCGGCAATTCCGCCGCCGATGATCAAGACGTCGCTGCGGTCCATAGCTCGCCGTTCTTCCCTGCCCTCGCACGCGAGTATCACGGTTTCGCCCGCCTGTGGATCGGTGTCGCTTGACCGCGGGTAACTGCACCCGCTCCCGCAACCGGCGTAGTCCTTGACGATTTGGTAAACGCTTCCTTTACCGGTATGCGGCTGCGGTGGTCTATCAACCCCCCGATTTTGCAGGCGTTCTTAACGATTCCGGCCCCGCTTGTGACGGCAAATGCATCAAAATACGGCAGATTTAACCGACCCACGCTCCCCCGGCTTAACCGTTTGTGTAAGGACACCCCCGCATAGTGGGGACGGATCCATTTCTTTGACATGCCAGGGTTTGCAACCGTGAGTTCCTTCGGACGTGTGATTTCGGTGCGAGGCTCCCTTGCCCGAGTAGGACTTCTGCCGCAGCGCCAGATGCCGCTCTCGGAGGTGCGGGGCACCGTCGGCAAATTCGTCAGCATCCGCTGCGCGAACTCCACGATCGTCGCGATGATCACCGACGTGACATCCGAGAACATGCAGAATTCGGACACCTATATCGCCAGCGCCGGCGTCGACCTGCTCGGCGAAATCGTGGGCGGCGACCGTCCGAAATTCCAGCGCGGCGTCACGCATTACCCGACCATCGGCGACACCGTCGACGTGATCACCCACCAGGAACTGCGCACCGTCTACGCGCCCTCGGGCTCCGACCAGATCAATGTCGGCACGCTGCAGCAGGACCCCACCATCATCGCCTATGTCGATGTCGAGGAAATGCTCTCCAAGCATTTTGCCGTGCTGGGTTCGACCGGCGTCGGTAAATCGACCGGCGTGTCGCTGCTGCTCAACGAAATCCTGAAAGCGCGCCCGAACCTGCGTGTCTTCCTGCTCGACGTCCACAACGAATATGGCCGCTGCTTCGGGGACCGCGCGCAGGTGCTCAACCCGCGAAACCTGAAACTGCCGTTCTGGTTGTTCAATTTCGAGGAAATCGTCGACGTCCTGTTCGCAGGCCGTCCCGGCGTGCCGGAAGAGCTGGACATCCTGGCCGAAGTCATTCCGATGGCGAAGGGCCTCTATACCCAATACCAGAACTCCGACCGGGTCGGACTTGGGTTGAAGCGCGTCGATCCCAAGCAAGTAGGCTATACCGTCGATACACCGGTGCCCTACCGCCTGGTCGACCTGGTCTCGCTGATCGACGAGCGCATGGGCAAGCTCGAGAACCGGTCCTCGCGCATCATCTATCACAAGCTGATCTCGCGCATTGACGCCGTGCGCAACGATCCGCGCTACGCCTTCATGTTCGACAACGCGAATGTGGGCGGCGACACCATGGCGGAAGTCATCAGCTATCTGTTCCGCCTGCCGGCGAACGGAAGGCCGATGACCATCATGCAGCTCGCCGGTTTTCCGGCCGAAGTCGTCGACTCCGTTGTCTCGGTGCTGTGCCGCATGGCCTTCGATTTCGGTTTGTGGAGCGATGGCGTCTCCCCGATGCTGTTCGTCTGCGAGGAGGCCCACCGCTATGCCTCGGCGGACCGCAACATCGGTTTCGGCCCAACGCGCAAGGCGGTCTCGCGCATCGCCAAGGAAGGCCGCAAATACGGCGTCTATCTCGGCCTCATCACCCAGCGCCCGGCCGAGCTCGACGCGACCATCATTTCCCAGTGCAACACGCTGTTTTCGATGCGCCTTGCCAACGACCGAGACCAGGCGCTGCTGCGCTCGGCGGTCTCGGACGCCGCTGCCAACCTGCTGTCCTTTGTGCCGTCGCTCGGCACCCGCGAGGTGCTGGCCTTCGGCGAAGGCGTGGCACTGCCCACCCGGCTGCGCTTCAAGGAAGTCCCGCCGCATCAATTGCCGCGCGGCGAAGCCACCATCGCCACCGTGTCGTCGGTCTCGGCCGGCCACGACATGCAATTCGTGAGCGCGGTGCTGGAACGCTGGCGCGGCGCGACCTCGCAGCGCGACACTGCCAACGACCCGACGGGGAGCGCCGAACGGCCGATGCCGCGAACACTATCCCCGGCGGAGGCACCGATGCTGCAGCCCTCCCAGGGTCTCGACCCCGACCGCTTCTCGCTCCTGAAGAAGCCGCTGCGCTAAGGGCATAACGCGCGCTTTGCGCCGTTTGTGCGCATCCTCTATGGTTCCGGCATATCCGCGACCTCGCGAACATGCCGGAACCCGTCCATGACCCAGCCTTCCGCCAAACGTTTCCCCGCGCCGGCCATCGACACGCTGCCTGAGGACATCCGCACGCGAATCCTCGCCGTGCAGGAAAAGTCAGGCTTCGTGCCGAACGTTTTCCTGACGCTGGCGCGGCGGCCGGACGAATTTCGCGCCTTCTTCGCCTATCACGACGCGCTGATGGACAAGGAAGGCGGGCTCACCAAGGCTGAGCGCGAGATGATCGTGGTCGCGACCTCGGCCGCCAACCAGTGCCAGTATTGCGTGATCGCGCATGGCGCGATCCTGCGCATACGCGCCAGGAATCCGCTGGTCGCCGACCAGATCGCCGTGAATTACCGCAAGGCCGAGATCACGCCGCGCCAGCGCGCCATGCTCGATTTCGCCATGAAGGTGAGCCGGGCGGCGGAAGAAATATCGGAAGCCGATTTTGCGGCGGTCGCGGCCCATGGCTTCAGCGACGAGGACATCTGGGACATCGCCGCGATCGCCGGCTTCTTCGCGCTGTCGAACCGCATCGCCAACGTCACCGGCATGCGCGCCAATGACGAATTCTACCTGATGGGGCGCGTGCCGAAGTAGCGCATGCCCGTCTCGGCGCTAGTCGTCGTCTGCCGGACCGCACCAGCCGGGCAGGTAAACCGCGTCGTGGCTCTTTGCGGCCGCCAGCGCCTTCTCCATCGCTTTTGCGAAGTTGTCTTCAACCGTTTTGCGCGGGACATGGCGGCGCAGGAAATCGGCCCAGAGGAATTCGCTGAACGGCGTTGTGTCCTTGGCAAAGCCGCCCGAGCGCCGCAACTCGCCGGCGAGGCTGCGATACGGATCGTCCTTCAGATCCTTGATCGACTTCGGAAGGTCCTTGAAATGCCGGCGCTCGCCCTTGGAGTCGTAGGGATAGACCCAGCGCTTGTTGTCCATCACGGCCCAAAACGCGTCACGCTCGACCATCCTGAGATCGCCGATCACGGTCACCAGGATATCCTTGATGCCTTCTTCGTGAAGCGCACGCGCCATATGATGATGATCGACCACGTAATAGCGCTTGTCCGGCCCGACCACGACCGGGATCATGTGCTTGCCGATCGTCTTGCTCTGCTTCTCGGCGTCCTGCTCCTTGAAGCGCTTGCGCTTCTCCTTGACCTCGCGCATGCCGACGGTCATCTGGGTCGGGCGCAGATCGAGGATCGGAATCGGATGGACTTTCGGCTCGCGGGGACCGGACATGGCTTGCAACTCCCGTGCTTGGCTGCCAAATATTTCCCTGAAATCATTCAATTATGGCATGACGCTGCGGGCGATCAAATGCCTTCGCGCAGGCTTCGGGGAATGCAGGCTTGGGGGAATGCAGGCTTGGGGGAATTGAGACAAATGCTGCGGAGCGCAGGCGATCGGACGCCAAGGCAGCGGGTGGTCCGGCTCGGCGGCCGCGAGGTCGTCACCGAGGGATTGCAGCTCAGCTTCTGGGCCGACATCAGCCATCGCTGCATGACCGCGTCCTGGCCGGCCTTCATCGCCGGCGCCGCCTTCGTCTTCATCGCCTTCAACGCCGCGTTCGCGGTGCTCTACTGGATCGGCGATGACCCGATATCCAACGTGCCCCACCGGGCCTATATCGACTATCTCTATTTCAGCATCGAGACGCTATCGACCGCCGGCTATGGCGACATGCATCCGCAGACCCATTACGGCCACTTCATCGCAACCATCGAGCTGTTCACCGGCATCTTCTCGATGTCGCTGATGACCGGATTGATCTTTGCCCGGTTTTCGCGGCCAAGCTCGCGGGTGCTGTTCGCCAACAGCGCGGTGATCTCGAACCATGAAGGGGCGCCGACGCTGATGGTCCGCTTCGCCAATGAGCGGCACAATGTCATCAGCAATGCCACCGCCAAGCTCTGGATCCTCAAGAACGTCGTCACGGCGGAAGGCCATCCGACGCGGCGCTTCGACGAGCTGCGGTTGCTGAAAAACGAAAGCCCGGCCTTCGCGCTCAGCTGGACGCTTTACCATGTGATCGACGAGCAAAGCCCGCTCTGGGGGCTTTCGGCCGAGGACCTCGAGGCATTCGACATTTCGCTCGTGGTGGTGGTCACCGGCTATGATGTTGTTGCGGCGCAAATCGTGCATGCGCGAAAGACTTACGACTATCCGGTCATCATGTTTGGCCGGCGCTACTTCGACGTCGTTCACCCCTCGGACGACGGTCGTGTCAGGATCGACTACGGCAGGTTCCATGACACTTTCGAGGGTTGATATCCGGATCGGAAGCTCTCTCCATCGCCACTGCGCCTCGGGGTTTGCGCATTGCTGCCGTGACAACATTTCCTGTGAGCGACGCAGCGACCATGTTACATTGCCAATTCAGCCCTAGGTGGAAGCAGTGACGAACCAGCGGCCCATCGCAACGGAGGAAGAGCATCGCGTGCTCCAGTTCCGGCCGCGCAGCGCCCTGCAGTCGCCGCCAGTGCAGAGGCCCGCCTCGCGCGGCAACTCTCTTGTGACGCCCCTGCACCATGATTCGGCGCCCGAGCCGGCCGCGCTGTCCCGCCTCGATCTGTCGCGCTACGAGAAGCCGCGGGAAGAACCCGATGACTTCCGCCACCGCATGCTGGCCAACATCGCCGCCTTTGCCTTCACCTTCGCGCTGACCGCGGTTGGCATCTGGCTTGCCATCAGCATCGCCGACCTGCGCAAAACCCAGGATTGCGTGCTGATGGGCCGGCGCGACTGTGTCCGCATATCCACCCCTTGAACAAGCTCCCACCCCGGTCGAGCGTCTTGCCCGGCCGGCCGAAAACCTGCCTCAAATTCGGTCCCGATGCTCCCACCCGCCTCCATTGAACTAACGGCGGCGCTCCGATATACGGGCACTCGACCCACGGGCGGCGGGAACAGGGGGTTCCCGGGCGCGACGCCCATATACCGCTCCGATCTGGAATTTATCTCCAATATATCAAAGGTTTAGCGATGTCTTCCACATTCGATCAGGTCGCCACGATCATCGCCGAGACGTGCGACATTCCGCGCGACACGATCACGCCGGATAGCCACGCGATCGACGATCTGGGCATCGACAGCCTCGATTTCCTCGACATCGCGTTTGCCATCGACAAGGCGTTCGGGATCAAGCTGCCGCTCGAAAAATGGACGCAGGAAGTCAACGACGGCAAGGCGACCACCGAGCAGTATTTCGTGTTGAAGAACCTCTGCGCGCGCATCGACGAACTGGTTGCCGCCAAGGGCGCAGGCGCGTAAAGGGCGCATAGTCGCCGCCATGAATCTCGAATATTTCCAACTGATCGACCGTATTCTCGACCTCAACACGGTCGAGAAAACGATCACCGTCGAAGCCCAGGTCCCCACCCAGAACACGATCTTCGAGGGGCACTTCCCTGGCTATCCGATCATGCCCGGCGTGCTCCTGATCGAATCGATGGCACAAACCTCGGGCTGGCTCCTGGTGGCGCTGATGAAGTTCGAACGCATGCCGTTCCTGGCCGCGGTGAAGGAAGCCAAGATGCGCGGCTTCGTCACGCCGGGCGAGCTCTTGACCGTCGAAGCGAGCCTCGTCCATGAAGGTTCCGGCTATGCGATCACCGAGGCCAGGGTGAAGGTCAACGGCAAGCTCCGCAGCAACGCGACCATCACGTTCAGCCACATCCCCTTCCCCAATCCTGATTTGCGCGGCCACATGGATGCCGTGGCCAAGCGCATCGGCTTCCCGCAACAAGCGTTGCAGCCATGAGCGGAACGCCCGCCCTGAAGCCGGAACCCGCCGAGGTCTGGATCACCGGCATCGGACTGGCCACCTCGCTCGGCGAAGGGCTCGACGCGAATTGGGATGCTCTCAATGCCGGGCGCATCAATGTCGACGAGAAGAGCTTTGCGCCCTACATCGTGCATCCCTGGACGCAGGTCAATCTCGACACGCAGATCCCGAAGAAGGGCGATCAGCGTCAGATGGAGGCGTGGCAGCGGATCGGCACCTATGCCGCAGGCCTCGCGCTGGAGTCGGCGGGGGTCAAGGGCAACAAGGAAATTCTGGGCCGGATGGACATGGTGATCGCCGCCGGCGGCGGCGAGCGCGATATCCGGGTCGACACCACCATCCTCAACGCTCAGGCGAAGGGCAACGCCGCGCCGGGCTTCCTCAACGAGCGCCTGATGAGCGATCTGCGCCCGACGCTGTTCCTGGCGCAACTCTCCAACCTGCTCGCCGGCAACATCGCGATCGTGCATGGCGTCTGCGGCACCTCGCGCACCTTCATGGGAGAGGAAGTCGCGGGCGTCGACGCCACGCGGATTGCGCTGGCGCGCATCGCGGCGGGTCAGAGCGACATCGCCCTGATCGGCGGCTCGCACAATGGCGAGCGCAAGGACCTGATGCTCCTGTACGGATTCGGCGACTACAATCTGAAGGACAAGTTCGTGCCGGTCTGGGCGCGAGCCGAGCACCCCGGCTTTGCGCTCGGCTCGGCCGGCGCCTTCCTCGTCATCGAGTCCAGGGAACATGCGATCGCACGCGGCGCAAAACCGTTTGCACGCCTGACCCGCGTGGTCTCCGACCGAAGCCCGCGCGGCAAATCGGGCGAGATCACTGCCTCGCTGCGGAAATTATGGTCCGGTCTCGGCGGTCTCGGAAACGATGCGGCCGTCATCACGGGTGCGACCGGTGCTGAACCGGCGACGTCGGAGGAGCGGGCCTTCCTCGGCGAACATGCAAACTGCGCGGTGCGCTCGACCGGCACGCGTTTCGGTCACACGCTGGATACGCAGTTTGCCCTGGGCCTCGGGCTGGCGGCGCTTTCGCTTTCACGCGGCTCGCTGTTTCCGCCCGGCGATTCCTCCGGCGTGGAGATTGAAATGTCGAAGCCGCCGTCCCAGATTGTGGTGGTTGCGACCGGGCACTGGCGGGGTGAAGGCATGGCCCTGGTCGAGGCCGTCAGTTGAGGCAAGGTCCCGGCCCGGCGCTCGTCGGGCCCGGCGCTGCACGGGTGGGGAGAACATGACAGCACCGCGCGACAAATTCGGCAGACCGATCGTCGTCGTCACCGGGATGGGCGTGATCACGTCCCTCGGCGCCGGCAAGACCGACAATTGGGCCAAGCTCACGGCCGGCGAATCCGGCATCCGGACGCTCACCCGCTTTCCCATCGAAGGGCTCAAGACCACGATGGCCGGGACCATCGACTTCATCCCGGTCGAGCCGTTCTCGTCCGTGGGTCTCTCCGAGCGTCTTGCCGTGCTCGCCATGGAAGAAGCGATTGCGCAGGCCGGGATCGGCAGCAAGGGCGATTTTCCGGGCCCGCTCTTCCTCGCGGTGCCGCCGGTCGAAATCGAATGGCCCCAGCGCGAGGAACTCGGCAGGGGCTTCGGCACCACCGACTTCAGCTACGACGATCTCCTGGCCGTATGCGGCGGCGGCAAGTTCGAGACCTACCACCACCGCTTCCAGATGGGTTCGGTCGCCGATTATCTCGCGGCGACGTTCGGCACCAAGGGATCGCCGATCTCGCTGTCGACGGCCTGCGCCTCCGGCGCCACCGCGATACAACTCGGCGTCGAGGCGATCCGGCGCGGCGAAACCGACGCCGCCTTGTGCGCGGGCACCGAGGCCTCGGTCAACCAGGAAGGTCTGGTGCGCTTTTCGCTGCTGTCGGCGCTGTCGACCCAGAACGTTCCGCCGCAGGCTGCCTCGAAGCCATTCTCGAAGAACCGCGACGGCTTTGTCATGGCGGAGGGCGCAGGCGCCCTCGTGCTTGAAAGCTACGAGGCGGCGGTCGCGCGGGGCGCTGCGATCCTCGGCGTGATTGCCGGTTGCGGCGAACTCACGGATTCCTTTCATCGCACCCGCTCGAGCCCGGACGGCAAGCCGATCATCGGCTGCATGCTGAAGACGCTCGCGGACGCGGGCATGACGCCCCAGCAGATCGACCATATCAACGCGCACGGCACCGCGACGCCTGAGAACGACAAGATGGAATATCAGACGACCTCCACGGTGTTCGGCGAGCGCGCCAGGCAGATTCCGGTCACCTCGAACAAGTCGATGGTGGGCCACACCATCTCGGCGGCCGGCGCGGTCGAAGCCGTCTTTTCGCTGCTCACGCTGGAGCACCAGCGAATTCCCCCAACCATCAACTACGAAATCCCGGACCCCACGATCCAGTTCGACGTGGTCGGCAACAAGGCGCGCGACGCGCGCGTCACCGCCGTGATGTCCAATTCGTTCGGCTTCGGCGGCCAGAACGCCTCACTGATTTTGACGCGCGAGCCGGCCTGACCGGCCCGCGCGTTTTCAAGTTATGTCTCCCCTCCTGGCGCGTACCAAGGCACGGCTTCGCAACGCTTTAAAGCCGCTCGGCGAAGCCGCCGTCGGCGCGCTGACGATCGGCACGCTGCGAACCACGCACTATTTCGATCCGGACAAGACCGCCAACCTGTTCAGCCGTATCGCGCGCCTGATCGGGCCCGCATTGCGCGAGCAGCGTATCGGCCGCGCCAATCTGACCGCGGCATTCCCGGAAAAATCGCCCGAGGAAATCGAGCGGATTCTTGCCGGCGTCTGGGACAATCTTGGCAGGGTCGGTGCCGAGTTCGCCCATATCGATCACATCTGGGATTATGACGAGAAAAATCCCGACCCCCATGGCCGCATCGAACTCCCGTCTCGCACGCATTTCCTGTTTCACCAGTTGCGGCTCGACGGCAAGCCGGCGCTGATCTTCGCAAGTCATCTTGCCAATTGGGAATTGCCGGCACTTGCCGCCGTCGCCCATGGGCTCGATACGGCCATCCTCTACCGCCGGCCGAACAGCGCTGCCGCCGACCGCGCGATCCAGCAGTTGCGCGAAGTGAAGATGGGAAGGCTCATTCCAGCCGGCCGCGACGCGCCATTGCGGCTGGCGGACGCCCTGCAAAAGGGTCAGCACGTCGCCATGCTGGTCGACCAATATCTGACCGGCGGCGTCGAGGTCACCTTCTTCGGCCGCAAGACCAGGGCCAATCCCATGTTGGCGCGCCTGCTCCGGCAAATCGAGTGCCCGGTGCATGGGGTGCGCATCATCCGCCTGCCCGGCAACCGCTTTCGTGCCGAGTTGACCGAAGAAATTCCTCCCGTACGGGACGCCAGCGGCAGGATCGATGTCCAGGGGATGACGCAGGCAATCACCAATGTGGTCGAGGGCTGGGTGCGCGAATATCCGGAGCAATGGCTCTGGCTGCACCGCCGCTGGCGGTAGCGTCATTGCGAGCGAAGCGAAGCAATCCAGAATATCTCCGAGGAAAGATTCTGGATTGCTTCGTCGCGGAGCCTGTCATCGGGCGCGCGTTCGCGCGACCCGTTGGCTCCTCGCAATGACGAATTGGACTACCGCCCCGTCTTCACCCTGGTCCAGAGGCGGTTGATGATGCGCTGGGTGGCGGGATCGCGCGCGGTGATCACGAACAGCTTTGCGAGCGTCGCCTCGTCCGGATAGATGTTCTTGTCGCCCAGGATCTTGGGATCGACCAGCTTCTGGCTCGCCAGATTGCCATTGGCATAGGACAGGAAGTCGGAGTTCTTCGCCGCGACGTCCGGCCGGTACAGATAGTTGATCAGCTCATAGGCTTCCGCGACATGCTGGGCGTCGGCGGGGATCGCGAGATTGTCGAAGAACATCTGCGCGCCCTCTTTCGGGATCGTGTAGCCGATCTCGACATCGCTCTTGGCCTCCGCCGCACGGCTGCGCGCCTGCATGACGTCGCCCGACCATCCGACGACGAGGCAGATTTCGCCGGTCGCGAGTGCGCTCAAATATTCGGATGAATGGAATTTGCGCACATAGGGCCGGACCTTCCCGACCAGGTCGGCCGCCTTCTCCAGGTCGGCCTGCTTGGTCGAATTTGGATCGAGCTTGAGATAGCTCAGCGCCGCCGGGAAAATATCGTCGGCGGAATCCAGCATATGGACTCCGCAATCCCTGAATTTCGCAAGGTTCTCCGGCTTGAAAACGATGTCCCAGCTGTCGATCCTCGTCTCCGGACCGAGAATCTTCTGTGCCATCTTCACGTTGTAGCCGATCCCGGTCGTGCCCCACATGTAGTTCGCGGCATAGAGATTGCCGGGATCGTAGGTCGAAAGATGCTGCGTCACTACCGGCCATGCATTGCCGAGGTTCGGCAGTTTCGACTTGTCGAGCTTCTGGAAGATGCGCGCGGCGATCTGGCGCTGCAGGAAATAGGCGGTGGGAACAACGACGTCATAGCCGGACTTTCCGGCCATCAGCCGTGTCTCCAGCGTCTCGTTGGCGTCGAAGGTATCGTAGACCACCTTGATGCCGGTCTCCTTGGTGAAATTCTCAAGGACGTCCGGCGCCATGTAGTTCGACCAGTTGTAGAAATTGACGACGCGGTCCTCTGATCTGGCGGGGGCGGAAAAGAGGGCGAGCCCCACGGCGACCGCCGCAGCAATAGCCGGTCTATTCCACGCACGCATTGTCAGCCTACTTTCCGCCGTCGATGCACCGCGTCCGAGAGGCGCTCCAGCGCGGTGTCCAGCGTGGCATCTTTCTTTGCAAAGCAGAACCGTACCACCGAGGTCACGGCGTCCTGCTCATAGAACGCCGACACCGGAATGGCGGCGACCTTGTAGTCGTTGACGATACGCCTGCAAAAGGCCTCGTCGGTTTCGTTGAGGCCGAGCGGCGACAGGTCGACCGTGAGGAAGTATGTGCCCTGCGAGCGCAGCACCGGAAAGCCGATGCTTTCGAGCCCTGCCGTCAGCCGGTCGCGGCTCCTGGCGAGCTGCTGGCGCATATCGAAGAAATAATCGTCTGATTTGCCGAGGCCGTAGGCCACCGCCGCCTGGAGATTGGGCGCGGTGGTGAAGGTCAGGAATTGATGCACCTTGGCCGCCACGCGGAGCAGCGGAGGTGCCGCGCAGACGAAGCCGATCTTCCAGCCGGTCAGCGAAAAGATCTTTCCGGCCGATCCCACCTTGATGGTGCGGTCGCGCATGCCGGGAATGGATATCAGCGGAATGTGCTCGCGGCCATCGAAGATGACATGCTCCCAGACCTCGTCGCAGATCGCGACGCTGTCGAACTCCTGGCAGAACCGCGCCAGGAGTTCGAGGTCCTCGCGCGGATAGACCACCGCGGCCGGGTTGAGCGGGTTGTTGAACAGCACCGCCTTGGTCTTGGGATTGAAGGCGCTGCGCAGCATTTCCTCCGAAAGCCGCCAATGCGGCGGCTCGAGCCGCAGCAGCCTCGGAATGCCGCCGGCCTGGCGGATGATCGGCAGATAGGAATCGTAGACCGGCTGGAACACGATCACTTCGTCGCCCGGCTCGACCACGGAAAGGATCGCGCTGGTCAAAGCCTCGGTGCCGCCCGACGTCACCATCACTTCCGTCATGGGATCGAGCTTGAGGCCGTGCCAATGGCCGTAATGGGCCGCGATCGCCTGCCGCAGCTCCGGGATGCCCATCATCGACGGGTACTGGTTGTAGCCGTTCAGGGAGGCGTCGGCCGCGGCCTGCCGGATGTCGAAAGGGCCCGGATCGTCCGGAAAGCCCTGCCCAAGATTGATGGCGTTGTTGTCGCGCGCAAGCTGCGACATCGCCTCGAAGATGGTGACGGGGAGATCCGCGAAGACCTTGTTGTGGGAGACCATGGAGATATCAGCCGCCTGCCTTGGTCGGCTGTCCTGCCGCCTTCCAGCCGATGATGCCACCGGCGAGGTGCTTGTCATAGGGCAGGCCCGCTGTTTGCGCGGCGAGCGAGGCCGTCACCGAGCGCTTGCCGGAGCGGCAGGCAAACACGACCTGCTTGCCTTGCGGATCGGGAATGGCGTTGGGATCGAAGGTCGACAGCGGCACGACCACGCCGCCGGGATAGGCCTCCACGGCGACCTCGTTGGGCTCGCGGACGTCGACCAGGAGATAGCGGCCTTCCGCCATCCCCTTCGACACGTCCTCCGGCGTCAAATCGTGCACCCTGTAATCCGCCACGCTCGTCCTCCCGGCAATCCCTCATGAAGGGCGCAAACTCGCCCCAGTCGGCGCAAAAATCAAGCTCTGGAAGGCGTTTAGCTGGGCAATTGAACGCTAGAGCGCGATGAGTTTAGGATGAATTGTCATCGCGCTTTAGCTCTTTGTTTGGGCATGATCTCCGCGCAAACGGTTCGCGTTTGTCGCGAGGGAAAACCGCTTCACACTTTTCCGGATCATGCCCTAGATGGTAACTTGCGTTCCGACCTCGACGACCCGCCCGCTGGGGATCTGGAAATAGTCGGTAGCGTCGTTGGCGGTCCGCGACAGCGCGATGAACATGTGGTCCTGCCAGCGCGGCATGCCGGAATGAGCTGCGGGCTTGAGCGCACGCCGCGACAGGAAAAACGACGTCGACATGATGTCGAACTGCCAGCCAAGCTTTCGCGCGACGGCGAGCGCCTTCGGCACGTTCGGCGATTCCATGAAGCCGAATTTCAGCGTCACCTTGGTAAAGGTCGGGCTGATCTGTTCCAGCCTGACCCGCTCGGCGAGGTCGACGCGCGGCGTCGGCGCGGATTCGATGGTGAGGATGACGTTTTTCTCGTGCAGCACCTTGTAGTGCTTGAGGCTGTGCATCAGCGCGGTCGGCGCGCTCGCGGGGTCGCTGGTCAGGAACACGGCCGTGCCGGCCACCCGCGCCGGCGGACGCTTCTCCAGCATCGCCACCAGATCGGCGAGCGGGAATTCCAGCTTGCGCGATTTCTCGAACAAGAGCCGGCTGCCGCGCCGCCAGGTGTACATCAAGAGCATCACCCAACCGCCGAGCGCGAGCGGCACCCAGCCGCCCTCGAACACCTTCAGGAGGTTCGCCGAAAGGAAAGTCAGATCGAGCAGCAGGAACGGCGCGATCAGCGCGGCCGCGGCCAGCGGCTTCCATTTCCAGACCTTCCAGATCACGACAAAACCCATCATGGCGGTAACCACCATGGTGCCGGTCACTGAGATGCCATAGGCCGAAGCGAGCGCACTCGACGACTTGAACATCAGGACGAGCAGCATCACGGCGATCAGCAACATCCGGTTGATCCGCGGAATGAAGATCTGGCCGGAGTGGGACTTCGGAGGTATGGCGGATTTCGAACCGCGGCATCAGCCCGAGCTGGATCGCCTGCCGCGTCAGCGAATAGGCGCCGGTGATCACGGCCTGGCTGGCGATCACGGTCGCCAACGTGGCAAGCGCCACCATCGGGATCAGCGCCCAATCGGGAAACATCAGGAAAAACGGGTTTTCCACGGCTTTGGGATCGCTGATCACGATCGCACCCTGCCCCAGATAATTCAGCGCCAGCGACGGCAGCACGATGAAAAGCCAGGCGGTCTGGATCGGCTTCTTGCCGAAATGACCGAGGTCGGCGTAGAGCGCCTCGGCGCCGGTGACCGCGAGAAACACGGCGCCCAGCGTCACAAAGCCGATCATGCCGTGATGGAGCATGAAGGAAACGGCGTAGAACGGATTGAGCGCGAACAGGATTTCCGGACGACGCACGATCTCCGGCAATGCCGCAAACCCGATAATCAGGAACCAGATCAACATCACCGGTCCGAAGAAAGCGGCGACGCGTGCCGTGCCGCGCGACTGAACCGCGAACAGCGCGACCAGGATCAGGACGGTGATCGGCACGACATAGGGGTCGAACGTCGCGGTGACGAGCTTGATGCCTTCGACCGCCGACAGCACCGAGAGCGCCGGCGTAATGACGGCGTCGCCGTAGAACAGCGCACCCGAGATGATGCCGAGCAGGACGATGACGCTGGCCGCTTTGCTGGTGACGGCGCGCTGCGCCAACGCCATCAACGCCAGCGTGCCGCCCTCGCCATGGTTGTCGGCGCGGAGCAGGATCACGACATACTTCAAGGTCACCACGATGATCAGCGCCCACAGGATCATCGAGACGACGCCGGTGACCGCCTGCGGTGTGACCTCCCCGCCGGCACTGGCCGCGGTAACGGCTTCGCGAAATGCATATAGAGGGCTCGTGCCGATATCGCCGTAGACCACGCCGATGCTGCCAAGCGTCAGCGCCGCAAAACCCGCCGTGGAGTGGGTATCGCCATGCCCATTGGCCGCCGTCGTTTCCGCAGGCGGAGCTACAACATCAGTCGTCATGGAAGTTTAAGGCCTCAAAAGGCTTGTCGGCACCCTTCGCAAAGCGAGGCGGCATATAGTCCCGCGCCTGAGGCTAAATCTAGCCCGATTTTGAGGGCGCGGCATGCGAAAACGCATATATTCTAACCCTGAGTTTTTTCAACTCTGGACTCTTCCGGGCTTGCTTTTCCAGAGAGCGTTTTTTTAGGTCGTTGCTTCAGATCGTTGCTTTTTTCAGATAGTTACCTGGGTGCCGACCTCGACCACCCGTCCGGTCGGAATCTGGAAATAATCGATCGCGTCGTTGGCCGAGCGCGACAGCCCAATAAACAGGCGATCCTGCCACCTCGGCATGCCCGACTGCGCCGACGGCTTCAGCGCCCTTCGCGACACGAAGAACGACGTCGACATGATGTCGAACTGCCAGCCGAGCTTGCGGGCGATCGCGAGCGCCTTCGGCACGTTCGGCGATTCCATGAAGCCGAACCGCAATCGCACCTTGGCGAACTTGTCGCTGACAGTCTCCATGCGCACGCGATCGGCAAGGCTGACGCGCGGCGTCTGCGCAGTCTCGATCGTTAGCACGACGTTGTGCTCATGAAGCACCTTGTTGTGCTTGAGATTGTGCAACAGCGCCGTCGGCGCGAAATTGGGATCGCTGGTGAGGAAGACGGCCGTCCCCTTCACCACATGCGGCGGGCGCTTCTCCAGGCTCTTGATCAGGCTGTCGAGCGGAACCTCGGTGCGGCGGTTCTTGTCGGCGAGGATCGCCGAGCCGCGGCGCCAGGTCCAGATCGTGATGGCCATCGCCAGCCCGAACAGCAGCGGCACCCAGGCGCCCTCGAGCAGCTTCAGGAGATTGGCGGCGAAGAAAGCGAGGTCGACCGTGACCAGGGGAATGACGAGCGCCGCTGCGGTGGCGGCCCGCCAATTCCACAATTTCCAGATCACCACAAAACCCATGATGCCGTCGGCGACCATGGTGGTGGAAACGGCGATGCCGTAGGCGGAAGCGAGGTTGTCCGAGGTACGGAACATCAGCACCAGGAACATGACGCCGATCAGGAGCAGCGTGTTGACGCGCGGCAGATAGATTTGTCCGGCATGCGTCTCCGAGGTGAAGCGGACTTCGAAGCGCGGCAACAAGCCGAGTTGTATGGCCTGGCGCGTCAGCGAATAGGCGCCCGTGATCACCGCCTGGCTTGCGATGACCGTTGCAGCGGTGGCAAGCACCACCATCGGCAACAGCAGGCCGTTGGGCACCATGCGATAGAAGGTGTTTTCGATCGCCGCGGGGTTGGACAGGATCAGCGCACCCTGCCCGAAATAATTCACGAGCAGCGACGGCAGCACGAAATATAGCCAGCCGGCCTGGATCGGCTTGCGGCCGAAATGGCCGAGATCGGCGTAGAGCGCTTCGCCCCCGGTGACGGCGAGGAAGACCGCGCCCAGCGTCACCAGGCCGATCGTGCCGTGAGACAATAGAAACTGGATGGCATAGAGCGGATTGATCGCGGCCATCACGCTGGGATCGTCGGCGAGGTGGACGAGGCCGAGAACGCCGAGGGTCGCGAACCAGACCACCATGACCGGGCCGAAGGCGGAGGCGACCCGCGCCGTGCCCCTGCTCTGCACCGCGAACAATACGACCAGAATCAGGACGGTCAGCGGCACCACGTAATGCTCGAGCGCGGGCGCGGCGAGCTTGAGGCCCTCCACCGCCGACAGGACCGAGATCGCCGGTGTGATCATGGAATTGCCGAGGAACATCGAGGCGCCGACGACGCCGAGCGCCAGCAGGAACCAGCTTCGCCGGCCGAGCGCACGCTGGCCGAGCGCCATCAGCGAGAGCGTGCCGCCCTCCCCGGCGTTGTCGGCGCGGAGCAGCAGCAGCACGTATTTCAAGGTGACGACGATCAGGAGCGCCCACAGGATCAGCGACAGCACGCCGAGCACCATGGCACGCGTCACCGCCTCGCCATGGGCGGCGTCCGCTACCGCCGTGCGAAAGGCGTAGAGCGGCGAGGTTCCGATATCGCCGAACACGACGCCGATACTGCCGAGCGTCAGGGCCCAGAAGCCGGAGGTCGGCGCTCCTTCAGTGGCTTCGGTGGAGGAGACGCTGGCTTCCATGGTGATGGAGAACGCTGCTCAGGGGTGGATTGATCCAGGCGGTGGCCTATCGACGCTTCGGCCTTGCCTGTCAATTGGACCAACCATAGCAGCGCGCCCTTCTTCCCCGCGACATCGCCGACGTCACAGCGCGCCATCATTCGCTTAAGGTATTATAGTAACTATTACGGCTTGAGGTCGGGCGGAACCGCCGGATCCTCGCGCATCAGCGTGATGGTCACGCGCCGGTTGGCCGACAGCGAGGGATCGTCGGGGAATAGCGGCTGGTTATCCGCCTGGCCGGAGACCGAATAGATGTGGGCGGCGGGCAGGCCCTCGCGCTCGAGAATCCGGCGTACCGCATTGGCGCGGTCCGCCGAAAGGTCGTAGGCGCCGTAGTCGCTGTGGGCCGGTACAAAGCCCGCCGCCGTGTGACCGGTGATGGAGATGCGCAAGGGGGTTTGCTTGAGCGGGACGGCCAGCCGCTCGAGCAACCGGCGCGTGCGCTCATAGGGCTCCTTGGAGCCGTCCGCGAACATCGAGCGGCCGTCCTGGTCGACGATTTCGAGGTTGAGCCCCTGCTTGGTCTCCTCGAACATGATGTGCTTGGAGATTTCGGTCAGCTCCGGCATGTCCTGCAGCGCCTGCCGGAGCGAGGCGGACGCCAGCGCGAATTCGCGGTCAATCTTGAGCTTGGCGCCGGTGACCCTCTGGTTTTCCTGCTGGTCCGGAGTCGGCGTGTTGGAGGCGTCGTCCGGATCGATATGCGCGACGTTCTTGAGCCGCGGCTTGGTCGGAACGCCATCGGATTCGATGATCCCGGAGTAGCGCGACTGGGTCTGCACGCCGAAGGCATCGCGCATCGAGCCCGCAACGATCTTCAGCTTGTTGTTGTCCATGGTGGAGAAGGCGACGAGCATCACGAAGAAGCTCATCATCAGCCCCATGAGGTCGGCAAAGGTCACGAACCAGCCGTGGCCGCCTCCATGCGCATCGCCGCGTTTCTTCTTGGCCATCGCCTTGCGCCCCGCCTCGCCCCCGGCCCTACGCCGGGACCGGCTCGCCCTCTTCGTGGCGGTGCTTCTCCGGCAGATAGGCCAGCAGCATTTCGCGGACCAGCGCCGGGCTCTTGGAGTCGCGGATCATCAGGATGCCGTCGATGATCAACGTGCGGTTGGTTTCCTCGTCGAGCAGCTTGCCGTGCAGCTTGTCGGCGATCGGCAGGCAGAACAGGTTGGCGACGAGCGCGCCGTACAGCGTCGCCAGCAGCGCGGTCGCCATGAACGGGCCGAGTTTCGACGGGTCGGTCATGTTGGCGAACATCTGCACCATGCCGATCAGGGTGCCGATCATGCCGAAGGCGGGCGCACAGTCGCCGATGGCGCGGTAGATCTTGCTGCCCTCGTCGAGATGCATCAGGAAATTGTCGCGGTCGCGCTCGAGATTGTCGCGGATGAATTCGAGGTCGTAACCGTCGGCGACATAGCGGATGCCCTTGGCCAGGAACGGATCTTCGGCCTCGACCTTTTCCAGGCCGACCGGTCCCTGCTTGCGGGCGATTTCGGCGATGCGGGCGAGCTCGTCGACGAGGTCGCGCGCCGACAGCCGGCTCATGGTGAAGGCGAATTTCGCGCCCAGCGGCAGGCCATGCAGCATGACGCCGAGGGGAAAGCGGATCATCGTGGCGGCGATCGATCCACCGAAAATGATGATGATCGCATGTTCGGAGATGAACATGTGAATATCGCCGCCGAGGAGCATCATCACTGAAATGACGATGATGCCCGCCGCCAGTCCGACGCCCGTCATAATATCCATCGGAGACTCCAACGCGTACGCGAACCGCCGGCCATCCTGGACGGCACGCGGCTCATCCTGAACCGCGTTTTCAAACCCTAAGGCGGTGCCATTAAAGACGCGTAAAGGTTAAACGGCCTTGGCACGCACATGGCGCGCACCGAACCATGCTTTGGCCTCCAGGCCGGAGCGAAGAGTCGCTGCCCTGAAACGATCTCAACTTTTCGCTAACCATAACCGGCGTACTCGGGCGGCAGGACAATTCGCCTCGCGACGTCACCATTACTCCCGCGGCGGCCGTATCGATCAAACGAGCCTGCCTCCGGAAAAATACGTAGGGGCTCTCCCCTAAGAACAGAAACGAAATTCACCGTGCGATGCATTCGATCGATGAATAAGGGTATCAGACGGCAAGAAGCGAAGGACGGGGAAGATGACCAACGAAACAATCAAGGTCCTTTTGATGTTAGCTCTGCTCGGCGTCCTCGAGGTCGCGCTGTATCAGCCGCGGATGCATTTTGCGCGCCTGCGCGCGCGCCCGGCGAAATCCGCCCGGGATCGAAGGCCGTCGGCAACCTGACATGGGCTGACCTTTCTGCTAACCGTAACGGCCCTCGATTGCGCGCCCCGTTGCGGACCATGATATCCCGTACAGCGACCCCAGCCATTTTCCTGTTGACCGCGCTGCTCGCGGGCTGCTGGAGCATGGACCGTCCGGCGGTGCAGACCGCGCCGGTGAGTGCCACGCCCGGCGGCGGCGTCGCGCCGCCGACCAATCTCGCCGGCAAATGGGCGCTGGCAGCACCCGGTGCGGGCTCCTGCGTGATGAATTTCGGCGCGCAGCCGGACGCGATCGAGGGCACCATCGCGCCGGCCGGCGGCTGCCCCTACAATTTCTTCACCAGCCGGAAGTGGAGCTACACCGCCGCAGGCCTCATCATCCACGACCACAACGCGCTGCCTCTGGCGCGGCTCTCGCCGGTCGGGCCTGATCGTTACGAGGGCCGGACCAGTGACGGCCAGGACCTCACGCTGTCCCGCCAATAGGCTCGCGCTCACCAACCGCATCCTCGCAGCCCAGGTGAGCAAAGCGACACCCGGGACTCCGCGTGTCGCTGCGCTCATGCGGGTTACTCTTGCCAGTAACCGGATCACAGCGAACGCGCGATCAGGACCCTCATGATCTCGTTGGTGCCGCCGTAGATCTTCTGGATCCGCGCGTCGACGAACATCCGGGGGATCGGATATTCCTGCATGTGCCGCGCAACTTGCGGAACTGGTCGCGGAAGGTATCGAGCTCCTCGGTCATCCAGGACGATCGGTATGGCACGCTGCCCTCGCTGTCACATGGTGAGACCGCTGC
Organism: uncultured Alphaproteobacteria bacterium; assembly: GCA_963831505.1. Taxonomy (GTDB): domain Bacteria; phylum Pseudomonadota; class Alphaproteobacteria; order Rhizobiales; family Xanthobacteraceae; genus Bradyrhizobium. The sequence continues at coordinate 63,446 of CAWHQY010000004.1, read as the reverse complement.
AGGCGATCACCTTGCCACCGGTGTAGTTCGATTTTGGCCTGCGGAACAGATGCCAGAGTCCCGCTCGCGGACATTGACTTTGGGGCATGCGATGGCTTGGATTTCCGCAGCCATTCAATTGCGAGTCCCGATGCCTGACGAGAAAAAGCCGGAAAACAAGCGCCGCCTCATGCACCGCCGCACGGTGGAGTGCCTCGGCTATCTTCGCGACGACGGCCTCTGGGAAGTCGAGGCGCGTCTCGTCGACACCAAGCCGTTCGCCCGACATGACCGCCGTCACGGCATGCGCCAGCCCGGCGATCCCGTGCACGACATCCGCCTGCGGCTTGCGGTCGATGATGCGCTCACGATCCACGAAACCGGCACCACGATGCAAGCCACGCCCTACCCGTCCTGCGTCGACGTCGAGGGCATCCTGCAGCGTCTGGTTGGGGAACATATCGGCAAGGGCTGGCGCGAGGTGGTTCGCCGCAAGATCGGCAAGCTCGAGACCTGCACACATCTCGCGGAGCTGCTGGGTCCCGCGGTGACCACGCTGTTCCAGACCATGTCCAACGGCAAGGACCCGGAAGGGCGCGGCTCCATCGACAACCAGCGTGACGCCGTGGAGCCGCCGTTCTTCATCAACGGCTGCCATTCCTGGCGAACCGACGGGCCGGTCGTTGCCGAGCTCTTTCCGCAGTTCGCGACGCCTGTGCCGGCAAAGGAATAGCCGCCTCAGCCTGGAAGCCCCGTCAGCTTCAGGCTGAGCTCGCGCAGCCGTTTACGCGCGGCTTCGTCATAGGCCTGGGCATTGGCCTTCATCCCGTTCATGCCGTTGAAGAACAGACCGCTCTTGCCGGCGACGTCGTCGCCCTGGACGAGATGCAGGATGGCGGCGCCACCCTGCTGCACCGTCGACATCGGCGTGATGCCGCCTGCGCGCACCATGGTGGTGTTCATGTAGGTCGCCGGGTGCAGCGAGTTGACGGTGACGCCCGAGCCCTTCAGCTCGGCCGCCAGATCGATGGTGAACATGATCTGCGACAGCTTGCTCTGCGCATAGGCGCGCGAGCCCGAATAGTTCTTCGTGATCATCACGTCGTCGAAGTCGATCGGGTGCTGCCCGAGCGAGGCGACATTGACGATGCGCGACGGTGCGGCGGCCTTGATCAGCGGCAGCAGGAGATAGGCGAGCAGAAAGCCTGCGAGATAATTCACCGCAAAGCGCAGCTCAAAGCCGTCGGCGCTCTCCTGCCGCTGCGGCCCGTTGTTCTGCGAGCCGATGCCGGCATTGCTGACAAGGACGTCGAGCTTCCTGTGGTCGGCCTTCACCGCATCCGCAAGCTGGCGCACACCCGCGAGCGAGGAAAGGTCGGCCTGATAGAAGGCCGGCGCCGCATGGCCGCTTTTCCCGATCTCGTCGATCAGCGCCTTGCCGCGCGCCGCATCGCGGCCATGGATCAGGACCTGCGCGCCCTGCTTCGCCAGCTCGCCGGCGACATAACGGCCGACGCCGTCGGTCGAACCGGTGATCAGGACCGTCTTGCCATTCATGTTCATGCCACGCCGCTCCGCGACCGGCTCAGTGGATTTCCGCCGAGCGCTTCAGCGCGTCCTTCAGCTTCTCCAGCGAGAAATCCTTGCTGCGCGCGATCTCCAGGATCGGCGTCTCGCGGCGGCCGCAGAGCTCGCAGGCGTCCGGCAGCTTGGCGGCGATGTCATAGGGGATCACGATCGCGCCGTGGCGGTCGGCATGGATGAGGTCGTCGGATTTCACGGTCATGCCGGCGACGCGCACCTCGCCGCCGAAATTTTCCGCATGCACCCAGGCATGCGACGGGCCGATCGAGCCGGCGAGCGCCTGGAATCCCGGCGCCCATTGCGGGATGTCGCGGATCGAGCCGTCGGTGATGACGCCGAGGCAGCCGAGCGCCTTGTGCACATTGCTTTGCACCTCGCCCCAGAACGCGCCATAGCCGACATCGGCGCCGTCGATGTCCTGGATTACGGTGATGCGCGGACCGAAGCCGGTGCCGACATATTCATAATATTCGATGCGGCGCTTGGCCTGCTCGGCGGCGGGAAGTCCCGACTTGATCACCGAGCGGATCGACACCGTGCGGGCATAGCCGACCATCGGCGGCAGGTCGGGGAACGGGCAGACCAGCGGCTTGGTCGTATAGCCGATCAGCCGCCGCTCCGGGGCCACCACCTCCATCGCATTGCAGATCGTCGGGGTGTCATAGCGCGCCAGCGCTTCGAGAACGGACGCAGGCACGGGCGCGGTGGAATTGGTCACGGGCGTTTCTCCGGATTTTTTGAAAGCAACAACGTCCTGCCCTATAGCCGAGATCGCGGCCAAACCCAACTCATGGCTGATATCCGCCGGATGGAACGTCCAGGCCGTATCTCGAAGGACCGAAAATATCGCGTCCGACCAAAGCCCAATGGTGCCAGCGACAGGTCAAGGCGGATATTGTCATGAACGCCGCCAGAAAATCCCTGCCTGGCAGGGGAAAGAAAGGGTGTTTGGATGATGCCAGATAACGTAGCCCTGTTCGCCGCTATCATCCTGCTGCTCCCAATGATCTATTTCCTGCTGGCGGCGCCCGCCTTTCTGCTGGTGAGGCTGGACATCCCACCTGTCGCACTGCTGTTGCGCGCCATGTTCAGTGGCTATTTCCTGACGTTGGCCGTTGCCGGTGCAATCGGGACGATCGCCGTTGCTGCGGATGGTCGCCCGGTTTTAGCCATTGGCATTGGCTTGATTGCGGCTTTCGCGGCCGCGTCGCGCCGCTGGTTTTTGCGGCGGATGGATGCGCGGCTTAGCGAGAGAGATGCCGGCGATGCCGATGCCGTGCGCCGGCTGCGGCGGCTGCATTGGGGCGGCATGCTGAGCAATGCGGTCCAGCTCGCCGCTGTCGTGGCCAGCATCAATTATATCGCTATCGCGCCGTAGCGTAGCGCACGCGGTTGCCGCCCTTTCTTCCGCCTTCGCCCGTTGAGCCACGGCGGACGAATAGGCTCAACCCGCCTACGGGCTGACATTCATGGCAGCCATTTGGAATGTCATTCCTGGGCACGCGAAGCTTGAACCCGGAATCTCGAGATTCTCGGTTGCGCAATCGCGCACCATAGTTCGATGCTGCGCATCGCCCGGGAAGGACCCGCGTAAGATCTAGTGCAGCCGCTCGGGCCGGTCGTCCGGCGCAGGCTCGGCGACGGGCGAGGTCAGTGACGGCGCGGACGCTGGCGGCGTGGCAGCAGGCACCGGCGCATTGGCCGCCTCATAGGCGCGCTTCTGGTCGCGGTAGGATTTCCAGCCCATGGGCAGGCTTGCGAGATACAGCACCGAACCCGCCGACAGGATATGCCAGGGATAGCCGATCAGGAGCGCGATGAAGAAGATCACCGAAACGAACACCGGCAGCACCAGTTCCGGCGGCACGCGCATGCGCACGCTCTTGCCCGAATAGACCGGCAGCCGCGACACCATCAGGAACGCGATCAGGAGCGTGTAGACCGCGGTCACCATGGCCGGCGGCTTGGTCACGCCGAGGAAGGCGAGATAGATCGGCAGCAGCGCGGTCACTGCGCCCGCCGGCGCCGGCACGCCGGTGAAATAATTCGAGGCAAAGGGCGGCTTGTTCGGATCGTCCATCGAGGCGTTGAAACGCGCGAGCCGCAGGCCGCCGGAAATCGCAAACACCATGGCCGCGATCCAGCCGCCGTCGTGCAGCTCATGAAGCTGCCAGAAATACAGGATCAGGCCGGGCGCGACGCCGAAATTGACGAAGTCGGCGAGGCTGTCGAGCTCGGCGCCGAATTTCGACTGGCCCTTGATCATGCGCGCGACGCGGCCGTCGATGCCGTCGAGCACGGCGGCGAACACGATCGCGGCGACTGCAAGCTCCATCCGCCCTTCCGTGGAGAGGCGGATCGCCGTCAAGCCGGCGCAGATCGCCAGCAGCGTGATGACATTGGGCACCAGCATCCGCACCGGGATCGGACGAAACCGGCGGCGGCGCAGTTCGACTTGAGGGTACCCTTGGGGATATCGGGGATCGAAAGACATGACCCCAATATAGCAAGCCCCGCCGCGCCGCGCCATTGGGCCGCGGCGCGCGAGGATGCCGCAGCGCAATTGGTTAATTGGTTCGGAAGCTGCGGTTTTCGTCACGGATCCCGAAATCGGCCAGGATCGTCTCGCCCGCGATCGCCGTTTGCCCCTCGGAAACCAGCGCCTTCGTGCCGTCAGGCAGGTAGACGTCGAGGCGCGAGCCGAAACGAATGAGCCCGAAGCGCTCGCCCGCGCCGATCGCCTGCCCCTCCTTCACGAAGCACACAATGCGGCGCGCCACGAGACCGGCGATCTGGATCACGCCGATGCGCCCGTTCGCGGTCGAGATCACAAGCGAATTGCGCTCATTGTCCTCGCTGGCCTTGTCGAGCTCGGCATTGATGAAGGCGCCGGGACGGTAGGCGATGCGATCGATGCGCCCCGCCACGGGCGCGCGATTGACGTGGCAGTTGAACACGCTCATGAAGATCGAGACCCGCGGCAGCGGCCGGTCGCCGAGCCCAAGCTCGGCCGGCGGGATCGCCGGCGCGATCATGGAGATGCGGCCGTCGGCCGGCGACACCACGATGCCGTCGCGCACCGGCGTGACGCGCACGGGATCGCGGAAGAACAGCGCGCACCAGACGGTCAGCACGGTGCCGATCCAGCCCAGCGGCGTCCACAGCCAGAACAGGACCAGGCTTGCGAGCGCAAAGCCGCCGATGAAGGGATAGCCCTCGGGGTGGATCGGCGGAATCTGCGCACGGATGGAATTGGCGATGGACATCAGAACTCACTGATCGTTGTTACAGACCCCTGACCCGGCCCGACTTTGTCGAGCCGCCCTCCCCGCACGGGAACAGGACGGTATCTTTATTCCGCTTTGATGACGCGCTCAATCACTCCGCGGCGGCGGGAACGATGTCGTCCGCCGGCGGCGGCAGGCGGTTCGGCGCCTCATTGTCGTCATCGACCAGCGCCAGCCGCTCGCGTGCCGCCTCGGCCTCACGCTGCCGGTTCCACATGCTGGCGTAGAGACCGTCCTGGGCCAGAAGCCCGGCATGGGTGCCGCGCTCGGCGATACGACCTTGATCCAGCACGATGATCTCGTCGGCAGAGACGATGGTGGAGAGCCGGTGCGCAATCACAAGCGAGGTGCGGTTGCGCGAGACCCGCTCCAGCGCCTCCTGGATCTCGTGCTCGGTATGGCTGTCGAGCGCCGACGTCGCCTCGTCCAGCACCAGGATCGGCGGCGCCTTCAGCACCGTGCGGGCGATTGCCACGCGCTGCTTCTCGCCGCCCGACAATTTCAGGCCGCGCTCGCCGACCTGGGTCTCGTATCCCTTCGGCGACATCCGGATGAAGCCGTCGATCTGCGCCAGCCGCGCCGCCTCCTCGACCTCGGCATCGCCGGCGTCCCAGCGGCCATAGCGGATGTTGTAGCGGATGGTGTCGTTGAACAGCACGGTGTCCTGCGGCACCATGCCGATCGCGGCGCGCAGCGAAGCCTGTGCGACGTGGCGGATGTCCTGTCCGTCGATCGTGATGGACCCGCTCGACACGTCGTAGAGACGGAACAGCAGCCGCGAGATCGTCGACTTGCCGGCGCCGGAGGGACCGACGATCGCAACCGTCTTGCCGGCCGGAACCTCGAAGCTGAGACCCTTCAGGATCGGCCGCTCCGGGTCATAGGCAAAGCCGACATCGTCGAAGCGCACGATGCCCGCCGTCACCGCCAGCGGCTTGGCGCCGGGCGCATCCTTGATTTCAGCGTCGCGCGCCAGCACCTCGAACATCTTCTCGATGTCGATGACGGCCTGCTTGATCTCGCGATAGACCATGCCCATGAAGTTCAAGGGCTGGTAGAGCTGGATCATCATGGCGTTGATCATGACGAAGTCGCCGACCGTGTTGCGCCCATTGCGCACGCCGATCGCGCACATCACCATGGTCGCGGTCAGCCCCATGGTGAAGATCACGGCCTGTCCGGTGTTGAGCAGCGTGAGCGAGGTATAGGTCTTCACGCTCGCCTGCTCGTAGCGCTCCATCGATCGGTCGTAACGAGCCGCCTCGCGCTGTTCCGAGCCGAAATATTTGACGGTCTCGTAATTCAACAGCGAATCGATCGCCTTGGTGTTCGCGTCGACGTCGGATTCGTTCATCTTGCGGCGGATGCCGATCCGCCACTCGGTGGCGTAATAGGTGAACGACATGAAGACCACGACCATTGCCAGCGTCGCCAGCACATAGCGCCAGTCGAATTGCCAGGACAGCACGGCCATCAATAGCGCGACCTCGACGATGGTCGGCATCAATTGCAGGATCACCATCCGCACGATGGTCTCGATGCCGTTGCGGCCGCGCTCCAGCACGCGCGTCAGCCCGCCGGTCTTGCGCTCCAGGTGGAAGCGCAAGGACAATTCGTGCATGTGGACGAAGGTGATGGTCGCGAGCTTGCGCACCGCATGCATCGCCACACGCGCAAAGATGCCGTCGCGCCATTGCGTCAGCACCGCCATCAGGATGCGCAAGGCCCCATAGCTCGCCGTCATGATCAGCGGCGAGGCGATCACCCACAGCGTCCAGTTCGCGGCCTCGATCGGCGCGCTGCCCTTGCCGCTCAGCGCGTCGGTGGCCCATTTGAAGGTAAAGGGAACCGCGAGCGTCGCGAGCTTCGCGATCAAAAGCAGCACGACCGACCAAAGCACGCGCATCTTCAAATCGACGCGATCGCTTGGCCAGATATAGGGCCACAGATGGATCAGCGTCCCGACCAGGGTCGCCTGCTCGGCGGCGGACGACCGCTCTTGCGGCGGTGTTTCACCGGCCTGCGGGGACGAATGAGGATGAGCCATCAAGAAAGCCTGGAGGAGCCGCTACCGTGTGTGTCGCTTTTTTCTTCTGTAACGCCGGTCATATAAAGCGTCAGGCCCTGGGTTGCACCCTCACCTGCAGCAAAACTTTCGCGAATCGCGGGTATTTGCGGGTAGATTCAGCTCCCATCCGGGACTCATAACCGGCTTGACGCCCTTTACGCTGCAGTGCCACATGACCAGCATGAGCAAAATCAGAACTGTCTGCGTTTACTGCGGGTCCGGCGCCGGCAACACCCCTCGCTTCATGGAAGCCGCGTCCGCATTCGGGAAAATCCTGGCCGACAACCACATCCGGCTGGTCTATGGCGGCGGATCCCTCGGCTTGATGGGCGCGATCGCGACTGCCGTGCTCGACCACGGCGGCATGGTCACCGGCATCATTCCCGAGTTCCTGAACACACGGGAGCGCATGCTGACGCGGGTGCAGGAATTGATCGTGACGCCCGACATGCATGAGCGCAAGCGACTGATGTTCGAGCGCTCGGATGCGTTCGTAGCACTGCCGGGCGGTGTCGGCACGCTGGAAGAGTTCGTCGAGCAATTGACCTGGCAACAGCTCGGCCGCCACTCCAGGCCGGTGTTGCTCGCCAACATCGACGACTTCTGGGAGCCACTCCTCTCACTGCTCGCGCATATGCGCGAGTCGCAATTCATCCGGCCGGGCCTTTCGGTCGAAGTGCTGAAGGCCGATCGGGTCGAGGACATCCTGCCTCGCTTGCGCGCGGCCGCAGCCCTGGTGCCTGAGGAAGCGAGAGAGATGACGCCGGACGTCGCGCGGCGGATGTAGTTCAGGATTGCGGGAACGTCACCGCCTCGATGCGATTGCCGTCGGGATCGAGCACGAAGGCCGCGTAATATTTGACGCGCTCATGCGGCCGCAAACCGGGCGCGCCATCCGACGTGCCGCCGCCCTTCACCGCCGCGGCATGAAAGGCATCCACTTCGGCCGTCGTCTTCGCGCGCAGGCAGATGTGCGTGCCGGCCTCGTGCGGCACCCTGGCCATGCCGTTGCGCAGATTGATCCAGAACTCCGGATAGGCCTTGCCGAAGCCGATCGTCGCCGGCCGGGTCACCAGCCGGGTCAGGCCGAGCGTGGCCAGTGCGGCTTCATAGAAGCGCGCGGCGCGTTCGAGATCGGCGACACCGACGGAGACGTGATCGATCATGGAAAATCCTCTGCTCTCACCGTCATTGCGAGGAGCGATAGCGACGAAGCAATCCGTGCCTGGGCAGGCGGATAGATGGATTGCTTCGCTTCGCTCGCAATGACGGCGTTGTTGCCTACGCCGGCGCGCCCGATTTCACCAGCTTGTAGATCACCGAATCCATCAGCGCCTGGAACGAGGCGTCGATGATGTTCGGCGACACGCCGACCGTGGTCCAGTGCTCGCCGGCCTCGTCCTCGCTCTCGATCAGGACGCGCGTGACCGCTTCCGTGCCGCCATTGAGGATACGCACGCGATAGTCGATCAGCTTCAACCCTTCGATATATTTCTGATATTTGCCGAGGTCCTTGCGCAACGCGACGTCGAGCGCATTGACCGGGCCGTTGCCTTCGGCGGCCGAGATCAGGTGCTCGCCCGCGACATCGACCTTCACCACCGCGAGCGCCACCGTGACGCGCTGGCCGTTGGCGTTGTAGCGCTGTTCGACATTGACGTCGAACTGCTCGACCCGGAAATATTCCGGCACCTTGCCGAGCGTGCGGCGCGCCAAGAGATCGAACGAGGCGTTCGCGGACTCATAGGCAAAGCCCTGCGCCTCGCGCTCCTTCAGCTCCTCGACGAGCCGCGCGAGCTTCGGATCGCTCCTGTCATAGGCGATGCCGGCGCGGTCGAGCTCGGCGATGACGTTGGAGCGGCCGGCCTGGTCCGACACCAGCACCTTGCGGTGGTTGCCGACCAGTTCCGGCGTCACATGCTCGTAGGTCTGCGGATCCTTCAGCACGGCGGAGGCATGGATGCCGGTCTTGGTGACGAAGGCGCTCTCGCCGACATAGGCCGCGTGCCTGTTCGGCGCTCGGTTGAGCATGTCGTCGAGCATGCGCGAGACCTTCATCAGGCTCGAAAGCTTCCGGTCGGACACGCCGATCTCGAAAATGTCGGCAAATTCGCGCTTCAGCTTCAAGGTCGGAATCAGCGAGCAGAGATTGGCATTGCCGCAGCGCTCGCCGAGCCCGTTCAGCGTGCCCTGGATTTGCCGCGCACCCGCGCGCACCGCCGCGAGCGAATTGGCGACCGCCTGCTCGGTGTCGTTATGGGCGTGGATGCCGACGTGATCGCCGGGGATGTGCTTCACCACTTCCGTGACGATGGTCTCGACCTCGTGCGGCATGGTGCCGCCATTGGTGTCGCACAACACCACCCAGCGCGCGCCGGATTCGTAGGCCGCCTTCGCGCAGGCCAGCGCGAACTCCGCATTTTCCTTGTAGCCGTCGAAGAAGTGCTCGCAGTCGAGCATCACCTCGCGCCCGGCCTTCTTTGCGGCGGCCACGCTGTCGCGGATGGAGGCGAGGTTCTCCTCGTTGGTGGTCTCAAGGGCGACCCGCACCTGGTAGGCGGAAGATTTGGCGACAAAGCAGATCGCGTCGGCCTTGGCTTCCAGAAGGCCCGCCACGCCGGGATCGTTCGAGACGGAACGTCCGGCACGCCGCGTCATGCCGAAGGCGGTGAAGCGCGCATGGTTGAGCTTCGGCTTCGTGGCAAAGAATTCCGTATCCGTCGGATTGGCGCCGGGATAGCCGCCTTCGACATAGTCGATGCCGAGATCATCGAGCATGCCGGCGATGACCTGCTTGTCGGCCAGCGTGAAGTCGACGCCATTGGTCTGCGCGCCGTCGCGCAGCGTGGTGTCGAAGAGATAGAGGCGTTCGCGGCTCATGCCTGTCCCCCGCTCTCGAGCGTCTTCTGCATGGTCGTATTGGCGAGCCATTCGCCGTTCACGGTGACGCTGTTGCGTTGCTTCGCGACATAACCGCGCTTCTTGAAGAAAGGCTCTGCGTTGTCACTGGCGTCGACGGTCAGGCTTTTCGCGCCGCGCCCGGATGCAAGCTTCTCCAGCGCGTCGCACAGCGCCGAGGCCACGCCCTGCCCGGCCGCGCCCGGATGCACATAGAGCATGTCGATGTGGTCCTTGCCTTTCAACGAGGCAAAGCCGACCGGCGCGTTCTCCAACGTCGCGATCAGCGTGAGCTCACCAGCGAGCTTCTTGCCGAAGGCTTCCTCGTCGTCGGCGACGGCAGCCCAGGCTTCCTGCTGCGCCTCGCTGTAGTCGTCGCCGGTCAGTTGCTCGACCGCAGCGGCGAAGATGGCGGCCAGCACAGGGACGTCCGCGGGCAGGAGCGGCCGTAGCGCGGGCGTGGTCAGGCGCTGTCCCATGATTTCACCACATGCCGTACAGCTTCAGCGCCAGCGCCACGGCGCCGGCGAGGAGCAGGATCTTCAGTGCAACGTAGTAGAGCCAGTGCCGGGGAAATGGCGTATCGGGCCGGGTCATCGCGCAACCTCCCACGTGGTGCCTTCCTTGGAATCCTTGATCGCAACCCCCATGGCGGCGAGCTCGTCGCGAATGCGGTCGGACTCCTTGAAGTCTTTCCGCGCGCGCGCCGCCGTGCGATCGGCAATCAGGGCATTGACGCGATTGGCATCGATGCCGCTCGCCTGCCGCTTGCGTCCCTCCCATTGCGCCGCGCTCTCGGACAGGAAGCCGAGCAGCTTGAGCGAGCCGGCAAACTCCTTGCGGCCTTGCTCGCTCGCCGACGCCGCATTCCGCAACCCGTGCAGGACCGCCATCATCTGCGCCGTGTTGAGGTCGTCATACAACGCTTCGATCACCGCCTGGGACGGCTGACCGGGTTCGACATCGGCTGCCACCCCATACCAATCGTCGAGCGTCTTCGCGCTCTCTTCGGCGCCCCTCACGGTCCAATCGAGCGGTGAGCGGTAATGCGTCTTCAGCATGTTCAGGCGCAGCACCTCGCCCGGCCAGTCGGCCAGGAGGTCCCGGATCGTGAAGAAATTGCCGAGGCTCTTCGACATCTTCTCGCTTTCGAGCTGCAGGAAGCCGTTGTGCATCCAGACATTCGCCATGCGGTCGGAATGGAAGGCGCAGCAGGTCTGGGCAAGCTCGTTCTCATGGTGCGGGAACACCAGGTCGATGCCACCGCCATGGATGTCGAACTTCTCGCCGAGATGCTTCCAGGCCATCGCCGAGCACTCGATGTGCCAGCCGGGACGCCCCTCCACCTTGATGCCGGCCGGCGACGGCCATGACGGCTCGCCTTGTTTCGACGGCTTCCACAGCACGAAGTCGGTGTTGTCGCGCTTGTAGGGCGCGACGTCGACGCGGGCGCCCGCGATCATCTCGTCGAGCGAGCGTTTCGACAGCGCGCCGTAGCGCGGCAGCACCGAATTGGCCGCGTTCATCGCCTGCGGCGAGAACAGCACATGGTCCTCGGCGACATAGGCGAAACCGCCGGCGACGAGCTTTTCGATGATGGCGCGCATTTCCGGGATGTGCTCGGTGGCGCGCGGCTGCACGGTCGGCGGCAAGCAGCCGAGCGCGGTGACGTCGTCCTGATATTGCTTGTAGGTCTCCTCGGTGACCTTGCGGATCGCCTCGTTCAGGGGGACGCCGGGATAATCGCGCGCTGCACGCACATTGATCTTGTCGTCGACGTCGGTGATGTTGCGGACATAGGTCACGTGCCCGGCGCCATAGCGATGGCGCAGCACGCGAAACAGCACGTCGAACACGATCGCCGCGCGGCCGTTGCCGATATGGGCGAAGTCGTAGACCGTCGGTCCGCAGGCGTACATGCGGACATTGTTCGGATCGATCGGCGTGAAGGGCCGCTTCTCTCTCGTCAGCGTATCGTAAAGGCGCAAGTCCATGAATCACCCGTGGCTGCCAGCCGGGCGTCCAGTGATCTCAGTGTGTGAGAAAAGACGGCCTCAGCCAGCAAATCGCTAGCTAATAATCTCGCAGATGCTGCAAATGGCGAGGAAACCGTTCATGGAACACACCATGCGGCAACAGGGGCCTTCGCGTCAAGATCGAAGCCCACGAAAAAGCCGCTTTCGACCTTCAGACGGCCGTTTCCGTGGTTAATCATTCTTAACTATTTGGGTTTATTCGATTGCAGGCCGCCCTCTCATCCCCTGGTGATTCATGCAATCGGTCCCGGCGCTCCTGGCCAGTGCATTGCTGCTTTTTGCAACGGCAGCCTTGGCGGAAACCCGCGTGTTCATCGTCGCCAACCACGCCGACACCTACGGCATCGACCAGTGCCTGGCCAAGGGCGAGAAATGCGGCGCGCATGCCGCCCGCTCCTATTGTCAGTCACGGGATTTTGCACAGGCCTCCGCCTTTCGTCGCGTCGATCCCGATGAAATCACGGGTTCGGTGCCGAAACCGGCCGGCCATTGCCCACATGGCGGCTGCGATGAATACGTTGCGATCACTTGTCAGCGCTAGAGGTAATGTTCCCGCCACATCGGCGCCCCGGAAACGACGTGACGATGCCGCCCGAAGCGGCTATGTGAGACCGCCGCTGCCCATAGCGCGGGCGGACTTCCCTGTTGGCCGGTGAGATGCCCGAACCGTTGAACGCCCTTCTTTCCCGACGATTTCTGGCTTCCGCCGTGCTGCTTGGCAGCCTGATCGCAGGCTCGGTCACGTACGCGCAGATGGCGCCGGGCATACAGCCGCCTCCGCCCGGCCCTCCGCCGCAAGGCGGGCCGGCGATGCAGGCCGGCCCGCCCGTCAATCCGATCTGCCCGCGGCTCGAAGCGCAGCTTGCGACGATTGATCGCGGCGGCAGCAACGATCCCGCCAAGGACGAGCAGATCCGCCGCTATCAGGACGCCGCCGCCCAGCAGCAAAGCGAGCTCGACCGCGTCACCACGCAAGCCAAACGCATGGGCTGCGAAAGCTCCGGCTTCTTCTCGCTGTTCAACACCCAGTCGGCGCAATGCGGTCCGATCAACACCCGCATCCAGCAGATGCGCGCCAATCTCGACCAGATCACGAACAATCTCGAACGCCTGCGCGGAGGCAGCATCGGCGGCCCCGATCGCGACAGCCAGCGCCGCTCGGTCCTGACCGCGCTCGCGCAGAACAGTTGCGGCCCGCAATATGCAAACGCCGCGGCGGCGCCCGGCCCGGGCCCCGGCGGCTTCCTGAACAATCTGTTCGGCGGCAACAACGGCAATCCCGGCGCGCCTCCCGGCGTCGATATGGGGCCGCAGTCGGGTACCTTCAAAACGGTCTGCGTCCGCACCTGCGACGGCGGTTACTTCCCGGTCTCGTTCGCCACCGTCCCCGCGCGATTCCCCGAGGACGAGAACAAGTGCAAGGCGCTTTGCCCGGCAACGGAAGCTGCGCTCTACGCCTATCGAAATCCCGGCGAGGACATCAACCAGGCGGTCTCGGTGAACGGCCAGCCCTACACCGCGCTGCCGAACGCGTTCAAATTCCGCACCGAGTTCAGTCCGACCTGCGCCTGCAGGGCGCCGGGCCAGACCTGGTCGGACGCGCTGAAAACAATCGACGAGAAGGCCGCGGCGGCCGAACAGGGCGACATCATCGTCACCGAGGAAAGCGCGAAGAAGATGCAGCAGCGGTCGCAGCAGCCTGCGAAGTCCGCGCCCGGCAAGAAGGGGGCTGCGCCGCCCGCGCAGGCAAACGCCCCTGCTCCCGACGCCGCGGCGGCGCCGCCCGCCGACGCGACCGCCTCCTCGTCCACGGACAAGCCGATCCGCACCGTGGGTCCGAAATTCCTGCAGGAGAAACAGGGACCGTCGATCCCGCGCTAAAGCGCGCTGGAGCATGATCCGGAAAAGTGTGTAGCGGTTTTCCGAAAAAGATCATGCTCTAACAAAAGGGATAGAGCGGGCTGACGATTCGAAGAAAAGTCATCGCGCGCTAGCCGTCGAACGCCTCCGCCGAGGCGCGCGCGGCGCGCGAGATCAGCGTCTCGTCGGGCGCGGGCAACGGCTTGCCGTTGTCGCGGAAACGGTTGGTGATGGGATAGCGGCGGTCACGGCCGAAATTGCGGCTCGTCACCTTCACGCCCGGCGCCGCCTGCCGGCGCTTGTATTCGGCGATGTTGAGCAGGCGATCAATCCGCGCCACCACCTCGCGATCGAATCCGGCGGCGACGATGGAGGCGAGCGGCTCCTCGCGCTCGACGAGGCGCTCCAGGATCGCATCGAGCATATCATAGGGCGGCAGCGAATCCTGGTCGGTCTGGTTCTCGCGCAATTCCGCGGTTGGCGGACGCGTGATGATGTTGGGCGGGATCACCTCGCCCGAGGGCCCGAGCGCGCCGTCCGGCTTCCACGAATTGCGCAACGTCGAGAGTCGGAACACTTCTGTCTTGTAGATGTCCTTGATCGGATTGAAGCCGCCGTTCATATCCCCATAGAGGGTAGCATAGCCGACCGACATTTCCGACTTGTTGCCGGTGGTGACCACCATGGCGCCGGTCTTGTTGGAAATCGCCATCAACAGCGTGCCGCGAGCGCGCGCCTGGAGGTTCTCCTCGGTGATGTCGCGCGGCAGACCGGCGAACGGAACGGAGAGAATCTTCTCGAAGCCATTCACCGCGTCCGCGATCGGCAGCACCTCGTAGCGGATGTCGAGATTCCCGGCGAGCTTCGCCGCATCGTCGAGCGAGACTTGCGCGGTGTAGCGGAACGGCAGCATGACGCCGCGCACCTGCTCTTTCCCCAGCGCATCGACCGCGATCGCCGCGCACAGCGCCGAATCGATGCCGCCGGAGATTCCGAGCAGCACGCCGGGAAAACCGTTCTTGCGGACATAGTCGCGCAAGCCCAGCACGCAGGCCGCATAATCGGCCTTGTCGCCCTCGATCTCCGGCACGATCGGGCCCGAACAGCGCCAGCCGCCATCATCACCCTTCTTCCAGCGCAGCGTCGTGATGTTCTCGACAAAGGCCGGCAATTGGGTCGCCACCGACAGATCGGCGTTGAGCGCGAACGAGGCGCCGTCGAACACCAGCTCGTCCTGGCCACCAACCTGGTTGAGGTAGATCAGCGGCAGCCCGCTTTCGGTGACGCGGGCCACCGCGATCGACAGCCGCACGTCGTGCTTGTCGCGCGCGTAGGGCGAGCCGTTGGGCACCACGATGATCTCGGCGCCGGTCTCGGCCAGGCACTCCACGACGTTCTCATATTCGGAGGACTCTTCCAGCCAGATGTCCTCGCACACGGGAACTCCGACGCGAACGCCCCTGATGTTCACCGGTCCCGGCGCCGGCCCGCGCGCAAACAGGCGCTTTTCGTCGAACACGCCGTAGTTCGGCAGATTGACCTTGTAGCGGATCGCGGCGATGCGCCCGCCGTCGAGCAGCGCGCAGGCGTTATAGAGCTTGCCGTCATCGTCATCGACCCAGGGCGTGCCGATCAGCAGCGCCGGCCCGCCATCGGCGGTCTCCCGCGCAAGCGCCTCGGTGGCCGAACGGCAGGCCGACTGGAACGCCGGCTTCAGCACCAGATCCTCCGGCGGATAGCCGGCCAAAAACAGCTCGGGCAGCACCACGAGGTCGGCGCCATCGGCCTTGGCGCGCTCGCGCGCGGCGCGCGCTTTCGCCGCGTTGCCTTCGACGTCGCCCACGGTCGGATTGAGCTGGGCGAGCGTGACGACAAATTCTGTGGCGCGTTCGGTCATGGCCTAATGTTGCACCGCGGCGGGCCCAACTTCAATCACCAGCTTCAGATCGCGCCCATGCGTTCTGCGATGGCAAACAGCCAGAACGCCGCCGCCATCAACAGCGCCACCCCGACCGCGGCCGATCCCATGTCCTTGACCCGCCCGATCTGCGGATCGTGATCCATGGTCAGCCGGTCGGCGAGCTTCTCGATCGCCGTGTTCAGGAGCTCGACCACCAGCACCAGCGCCACCGCGCAGACGAGCTCGATCTTGCGCATCACGGTGGCGCCGACCAGCCAGGCCGCCGGCACCGCCAACACCAGCGCGATCAGCTCTTCACGGATGGCCTGCTCCGAACGGGCCGCGAAGATCATGCCGTTTCGCGAATTGAGCGTGGCTCGCCAGAGTCGCAGCAAAGCTAGTGCCCCCTTTCTGAAGTTCGCAACACGTCGCAGCAACCCCCGTGCGAACTTCGGAAAGTTAGGGGGCACTAGCAAATTAAATGATTCCAGTGCCGCTTTTCGATTTGAAGTTCCTGAACGAGCTCTCAGCCTGCACATGCAGGAACTTCAAATCGGCGGCACTAGAAACCCGCTGCCGCCGGCACCGGCCGCACCTTGTTGCCCCGCTCCTGCTTGAGCAGCTCCGCGACCAGGAAAGCCATGTCGATCGATTGCTCGGCATTGAGCCGGGGATCGCAGACCGTGTGATAGCGGTCGTTCAAATCCTCATCCGTGATCGCGCGCGCCCCGCCGATACATTCGGTGACGTCCTTGCCGGTCATTTCCAGATGGACGCCGCCGGGATGCGTACCCTCGGCGTGGTGGATGGTGAAGAAGCTCTTCACCTCCGACAGGATGCGGTCGAACGGCCGCGTCTTGTAGCCCGATGTCGAGGTGATCGTGTTGCCGTGCATGGGATCGCACGACCACACCACGACGCGGCCCTCGCGCTTCACCGCGCGGATCAGGCCCGGCAGGTGGTCCGCGATCTTGTCCGAGCCAAAACGGCCGATCAGCGTCAGCCGGCCGGGCTCGTTATCGGGGTTGAGCACGTCGATCAGCTTGAGCAGCTCTTCCGGCTTCAGCGACGGGCCGCATTTCAGGCCGATCGGGTTCTTGATGCCGCGGAAATATTCGACATGGCCGTGGTCGAGCTGGCGGGTGCGATCGCCGATCCAGATCATGTGGCCGGAGGTCGCGTACCAGTCGCCGGTCGTGGAATCGACCCGCGTCATCGCCTCCTCGTAGCCGAGCAGCAGCGCTTCATGGCTGGTGTAGAAATCAGTCGCGCGCAGCTCGGGGTGGCTTTCCAGATCGAGGCCGCAGGCGCGCATGAAGTTCAGCGCATCCGAGATGCGGTCCGCCAGCTCCTTGTAGCGGCGGGACTGCGGGGAGTCCTTCAGGAAGCCGAGCATCCACTGATGGACGCTGCCGAGATTGGCAAAACCGCCGGTCGCAAAGGCACGCAGCAGGTTCAGCGTCGCCGCCGACTGCCGGTAGGCCATGAGCTGGCGCTGCGGATCGGGAGTGCGCGCTTCGGGCGTGAACGCGATGTCGTTGATGATGTCGCCGCGATAGCTCGGCAGCTCCACGCCATTGATCTTTTCGGTGTTCGATGAGCGCGGCTTGGCAAATTGCCCGGCAATGCGGCCGACCTTCACCACCGGCAGCGCGCCGGCATAGGTCAGGACGACCGCCATCTGCAGCAGCACGCGGAAGAAGTCGCGGATGTTGTTGGCGCCGTGCTCGGCAAAGCTCTCGGCGCAGTCGCCGCCCTGCAGCAGGAAGGCTTCGCCGGCGGCGACCCGCCCAAGTGCCTTCTTCAGGTTGCGCGCCTCGCCCGCAAATACCAGCGGTGGAAAGGTGGCAAGCTGCGCCTCGACATCGGCCAACGCCTTGGCGTCGGGAAAGTCGGGCACCTGCACGACCTTCTTGGCGCGCCAGCTGTCGGGTGTCCACCGCTCGGACATGACGTTAACTCCTGAGCAAAAACCGCTACTTATCGAAGGTCCGCGTTATACATTGGCTGTTCCGCAAGGGCTACCGGCATTTATCCAGCCCAAACAAGTACCAAGACAAGCCCTTGCGGCAAAAGCCAAATTCGCATTTGTTAATGCAAAACACGAAGGCTTTGCAGAATACCAGGACTTGGGGGAAGGCGCTGTGACGGACGCCGCGCTCGACGACGCTTTTACCGACGACATCACGATTCCGGCGGCCGACGGCTATTCGCTGGCGGCGACCCTGTTCCTGCCCCGCGGCGCCAAGCGCCATGCCGTGCTGATCTCTTCGGCGACCGCGGTTCCCCGCAAGATCTATCGCGGCTTTGCCGGCTATCTGGCGCGGCGCGGTTGTGCCGTGCTCACCTACGACTACCGCGGCATCGGCGGTAGCAGGCCGTTTGCGGTCGAAGGCTACAACCGGAAGAAGTCGCTCAACGGCTTCAAGGCCAATATGGCCGACTGGGCCGCGCTCGACGTTACCGCCGCCGTGAGCTGGATGCGCGAGCGCTACCACAATCTGCCGCTCGGCTATGTCGGCCACTCCTTCGGCGGCCAGGCGCTGGGGCTGCTCCCCAACAACAGCGAAATCTCGCGCGCGCTGCTGATCGCGGCACAGGCCGGCTACTGGAAGCTGATGACCTCGCCGGAGCGCTACCGCGTCTATGTCATGCTCAACTTTATCGGCACGCCGCTGACCCGCGCGTTCGGCTATGCGCCGGGCTGGACCGGCATCGGCGAGGATCTGCCGAAGGGCGTCTTCCTGCAATGGGCGAGTTGGGTGAACAGTCCGCATTATATCTTCGACGACAAATCGGTCGCGGGGCTGGCCAACTTCGCCAAATACAAGGGCGCGATGCGCGCGCTGTGCCTCTCCGACGACCCCTGGGCGACGCGGCCGGCGGTCGAGATGATGTGCGCCGGCTTCACCTCGACCAAGCCCGAGATCATCACCGTCACGCCCACCGATGTCGGCGCGGGCAAGATCGGGCATTTCGGATTTTTCCGCCCCGACCACCGCGACACGCTGTGGCGGGGTGCGGCGGAGTGGCTGCAGGCGGAGATATAGTTTTTCATCATCGCGAGGAGCGAGAGCGACGAAGCAATCCAGACTCTCCCAGCGGCGAGATTCTGGATTGCTTCGCTTCGCTCGCAATGACGGTGTTCCTTCATGCGCTCGCGTTCTCGCCACGCTCTCTCTGCCCGAGTCCGGCATCGTTCCTCCGAAAATCGGAGGCGCAGGGAAAGCCGGGCGGGCTCGTCCTAGCGGTGGGAACCATTGGAACCCGCGGGAACCTTTTGACGATCTCCGCGTTAACAGACATGACCGAAGATTACGAAGTTCGCTCCCCCCGAATCCTCACCTCCGAAGAACGCAAGGCACGCGATGCCCTCAGGCGCGCCGAGGCCGAGCAGGCCATGCGCGAGCACGAGGCCGCGCAAAAGGCGTTTTACGAGAAATCGCGAACGGTTGAGGGCCGCAAGGCTCGCGCGCGAGGCTGGTGCGGACGGCAAATGACGGCTTGCGCCGTGGCTGACGCAACGGACGATCGCGAAACGTCAAATATCGTGAAGCGTAAAGCATAATGGCTCGAGGGTTAATCACCCGCTTCCGCTCCCCGCCGAGCACCAACGACGCGCACAGTCCTCAGCGAGGGCCGCGGAGATTTTTTCGCGGCCACATTTCGACACAATCACAATCGTGATGCGTGTGCGGCAATCTGTCTGGCGAACTTTGCCTGCAAATGTGAAGTCAGCCACAACTCCCTTCACAAAACCCGTCTATCAAAAAGATCATACTTTGCGGCGTCGCATATTTTAGGACGCCACGATGACGACCAAGCTGCTGATCGAGATCGTTGCCGGTTGCACACATCGATGGAGCCGCCCATGAAGAACAACACCTCCGGCCCCGACCGGGACGAACACAAGATCACGCGGACATGGCAGATCGGCGTGGTGGCATTCTACGGATCGATGCTCGCTATCCTGATTTCGCTTTCCGCTGTCGGCGACAGAGCCATTCGAATTGCCGGCACCGCGCCAATATCAAGCACCTTAGAGACCGCCGCCCCGCGCTGACGTCACGCCCGGCCGGCATCATTTCAAAATCCCACTTTTCAAATATTCATTTCAGAGGGCGACATGAAAAACTCGACCGCCGGCGAATTTTCGCGCGCAGGACAATCGACTTATTCGTTCAAATCATTGACGGCGGGCGAACTTCAATCCTCGCTTCTTGCCTTCTATCTCGGGCTCGGCTTCGACGAGCGCCGCGCGAGGTTCGGCGGCGGTGTGTCCGACGATTCGATCCGGCGGCATTGCCGCCGACTGGATCCGGACCGGTCGATCGTCCTCGCGTGCGCGGGACCTTCAGGCCTCATGGCGGCGATCGAGCTCCATCCCCTGTCGTCCGGTTGGGAGGATTGCGAATTGGCGCTCGCGGAGTGCGCGGCGGCGGACCGGACAACGATTGTCGCGCATCTGTTGCAGCTTGCCGCCTTCGCCGCCGGAGAGCGGGGCTGCGCCGCGTTCATCATTCCATGCTGGTCGCCCGAGCGCGGCTTGCTCGAACTTCTTCGCGGCATGGGGCGTGTTCGTGTTCACGGCGACACGGTCCGGGTGGAGCTCGGCGAATATGCCAACCTGCATGGCCGCTCGTGAGCTGACCGTTGCAGGCGCCGGCGAAAGTCCTCCAAGTTCGGCTGCCGCGCCGCGTCGGTTCCTGCGCCGGAACGGACGGGACTGCGCGGCTTTAAAAAATAGTGCACGACCTTCTCGTCGCATTGAGACAACAGGAATCAGGATTACCATCACCGCATTGATTCCAAGGCGGAGAAGCCGCCTGGTGAGCGGCCGCAACGACGGCCATTGCGGGGGTGACGATGCGAACCAATCTGCTCTGCGTCCGGGGATTCCGGCTTATCGCGTGCGTCGTGTTCGGCCCGGCCCTGTGGCCTGCCGCGAGCCAGGCATTCACCGAGGAAGATCAAAGACGGCTTTGTACGGGTGACGTGATGCGACTCTGCTACGCGGAGATACCCGATGTCGAGCGCATTACCGCCTGCATGCGCAGGCAGCGGGCGAATCTGAGCGAAGGATGCCGCAGCGTTTTCGGCAAGCCAGCGCAATCCGCATCGGTGAAATAACGACCGGCCGCCGAAAACGCCGATCGTCTCCGGCAAGGGCCAATCTCATATCGCCAGGTCTCATTCGCCAGATCTCATTCGCCAAGTCTCATTCGGGACTGGAAGCCTCTCGCGTGTCGCGTTGCACCAGCAAGGCATGGGCCAGCACGTAGGGCTGGTTCGGAGTGCCGTCGAGTTGCATCGCGTGCTTGTCGTAGAGACGGTAGCCCGACGGCAGCGTGACGCCATTTTGCGCGGAGTGCGTGAAAATGTGGCGGCAATTGTCCGCGCCGCGATCGAACCAGTTCGGGTCGTCAAATGTCCCGCCACATAGTCCGAGGATAGCGGGAAACCGCTCGAGGTCGAGGTAAAGCGTTGTCGCGCATCTTCCGCAGAAGTGCAGCGTTACGCGCTTCTGGCTGGAGTCGGACCGATGGTCGTAGGTTGCGGTAGGTCGGCCTTCGAATACGACATGCTCGCGCATGAAGATCGGCTCGACCAGATAGGCCGAGCCCGTCAACCGCTGGCAAAAGGTGCAGTGACAAATGGTGACACGCACCGGCTTCGCGGTTGCGCGATAGCGGACCTCGCCACAAAGGCATCCACCCTGATGAACCATCGACATTGTAATTGATCCAATACGGCGCGAAATCGCGCTTTTACCAGACGTTCTCGATCCTCTAGCACGATAGACGAGGACGCCGATACGCCGATGATGACCGCACTCCGCTCCGCATATGACCAGGCGAGGTTTTGTCCTTGTTCTCGAGGGCGTCCTCGCTGATGATGACGCCAACAAGAAGGAACATGTTCTGGGGGAGCGTCACGATGCCCGTTTTGCGTTTGATTTTCGCAGCCGTGCTGCTGTTGACCGGCGTCGCGCCATCCATGGCGCAGGGTTATCCGACCCGGCCGGTGCGCGTCGTCGTAGGCTTTCCGGCCGGAGGGCCCACCGACGTTATCGCACGCCTCGTGGCGCAACAGCTTTCCGACAGTCTCGGCCAGCAGTTCTTTGTCGAGAACCTCCCGGGCGCGGGCGGCAACACCGCCTCCGGTCAGGTCGCGCGCGCGACACCCGACGGCTACACCATCATGGCGATCAGCACGGGCTTCCTGGTGAACCCCAGCCTCTACGCCAAGGTGCCCTATGATGCCATCAAGGATTTCGCAGCCGTGACCCTGGTCGCGGCTTCACCCAACGTCGTGGTGGTCAACCCGCAGGTACCCGCCAAGACCTTGCCCGAGCTCGTGCAACTGATCCGCGACAATCCGGGCAAGTACAGCTATGCCGGCCCGGGCGTCGGGTCGACGCCCCACCTCGGCGGCGAGTTGTTTCGGCTGACCTACAAGCTCGACCTGGTTCACGTTCCCTTCACCGGCGCGGCGCCGGCCGTGCAGGCGACCATCGGCGGCCACACGCCGATCGCCTTCACCGCGCTGCCGTCCTCCCTTGCCGCGATACAGGCCGGTCAGGTGCGTGCGATCGGCCTTGCGGCGACGGAGCGCGCGCAGCAAATACCCGACGTGCCGACCTTCGCCGAGCAAGGCGTGAAGGATCAGGAAGCCGATACGCTGACCGGCATCGTCGTGCCCTCCGGTACGCCGAAAGAGATCGTCGAGTTGCTCTCCCGCGAAATCGCCAAGAGCGTTGCACGGCCCGAGGTCAGGGAGCGGCTTGCGACGCTGGGCTTCAGGCCGGTCGCCAATACGCCTGCCGAATTCACCGCCCGCATCAAGCTGGAGATGGAAAAATGGGGCAAGGTGGTGGGCGACGCCAATCTCAGAATCGAATGACAAAGCGCCGTCTGCAACGGTTGGATGACTGGAATGATCTTTATGTCTCTCTGGTTGGATCGTTCATGAATATTTGAGCGACGCAGAAATGTCGCACGCATAAAAAAAGAGCATGTTCCGCGCGGGGAACTGGCGAATTTGTCGTCCGAATCACGGCTAACGTCGCTAGTATTTTCGATTATTGCCACGCGTTTTTTATTGCGGAACGACTCCAATGATCATTGAGATAGTGTGTTCTGTCACCTGCATCGTCACCATCCGCGCCATCGCAAATACATATAAGCGGCGGCGAGATGTGCTCTACGGGCCCTACATAACCCGCGTCGATTAAAAGGCGCGGCAACGAAACGGCAGCGCCCAGGAGCAGCGCCCAGCACCGGTCATTTGCCTTCGAGCCGCACTGTTCCCGGTGCGAAACTCCTTCAACTTTCTCGCCTGTCAGGAACACTTGCGCTGCGGATCGGTTCAACCGCCGTGGCCATGTCAAAACAGGTCATGTCGAAACAGGTCACGACAGCAGGATGGCGTCGAAAAGGGGCGCCCGCCCGAAATCGCAGCTCACGAAAAGAGGAGCAGCCCATGAAACTGAATTCGACGCAGGTGAAGCAGACCCTGAACCAGATGAATGCCCAGGTTCTTCCCGACAATCATCCGGCGGTGACGCAACTGACCAACGTGTTCGGCGACCATACCTTCTTTCTGGATGAAAGCGGCCTCAAGGTGCTGGAGCCGGCGGAAGCGCCGGCGACGGGAATGGAGTCCGGCGAGGTGCTGAGCCTTGCGGACTGGACCGATGCCTCGCTGACCAGCCTGACGCCGCATGAACCGGAGCCTACCGGCACAATCGTCGTGTTTCGCGAAGCCACGCACTGACGCAAGCGGAGCATGGCCGCCCGCGGGCGGCGGCGTTCTACGCGCCCGTAACGCGCCAGATGACATCGCCGACATCGTCCGCGACCAGAAGCGAGCCGTCGGGGCCGAGCGTGACCCCGACCGGGCGGCCGTATGATTCCCGCTCGTCGGGGGCGAGGAAGCCCGAGAGGATGTCTCGCGCCGGACCCGAAGGGCGCCCCTTCTCGAACGGCACGAACACCACCTTGTAGCCGGAGAGCGTCGAGCGATTCCAGGAGCCGTGCTGGCCGATCGCCATGCCGTCCGGAAAACCGGGCAGCGTGCCGGCCGGCATCCAGCACAGGCCGAGCGAAGCGGTGTGTCCGCCGAGCGCATAATCCGGCGTGATGGCCTTGGCGACGAGCGATGGATCCTGCGGCACGCGATCGTCCACCGTCTGCCCCCAGTAGCAATAGGGCCAGCCGTAGAAGCCGCCGTCGCGCACGGACGTCAGATAATCCGGCGGCGTCTCGTCGCCGAGGCCGTCGCGCTCGTTGACGACGGTCCAGAGCACGCCGGTGGTGGGCTCCCATGCAAGGCCCACGGCGTTGCGAAGGCCGCCGGCAAAGATGCGGCTCTTGCCGCCTGCAAGATCGAGCTCATGGATCGCGGCGCGGCCCTCCTCCACCTCCATGCCGTCATCGGCGATGTTGGTGAGCGAGCCGACCCCGGCATAGAGCTTCTTGCCATCGCTGCTCGGCAGCAGGCTCCGCGTCCAGTGCCCGGCGGGCTTGAACGTGACGAGCTTCTTGCCCTGTGCGGTGATGCGATCCGCGCCCGCCGTGTACGGAAACGCCACCACGCCGTCGGTGTTGCCGACATAGAAGGTGTCGCCGACCAGTGCCATGCCGAACGGCTGGTTCAGTCCCTCCATGAACGTCTTGCGCGTCTCGGCGACGCCGTCGCCGTCGAGATCGCGCAACAGCGTGATGCGGTTGGCGCTGACGCCGAGCGCATCGGCACGCCGCATCGTCGCCTGCATCGCATAGTGAAACACGCTCCTGGGGGGACCTGCGACCTGCGTCGCCTCGGCGATGAGGACGTCGCCATTGGGCAGCACCTCGATCCAGCGCGGATGGTCGAGACCGGCCGCAAACGCGTTGACCTTGAGCCCGGGCGCGGCAGTCGGCTTTTGCCCATCGCTCCAGCCCCGCGCCGTCGGCATCTTGAGCGTCGGGATGATGCCTTGCGGCTTTGCCACGGGGATTTCCGGCGCACCGCCCCAGGCTGGCTTAGGTGCTGCGCCCCGCAGACGGCGCCACCGCAGCGCGACAGCGCCAATCAGCGCGACAATGCGCGCGAAAAAGCCGGACAAATTCATGAAGTTCCCCTGTTATTCCCACGCACGCCAACCCACCAGCGGATCACGCTGACGTAGAATACCGTAGTTATACTATCTTACCGATCGCACCCGAATAGAGCAGATTACATCAACGCCCGTCAGGGCGTTTCCTCCCTAAACTTGGGCCCGCCCTCACGGCGGGCTTTCTTTTTGTGCGGCCTGTCTGCCGGTGCGGCCCGGCCATGGTGAATGAAGTCGCGGATTGAATTTCGCGCGCGCGGCTTGCCGGGTTGCGGCATCAGCGATGTTCTTCCCGACACCATCCGCCATCTCTACACCGATCCCGCCGAATTTATCGACGGCGACCATCCGGCCGTTGAGGATTTCGCGAAAGCCGCCGTCGGCGCAAACGCCGGCGAGCGCGTTCCCGCCAAATTCCTGATGCGGGAAATGGCGCGCGACTATGCCAACTTGCTGGGCGAGGATCTCACCGGCCGCGACACGGAGCGCGAGGCGACCGAGGGCTAAAGCGGTATCAGTCCGGCCGCCCGGTCTCGCTCTGTTTCGTCGCTTCGTCCAGCGCGGCCCGCGCAATGGTCGAAAGGCCTTCGATGGTCAAATTGCCCTTTCGGGCGCTGGACAGCAGTCTTTGAGCGATCTTCTTACGGGTGTCGTGATCGCCGCCATGCGGCAGCGACCGGCAGGCGTGTTCCAGCACCACGTCCAGATGGACCATCGTGCGGTGATCGAGTGCTTTCATGGCAATGTCCCCCGGCAGGAACGGGCGCGATCCTATCCCTCGCCGCGGCCCAGGCAAGATATTTGTCCGGGGAAGATTTTCAGGAGCGCGCTCACTCGCCGTCGATCTGCCGGCCCATCAGCGCGATCGCCTTCTGATAGACCTGCGCGGCGTTCCAGGCCTCGATCGCCGCGAAATTCGGCTCGCCCGGCTGGTAGCCGGCGCCGGCACGCCAGCCGTGAGCCTTCAGGAAGTTGGCCGTCGAGTTGAGCGCGTTGGCGGCGACGTCGAGATTGCCGGTGCCGTATTCCAGCATGGTCTTCGGCAGGAACTGGGTTTGGCCGAGCTCGCCATGCATGGAGCCGCGCGTCGACGCCGACACCACGCCGCGGTCGATCAGTTTCAGCGCGGCGTAAAGCTGGTCGGTGAAATATTCCGGCCGGCGACAGTCATACGCGAGCGTTGCGATCGACGACAGCATGTTCTGGTTGCCGCGCTGGCTGCCGAAGGCGGATTCCATGCCCCAGATCGCGATCAGCGGCCCCGGCGGCACGCCGTAGCGCTGCTGGATCGAGGCGAACAGCGCCGCGTGCGACTGCTTCATCGAGCGTCCGCGCGCGACGATCGCGGCGGCCCCGCGCTTGACCATGAACTGATCGAGCGAGAGCTTGAAGCTGTGCAGGCTGCGGTCGGCGTTGATGGTCGCAGTGGCATAGTTCGCCTGCATCAGCGCGTTGACCCCGTTGGCGCCGACACCCTTGGCTCTCGCCTCGCCCGCGAATTGCTGCTTCCAGGCCTCGAACCCGCCCGGCCCGCTGCCGCACTGCGCGGCGCTTGCACTGCTGGCCATCCACGCCAACGCGATAAGGGTCATGGAAGTAGCCGCGGCGAGCCGCCTGCACCTGATCATCGAAAAACTCCTTGTCATATGGTCGACGCCGGCAAGAGCCCGTCAGTCCGGCATGTACGCGCCGCGTTTCCAGGGGATCCGCAAGTTGCACCTCTTGTACCGGGGCGAGCCTCTTTACCCTGGTTACCCTGGCGAGCCTGCCCATGAACCAGTTTAGTCGAGATACAACGCCATGAGGAGCAGATCGGCCAACGGCCCGAATCCTTTTTTTGAGGCCGGAAAAGCTTGCAATGACAGGCTTGTAATTCGGTCACGCCTCCTGCTTGGCCACCCATGGCGCCTCTTCCACCGCCTGGTTGAAGGCGACAGGCTTGCCGATCCACAGCGCCATGCAGGCGGCGACGATGAACAGGCCCGCTTCGGCGGCGAACACCAGCGCGTAGGAAAGAGAAACCGAAGGCAATGCATAGCGTGCGGCATCGCTCGCCAGCGTGCCGAGAAAACCACCCGTGGCATAGGAGATCGCCTGCGAGGCGCCCCACAATCCCATCCGCGTGCCCTCGCGGTTGCGATGTCCGGCGCCGACCAGATTCATCATCGCGCCGATCGCCGCGATGGAATAGATCCCGCTCGTGATCCCCAGCACCACGAAGGACGCGCGCAACGGCCAGCCGGGGCCGACGGCAGCCGCCGCCGCGATGTTGAGAAGTCCGAGCGCGCAGGCGATGCATCCGCCGACGATCCATGGCGTGGTGCGCGCGCGCCACGCCGGGATCAGCCGGTGCAGCACCGGCAGCAGGATCATGCCGATCATCGTGCCGGTGTGCTGGAAGCCTGCGAGCTTCGTCGTCTCGCCCGGCGTCATGCCGAACACCGCGCCGGCAAACGGCTCCAGGATCAGATCCGGCGCGCTGTAGGCCAGCATCGAGATGAAGATGAAGATCGCAAAACGGCGCGCCTGCTTCTCTCGCCAGATCCCGGCGATCTCCTCGCGAAAGGAGGATTTCGGCGGCTCTTGGCTCACGCGCTCGTCGCCGGATCGTCCCTCGCCTTCGATGTTCCACACCCCGACAAGCGTCAGAAGGATGGCGATCACCGATACCGCGGAGGAGACGGCGATCAGCCTCGCGCCCGAGAACGGATCGAGCGCGTGACCCGCTGCGGCCGTGGTTGCGATAAAACCCGTGACCATCATGGTCCATGCGATCGAGGCGGCGGCGCTACGCCGGGGCGGATCGGTGCGCTTTGCAAGCAGGACCAGCAGCGAGGTGCCCGCGGCGGAGACGCCGATGCCGATCATGATGAAGGCAATCGCGGCGAGCGTAATGCCGAGCGCGAGTTGCGTCGCCATCAAGGCCGTCGCAACTGCTGCAAGCGCACCGCCTGCGGCGTGCAGCATCATGCCGCCGACGATCCAGGGCGTGCGGCGGCCGCCGATGTCGGAGCCATAGCCGAGCCGCGGGCGAAGCAACTGCATCGCGTAATGAAGGCCGACCAGAAGCCCGGGCAGCATCGAGGGCAGCGCCAGTTCCACCACCATGACGCGGTTGAGCGTCGCCATGGTCAGGACCGTCACCGAGCCGAGCGCGGTCTGCACCAGGCCGAGCCTGATGATGCCGAACCAGGACAGGGTTTGCGGAGGGTCTTGCATTCCGCGTCATGATGACATGCGCGACGGCGCTGTAAAGCCAGCATGCGCGTTGCAGGCTACGAGCGCGGCTGGCGCACTCACTCGATCACCTCGTCGGCACTGGTCAGTACCTGCGGCGGAATTGTAAATCCTCCCGCCTTCGCCGCCTTCAGGTTGATCGCGAGCTCGTATTTCGTCGGCGCCTGCACCGGAAGATCGGCCGGCTTCTCGCCCCGGAGAATGCGATCGACATAGCCCGCGGCGCGGCGATACTGGTCGATGAAATCGGCGCCGTAGGAGATCAAGCCGCCCCCGGTAACGAACACCTTCTGAAAGTACACCGTGGGCAGGCGGTGCCGCGCGGCGAGCTTGACGATCAAATCGCGATGAATGATTGCCAGCGCGCTTGCGGTGACGATCATGCCGCCGTTCGGGATGCGGGCAAATGCCTCGATGGCGCGCTCAATCCCGGCGGCATCGCGAACGTTGATGGCATGCACTTCAAGACCCAACGAAGGCGCCACGGACTGGATGACGGCGAACTGGCCGATCCCGGCGACGATAGTCGGATCCCACAAGATCGCCGCGTTCTTCACGTCCGGCGCGATCTGCTTCAGGAGTTCGAGCCATTTCCCGCTCAGACTGTATTCGAACTGCACGAAGCCGGTGGCGCTACCGCCCGGCCGGGAAAGGCTCTCGACAAATCCGGAGCCAACGGGATCGGGGACATTTGCAAACACGACCGGAATGGTCTTGCTCGCCTGGAGCAGCGCTCCGACGCTGGCGCCGCCGGTGGCCATCATCACCTCAGGACCGAGGCCGACCAGTTCGGCCGCGTATTTGCGCGCCTCGTCGGCATTGCCCCCGCCCCAGCGGTAGTCGATCTTGACGTTACGCCCGTCAACCCAGCCCAATTGCGCAAAGGCCTGCAGAAGTGCGGCAAGCGCGGCCTGGCCTTGCGCATCGTTCGCCGCAAGCCCGATCAGCACGCCGATGCGCCGCATTCGGTCGGCCTGCTGCGACCGTGCCGTCAGCGGAAATGCGGCCACGGCGGAGCCGAGAATTGCCAGAAATCCACGCCGCTGCATCGTCGCCCCCGAGCCTCAGGATGAGGGTCAAGATAGCACACCGGAAGTGGCGGCCAATCTCGGTCGAGAGGGCACGACCCGCGAGTGTCTGCAAATGCGACGGTCAGGCCGCCATCCCGGGCCGTTGCCACCGGCCCCGGCCAAGGCGATGATGCGATAAAATACGTGCCAGAAACGGATGAGGAAACGAATGCGCGGACGTCGTGTGCTGATGGAATCTTTCGTGTCGCACGGCGTGCGTCATATTTTCGGCAATCCCGGGACCACGGAGACGCCGCTGCTCGACAGCCTGCCGGCCTTTCCGCAGCTCGACTACATCATGACCCTGCATGAGGGCGTTGCCGTCAGCGCCGCCAGCTTCTACGCGCAGGCGTCCGGCCGGCCCACCGTCGCCAATCTTCACGTCGCGCCGGGACTCGGCAATGGCATCGGCTCACTCTATGGCGCGTTGAAAGCGAGTTCACCCGTCGTGGTCACCGCGGGCCAGCAGGACACGCGGATGCGGCTCAACAATCCCCTGCTCGGCCATGACCTCGTCGCGATGGCGGCTCCCGTCACCAAATGGAGCGTGCAGATCGAACGCGCCGACGAGATCAGCCCGATCCTGCGCCGCGCCTTCAAGGTCGCGACCGATGCGCCGCAAGGCCCGGTGTTCGTCTCGCTGCCGATCGACGTGCTGGAGCAGGAAACCTCGATCGACGCCTCGGCGCCGGACAGATTGTGGCGCTCCGCGCAGCCCGATCCCGAAGGCGTCGAGGCGCTGGCGTCGCTGCTCCTGAAATCGAGGAGCCCGGCGATCATGGCCGGCGACGACGTCGCGCGATCCGGCGCCGAGCAAGCGCTCGTGGCGCTTTCGGAGGCGATCGGCGCCTCGGTGTGGTTCGAAGGGCTGCGACACCACGCGCCCTTCCCGACCGGCCATCCGAATTACCGGCAATCGCTGCCGGGCGATGCGAGGCAGGTGCGCACGGCGCTGGGCGATGCCGATCTCGTGCTGCTCTTGGGCGGACCGTTCTTCGAGGACATCTGGTATGCCGCGGGCAGCCATTTCCCGGACGGCGCCGCCGTCGTCCAGGTCGAGCAATCGGCCGAGCGTCTGGCGTTCAACCATCGCCTCGACGCCGGCATCGTCGGCGACATGGCGGTCAGCCTTGCCGCACTGACGGAGGCGGTGCTTTCGCGGGCGGGCGCGGAGTACAAGCTGGCCGCTCGAGGCCGCAACCGGGCATTGGCCGAGCTGCGCGCGCGGGAGAAGGAAGCGTACAAGGCACGCGTCGAAAAAAGCTGGCGCCGCGAGCCGAGCTCGATGCCGCGGGTGACGGCCGAGCTCCGGCGCGGCCTGCCCGACAACGTCGTGATCGTGGACGAAAGCATCACGGCGAGCCTCGATCTCGCGCGCGCCTTCGATTATCGCGGCTTCGGCGACTATTTCGGCGGACGCGGCGGCGGCATAGGACAAGGGTTGGCCGGCGCGATCGGCGTCAAGGTCGCGATGCCGGACCGCCCGGTGGTCGCGATTTCCGGCGACGGCTCGGCGATGTACAGCATCCAGGCGCTGTGGACCGCGGCGCATCACAAGCTCGCGATCGTGTTCGTCGTGCTGGCGAACCGCGAATACCGCATTCTCAAGCACAATGTGGACGTCTGGCGGCAGAATTTCGAAGCCGGCACGCAGCATCCCTACCAGAACATGGATCTCTTTGGACCCGCGCTCGATTTCGTGCATCTCGCTGAAGGCATGGGCGTCGAAGGCATCCGGCTCGAGAAGGCCGACGACATCGCGACCGCGGTTGCGAATGCCGTCGCAGCGAACAAGCCCTATCTGGTCGAGATTGCCATCGAGGGCAAGCGGTGACATACGGGGCGCACCCGATGACATTTGGCGCCGGGCCGCGCTGGCCACGCATCTAGAGCATGATCCGGAAAAGTGTGTAGCGGTTTTCCCTCGCGACAAACGCATAGCGTTTGCGCGGAGATCATGCTCAAACAAAGAGCTAAAGCGCGATGACGATTCAACCTAATCTCATCGCGCTTTAGATCGTGCGTCAGGCAACGGCGGCGTAGAGCCCGCTCTCGAACTTGGCGAACAGCTTCAGGACCTGATCGTCGGCGAACGGCAGGAGCTGCGTCATGATCGTGCCGGTCACGCGCTTGTTCGGATCAAGCCAGAAGTAGGTGTTGAACAGTCCGGCCCAGGCGAGGCTGCCCGCGCTGCGTCCGGCCGGGCCGGGTTCGGTGTTGATGTCGAACGACAGTCCCCATTTCTGGGTCATGCCGGGGAACAGGTTCGCGTCGTTCGAGCTCTCCGGATTGCACCGTCTTCAACGTGACCACGTTGAGATCGCCGATGTGGTTCTGCCGCATCAACGCCACGGTCTCGGGCTTCAGCACCTGCGCGCCGTTGAACGTGCCTTCGTGCAGCAGCATCTGCAGAAACGCCATGTAGTTTCGCGGCGTAGAGAACAGCGCACCGCCGCCCATGAAGAATTCCGGCCGCTGCGGCATCTCGAAATCCATCGGCTTGAGCGAGCCGTCGCCTTGCCGGCTGAACATCGGCGCGACACGGGCCTTTTGCGAGGAGCTGATCAGGAAGCCGGTATCGGTCATGCCGAGTGGCGCAAAGATCTTCTCCTTGAAATAGACCTCCAGCGACTGGTCGCTCACCGCCTCCACCGCCTTGCCGACCCAGTCGATATTGATGCCGTATTCCCAGCGATCGCCGGGATCGAACATCAGCGGCGCGTTGAAGCTGGCATTCTTGCATTCGCCGATGAAGGGCGTGCCCGTGACCTTCTCGAACTGCGTCATCGGCTCACTCCAGATGCTGTAGGTGAATCCCGCGGTGTGAGTGAGGAGATGACGCAGCGTGATCGCTCGCTTGGCGGGGCGAAGCTTCGGTGCGCCGCTGGCGTCGAATCCCTCGAGCACCTTGGGCTGCTCCAGTTCGCGGAAGCAGCTTGCCCATCGGCTGATCGAGCTGCAGCTTGCCCTGCTCGACCAGTTGCATGCAGGCGGCGCCCGTGATCGCCTTGGTCATCGACGCGATCCAGAACAGGCTGTCCGCGGTGATCGAGGGCCCGAACGCGCCCTCGTAGACGATGCCCTTGTCGTTTGCCGCAATGGCGACGAGGCCCGGCACGGTCCGCGCGTTGACGGCCTGGCGCAGCGCCTGATCGACATCCAAAAGCGCGGGGCTCAGGGCCGGATCGGAAGCGGCGGCGGCCTCCGCACGTCCAACGGTGATTCCCGCCATTGACGATGCCGCCGCCAATGACGTCATGGTTTTCAGAATGGTTCGACGGTCTGGATTGCTGTATCGCATGGTTTCCTCCTTGGCCGCTGTTCGCTTTGATGCCTAATAGAGGTGGTTTGGTTGGGCGACCAACACCGCAAGACTAGGACTCGGCACAATGGTCCGCAACCACGATCCGTTTGCCACCGCTGCTGCCGACGAACCAACCTGGCGCCGCGGCGCCAAGGAAGTGGGCGTGTTCCCATTTCGAATCTTGCCAACAGGCGCTGTGGACCGCGGCGCACCACAAGCTCGCCATCGTGTTCGTGGTGCTGGCGAACCGCGAATACCGCATCCTTTGCACAACGAATTGGTAACTGCGCCGCCGCGGGGCTACGCAGCGGCACAGCCCTAATTGTCGAACTATTTCGGCGGCGGCGGCATTGCCGACGAGTGGTGATCGACGATGAGCCAGCGGTCGCCGTTTTTGACGTAAGTGAAGCTGTAGCGCGCAGGCAGCGTCTTGCTCTCTCCATCCCTGACAAAGGAGAACGTGTAATAGCCGGTATTCACCGCCGCGCCGCCATACACGCGGATGAGCTGATCGCCGAAGGCAACCTTGAGGCCGGGAAGAACCTTGAACGCCGTCACAAAATAATCGCGCAGCGCCGCCCGGTCCGAGCGAACCACCGGCGACAGTGTTCCCCAAAGCACTGCATCCTCGGCATAGAACGGCAACACCTTGTCGGGATCGTTCTCGCCAAGAGCCTGCGCCCACGCCGAGGTGACCTGGGTCACCTCGTCCTTTGGACTTAGCAAAGCATTGGAAGCAAACGAAAAGAGTATGATCCCGAGCGCAAGCGCTGCGCTCCCGACCTTCAAATAAGCTCGCATGACTGTCCTCCTTCCGGGAGTGCGCCGGCTATCGATCATGGCAAGGGTTTGCGGTCGTTCAAGTACGTAAAACGTACTTGTCGAACAATCCAAGCGGGAGGAAGATGTCCCGCATGATCAGCTACGCGCAATTCTGTCCTGTAGCCAAGGCGGCCGAAGTCTTCGGCGATCGCTGGACTCCGGTCATCATACGCGAGCTATGTTTTGGTACCCGCTCGTTCGGCGAGCTGCTCGATGCGGCGCCCCTGATCTCGAGGACGGTCCTGGCGCAGCGCCTCAAGCAACTCGAGCAGGATGGTGTCGTGCACATCGAAGCAAAGCCCAAAGGCAAGGGTCACCTCTATCGCTTGACAACGGCCGGCGAAGATTTCCGTCCGATCGTCGAATTGATGAGCCTGTGGGGCCAGCAATGGGCACAAGGCCTGATCGGCGCCGATGACCTCGACCCAAAAATGCTCCTGTGGGGGATACGGCGCCAAATCTGTCCAGGCGAAATCCCGGCGCGAGGCTTTGTCATTCGTTTCGATTTCCGCGGAATCCCGAAATCCAATCGCAGTCCGCGGTATTGGTGGCTCGTCCTGCGTCCTGATGACATCGAGGTTTGTCTCAAGCCGCCCCCGGGCCGCGACGTCGATGCGACGATCGCTGCTGAACTCGCGACCTTTACCAGGGTTTGGCTCGGCTATTTCGGACTTGCCGGTGCGATCGAGAGCGGACAAATTTCCTTGAACGGCCCGGCGCCGGCAATAGCGACGGTGCGTCGCCTGCTCGCGCTCCCCGACGAACCAACGCTCAAGCATTTTAAATTCGCGGCCTGGCCTCTCTCCACCGGAGCGACGGCGCAGTAGCAGCCGCCGGCCGCGAAGGCCGACGACATCGCAACCGCGGTTGCGAACGCGGTCGCGGCGCTAAAGCGCGACGAGATTAGGTTGAATTGTCATCGCGCTTTAGCTCTTTGTTTGAGCATGATCTCCGCGCAAGCGCTATGCGCTTGTCGCGAGGGAAAACCGCTACACACTTTTCCGGATCATGCCCTAATCCATGCGGGTCAGGATAACTACGACGATCTCGCAGTCCGCAGACGTTTAGTTGCGTTGCGGTCGTCCCGCCCCGCGATGTGCTTGCGCTTCTTCACATCGGATCCAGCCTGCCGGGCTTTCGTGCCGCCGTTGTGATCGGCATATTCCTTGCCGTCGACCGGCGCCACGTGCGGTGGATCCCGATCGAGATAGGGCCGGCCGATTCCGAACTCCTTGCCGTGCGCGTCGATCCATTTCCAGAAGATTTCGTTGGAAACCCATCGCTGCGCGCGCGTCGCGCCGGCGGTGCTCACGACATCGGCCGCAAGCCCGTGGCCGTAGCCGCCGCGGAAGCTGCCGCCATGGTAGGAGCGGTCGGTCGCGGCCTTGAGGCCGCTTGCGATCGATTGGCGGTAGTCGTCGCGGAATGCGCTGGTGATGCCGGGCGACAGGCCCGCCTGCTCCGCGGCGAGTAGCGCATGAAAGAGTTTCAGCTTGAAGGTCGGATCCATGCCGCCGATCACGTAGTCCATCATGGACATATTGGCCTTGTCGGCCGCCTTCGGGTCCTTCCACGCAAAGTCCTCGTTGACGACCGTCGTGAAGGTCTTCGTGACCGTTATTGTCTTGCCCTTCCGCTTGACCGTCACTTTCTTCCGGTCCTCGACCTTGATGGTGTCCTCCTTGAGCGTCCGCTGATAGAGCGCCCAAAGGTAGCGGTCGATGCAGACGTCCATCGAAAAACACTCGTCGAGGACTTCGACGGAGCCCACCACCGGTTTGGCGCTGCCGGCCTCGGCAGCCGGCGTACTCGCCGTCGCCGCCTGCATGGGCGGTGTTTCGACCGTCAGCAATTCCGCCGGGTCGGTCAGCGACGCCGTGACAATTGTTTCCGACTCATGTGTTTCCGGCTCACGCGAGGCCAGCGTCGTGTCGGCGGCGATGCCCGTCGGCGAGCTTCCGTCCATCACTACATCGGCATCCCCGACATCGGCGAAGCGCATGGTAACGGGCTGCGGCATCTCGGAGAACGCGGCGTTGGCCGCGAGCGCTGGCGCGACGCGGCTCATGATCGGCGCCGCGCCGGTGTTCTCGATTCCAGCCGAGCCGAGAGCGAGAAGCCAGACGACAACTCCACTCGGGAGAACAGCAGCTCGCCGCAAGGTCGACGCCGTCATCAATCGCCGCAGGTTCATGTTCTCAAGCCTCCAAAGGCTCCATCCAGGCCAGGTTGCACAGCCAGGCACGCGACGCCGATGATTTTCGGATCACGATGTGGACACGCAATGGCGGAACCGGCCGCCAGATCGATTTTCCGGAGGGGTGTTGCCCGAATGCAACGTGCGGTCGCCGGCGATTTTCGATTATCTGGAGAAAGCGGCGTGCGCAACGCAGCGGCCCCGGCGCCGCCTGGCGCCGGGGCCGCTCACTAACGACCTCGTCCCCAGCTAACTCGCGGCGACGTTGATCTCCGGCGCGCGCTGCTCACTCGCTTGCTTCGGCAAGCCAACAAAACCGCGGAGCGCCTCCGCCATTTTCACGCGGCCGCTGACGCCGGTGATGATGACGTCGACCATGGTGAAGGACGAGTGGAACTGGCCGTGGGCCTTGAGCTGCTCGACCGGCACGCCGGCCTTGGCGAGCGCATCGCCATAGGCGATGCCCTCGTCGCGCAGCGGATCGAACTGAGAGGTCACGATATAGGCCGGCGGCAGGCCCTCGAGCTTGCCGCGCAGCGGCGAGACGCGCGGATCGGTGCGGTCGGCGGGCGAGCAGTAGAGGTCCCAGAACCAGAACATCAGCCCGCGCGTCAGGAAATAGCCGGCAGCGTTCTCGGCATAGGACGGACGATCGAAGCTGCAGTCGGTGACCGGATTGACCAGAAGCTGCCCGGCGATCTGAGGCCCACCGCGGTCGCGCGCGAGCTGACAGGTGACGGCCGCAACGTTGCCGCCAGCGCTCCAGCCTGCGACCAGCACGGGACCCGGCTTGCCGCCGAGCTCGGCGGTGTGCTCGGCGATCCAGCGCGTTGCCGCATAACCGTCCTCGGCCGCGGCGGGGAAGCGATACTCGGGCGCATGGCGGTAACCGACGCTGACGAAGATCATGCCGGTGCGCCGGCACATGTCGCGGCAGAAGGGATCGTCGGACTGCTGGTCGCCCAGCACCCAGCCGCCGCCGTGGAAATAGACCACGATCGGATGCGGCCCCGGCGTCGCCGGCCGATAGAGCTTGTACGGCAGCGGGCCGTCGGCGCCCTGCAGCACGCCCTCGCCGACTTCGCCGACCGGTCGTCCCGCCGGACGGGCCTTGTTGAACTCGTTGAGGAAGTCGCGCGCGCCCTGCGCGCCCATGGACTCGATCGGCGGCAGGTTCATTTGCGCGAGCATGCCCAGCACGAGCCGCACGTCCGGCTGCAGGCGCACGACCTCGCCGTCATTGCATTGCTCGGCCACTTTCGGACCCGTGAGCCTGAAGCCCAGCATGCCGCGGTCGACGACCTCGTTGCAGATGCTGCGATACGGACCGACGCCGCCGGTGTAGGGCATCACGCCCTGCGCCTTGCCGGGAACATTCGCGCCCGTGTACCAGGTGTTGGCGAGCCGATGCAGCGTCAGCGTCGCACAGTCGGCCATGTGCCGCGCCCAGCCGGCCTGCGCCGTGTCGGTCGCCTCCATGGTGGTGAAGCCGGCGTCGCGCAGCGCAGTCAGGCGGTCGACCACCCAGTCGGCATGCTGCTCGATCGACACCGCCATGTTCGACAGCACTGACGGGCTGCCGGGCCCCGTGATCATGAAGAGATTGGGGAAGCCGGCCACGGTGAGGCCGAGATAGGTCTGCGGTCCCTGAGCCCAGACGCTCGGACAGCGATTTTCCGGCGCGTCCCGTGATCGGATGTACGGCCATGATGGCGCCGGTCATGGCGTCGAAGCCGGTCGCGAACACGATCACGTCCACGTCGAAGCTGCGCTTGTCGGTGGTGATGCCGGTGGCCGTGATCGCCTTGATCGGCTCCTGCCGCAAATTCACCAGCGTGACGTTGGGGCGGTTATAGGTCGCGTAGTAATTGGTATCCAGGCACGGACGCTTGGCCCCGAACGGATGGTCGTGCGGGCTCAGTGCCTCGGCAATGTCGGGATCTTTCACGACGCCGCGGATCTTCTCGCGGATAAGCTCGGTGATCAGCCGGTTGCCGTCGACATCGACGGCCTGGTCGGCCCAGAGTTGGGTCAGGATGTGGACGAGATCGCCGGCCGCCCATGCCTTCTCGAAGCGCTCGCGGCGCTCCGCATCGCTCAACTGCCAGCTCACCGCCATCTCCTGCGGATACGGCACGCCCGCAAGCGACCAGCGCGCCTGCTCGCGATAGGCGGCGCGGTCACCCTCGAGCATGGTCTTGCGATCGGCCGGCGCAGGCCCGTTATGCGCGGGCAGCGCGAAGTTCGGCGTGCGCTGGAACACGGTCAGCTGCGCCGCCTGCTCGGCGATGATCGGGATCGACTGGATGCCGGACGAGCCGGTGCCGATGACGGCGACGCGCTTGCCGGCGAGCTTGACCTCGTCATGCGGCCAGCGGCCGGTGAAATAGACCTCGCCCTTGAAATCCTTGACGCCGTCGATTTCCGGCGGCTTCGGCGCAGAGAGACAGCCGGTCGCCATGATGTAATAGCGGCAGGAGACGCTGGCGCCCTTGTCGGTCGCAAGCTGCCAGCGTTCCGTGGCGTCATCCCATGTCGCCTGCTTGACCTTGGTGCCGAAGCGGATGTCGCGGCGGAGGTCGTAACGGTCGGCGACGAAGCCGAGATAGCGCAGGATTTCCGGCTGGGTCGCGTATTTCTCGGACCACTGCCACGCCTTTTCCAGCTCCGGATCGAAGGTGTAGCTGTAGTCGATGGTCTGGATGTCGCAGCGCGCGCCGGGATAGCGGTTCCAGTACCAGGTGCCGCCGACGTCGCCGGCTTCTTCCAGCACGACCGCGGAAAAGCCGGCCTTGCGCAGGCGATGCAAGATATACAGGCCGGCAAAGCCGGCTCCCACGACCGCGACGTCGACGGTTTGCGTTGTCGTGCTGTTCGTCGCGTCCGAAGCACGTGTTGCGACCATTGCCTCAGGCATGCCATTACCTCCCGTGCGTTTTGATGTTTGATTTTGCGGAAGGCTAGTCCTGCGTCGCTGACTTGTCATCAAGGCAAATTCTGTCCGGGGTCTCCACATGTGTGGCGATGATCGCGGCGCTAGCGCCTTAACGCAAAACGGATGTGGCGCGCCGTTGGCCGGCGGCAGCGACAATCTCTCGATCGATCACGCTGTCGGCTGCGGCAAAGAACGGCGGACCTGCCTACCGGCGACGTCTTGAGCCCGCCAGAAAAGGGACAATTCGCAATCGTTTTTTTGCAGATCGTTAAGCCCGCGGCCAAAACCCGCGTCCATTTTACCAATCGTTCAATCAGCGGGGCTCTAATGGCGTGATTGCTCGAAAATGCTGCCTTCGGCGCCGTTTGCGCCCGAACCCGGTCAAATGGCTGAACAAGCGTCATTCCTGTCTGAGCTGGAAGATGCGGTATCCAAGGGTACCGCCGAGAGCTGCGCGCGCGCCTTGTGGCACGCCACCGATGTCCTGATTGCCGGCTCCTATTCGGAAGACGAGATCTGGACATTCGGAGAAATCATCGGCCGTCTTGCCGACGAGATCGAAGCGAGCGCGCGGGCCCGGCTTGCCGGAAAGCTGGCTGCCAGCAACAACGCGCCACTCGATCTCGTCAGGCGATTGGCATCCGACTATTCCATCGACGTTGCGGGACCGGTCCTGCGCCAGTCAACGCGCCTCGATGTCAAGACGCTGGTCTCCTGCGCGCAAAATCGCAGCCAGCAGCATCTGCTTGCCATTTCTGAGCGGAAGTCCATTCCGGAGGCCGTCACCGATATCCTCGTCGTCCGCGGGTCCAGGGAAGTCGTTACTTCGGTCGCGGCAAACAACGGCGCTGTGTTCTCAAGCTCCGGCTTTCTGCACCTGGTGCGACGCTCGGAGGGAGATTCGATCCTCGCCGAGTCCGTCGGTCTTCGAAAGGACATTCCCCGGCATCTTTTCCATCAACTGATTTCGAAAGCCACGGAAGAGGTAAGGCAAAAGCTCGAGCGCGAACGTCCGGGCATGGAGCCGCAGATCCAGACGGCCGTCGTCGATGTCGCGGGCGCCATCCATGCGAGATTCGGTCCGGCCTCAAAGGATTATTTCACCGCCAAGAAAGCCGTGGCAAAGCTGCACGAGAAAGGCGAGTTGACGGAAGACAAGGTGTTCGAATTCGCCCATTCTCTCAAGTTCAATGAGACGGCCGTTGCATTGTCGCTGTTGTGCAGTCTGCCGATCGACATCGTCGAGCGCACGCTGGTCGACAAGGACCGCGAGCCGGTATTGATCCTGGCCAAAGCCAGGGACTTCTCCTGGCCGACGACCATGTCGCTGCTCTTCCTGGGGGCGCCCAATTACCGGATTACGGCGGGCGATCTCGATCGATTGAAGCTCGATTTTCAGCGCTTGAACATTCAAACCTCCCAAAGAGTGCTGGCGACCTATCGTTCGCGCAAGGAAACGGCAAGCGAGGCCTTCAGTCCGATGGCGCGGCGCTTCTCAAAAGAGCAAACGCTGTAGGCCTCGGCGGCTTCCGAGTTCATCGACGGTGAGACGGGAAAGTGGGGCACCCTGATCCGCGAGGCGGCTTCAAGGGCGAGCAGGCTTTCCCCTTTTGTGGAGCGATTCACAGTGTGAAGCGGTTTTCCCTCGCGACAAACGCTTAGCGTTTGCGCGGAGATCATGCCCAAACAAAGCGCTAAAGCGATGACGATTCATCCTGAACTCATCGCGCTTTAGCCTTGCTGTCCGGCAGCCTCAAGAATCAATTGCGTGATTTCCTCGGGATGGGAGATCAACGCGAGATGGCTCGCCTTCACCTCGATCGTCCTGGCCCCCATCCGCTTTGCCATGAAGCGCTCGAGATCCGGATTGATCGTGCGGTCTTCGGTTGAGACCGCATAATAGCTCGGCTTCGATCGCCACGCCGCCTGCGTGGTCTTGCCGGCGAGCAGCGCCTTGTGGAACGGCTGCTGGACCGCGTAGAGCACCTTTGCCTTTGCCTGCGGCAGGTCGCCGGCAAAATCCCGCAGGAATGCTTCCTCGCTGAGACGACCTTCATCGCCGTCGAAAACGATACCGGCAGAGGCCGGCGGCGTCGGATAGGTCTTGGCGAGCGCCGTGTAGTCTTCGCCCGCGTCCGGGGCGCGCGCCGCCACATACACGAGCGCCGAAACATTCGGATGCATGCCGGCTTCGGTGACGATCATCCCCGAGAAGGAATGGCCGACCAGAACGGTCGGGCCATCCTGCCGCGCCAGCACGCGCTCGGCGGAAGCAACCGCTTCAGGCAGGGTCGTCAGCGGATTCTGCACGGAGGTGGCATTGAGCCCGGCCGCCTGCAATCGCGAGATCACCTCGGTCCAGCACGACCCGTCGGCAAACAGCCCGTGCACCAGCACGACATTACGTGCCTTGGCCGGCGCGGTGCCGGCGGCCAAGCCGCGCGTGGAAATGAGTGAAGCTGCCGCACCGGCAACCAGCGCGGCCGAAAAACTGCGTCTTGTGATCATGATCATTTCTCCTTTCGTCAAGCTAGGCGAAAGGGAATGCCGTCTCTTTCGCGATCGACGGTCTTCATCGAAAAAGCACGACGGCCTTCGACCCGGCCCGGCTACCGCGTCCTTCGGCGATCCCTTACTCCGCCGCAGCCTCGCGCACATGGCGCGCGGTCGGCGTGCGCATGGTCACCAATTCTTCCGCCGCGGTCGGGTGCAGCGCGACGGTGGCGTCGAAATCGGCCTTGGTCGCCTTCATCTTGATGGCGATCGCCACCGCCTGGATGATCTCGGCGGCACCGTCCCCCACGATGTGGCAGCCGAGCACGCGGTCGGTCGAGCCGTCGACCAGAAGCTTCATCAGCACGCGGGTGTCGCGGCCGGACATGGTCGCCTTGATCGGCCGGAACGTCGCCTTGTAGACGTCGACATGGCTGAACTGGCTGCGCGCTTCCGTTTCCGTCAGGCCGACCGTGCCGACCTCCGGCTGCGAGAACACCGCCGTCGGGATCGTCGCATGATCGACCTGCACCGGGTGCTTTCCGAACACGGTGTCGGCGAAGGCATGCCCCTCGCGGATCGCGACCGGCGTCAGGTTGACGCGATGGGTGACGTCGCCGATGGCGTAGATGTTCGGCACCGATGTTTTCGACCAGTGATCGACCGCGATGCCCCCGTTCTTCGGATTAATGGCGACGCCGGCCTTTTCGAGGCCCATATTGGCGATGTTGGGGTGGCGTCCGATCGCAAACATCACCTGGTCGGAGGCGATGCTCGAACCGTTGGAGAGATGCGAGGTGTAGTCCTTGCCGTGCCTGTCGATTTTCGTGACGGTGCAGCCGGTCAGGATGGTAATGCCCTGCTTCTCCATCTCGGCGCGCACATGGGCGCGGACATCTTCGTCAAAGCCGCGCAGGATGTTGTCGCCGCGATAGACCACCGTCACGTCGGAACCGAAGCCGGCGAAGATGCCGGCAAATTCCAGCGCGATGTAGCCGCCGCCCTGGATCAGCACGCGCTTCGGCAGGGCCGGCAGATGGAACGCCTCGTTCGAGGAGATCACATGCTCGATGCCGGGGATCGCAGGCCCATGGTTGGGCGTGCCGCCGGTCGCGATCAGGATGTATCTCGCCTTCACCGTCTTGCCGTTGGCGAGGCGCACGGAATTGGCATCTTCCAGCACCGCGCGGGTCTTGAAGACCTCGGCGCCGGATTTTTCCACGTTGGTGGTGTAGATGCCTTCGAGCCGGCCGATCTCCTTGTCCTTGTTGGCGACCAGCGTCGGCCAGTCGAAGGTCGGCGTCGGGATGGTCCAGCCGAAGCCCGCAGCGTCCTCGATCTCCTGATGGACATGCGAGCCGAGCACGAACAATTTCTTCGGCACACAGCCGCGGATCACGCAGGTGCCGCCCATCCGGTACTCTTCGGCGATCATGACGCGGGCGCCATGACCCGCCGCGATTCGGGCGGCGCGTACCCCGCCCGAACCTCCTCCGATGACAAACAGGTCGGCGTCGAACTCAGCCATGTCTTGCCTCGACCTTATTGGAGCAGGCGATCAGATCTGCTTGCCCCGCTTGCGCATCTCGGCACGGAATTCGCCGTTGACGGTCTCGGCGAAGTTCTGCGCCCAGCCATTCATATAGGACATGCTGAACTGGATTGCCCGGGGCTCACTGGTCAGCAGCTTCTGGCCGAGCGGGGTCTTGTAGAACGCCAGGAGGTCCGTCATCTCCTTCTCGGTGAACTCGTTGCAGTAGATCTGCGCCATGCCCTCGCCGATCTCCTTCTCCTTGCCGGCCATCTTCTGGGCGACAATCACTGCAACTTCATTGAGATCCTTCTGATAGTTGAGGTTCGTTGAGAGGATCTGGTCCTTGGTCTGCGCCACGATGTTGGGAACGGCATTGGCGTACATCGCCGCCGCGTTCTTCATCTGCAGGATTTCGCGGGCGGCCGCCATGCAGGCGGGTGTGCCCTGCTTGAGCGTCGGAACCTGCTGTTGCTGCTGCGCGGCGGCCGGCTGGGTGGCCAGCGCCAGTCCCAGCAAAAGGCCTGCAGCCGGCAAAATCTTAAAAACGCTCTTCATTCCGCTTCTCCCTCGGATTTACGGCGTCACCGCCGCTCAACAACGCGAATTCCTTGCCCGCCCGCCAGAACCGCCACGCTTGCCAGGTTTGTGAACAGCCCGTGCTCGACGACGCCCGGGATCGCCCCCAACAAGCCCGCCAGACGCGGGGCATCCTCGATACGACCGAGGTGGGCGTCGACAATCCAGTGGCCGCCATCGGTGACAAAAACGTGGCCGTCCGGCCGCTTCCGGAGCACCATTTGGCCCGAAACGCCACATTGGGCGAAGGCTTTGGCGATGCCGCGCCGGGTCGCCGCGAGGCCGAACGGAATTACCTCCACCGGCAGCGGAAAGCGGCCCAGCACATCGACCCATTTGGTGTCGTCAGCGATCACAATCATGCGATCGGAGGCTGCCGCCACGATCTTCTCCCGCAGCAGTGCCCCGCCGCCGCCCTTGATCAGGTTGAGCGCGGGATCGATCTCGTCGGCGCCGTCAACCGTCAGATCCAGCCGGTCGATGTCGTCGAGGGTGGTCAGCGCAATGCCGCAGCCCTCGGCCTGCACCCGCGTAGCCTCCGAGGTCGGAACACCCACAACTCTCATTCCGGCGCGGACTTTCTCACCCAGGAGGTCGACGAAATGCTTGGCGGTCGAGCCGGTGCCGAGCCCCAGTCTCATGCCGTCGCGCACCTCTTCCAGTGCGCGCGCCGCCGCCATCCGCTTCAGTTCGTCCATGGTCACGTGAGAGCCTGCCCCGGGAAGATTGGCCCGCCTTCTAGCGTCGATTTCGGGCCGGGAATAGCCGAAAAACAGGCCCAATCCCGCGACTTTTCACGAATTCGCGGTCGCCTGGTCCATGGCCGCCTGGATCGCGGCGAAGCGCTCATCCACCCCTGCGCGCATGTTCGGATGGGTGAAAATGTAGAGTTCGTCCTCGCGGATCGCGTTGAGCACGCGCGCAGCCACGTTGGCGGGGTCGATGCCGGCCGCGATCTGCCTTGCGATTTCGGCGACCATGGCCGCGGTCGGACTGGCCGGGTCAAGCGGCTGCACAGGCCCGTAGCGGTCCGGCCGGTTGCGTCCGCTCTCGCCGATCCGGGTGCGGACAAAGTCCGGACAGAGCACACTGACGCCGATGCCCAAAGGCTGCAGTCGCATGCGAAGGCCCTCCGACATCGCAACCACCGCAAATTTGGTCGCGGCATAGGGGCTGAACCCCATGTTGTTGACCATGCCGGCCATCGAGGCGGTGTTGACGATGTGGCCGCCTTCGCCATGGCTGCGGATATGCGGCAGGAACGAGCGGACGCCATACACCACGCCCATCAGATTGACGTCGACCACCCAGCGCCAATTGTCGACGGAGATGAGGTCGATGCCGCCGGCGGCCGCAACGCCGGCATTGTTGCAGAGGACGTGAACCTTGCCGAAGGCCGAGAAAGTGGCCTGCGCGGCGCGCTCGACGCTGTCGGGATCGGCAACGTCGCAGGCAACGCCGAGGACATGATTGCCATACTGACCCAGGTCTTTCCGCGCCTGATCCAGCGCGCCCTGCTCGACATCGGCGAGCATCACGTTCATGCCGGCTTCCGCAAACGCTTTGGCCATTGCCAGGCCGATGCCGGAAGCGCCGCCGGTGACGAAGGCTGTCTTTCCCTTGAGCTCCCGCATGAAATGCCTTTCCTACAGTGTTGAATTTTCACGATTGTCTTTCACGCGCGCCCACTCGGCCCATCGCAGACATCCCGGTTGCGT
Source organism: uncultured Alphaproteobacteria bacterium (assembly GCA_963831505.1). Lineage (GTDB taxonomy): Bacteria > Pseudomonadota > Alphaproteobacteria > Rhizobiales > Xanthobacteraceae > Bradyrhizobium. Next base: position 18,851 of record CAWHQY010000004.1, on the reverse strand, counting down.
GATGATAGGCTACTGGCGAGGACCAATCGGAGAAGCCCGTCATGGTCGATGACCACTGGCAGCTCGCTGGAAGTGCGCCGGAGCTTTATCAAAAATACCTGGTGCCGGCGATAACAATGAAATGGGCGGAGGACCTCGTCGGTCGCGCGCAACCCGAGGCCGGAGAATCGGTGCTCGACATCGCGTGCGGCACCGGAGTGGTCGCCCGCTTGGCGGCAAGGCGCATGACTCGCGGGCGCGTCACGGGCCTTGATTTGAACAAGGGGATGCTGGCGGTGGCGCGGAGCCTTCCGACCGAGGGAGTGGCGGTCGAATGGATCGAGGGCAGCGCGCTTGGTCTGCCCTTCTCCGCAGGACAATTCGACGTGGTTCTCTGCCAGCTGGGCCTGCAGTTCTTCCCCGATCAGAACCGTGCCCTTGTTGAAATGCGCCGCGTGCTGTCGCCTTCGGGTCGTGTCGCGCTCAGCGTCTACAGCCAGATCGAACGGACTCCGGGAACGCATGCATTCGCTTTGGCGCTCGATCGCGTGCTGGGGCCGGATGCATCGAGGGTCAAGCGCGGCGAGCATAGTTTTGGTACCCCGGACCAGCTCCGGCATCTCATGGTCGATGCAGGCTTTGCCGGGACAGCTGTCCAGACGGTCGTGCAGAACCTCTCCTTCCCGTCTGTGCCCGACTATGTGAGGTTTCAGCTTATGGCGACGCCGATGGCGGCGCTGTTGAGCGATTGCGGCGAGGCCGATCGTCTGGCTGTGATCAAATCCGTTGTCCTGGAAATTGAACGTCTGTCCGATCCGGCGATGCTGGAAGGCGGCAGGTTCTCGTTTCCGCAAGAGGCCTATGTCGGCACGGCGGGCCTCGCGAACTAGGCCATTCGCTTGCGGGCACCGATCGGTCCATATGTCCTCGCCGCCACATCCATCTTGCATGATCGCGCGGAGATCGATAGCGCATCGCGGATGACCAAAGCCCCGACCATCGTCTTCGACCTCGACGGCACGCTCGTCGATACCGCGCCGGACCTGATCAGCGCGCTCAATTTCGTGCTCGACCGCGAAGGCCTGCCGCCGGTGCCGCTGCACTCGGCGCGCAACATGATCGGCGCCGGTGCGCGCAAGCTGATCGAGCGCGGGCTGGAGTCCGAGGGCCGCGCGATGACGGTCAGGGATATCGACCGCATGACGGCGGATTTCATCGATTACTACGCCGAGAACATCGCCGTGGCCTCGCGCCCGTTCGAGGGGCTCGAGCGCGCGCTCGACGATCTCACGGCAAGCGGCTGCCGCCTTGCGGTCTGCACCAACAAGCTGGAATGGCTGTCGAAGCGGCTTCTTGATCAACTCCAGCTCAGCCCGCGCTTTGCCGCGATCTGCGGCGCCGACACCTTTGGCGTCTCGAAACCCGATCCCGCGATCCTGAAGCAGACCGTCGCGCGGGCCGGCGGCGAGTTGTCCTCGACCATCATGGTCGGCGATGCCGGTACCGATATCGGCGTTGCCCGCCGCGCCGGCGTGCCCGTGATCGGTGTCAGCTTCGGCTACACGGAGGTGCCGATCGCGCAGCTCGGGCCGGACCGGCTGATCCATCACATGCGCGATCTGCCGGGCGTTGTAGGCGAGCTGAGTTCGCGTTGAACCCCTTCCGCAACCCACTGAAATATCACAATTTATAGCCTCGGAACCATCGTTAACCATCAATTAACGATGCCCTTGCGCGCGGTTGCGTGGGGGTGCTGAGGCTCCTAATGTTCTCTCGGGGAATGTGGCAGTTGGCCGCAGCTGAGTGGCGGATTGAACATGCGTCGTGTGATCGCGATTGCGGTAGCGGGAGCGAGCCTCGCCGGCTGCTCGTCGTTCTCGGTCGGCGACTATTTCAAGTCGACGCCGCCGACGATCCAGGTCCAGCTCGAATCCCAGCCACCCGGCGCCGACGCGAAGACGTCGCTGGGGCCGGGCTGCAAGACGCCCTGCTCGGTTTCGGTAGCCGCGCCCGACACCGGCTTCGCCGTCCAGTACACCCTGAACAAGTTCCAGCCGGCGACGGTGCAGGTGCAGGTCATCCATAACCCCGGCGACCTCTCTTCTCCCGCCACGACGGTCACCGATCCCAATCCGGTGTTCGCGGAACTGCAGCCCGCCGGCCCGCCGCCGAAGGCGAAGGGGATGAAGCCGAAGGGGGTGAAGAAGCCAAAACCGGCAGGCTCGGCCTCGCAATCGCCGTTCCCCGATCCAAACACCCGCTGATCTTTCGCAAACGCATCAAAATCGACGCCACACCCCGCGCGGAACCTTGCGCATTGTGGCGCGATGCCATCATGCTTAGATTGTGACAGTCGCCGCGCTGGACGCGCGGCCGCTATGGCTTAGATGCTTTATGGCTTAGATGCTTTGCGCAAGGCGTGCTGAATGAACGGACCGGGTACCCTTCCCTCGCTGTACCGACCGATGACCGACCCGTTCGGGCGGACCATCAACTATTTGCGGGTGTCGGTCACCGATCGCTGCGACCTGCGCTGTTTCTACTGCATGTCGGAAGACATGACCTTCCTGCCCAAGGCCGACCTGCTCACGCTCGAGGAACTGGACCGGCTGTGCTCGGCCTTCATCGCCAAGGGCGTGAAGAAGCTCCGCCTGACCGGCGGGGAGCCATTGGTCCGGCGCAACGTGATGTCGCTGGTGCGCTCGCTTTCGCGCCACCTCGAAAGCGGCGCGCTGCGCGAGCTGACCATGACCACCAACGGCACGCAGCTCGCGCGCTTCGCGCAAGAACTCGCCGATTGCGGCATGCGGCGCATCAACGTCTCGCTCGATACGCTCGATCCGACAAAATTCCGCGCCATCACCCGCTGGGGCGAGCTCGACAAGGTCAAGGCCGGCATCGAGGCCGCACGCAAGGCGGGGCTTGCGGTCAAGATCAATGCGGTCGCGCTCAAGAACATGAACGAGGACGAGATCCCCTCGCTGATGCAGTGGGCGCACGGCAGCGGCATGGCGCTCACCCTGATCGAGGTGATGCCGATGGGCGAGATCGGCGAAGGCCGCATCGACCAATATGTACCGCTCTCGCTGGTCCGCGCGCGGCTTGGCAAGCGATACACCATGACCGACCTGCCCGACGACACCGGCGGGCCGGCGCGCTACGTGCAGGTCGCCGAGACCGGCGGCAAGCTCGGCTTCATCACGCCGATGACCCATAATTTCTGCGAGTCCTGCAACCGGGTGCGCATCACCTGCACCGGGACGCTGCACACCTGCCTCGGCCACGAGGACGCCTCCGACCTGCGCAAGCCGTTGCGGGCATCCCAAAGCGACGACCTGCTCTCGGCCGCGATCGACCTCGCCATCGGCCTGAAGCCGAAGGGCCACGACTTCATCATCGATCGCCGCCACAACCGCCCGAGCGTCAGCCGCCACATGAGCGTGACCGGGGGCTGATCCTGCGTCCGATCCTCATGGTGAGGAGGCGGCCACGGCCCATGAAGTTGCTCGCGCTCGCCGACGAACAAGCTCCGCGAGACTGACCTCGCCACCCCGCCGCAGCGGCTTACGCCCTGTTGACACTACTGACCGTGATGCGATTCTCCTTCGCTCACGACGAGCTCAATCGGACCATCGAATTCCATGTCGACCCTTGAAGCCGCATTGCGAGGAGGAGCGGTCGTTATTCTCTTTTTCCGCGTGGCGGTCGTCGCCCGCGACGCGCGACACGATCCGGTGAGCCGCTATTCCGCACTGCTGGCGGCGAGCATCGCGGCTTATATCGTCGAATCGGCGCCGGGCTTCGGCGCGCTGCATCTACTCCTGCGCATTCCGGTCCATGTCGTCAGCGCCGGCATGCCGGCCGCATTCTGGATCGCGATGGGCGCGATCTTCGTCGACGAGTTTCGTCCGCGCTGGTACCACGCGCTCGGCTGGCTGGCGCTGGTCACGCTCGCTCTGATGGACATGTCCAGACATCCGATGTCCGTCGACGTGGCGCGCACCTGTCTGTCCGTGTCCTTCCTGCTGCTCGGCATCTGGCATGTGCTGTCGGGTCGCGCGACCGACCTGGTGGAGGGACGGCGACGGCTTCGCGTCTGGTATGCCGTTGTGACCGTGCTCTATGCGCTGTTCATCATCGCGTCGGAATGGGTCTGGCCCGGAGGCCTCTCGGCGACACCGCTCAGCCTCGCAAATGCGGCCGGCCTGACGGCGTTGATCTTCCTGTTCGCGGTGCTGGGCTCGCTTGCCTCGACCGAAGCACGCCTGGAGCCCGCCCCGGTGCAAGCAAGGCGGTCGCCGGCGCTTTCAAACGATGCGCTGCCGGCTGCGCCCCTAACCGGGCCTGATGCGGCGCAACTCACGGCGCTTCGTCGCCTGCTCGACCACGACAAGGTCTTTCGCGAGCCGGACCTGAGCATCGCGTCGCTGTCACAAAAACTCGATGTCCCGGAGCATCGGCTGCGACATTTGATCAACCGGCAGCTCGGCCATCGCAATTTCAGCGCCTTCGTCAACGGCTATCGACTGGCCGAAGCCGAAGCCGCGCTGAGCGATCCCGCGCAAGCCGCCGTACCGATCCTGACGATCGCGCTTGACGCGGGCTTCGGCTCGATCGGCCCCTTCAATCGCGCCTTCAAGGCGCACACCGGCCTGACGCCGACCGAGTACCGGCGGGCTCGTCTTGGTGGCGTAGCAGGAGCCGAAACCTAGCCGATTCTGAATCTAACCGGCCGTTTGCAGGAATCGGCCAGTCCTCCTTCAGGAATTGGCGCGCCGCTGCGTTTTCCCCGTGCAACTCTTGTCCCCGCAGGCACGACGCCTGCGATGTGGAGGTTGCCATGACGCTGCTAATCCAGGTGTTGCAATTCGCCCTTCCCGCCGTGATCGTGATCGCGACGCTGGAGGGCCTCGTCCTGGCCTTGGTGATGCGGCGTGACTACAGCTGGCGCGCCTATCTGGCCTCACTCGCCGACGCGCTCGGCCGACAATACTTCGTTTACACGCTCCTGCCGCTCAGCCTTGCGCAGCCTCTGGTCGATCTGGCCTGGAATCATCGTCTGTTCACCGTGCCGCTTAATAGCGCCACCGCCGTCGTGCTGCTCGTGATCGCCCAGGATTTCAGCTACTACTGGTTCCATCGCTGCAGCCACCGTGTTCGCTGGTTCTGGGCGACGCATGCGATCCACCATTCCTCGAACGAGTTCAACCTCGCCACCTCCTACCGCTTCGGCTGGACCGGACGGCTGACCGGCGTAGCCGTCTTCTACGCACCGATGATTTGGCTCGGCTTCGCGCCGGGTCCAGTGTTTATCGCTGCGGCGGTTAACCTCCTCTATCAATTCTGGCTGCACGCCGAGTGGATTCCGAAGCTCGGCTGGCTGGAATACGTGCTCAACACACCTTCGCACCATCGCGTGCACCATGCCGCCAATCCGGAATATCTCGACCGCAATTACGGCGGCATCTTCATCGTGTTCGATCGCCTGTTCGGGACCTTCGTGGCTGAACGGGACGACCTCCCGTGTCGCTACGGGCTGGTGATGCCGCTGCGCTCCAACAATCCGATCATTATCGCGTTTCACGAATGGGCGGCGCTGGCCCGTGATCTATGGCGATCGCGCTCCTGGCGTGAACGGTTCGCTTGCCTGATCGGCCCGCCTAACGGCGGTCCGGCGGCGCCGTCCGTCGCGACACCGACAGCGCACGATCCCAGTCAAAAGGTCGGCGCTGCGGTTGCATGAGGCTGGTACCGGATCGTTGCGCGCTGCCCAGCGCGTTGACGTGGACACGGTTGGCACTGTGCAAGGCGGAAAGCTCCTTCGACCTTGCTGGCGCAAGCTTCCCAGGATGAGGGGATAGAGCCGCGACCGCCCACTTTCTCCCCTTTCCCGTCTGGATTTACCAAGCCCTCTTGCAACGGCTTGAACTTACGTCAATTTGTCCATTTTCCGATTGACGGCGCCAAGGCGCGCTGAAATGGTGCGCCGCTTTTGATGCCTGCGCGGCCGGTTGGGCCGCTGCGCGATTTTCGCGCAGCCAAGATGGCAGAAGCGTTGGCGGGAGGACTAGCCTTGCAATCGCTCCTGAAGATGAGCCTTGCCTGCACGCATGCGGCGCGCAGCAAGGCGGTGTCGTGGTGAGGTATTCGGCGCGCTCGGCAACGAAGCCGCCGCGGAGAACATGATGCGTCCATTGTTGGCTCTCAGTACGGCCATCGATCTGCTCAACGAGAAGATCGGCTATATCTGCAACCTGCTGGTGCTGCTTTCCTGCCTGGTCAGCGCCGCCAACGCGATGATCCGCTACGCGTTCAGCTATTCTTCCAACGGCTGGCTCGAGGCGCAGTGGTACATGTTCGCGATCCTCGTGATGTTCGGCGCTTCCTACACCTTCAAGCGCAACGAGCATGTCCGGGTCGAGATCTTCTACCTGTTCCTCACCGAGCGCGGCCAGCTTTGGCTCGACATGATCGGCACCCTGTTCTTCCTGATTCCGGCCTGTCTCCTGCTCTCCTACCTGTCCTGGCCGTTCTTCATGCAGGCCTATTCGGTCGGCGAGATGTCGGGCAATGCCGGCGGCCTGGTCCGCTGGCCGATCAAGTTCGTGATCCCGGCAGGCTTCGTCTTTCTGGCGCTTCAAGGCGTCTCGGAAGTCATCAAGCGCATCGCGGCCCTCCGGGGCTACGTCACGATCGATGCGAAATACGAGAGGCCGACCCAATGATTACGCTGGAGATGATGCCGCCGCTGATGTTCGGCGGCCTGGTTCTGGCGATGCTGATCGGCTTTCCCGTGGCGTTCACGCTTGCCGCGGTCGGTCTCTGCTTCGGATTCCTTTCGATCCATCTCGGCTTCTTCGACCTGAACTTCCTGCAGGCGATCCCGGGCCGCGTGTTCGGCAGCGTGCTGTCCAACGAGCTCCTGCTCGCCATCCCTTTCTTCACCTTCATGGGCGCGATCCTTGAAAGATGCGGGCTGGCCGAAGACATGCTGGATTCGATGGGCCAGTTGTTCGGCCCGATCCGCGGCGGCCTCGGCTATTCCGTCATCATCGTCGGCTTCATCCTCGGCGCCATCACCGGCACGGTGGCGGCGCAGGTGATCGCCATGGCGCTGATCTCGATGCCGGTGATGATCCGCTACGGCTACAACATGCGCTACATCACGGGCGTGCTGGCGGCCTCCGGCACCATCACGCAGCTGGTGCCGCCCTCGCTGGTACTGATCGTGCTGGCCGATCAGCTCGGCAAATCGGTCGGCGACATGTATCTCGGCGCCTGGGGCCCGTCGGTGTTCCAGATCATGCTGTTCGCCGGCTACACCTTCCTGCTCGGCCTGATCAAACCGGACCACGTGCCGCCGGTGCCGAAAGACGCGCGCACGCTCACCGGCTGGGCGCTGTGGAAGAAGTGCCTGATGGGCATCATCCCCTCGGCCGTGCTGATCTTCGTCGTGCTCGGCACCATGATGATGGGCCTTGCCACGCCGACCGAAGCCGGCGCCATGGGCGCCATCGGCGCCATCGTGCTGGCTGCTATTCATCACAAGGATTTCAGCACCGCCGGCAACAAGATCCTGATCATCGGCGTCATCGCGGCCGGCATCGGCACCATCGTGGCGATTCTCTTCAGCGAGAACCTGGTCTTCAAGCTGGCTTTCGCCATCACCTACTTCGCCGTCGTCTGGGTCTGCCTCGAGGCCGTCCGCATCCCCGACCTGCGCGACCTGATCAAGCAGGGCTACGAGACGACCATGCGCATCACCTGCATGGTCACCTTCATCCTGATCGGCTCGACCTGCTTCTCGGTGGTGTTCCTCGGCGTCTCCGGCGGCGTGTGGCTCGAGCATCTCCTGACGTCGCTTCCCGGGGGCGTCTGGGGCTTCCTGATCTTCATCAACATCTTCATCTTCTTCGTGGCGTTCTTCCTCGACTTCTTCGAGATCGCCTTCATCATCCTGCCGATGATCGCGCCGATCGCACAGAAGATCCTGGCGCCCGTGGTCGGCGCCGACGCAGCCCTGATCTGGTTCGGCGTCATGCTCTGCGTCAACATGCAGACCTCGTTCCTGCATCCGCCGTTCGGCTTTGCGCTGTTCTACCTGCGCGGCGTAGCTCCAAAGGAAGTCAAGAGCTCCGACATCTATTGGGGCGCCATGCCCTGGATCGGGCTGCAGGCGATCATGGTGCTGCTCGTGATCGCCTTCCCGTGGACGGTGACCGCTCTGCTCGACAAGCCCATCAATGTCGACCTCGACAAGATCAGGATCGAGGTGCCGCAGATCGAGCTGCCGCCGCTCGATTTCGGACAGCCGAAGCAGTAGGTCTTTCTTGTCATGCCCCGCGCATGCGGAGCATCCAGTAACCACAGGCGGCGGTGACAAACCGAGACGTCGCGGGTTACTGGATCGTCCGCCTTCGCGGACGATGACGGCGGAGTAAAGAAAAAAACTCGTGCTTGCGCTCCGCGGTTTCTTTTCCCTGGGGCAGCCTGGCGCCGCCCGCGGGCAGCATCCTCAGCGCGATCGGATTGCCGGCATCCACTTATTGGCGCGGCCTGCTCCCGCCCGGCGAGCCGCTGCGGCACGCATCCGAGCCGAACGGCAGCGCAGTCAAAATCCCGTTCAAAATCAACAAACTTCCAATTGACGGCAGGGCTGAGCGCTGATTTTGTTGGGCGGCTTCATGTTCGCGGGCCGGATAGGCCACTGCGCTCGATCGGCGTAGTTCAAGACGGCAGAGGCGGAAATGGGGAGGACCTATCGTTGCAATCGCTCTTGAAGATGAGCCGAGGAATAGACGCGTTCACGCGGTGGACGGGAAAACGCTTGGCATGGCTTATCCTGGTTGCCGTCGTGGTTTCGGCGATCAACGCCATCGTCCGCAAGGCCTTCGACACCTCATCCAACTCATGGCTGGAGCTTCAATGGGTGCTGTTCAGCATCGTATTCCTGCTGTGCTCGCCCTGGACACTGCTCGATAACGAACACATCCGGATCGATATCGTTAACAACCTGCTTCCGAAGCGCGTGCGCGACGCGATCGACGTGGTCGGGCATGCTTTTTTCCTGCTGCCGCTGTGCGTCGTCATGATCCTTACCGGCGGCCCGTTCTTCCGGCGCTCCTACGAAATCAACGAGCAGTCTGGCAATGCGGGCGGACTGCCGCAATGGCCGGCCAAGTCGCTGATCATCATCGGATTCACATTCCTGCTCGCTCAGGGCGTCTCCGAACTGATCAAGCGTATCGCGGTGATGCGTGGACTTATTCCCGATCCGCACGCCTCGCAAGTGAATGCTATCGAAGCCGAGGTCGAACACCTCGTCGAGGCGATCGAAAAACGCTGATCGTCGGTCGCGATCGCAGGGGGACTGGATGACTGCTTTTCTTATCGCAAACATGGCGCCGATTATGTTCGCGTCGCTTGTGATCGTGCTGTTGCTCGGCTATCCGGCAGCATTCTCGCTCGGCGCCGTGGGGCTTATCTACGCCCTCGTCGGCATTCAGCTTGGTGAATTTCGCCCCGATTTCCTGCAGGCGCTGCCCGAGCGCGTCTACGGCGTCATGAACAATGATACGCTGCTGGCGATCCCCTTCTTCACATTCATGGGCCTGGTGCTGGAGCGATCCGGCATGGCGGAGGACCTGCTCGACACCATCGGGCAATTGTTCGGCACCATCCGGGGCGGCCTGGCCTACGCCGTTGTTTTCGTCGGGGCGCTGCTTGCCGCCACCACCGGCGTCGTCGCCGCCTCCGTGATTTCGATGGGCCTTATTTCACTGCCGATCATGTTGCGCTACGGCTACGACCGCCGGATGGCGACCGGCATTATCGCTGCATCCGGTACCCTGGCGCAGATCATCCCACCGTCGTTGGTGCTGATCGTGATGGCCGACCAGCTCGGCAAGTCGGTCGGAGACATGTATGAGGGAGCCTTCGTACCGGGCCTGGTGCTCGCCGGCCTTTATGCAGGCTACGCATTCCTCGTCACGTTGATATTTCCGAAGGCAGCCCCTGGCCTACCCAAGGAAGCGATCGGCTTCCGCGAAGACAATGGCGGCCGCGGACTGGCTTCGCTGGGCGTGCTGTTCCTGGCAAGCTGCGTCTTCGGCTGGTTCATGATGCGAAATTCGGGGACGCATGGCGCCGACTTCGTCGTGCTCAGCATGTTCTTCGGCATCTTGTTTGCCTTCTTTGTCGCTGTGGTGAACTGGCTCACCCACCGATTTCTCAACTTCCGTTTCCTGTCCAAGATGGCGCAACAGACGACCTTCGTGATGGTGCCGCCGCTGTTTCTGATTTTTCTGGTGCTCGGTACCATCTTCATCGGTATCGCGACGCCGACCGAAGGCGGGGCCATGGGAGCCGCCGGCGCGCTCATCCTGGGCGCCGCCAAACGGCGCCTGAGCTGGGACTTGATTCGCCAAGCCACCGAATCAACCGCTAAACTTTCGGCTTTCGTCGTCTTCATCCTGGTTGGCGCGCGCGTTTTTTCGCTGACCTTCTACGGCGTGAACGGCCACGTTTGGGTCGAGCACCTGCTGACCTCGCTGCCCGGCGGCCAGATCGGCTTTCTCATCTTCGTCAATGCCTTCGTGTTTGTTCTCGCCTTTTTCCTCGACTTCTTCGAGTTGGCCTTCATCGTCATCCCGCTGCTCGGACCGGCGGCTGAGAAGCTGGGCATCGACCTGATCTGGTTCGGCGTGATCCTCGGTGTCAACATGCAGACCTCCTTCATGCATCCACCGTTCGGATTCGCGTTGTTCTACCTGCGCTCGGTGGCGCCCAAGGATTCCTACCTCGACCGTGTCACGGGCAAGCGGATGGAGGGGGTCACGACCGGACAGATCTACTGGGGAGCGGTGCCGTTTGTTGTCATCCAGGTTATGATGGTGTTGCTGGTGATCATGTTCCCGTCGATGGTGATGCACTACAAGGGCACGGCCTCGACCGTCGATCCAAATACCATCAAAATCGAGATTCCTCAGATCGATCTACCGCCGCTGGATTTCGGAGAGCCAAAGAAGTGATCTTGGCCTTCGCTTCGTTCGATGCGAAAGCACAAATCGACGACCAACGGGGAGTAGGCTTTGCTCGGCGCCATCATCGCGATTTTCGTCCTTGCCTACGCTGCCATCGCGCTGGAGAGCCCGCTCGGGATCAACAAATCAGCCTCGGCTTTGATTGGAGCGGGACTGCTCTGGACGGTCTATGCCGTCTTGAGCGGTGATCAGGCCCTGATCGACAAGCAGCTCGATGAGTCGGTCTCCTCCACCGCACAGATCGTGTTCTTCCTCATCGGAGCCATGACGATCGTGGAGGTGATCGATGCCCACAACGGTTTCGAAGTAATCACCTCGCTCATTCGCACCAGGAAGCAAGCCACCCTGATGTGGCTCACAGGCTTTGTGACCTTCTTCCTGAGTGCGATACTGGACAATCTGACGACGACAATCGTCATGATCTCGCTGATGAGGAAGCTGCTGGCTGTCCCAGGTGACCGCCTGTTCTTTGCCGCGATGATCGTAATCGCGGCCAACGCCGGTGGGGCCTGGTCGGCAATCGGGGACGTGACCACCACGATGCTGTGGATCGGCGGGCAGATCTCGCCTCTTGCAATCATCAAAGGCGTATTCCTCGCCTCGATGATCAACCTCATCGTCCCTTTGCTTGTCGTGAGCTACCGGCTGAAGGGCCGGGAGATTGTTGCTCCCGAACTGCAGGAGAGCGAAATCTCCCAAACGAGCGCGTTCGAGCGCTACCTGACTTTCTATCTTGGGCTCGGCATCCTGGTCATGGTCCCGGTTTTCAAGGCCCTTACGAATTTGCCCCCGTTTATGGGCATCCTGTTCGGTCTGGGAATCCTCTGGACGGTCGGCGAGCTGGTTCATCGCGGCAAGCACGATGATGAAAAGAGGCACCTGACCCTGGTCCACGCATTGACGCGGATCGATATGAGCTCGATCGTCTTCTTCGTCGGGATCCTGCTGGCAGTAGCCGCCCTGGAGCACACCCACATTCTTGACCTGCTGGCCAGGTGGCTGGACGCCAAAGTCGGACGTCTGGACGTGATCGTCATTCTGCTCGGTTTGCTGAGCGCCGTCGTGGACAACGTTCCTCTCGTGGCGGCATCGATGGGAATGTACAGCCTGTCCCACTTTCCGACGGACAGTTTCCTCTGGGAATTTGTCGCCTATTGCGCAGGTACGGGCGGATCGATCCTGATCATCGGATCGGCCGCCGGCGTGGCGGCGATGGGCATGGAAAAGATCGAGTTTTTCTGGTATGTCCGGCGTATCAGCGGCTTGGCCCTGCTGGGATATTTTGGCGGGGTCGTCGCCTACATCGTGCAATACGGACTGCTTCACGGATGAAGGATGTCCTGTTCGCCTCAGCGCTGTGTCGCAATTGCCTTGAGCTGGATTGCGCGCACGGCAAAGAGGACAGATGGCTTTGTCCGTCATTGCAGTCGGGGCGCTTTCATGCGCGAACTCAACAAGGATATGGAAGAAACTTCGCCGGAGGCCTGAACGGCTATTTGGCTCGACGGAGCTGAACTTCGGTTGCATGAAAAAACCCCGGAGCGCGGCTCCGGGGTTTTGTGCTGGCGTGGCCTGATGCGAGTCAGCTTTGCGCGTGACGCGCCATGAAATTGTCGTAGCCTACTTCCGCGACCTGGAACCACTGGTAGCCGAGGTTCGAGAAGGCAGTCAGTGACTCGTAGACCTTCTTGAAGTCCGCATTGGTCGCCGAGACCTCGTTGTGCAATTCCTTTGCCGCCTTGAAACAGGCTTCCATGATCGGTGGCGATTGAAACCATGCAACTTGGTCCCGTTGGCGAGTAGCCGCTTGAGAGCCGGAGGGTTGGCCTGATCGTACTTCGCCATCATCCAGTTGTTCGCATAGTGACCGGCCTGCTCGAGGACGGATTGATAGTATTTCGGCAACGCATTCCATTTATCAAGATTGACGAACGAGAGCAGCATCGGACCGCCTTCCCACCAGCCAGGATAGTAGTAATGCGGCGCGACCTTGTAGAATCCGAGGCGCTCGTCGTCGTAGGGTCCGACCCATTCCGCAGCGTCGATCGTACCTTTTTCGAGCGCCGGATAGATGTCGCCACCGGCGATCTGCTGCGGTACTGCGCCGAGCTTCTGCAGAACGCGTCCCGCGAAGCCGCCGATACGGAATTTTAGCCCTTTGAAGTCATCGGGCCCAGCGAGCTCCTTGCGAAACCAGCCGCCCATTTGACAGCCGGTATTGCCGGCGAGCAGCGAGATGACGTTGTACTTCTTGTAGAAGTCGTTGAGCACCTCCTTGCCGCCGCCCAGCATGTACCAAGCCTGATTGAGACGCATGTTGGGACCGAACGGCACCGACGAACCGAAGGTAAAGGTCGGGTCCTTGCCGAAATAGTAATAGGATGCGGTGTGCCCGATTTCGACCGTCCCGTTCTGCACGGCGTCGAGGACCTGCAGGCCTGGTACGATCTCGCCTCCGGCAAACGTTTGGATCTGGAATTTGTTGTCGGTGGCTTCGCCTACGACCTTGGCCATCATCTCGGCGCCGCCATAGAGGGTATCAAGCGACTTCGGCCAGCTTGTCGGCATTCGCCACTTGATCTCAGGCATGGACTGCGCGATCGCCGGTGCTGCCACGGCGGCGGCGCCTGCGGCTCCAAGTCCAGTAACCTTCAGAAAATCTCGTCGCTTCATCGTTTCCTCTTCGGTGATTGTGTCAGCCAGCCTTCGTGTCGAGGCCTGTGGCAAGCATGGAACATCCGGGTCCGGATTTCCACACGCAAAAAGCCCGGTCTCCCTGCGGAGACCGGGGTTTGCCTACGACTTAAGGCTTAGAGCCCAAGCGCGTCAGCCGCGCGTGCGCGAGCGGATCATGAAGCTGTCGAAGGTGTATTCGGCAACCTGCCACCAGAGATATTCATCCGAGCGGTAGGCCTGCATCGCGTCGATCGACTTCTTGAAGTCGGCATTCTTGGCCGAAATCTCGCCCCACAGCTCGTTGGTCGCCTTCAGGCAGGCTTCCAGTACCTCGTTGGTGAAGGGACGAAGCTGGGTGCCGCCGGCCACCAGCCGCTTCAGCGCCGAGGGATTTTGCAGGTCGTAGCGCGCCGCCATCCAGGTGTTGGCATAGGTGGTCGCTGCCGTGACGATCGCCTGGTAGCTCTTCGGCAGCGAATTCCACTTATCGAGGTTGCAGAAGGCGTGCACGGTCGGGCCGCCTTCCCAGAAGCCCGGATAGTAATAGTACTTCGCGACCTTCTGGAAGCCGAGCTTCTCGTCGTCGTAGGGTCCGACCCACTCGGCGGCGTCGATGGTGCCCTTCTCCAGCGCCGGATAGATGTCGCCGCCGGCAAGCTGCTGCGGCACCACGCCGACCTTCTGCAGCACCTGGCCCGCGATGCCGCCGATGCGGAATTTCAGCCCGGAGAGATCGGCAACGGTCTTGATCTCCTTGCGGAACCAGCCACCCATCTGGGTGCCGGTGTTGCCGCAGGGGAAGCCGATCACCGAGAACTTCTTGAAGAACTCGTTGCCGAGCTCCATGCCGCCGCCCTGATACCACCAGGAGTTCTGCTGGCGCGCGTTGAGGCCGAACGGCACCGAGGCGTAGATCGCAAAGGTCGGATCCTTGCCGACATAATAATAGGACACCGTGTGGCTCATCTCCACGGTGCCGTTGGAGGTCGCGTCCAGCGCCTGCAGCCCCGGCGCCAGCTCGCCGGCGGCAAAGACCTGGATCTGGAATTTGCCGTCGGTCATGTCCGAGACGAATTTCGAGAGCTGCTCGGCGCCGCCGTAGATCGTGTCAAGCGACTTCGGGAAGCTGGACGTCAGGCGCCATTTGATTTCCGGCGACGACTGCGCAATCGCCGGCGAGGCGACTGCGGCGGCCGCCGCTGCACCGGTTGCAGAAACCTTCAAAAAATCACGACGCTTCATCTAAGGCATCTCCTTCTAGGGGCGTTTCCCATGTTGCTCAGCTCGCCCTCTTCCACGACGCAAAAATGTCCGCAGCAACCGAAGGCAGTTGGGCGCGGGGCTTAACACGGATGTGGACAGGCGAAAACGCGACAAAGGCATGACAGCACTGTACGAAAGTCGCATATCGTCGAGTCTTGGGAGCGAGTCTTGGGGACACGGCTCGATTCGCTTCAAGCGCCGTTTCAGGCCGCGGCGATAACGCCTTGAAGCTGATCGCGAACCCTCTCGCCAATGGCGCGATAGATCGCCGCATGCGGCCCGTCCGGCTCGCTCTCGACGACGGGATTGCCGGCGTCGGAAGTGGTGCGAATCGACATGTGCAGCGGCACCTCGCCGAGGAACGGCACCCCGAGCCGCTCGGCCTCGTGCCGCGCCCCGCCATGGCCGAAAATGTCCGAGCGCTCGCCGCAATGCGGGCACTGGAAATAGCTCATGTTCTCGACGATGCCGAGCACGGGCACGTTGACCTTCTTGAACATGGCGAGCCCCCGCCTCGCATCGATCAGGGAGAGGTCCTGCGGGGTGGAGATGATGACGGCGCCCTTCAGCGGCACGTTCTGGGCGAGCGTGAGCTGCGCGTCGCCCGTGCCCGGCGGCATGTCGACCACGAGCACGTCGAGCGTGCCCCAGGCGACATCGCGCAGCATCTGGGTGATCGCCGACATCACCATCGGTCCGCGCCAGATCATCGCGGTGTCCTCTTCGACCAAAAAGCCGATCGACATGATCGACAGCCCGAAGCGTTCGATCGGGATCATCTTCCGCTCGTCGTTGAGCTCGGGCTTGTGATGGATGCCGGTCAGCCGCGGCACCGACGGACCGTAGATATCGGCGTCGAGCAGCCCGACCCTCAAGCCGAGATCGCGCAGGCCCAGCGCGAGGTTGAGCGCGGTGGTCGATTTGCCGACGCCACCTTTGCCCGACGCCACCGCGATCACGGCGGCGACGCCCGGAATTTCCGCCTGACGCGACATCGGCGAGCCGCCGGGGGCTTGCGGCGGCGGCCGGTGCGTCGCGACCGGCTGTACGCCGCCCGCGGGCCGTCGCGGCGGCGGCGGCGCGCTGCCCGGCTTGCGCTCGGCCGTGAGCGCGATCATCGCCGCGGTGACGCCGGGAATGGCGCGCACCGCAGCTTCCGTCTGCGCGCGCACGTCTTCCCATGCGCGCGCCTCATGGGCATCGACATTGATGGAGAAGAAGACCTTGCCGTCGTTGACCGTGACCTCCGACAGCACGCCCGCTTCCGTCAGGGCCATGCCGCGCGGCGACCTCACCTTCGAAAGCACATCCAGTATCTGTTGCCGCGTGACGCTCAAGACGCATCTCCTACTCGCTCACGACCCTCATGGTGAGGAGGCGCTTGCGCCGTCTCCGGACGATGCTTCGCATCGCCGGGCGAACCATGAGGCCCCATCGTGGCCTCATCCTTCGAGACGCCGCTTCGCGGCTCCTCAGGATGAGGGGACAGAGCCGGTTGCGAGCCGCTCGTGAGATGCGTCCTATATAGCGTTTTCGAGCGAAGTGGATACCGGTTCGCGTGAAGAAAACGCGTCAAAATCAGGCGTGCAGAGCCTCGGTTCTGCTTCAATCAGAACCGAAGCTCCGTAGCGATCCCGCTCACGAGGCTAGTTTGGTCTCCGATATCCGCTCGCGGTTTCCTTGGGTGCCGAGACGCTGTCTTCCTTGGCCGCCTCGTAGTTCAGTTCGATCATGACGCCGTTGGGGTCATTGACGAAAATCTGCCAGAGGTCCCCGCCCGGAACCTGGCGCGCATCGAACGGCATGCTCTTCGCTTGCAGGCGCTCGCGCATGCCGTCAAAACCCCGGCTCGCGAAGGCGACGTGATGGACCACGCCGGAATCCGGCTTTTGCGGCTCATCCGTCTTGGAGATGTCGACGATATGCACCACGGCCTTGCCCTCGCTGTACATCCAGGCGCCGGGGAAGGCGAAATTCGGCCGCGGGCCCTTTTCCAGGCCCATGATGTTCTCATAGAAATTGACGGTCGCGGCCAGATCCCGGGTCCGGATGTTGAAATGGTCGAGCACGCCTACGCTCATACCCATGCGAAACACTCCCTTTTTGTGAAGCTCGTTGAGGGGCAATCCTAGCACAAATCCCCTCCCCGTCGTCCAACGAAGGCGTTGCCCTCTTCTGCGCAGGGGGTATGGTGCGGGCCCCTCCGATACCCGCCGGTCCGACCCAACGCCGGCGCGCCCCAAGGCAATAAACACGGCAATAAACAAGGTAGCAGATATGGCCAAAGTCGCATTTCTCGGTCTCGGCGTCATGGGCTTCCCCATGGCAGGACACCTCGCAAAGAAGGGTGGCCATGAGGTCACCGTGTACAACCGCACCGCGGCCAAAGCGAAACAATGGGCCGAGAAGTTCGGCGGCAAGACCGCCGCGACCCCGAAAGCCGCCGCAGAGGGCCAGGATTTCGTGATGTGCTGCGTCGGCAACGACCATGATTTGCGCGCGGTCACGATAGGCCCCGACGGCGCGTTTGCGGGCATGAAGAAGGGCGCGACCTTCGTCGACCACACCACGGCCTCGGCCGACGTCGCCCGCGAGCTCGATGCCGCGGCCAAGAAGGCCGGCTTCAAATTCGTCGACGGCCCCGTCTCCGGCGGCCAGGCCGGTGCGGAAAACGGCGTGCTGACGGTGATGTGCGGCGGCGACGAGGACGCCTATAAGAGCGCCGAGCCGATCATTGCCGGCGCGTATGCCCGGATGTGCAAGCGGCTGGGTCCGGCAGGAAGTGGCCAACTGACAAAAATGGTCAACCAGATCTGCATCGCCGGCCTCGTCCAGGGCCTTTCCGAGGGCATCCATTTCGCCAAGAAGTCGGGCCTGAGCGTCCCCGACGTGATCGACACCATCTCCAAGGGCGCGGCGCAGTCCTGGCAGATGGAGAACCGCTACAAGACCATGAACGACAGCAAGTATGATTTCGGTTTCGCGGTGGAGTGGATGCGCAAGGACCTCTCGATCGCGATCACGGAGGCCCGCCGCAACGGCGCGAGCCTGCCGGTGACGGCGCTGGTCGACCAGTTCTATTCCGAGGTGGAAAAGATCGGCGGCAAGCGCTGGGACACGTCGAGCCTGCTGGCGCGGCTGGAGCATGCGGACGTGAAGGGCAAGGGTTAGCTGCATGGGACTGCCAGAAGCGGAAATCTGGTAGCTTCTCTTGTACCTTTCTTGCGACTGGCTGACCGGGCTGCGGTTCTCGTCACAGCGCCAAGCACGACAGAAGACCCGCCGCGACCGGCGGGTCTTCTGCGACGTAAGCAGTTCAACGAGCGTGCGCCGCTAGAGCAATGGCACCAGCGCTACGCCGAGCGTCAAGGCTGATCGCACCGGCGCCGAAGGCCACAATCTGAAGCAGGCCGCCCGCCATCATCACGTTCTTGAGGAAATGTATCATCTGGTTCTGGTCGGCGAAGTTGTTGTGGAAAGAGACTGCTGCTGCCACCGAGAACACGGCCAGCGCCAGCGCGACCGAGCGGGCCTGATAACCCACGATCAGCAGCAGACCGCCGCCGAGTTCGACGAGAACTGCGATCGCATAGGCCAACGGCGGCACCGGTAATCCCGCGGAGGCGATGTAAGCGGTCGTCGCACCATACGCGACGAGCTTGCCGAAGCCGCTCATTGCGAACGGGAGGCCGATCAGCAGCCGGCCAACGAAGGAAGCATAACGGGTGGTATCCATGGTAGTCGCTCCTGTGCTTGGTTGAAGTCTGATGGCGATGACGCACCAGCGTCTGCCGCCCGGTAGAAAAATCTGTTTCGCAGGGGGATTAGACGGGGGGCGAATCCAGATAGACGTAGAGAGCTGCGATCTTGCCGTTCCGCACGAGGATGAAG
>CAWHQY010000003.1:0-109163 GCA_963831505.1 uncultured Alphaproteobacteria bacterium | reverse complement strand
GAATACGAAAACGCCGCCTCCTCCGGGAGGCGGCGTTTTTTTGTTGCGCTGCCGTGGAGTTCCCTTGCGGTGAACGCGTTGTTGCAACGGAATCCCGGCAACGTAATCTTGATTGCAACGAAGTCTTGGCCGCCCGCCCGATTTTTGGCCATGATGGGCGGCAGCCTGTCCCAGTTCATGACCTGTTCATTTCAAAATCCGTACGCAGTTCTCCCCTAAAAGACCAAAGCTCCCTCTCATCCCAAGGAGACTCCCATGCGTCAGTACCTTCGCCCTGCCGCGACCGCGTTGAGCATCGCCTGCCTCGCCACCTCGTTCGCCCTTCTGTCGCCCGATGGCGCGCTGGCGCAGGGCAAGATGGCTCCCGCGCAGGGGGGCAAGATGGCTCCCGCGCCGGCCCAGGCCGCTCCGCCGGCCGGCGCGCCGATGCAGCTCAAGCAGATGGCGCTGACCCAGAAGCAGATCGACGGCGTGGTGGCTGCGCAGAAGGACATGGACGCCATCACCGCGAAGCTGCAGCCGAACGCACGGCCCGATGCCAAAGTGATGGCCTCGCTCGACGGCGTCGCCAAGAAGAACGGCTTTGCGGGCTACGACGAATACAACGCCGTGATGGACAATATCGGCCTCGTGTTCGGCGGCGTCGATCCCGCGAGCAAGAAGTATGTCGGCTCGGAGGCCGTCATCAAGGCGCAGATCGCCCAGGTCCAGGCCGACAAGAAGATGTCGGCCAAGGACAAGAAGCAGGCACTCGACGAGCTCAACGGCGCGCTGAAGCAGCCGGAGCCCACGATCGAGAACAAAGGCAATATCGATCTCGTGGTCGCGAACTTCGACAAGCTCTCCGCCATCATGGGCGACGATCAGCAGTAAGCCTCTACGCGGCCGTTGCCGGGCTCGACCCCCGCATGAGATGAGAAAAAGCAGAAGCCCCGGAGACGTCTCCGGGGCTTCTTTTCGCTTCGCGCGGGTCAGGTGCGCGTGCGCATCCGCATCATGAAGCTGTCGTAGGAGAGCTCGGCGACCTGGTTCCAGGCCAGCGACTCGTTCCTGAACGCGGTCAGGCTCGAATACAGCTTGTTGAAATGCGGGTTGGTCTTTGAAAGGTCCGCATAGATCCCGTTGGCGGCGCTGTAGCAGCCCTCCAGCACTTCCTGCGGGAACGGCTTTAAGATCGCGCCGGCCACCAGCAGACGTTTCAGCGCCGGCGGGTTGACGTAGTCGTATTTGCCGGTGACCCAGGTGAAGGTGTCGTGCGATGCCGTCTCGACTGCGGCCTGGTAGTGCTTCGGCAGCTGATTCCACTTATCGAGATTGATGACGTTGTGGCCCTGGCCCGTGCCCTCCCACCAACCGGGATAGTAATAGAATTTCGCGACCTTCACGAAGCCGAGCTTCTCGTCGTCATAGGGCCCAACCCATTCGGCGGCGTCGATGGTGCCCTTCTCCAGCGCCGGATAGATGTCGCCGCCGGCGATCTGCTGCGGCACGCCGCCGACCTTGGCGATGATGGTGCCGGCGAATCCGCCGACGCGGAATTTCAGGCCCTTCAGATCCTCCATCGACTTGATCTCTTTCCGGAACCAGCCGCCCATCTGGGCGCCGGTCGATCCGGTCGGAATGCCGATGGTGTTGTATTCCTTCAGGAGATCGTTGAGCAGCGCCTGGCCGTCGCCCCACAACAGCCACGAAATATGCTGGCGCGTGTTCAGTCCGAACGGCAGCGCGGTGCCGAAGGTGAAGGCGGGATTCTTGCCCCAATAGTAATAAAGCGCGGTGTTGCCCATCTCGACCGTGCCGTTCGACACTGCGTCGAGCACTTGCAGGCCCGGCACGATTTCGCCGGCCGCAAAAGACTGGATCTGGAATTTGTTGTCGGTGATTGCGGCGACGCGCTGGGAGAAATATTCGCAGCCGCCATAGAGCGTATCGAGTGCCTTCGGCCAGCTCGCGGCATATCTCCATTTGATCTCCGGCATCGATTGCGCAATCGCGGGCGCAGCTACTGCGCTCGCGGCGAGACCGACGCCGCCTGCCTTCAAGAAATCACGACGCTTCATGCATTTCCCTCCGTGTGTGCCGAATATCTCGACCGGGAACGATCTTGATGCCGTTTTTTCTTCGCCGATGATCGACGTTGTTTGCCTGGGTTAAAGTGATGCGGCCTTCAAAGGCTCTTCTTGTTGGAATTCCGTGACTTGCGGTTCCGAACGCAGGATGACCAATCGCTTGGCGATAATCAAGGCTCCTAAGACACCGGCTGCCCGACCGGTCACGATCTGCTAGTCAGGTGCCCAACAACACGGGTGGGAGCTCAAGAAAATGGCAAGCAAGAAAATCGTGGTGGCGGGCGCCACCGGGCTCGTGGGCAACGCCGCGCTGCGGCACTTCGGCGCATCCGGTGGTGCAGAGGTTGTGGCGCTGTCGCGGCGCAAGCCACGCGATCTCTATCGAGCGCGCCACGTCGCGCTCGATCTCACCGTTTCAGCGCAATGCGCGGCCGTCGCGCCGGAGTTGAAGGGCACGACGCACCTCATCTACGCCGCGCTTTATGAAGAGCCCAATCTCGTCGACGGCTGGCGCGACCCAAAGCAGATCGCGATCAACGACAACATGCTGCGGAATCTGATGGGCGCGCTCGAGCCGGTCGCGCCGGATCTGAAGCATGTCGCGCTGCTGCAGGGCACCAAGGCCTATGGCGTGCATGTCCGCCCGCTGACGGTGCCGGCGCGCGAAGGGCGCTCGGAAATGTACGAGCAGCCGAATTTCTACTGGGCGCAGGAAAATTTCCTGCGCGAGCTGCAGAAGGGCAAGGCCTGGCACTGGAGCATCCTGCGTCCCGTGCTGATCGTGGGGCTTGCCATGGGCGGCGCCATGGACCTGATCCCGCCGCTCGGCGTCTATGCCGCCATGCTGCGCGAGCAGGGCAGGCCGCTCGACTTTCCTGGAGGTGCGGCGCGGGTCGCGCAGGCGGTCGACGTCGATCTGCTCGCGCGCGCCATCGCCTGGTCGGGCGAGGCGGAAAGTGCCCGCAACGAGGCCTTCAACGTCACCAATGGCGATGTCTTCACCTGGGAGAACATCTGGCCGGCGATTGCGGATGCGCTGGGGATGAAGCCGGGCAAGGGCGTGCCGCTGTCGATGGTCGGGGAGTTGCCGAACTGGATCGAGCCGTGGGAAGCGCTGCGGCGCAAGCACAACCTCGCTTCGCCCGGGTTGAAGGAATTCGTCGGCCTGTCGTTCCAATATGCCGATTACAGCATGCGCTACGGCCATGCCGAATCCGGCCCGCCCTCGATCGTCTCGACCGTGAAGGTCAACCGCGCCGGCTTCACCGAGATGATGGACACCGAGGATATGTTCCGGAAGTGGTTCAGGCAGGCACGGGAAAGCCGGCTGTTGCCATAGTGCATGATCCCTTCCTTCTCCCCTAGTGGGAGAAGGTGGCATAGGCGGCCTTTGGCCGCCGTCCTTAGCTAACAGGACGCCGATGCTTCGCATCGGCTACGGCGCCGGATGAGGGCTTCCATCCGCAATCTTATCTGTGGAGACATACCCCTCACCCGGATCGCATTGCATGCGATCCGACCTCTGCCACAAGGGGAGAGGTGCACCGTCAACCCGGCGTCGTTTGCTGCTTCGCGTACGCCGCCTCCATCGCCTTGCGCGTCTTGATGGTGTCGTTGGTGGCGTCGTATTCGACGTCGCTCCAGCGCACCACCGCGCCATGCGCGACGTCGTTCTTGAGCTTGAGCCGATGCGCAAGCCCGATCGGCAGCGCGCCGGTCTTCAGGCTTTCGGCGGCGGGCATCAGCCTGCCCCACACCGTATAGCCGCCTTCGCCGTCGAGCATCTCGCCGGCGCGCAAATGGCGCTTGGCGATTGAAGCGACATCGCCGCGGAAGCCGTAAGGCTGGCCGGTCGGCTCATTGCGCAGCGCGGCCGACAGGATCGAGATGTTCAATTCAAGCCCGATCAGATGATAGGGCTTGTACATCGCGGCATAGCGTCCGCTGGCATCGGTCTTGAGCCCGTATTGCCTGAAGCAGTCGGCGGCATAGTCGTTCGGCGCTTCCAGCACGGCATAGACGCCCCAGCGCAGGTCGCGAAAGACGGGACGTCCGTCGCGCTCGAGCGACGACACCACCTCCACCACGCCGGATTTCTCCAGCACGCCGCCCTTGTCCTGCGGCCGCATCACATGCGGCAGGTCGTCGACGCCGCAGGGGGGAAACTTCAGGCCATGGCTCGGCACGTCGAGCCCGCAGGCGTTCGCAATCGCCGCCATCTCGATCGCCGACTTGGTGCCGTCGAGGAACGAGTTGAACATCTGCGGGTTCATGCCGGCCGACTGCGCCTCGCTTCGGGTCAGGCCATAGTGCTGCCAGACGTCGTCCGGCGTCACGTCGTGATAGGCGGGCAGGTACTTGGTGCCCTTGCCGGCCGCGACCACGTGGAAGCCGGTGGCGCGCGCCCAATCGACGATCTCGGCCGTCAGCGCCGGCTGGTCGCCATAGGCCAGCGAATAGACCACGCCCGCCTTGCGCGCTTCTTCCGCGAGCAGCGGTCCCGCCAGCACGTCGGCCTCGACATTGACCATCACGATATGCTTGCCGGCGGCGATCGCCGCGCGGGCATGGCGGATGCCGACCGCGGGATTGCCGGTCGCCTCCACCACGACGTCCATGGCGCCGCCGGCAATCGCCCGCGCGCCGTCATTGGTGAAGGTGGTCGCCGCGATCCGCGCCTCATCCCAGCCGACGGTCTTGCAGGCGTCCTTTGCGCGCTGCGGATCGAGATCGATGATGATGGGCACTTCGAGGCCCGGCACGTGCGGCACCTGCGCCAGGAACATCGAGCCGAACTTGCCGGCGCCGATCAACGCGACGCGGACGGGTTTGCCGGCGGCGTGGCGGGCGGCGAGGAGGCGGTAGAGGTTCATGGGAACGTGATCCAATCAATGGCTTCGTCATTCCGAGGCGACGCGCAAGCGTCGAGCCCGGAAATCCATAACCACCCGCGCTTGCGGCTTGCCGCATTCGCGGCAACCAAAAAAGCGCGCGCTTGAACTTTTGCATCGCGCGAATGGCCCAAGGGCCAGGCGCGCGTGGTGATCATGGATTCCGCGCTCGCGACTTCGTCGGGCCCCGGAATGACAGGGAAAGTTACTCCGCTGCCTGTCGCGGCGCACGCGCGAGCCGTATCAGCGCGTCGTCGGCGACCGTCTGGATCGGCGTGAAGTCGCGGTGGGCGATGTACTCGGGCCGGGTGGGGTTACGGATATAGTTCGAGACCGCGTTCAGCGTCAGATACACGATCTTGCGCGGGTAGGGCGTGATGTTGCCGCTTGATCCGTGCACCAGATTGCCGTGGAACATCAGCATGCCGCCGGCCTTGCCGGTCGGCGCGACAATGCCGCCCTGCTTGACGAGCCGCGTCACGGTCTCCTCGTCCAGCGTCCACAGCGGATAGGACGTGGTCTCGAGGTCATGCGAGGCCTTGAGGTCGCCGGCGGTCTGGCTTTGCGGCACCAGCATCAGCGGCCCATTGATCGGCATCACCTCGTCGAGAAAGATCGCGATGTTCATCGCGCGCGGCTCGGGCATGCCGTCGTCGCGCTTCCAGGTGCCGTAATCCTGGTGCCACTGCCAGACGTCGCCGGTGAACGCCGCCTTGGCGTTGATCTTGAACTGGTGCATGTAGACCTTCTCGCCAAAGATCTGCTCGATCGGGTCGATCATGCGCGGATGCGCGCCGAGGAGGCCGAAGGCCTCGTTGTAGAGATGCGCGGCAAAGGCGGTGCGCGGCGCGCCGCTCTTCTCGCGCCAGACCTCGGGGCGGTCGGCGTCATAGATGTTCACCGCTTCCTGCGCCAGGAAGTCGGTTTCCTCGCGGCTGAACAGTTCGGGCAGGAACAGCCAGCCCTCGCGGTTGAAATGCTCGATCTGCTGCGGGGTGAGTTTCATGGTGCTTTCCTCCTTGTTGTAATTGATCTCACTGTCTCCCCTCATGGTGAGGAGCGCGTCTTCGCGCGTCTCGAACCATTAGGCCTCATCCTTCGAGACGCGGCTTGCGCCGCTCCTCAGGATGAGGATGTCGAGTTCTATGCCGCCTCCGCCATTGCCCTCAGTCTCTCTTCCGTTCGCCGTCCCGCGGTCTGCGCATGCGTTGAAGCCGCCGCCTCGGCAGCTTTGGCGTCGCCGGCCAAAATCGCGGCGGCAATCGCCTCGTGCTCGCTCCAGGCGCTCTCGCGGTAATCGAGCTCGGCGAGCACGGTCGCCATCGAACGGCGCATATGCAGCCATTGCGGCGCGATCATCTCCTCGACGGCCGGGTTACCGGAGAGCGAATAGATCGCGCGGTGAAAATCCACATCGAGTGCGATCAATTTCGAAAGCGGAGTCTTCCTGTCGATCGCGCGTCCGGCGCGGAGTGCGGCATCCAGCCGCGCGCGGCCGGCGCCGTCCGCCCTGGCGCGCCCGGCGGCCAGCCCCGCGGCAAGGCCGTCGATGGCGCCGCGCACTTGGTAGAGTTGGCGGATGCGCCCGGGATCGAGCTGGGTGACCTCAAAACCACGGCGGCCGCTCTCGGCCACCAGGCCCTGCCGGTGCAACAGATGCAGCGCATGGGAGACCGGCTGGCGCGACACGCCGAGCTTCTCCGCGAGCTCGTTCTGGCGCATGCGCTGGCCCGGCAGCAGGGTGCGATCGATGATGGCTTCCAGGATCCGCGCATAGGCCTGTTTGCTCAGGCTAGGGGATGGATCGAGAGGGATCATGCCGGTCGCTCGTTTGGAATACGGAATTCCGTATTCGGTACGCTATCTCTCCGCCGATCGGCGGTCAAGCGCCGGCCGCGCCAAAAAGCCAATAAAATGAGGCAGTAGGCGCGACCTTTGTGGAACAGCCCGCTATCATCGCTCCAGCAGCTCCACCTCCATGCCGCCGATGCGCTCCGCATCCGCAATTGCCTCGACGCCCGAAATCCTGTCGCCCGCAAAGGCAAGCCGCAGCACGACGCGAAGCTCTCCGCCGAAGATGACGGCAACCGCCATCGTTCCGTCCGCCAGGGCCGGCCTTGCGGCCTGCGCGCGGCCCTTGAAGGTCCCGGCCACCGCTGCAGCCCCGCGGATTTCGGCGAGCGAGCCGAGCCGCACCGCGGCCTGGTCGGCGCGAAACACCACGTCGGGATCGAGCACCGCGAGCAGGCCTTCGAAATCGCCGTTCTTCGAGGCCGCCAGGAATGCATCGACGATCCTGCGCTTGCGCTCGAGATCGGCGTCCACGGTCTGGGGCGTGCCCTGCACCCGCCGCCGCGCACGGCTGGCGAGTTGCCGTGCGGCGGCGGGTGTGCGGCCTACGATCGGCGCGATCTCCTCGAACGGCACCGCGAACATATCGTGCAGCACGAAGGCCAGCCGCTCGGCCGGCGCCAGCGTTTCCAGCACGACCAGCAAGGCCGCGCCGACGGAATCCGCCATCTCGGCGTCCTGCTCGTGCGCGCCGTCAACCGCCGGCTCCGGCGTGTGCGGGCCCATCGGCTCCTCGCGGCGGGATTTGCGTGCGCGCAGCATGTCGAGGCAGATGCGGGCGACCACCGTCGTCAGCCAACCCCTGAGGTTTTCGACCGCGCCGGCATCGGAGCGGCTCAGCCGCAGCCACGTCTCCTGCACCGCGTCGTCGACCTCGCTGGTCGATCCCAGCATGCGGTAGGCCACCGCCCGCAAATGGGCGCGGTTGGCCTCGAACTGCCGGCCCCAAAAGTTTTTCTCGTCCATCGGTCACATTCCCTGATCGCATTCCGTCATGGCTTTGACGAGCGAAAGGCGGCCGATGTGACATCGGCCATCGTCAAAATAGCCAACGTAATGGAGTGAAAAATGATGCAAGCCCGTATGAAGCACCCCGTGATGGTGGTTCCCGACGCCCTGAAGGTGCTGCAATCCCTGGCCGCGCTGACCCACCAGGGCCTGCCGGAGAAGCTTCTGGAACTCGTGCATCTGCGCGCCAGCCAGATCAACGGCTGCAGCGTCTGTGTCGACATGCATCCGAAGATCGCGCGCAAGGCCGGTGAAACCGACGAGCGGCTGTTCACGGTCGCGGCCTGGCGCGACACGCCCTATTTCACCGACGCCGAACGCTCGGCCTTGGCGCTGACGGAGGCATTGACGCGGCTGAGCGACCGCGCCGATCCGGTGCCGGATGAGATCTGGGACGAAGCGGCGAAGCATTATGATGAGACGGAGCTCGCCAACCTCCTGCTCGCGATCTCCGCCATCAATGTCTGGAACCGTCTCAACGTCGCCGTGCGCCAGCCGGTCGGCGTGTGGAAAGGCTAGCTCGCCAGGAACTCCGTCACGGCCCGGCAAAATCCTGCCGGGTCGTGCTCGAACATCCAGTGGCGCGCGCCGGGGATTTCTGCCGTTTTCGCGCCTACGATGTGCCTGGCCATCTCGCGCCACATCGTCGAGAGCGAGCCGGTGGTGTCGGCGCCGCCAAGCAGGAGGGTCGGCGTCTTGATCGCCTCCACGTCGGCCTTGCTGTAGGGCTTGCGCGCTTCATGCACCTGGCCGAGCAGGGTGGTGATGTTGTCGCGAAGCTGCTGCTTGGCCGCGGCCGGCAGCCGCCGCCAGGCGCCTTCGCCGTCGATGCCGTCGACGAAATTCTGCAGAGCGCCCTCGATGTCGCCTTCGCGGACCTTGTTGACGGAGAGGAGCACGCGTGCAGCCAGCGCCGACGGCGCGCCGGGCTTGATCGTTGGATCGAGCGTGGCGTCGAAATCGCCGCCAGGCTCGGCCAGCACCACCTTGCGCAATAAATCAGGGCGCTGCTGCGCGACCCGGAAAGAGATGTGCCCGCCGCGCGAATGGCCCATCAGGTCCACCGGTTTTGGATTGATCTGCTCGATGAAGGCGATCACGTCATTGACATGCTGCGCCATGCGGTAGTCGTCGCCGACGCCGTCCCAATGCTCGGGAAAGAAGTGCCGCAGACTGACGGCGATCACGCGGTGCTTTTTCGACAGCGGCCCGAGCACGGCATACCAGGTGCGGAAATCGCCGAGCGTGCCATGCACGCAGACCAGTGGCGGGCCTTCCCCGACCTCGAGATAAGCCATGTCGTAGCCATTGACGCGAATGGTTTGCATGCAAGGTTTTCCGGAAGCCGAGCGAGGGAGGGGCGGTCACTATACTCACTCCCGCGGGGAGGTCGAATGCCGCATGCGGCATATCCGCATTTGACACCTAGTAATACAAGGTATAGTATAACTAGGTATCAACGAGAGCAGGGAGCCTCATATGCCGGTCGCCAAGGTCTATGTGCCAGAGGGCGTTCTCACGCCGGAGCAGCGGCGAGACATCGTCAGGGGGATTCACGATGTCATCGTTGGCGTGGAAAAAAGGCCGGCGGACTCGCCGACCTATGTGCTGATCAACGAAATTCCGGCGCGCGATTGGGGCGTGACCGGCAACGTCTATACGCCTCGAACCTGATCACAACCCCTCAAGCCATCGCGAGATCGGACCATCACCATGATCGACAGAGCAAGCGAAGACGTGAACGCGCTCGAGAGCGCCGGAATGGACCGACGGGCCGTGCTGATGAGCGCGGCGGCTGCAGCCGGCGCTGCGGCCGGCATTTCGTCCGCTCTCGCCGATACCGCTCCTTCGGCCAGCTTCGGTGCGCCGCTGGTAGAGCTTCAGGTTCCCGTCGGCGTGCTGACCCTTGAGCAGAAGGCTGCCATGATCAAGGGCATCACCGACGTCGTCTTCAACGCGATAAAGCTGGCGCCGGGGCCCGCCCGGCTCTCCTTCGTGCAGATCATCGAGACTGCGGAGGGAGGCTTTGGCGTCAACGGCCAGGTCTTCGTGCCGCGCGGCAAGTAGCCGTCCGCGCGCGGCTTGACGGGTTGGGCATCAAAGCCTAGTAATCCGATGTATGGAAGGCGAAATGCTGAAGGGGCACCTCGACATGATCGTGCTCGCCGCGCTGGCGGGGGCGGGCTCGGCGCATGGCTACGCGGTGATCGAGGAAATCAAGCAGCGCAGCGGCGGGGCGTTCGACCTGCCCGAAGGTACGATCTACCCGGCGCTGCATCGGCTCGAACAGGCCGGCCTGCTCGGCAGCCGCTGGACCACGGCCGACTCCGGCCGGCGGCGGCGGGTCTACACGCTGACCAAAGCCGGCACGCGCGCGCTCGCCGAGCGGCGCGCGATCTGGAAACAATTCTCGGATGCCATCGGCGGCCTGCTCGGCGGAGCCCGGCCACGCGAGAACCCGGCATGATCCCGGATTATCTCGAATCGCTGGCGCGCGAACTCGACTTCGACCGATCCCTGTCGCGTTGCGTGCGGCGGGAAGTCGAGGATCATCTTTGGGAAGCGGTCGCGGCCGATCCGGCGGGAAACACCTACGAGAGCCAACGCCGCGCCACCGCGCGTTTCGGCGATCCCCGCGCCATCGCCGCCGAATTCGCGGTGCTCTCGCTGGCCAGGCACAGCAGGCGCGCCGCTCTCGTCGCAATTCTCGTCATCGCCGGTGTCTTCATCGCCATGAAAGCCCGCGTGGCCTGGTATGCCGCCATGCAGTCGGCCGTCAGCGACGACGTCCGGGCGATCAGTGTTCCGGTGGTGCTGATCGACCGCTACGCCTTCCTGCTATCGGTGGTCATCGGGCTCGGCGGCTGGGTTTACATCCAGAGCCGCAAAATCCCGGGAGCGTTCGATCCGGCCTATCGCAGCCAGCTTCGCCGCTTCTTTCTGATCTGCCGCGCCGCCACGGCGGCGCTGATCGTCTCGGTCGTGAGCGATGCGGTGCTGACGGCGCTCAGGCTTCGCGGGACGGAATTTTCCACGACATCGCTGGTGTCGATCTTCTCGATCGCCATCGAAATCGTCTGCGTCGGGATTCTCATCTTTCAGACTCGACGCATCGCATCGCGGGCGACGTCGACAGCCGCCTTGACGCAATCCTGACTGCTGCACGCTTGTTTGGGCACGGTCAGTCCGCGAGGAAACTCAGCACGATCTCGGAAAATGCCTGCGGCGCCTGCTCGAACATCGGATGCGTGGTGTTGGGGATCATCGCCGTCCGCGAATTGGGAACGTGCGCCGCCAAGGTGTGCAGTACCTTCGGCAGCAGGCCCTTGGTCTTCGCGCCGCCGATGAACAGCGTCGGCATCCCGATCGATTCCGCGTCCGATTTCGAAAATCCCGGGCGGTCGTCCCGGACCTGTCCGATCAGGGTATAGGCATTGTCGATCAAGGGTTGCTTCATCAGCGGCGGCAGCCGCTGCCAGCGGCCGGGACCCTCGAGCGTATCCACGAAGAATTCGAGCCCGCCTGCGACATCGCCGCTGGCGATCTTCTCCGCCGCCGTCGTGAACCGCGCCAGCAGCGGCGAGGGACCATCCTTGTAGTCGGGGTCGAGCGAGGCATCGAGCTCGCCGCCGGGCTCGGCCAGGATCAGCTTGCGCAGCAAATCGGGCCGCCGCTGCGCGACGCGGAAGGAAATATGCCCGCCGCGGGAATGGCCCATGAGGTCGACGGGCCCGGTGTTCAGCTTCTCGATGAAGGCGATGACGTCGTCGACATGCTGCGCGATCGAATAGGTGTTGCCGATTCCGTTCCATTGTTCGGGAAAGAAGTGCCGCAGGCTGACGCAGATCAGCCGGTGCTGCTTCGACAGCGGCCCGATCACACACCCCCAGATGCGGAAATCATTGAGCGAACCATGCACGCAGACCAGCGGCGGGCCGCCTTTGGACTGGCCCACGTCGAGATAGGCCATGTCGTAACCGTTGACTCGAAGGGTCAGCATTTGGGCTCGGGAAAGGGGCGAAAAGCGACGGGAACCAGCTGTGCAAGATTCCCGGAATCCGGGTGGATCGCAACTATTTCCAAGCCTAGATTCCGCATCAAGACCAACTTGGGTCATTGATTCAGGAGACAGCCATGACCGACCAGCATTTTTGCCTGTTCGATACCGCGATCGGCGCCTGCGGCATCGAGTGGGGTCCGCGCGGCATCAACGGGATGCAGCTTCCGATGGGCGACGAGGACAAGACCCGCGCCCGCATCCGCCAGCGCCGCGGCGACATCGCCGAGACCGCGCCGACCGCCGAGGTGCAGACCACGATTGATCGCATCGTAGCCCTGCTCGCCGGCAAGCCCGACGATCTCACCGACGTTCCGCTCGATCTCGACGGCGTGCCGGAGTTCAACCGCGGCGTCTACGACATCGCTCGGTCCATCCCGCCGGGCAAGACCATGACCTATGGCGATATTGCCAAGAAACTCGGCGGCGTGGAGCTGTCGCGCGACGTCGGCCAGGCGCTCGGGCGCAACCCGTGCCCGATCGTGGTGCCCTGCCACCGCGTGCTCGCGGCCGGCAACAAGCCGGGCGGCTTCTCCGCCAGAGGCGGGGTGTCGACGAAACTGAAGATGCTTGCGATCGAGGGCGCGGTGGTGAACCACACGCCGGGCCTGTTTGATTGACGTGGGCTGCGTGCCAGTGCGCGACTCTTCATCCGCCTCTGGATAAAAGGTTAACGGCTCTCCAGCGCAACAAAAGGCCCCGGACGATGCCGGGGCCAAGTTCGCCATAGGCGGGGAGAATGTCAGTAGCGGGCCGCGATCGGCGCGGCACCCCAGCCGAAACGGTAGTTCACCCGCAGCGTGAGCATGTCCACATCCTGGCTGATCCGGTTGTTGAGTACGCCTACAAGGCGCGGATCGGTCGAGGTGAAGGAGTTGTTTGAAGTCCCCATCCACAAATGGTCGTATTCAACACCGACCGACCAGTTCGGTGCAAAGCCATACTCAAAGCCGACACCCAAGGTGCCGCCCCAGCGCGTCGCACTCGATGAAACCAGACCGGCCCCGGTGACGGTGTCCAATATGGTGAAGCTGTTGCTGGTTACGGCCGCACCGCCCTTGAGGTAGAACAGCGCCGCACTCCACGCCGCCCAACCGATTTGACCCGTGAAAAGGCCGATGCCGTCAGTCTTCACCCGGGTTGAGAGTGCCGGGTTGAACAAGCTGACACGCGTGTTGCTGAGGTCGGCCCAATCGCCTTGTGCTTCCAATCCGAATACAAACTGATTGGCTTGCCAGCGATAACCGATTTGCCCACCCAGCACGCCTCCGGAACGATCGCGACAGCCGTCGCCAAACACCG
Organism: uncultured Alphaproteobacteria bacterium; assembly: GCA_963831505.1. GTDB lineage: Bacteria > Pseudomonadota > Alphaproteobacteria > Rhizobiales > Xanthobacteraceae > Bradyrhizobium. The sequence goes on along the minus strand of CAWHQY010000003.1, from coordinate 95,985 downwards.
GCCCGGCGAGTGTTACGAAACTCCAGCAATTGTGGCTGCTGCCCCAGCCGCCGTTGCCGCCGATGTAGAAGCCGGTCCAATTATAGATCACCGGAAGCGGGGCCGGTGGCGGTGCCTTGACGGCCATATCGGCAGCCGAAGCGGAGCCCGCCATTCCCAGTGCCGCCAACCCAACGATGCCCACCCAAAGTTTCATTGATGTCCCTCCGACCTGAAGACTGTCCCCAATTCCCGCGCCAGTTACAAAGCCTAACACTGAGTCTGTCGGCTCCCCGTAACCTCAAGGCAACAGCCGCTTTTTCAACTGTGGCGTGAGGAAGGCGCTGTGCACCCTTAATGGTATTGGAACCGTCACTCGGTGCTTTGCTGCTGATCCAGATCGACGGCTCGCGATTTCGACGCGCCTCGATGATCTTCAAAAAAGAGAAGGTCGCGGGTTATCGTCGACTTGCCGTCGCTCTACCGCGAGGCGGCGGCCTTGTCCTCGTTACCTTCGCCGCGCTACGGATTTGAGCGCAACATGGCCGCGACCTTCTACCCGCCTGCGGGGGAGAAGTGATGTCACACCATCTCGCAGCTAAACCCGTTGCCCTTGCGTCTGATCTTGCCCGACGAGGGCGAGGGGAAATGCGCGGTACAACACAGCGTGCCGGTGTCGCAAAAGCGCTCCAGGAAGCTGCGGCGCGTCACGGCCGCCTGTTTCGGATCGACGTCGAATTTCGGCGACAGCTCGGGATAGTGCGTCTGCAGCGGCGTGTGCATGAGGTCGCCGGCGAACACCACGTCGTCCCTGGCCTTGCCGAAGGTGAAGGCGACATGGCCGGGCGTGTGGCCCGGAGTCGGCAGGATGCGCCCATGATCGCCGAGCGCAAAATCGTTGGTCACGATTTGCGATTGCTTCGCCTCGACCACCGGCAGCACACTGTCGGCAAAGGGCGGCACCTCGGCCTTGGCGTTCTGCTCGGTCCAGTAGTCGAACTCACCCTTGGCGAACAGATAGCGCGCCTTCGGGAAGGTCGGCACCCAGCGGCCGTTCTCCAGCCGCGTGTTCCAGCCGACATGGTCGACATGCAGGTGGGTGCACATCACGAAATCGATGTCGCCAACCGAGAAGCCCGCGGCCTTCAGCGCCCGCATAAACGTGTCGTCCGCCTTCATGTTCCATTTCGGACGCAGCGGCCGCGGCTTGTCGTTGCCGATGCAGCTGTCGATCAGGATGGTGTGATGCGGTGTTTTGACGATGTAGGACTGGAAGCACAGGATCAGCGTGTCCTTGTCGTCGATCGCGCCGGCCTTCTGCATCCATCCGCGGTTTTCGGCGAGCAGCTCCGGCGTCAGGCCCGGCAGCATGTCCTGCGCCTGCAGGAAGGTGGTTTCCTGCTCGATAATGCGGTGGATGGTGAGGTCGCCAACGGAAAACTTCAGACTCATCGCACGCGCTCCTGCACTTGTTTTACGCGGCTGGCGGCACCGAGATTTTCACGGAAGGCCGCTCCAGCATTTTCTGGTTGAACTTGTCGAGCTTCGGATAAGCCTTGCGCCAGCCGCAATCGGCGAAGCGGAAGTCGGCGTAGCCGAGCACGCAAACGAGGCCGACCTGCGCGATGGTGAGCGGGCCGTTCAGGACGTCGTCGCGCGCCTCGAAGCGCGCCATGCCGCTCCAGGCCCGGTTCCAGTGGTCGTCGGACCATGCCTTCCAGTTCAATTCTTTCGGCCGCACCATGGCCTCGTAGCGGCACAGCAGCATGGCGTCGAGCATGCCTTGAAGGAGCGAGTGGTCGCTCTTCACCTTCCAGCGGTTGGGGCCGTAGTCGGGGATCAGCGAGCCGCCGGCGATCTCGTTGAGATATTCGACGATGACATAGGAATCGAGAATGACGTCGCCGTTGCCCAGGATCAGCACCGGCAGTTTCTTCAGCGGCGAGATGCGCTGATATTCGTCATTGGCCGTGCCCGGCGCTACGCTCGCCGGCACCAGTTCGATCTTGTCGATCAGGGCGAGCTCGATCGCGGCGATGCGGACCTTGCGCGCGAACGGCGAGGCCGGGGAGAAGGTAAGTTTCATGGCGTGCCCTCAGCAATGCTCAAACGTAATTTCGTTCGTCATTGCGAGGAGCGAAGCGACGAAGCAATCCAGCCGTTGCGTGGCCCTGGATTGCTTCGCTTCGCTCGCAATGACGGTGGAATGATTGGCGAGCGTCAGTTCACGCCGCGACGATCTCCTGGCGCTGCTCGCCAAGGCCGTCGATGCCCAGCGTCACGACGTCGCCGACATTGAGGAAGGTCGGCGGCTTCATGCCGGTGCCGACACCGGGCGGCGTGCCCGTGGTGATGATGTCGCCGGGCTCGAGCGTCAGGAACTGCGAGACATAGGAAATGCACTTCGCCATCGGGAAGATCATGGTCGAGGTGCTGCCGGTCTGGCGGCGCTTGCCGTTGACGTCGAGCCACAGCCCGAGCTTCTGCACGTCGGCGATCTCGTCCCGGGTGACGAGCCAGGGGCCGACCGGGCCGAACGTGTCATGCGACTTGCCCTTGGTCCACTGGCCGAGGCGCTCGATCTGGAAATTGCGCTCGGAGACGTCGTTGCATACGCAGTAGCCGGCGACATGGTTCAGCGCGTCGGCTTCCGACACGTATTTCGCCCGTGTGCCGATGATGGCCGCGATCTCGACTTCCCAGTCGAGCTTGGTCGAGCCGCGCGGCTTCTCGACCGGGTCGTTGGGGCCGGACAAGGCGGTGTTGGCCTTCAGGAAGAAGATCGGCTCGGTCGGGATCGGCGCGCCGGTTTCCTTGGCGTGATCGACATAGTTCAGGCCGATGGCGACGAATTTGGACATGCCGGTGACGGGGGCGCCGAGCCGCGGCTTGCCCGAGACGGCGGGGAGGGAGACCGGGTCGATGCCGGCGAGCTTCTTCAGGGAAGCCGGCGAATAGGCCGCGCCGTCGAGGTCCTTGATGTGACCCGAGAGGTCGCGCAGCTGGCCGGATTTATCGATCAGACCGGGCTTTTCCGCACCCTTATTGCCATAGCGAACAAGCTTCATTTTGTATCACTCCCTTGGAAAGCTTGGATTTTAGCTCGACTTTTACTTGGGAAACTTCATGGAACAGGCAGCGGGGAAATTCAACTGCCGACTGGCCTTGCATTGCAGCCCCTCATCCTGCGGAGCCCGCCTTGGCGGGCGTCTCGAAGGATGAGGCCACACCGGGGCCTCATGGTTTTCCCGGCGATGCGAAGCATCGTCCGGAGACGCCACTGTGCGGCTCCTCACCATGAGGGTCAATTACTACCCCAGCGCGATGAATTTGAAGGCCCCGCCGTCGCGCTTGATATGGCCGGGATTGTAGTGTCCGCCGATCACCAGTGTCGGCGTATCGGCAAAGCGCGAGAACAGCTCGCGCCGCGCCTTCACGGACTGTTGGGGGTCGGAATCCGCGGTCGACGACCAGTCCAGATGCGCCATCTGGCAGGGGTGGTGGGCGACGTCCCCGGTCAGCAGGCCTTCCTCGCCGTCGGACTTTATATGGATGCTCATATGGCCCGGGCTGTGGCCGGGGGTCGGGATCATGGTGATCTCGTCGGTCAGCTTGGCGTCGCTTGCGATCAGCTCGGCCTTGCCGGCGTCCATGATCGGCTTCACGGAATCGTTGAACACGGCGATATGCGCGGGCTCGACAGAGTGATCGCGCCAATATTCATACTCGGTCTTGCCGAACACATAGCGCGCGCTGGCAAACGTCGGCTCCCATTTGCCGCCGGCGAGTTTCGTGTTCCAGCCGACATGGTCGACATGCAGATGCGTGCAGAGCACGGTGTCGATGCTGTCCGGCGGAAAGCCGGCGGCGGTAAGCTTTTCCAGAAACGGGTCGTTGCGGTTGTTCCAGGTCGGCACGTTGCGGCCCTGCTTGTCGTTGCCGAGCCCGGTGTCGACCACGATGCGGTGCGTGGGCGTTTCCACGATCAGGGAGTGGATCGACATTTTCAGCCGGCCCTCCTCGTTGGCGAAATGCGGGATCAGCCAGGGCAGCTTCCGGATTTCCTCGTTGGTGGCGAGCGGCAGGATGAAGCGCGTGGAGCCCACGGTCTCGAGCTCGACGACCTTGGTGATTTTGACCTTGCCGACCTTCCAGTGCATTCCGCTTCCCCCGCTTGTTTTTGTTCTATCGCGTGCAATCGACGACGACGGTGCCGAGCTTGTCGCCTTTCTCGACGGCGAGATGCGCCTGCGCTGTATCCGACAGCGCGTATTGGCCGGCGATGTTGTGGAGCCTTGGTCCCGCCATGAGCCATTTCGTGATATCGGCTTGCGCGGTCGACAGCAGTGGCCATGGCAGCGCGAACAGCACCAGCGTGCGCAAATTGATGCATTTCTCCATCAATTCTCGCATCGGCACGACAGGCGTGCGGTTGCCGTTGGTGGCATAGACGGCGATCGTCGAATTGAGCGCCATCAGTTTCAGGCTGGTCGCGATATTGCCGCCGAAATCGACATCGGCGAGATGATCGACGCCGCGTTTGCCGGTGAAATCGAGCGCCTTCGCGACCACGTCCTCCGTCTTGTAATTCACCACGAGGTCGGCGCCGGCGAGCCGCGCCTGCTCGGCTTTTGCGGCCGAGCTCACGGTCGCGATCACCTTTGCGCCGCCCCATTTCGCGAGTTGCACCGCATAGTGCCCGACCGCGCCGGCGCCGCCGGTGACGAGCACGGTCTTGCCCACGATCGGTCCGTCCGCGAAGAGAGAGCACCACGCCGTCATCGCGGGGATGCCAAGCGTTGCTCCTTGCGCGAACGACAATTGGTCCGGCAGCGGCGTCACGAGCGGTTCGGCGAGCGCGATATATTCCGCCGCGGTGCCGAGGGCGCGGCCGTTGCGCTGGCCGTTGAACAGCCAGACGCGCTGGCCGGCCTCGAGCCGCGTCACGCCGGGGCCTGCCTGGTCGACGATCCCGGCGCCGTCGCTGTTTGGAATGATCAGCGGAAATTCAAGCCCGCGATAATGGCCGGCGCGGCGGCCGACATCGGCCGGGTTGACGCCGGAGGCCTCGAGCCGGATCCGCACCTCGCCGGGACCGGCTGCCGGCGTCGGTTGCTCACCGAAGTTGAGCACCTCCGTCGCCGGTCCGCAGCGCTCGTACCAGACGGCTTTCATCGGCTTACAGCGTGCCCGGGAACGCGCCGCCGTCGAGCAGCAGATTCTGGCCGGTGATGTAGCCGGCATGCGCGCCGCACAGGAACGCGCAGGCGTAGCCGAATTCCTCGGGATCGCCGAAGCGGCCCGCGGGATTGAGTTTTGCACGCTCGGCCATGATCGCATCCACCGGCATGCCGCGCTTCTGCGCTTCCGCCACGCCGGTCGAGCGCAGGCGGTCGGTGTCGAACGGGCCCGGCAACAGGCCGTTGATGGTGACATTGTTGATCACGGTCTTGCGCGACAGGCCGGCGATGAAGCCGGTGAGGCCGGCGCGCGCGCCGTTGGAGAGGCCGAGGATCTCGATCGGCGCCTTCACCGCCGCCGAGGTGATGTTGACGATCCGGCCGAATTTTCGCGACATCATGCCGTCGACGGTCGACTTGATCAGCTCGATCGGCGTCAACATGTTGGCGTCGATCGCCTTGATCCAGTCGTCGCGGGTCCAGTTGCGGAAATCGCCGGGCGGGGGCCCGCCGGCATTGTTGATCAGGATGTCCGGATCGGGGCAGGCCTTCAGCACGGCTTCGCGGCCCGCGGGCGTGGTGATGTCGCCGGGAATCTCGGTGACGGTGACGCCGGGGTTGGCTTTTCGGATTTCATCGGCCGTCTTCTTCAACGCCTCGGCGCCGCGCGCGGTCAGCACGACATGCACGCCTTCATTGGCCAGCGCCATCGCGCAGGCGCGTCCCAGACCCTTGCTCGATGCGCAGACGATGGCGCGGCGGCCCTTGATGCCCAGATCCACAGTTTCACTCCCTGATGTCGCGGATAGTTTTGCGGGCGGACTTTAGCCAGCCGGGATCGTTTTGGTAAGGGTGCTAGCGCCCACTTTCTGAAGTTCGTCGACCGTTGGAGAGCCTCTGTACGAACTTCAGAAAGTGGTCACTAGCCAAACCTAATGATACGAGTGCCGCTTTCGATTTGAAGTTCCTGTTCGGACTCGCGGCAAACGCGGCAGGAACTTCAAATCGGCGGCACTCGCGCCTCACCAAAATGCATAACAGGATGGGTGCGGACCCTAGATATGCCGTTCGCGCTTCAGGCGGTCGATGGTGGCGGCGACTTCCGGCGGCAGCGAGCGGAAGCCTCTTTGGCCGATGTCGGCGAAGACCGGCCGCAACTGCGATCCCTTCAGGAAAGCGGGCTGCTGGCCGGCGGGAATGAGCTGGTCGAACACCAGCACGATCGAGGTCGCGACGAGTCCGACGCGCACCGCGCCCAGCGCGCCGCCCGCGAGGCGGTCGGCGATCCCCGGATCGTCTCCGACGGCATCGTCCACCGCCATGCGCGCGAACTTTCCGAGCGCCATGCCGGTGATGAGAAACGCGCCGATGAAGAACCCCGTGTTATGGCCAAGGGGAGACGCGTATTGCTCATCGAGCGGCGGGACGTAGGACATCACCCCCACCGCGATCGGCATCGCAAGCAGATACGCCAGGATGGTGATGGCGCTGCGCACCAGACCGGTCGCGAAACCGCTGAAGATGGCGACAACCAGCCCGATCATGACGGCGAGGTCGAACATGTTCATTGGACGTGCCCCTTCGGCTGACCGCGCCTTCTGCGCAGGGTTCCCGATCGCTAAAATGGTCCGTGTCGATGAAGCGCGCATCGCAGGACTTCGCCAAGTCAGAATTATCCGGGCGCCGGTAAAGAAATTATCCTCATAACCGGCGCATCTCGAGGTTTAAGCAGGCAATTCGCTCGCGCGCAGCCCGATTGCGCTGTCACATTGCATTTGAACCAATCCGGAAAACCTTTCTCAAAAGGCCTCTGCTACTCAACCTCACATTGAAACGTTACGAGAGGCTTCACATGAGAGCTTTCGTTTGCCTGGGATTGCTGTTGGCGGCGAGTGCCGCACAGGCGCAGACCTATACGACCACCGTCAGCCCCGACAAGCAGTCGGTGACGACCACGGGGAACGGTGTTTCGGCGACCACCACCAGGGCCTCCGGTGGCCCGAACGGCTCGACCTACACCACCACCGTCACCCGCTCCGGCGGCTACCAACCGATGGGTTCCGGCGGTTATAACCCGATGGGGCATTGAGGCGCTGTGCGTCACGCACAGTTCTCGTCACGGCCGGGGTGTTCCGGCCATCCACGTCTCTGATAGTACGACTAGGGTAGGTCGCTCGTGGATGCCCGGGGTTCAGGGCTCGCCGCAGCTTTTTAGCGAAGGCGGCTCGCCCGGGCATGACGCGCCTAGGCCCTCATCTCTCCCCTGATCATGTCCGCCGCCTTCTCGCCGATCATGATGGTCGGAGCATTGGTGTTGCCGCCGATCAAGGTCGGCATGATCGAGGCGTCGACGATGCGAAGGCCGTCGAGGCCATGCACCTTCAGTTTCGGATCGACCACGGCATTCGCGTCGTTGCCCATCTTGCAGCTGCCGACGGGATGATAGACCGTGTCGACCCGCGCGCGCATCAGCTTCCTGATATCGTCGTCGGTCTTCACGTCCGAGGTGAACATGTCCTTGGTCTGCAAGCTCCGCAGCGCCGGTGTCTCCATCAGCCGCCGCGTGGTCTTGAAGCCCGCGACCATCGCCTCGAGATCGGCGTCCTCGCCGAGGAAATTCGGATCGATCAAGGGCGCGGCGAGCGGATCGGCGGAGCCGAGGCTGACGCTGCCGCGGCTCTTCGGCCTGAGCAGGCAGACGTGGCAGGAGAAGCCGGTGCCGCGATGGCGCTTGCGGCCGTGATCGTCGACCATGGCCATGCCGAAATGCAACTGGATATCGGGGATGTCGAGGCCGGGCCGCGTCTTCAGGAAGCCGCCGCATTCGGCGAAATTCGTGGTGATCGGCCCGCGCCTCTCCTTTCGATATTGCGCGATGCCGCGGAACAGCCGCGGCAGGCCTTTGAGCGATGTGCCGAAGAAATTCGGGCTGTCGGACATGTAGCCGAAAATGAAATCCGGATGGTCCTGCAGATTCTGGCCGACACCGGGCAGATGATGCACGCTCGCAATGCCGTGCTTTGATAGTGCCGCGCTGTCGCCGACGCCGGAAAGCATCAGAAGCTGCGGCGACTGGAACGCGCCGGAGGACAGGATCACCTCGCGCCGCGCGCGGATCGTTTTCTTCTCCTTGCCCTGGACGTATTCCACGCCGACCGCGCGTTTGCCCTCGAACAGGATGCGCGTCGCGCGCGCCAGGGTTTCGACGCGCAGATTGGCGCGGTTGTTCATATGCGGATGCACATAGGCCCGCGCCGCGCTCCAGCGTTCGCCGTTCTCCTGCGTCACCTGGTAGATGCCGAGACCTTCATGATCTTCGGCATTGAAATCCTCGCGGATGCGGAATTGCGCTTCGCCTGCGGCCTGCAAGAAGGTCTGCTGCACCGGATTGCCCGTGCGCAATTTGTTGACGCGGAGCGGGCCGCTTTGTCCGTGATATTCGCCGCCGAAATCGGCGTTGTTTTCCGAGCGCTTGAAATAGGGCAGCACGTCGGCGTAGCCCCAGCCGGCATTGCCGAGCGAGGCCCAGTGGTCGTAGTCCCAGCGATGGCCGCGGATATAGACCATGGCGTTGATAGCGGACGAGCCGCCGAGCCCCTTGCCGCGCGGCTGATAGCCGATGCGGCCGTTGAGGCCCTTCTGCGGCACGGTCTCGAACGCCCAGTTGTTGACCTTGCCCGCGACCATCAGGATCAGCGCGAACGGCGTCGTCACCACCCAATTGTCGTTTTTGCCGCCGGCATCGAGCAGCGCGACCGAGGTCGCGGGATCCTCCGACAGCCGTCCCGCCACCGCGCAGCCGCCCGAGCCTGCGCCCACCACCACGAAATCGAATTCATCACTCACGAATGTGTCCCCCCGGAATTTTTTTGTCATTCCGGGGCGATGCGCCGGCATCGAACCCGGAATCTCGAGATTCCGGGTCCGGTCTTTCGGACCGTCCCGAAATGACTGTTGTTGTGATTACGACATGAACCGCAGCATCTTCTCCAGCCGCGCGATCTTGCCGCCATAGGGCGGATAGAGATCGGCCATGCGGTTGAGCACCGAGCGGTAGAACACCGGCTTCAGCTTGCTCAGCGTGTTGAACCCCCATTCGCCGTGATAGGCGCCGCTGCCGGACGCGCCGACGCCGCCCATCGGCTGGTTGATCTGAGTGAAATGGAACAGGCAGTCATTGATGGTGACGCCGCCCGAAACCGTTTGCGTCAGCACCGCGTCACGCGTGGCGTTGTCGCGGCCGAACCAGTAGAGCGCGAGCGGCCGGTCGTGCTTGTTGATGAAGGCGATCGGCTCCTTCGCGTCGTGATAGCCCATCACCGGCAGCACGGGTCCAAAGATCTCCTCCTGCATCAGGCCCATCTCCGCCGTCGCGCCGACCACGATCGTCGGCGGGAACTTGCGCTTTGCCTTCCAGTTCGGATCGTCCGCCTGCGCCGGCTGCAGGATTTTCGCGCCCTTGGCCGCGGCGTCGGCGACGAGGCTCTCCAGCCTTGCAAAATGCCGGTCGGAGATGATGGCGGTGTAGTCCTTGTTGTTCGGCTCGGTACCGAACATCCGGCGCATGTGCATGCGCACCTTCTCGGCAAAGGCCTGCACGGATTCTTCCGGCACCAGCGCGTAATCCGGCGCGATGCAGGTTTGTCCCGCATTGAGCAGTTTTGCGTAGCCGATGCGCTCGGCGGCCTCGTTGAGGTCGGCGGTGCGGTCGACGATCGCGGGCGACTTGCCGCCGAGCTCGAGCGTCACCGGCGTCAAATTGCGCCCCGCAGCCTCGGCGACGATGCGGCCCACACGTGTTGAGCCGGTGAAGATCAGATGATCGAAGGGCAGCGTCGGGAACGCTTTCGCCACCTCGTCCTCGATGCCGGTGACGAGCAGCTCGGTGGCATCGAATTTTTGCGCGATCACTTCCTTCAAGAGCGCCGAGAAGCGCGGCGTCAGTTCGGCCGGCTTGACCATCACCCGGTTGCCGGCGGCGATCGCGCCGATCGCGGGCGCGAGCGTGAGCTGCAGCGGATAATTCCAGGGCGCGATGATGCCGACGACGCCGAGCGGCTGCGGGATCAGCCGGTTCTTGCCCGGCATGAATTGCAGCGCGGTGTGGATACGCCGCGGCGCCATCCATTTCTTCAGATGCTTGGTCGCGTGCTTGATCTCGACATAGAGAAATAGCGTCTCGGCGATGGTGGTCTCGATGGCGGCGCGGTGGCCGAAATCGGCCGAGATCGCCTGCTCGAGGCGGGCCTCGTTCTCCTCGATCGCGGCGCGGAGCCGCCGCAGCCGGTCGATCCGGACATCGCAGCTCGGCAAGGGATCGGCGCGCGAGGCGTCGAACTGGGCATGGAAGGCGTTGTCGAGAGCGGAAAGCGCAGGGGTTTTCAGGGGCTGGTCCATGGCATTTCCCCGTTTCTGGAGGGCATGATCCGGAAAGGCGCGAAGCGGCCTTCCGGTAGGATCATGCCCAAACAAAGCGATGTTTTGGCTGGTGGCCGCCTGAAGGCTCCTCCTTATCGGAACTTCTGGCAAGAGGCTGCGATTTCCGGCCACTTTTGGCTGGTTTTGCCTGTCACAAAAACGAAAAAAGGGTACCAAAACCCTTCCCAAAGCGGACCTGCGTTGGTACATACCGCTCGCACCCGCCGGCTCTCGCCGCGGGATGCCTTCTCAGGAAGCCTTTTGGAACGGAAGATCGGCGCGGCTGCCGCGTTGGCTCATCCCCGTTTCGTGAAGGAGCTTTCTCCCAAGGCGCGCAATGGCTTATCGCGGGGTGGAGCAGCCCGGTAGCTCGTCAGGCTCATAACCTGAAGGTCATAGGTTCAAATCCTATCCCCGCAACCAAGATCGAACCGAAACCCGGCAATTCCAGATGGATTGCCGGGTTTCGTTTGAGTGAGCGGCTAGAGCATGATCCGGAAAAGCGTGTAGCGGTTTTCCGAAAAGATCATGCTCAAACAAAAGGCTAGATCGGGATGACGATTATCCCGCTCTAGCAGGTTCTGGCATGATGGAAGAGGGAGCATGGCGCGCAACATTCTGATCCTTGGGGCCTCGTATGGCTCGTTGCTGGGGACCAAGCTCTTGATGGCGGGTCACAACGTGACCCTGGTGTGCCGCAACAAGACGGCGGCGCTCATCAATCGCAACGGCACCGAAGTTCGCATCAAGCTGCGCGACGAGGCGGTGCACCGCGCGATCTTCTCGCGCGACCTGCCGGGGAAGCTCGATGCGGTCACGCCGGCCGATGTCGACGTGTCCCGCTTCGACTTGGTCGGTCTTGCGATGCAGGAACCGCAATACGCCAACCACACGGTCCGGGTGCTGATGGTCAAGATCGCGGCGGCCGGGCTGCCCTGTCTTTCGATCATGAACATGCCGCCGTTACCCTATCTCAAGCGGATCCCGGCGCTCAAGGACATGGACCTGGAGGAGGCCTACACCAACGCCCAGGTGTGGGAGCGGTTCAAGCCGGGACTGGTGACGCTCTGCTCGCCGGACCCGCAGGCCTTCCGCCCGCCGGAGGAGGCGGCGAACGTGCTTCATGTCGGCCTGCCGACGAATTTCAAGGCGGCGATATTTGAAGACGAGCGGCACAACAAGGTGCTTCGCGAGCTTGAAGCGGACATCGACGCGGTGACGCTGGACGGCCACGACGTTCCGGTGAAGCTGAAGGTGTTCGATTCCCTGTTCGTGCCGCTCGCCAAATGGTCGATGCTGCTGACCGGCAATTACCGCTGCATCACGCAGTACGAGCCGCAATCGATCCGCGACGCCGTGCACGACGATCTGGAGCTCTCGCAGGCGATCTATGATCATGTCGACACGATCGCGCGGCGTCTCGGCGCCGATCCGCAGGATCAGGTGCCGTTCGAGAAATACGCCAAGGCGGCGCAGAGCCTGCTCAAGCCCTCGTCGGCGGCGCGCGCCGTGGCCAGCGGAGCGCCCTTCATCGAGCGGGTCGACCTCCTGGTGAAGCTGATCTCGCATCAGCTCGGCGTGCCCAATGCCGAGATCGACCGCACGGTCGAGACCGTCGACCAGAAGCTGAACGAGAAGATCGTGACGGGCGGATCGGGCGCGACGTGAGGATAGTTCCGCGGTCTCACGCGGCTTCCATGGTGTAGGCGGCCCGCCCTCTTGTCGCCGCCATTGTCGTTCACCGAGCGACTGGGGCTGATCTTGCGCAGGCAATGTTCCCAAGGGTTCCGTGTGATCGTCCGACATTTGCTCCACCATGAAGTCTGCGTCCCGCCGCGCGGTCCTGCGCGGGCTTGCGTCCGTCACCAGTGTGCTCGCGCTCGGCGGCTGCACCGGCCTGGGAGCCACGGGCGCGTCCTATGACGCTTCGTCGTTTTCGGTAGACCCGACATTACTCGTTGCCACCACGCGCAAGCGGGTGAACGGCGCCCGCTCGAAGCCGTGGTTCGGGCCGGAGCGGGCTTCTGCGATGACGGTCGCACGGGCCAAGGTGGTGCCGCCGGATGACAGCCGCCTCTCCCTCGCCTCGGTCGGACTTGCCGACTGGCGTCTTGATGACGTCGAGCCGATCTCGTCGGGCGAGATCAGCGATCTCCTGGCGCAGGCCGGCGGACTGGACGTCCTGATCTACGTGCACGGCTTCAAGCAGACGTTCGAGACGGCAGCGCTCGATGCCGCGCGCCTCTCCGACGCAATCAAGTTCCGCGGCCGGACGATGGTCTTCTCCTGGCCCTCCAAGGCGGGGTTCTTCGACTACGCCTACGACCGCGACAGCGCGATGTGGTCCCGCGACGAGTTCGAACGCGTGCTCCATTCCATCGTGGCGATCCCGGGCGCCAGCCGCATCCACATCGTCGCGCACAGCATGGGCACCATGCTGGCGCTCGAAAGCCTGCGTCAGCTCCATGCGGAATATGGTGACACCGTCGCGAACAGGATCGGCGCAGTTGTGTTCGCCGCGCCGGACATCGACATGGACGTGTTCTCGTCGGCGATCAAGCGCATCGGTCCGCTCGCCCGCAAGATCACGGTGATCGCCGCGACGAACGATCGCGCACTGGCGTTGTCGGGACGATTGGCCGGCGGAATGACAAGGGTCGGCGCCGCCGAGAAGGCTGCGATCGAGCGGCTCGGGGTACGCGTGATCGATGCTTCCGAGGCAGGCTGGGGCATCATCAACCACGATCTGTTCCTTTCGAATGCGGAGGTGCAGCGGGTCATACGCAGCTCGATCGATACCTCGGCCGCGTGAGCACGGTTGACGCGGTGCACCAACCCGAAGACGCAAAAGACAATGCCGGGTATCCTGCCTACACTAAGGCTGGATTGCCGAGCCGCCATGCTGTTTCGTCTCGCAATGCTTTGTGTCGAGAAGGCGCTGCGGTTGATCCCTTGACGCCGGCGCGGACATGCTGCGCAACCTCGACCTCAACGGTCCGGACATGTCGACATCGGAGATGACGCGCGCCGAGGTCGATGCGCTTCTCAAGGTGGCGCGCTCAAGACGCCGCGGGCCAACGCCCGCGGATTTGCAGGGAAAGCGGCTGTCGCACCTCGATCTTTCGGCCTCGACTTCTCCGGCGGCAATCTTCGCCTCGCAAAGCTCAACCGGACTAGCCTGAAAGGCGCGCGCTTCGATCGGGCCATCCTGAACCAGGCTTGGCTGATCGATGCGGATTTGACCGAGGCGTCGCTCGCAAAGGCGTCGCTGCTCGGCACGCAGATGCAACGCGCCAGGCTTGACGGCGCCGATTTGAACGGCGCTCGTGTCACCGCGGATCTTTCCGGTGCCAGCCTGGTCGGCGCCAAGCTTGCGGGCGCCGATTTGAGCGCCGATATGCGCAACCAATCGATGGGCCTGATGCGTGGCGTGCTCAAATCCGCCGATCTCAGCAATGCGGATCTGAGCGGCGCCAATCTCGCGCGCGCCGATCTGAAATTCGCGAAGCTGCGGAACGCCAATCTGGCGAATTGCAACCTCAACCGCGCCGATCTCGCGGGAGCCGACTTGTCCGACGCTAATCTCGCCGGCGCCGATTTCACCGAGACCGACCTGCGTCGGCCCTCTTGCCGAGCGCGGCCGCGATCTTTCCGGCCCGCATCTGGACAAGGTCCGGAACTTGAATCGAGCACGGCAAAACGGAAGCCGATGTCCTCTTCACGTTGAAGCGCTCGGAACCGATTTGCGTTGTCGGGAGAACGACTGCGCGAATCCACGGCTGCCAATCCGTCATCCATTGGGGGGACGCGCATCGCGTCGAAACCGGCTACTTAAGATTGCGGGGCTTCACCTCAATTGCGTTGCCGACCGACGAGGCGATCACGCCTGGCCGGCGATGAACCATGCACGCGCCACTTCGATGTGGTGCGTGTTGTCCAATCAAAAGCAAGAAACATGCGTGAGGAAGAACCGGCATGAAGCACAAGCTGTTATCAGATCTCCTGTCGGACACCGACGGCTCCCCCTTTTCTATGAACGCCGACGGGATCGGTGCGAGCTTCATGCCCAGCTTTCAGCCGGCCAGCTTCGCAGCGAATGCGCCGTCCGGAATTCTTCTGGCGACGACGCCGTCGAATTCGGTGCCCTCGTCAATGTCGGGCATGATCTCGGCTCAGGCATTTGCGTCGACGGGCTTCCATTCGGTGCCGATCACCCTTGGCGGCATCACCATCAACCTCTTGTTCGACGAGGCCGCTGTGGACGACGCGCCGCAGTGCTTTTGGGCCGGCATCGAGCAGGCGGCCACCCTGCTGGCGGGCGTCATCACGGACAAGATCACCGTCAACGTGGAAATACGTTACGTCGGGACTGGCCGGCGTCGCGGCTGTCGTGCCCGACGGATGTACACGTCTCCGTACTACTCCACCGTCAGGGCGGAGCTCATCTCCCATGCGACGGTCCAGGCGACCCCCGACCTTCGCAACGCCTTGCCCGCGTCGCTCCCGGGACAAGACCAATATCGATGTCTTCACGCGCAGGAGAAGCTTTGGGGCCTCGTCAGCCGCGAACAACACCTGCCCGACGGCGAAGCCATCTTTTCGCGGTCGATCGATCCGACCCTGCTTGTCGGCTTGGCGCTTCACGAACTAACCCACGTGCTCGGTCGTGTACCGGTCGTCTCGAACCTTGACGCACCCAACGATCCGACCCCACATCTTCGACCTGTTTCGCTTTACGCACCCCGGCGTGCGTCTGATCAATGGCGATGTTTGATTTCCCCGCTCCATCCTATTTCTCGTTGGACGGAGGGACTACCAAGCTGGCTGACTACGGTCAGTCTTCGGACCCCGGCGACTTCCTCAATGAAGGCGTGCAAGGGCGAACGACGCGTTCAACGAAAGCTATTCTTCAACACCATCCAGTTTCTCTCGGCGCGTCGACCTGCTACAGTTGGAGGCGCTTGGTTTTCACGTGAATGGGGCGAATTGTCTCCCTGCCGATTGAAACGTCCGGCTCCACCAGACTGGATCAGGTTGGGCTCTATTACTACCTCGATCCGATCAATGGCGGGCCCGCGTCCGGTCCCTTGCTGAAACTCTTCGGCGCGCCGTGTCTTCAGGGCGAGGCGGCTTCGTGGGCGCCTATCGGCGCTGAGCAAACTGCGACCGGATATGAAGTTGCATGGAGGTTTGCCGGGAGCGATTTCTATGAAATCTGGAACACCGATAGCGCCGGCAACTTCTTCTCCAGCAGCGGTACCGTATCAGGTGCCAGTTTGGCAGTCGCAGCCGCGGAGATCACTCTCAAACAGGATCTGAACGGCGACGGCCGCATTGGCCCTCCCAATATCGAGGCATTTGGCTCGACGCGGTTGGACCAGTTCGGCAACAATTATCACTCGATCCCGTCAGTGGCGCGCCGGGCCCGTCGCTGAAGTATCAACGGCGCCGCCGTGACTGTGGGCCAGTTCGGTTCGTTGTCACCCATTGGCGCGGAGCAAACGGCCAGCGGTTACGAAGTCGCCTGGAAGGCGGCCGGCATCGACCAGTACATCGTCTGGAACACGGACGCCAACGGCAACTACGTCTCGGACACGGGTGCGCTGTCGGGCACGAGCTTGGTGCTGGAAGCGGCGGAGGTCAGCTTCCACCAGGATCTCAATGGCGATGGCAGGATCGGCATTGCACCTACCACGATTGAAGCGTTCGGCTCGACCAAACTGGATCTGGCGGGCAGCGCTTATTCGCTCGATCCTGTCAGCGGCGGCGCCGGTCCCTCGCTGAAATATCACGGCGTGGCCGTGCTCCCGGGCCAGTTTGGTGCGCTCGCTCCCATCGGCGCGGAGCAGACGGCCAGCGGTTACGAAGTCGCCTGGAAGGCGGCCGGCATCGACCAGTACATCGTCTGGAACACGGACGCTAACGGCAACTACGTCTCGGACACGGGTGCGCTGTCGGGCACGAGCTTGGTGCTGGAAGCGGCGGAGGTCAGCTTCCACCAGGATCTCAATGGCGATGGCAGGATCGGTATTGCACCTACCACGATTGAAGCGTTCGGCTCGACCAGACTGGATCTGGCGGGCAGCGCCTATTCGCTCGATCCTGTCAGCGGCGGCGCCGGTCCCTCGCTGAAATATCACGGAGTGGCCGTGCTCCCGGGCCAGTTTGGTGCGCTCGCTCCCATCGGCGCGGAGCAAACGGCCAGCGGTTACGAAGTCGCCTGGAAGGCGGCCGGCATCGACCAGTACATCGTCTGGAACACGGACGCTAACGGCAACTACGTCTCGGACACGGGCGCGCTGTCGGGCACGAGCATTGGTGCTCGAAGCGGCGGAGGTCAGCTTTCACCAGGACCTCAATGGCGATGGCAGGATCGGCATTGCACCTACCACGATCGAAGCGTTTGGTTCGACCAAGCTGGATCTGGCCGGGAGTGCCTACACCCTCGATCCGGTCACCGGCGGCACCGGTCCTTCCTTGAAGTCTCACGGGGCGGCCGTCGTTCCCGGTCAGTTCGGTTCGTTCTCGCCTATCGGCGCGGAGCGAACGGCCAGTGGTTACGAAGTCGCCTGGAAGGTCGCCGGCGCCGATCAGTATTCAATCTGGACCACTGACGCTAACGGCAACTACGTCTCGGACGGCGGCGTGGTGTCGGGGACGAGCGCGACACTCGAAACGGCGGAGACCCGCTTCCATCAGGACCTCAATGGCGACGGCATCATCGGCGTGCCGTCGCGCGGTGCCCCAATCGACGTGCCACCCGCTTCGGGACCGATCGTCGACTCCTTCGTTTTCCGACCGGATCTCGGGACAAACCCCATGACCTCGTCGGCAAACGTCAACGCGCCTGATTCGCATACAACTCCGTCCGTCTTGCTGCCGGATTTTTCACCCAACGGACTTGCCGCGCTGGAAATGCTGTTTCAGCATACGGGCGATTTCCACGATCTCTCCGTCAGTCAGGACCAGTTGACATCGTTGTGGCACGTCGCTGACCTGCACACGAGCGTCTTGATTCACTGAGGCGCGATCACTTCAGGACAAGATCGTGCCTCCCTGTCTGAGGCACGATCTCTGCAATTCGCGCTGCGGGGAGGAGCGGCGGCAGCCAAATCGGCCTGGGACGGCTTATCCTATGGACAGGCCCATGCGAAGTGCTAGCCTTGGCCGCAGGACCCAACTGCGGGTGATCCGCCGATGATCACGATTCCAGAAGTGATGGCGCAAGCGCTGGGCGCCTTCCTGGCTACGGAAACACGGGGGCGGTTCGGCTCGTCACACGCCAACCTCGCCGATTTCCTGCCCTATATTTCCAGGCTGGCGCTGGAATGCATCGGCAACAGCGACGCGCTTTATCACAACATCGAGCATTCGATGCTGGTGACACTCGTCGGCCACGACATCCTGATGGGGCGTGCGCTGATGCGTCCGACCACGCCGCGCGACTACTCGAATTTCATTCTGGCCTGCCTCGCCCATGACATCGGCTATGTTCGTGGCGCGGTGCAGGGCGACGGCGACGGCGCCTATGTCGCCGACGTCACCGGCCGCACCATCCGCCTGCCGATCGGCTCCTCCGATGCCGCGATGGCGCCCTATCACGTCGACCGCTCGAAACTGTTCGTCATCGAGCGCTTCGACACCGTCGAATACATCGATGCCGACCGTATCGCCTCCGCCATCGAATACACCCGCTTTCCCTATCCGTCCGCCTCCAACGAGGCGGTGGACGACCTGAACGACGAGGAGGGACTGTTGCTGCGCGCCGCCGACCTGATCGGCCAGCTCGGCGATCCCAATTACATGCGCAAGGCCAACGCGCTGTTCTACGAGTTCGATGAGATCGGTCTCAACAAGACGCTGGGTTACAAGACGCCGGCGGACGTCGTTTACAAATATCCGCAGTTCTACTGGAACAACGTCGCGCCGCAGATCCAGACCGCCATCCGCTATCTCAACGTGACGTCCAGCGGACGGCAGTGGGTCGCCAATCTCTACAGCAACGTCTTCCGCGCCGAGCGCGAGCTCACGCAATCGGGCCCGCAGATGTAGGGGCGGATATCGACCCTTGCGGGCGCGATGGTTCGAGGCTATATACTTCGCATGCGAACTAATTCAAGGCCTGACCGCCGGCTGATCTTCCTGCTCAACGTGGCGCAGCGCCGCGTGCATCGGTTCATCGCCGCGCAAACCAAGGAAGGCGGCGCGACGTCGGCGCAAAGCGGGCTCCTGTTCGTGCTCGGCAGGCACGATGGCGCGCTGATGGGCGAGGCGGGCGCGGCGCTGGATCTCGGCATGCCCGGCATCAGCGGCCTGGCGGAGCGGATGGCCGCCGCCGGCCTGGTCGAGAAGCGCGCCGATCCCGATGACGGCCGCGCCTGGCGCCTGTGGCTGACGGGCGCGGGCCGCAAGGCATTGGCGCGCAGCAAGGCGGGCGCCGCCGAACTGAACGGGCGGCTGACGGAAGGATTTACCGACGCCGAGATCGACATCGTCTCGCGCTGGCTCACCAGCGTGCAGAGCAAATTCCCCAGAGGAGACGACGAATGACCGAGCACATCAAGATCGAGCACACGGATCACATCCTGACGCTGACCTTTGCGCGGCCCGACAAGAAGAACGCGCTGACGAATGCGATGTATGGCGCGCTGGCGGATGCGATCCTCGCGGCCGAGACCGACAAGGCGGTGCGTGTGATCGTGCTGCGCGGCGAGGGCGACATGTTCACCGCCGGCAACGATGTCGGCGAGTTCGCGATGATGGCGACCGGCGCGTTCAAGGGCGAGCGGCACGTCTCGCGCTTCGTCGAAGCGATCGCGCGCTCGACGCAGCCGATGGTCGCAGCCGTCCAGGGCCGGGCGGTGGGCATCGGCACCACCATGCTGCTGCATTGCGATTTCGTGCTGCTTGCGGAGAACGCGCAGCTCTCGACGCCATTCGTCAGCCTCGCGCTGGTGCCGGAGGCCGCTTCCACGATGCTGATGCCGCTGCGGGTCGGCTATGCCCGCGCCTACGAGATGTTCGCGCTCGGCGAAACCATGGATGCGAAGACCGCGCTGCAGCTCGGCATTGCCAACCGCGTCGTGCCGCTCGAGAGGCTTCACGCGGAGACCGCCACCGTCGCCGCAAAACTGGCAAAACTGCCGGCCGGTTCGCTCGCAGCAACCAAGCGGCTGATGCGCAATGCGGAGGTGCTCGCGGCGCAAATCGGCGCTGAAAGCAAATGCTTCGCCGAACGGCTTCAGACGGCGGAAGCGCGCGAGGCCTTTACGGCCTTTGCCGAGAAGCGTCCGCCGGATTTCACGAAAGTGGCGTGAGGAGCGGCATGCCGTCCGCTGCAGTGCCGCGATAGCACCGGGGACGACGGCTTGCCCCTGAAGCCGACGGCTTCGTTGCAGAGAACCCGGCGAAGACCTCCCGCCGGCCGCAACGATGCGAGCTGCGACAACCGGGACGGCGCGTGCTGTCGCTGATATGCTGCACCCGCCTAAAAAACAAAACAGGGAGAAAGCCGGTCATGAACCGCAGGAAGTTCGTCAAGGGCGCCAGTCTTGCCGCGGCATCCGCCGCCATCAGCACGCCCGCCATCGCCCAGTCGGCGCCCACTTTGAAATGGCGTCTCACCACCTCATTCCCGAAGACGCTCGATACGCTGTATGGCGCCTGCGAACTGCTCGCCAAGACGGTTGGCGACCTCTCGGATCAGAAATTTCAGATCGGCGTCTTTGGTCCCGGCGAAATCGTGCCGGCATTCCAGGTGCTCGATGCGGTGTCCAACAACACCGTGGAGATGGGCAACAGCGCGGACTATTACTACATCGGCAAGGATCCGGCCTTTGCGTTCGGCACCGCCGTTCCGTTCGGCTTGAACACGCGCCAGATGAATGCATGGCTTGCCTATGGCGGCGGCCTCGAGCTCCTCAACGAGCTTCACGCCGCCTATGGTATCTACGCGATCCCCTTCGGCAACACGACCGCGCAGATGGGCGGCTGGTTCCGCAAGGAGATCAAGTCGATCGACGATTTGCGGGGCCTCAAATTCCGCGTTGGCGGCATGGCGGGAATGGTGCTCAGCAAGCTCGGCGTGGTGCCGCAGCAGATTCCGCCGGGCGATATCTATCCTGCGCTCGAGAAAGGCACCATCGACGCCGCCGAATGGATCGGCCCCTATGACGATGAGAAGCTCGGCTTCCTGAAGGTCGCGCCCTATTATTACTATCCCGGCTGGTGGGAAGGCTGCGCCAACGGTTTCCTCTACGTCAATTCCACGAAATGGGCGGAGTTGCCGAAGGTCTACCAGTCCATGGTGGCGAGCGCGTGCGCCGTGGTCGCCGGCGATCTCACCGCCAAATATGACGCGCGCAACGCCCAGGCCATCAAGCGGCTGGTCGCGGCCGGCGCGCAGCTTCGACCCTTCTCGACCGAAATCCTCGATGCGTCGTACAAGGCGACCATCGAGCTGTATGCCGAGCTTTCGGCCAAGAGCGAGAGGTTCAAGAAGCTCCACGATTCCATGATCGCGTTCCGCAACGAGCAAATTCAGTGGGACCAGGTCTGCGAAGCCACTTACGACAGCTACATGATCCGCCGGACGCGTGGCTGAACCGCTGTTGTCGCGGGTGTTGCGAGGGCGGGAGGCCGGTCTGGACATTTGCACCGGGCGGCCTGTTACCCTCGCGACGCACGGCGCAGAGGTTTCATTGCCTTTGCCGCCGGCCGCATTTGGAAATCGGAGCTTTGGTCATGCCCCTGTGGACGTGCGAGCAATGCGGCGCCCAGTTTCCCGAAAGCGATGTGCCGCCGCCTTCGTGTCCGGTCTGCGAGGACGAACGGCAATATGTGAACTGGAAGGGGCAGCGATGGCTCACCTCCGAGGAATTGGCCGGCGCTCACAGGCTCGTCTGGCGCGACGATCTCGACGTTCCCGGCGTCGGCCTTGAACCTTCCTTTGCGATCGGCCAGCGCGCACTGTTGCTGCGCGAGACGGACGGTTGCGTGATGTGGGATTGCCTTCCGCTTGCAACGCCGGAGGCAGTCCAATATGTCGGCTCGCTCGGCGGGCTGAAGGCGATCGCGGTTTCGCATCCGCATTATTACGGCGCCATCGCCGACTGGAGCGAAGCGTTCGGCGGCGTGCCGATCCACCTGCACGCCGACGATCGCCAGTGGATCACCCGGCCGCATCCCGCCATCGTGACATGGGCCGGAGAGAACAAAAGGCTCTCGGACGATATCGTGCTGCTGCGGGCCGGCGGACATTTTGCCGGCGGCACCATCCTGCATTGGCGCAGGGGCGCGGAAGGGAAGGGGGCGCTCTTCACCGGCGACGTCGCCATGGTCGCGATGGACCGCCGCTCCCTGAGCTTCATGTACAGCTATCCGAACTACATCCCGCTCAATGCGGAGGCGGTGAACCACATCGCCGATGTCGTGGCGCCGCTGGCGTTCGACCGGGTCTACGGCGCGTGGTGGGGCCGCAATATCGCCGGCGACGCCAAGGCGGCTTTCGATGCATCGGTGCGGCGCTATCTCAATGCCATCACGTCGTCGTGAGCCTATGCATCTCGGCGTAGTGTGAGACACTGTTTTTCGCGTGCAGCGCAATTTCTGATTGCTACTCGCGAAGCGAGTTTGACGCCAGGCTGCCGGCGACCGCGGGTTCATCCGCGGTCGCTGTCTTTTTGCGTGCATGACCCGTCTTTTGGTCCTGCTGCCGCGACCAGGAAATGTAATAGGCGATCGCCGTCATCATCGCGATTCCGCCGACGCTGACAAGGATCTGCATCGCGACCGAGTTCGGTCCCGTGATCAGGATGAAATGTGCTGCAAAGGACAGGAACACCCCGATGCAGAACGAGGCCAGCCACTCCTCGCCGCATTTCATCACCGGCTGCAGCCATTTTGAGCGAAGCGCCGGCCAGTCGCGCGGCACGAGATAGGTGAAGAGCAGCGCCAGCGCGAGCAGGTGCACGACGCGGTAGACGGCGAGATTCTCCTTGTCGCCTGGCGTGAACAGCTCGATCGCGAAATCCGGCACGATGCCGGCCAGCGACGGCACGCGGGCCGCCACCGTCACGACCAGCGCGAAGACAAGATAGGCGGCAGCCGCAATACGCAACGCCCGCAGGCGATGGGCGATGGCCGTCAGCTTCGTACCGTTGACGGCGAACCAGGCGCCAAGCACGGAGAGGAGCTGCCAGCAGAACGGATTGAAATACCAATTGCCCGTAGGAAAGGCAGGCAGGCTCCAGTCGAACGCGCGCGCAGCGACGTAAAGCGCGATCGAACCGGCGAGCGTGAGGTTCGGCCGCCGCAGCATGGACCACAAAAGCAGCGGAAACACCGCCATCAGCACCACGAACAGTTGCAGCGTGTCGAGATTGAGCGGCTTCGCCTGCAGGATCAGTCCGTGCATCAAGGTCCGCATCGGATGGTCGACGATGCCGATGACGTTGTATTCATCCATGATGTCGGTCGTGGCGTATTGCACGGCGACATTGCCGATGATGTCGACATAGACGACGAACAGCACGACATAGGCGGCGTAGAGCTGCCACGTCCGCCGGAAAATCCGCGTGGTGCTCACCAGGAAGCCGCGCTCGATCGCCATGTTGCCGAAGAACACGGTTGCGGCGTAGCCGGCGACGAACATGAACACGTCGGTGGCGCCGGCAAAGCCGAAATTCCGCAGGGTGAGCAGGTTCACAACGTTGTGGGGGATATGGTCGAGAAAAAGAAACCAATTGGCGAGGCCACGCAGCAAATCCACCCGCAAATCCGGGCTGCACGCAGCAAGATTTTTCTTCGTCGTTGAGAGGTTCATTGAATCCGGGATGAAATGGGTGAGTCGGTATCTATATTCCAATCGCGGTGAATCCAGCCGCGCGATCCGATCACTTCCGAGTAGACTTTGCGTGAAGATGGTTGCCGCGGGATCGTCCGGCGAGATGCGGGCCCGCGAATCAGCCGTTAACCATTACGACGGTGCGCGTGCGTCATCAACCCCTCGAGGCCGGTGCATCCATGTCCCCGCTGCGATCGTGCGGCCGAGGCCAGCGCTGCACGTTCCCGGTACGGAGGCGAGGAGGAGCCGCAGGCGCCGCAGAGCCTCATCAAGGCTTGATCCCCAAAATGGCGGCGCTATATCAGGGCTTTCCCGATCAATTTCTGCGGGTAGAAGTATGACCGTTGCCGATACCGCCCCCGTGTCCCAGCCCTTCCAGGCCGAAGTCTCCGAGCTGCTGCACCTGATGGTGCATTCGGTCTATTCGGAGACCGACATCTTTCTGCGCGAATTGATTTCGAACGCGTCGGATGCCTGCGACAAGCTGCGCTATGAGGCGATTTCGAAGCCTGAACTGATCGGCGAGGGCGACGCCCCGAAGATCCGAATCATTCCGGACAAGAAGGCGGGCACGCTCACGATCGCGGATACCGGCATCGGCATGGAGCGTCAGGAGCTGATCGACAATCTCGGCACCATCGCGCGTTCCGGCACCAGGGCCTTTGTGGCGAAGCTCGCGGAGGTCAAGGATGGTGCGGGCCTGATCGGCCAGTTCGGTGTCGGCTTCTATTCCGCCTTCATGGTGGCCGATCGCATCGTCGTCACCAGCCGCCACGCCGGTGCAAGCGAGGTCTGGACCTGGTCATCCTCCGGCGGGGCCGGTTTCGAGGTGGCGCCTGCCGGCGAAGAGGATGCCAGGCGCGTCGCACGCGGCACCGAGATCGTGCTGCATCTGAAGGAGGATGCGAAGAAATACCTGGAGACTTACGAGATCGAGCGCATCGTCGGCGCCTATTCCGACAACATCCAGTTCCCGATTGAGCTCGTGCCGGAAGAGGACGAGCCGCGCCAGATTAATTCGGCGAGCGCGCTGTGGCAGCGCTCGAAATCGGAGCTCACGCCGGAAGACTACGCCAAGGCCTACAAGTCGATCGCGAACGCTTTCGACGAACCGGCGATGACGCTGCATTATCGCGCCGAGGGCCGCTACTCCTATGCGGTGCTGCTGTTCGCGCCCTCGACCAAGCCGTTCGACCTGTTCGAGCCGGCGCGCAAGGGCAGGGTGAAGCTCTATGTCCGGCGCGTCTTTATCACCGATGACGCCGACCTGCTGCCCGCCTATCTGCGCTTCATCCGCGGCGTGATCGACAGCGAAGACCTGCCGCTCAACATTTCGCGCGAGATGCTGCAGAACAATCCGCAGCTCGTGCAGATACGCAAGGCCGTTACCGGACGTGTCATCAGCGAACTGGAGGCGCTGGCGGAGAAAGAACCCGACAATTTCAGCAAGATCTGGGACGCCTTCGGCGCTGTCATCAAAGAAGGCATCTACGAGGATTTCGAGCGGCGCGAGAAGTTGCTGGCGCTGTCGCGGTTCTCTTCGACCGCCGGCGACAAACGCACCCTCAAGCAATATCTCGCGGACTTCAAGCCGAACCAGACCGAAATCTATTTCCTGGCCGGCGACAGCATCGAGCGGCTGAAATCCAATCCGCGGCTGGAGGCGGCCGCCGCGCGCGGCATCGAGGTCTTGCTGCTGACCGATCCCGTCGACGCCTTCTGGACCTCGGCGCGGCTCGAATTCGAGGGAAAGCCGCTCAAGTCGCTGAGCCAGGGCGATCTCAATTTCGATCTCATTCCGCCACTCGAGGAAAACAAGGACAAGGCCGAACCGGCCGCCGACGAGGCCGCGACGATCGCGATCATCAAGGCAAGCCTTGGCGAGCGCGTCACCGACGTGAAGGCGTCGACGCGGCTGACGACCAGCGCTTCCTGCCTCGTCGCCGGCAGCCATGGGCCGGACCGCGAGTTGGAGCGGCTGTTGTCGCAGCAGAACCGGGGCATGCGGACCAAGCCGATCCTCGAGATCAATTTGCGCCATCCGCTGGTCTCGGCGATCGCGAACAAGGGCGGCGACAAGGCCATCGCCGATGATTTGTCGCTGCTGCTGCTGGAGCAGGCGCAAATCCTCGACGGCGAATTGCCGGAGGATCCCGCGGCCTTCGCCGCGCGGCTCAACCGCCTGGTGCTGCAGGGGATCGCTTAGGCCGGCTCACTCGGCGGCGTGCTTGATCTCTTCGTGCTCCGTGCCGGAAAGGTCGGATTTTCTGCCGCGGGTCCAGCGCGACAGTGCATTGGAGAAATTGTCGAGATAGAGATAGACCACGGGCGTCGTGAACAGCGTCAGCGCCTGGCTGACCACGAGCCCGCCGACCATGGCATAGCCGAGCGGCTGGCGGATTTCCGACCCCGCTCCGGTGCCGAGCATCAGGGGCACGCCTCCAAGCAGCGCCGCCATGGTCGTCATCATGATCGGGCGGAAGCGCAGGATCGCGGCTTTCCGGATCGACTGTTCGGGCGTGAGATGCTCGTCGCGCTCGGCGGCGATGGCGAAGTCGACCATCATGATGCCGTTCTTCTTGACGATGCCGATCAGGAGGATGATGCCGATCAGAGCAATCAGGCTGAAATCGAATCCGAACGCCATCAGGATCGCGAGCGCGCCGACGCCGGCCGACGGCAATGTCGAGAGGATCGTCAGCGGATGGATGTAGCTCTCATAGAGGATGCCGAGGATCAGGTAGACCACGACGAGCGCCGCGAGGATCAATAGCGGTACCGTGCCGAGCGATTGCTGGAAGGCCTGCGCGGTGCCCTGGAAACTCGAGCTCAGCGTCGCCGGTGCGCCCATCGTCGCCATCGCCTGCGCCACGGCGCCGGTCGCCTGTCCCAGCGCCACGCCCTGGCCGAGGTTGAAGCTGATGGTGACCGCCGGGAACTGGCCCTGATGCGCGATCGCGAGCGGCCGCACCGGCACGTTGGTCCATCGGCAAAACACCGATAGCGGCACCTGTTCGCCGGTGGTCGGCGAGCGGACATAGAGCTTGTTGAGCGTGTCGATCTTGCCCTGCAGCTCGGGCAGGATCTCGAGGACCACGTGATAGCTGTTGAGCTGGGTGAAATACTGCGTGACCTGGCGCTGGCCGAAGGCGTCGTAAAGCGTGTCGTCGATCAGTTGCGGCTGGATGCCGTAACGCGCCGCCGTGTCGCGGTCGATGGTGAGCTGCAGCGTCGTTCCCTCGGTCTGCTGGTCGGTGGCGACATCGCGCAGTTCCGGCAGCGTCTGCATCCTGGCGAGGATCTTCGGCGCCCACTCGTTCAGCTCGGCGAGATTGGCGTCCTGCAGCGTGAATTCGAATTGCGTGCGCGTGGCGCGGCCGCCGAGCCGCACGTCCTGCGAGGCCTGCAGATAGAGTCGGGCGCCCTCGACCTTCGCGAGCTTCGGCCGCAGCCGCGCGATGATCTGCTGCGCATCGACATCGCGCTCGTTGTGTGGTTTCAGGGTGATGTACATGCGTCCCGAATTGAGCGCGGTGCCACCGCCGCCGATGAACATCGCGATGCTGTCGACGGCTGGGTCGGCCTGAACGATGTTGCTGAGCTCCTCCTGGTGCCGCTTCATTTCGGCAAAGGAGATATCCTGCGAGGCTTCCGACACGCCGGTCAGAAAGCCGTTATCCTGCTGCGGGAAGAAGCCCTTGGGAATGATGGTGAAGAGATAGACGGAGAGCGCAATCGTCGCAAAGAAGATCAGAAGCGTGGTGCGTTTCCAGTTCAATGCGTGATCGAGGCCGCGCTCGTAGCTCGCCAGCATGCGCTCGAACAGGCGCTCGCTCCACTGGTAGAAGCGCCCGTGTTGGGTCTCGTGGTGCGAGCGCAGGAAGCGCGAGGCCATCATCGGCGTGAGCGTCAGCGACACCGTCATCGAGACGAAGATGGTCATCGCCAGCACGACGGCGAACTCGCGGAACAGGCGGCCGATGACGCCCCCCATCAGGAGCAGGGGGATCAGCACCGCCACCAGCGAAATACTGATCGACACGATGGTGAAACCGATTTCGCTGGCTCCCTTGAAGGCGGCGGCGAGCGGCCGTTTGCCCTGCTCGACATAGCGCGTGATGTTTTCCAGCATCACGATGGCGTCGTCGACCACGAATCCGACTGCGATCGTCAGCGCCATCAGCGACAGATTGTCGAGCGTATAGCCGAACGCCCACATCAGCGCGCAGGCCCCGAGCAGTGCGAGCGGCACGGTGATCGCCGGAATCACGGTCGCCCAGAAGCTGCGCAAGAAGACGAAGATCACCATGATAACCAGGAAGATCGTGATCATGAGCGTGATCTGCACGTCTTCGACCGCCGCGCTGATTGTGAGCGTGCGGTCAGAGATAACCTTGATCTGGATGGCGGGCGGGATCGCCGCGATCAGGCGCGGCAACTGGGCCTTGATCTTGTCGACGGTCTCGATGACGTTGGCGCCGGGTTGCTTGAAAATCACAAGGAATACGCCGCGCTTGCCGTCGGCCCATGCGGCCTGCTTCATGTCCTCCGGCGCCGCGACGGCCTGGCCGATGTCGCGAATCCTCAAAGGTCCGCCGTTGCGATAGGCGACGATGACGTCGTTCCATTTGTCGGCGTCAAGCAACTGGTCATTGGCGTAGATCGTGTAGGCGCGCCTCGGGCCATCGATATTGCCTTTGGGGCTGTCGACGGTGGTGATCACGATCTGGGATCGGATGTCCTCGAGCGACAGACCCTTGGCGACGAGCTTGGCAGGATCGATCTGGACCCGGATCGACGGCTTCTGCTGGCCGCCGATGAAGACCTGGGCGACACCGGAAATCTGGCTGATCTGCTGGCCGAGCTGGACGTCGATCGCATCGCTCAACCGGATCAGCGGCACGGTATCCGATGTCGCCGACAGCAGCATGATCGGCGAGTCCGCCGGGTTGACCTTGCGATAGGTCGGCGGCGAGGGCAGGTTTTTCGGCAGTTGTCCGCTCGCGGCATTGATCGCACCCTGGATGTCGTTGGCGGCGCCGTCGATATTGCGGTTAAGGTCGAACTGGATCGTGATCGCGGTCGAGCCGAGCGAGCTCGTCGAGGTCATCTGCGCGATGCCGGGGATCTGCGCCAGTTGCCGCTCCAGCGGCTGCGCCACGGACGAGGCCATGGTTTCGGGACTGGCGCCGGGCAGGGTCGCATTGACCTGGATGGTCGGGAAGTCGACCTGCGGCAGCGGCGCCACCGGCAACAGCGGGTAGGAGACGAGGCCGATGAACAGGATGCCCGCCATCAACAGCGAGGTGCCGATCGGGTAGCGAATGAAGGGTGATGAAATGCTCTCGTTCATGCCCAGACCTCTTGAAGGCCGGCGCATCTTTTTCCGCGCCGCAAGATGCCGGCGCGAACGTGCGTTTCCCTAACCCTTGCTCAGGCGGTCCGCGTATCCATAGCCGCCCGTTGGCTGGCAGCATACCTACTCAGGGAGTCGGTTCGCGAACGGAAACCTCGGGCAATTCATTCAACCTTCGTCCTATCGACCATACGAGCATGGCCGGGGCAGTCACGTCAGCAAGGCTTGGCTGAAGGCCATCGAGCTCACCTCGCGCATCGACCCCCATCCGCAGCGCTTGTTTGCGGACATCGTGCAGGATTGGGCCGAACGGCAAGGCGCGCAGCCGGCGCTGGTCTCGGACACTGAAAACTTTCACCTATGGCGCGCTCGCCGAGCGCATGAATCGTTACGCCCGCTGGGCGCTCGCTTCAGGCATCAAGCCGGGCGACACGGTCTCTCTGCTGATGCCGACGCGGCCCGATCATGTCGCGGCCTGGCTCGGCATCAGCCAAGTCGGCGGCGTCGCGGCGCTGATCAATACCAAGCTGGTCGGGCAGTCGCTGGCGCATGGCATCAATGTGGCTGACGCCGATCACATCATTGTCGCAAACGAGCTTGCCGATGTCTTCGAGGCCGCGCGTCCGCACCTTGACCGCGCGCCCAAAGTCTGGACCGACGCCAGCCTTGGTGCGGTGCTCGAGACGCTCGACGGCAGCCCGCTGTCGCCGGACGAACGGCGCGATGTCACCATCAACGACCGCTGTTGATCTACACTTCGGGCACCACCGGCTTGCCGAAGGCCGCGAGCATCAGCCATCGCCGCATCCTCAACTGGGGCGGCTGGTTCGCCGGTCTCACCGACGCCAATCCCGACGATCGCCTCTACAATTGCCTGCTGGTCTATCACGGTGCCGGGCTCGATTCCACCGAGACCTTCAGGCAGAAGAAGCAATTGCTGATGCGCGAGGGATTCGATCCCTCCGTTGTCGGCGAGCCGCTTTGTTTTCAGGGATCCGAAATCCGGCGAATATCGCGCGCTTGATGCTGCCGTTTTCGCCGAAATCGCCGGCGGCACGGTCCGCTTCTAAACTTTTGCGAAAACTTTCGGTGCTGCTCGAATCTTTATGGTTGGGCTTGCACGGTGTTTACCAAGCAGACCAAAAGGGCTGCGCTAAGACCGAGTTAATTCACGTTTCCGCATTATGATACGAGCCAAAGTTTTAACGAAAAGACGAGGCGTTCCATGTCCGTCAGGTTAAGGATCATCGCGGCGATGAAAGAGATCGCTGGGGAGCAGAAGGTGAAATTGCCGCCGCTTAACGATGGGCTCTCGCTCCACGAAACCGGCTTCGACTCGCTTGCGTTCGCGATCCTGGTGGCGCGTCTTGAGGACGACCTCGGAATCGATCCGTTTACCATCTCGGAGGACGCGGCGTTCCCGCTGACGGTCGGCGATTTCGTCCGGGCCTACGAAAATGTCCCCGCGTGAGGTATTCGCGCTCCGCGACTATCTCGGTCCGGAGCTGAAGGGACGCACGATCTCCGACGCCGGGCATGTCGTATCGTTGACCGACATCCTGTCGCAGAGCTGCCTTGGCGGCCGCGTGGCCGAGCTGTCGGGGCGCTCCGTGCTGTTGTCGGCATCGGGGCAGTTGATCTCCGCGCTCGCGATGATCGAACTCGACGGCATCGCACGTCGCATGTTGCTGTGTCCGCGCGACCTCAACATCGATCACATCCAGGCCCTGATCGAGGACGCCGGGATCGAAGCCATCGTCACCGATGAGCCCCTTCGCTGGAGCGATGCAGGCATTTACCTGATCGTCGGCGTGCATCTGCCGGAGGGGTCGCTCAAGGCGCCGCCGAAGACCGAACGCGCCACCGAATGGCTGATGCTGACCTCCGGTACCTCGGGCGTGCCGAAGATCGTCGGCCACATGCTCGAAGGTCTCTGCGGCGCGATCGTCGCCGACGGGCCGGCGCGTGGCGAGCCTCCGGTCTGGGCGACCTTCTATGACATTCGCCGCTACGGCGGACTTCAGATATTCCTGCGCGCCATCGTCGGCGGCGGCTCAATGGTGCTGTCGGAATATGGCGAAGAGCTCGCCGATCATGTCGCGCGGCTGTCTGCGCGCGGCGTCACCCACATTTCCGGCACGCCATCGCATTGGCGCAAGCTTCTGATGAGCGGCGCAGCCGCGGGATTTGCGCCGCGTTATGTGCGACTTTCCGGCGAGATCGCCGACCAGGCCGTGCTCGACGGCCTGGCGCAAGCCTTTCCGAATGCGTCGGTCGGCCATGCCTATGCCTCGACCGAAGCCGGCGTCGGCTTTGCCGTCAACGACGGCCGCGAGGGCTTTCCCGCGAGCCTGATCGGGCAGAACAATGGCGGCGTCGAGATGAAGGTCGTCGACGGCTCGCTCCGCATCCGCTCCAAGCGTGCCGCGCATGCCTATGTCGGCAGGCATGCGGCTGCGCTCGCTGACGCCGACGGCTTTGTCGACACCGGCGACATGGTGGAACTGCGTGGCGACCGCTATTATTTCGTCGGCCGGCGCGGCGGCATCATCAATATCGGCGGCCTGAAGGTTCACCCCGAGGAAATCGAGGCCGTTATCAACCGCCACGCGGACGTGCGGATGTCGCGCGCCAAATCGCGCCGCAGCCCGATTACCGGCTCGGTCGTGGTCGCCGATGTGATACTCACGACCGATGGTGCGGTCCGTGCGAAGGAAGTTCGCGGCGAAATCCTCGCCCAGTGCCGCGCGTCGCTCGCGTCCCACAAGGTGCCTGCCGTCATTCGCTTCGTCGAGGCGCTGGACGTGACTCCGGCCGGAAAGCTCGCACGCTCCGATGTGTAACGTCCTCGTCACCGGCGGCAGCCGCGGCATCGGGCTTGCCATTTCGGAGAAGCTCGCGGGCGCGGACTTCGTGATCGCGGTCGCCCGGCGCGAAAGCGGCGAATTGCGCGCAGCAATCGGCGAGGCCACGCAAGGCAATCTGCATTTCCGCGCCTGCGACCTCAGCGCCGTCGACGGGCTTCCCGCCTTCGTCAAATCCATGCGCGACGAATTCGGCGCGATCTATGGCCTCGTCAACAATGCCGGCATCGGCACCGAGGGCCTGCTTGCGACCATGCACAATTCCGACATCGAAGCGCTGGTGCGCCTCAACGTGCTGTCGCCGGTGATCCTCACCAAATATATCGTGCGTCACCGCCTGAGATCACGGCATCGCGGCCTGCATGCCGCCCCCCCCCGCCATCCGCCTGTTGATCTGTCTCAAACACCGCGCCCGCCTTTTGGGCGAGGGTTGCCTGCACCGGAAATAACCGCGGAACGGGGTGATGTCGTTTGATCGCGCGCTGCGATGGATTCTCGTCTCGGTGGCGGTGGCAGGCTTGGCTGCGGGCGGTGTCGCCTGGCTTCGGCAGCGAAATGATATCGCCGATATCTGCTTCACGGTGGCGACGGTGCCGGTCATTGCCGGCCTGGCGATTTCAATGCTCCGCGACCTCCTGGCCGGCCGTCTCGGGGTCGACGCCATTGCGCTGGTCTCGATGAGCGCGGCCGTCGCGCTCGGTCAGCCGCTGGCCGGGGCCGTCGTCGCGCTGATGTATTCCGGCGGCAACGTGCTCGAGGATATTGCGGTGGCGCGAGCCGAGCATGATTTGCGTTCGCTGATCGACCGCGCGCCGCGCGAGGCTCACAGAAGGCGCGATGACCACATCGAGGACGTGCCGATATCCGCAGTCGCGGTCGGCGACTTGCTGATGGTCCGGGCCGGCGAGATCGTTCCGGTCGATGGTATCGTCATATCGGCTGCAGCGACGATCGACGAATCCGCGCTGACCGGTGAGGCCATCCCGGTCGGCAAGACGCGTGGCATGGCCTTGCTCTCCGGCTCGCTGAATGCCGGGGAGGCCTTCGAATTGTCGGCGACGGCGGAAGCGGGTGCCAGCACCTATGCCGGCATCGTGCGGCTGGTGACGGCGGCGCAGACCGCAAAGGCGCCATTCGTCCGGCTTGCCGATCGCTATGCGCTGGTTTTCCTGCCGGTAACGCTCGTCATTGCCCTGGTTGCCTGGCTGATCTCGCACGATTTGACCCGTAGCCTCGCCGTGCTGGTGGCCGCGACGCCGTGTCCGCTGATCCTGGCGGCGCCTGTCGCCTTCATCGCCGGCGTTGCGCAGGCCGCAAGGCGCGGCATTCTCGTCAAGGGCGGCGGCGCGCTGGAAGCGTTGTCGCGCGCCCATACCGTGCTGTTCGACAAGACCGGGACGCTGACGGTCGGTGGCGCAAGGCTGCTTTCCGTCGACGTCGCGCCCGGCGAAACGGTCGAGCGCGTGCTGATGCTCGGCGCGTCGCTCGAGCAGGCCTCGCATCATGTGCTCGCCGGCGCGATCGTCGAGGCAAGCCTGTCGCGAGGCCTCGAGCTTAAGATACCGGAGCAGGTCCGCGAGGCCGTGGGCACCGGGCTTGTGGGTGTCATTGATGGGCAGCGCGTCGCCGCAGGCTCCCGTGACATGATCATGGCGCCGGGCCACGTTCCGCCTTGGGCATTGCGGGCGATCCGGCGCGCCTCCTGGCGCTCGGCGCTGATTGTGTTCATCGCTGTCGAAGGCCAGCCGGTCGGGGCGCTGCTGCTGGCCGACGAGCTTCGCCCCGATACGCCGCGCGCGATCCGCTTGCTGCGCGAGGCCGGGATTGCCCGCATGGTGATGGTCACCGGCGACCGCGCCGCCGCAGCGCAGGCGATCGGTGCCGCGCTCGACCTGGATGCGGTGCTCGCCGAGCGCATTCCCTCCGACAAGGTCGAGGCGGTGCGTTCCGAGCAGCGGTTGCATCCCACCGTCATGATTGGCGACGGCATCAACGATGCGCCGGCGCTGGCATCGGCCGATGTCGGGATTGCGCTCGGTGCGCGCGGCGCCAGCGCGACGTCCGAAGCCGCCGACGTGGTGATCATGGCCGACCGGCTCGACCGGGTCGGCGAGGCGATCCTGATCGCGCAGCGCGCGCGCCGCATTGCGGTGGAGAGCATCGTTGCCGGAATGGGGCTGTCGCTCGCCGCCATGGCGGCTGCGACGGCGGGATGGCTGGCGCCGGTGCCCGCGGCGATCGTCCAGGAAGTGATCGACGTCGCCGTCATTCTGAACGCGCTGCGGGCGCTCGCGCCTGTCTATCGCCATGCCGGGCAAAGCATCACGGCGGAGGACGGGGACGAATTGCGCCGCGGCCATCTGGCGCTGATCGTTCATCTCGACCGGCTGCGATCGATCGTCGATGCGCTCGACGATGCCGCGCCGGAGTGCGGCGCGACGCTGATTGCCGAAGCGAACAAGCTTGTGCAGGAACAGGTGGTCGTGCATGAGCGCGACGACGAAGGCTCGATCTATCCGAGGCTCGCCAGGCTCCTGCGCGAACGCCACAGCCTCTCGGCGATGAGCCGGGCCCACCTTGAAATATTGCACCTTGCCCGCCTGCTGGCGCGCGTCGCGGAGGAGCTTCCGTCGGAAAAGCTCGATCGCTATCTGGTCCGCGACGCCCAGCGCATCATCGAGACTATCGAGACCCTTGTGCGGATGCACACGGCGCAGGAAAATGATATCTACGAGGCCGTGGCCGCGCAGGCGGCGTGACCGGCCGGCGCCGGCCGAGTGCCCATGACAATCACTTCGTGTGTTTGGGCAGGTCGATACGCTCTTCGGAGAATTCCGGCGGCCCCTCGATCAGCCTTCGGATACGGCGTTCGCGCTCCTCGGGGGAAAGCGAGGGATCGAGCAGCCGACTGACCTTGCCGATCGCTTCGTCTTCTATTTCCAGCCCGTGCTGCCGCACCGGATGTTGCGAGGCTGCCGCCGGCTCCGCCCTCAGGCCGAGTTCGACCAACTGGCGGATGGCATCGGAACGGTTGACGCGATGTGCTTCCGCCCAGGCATCGATCGCCGCGGTGAGGTTTTGCGGCAGCTGCACGGCGCTGATGGCGTCGCGGCCGGCGCGAACCGCGTGGTGTTTCCTGCCGTGATCGGAAGCGTCTGACATTCTCAAATAATAGGCCGTTTCTTGTACCCGTTATTGACTGAAATCAATGACGGCCCGGCCGGCCGCGCATTTCGAGCCGATCGATCTTGTTTGTGAGCGGCATTTTGCGCAGTATCGCCGCGCTTTCCGATCGGGGTTGTGCGGTGCAATTCATCCATACCTTCCAGCTTCACGATTTCCTGGACACGATCGTCAGCCTGTTTGTCGCCTTCGTGCTGGGCACGCTGATCGGCGCGGAGCGTCAGTTCCGCCAGCGCAGCGCGGGCTTGCGGACCAACGTGCTGGTCTGCGTCGGCGCGGCGGCCTTTGTCGACCTCGCCAACCGCCTCGGCGGCGCTGAAGGCGCCGTGCGCGTGATCGCCTATGTCGTGTCCGGCATCGGCTTTCTCGGCGCCGGGGCGATCATGAAGGAAGGCCTGAACGTCCGCGGGCTCAACACGGCGGCGACCTTGTGGGCGTCGGCGGCGGTCGGCTCCTGTGCCGGCGCCGACATGGCGGCGCAGTCGGTGGCGCTGACGATCTTCGTGCTCGCGGGCAACACGCTGCTGCGGCCGCTGGTGAATGCGATCGACCGCATCCCGCTCAACGCGCGCTCGTCGGAGGCAACTTACGAGATCAGTGTCACGACCGACGCCAGGCGGTCCGGCGAGGTGCGCGATTTCATGAACGAGCGTCTGGAAAGCGCAAGTTATCCCGTTCGCGAGACCAGGATCGTGTTTCATTCCAACGACAATGTCGAGGTGTCGGCCGTGCTGGTGCCGCTCGCGGTCGAGTCCGGCGATCTCGACGGGGTCGTGGCCGATCTCTCGAAGCTGTCGGGCGTGAGCCACGCGACCTGGAATGTCAGTGCGCTGGAGTGAGTGACGGAGGATGGCATGGCGACACGAAGGGAATTCGTGCTTGGCGTTGCCGCGGCTACGCTACCGCGCCTGATCGCGACGGGTATCGGCGGACCGGCGGCTGCCGCGGAAAACAAGACATCGCGGGAAGGGGACTGGGACCAGGGCAAGGTCCAACATCTCATTCCGACCGCCAGCCACGACCGTTTCCTGATCAAGGCCTCGTTCACGCAGGCGCAGCTCGCGCCGCCCGAGCTCGAGGTCGGCAGCATCAAGGTGCGCGGGCAGGCCAATACCGCGGCCGGCGATTTCTGGCAGTTCGACGTGACCGGGCTCAGGCCCGCGACGCCCTACAAGCTTTCGCTCAGGGGCGCGGGCGGCCGCGCGTTGTGCGAGCCGTGGCAGCTTGCGACCTTCCCAGCGCCGGACGCGATGCCGGAACGGCTGCGGGTGATGATCTATACCTGCGGCGGCGGGCATGAGGGCCTCAACCAGGGCCTGCCCGAGGGCAAGATCAACTGGCTGCCGTCGGCGTTCCGCCGTCGCCTGCTGGCCCGCGGGCTGTCGTTCAAGCCGGATGCGCTGATCGCCAATGGCGACCAGATCTATTGGGATTTGCGCGCGCCGCAGGCCTCCAAGGGCAGCGGCGCCTCGCCGCTCGGCAAGGAACTTGCCGGCATCTTCGATCGCGCCGAGCCGGTGTTCGGCACGCCGAACGAAGCCGTGTTCCGCCGCGCCACCGGCGCGCAGATCGTTCCGCAATATGGCGCGCTCTTACGCTCGACGCCGGTCTTCTTCATGCAGGACGATCACGATTATTTCGACAATGACGAGGCGACCGACGACATCATCACGTTTCCGCCGGATGCCTTCATGCTCGCGCTCGCCCGCGCCACGCGCCAGCTCTATTATCCCGAATACCTGCCCGACCGGAATCGTCCGCTCGGCCTTCCCGGCGCGTCCTCGGCCGATCGCCCGCCCGGCGTAGGCGAAGCCTTCGGCACACTGCGCTACGGCAAGCTCGCGGAAATCCTGCTCTACGACGTGCGCCGCACGGTGACGCTGGCCGGCCCGAGCGCGGTGTTCGTCGACGGCACGGCGGAGACCTGGCTGAGATCGCGGATGACCGACCGCGAGATGATCCATCTCGTCAACATCCCCTCCAACCCGCCGGGCTGGAGCGCGGGCAAATGGGGCGAATGGTATCCGGACGTCCTCTCCAAGGACGGCAAGCTGACCACCGACAAGCCAAAACCCTATTGGCAGAGCGGCTGGCTGAAGCAGCACGACCGGCTGATGGCCGAGGTCGCGGCGATGCCGGGGCGGATTCCGCTGGTGATCTCCGGCGACCTGCATGCGATTGCGGAGGGCCGCATGCAGCGGAGCGGGACGCTGGATTTCGGCAAGAACCCCGTCGTGGTGATCCTGTCCGGGCCGCTCGGCACCGGTGACCGCGGCTGGCCGTCTGCCTTTCGCGGCATCGGCGCCACGCCCTCGACGCACCTCACCATGGTGGAAGACCTGAAGCCGATCGAGGAGAACGGCTTCATCCTCGCCGACTTCACCAGGGACGGCATCACGGTGCGCTACTTCCGCTTCAGCTATCACACGCAGTCGCCAGACGCGATCGACACGCTGGAGCCGTTCCGGGTGTCGGAACTGAAGCGGCCGTGATGTGTGGCTTCAGGTGATCGGCCGGTCGCCGTCGCCGGCCAGCGGCATTTGCGGCATTTGCGAGAATTCCAGCCATCGCTGGCGGGATGGGCTTCTCGGCGTGGCGAATGAACACGACGCGGCTGGGCGCCATCTGGCCGTTTCCCGGGATTCTCGACAGGCGGATTATTTCACGCAGCGGCCGGTGTCGCCTGGTGCGGTCGGGTCTTCATATCCGCCGGGCGATTGTGGCTGGCCGTCGAAGAAAATCGCAAGCTGGTTGGCGATGCCGAAATCGGTCGCGCCGCGCCGGCGCACGTTGATCAGGCGCGCGATGTTCCATTCGTCGTGCGAGCCGTAGCTGTATGCCACGGAGGCGCGCAGCCCGTAATAACTGCGGAAGGCGGCCTTGGTCTTGGCAACGCCGTCCTGATCGATGGATTTCTTGAGGTCGGAGTCCGCGGCGGCGTTGGTGTCAAACCAGGCTTCCAGCGCCTCGAGATCGCCCTGGCCGGTCAAGCCGAAAGTCTTGCCGAAATCGGTTGGCCCCGCGAAATAGAAGAAGTCGAAATCCTCGCCAAGGCCTGTGGGGCCTTCGAGAATCTGCGTCCACATGTACATGAAGTCGGCGCCGCTCGCGCCATTCATCTTGTCGCCGGCTTCTGCGCCCGGATTGAGCAGAAACATCGATCTGGCGCCGAACCGCGCGGTGACCTTCTCCGCCACCTTTCCGGCTATCCTGGAATTAAGGGTAAATGATCCGCCGCCCGCGGGCGAAAGCGGAATGCTGAGATAGCCGATCGACTTGCCCTCCGCCTTCCTGGCGGCAATCAACTGGCGGACGCGCGCCACATTGGCGCTGATGGCGTCGCGGTAATCGCTGTTGACGCAGTAGCAGATGTCGAGCCTGGTGCACGCCGTGAACTTGTCGCCGGCGCTTGCCGCCGCGGGCCATGCCAACGCCGGCGCTATCAGGACGAGCGACGCGACGCTGCCGCGGATCATGCCGGAAAACGATCGGATCTGGTTTGGTCCCGACGCAGCAGAGCGTACCATCTTTTCACCTGTCCCGGTCTTCCACCTGTCGGCCGCGCCCGCCAGAAGCACGGATCGTTGCGGCCCCGAGCGCAGCATCATAAGTGTTATGCGTGACAAAACAACCTTAGATTATTGTCAGAAGCGGGTCGCCTCAATGCCCGCCGCGGGCAAAGATCTCGTAGCCCGTCACCACGATCTCGAACGCGATCAGGAAGATCACGATCAATTCCAGCCGCAGCGAGCGCTTGGCGTCGATGATGTCGGCCAGCGTGGTCGCGGTATCGGAGATGACCTCGAGCTTGCGGTTCAGGATGTCCACGCGTTCGCTGAGCTCATACTCGTCTTCGAGCCGCGCGTAGAGCCGCTCGAGGTCAGGCCGGTCCCACAGCACGTCCGGCTTCTCGTCGACGGCAACCCGGCCGGAGACGCGATGCTGCACCAGAAGAGAGTTGCCGAGCAGCTTGAGCAGGTCGGTCCGGCTCTTGGAGGTCTGGCCGGAGGTCGCGAGTTCCTGCGCGAACGGCTCGATGGTGTCGAAGACGTTGGCGACTTCGCGTTCGTCGCGGCCGAGCACGACGCTTTTCGCCAGCGCGTCGGAAACGACAAGCAGCCTTTCCAGCGACATCTCCCGGACGAGGATCGGCCCGCCGACGGGGATCGGCTCTTCGGCCTCCTTTGCGACCTGGATCTTGGCCCATTCCTCCTCATGCGGGCTGATCCTGCCGAAGGTGCGCGGGACGAGCCGTTCGAGGAATTCCGCTTCCTGATCGGCGGCAAGCCCCAGGAACACCACGACGCCGTAGCGAAACACCACGGCCAGTCCGTTCTGGCCAATGCGCATGGCAAGCGGCGTGTTCGACAGGATCTCGCCCTCGAAGCCGGCCGTGTTGATGCGGTCGCCGATCTGGAGCGCATGCGCCGAAATCCGTGAGGAGGCCTGGTCGCTCATGTCGCAAGACGTAGCAGAGGGTGGACGGCTTTTCGATGACAGCAGGCTGTCGCGAGATGTGCGTCATCCAGTCGCCATGGATGAAGGCCTCTGAAAGTATTTGGCTTTCGGCCGTCTTTGCATTCGATCCTCAGCTTCGATAGCTTCGATGAACCCCATCAAATGATTTGAGCGTATCTCTTTAAATCTGGTCCGGACGATCCCACCGATGACGACACCTGCCAGCAGCGACACCTTTTATGGCGGCATCCCGGTGTTCCGGGGCTTCACGCGGTTGATGGAGCCGTCCCTTTATTCGCCGCTGCCGGACGACTGGAGCGTCGGCGTTGCCGATATCGTGGAGTCGACCAAGGCGATCGCGGCGCAGCGCTACAAGGCGGTCAACATGGCGGGCGCGGCCGTCATCGCGTCGGTGACCAATGCGCTGGAGGGGCGCGAATTTCCGTTCGTGTTCGGGGGCGACGGCGCGAGCTTTGCGGTGGCGCCGGGCGATCTCGAGCGCGCCCGCGAGGCGCTGTCGGCGACCGCGGCCTGGGTCAAGGAGGACCTCGATCTCGTCATGCGCGTGGCGCTGGTGCCGCTCCGCGCGATCCGCGCGCAGGGCCTCGACGTGCGCGTGGCGCGCTTCGGGCCATCGGCCAATCTGTCCTATGCGATGTTTTCCGGCGGTGGGCTCGGCTTCGCGGATGCGGCGATGAAGCGCGGCGAGTTCGCGATCGAGCCGGCGCCACCGGGCACGCAGCCCGATCTGTCGGGGCTCTCGTGCCGGTTCGAGGAGATCCCCGCCGCGCGCGGCCTCATCCTGTCGGTTCTGGTGGTGCCGACGGCAAGGGCCGAGCCGCGCGCCTTCCGGAAAGTCATCGAGGACATCCTTCAGCTCGTCGAGCGGACGCCCGACGCGGGAAGGCCGGTGCCGTCAGGCGGTCCGCCGCTGAAGTGGCCGCCGCAGGGAATCGAGTATGAAGCCCGCGCCACGCGCCGCGGCCCGCTGTTCGCACGCAGGAGCATGGTGCTCGCGCTGACGCTGTGGGCCTATGTCGTCATGCGTCTCGATATCAAGGTCGGCAATTTCGTGCCGAAGAACTATGTGCGGCAGGTCGTGGAAAATTCCGACTTTCGCAAATATGACGACGGCTTGCGCATGATCCTCGATTGCACCGAGGAACTGGCGAACGCGCTGACCGAGCGTCTGGCGAAAGCGGCTGCCAACGGCGTGGTGCGCTATGGGCTGCACCGGCAGGACGCGGCGATGATGACCTGTTTCACGCCGTCGGTGATGCGCTCCGACCACGTCCATTTCATCGATGGCGCCCGCGGCGGCTATGCTTCGGCCGCAACCGCGCTGAAGGCCATGGCGGCCTGAGATCGCGGCAGCGCCCCCGCGGGTTCGCGCAACCCGCTCACCACGGCAAGCCGCAGAGATCGAGGACGCCCTGCCGCGGCGCGCGGCGGATATCGAACACGAATGGCGTCATCAGGTCGAAGCGGACGCGTCCGCTCTTCTGCTCGCAATAGACTTCGCCTGTCGAACGGATACCAGCCGCGCGCCTGGTAGAACGCGAAATTGTGCTCTTCGCAGAACAGGACCGCGAAGCGCACCGCCTCGTTGGCGCGCATGGTCTGGATTGCGGCATCAAGGGCGAGGCTGGCATAGCCGCGGCCGCGGCAGTCCTCGCGGGTCATGACGCCGCCGATGCCGCCGACATGGACCTTGTGGGCGTTCCAGTCGATGGTGCGGAAATAGATGCCGACATGGCAGGCGAGC
Source organism: uncultured Alphaproteobacteria bacterium (assembly GCA_963831505.1). GTDB lineage: Bacteria > Pseudomonadota > Alphaproteobacteria > Rhizobiales > Xanthobacteraceae > Bradyrhizobium. Next base: position 54,938 of record CAWHQY010000003.1, on the reverse strand, counting down.
CCGCCCTCGGGCGCATCGATCAGCGCGCGCAAGTCGGCGTGCGCCCATTCGATGTGGCCCCACGGCAGCTTCCCGACGATCTCCCGACCAAAGACCGCGTTGTGCAGGGGCTCGGTCCTGTCCCAGGAGGCGTCGCCATTGAGGACGTCGATTTCGAGGCTCATTGGGGCACTCATTTCTTCCGAATTTGCGGTGTTTAAGACCGATGGAACCTTCTATAAGGGGGTCCCGTTAAGTCACGTCTCCCACAGTTGCGGACATCATCCCATGACCTTTACGCTTCCCCCCCTGCCTTACGCCCATGACGCCCTCGGGCCTCACATGTCGAAGGAAACGCTGGAATACCACCACGACAAGCATCACCAGGCCTACGTCACCAACGGCAACAACGCGATCAAGGGGACCGAATTCGAAGGCAAGTCCCTCGAGGAGATCGTGAAGGGCTCCTACAACAAGAACGCCGCCGTCTTCAACAATGCCGGCCAGCACTACAACCACATCCACTTCTGGAAATGGATGAAGCCGAATGGCGGCGGCAGCAAGCTGCCGGGCCGGCTCGAGAAGAAGATCAACGAGGACCTCGGCGGGCTCGAGAAGTTCAAGACCGATTTCGCCGCCGCCGGCGTCGGCCAGTTCGGCTCCGGCTGGTGCTGGCTCCAGGTGAAAAACGGCAAGCTCGAAATCTCCAAGACCCCCAACGGCGAAAATCCGCTGGTGCATGGCGCGAGCCCGATCCTCGGTTGCGACGTCTGGGAGCATTCCTACTACATCGATTACCGCAACCGACGTCCGGATTACCTGAAGGCGTTCGTCGATCACCTCGTCAACTGGGACTATGTCGACGAGATGTTCGGCAAGGCGGGCTGAACCAGCGTCATACGTCATTGCGAGGAGCGCAGCGACGAAGCAATCCAGTCCCTTTTGCTTGGCGCTGGATTGCTTCGCTTCGCTCGCAATGACGAAGAATACGGGGGCGGTGGCGCATGCTGCCGCCCTTTCGTATGCACGGCCCTTGCAGCCGCCGTGCCCTTGCGGCGAAACCTCCGTTCGCAGGCCTTGCCCTGTCCGCTGTCTCACTTGGACTGCATGGGCCCCGCTGACCGACGCATGGGTTAGAGCCCACTTCCGTTTGCATCGACTCCAGGTCGCGCCTAAGCAGGTCGGGTTGCCCACCATGCACCAGACCCGAAGCTCTTGTCGGACCAGCCATTGAAAGAGCCTGCGCCGGCCGACGATGCGGCGGAAGGCGAGGTGCGACCGCGCCGCCGCCGCAAGCCGATCGGCTGGTCGATGATCGCAATCGCCGTGCTGGTCGCGATCAGCGCCACGCTGGTCTGGCGCCGCGACGGCTTCAGCGGCGTGCTGGAAATCCTCACCCATGATCTTGCGCTGTTCGGCGGCATCCTGCCGCGCGTTTTCGCCGGCTGCCTGCTCGGCGCGTTCGTCGCGGAGATCCTGCCGCATGAGAAAGTCTCGCGTTCGCTCGGGCCTAATTCGGGCCTGAAGGGTCTTCTGATCGGCGCCGCCTTCGGCGCGATCCTGCCGGGCGGTCCGTTCACCGCCTATCCCGTCGCAAGCGCACTGCTCACCGTCGGTGCCGATTTCGGCGCCACCATCGCGATGGTCGTGAGCTGGACCCTGATCGGTTACGGCCGGGCGGTCGCCTGGGAATTGCCGATCATGGGCACCGATTTCACCCTCTGGCGGATCGTGATCTCGCTGCCGCTGCCGGTGATCGCCGGTGCCTTCGGGCGTTTCGTCTATGTGCGGATCCATTCGCCGCGGAACGAGGCGGAATGAGCGCCGCGCTCCTGATCGACATCATCCTCTGGGGCTCGGTGATCGGCGTCGGCTTCATTGCGTACCGGCGCGGCCCGAAGATCGCGATCGCCTCGTTCCGCGAGGGGGCCTGGGACTTTATCAACATCGTGCCGCGCATCGCGCTAGGCGTGCTCGGCTCGGGCTATATCGCCGCCGTCATTCCGCAGGAGATCATCACGGGCTGGCTCGGGCCGAACAGCGGCTGGCCTGGGGTCGCGACCGCCGTGCTGGCGGGGGCCGCGACCCCAGGCGGACCGGTGATCGGCTTCTCCATCGGCGCGGTGGCGCTGAAGGCCGGAGGCGGGGCGCCGCAGGTGATCGCCTATGTGGTCGCCTGGGCCCTGTTCGCCTTCCAGCGGCTCCTGCTTTGGGAAATCCCGTTCATGCCGGCCCGGTTCGTCTGGTTTCGGGCCGCGGTGTCCGTCCCCTTGCCGTTCCTGGCCGCCGCCACCGCCATGCTGATCGGAAAGCCCTAAAACGCGATGGCCATCGTGCTGTAATTCCTGATTGAGCATGATCTTTGCGGAAAACCGGTGCCCACTTTTTCCGGATCATGCTCTAAGGCCTTGAAAGCCTTGGCAGATGTAATGTTATAATATAACAAGGTCAGATGCTTCCCTCCGACACCCACGGCCATCATCATCATGGCCACACCCACCACCACGGTCACAGTCATGGCCCGGCCGCCCCGCATCCGGCGCAGGGCGCGACGTGGTCGATCCTGCGCATGCCGGCTGTCTCGAGGCTTGGCGCCGCGCTCGCCGTCAGCGTCTGCCTCTGGGCCGTCGTATGGCTTGCGATGAGGTGAGCCATGGTGAGCCAAGCAAAATTCCAGGCAAAATTCAGCGACGTCACGCTCGGCTATGACCGCCACCCGGCGGTGCATCATCTCTCCGGCGAAGTTGCATCGGGCGCACTGCTCGCCGTCGTCGGCCCGAACGGCGCCGGCAAATCGACGCTGTTTCGCGGCCTGGTCGGCATCCTCAGGCCGTTGTCGGGCTCGATCTCGCTAGGCGGCCTCGACGCGCGCGATATCGCCTATCTGCCGCAGACCGCCGACATCGACCGCAGCTTTCCGATCACCGTGTTCGATTTCGTCGGCACCGGGCTCTGGCGCACGACCGGCTTCTTCGGCGGCATCGGCAAGGCGCAACGCGAGAAGATCGACAAGGCGCTCGCCGCCGTGGGTCTCACCGGCTTCGAGAACCGGACGATCGGGACGCTCTCCGGCGGGCAGTTGCAGCGCCTGCTGTTCGCGCGGGTGATGCTGCAGGACGCGCGCCTGATCGTGCTCGACGAGCCCTTCAACGCCATCGACGAACGGACCTCGGGCGATCTCTTGGCTCTGGTGAAGCACTGGCACGCCGAGGGGCGGACCGTGGCGGCGGCGCTGCACGACATGGACCTCGTCCGCGCGCATTTTCCCGAAACGCTCTTGCTCGCGCGCGAGCCCGTGGCGTGGGGCGCGACAGCGCAGGTGCTATCAGCGGAAAATCTGATGAATGCGCGGCGGATGTGCGAGGCCTTCGACGATTCCGCCGCCGCTTGCGTCGTCGATCCGCCTTCGCGGGCCGCCTGACCGTGTCGGTCACGTCAGCGCTGGTTGCGCCCTTCACCGAATTCGAGTTCATGCGCCGTGCGCTCGCCGCCATCATCGCGCTGTCGCTTGGCGGCGCGCCGATCGGCGTGTTTTTGATGCTGCGGCGGATGAGCCTCGTCGGCGATGCCATGGCGCATGCGATCCTGCCGGGGGCCGCGGTCGGTTTTCTGCTGTCCGGCCTCAATCTGTTTGCGATGCTGACCGGCGGCCTGATCGCGGGATTTCTGGTCGCGATCCTGGCCGGCGTCGTCTCGCGCTCGACCGGGCTGAAGGAGGACGCGTCGCTTGCGACCTTCTATCTCGCCTCGCTCGCGCTCGGCGTCTCCATCGTTTCCGTCAAGGGCACCAATATCGATCTCTTGCACGTACTGTTCGGCAATATCCTCGCGATGGACGACCAGGCGCTGCTGGTGGTGGCCTGCAACGCCACCATCACGCTCCTGGTGCTCGCGGTGATCTATCGACCGCTCGTCATCGAAAGCGTCGATCCCCTGTTCCTGCGCTCGGTGAGCCGTGCCGGCACGCCTGCCCATCTCGTCTTCCTCGCGCTGGTCGTGATCAATCTGGTCAGCGGCTTTCAGGCGCTCGGCACCCTGCTTGCGGTGGGGTTGATGATCCTCCCCGCCGGCATCGCGCGGTTCTGGTCGCGTGACATCACGGGCCTGATCTGCGTCGCCGTGGTGAGCGCGATGCTGTCGGGCTATGCCGGTCTGGTGCTGTCGTTCCAGACGCGCATTCCCTCGGGGCCGGCGATCATCCTGGTCGCAGCAGTGCTCTATATCGCTTCCGTGCTGTTCGGCCGCGTCGGCGGCATGGTGCGGCAGCTCTTTCCCGGCCGTCATCTCGAGGCCTGACCATGCGGCGGCTTTCGCTCATCTTGTTCGCCGCCGTGATGGCCGTTCATCCGCTGCACGCCGAGGATCGCCTCAACGTCGTCGCGAGCTTTTCCATCCTCGGCGACCTCGTGAAAAATGTCGGCGGCGACAAGGTCGATGTCGCGACGCTGGTCGGCCCCAACGGCGACGTGCATGTCTATACGCCGGCGCCATCGGATGCGAAGAAGAACGCCGACGCCCGGCTTCTCGTCATGAATGGCCTCGGGCTGGAGGGCTGGCTGCCGCGTTTGGTGCAGTCCGCCGGCAGCAAGGCCACCATCGTCACGGCGTCGAACGGCATCGCGCCGCTGCAACTCGGATCCGATGCCGATCCGCATGCCTGGCAGTCCGTTGCGAACGTCAGGATCTATGTCGCCAATATTCGGGACGCGCTGATCGCGGCCGATCCGGCGGACGCCGCCGTCTTTCGCGCCAATGCCGAGCGCTATCTGGGCGAATTGAATGCGCTTGATGCCGAGGTGCGCGCGGCCATCGCGAAAATCCCGCCCGAGCGGCGCAAGGTGATCACCACCCACAACGCCTTCGGCTATTTTGCGGCGGCCTATGGGGTCACCTTTGTCGCGCCTGTCGGCGTCTCCACCGAGTCCGAACCCAGCGCCCGCGACATCGCCACCCTGATCCAGCAGATCAAGGCCGAGAAGATACCCGCCGTATTCCTGGAAAATCTCGGCGACGACCGGCTGATCCGGCGGATCGCGGCCGAGACCGGGGCGAAAGCCGGAGGGACGCTATATTCGGACAGTTTGACCGACGAAAAGGGGCCAGCCCCCACTTACATTGCCCTCGTCAGGCACAATATAAAGGCCCTGACCAGCGCGCTAGGCAATTAGGGCAGGGGCCACCCCGTCCGCCGGCAGTGCTGCAGAAAGCCCCTTCTTGAGGTTGTTATGGCTGAAGCTTCCAAAATCCCCGTGACCGTGCTGACCGGCTATCTCGGCGCCGGCAAGACCACGCTCTTGAACCGCATCCTGTCGGAAAATCACGGCAAGAAATACGCCGTCATCGTCAACGAATTCGGCGAGATCGGCATCGACAACGACCTCATCATCGGGGCCGATGAGGAAGTGTTCGAGATGAACAATGGGTGCGTCTGCTGCACCGTGCGCGGCGACCTCGTGCGCATCATGGAAGGGTTGATGAAGCGCAAGGGCAAGTTCGACGCCATCATCGTCGAAACCACCGGCCTCGCCGACCCGGCGCCGGTCGCCCAGACCTTCTTCGTCGACGAGGACGTGCAGAAGAATGCGCGGCTCGATGCGGTGGTTACCGTTGCCGACGCCAAATGGCTGGCCGACCGCTTGAAGGATGCGCCGGAAGCCAAGAACCAGATCGCGTTCGCCGACGTCATCGTGCTGAACAAGACCGACCTCGTCTCAAAGCCCGAGCTTGCCGAAGTCGAGGCGCGCATCCGCGGCATCAACCCCTATGCCAAGCTGCACCGTACCGAGCGTTGCAAGGTGGCGCTTGCGGACGTGCTCGAACGCGGCGCGTTCGATCTCGACCGCATCCTCGACATCGAGCCGGACTTCCTCGAGGTCGACGATCATGACCATCACCATGATCACGATCACCATCATGGCCATGATCATCATCACGACCACGGTCATGGCCTGAAGCACTACCACGACGAGGACATGCAATCGCTGTCGCTCAAGACCGACAAGCCGCTCGACGCCACCAAATTCATGCCGTGGCTGCAGAACCTGGTCGCGACCGAAGGCCAGAAGATCCTGCGCTCGAAAGGCATCCTCGCCTTCACGGGCGACGACGACCGCTACGTCTTCCAGGGCGTGCACATGATGCTGGAAGGCGACCACCAGCGCAAATGGAAGGACGATGAGCCGCGCCAGAGCCGGCTCGTCTTCATCGGCCGCGAATTGCCGGAGCAGGCGATCCGCGACGGCTTTGAAAGCTGCATCACCACGTGACGAGCAATTTCGAACCCGGCGGCGAGCAGGCCTCGATCGTTTCCGTCACCGACCGCGTGTGCCCGGTGGCGCTCGGGGCCTCGGTTTCGTCCGCGTATTTTCTCGGCGACCGCGCTGCCTTTGTCGGCGCCGAAGAGAATGTCTCCCTGGTCGACGCGCAAGGCGAAATCTCGAAGGTCGCGGTGCTGGGTGGCGGCATTCTGTGTTCGGTTTCCGACGGCAAGCGCATTGTCACGGGCGGCGATGACGGCAAGCTCGTCGCACTCGACCTCAAGGGCGACGTGACCGAGCTCGCGGTCGATCCAAAGCGCCGCTGGATCGACAATGTCGCCCTGCATCCGGACGGCGCCTATGCCTGGTCGGTCGGCAAGACCGCCTTCGTGCGCAGCGGCAAGAACGAGGAAAAATCCTTCGAGGTGCCGTCGACCGTCGGCGGGCTCGCCTTTGCGCCAAAGGGCCTGCGGCTGGCGATCGCGCATTACAACGGCGTGACGCTGTGGTTTCCGAACATGGCGGCGAACGGCGAATTTCTGGAATGGGCGGGCTCGCATCTCGGCGTCACCTTCAGCCCCGACAACAAATTCCTGGTCACCACCATGCACGAGCCGGCACTGCATGGCTGGCGGCTCGCCGATAACCGGCACATGCGCATGTCCGGCTATCCCGGCCGCGTCAGATCGATGTCGTGGAGCGCGGGCGGAAAGTTTCTCGCGACTTCCGGCGCCGACATGGTGATCATGTGGCCGTTCGGGAGCAAGGACGGCCCGATGGGAAAGGAGCCCGCGATGCTGGCGCCGCTGCAGGCGCGCGTTGCGGTCGTCGCCTGTCATCCCAAGCAGGACATCCTCGCCTGCGGCTACAGCGACGGCACCATCCTGATGGTGCGGCTCGAGGACGGCGCGGAAATCCTGGTGCGCCGAAATGGCACAGCGCCGGTCACGGCCCTCGCCTGGAACGCCAAGGGCACGCTGCTCGCTTTCGCCGATGAAGACGGCGAGGCAGGATTGTTGCCCCTTTAGCCGCAGGTTCCAGCGGGAACCATTGGGCTCGACCGGCCGTTCTCTTCGCGGAGGATCTCGCGAATGAATGAGCTATCGCCTTTAGATCGAAAACGCATCCGGCGAGATCTGTGGCTGGCCACGATGCTGGTCACGGCCGGGTTGGTGACGGTTGGCCTCTCGCTGGCCGAATTGCGCGCGCAAAATCGCATGCACATGACGCAGGCCACCGGCACTCCCGGGCAGCCTTTGCAGGCGACGCCATCCCCGACCAGCTCACCAACCAATACTCCCGCCGAGTCGATGCCCGGCGGCACGCGGCCGACCACGCCGGCGCCCGAGCCCGCGCAGCCCAGTGCGGAAGCCCAGAAGGAAGGCGCCAAGCCGGCGCTGCCGCCGGCTCCGGCCGAAAAGATGGCGCCTCCGATCAAGGACAAATAAGCGTCACACCCTCATCCTCATCCTGAGGAGCCGCGAAAGCGGCGTCTCGAAGGATGGGCCACGGGCTTCATGGTTCGAGACGCGCCTTTGGCGCTCCTCACCATGAGGTCGAGATTCTTGTCGCCTTGCCGATTTTACAGTCTCGCCCGTGTCGCGTGGCCGCCGCATAATGGCACGTCACACCCGGAAAGCGAGGCAAGCCCCATGAAGATCGACGACGTCAGGCGAAATGCCTATTCGATGCCGCTCACCAACCCGTCCTTCCCGCCGGGACCTTACCGCTTCTTCAACCGCGAATATTTCATCATCACCTACAAGACCGATCCTGAAGCGCTCGCCGCCGTCGTGCCGGAGCCGCTGGAGGTCGCGGAGCCGGTGGTCAAGTACGAATTCATCCGTATGCCCGACTCCACCGGTTTTGGCGACTACACCGAGACTGGTCAGGTGATTCCGGTGCGCTTCAAGGGCGAGGTGGGCGGCTATACCCATGCGATGTATCTGGATGACGAAGGACCGATCGCCGGCGGCCGCGAGCTCTGGGGCTTCCCGAAGAAGCTGGCCAGGCCGAAGATCGAGATCGAAAGCGACGTGTTGGTAGGCACGCTGCATTACGGCTCGGTGCTCTGCGCTTCCGCCACCATGGGCTACAAGCATCGCCCGGTCGATCACGACACGGTCCTGAAATCGATGAAGACACCGAACTTCATCCTGAAGATCATCCCGCATGTCGACGGCAGCGCGCGCATCTGCGAGCTGGTGCGCTTCCATCTCGAGGACATCACGCTGAAGGAAGCCTGGACGGGACCCGCCGCGCTCGGCCTGTTTCCGCATGCGCTCTGCGACGTCGCGCGGCTGCCGGTGCGCGAGGTGGTGTCCGCCCTGCATTTCAGGGCCGACCTCACGCTCGGGCTGGGGAGTGTGGCGTTCGATTATCTGGCGAAATAGAAAACTGCGGCCACCTCCGCTGTCATGCCCCGCGAATGCGGGGCATCCAGTACGCCGAGACGGTCGTGGGACTCGAGATGCCGGTGTTTACTGGGTCGCCCGGTCGCGCCGGCGACGACAGCTTCGGCCTCATCGCACCAGCACGTTCCTGAACTGCCAGGGATCGCTGGTGTCGATATCCTCCGGAAACAATCCGGGGCGATCGGTCAGCGGGGTCCAGTCGGTGTAGAAGCCTTTCACCGGCCCCAGATACGGCAGCTGGATTTCGAGGCAGCGGCGGAAATCGATCTCGTCGGCCTCGACGATGCCGGCGGTCGGGTTCTCCAGCGCCCAGACCATGCCGGCCAGCACGGCGGACGACACCTGCATGCCCGTGGCGTTCTGATAGGGCGCGATCCGCCGCGTCTCCTCGATGGAGAGCTGCGAGCCGTACCAATAGGCGTTCTTGCCGTGGCCATAGACCAGCACGCCAAGCTCGTCGATGCCGTCCTCGATCTCGTTTTCATCGAGGATGTGCCAGGAAGGCTGCATCTTGCCGGTGGCGCCGAACATCTCGTGCAGCGACAGCACCGCGTCGTTGGCGGGGTGATAGGCGTAATGGCAGGTCGGCCGGTAGATCACCTTCTCGCCGTCGCGCACGGTGAAATAGTCTGAAATCGAGATCGACTCGTTGTGCGTGACGAGGAAGCCGTATTGCGCGCCGGGCGTCGGGCACCAGGAGCGCACGCGGGTGTTGGCGCCGGGCTGCAGCAGGTAGATCGCGGCGCCACAGCCGTCCGGGTGGGTGCGGCCGTTGTCCGGCATCCACTTCTCATGCGTGCCCCAGCCGAGCTCGGCCGGCTGCATGCCTTCGGAGACGAAGCCTTCCACCGACCAGGTGTTGACGAACACGTTCATCGGCTTCGGCTTCTTGGAACGCTGGGTGTCGCGCTCGGCGATATGGATGCCCTTGACGCCGAGCTTCATCGCAAGCTGGCCCCAGCCTTCGCGGCTCTTCGGCTCGTTGATCGCCGTGCCGGTGTCGCGGGCGATGTCGATCAGCGCCTGCTTGACGAACCAGGATACCATGCCGGGATTGGCGCCGCAGGTGGAGACCGCGGTGGTGCCGCCCGGGCTCTTGCGGCGCGCTTCCAGCAGGGTCTCACGCAGCGCGTAGTTGGAGCGCTTCTCGGTGCCCATGCTCTTGTCGAAATAGAAGCCGGTCCACGGCTCGATGACGGTGTCGACATAGAGCGCGCCGATCTCGCGGCACATGCTCATGATGTCGACCGATGACGTGTCGACCGAGAGGTTGACGCAAAAGCCCTGGCCGCCGCCCTCGGTGAGCAGCGGCACCAAGAGTTCGCGATAATTGTCCTTTGTCACCGCCTGCTTGATGAAGCGCACGCCGTGCTTCTTCGCGAGCTCGCCGTCCTCATGCGGATCGATGATGACAAAGCGCGCTCTGTCATAGGCGAAATGCCGTTCGATCAGGGGCAGGGTACCTTTGCCGATCGAGCCGAAGCCGATCATGACGATGGGGCCGGAAATTTTCGCATGGATTGGCGGTGCGGGGCTCATCTTCTTTGGTCTCTCCGGAAAGTGCCGACGGACAGAGGGGCGGGGGATCAGGCGCTGCAGCGCTTGGCGGTCACTTCGACCTCGATTTTCATCTCGGGCTTGTAGAGGCCAGTGACGACCAGGAGCGTTGCGGCGGGACGGATGTCGCCGAGGACCTCGCCGCAAACGGCGAAATGCGCATCCGCGTCTTTGGCGTCGGTGATGTAGTAGGTCGCGCGGACGATGTCGGCCATCGCGAAGCCGGCCTCCTTCAAGGCGGCTTCGATGGTCTTGAAGCAGTTGCGTGACTGGCTCGTGACATCGGCCGGCATGGTCATGGTGCTGTAATCGTAGCCGGTGGTTCCGGCAACGAAGCAGAAGTCGCCGTCGACCACGGCGCGGCTATAGCCGGCGGTCTTTTCAAAGGGCGAGCCGGTTGAAATCAGACGGCGTGACATGTCGGACCTCGGTTCATAGCGTTTTCAAGCGAAGTGGGTACCGGTTCGCGTAAAGAAAACGCGTCAAACAAAAAAGCGTTTGACGCGGGTTTAAGGGTTTTTGGCCCGCCTGTGCAAGCGTGCAGGCGAGATCAGGCCTGCCGTCGTGTGACGTCGGGCGTCGGCGGAGGCGAGCCCCAGCGGCGTGCCAGGATGTCCCGCACGATCATGACGGTCATCAGGACCAGCATGATCGTGGTGATCGTGTTGCGGAAGCGCGGGCGTGGTGCCGCCAGCGCGATGTCCCGGTGTTTCGGCATGATGTTCACGCCTGAGCCACGGCCGTTGCGCGCAGCGCCTTCTTCGCGCGGACTGCCTTCGGCTTGAGCACCGACGTCCCGGTCGCCACGATCATGCCCCAGGCGCCGTCGAGCGCGCCGTCGGCGAGCTCCAGCGCCAGCAGCCGCTCGCGCTCGAAGGCGCCGGGGAGCTTCAACTCGCCGGTCTTCTCAGCCGAAAAGCCGAAGCGCGCGTAATAGGGGGCGTCGCCGAGCAGAAGCACCGCGCGGTGGCCACGCGCTCTCGCCGCCGCAAGCGCGTGGTCCATCAGCGCGGCCCCGCCCCCCAGCTTGCGGAAGGCGCTGTCAACCGCCAGAGGGCCGAGTATGAGCGCCGGGACGCCCCCGGCGCTGACGTGCCACAACCGCACGGTGCCCACGAGGCGTGTGGCGTTTCGGAAATTCCCCACACCCTCGCGGCAGGCACCTTCTGGGGAATTTCCGAAAGAATCGCCACACGCAGACCCTAGGTTTGCTGTTGTCCCGATCGAATTCGAAGTTCGCTCCCACCTTGCGGCGAGCAATGCGAACTTCGAATTCGGGACAACAGCCCCTCGCACAACCGCCGACAGGGCAAGGCCTTCGGCGGGCGCACGTCCGTCGCGCAGGCGCTGGCAGGTGCGCATATGGCGATTCTCGCCAAAGCACGCGTCCAGCAGCGCTTCACGCGCGACGACGTCGGAAGCCCGTTCCGCACGGATCGCGAACGGAGCGGCTTTCGAGGTGAGGGCGACAGGGGTCTTGCGCAATCGGGTCATGGCACGTCAGTCCTCGCTCCCACGGCGGGTCACGCCCCGGAGCGTCGTTCAGAATTGCAATGAACAGGGAGGGAGCCGGCCGCGCCGGCTCCCGATTAGCCAAGCCTCAGAGAGGCGGGGGTCAGATGTGGTAGGTCTTCAGCGGCGGGATGCCGTTGAAGGCCACCGACGAGTAGGTCGACGTATAGGCCCCGGTCCCTTCGATCAGCACCTTGTCGCCGATCTCGAGCGTCACCGGGAGCGGATACGGCATCTTCTCGTACAGCACGTCGGCGGAGTCGCAGGTCGGGCCTGCGAGCACGCACGGCGTCATCTCGGCCCCGTCATGCGGGGTGCGGATCGCGTAGCGGATCGACTCGTCCATGGTCTCGGCGAGACCGCCGAACTTGCCGATGTCCAGGTACACCCAGCGCACCTCGTCCTCGTCGCTCTTCCTGGAGATCAGGACGACTTCGGACTCGATGACGCCCGCATTGCCGACCATGCCGCGTCCCGGCTCGATGATCGTTTCCGGGATCTGGTTGCCGAAATGCTTGCGCAGCGCGCGGAAGATCGACCGGCCGTACTGCACGACCGGCGGAACGTCCTTGAGGTACCTGGTCGGGAAGCCGCCGCCCATGTTGACCATGGTGAGGCTGATTCCCCGCTCGGCGCAGTCGCGGAACACGGTCGAGGCCATCGCCAGCGCACGGTCCCACGCCTTCACCTTGCGCTGCTGCGAGCCGACATGGAAGGAGATGCCGCACGGCTCCAGACCCAGTCGCTTGGCGAGGTCGAGCACCTCGACCGCCATTTCCGGGTCGCAGCCGAACTTCCGCGACAGCGGCCATTCGGCGCCGGCGCAGTCGTAGAGAATGCGGCAGAACACCTTCGCAGCCGGCGCGGCACGGGCGACCTTCTCGACCTCGGCGGCGCAATCGACCGCGAACAGGCGAATCCCCAAGGCGAACGCGCGCGCGATGTCGCGCTCCTTCTTGATGGTGTTGCCATAGGAGATGCGGTCAGCCGTCGCACCGGCAGCCAGCGCCATCTCGATCTCGGCCACCGTCGCGGTGTCGAAGCAGGAGCCCATCGAGGCGAGCAGCGTCAGCACTTCCGGAGCCGGGTTCGCCTTGACGGCATAGAACACGCGGCTGTCGGGCAAAGCCTTGGAGAAGGTCTGATAGTTCTCGCGCACCACGTCGAGGTCGACAACGAGGCACGGCTCGGTGTCCAGGCCCTCGCTGCGACGGTTACGCAGGAATTCCCTGATACGTTCGGTCATAGCACCCTCCAAACGGACCCAGCGACGGGCCCCGTTCAAATTTGATCTCGGACCTGAGTTCTTCGGCGCGACCGCACGATGGAGACGCGGCAACGCCTTGGAGTCAGACCGAACTGTGCTGCCGTGGATTGGTGGGAATGCTCCCGCCCGATCACCTGGCAATGAAGGACAAGCCTTTTCAGTAGCCCGCGCCGGCGGTGGAATGCCGGTAGAGACCAAAAAAGCCCGATCCGTCGTTGCTTTAAGTCGCGTCCCCCGTTGAGAGCGGGGTGCGCCGGTTCGCCTCCGGCTGCCAGTCACGGTTGCAAGAGATGGAGGGGGCCTTCAACGGCATCTCTTGAGAGAGATGCTGGCCTCTTGAGATCTTCGACCTATCGTCTCGATCTAAAGCGACCCTCGGTCCTTCATCCCTTGGCGGCTGTCCGGCCTCTTGTCCGGATACCTACCGACTGACACACGACCACAGGCACGTGCGAAATTGGGCAAGGCTGGAAATAATCTTTTTGACTCTGGTTCGCAAGAATTTTTTTAGGTTGAGAGCAAATTTCCCTAACGGCCGCTTACGAAGCGCGCCTCAGCGCGCTCGCCGGCCCTCGAACATGAACAGACGTTAAGATTTTTTGGAGAGAGCGTGAGCGAGGTTGCGCCTGTGCCGCAGCGCTTTCTTGAATCGCCTCGTCAGGCGCGCTTGAAGAACGGCTCGACGCGCTGGGCCGCGCGGACGAAGGCGACCATCACGAGCACGCCGAGCCCGAACAGCACCGCCTGCAAGATGTGGGCGCCGGTGTCGTCGAGGCCGAACAGAATCGCGAGCGCCCAGCCGCCGGCAAACGCGGCTCCGAACACCTCCGCGCCGATCAGGATCGCGGCGGAGATGACGGTGATGACGCTTCCCCAGACGATCTGGCGGGAGGCAGTCGCGGAGGGCTCCGGGCTCATGGCTTGATCCTTGTTTTGCGGGGCGCAATCTCTCTGAAAAGGGAACGGCTCGCAAGCGTAAAAGGCCCAAAAACGGCCCTTTGCGTGATATAGCTGGCCTCCAGCACGGCTGCAAAAATACGGGACTTTTCGATGCCAGAAACCACTGCAAGCACGGCTCAGACAGGGGCCAATCCGCTCCTCGCCCCCTGGCAGACGCCGCATCAGACGCCACCCTTTTCGGAGATCGCGCCGGAACATTTCATGCCCGCCTTCGAGCAGGCCTTTGCCGACCATTCGGCCGAGATCACGGCAATCACCCACGACCCCGCGACGCCCGATTTCGACAACACCGTCACGGCGCTGGAGCGCTCCGGCAAGCTCCTGAACAAGGTCTCGGCCGTGTTCTACGACCTGGTGTCGGCGCATTCCAACCCGGCGATCCTGGAGATCGACAAGGAGGTGTCGCTCAGGATGGCGCGGCACTGGAATCCGATCATGATGAACGCCGTGCTGTTCGGCCGCATCGCCATGCTGCACGACAACCGTGCGACGTTGGGTCTCACCGGCGAGCAGATGCGGCTCCTGGAGCGCACCTACACCCGCTTCCATCGCGCCGGCGCAGGCCTCACCGAGGAAGCCAAGAAGCGGATGGCCGAGATCAACGAGCGGCTGGCCCATCTCGGCACGAGCTTCAGCCACCATCTGCTCGGCGACGAGCAGGATTGGTCCATGGAGCTCGGCGAGGGCGACCGCGCCGGGCTGTCCGACAGCTTCATCGCCGCCGCCAGGGCTGCGGCGGAAGTGCGCGGGATGGCCGGCAAGGCGATCGTGACGCTGTCGCGCTCCTCGGTCGAGCCGTTCCTGCAGAGCTCGGCGCGGCGGGACCTGCGCGAAAAGGCTTACAAGGCCTTCATCGCCCGCGGCGACAATGGCAACGCCAACGACAACAACGCCGTCATTGGCGAGGTGCTGGCGCTGCGCGAGGAGAGCGCCAGGATCCTGGGCTATCCGACCTACGCCGCCTATCGCCTCGAGGACTCCATGGCCAAGACGCCGGACGCCGTCCGCGGCCTGCTGGAGCGGGTCTGGAAGCCGGCGCGGGCCCGTGCGCTCGCCGACCGCGACGAGATGCAGGCGGTGATCGCGGCGGAGGGCGGCAATTTCGCGCTCGCGCCGTGGGACTGGCGCTACTACGCCGAGAAGCTCAGGCAGGCCAAGGCCAATTTCGACGACGCCGCGATCAAGCCCTATCTCTCGCTCGACCACATGATCGAGGCGGCCTTCGACTGCGCCACGCGCCTGTTCGGCATCACCTTCGCCGAACGCAAGGACATCCCGGTCTGGCACCCCGATGTCCGGGTTTGGGAGGTGCGGGATCGCGAGGGCCGTCACAAGGCGCTGTTCTATGGCGACTACTTTGCCCGCCCCTCCAAGCGCTCCGGCGCCTGGATGACCTCGCTCCGCGACCAGCAGAAGCTCGACGGCGAGGTCGCTCCGCTCATCATCAATGTCTGCAATTTTGCCAAGGGTGCCGAAGGGCAGCCCTCGCTGCTCTCGCCGGACGATGCCAGGACGCTGTTCCACGAGTTCGGCCATGGCCTGCACGGCATGCTCTCCAACGTGACCTATCCCTCGCTGTCGGGCACATCCGTGTTCACCGATTTCGTCGAGCTGCCCTCGCAGCTCTATGAGCATTGGCAGGAGCGGCCTGAAGTGCTGCAGAAATTCGCGCGGCACCACCTGACCGGCGAGCCGCTGCCGGAGGATCTCCTGAAGCGCTTCCTCGCCGCGCGCAAGTTCAACCAGGGCTTCGCCACGGTCGAGTTCGTCTCCTCCGCGCTGGTCGATCTCGAATTCCACACTCAGCCGGCTTCCGCAAGCCGCGACGTGCGCGCCTTCGAGAAGGCTGAGCTGCAGAAGATCGGCATGCCCGAGGAGATCGCGATGCGCCATCGGCCGACCCAGTTCGGCCACATCTTCACCGGCGACCATTATGCCGCGGGCTATTACAGCTACATGTGGTCGGAAGTGATGGACGCCGACGCCTTCGGCGCCTTCGAGGAGGCCGGTGACATCTTCGATCCCGCCACCGCCAGGCGCCTGCATGACGACATCTATTCGAGCGGCGGCTCGGTCGATCCGGAGGCGGCCTATGTTGCCTTCCGCGGCCGCGAGCCAGAGCCGGACGCGCTGTTGCGCAGGCGCGGACTGCTGCAGGTGCCCGTGGCGTGAGCGGACGGGCTCACACCGCGAGCCACTGCCGGATCAGCGGCAGGAAGAAGATCGCGAGGTTGATGGCAAAGCCGATGTTCCAGAGGATCGATCGCAGTGTCGGCCGATTTCCGATGTAGGTGAAGACATATGCGACGCGCACGATCAGGAACAGCACGGCGAGTTCGTTGATCAGGTTCTGCGGCGCAGCCCGGAACTCGGCAAGCAGAATGGCGGCAGCAAAGAACGGAAAGGACTCGATGCCGTTGAGGTGCGCGCCGAGCGCGCGGGCGCGGATCGCATCCTCATAGAAGGCCGGATCGCGCGGTTTTGAGTTGTCGAAGCTTCGTGCATTCGCCGCCTTGAAGGGCGCGATCGTGAGAAGGTAGAGGATCACTGCTCCGAAGATGCAATATTCGGCGACGGTCATTCTTGTTCTCCGCGCATCGTCGGCCGCGACACTATCGAAAGCGTCCCTGACTTGACAAGGATAGTGAGCCGCGCGAAGCCACAGACATGACGAGCGCCGTCCCCATCGAGAGCGTGCAAGCAACGGCCGCAGCGAAGCTGCCGCATGTCGGCGTGCTCCTGGTCAATCTCGGCACGCCCGACACCGCCGACGCCAGGGGCGTGCGGGTCTATCTAAAGGAGTTCCTGTCCGATCCGCGGGTGATCGAGGATCAGGGCTTGCTGTGGCAGTTGATCCTGAACGGCATCATCCTCAACACCCGGCCGCGGACCAAGGCGCGCGATTACCAGAAGATCTGGAACAGGGAGCTGGACGAGTCGCCGCTGAAGACCATCACCCGCGCGCAGGCCGAAAAGCTCGCGCGCGGCGTTGCCGCCCACGACCATGTCGAGGTCGGTTGGGCGATGCGCTATGGCAATCCATCGATCCGGGCAGGCATCGAGTCGCTGATGAAGCGCGGCTGCGAGCGCATCCTGGTCGTGCCGCTCTATCCGCAATATTCGGCCGCGACGTCGGCGACCGTCTGCGACGAGGTGTTCCGCGTGCTGGGCTCCTTGCGCGCCCAGCCGACCTTGCGGGTGACGCCGCCTTATTACGACACGCCCGATTACATCGAGGCGCTCGCGATCTCGATCGACGCGCATCTGGCGAGCCTGCCGTTCAAGCCGGAATTGATCGTGGCGTCCTTTCACGGCATGCCGAAGGAATATGTCGACAAGGGAGATCCGTATCAGGCGCAATGCATTGCGACCGTGGACGCGCTGCGCAAGCGCCTCGGGCTCGATGCCTCGAAACTGCTGCTGACCTTCCAGTCGCGCTTCGGCAACGCCGAGTGGCTACAGCCCTATACCGACAAGACCATCGGGCAACTGGCGAAAGACGGCACAAAACGCATCGCCGTCGTCATGCCGGGCTTCGCCGCCGATTGCCTGGAGACGCTGGAAGAGATCGCGCAGGAGAACGCCGAGATCTTCAGGCATCATGGCGGCGAGCAGTTTTCCGCCATTCCATGTCTCAATGACAGTGACGCCGGCATGAAAGCTATCAGCGGGCTTGTCCTGCGCGAGTTGCAGGGCTGGATTTGATCGCGCGGGCGTTAACGATTTCGCTGTGCGCCGCAGCGCCACCCGCCATTCATTCTTAACAGCGGTCCACATGGCGAAGTGAAGTCGCCCGTTTCCCAAGGCGGCACAAGCCATTTGGGCGCGTTCCGCTGTCATACATCTGGCAGGCTTCACGCCCCATACATACCTGATCTGTTGTAAGAACGGCCGGGTGAACCGGCGCCGCCGGCACAAAGACAAAACAATGGCGTCCGCGACTACCTTTCTGGCGGGGACTTAGCGCGCGACCGCGGTGTCGTGCCTTGGAGGAAATATGTCTGGTTTCGACGTTTTCGCGATCGTTCTGGTTCTGCTTGTCATCCTCACCCTGTTCTCCGGCATCAAGACGGTGCCGCAAGGTTATGACTGGACCATCGAGCGGTTCGGCAAATTCACCCACACGCTTTCGCCCGGCCTCAACATCATTGTGCCCTTCTTCGACCGCGTCGGCCGCAAGATGAACATGATGGAGCAGGTGATCAGCATTCCCGAGCAGGAGGTGATCACCAAGGACAACGCCACGGTGACGGTGGACGGCGTCGCGTTCTACCAGGTGTTCGATGCCGCCAAGGCGAGCTACGAGGTTTCCAATCTCAACCAGGCGATCATCGTGCTGACCATGACCAATATCCGTTCGGTGATGGGCGCGATGGACCTCGATCAGGTGCTGTCGCATCGCGACGAGATCAACGAGCGCCTGCTGCGTGTGGTCGACGCCGCCGTGTCGCCGTGGGGCCTGAAGGTCAACCGCATCGAGATCAAGGACATCGTGCCGCCCGCGGACCTCGTCGAGGCGATGGGGCGTCAGATGAAGGCCGAGCGCGTCAAGCGCGCCGACATCCTGCAGGCGGAAGGCCAGCGGCAGTCGGAAATCCTGCGCGCGGAAGGCGCCAAGCAGGGCCAGATTCTGCAGGCCGAAGGCCGCCGCGAAGCTGCCTTCCGCGACGCCGAGGCGCGCGAGCGCTCCGCCGAAGCCGAGGCCAAGGCGACGCAGATGGTGTCGGACGCTATCGCCAAGGGCGACGTCGCCGCGCTGAACTACTTTATCGCCGACAAATACATCAAGGCGTTTGGTGGGTTCGCCGACGCGCCGAACCAGAAGATCATTATGCTGCCGATGGAGGCCGTGAGCCTGCTGGGCTCGCTTGCCGGCATCGGCGAGATCGCGAAGGCGACCTTCGGCGAGAGCGCCTTGTCGGCGCAAGCCGCCGCGCGCCGCAATACGTCGGTGCCGCCGGCCGGTCCCACGCCGCCGGCGACGCCGCAATAACAGCTTTACATTGAGGGTCGTGTCATGACCGAGATGTTTTCGACGTTAGGCACCTGGAACTGGCTAATCTTCGGCTTCATCCTGATGGCGCTGGAATTGGCGGCGCCGGGTGTCTTCTTGTTTTGGTTGGGGCTCGCCGCGCTGCTGGTGGGGCTCGTGTCGTTCGCCATGCATCCGTCCTGGCAGGCGCAGCTTTTGATGTTTGCGGTGTTTGCGCTGGCCGCTGTGCCGATCTGGCGGCGGCTCGCGTCAAGCCGCAGCAAGGTGAGCGAAAGCAATCCTTTCCTCAACCGCCGCACGGCGGCGCTGGTCGGCCGCGAGTTCACGCTGGAGAAACCGATCATCGGCGGCACCGGCACGGTCCGGATCGACGACACCATCTGGCGCGTCGCCGGTCCCGACGCGCCGGCGGGCAGCCGGGTCAAGGTCGTGCGGGTGAACGGCGCCGATCTCACGGTGGCGGCGGCTTAGTTCGTATTACGAGGAGCGAAGTTACAAAGCCCGCATGAGCGAAAGCGACATGCGGGTCCAACCCCGGATGTCGCTTTCGCTCATCCGGACTACGATCCTTTGGTCCGCCTACCGCTTGCTCCATCGCTCCGCGAAATGGTGCAGCGGCAGGAACGTCTCCCTCAGCTCGCGCCCGAGCGCCGTGAGGGCGTAACCGCCGCCGTCGCCGAGCTCGACAAAGCCGGCCTCGCGCAATTCCTTCAGCCGCTCGTTCAGCACCGTGGGCGAGGCCTCGTCGCAGGCTGTGCGCAGCGCCCGCGAGGTCAGTGCGCCCTCGCGCAGCTCCCAAATGATCCGCAAGGTCCAGCGCCGGCCGAGCAGGTCGAGCAGCGCCATGATCGGCCGGCCGGTGCGCGAGCCGCGGACGCTGCGTTTTTTCATGGCGGAGGCCGGTTTCGGCATGGATGCTCTCTTGAATGATGCTACGGAATATGTAGCATATTGCTACTGATAATGTATCACAGGAGTCCATCATGTCACGCATCGCACCGCTCGATCCGCCTTACGCGCCCGGCATTCAGGAGCAGTTCGACCGCATCATGCGCGGCGCGCCGCCGCTGGTGCTGTTCCGGGTGATGGCGGGGCATTCGCGGGCCTGGGAGAAATTCCGCGCCGGCGGTCTCCTTGATCGCGGACCGCTCTCCTTGCGCGAGCGCGAGATCGTGATCGACCGCACCTGCGCGCTGAACGCGTGCGAATATGAATGGGGCGTGCACGTCACGACCTTCGCCGCCGCAGCACATCTCACCGACGAGCAGGTCCGCGCCACGGTTCAGGGGCCGGCGGATGCGCCGTGCTGGTCGGCGGCCGAGCAGGCGATGATCGCGGCCGTCGATGCGCTGCATATGCGCTCGACGCTGAGCGATGCCGAATACAAGGCGCTGTCGGCGCATTGCGGCGAGGACCAGATCCTGGAGATCATCCTGTTGTGCGGCTTCTATCGCACGGTGTCGTATCTCGCGAACGGCTTGGCGTTGCCGCTGGAGGAGAAAGCGGCGCGGTTTCCGAAAGCCTGACGCTAAGCCACCCCCGCCCGCAGCAAATCGTGGAGGTGGATGATCCCGACCGGCTTGTCGGCCTCGGTCACGATCAGTGTGGTGATCTTGGCCGAATTGAGCAGCGCCAGTGCTTCGCTGGCGAGCGAGCCGCGGTCGATCACCTTCGGATTCCTGCTCATGATGTCGTCGACCGACAGCGTCATCAGGTCGGGCCGCATCTGGCGGCGCAGGTCGCCGTCGGTGATGATGCCCGCCATGTGGCCGCGTGCGTCGATGATGGCGACGCAGCCAAAGCCTTTCACCGACATCTCGATCAGTGCGTCCGACATCTTCGTGCCGACCGGTTTCGTCGGCACGGCGTCGCCGGTGTGCATGAGATCGGAGGTGTGTTTCAGCATCGCGCCGAGCTTGCCGCCGGGGTGGAATTTCGCGAATTCGAGCGCGGTGAAGCCGCGGCTTTCCAAGAGCGCAATCGCGAGCGCATCGCCGATCGCGGCCTGCATCAACGTCGAGGTGGTCGGCGCGAGGTTATGCGGGCAGGCCTCGCGCACCTTCGGCAATTCCAGCACGATCCGCGCGGCCGCGCCCAGCGAGGATTCCGCGTTCGACGTGATCGCGATCATCGGAATCGCAAAGCGGGCCGAATAGTTGACGAGATTCTTCATCTCCGGCTGCTCGCCGGACCATGACAGCGCCACGATCGCGTCATCGGGCGTGATCATGCCGAGGTCGCCGTGGCTCGCCTCCGCCGCATGCACGAAGAACGCGGGCGTACCGGTCGAGGCCAGCGTCGCCGCGACCTTGCGCGCGACATGGCCGGACTTGCCGAGCCCGGTGACGATGACGCGTCCCTTGGCCTTGCGGATCAATTCCACGGCTTGCGCAAAGGCAGCACCGAGCGGGCCCTGCAGCGCCGCCGCGATGGCGGTGATCCCGCCGGTGCCGACCTCGAGCGTGCGCAGCGCCGACTGCACGGCGGCATCAGCGCTTGGTGTGCCGGATGATGCGGTCATCAGCGGTTGTTGGCTTGCCATGACTGGTTCCCGGAAGAGGGGCCTTCCCCGGCCGCCTGATTAACACGATCGCTCGGGCGAGGCGACGCGAGAGGGCGGTCTTCAACGGCTCATTAACCATAAACGTTTTAACTCCATTAAGGACTTTTTTCCGCTCCGCCGACTTTTGCCGGTGCGGGAATTGTCCGTCTAAGTATATGATTTTGTTGGAGTTTACTTTATCGTGATGGCGGGGCCGGCACGGGGCCGAAGATTGCACGCGCCGCTTTTGCGCGCCGCCTTCGCTTGCCTTGCGTTGATTGCCTTCGGTGAAACGAAAGTCCGGGCGCAATCGGCCGCGCCGGACCTGTTCAGCCCCAGGCGGACGACGCAGGTCGCGCCGGACAATCTGGCGCCGCGCCAGATCCAGACCGCCGGCAGCCCCGGCAGCACCGCGCTCGATCCCGATGCGGCGCTCGACCCCGACAGCGATCCGAGGAAGCGCAAGACGGACCAGCCCGCGCAGTCGCGGATCGGCAAGGTGCCGACCTACGGCCTGCCTGCCGCCCATGGTGCTTCCGACTCCGGCTACAACTCGCTCAACCGCAAGCGCAAGCCAACGAAATATCATCCGGGCCAGGCCAGGCCGAAGAAGCCGGCAGGGCCGGGCACGCCGCCGCCCCGGGAGCCGCCGCTCAATGCGGTCGGGCAATTGCGCCTCTCGATCCCGCCGTCGGAGACCGCGAACAAGCAGCCGCTGCCGCCGGCGATGGCCGGCACCGTGCCGGGCCAGCCGCAGCGCCGGCGGATGAAGATCGACGACGATCCGTTCGGCGCGGTCGGCGATTACGTCGGCAGCTTCCTGGTCAAGTCGGCGGTCGAAGTCTCCGGCGGCTACGACACCAATCCCGGCCGCACCTTTCAGCCGCGCGGCTTGCCGCTCTGGGTGGTCGCGCCGGAATTCCTCGCGGTGTCGGACTGGGAGCGCCACGCCGTGGTCGCGGATCTGCGCGGCTCCTTCACCGGCTATGGCGGCTCGCTGCCGGCGACGCTCGACGGCCAGGTCAATTCGGCGCCGACCAATCTCGACCGGCCGGATTTCACCGGCCATGTCGACGGCCGCCTCGACGTCACCAGGGATTTCGACCTGACCGGGCAGGCGCGGCTGCGGGTCGCGACCGACAATCCCGGCAGCCCGAACATCCAGGCGGGGCTCGCCAAATATCCGGTCTACGCGTCGTTCGGCAGCACGGTCGGCTTCGACCAGCGCTTCAATCGCCTGCAGGTTTCCGCCGGCGCCACCGTCGACCGCACCGTCTACCAGAACTCGACGCTGACCGACGGCGAGACCTCGTCCAACGACGACCGCAATTTCAACCAGGTTGGCGGCATCGGGCGCGTCTCCTACGAGCTCAAGCCCGGCCTGAAGCCGTTCGTCGAGGTCGAGGGCGACACGCGCGTGCATGACCTGCCGGTCGACCGCAGCGGCTTCGCGCGCAACTCCAACGGCGGCTACGCCAAGGGCGGCACCTCCTTCGAATTCACGCGGCTGTTGACCGGCGAAATCGCGGTCGGCTGGTCGGAGCGCAGCTACACCGATCCCAGGCTCAGCCGGCTGCAGGGCCTTCTGACCACCGCCTCGCTGGTCTGGAGCGCGACGCCGCTCACGACGGTGAAATTCTTCTCGGACACGCAGATCAACGAGACCACGCTGGCCAACAGCTCCGGCACGCTGGTGCATACCTACACGATCGAGGTCGATCACGATTTCCGCCGCTGGCTGACGGGCATCGGCAAGTTCACTTACGGCACCTACGACTATCAGGGCGTCGGCCGCAACGACAAAACCTGGTCGATCGAGGGCGACCTCATCTACAAGATGACGCGCAACCTCTGGGTCAAGGGCACGCTGCGCCAGGACATCCTCGACTCCGACGCGCCGCAGTCGAGCTCGAAGGCGACCGTGGTGATGCTGGGTGTGCGGGCGCAGAATTAGCAAGAACTCGTCATACGCGGGCTTGACCCGCGTATCCATCTTGAAAAAGCTCTTCGACGCGGCCCGAAGCCTCTGCCCCGTCATTCCGGGATGCGCCGAAGGCGCAGGCCCGGAATCCATACTCACGATGGTGGCTATGGATCCCGGGCTCGCCGCCTTGCGGCGCCCCGGAATGACGAGAGTGGGTTTCAATTCATTCATCAAACAGCCGGAAAGATACAACTCCGCATTCCCGCGGCGCGAAAGCGTCCGGGTCTTGCGGGAAAAAGCGTCCTCGAAAGCAGAGGGCGCAGGGAAGGCCGGATGCAGGCCGCACCCGCGAGCCTTGCGTGCAAAGAAAGTGCACTTTACGCACGCAAGCAACGACAGGGCAGCCGAAACACCCGGCCTTCCCCGCGCAATGGTTTTAACGGCTGCTTCGTGCTCTCCCTGGTGTACCGGGCTTGTTAGCCACCATCGCCTGCCGATCATCATCAACAAGCTTGATCCCAGCGTCGGGGAATCAGGACCACACGACTTGGCCGTCCGCGCCACATCGCACGTCTGACGATGTGACCGCGTCCACCGCATCCCGCACCCAACACCCGTGACGATCGCGAAGCGCCCCTCTTGTGGGCGCGGGACGCGCTTACGATTAGCAGAAATTCGGAAAAAAGGAAGGAGAATTTTTGATGGAAGATCGCGGCCGCGCCAACGGATTGAATCGTCTCGCGAAAATTAACGTCCCTATCAGGAAAAGCGGACATCGGCCAGCCGACAATCCCAGCTGAATTGGTCGAAAGTGGACCCGGAGCAGACGTTACTGCAGCAGGTGTCGCAAGTGCAGTCGGTCATGGAATTGGCGGCGGCCCGCTATCTGTATTCCGTTCCATATCTGCGGCCAATCTCGCGGATCTGGTCGCGAGTCAGATGCCTCGGCGGCACACCGGGTGGATTGCAGGTTTCGCGAAAAAAGCCATCCAGACCGGCAGGCGCCATGATCCAGAGCAACAGCAACTCGTGTTCGGGAGTCGTGAACCCGTGCCACGCGTTCTTGGGAATGAATATCGTTGCGCCCTTCTCAATCGGGTAGCTGACATCATTCAGGGAGAAAATCCCGCTTCCCTCCAGAACATAGAAGGCTTCGTCCTTTTCCCAGTGCCGGTGGACCGGTATGCCTCCGCCGGCCCGCACCTGCTGCGTACCTAGTGCGAAACCAGCTGAACCGGTGGCCGGGCCAACTCCGATGAAGATCTCACCGGAGTCGGCAAAGTGAGCGAGACGTTCACCTTCGCCGGCGCCGAGCACATATCCCTGTGGCGTAACGGACTGAGTAGGCGTCATTGCTAGTCCTCCGAGACCATTGACGGTCCTGGAACAGTATCATTCGGGCCAGATGCGTGCGACGCCCCGGATGTCCGCGCATGACCGTTCCCGACCGCCCCGACACCTGTGATCATTCCTGCAATTGAACCAACGCCAAATCCGGCCACACCAAGACCAGGTAGCGCTCATGCATGACTGCACCTGGCCCTTAACCCTGCCGATTGACGCGCAACACGGCCTGGTCATCAAATCGGTTACTTGATGAACGGATGTTTGAATGCAGTTCTTCCTTTATGAAATCGCCGCTCGCGTCGTCGCAATCTATTTGTGCGTCGATTGCATCCGCACGGTGTGGTCTGGCCTTGTCGAAAGAAAAATCACCTCTTTCTCTTCCCACACTGATATTCTCGACTGGCTTCTAGACTGGTCGACCAGGCCGGTTTTTCATAGAGATACCGCGCCGGTCCGTTACTGGATACAAATCGGCATGCAGATAGCTGCCTTTATTGCATGCCTCGTTGTTGCGATATTCGGGTGGTGGCAGGCAAACGCCTGAGCATGCGCTGTTGGCCCTTCGCGACATATTGCGCCGCCGCACAATATCGGTCCCTTTTTGAGCGAAGCGGACATGGCATCATCGCGTTACGCCACCGCCACCAAGGTTATGGTACAAGGCCTGACGTTCTCGTCGCCCCCCGAGGCGCGCGATAGCAGCTACCGCGGCAAATTCGTCGTCCCCATCAAAAACCGGTCGATCGACTGCGCGCAGAGGCGGCCTTCGCGGATGGCCCAGACGACCAGTGACTGGCCGCGGCGCATGTCGCCGGCGGAGAACACGTTCGGACGCGAGGTCTGGTAGTCGGCGAGGTTGGCGCGGACGTTGCCGCGCTGGTCGAGATCGACGCCGAGCAGTTTTAGCAGGCCCTCGTGCACGGGATGGACGAAGCCCATCGCGAGCAGCACGAGCTCGGCGTCGAGCTCGAACTCGGTGCCCGGAAGCGGCTTGAACTTGTCGTCGACCTTCACGCAGTGCAGCTTCGCCACCTTGCCGTCGCTGCCTGTGAATTTCTGCGTCAGCACGGCGAATTCGCGCGCGGCGCCCTCGGCCTGGCTCGACGACGTCCGCATCTTCAAGGGCCAGTTCGGCCAGCTCAGGCCCTTGTTCTCGCGCTCCGGCGGCGCCGGCATGATCTCGAGCTGCGTCACGGATTTCGCGCCTTGCCGGAACGAGGTGCCGATGCAGTCGCTGCCGGTGTCGCCGCCGCCGATCACGACGACATGCTTGCCGCCGGCGAGGATATCGGCCACGCCGTTCAGCGGCTCATGGCCGACGCGGCGGTTCTGTTGCGGCAGGAAGTCCATCGCGTAGTGAATGCCGGCGAGGTCGCGGCCGGGGATCGGCAGGTCGCGCGGGGC
Organism: uncultured Alphaproteobacteria bacterium; assembly: GCA_963831505.1. Taxonomy (GTDB): domain Bacteria; phylum Pseudomonadota; class Alphaproteobacteria; order Rhizobiales; family Xanthobacteraceae; genus Bradyrhizobium. Next base: position 28,782 of record CAWHQY010000003.1, on the reverse strand, counting down.
TTCCGCGCCGCCCGTCAGCGCGATCGCGTCGTAGTCGTCGAGCATCTCGCGCGGATCGAGCGCGCCGTCGGCGCCGACATGGACGCCGTAATGGAAGGTGACGCCTTCCGCCTCCATCTGACTGATGCGGCGGTCGATGACATTCTTTTCCATCTTGAAGTCGGGAATGCCGTAGCGCAGCAGGCCGCCCGCCTTGGCGAATTTCTCGAACACATGCACGTCATGGCCGGCGCGGGCGAGCTGCTGCGCGCAAGCCAGCCCCGCGGGGCCCGAGCCGATCACCGCGACCTTCTTGCCGGTCTTTTGCGGGGCGATCTCCGGCTTCAGCCAGCCGTTCTCCCAGGCGCGATCCACAATGGCGCATTCGATGGTCTTGATGGTGACCGGGTTGTCGTCGATGTTGAGCGTGCAGGACGCCTCGCACGGCGCAGGACAGATGCGGCCGGTGAATTCGGGGAAATTGTTGGTGGAGTGCAGGTTGCGCGAGGCTTCTTCCCAGTTGCCCTGGTAAACGAGATCGTTGAAGTCCGGGATCTGGTTGTTGACCGGGCAGCCCGGCGTGCCGGGCTGGGCCGAGCCGGTGCCGTGGCAATAGGGGATGCCGCAATTCATGCAGCGCGCGGCCTGGTCGCGCGTCTCTTTCTCCGAGAGGGGCACGACAAATTCGTTGAAATGCTTCACCCGCTCGGCAACCGGCGCGTACTTCCGGTCATGCCGCTCGATTTCCAGAAAACCAGTGACCTTACCCATTTAAACCTGACGCCCCTGCATCATTCGTTGGTATTCGTTGTTTCCGTCATGGCGAGGAGCAAAGCGACGAAGCAATCCACGTTTCGTGGTGATGAGCTGGATTGCTTCGCTGCGCTCGCAATGACGGCTTTGGAATCTTCATTTGCGCATGATCTTGTCCGAAAACCGGTTTCCACTTTTCGGGATCATGCGCATTACGCCCCGATGGCAATTTTCGGTTCGGCGTCGGCGTTCGCCTTCATTTCCTTCAGCGCGCGGCGGTATTCGACCGGCATCACCTTGCGGAATTTCGGCAGCCATTCCTTCCAGTTCGCGAGGATATCGGCGGCGCGTTTCGAGCCCGTCGCCTTGGCGTGGCGCGTGATCAGGACGTGCAGCCGCTCGATGTCGGCATCGAGCAGGTTCTTGAACACGTCGACCCGGCCATGCGCCTCGAGATCGCCGGAGTGATGGTAGGTGCCCTCGTTGATCATCTCTTCGGAGAGCAGCGGCTCGAGCTCGACCATCGCCAGATTGCAGAGCTTGTCGAAGCCGCCATCCTCGTCCAGCACATAGGCGATGCCGCCCGACATGCCGGCTGCGAAGTTGCGCCCGGTCTTGCCGAGCACGACCACGATGCCGCCGGTCATGTATTCGCAGCAATGGTCGCCCGCGCCCTCGACGACCGCGACCGCGCCGGAATTGCGCACGGCGAAGCGCTCGCCGGCGATGCCGCGGAAGTAGCATTCGCCTTCGATCGCGCCGTACATCACGGTGTTGCCGACGATGATGCTCTCTTCCGGCACGATGCCGCCGTTGCGTGGAGGCTTGACGATGATCTTGCCGCCGGAGAGGCCCTTGCCGACATAGTCGTTGCCTTCGCCTTCGAGCTCGAAGGTGATGCCCTTGGCGAGCCATGCGCCGAAGGCCTGGCCCGCGGTGCCCTTCAGGCTCACGCTAATGGTGTCGTCCGGCAGGCCGGCATGGCCGTAGATCCTCGCCACCGCGCCCGAGAGCATCGCGCCCGCCGAACGGTTGGTGTTGTTGATCTCGGTCTCGATCCTGACCGGCGCGCCGCGATCGAGCGCGGCCCGTGCGCGTTCGATCAGCCGGCGGTCCAGCACGGCTTCCAGATGATGGTTCTGGGCCTCGGAGCGATAGATCTTCTGGCCTTGTTCTTCCTTCTGCCGCACGAACAGTTTTGAGAAGTCGAGGCCCTTGGCCTTCCAGTGCGCCACCAGCCTGGTCTGGTCGAGCATCTGGGTCTGGCCGATCATCTCGTTGAAGGTGCGGAAGCCGAGGCTCGCCATGATCTCACGCACTTCCTCGGCGACGAAGAAGAAGTAGTTGATGACGTGCTCGGGCTGGCCGGTGAAGCGCTTGCGCAGCACCGGGTCCTGGGTGGCGACGCCCACAGGACAGGTATTGAGGTGACACTTGCGCATCATGATGCAGCCCGCCGCGATCAGCGGCGCGGTGGCGAAGCCGAACTCGTCCGCGCCGAGCAGCGCGCCGATCACGACGTCGCGTCCGGTGCGGAAGCCGCCGTCGACCTGCACCACGATGCGGCTGCGCAGCCGCTCGCGCACCAGCGTCTGGTGGGTTTCGGAAAGCCCGATTTCCCAGGGCGAGCCGGCATGCTTGATCGAGGTGAGCGGCGAGGCGCCGGTGCCGCCCTCGAAGCCGGCGATGGTGACGTGGTCGGCGCGCGCTTTCGCAACGCCCGCCGCGACCGTGCCGACGCCGACTTCGGAAACCAGCTTGACCGAGACCATTCCGTCCGGATTGACGTTCTTCAGGTCGTAGATGAGCTGGGCGAGGTCCTCGATCGAGTAGATGTCGTGATGCGGCGGCGGCGAGATCAGGCCGACGCCCGGCGTCGAATGCCGGACCTTCGCGATGGTGGCGTCGACCTTGTGGCCGGGCAATTGTCCGCCTTCGCCGGGCTTGGCACCCTGCGCCATCTTGATCTGCATCATGTCGGAGTTGACGAGATATTCGGTCGTCACTCCGAAGCGGCCGGAGGCGACCTGCTTGATCGCCGAGCGCATGGAATCGCCGTTCGGCAGCGGCTTGAAGCGGTCGGACTCCTCGCCGCCTTCGCCGGTGTTGGACTTGCCGCCGATGCGGTTCATCGCGATCGCCAGCGTCGTGTGCGCCTCGCGCGAGATCGAGCCGAAACTCATCGCGCCGGTGGCGAACCGCTTGACGATGTCCTTGGCGGGCTCGACCTGGGCGAGCGGCACGGGCTTGCGGTTTTCGTCCTCCGCGCTCTTGATCCGGAACAGGCCGCGCAGCGTCACCAGCCGCTCGGATTGCTCGTTCAGGATCTTCGCGAACGCCTGGTAGCGCTCCCTCGAATTGCTGCGGGCGGCATGCTGCAGCGTCGAGACCGACTCCGCGGTCCAGGCGTGATCCTCGCCACGGGTGCGGTAGGCATATTCGCCGCCGACGTCGAGCGCGGTCTTGTAGACCAGCGCCTCGCCGAACGCGTCGGCATGGCGGCGGGTGGTCTCTTCCGCGATCTCGGAGAGGCCGACGCCTTCGATGCGGGTATGCGTGCCGGCGAAATACTTGGCGACGAAGTCGGCCTTCAGGCCGACGGCGTCGAAGATCTGCGCGCCGCAATAGGACTGGTAGGTCGAGATGCCCATCTTCGACATCACCTTGAGCAGGCCCTTGCCGATCGACTTGATGTAGCGCTTGACGACCTCGTAGTCGTCGAGCGAGCCGGGCAGGCGGTCCTTCAGCGCGACGATGGTCTCGAACGCCAGATAGGGATTGATCGCTTCCGCGCCGTAACCGGCAAGGCAGGCGAAGTGATGCACCTCGCGCGGCTCGCCGGATTCGACGACGAGGCCGACCGAGGTGCGCAAACCCGTGCGGATCAAATGATGATGCACGGCGGCGCAGGCGAGCAGCGAGGGAATCGGAATCCGGTCGGTGCCCACCATGCGGTCGGACAGGATGATGATGTTGACGCCCTCGCGCACCGCACCCTCGGCGCGCGCGCAGAGCTCGTCGAGCACCTGGTCCATTCCGGCGGCGCCAAGGCCCGCATGGAAGGTGGTGTCGAGCGTGCGCGACTTGAAATGGCTCTCGGCGATGTCGCCGATCGAGCGGATCTTCTCCAGGTCCGCATCGGTCAGGATCGGCTGGCGCACCTCGAGCCGCTTGGTCGAGGCGAGCCTCTTGAGGTCGAACAGGTTCGGCCGCGGTCCGATGATCGAGACGAGGCTCATCACGAGCTCCTCGCGGATCGGGTCGATCGGCGGGTTCGTCACCTGCGCAAAATTCTGCTTGAAATAGGTGAAGAGCTGCTTCGGCCGGTCCGACAGCGCCGAGATCGGCGTGTCGTTGCCCATCGATCCCGTGGCTTCCTCGCCGGTCGAGGCCATCGGCGTCATCAGGATGCTGATGTCTTCCTGCGAATAGCCAAAGGCCTGCTGCCGATCCAGGAGCGGCAGGTTCGAGCGTACGCCCTTGCTCCTGGCGTCCGGCAATTCCTCGAGCTGGATCTGGGTGCGGCCGAGCCACTCGCGGTAGGGATGGCTCTTCGAAAGCTGCGCCTTGATCTCGTCGTCGGGGATGAGGCGGCCCTGCTCGAGGTCGACCAGCAGCATCTTGCCCGGCTGCAGCCGCCACTTGGTGACGATCTGGTCCTCCGGAATCTTGAGCACGCCCATTTCGGACGCCATCACGATGCGGTCGTCGCTGGTGACGAGATAGCGCGCCGGCCGCAAGCCGTTGCGGTCCAGCGTGGCGCCGATCTGGCGGCCGTCGGTGAAGGCGATCGCGGCGGGGCCGTCCCACGGCTCCATCATCGCGGCATGATATTCGTAGAAGGAGCGGCGCTTCTCATCCATCAAGGGATTGCCGGCCCACGCTTCCGGAATCATCATCATGACCGCGTGCGGAAGCGAATAGCCGCCCTGCACCAGGAATTCGAGCGCGTTGTCGAAGCAGGCGGTGTCCGACTGTCCCTCATAGGAGATCGGCCAGAGGCGGCTGATGTCCTTGCCGTAGAGGTCCGAGCTCACGGAAGCCTGCCGCGCCGCCATCCAGTTGACGTTGCCGCGCAGCGTGTTGATCTCGCCGTTATGGGCGATCATCCGGTAGGGATGCGCCAGCGACCAGGTCGGGAAGGTGTTGGTCGAGAAGCGCTGGTGCACCAGCGCAAGCGCGCTCTCGAAGTCCGGCTCGTGCAGGTCGGCGTAATACTTGCCGAGCTGGTCGGCGAGGAACATGCCTTTGTAGATCACCGTGCGGCACGACATCGAGCACGGGTAATAGCCGGCCATGCCGCGGTCGCGGCGCTGATAGATCGCCTGCGAGATCGACTTGCGCAGGACATAGAGCTTGCGCTCGAACTCCTCGTCGGTCTTCGCCGCGCCGTTGCGGCCGATGAAGACCTGCATGTGATAGGGCTCCGTCGGCTTGACGCTGGCGCCGAGCGAGGAGTTGTCGCTGGGTACGTCGCGCCAGCCGAGCAGCATCATGCCTTCGGCCTTGATCTGGTCGACGATGATGCTCTGGATCACCCTCCGCCACGCCGTTTCCTTCGGCATGAACAGCGCGCCGATGGCATATTCGCCGGGGTCGGGGAGCTGGAAGCCGATCTCGGCGGCCTTGCGCTTGAAGAAGGCGTGCGGGATCTGCACCAGGATGCCGGCGCCGTCGCCGAAGCGCGGGTCGGCGCCGACCGCGCCGCGATGTTCGAGGTTGCAGAGAATGTTGAGCGCGTCGGAGACGATCTGATGCGACTTCTTGCCCTTGATGTTGGCAATGAAGCCGACGCCGCAGGAATCCTTCTCCAGCGAGGGATCGTACAGGCCTTCGGCTTCGGGGCGCCAGGTGTGCAGCTCTTTGTGCAGCTCGCGCTCGGCCGGTTTCGAATCCGCGGTCGCCGACAGCGTTCCTGCCACGATGTGTTCGCGCTCGAATTCCGACTCGCTCATGTTACTCTCCCCGGTGAGGGCCTCGTCGTTGTCTTCGGCGCACCTTGGGCGTTCCGCGGCACCCCAGGAAAAATTCGGGGGTCGCCGCTCGTCCTCGAAGCGAGCCGTATTTTCAGAGTTCAGGCTAAGCGTTCAAAGTCCCTGGAGAACGGCCTTGCCTGGTACCTTTGCGGCGCAAGGCGCCGAACTTTCGTTGCAATCCCTATGCCGGTTTGGCAACGAAATTTGAGACAGTGATGCTGTCCTATAGCACCCTGCCTTATTTTTATCTACCACACAAGCGCGTGGAAGTCCCCGGGTGGTCCATCCACTGCATTGCTGATCTGTGGCGCCACGATTTGGGGCCAATGTGCCGCGATCCGGCCCAAGCCCTGCCGAAATCACCCCCGAGATTTGCCCTTTGGGCTTAATGGGGCGCCCGCAGGAGCAATGAAGCGATGAAGCGTTTCGCAGGATGGGCCGTGTCGGCCGGATTGGTGCTCGCGGCTTCGGCCGCTAACGCCCAAATGCCGGGCCCCTATCGGGCGGTTTCCGATTTCGACAGGCCTTACGACAGGCCCTATGGCGCCGTGCCGCCGCCTGTCTACAATAATGGCGCCTATGGCAATGGCGCCTATGGACCGGGCCCAGCCTTGCTGCCGCCGCAGGAAGTTTATGCGGTGCTGCGCGACAACGGTTTTTCGCCGCTCGGCGTGCCGCACCAGCGTGGCTTCGTTTACACCATCGCCGTGATCGATCGGAATGGCGACGACGGCCGGCTCGTGATCGACGCCCGCAACGGGCGGATCATCCGTTTCGTGCCGGCTTGGGGCCAAGGTCCAAACCAAGGTCCAAACCAAGGCCCGTACAGCGACAATTTCCCGGCGGAGCGGATGTTCGGCTACGGGCCCGAGGTGGCGCTGCCGCCGCCGACCGTGATCCGCGGCACGCCGCAGTCCCCCGCAACGGTTCCCCATGTCGCCAGCCGCGCCGTGCCGCTGCCGGTGCCGAAACCGTCTGCCGCCGGACAGCTGCCCGACCCGACGCCCCGGCAATCGGCAGCCGTCGAGACCAGATCGGTGACGCCGCCCGCGCCCGCGCAGGCGAGCGCTCCGCCGGCAGCTCCGGCAAGTCCTGCGCCGACCGCGCAGGCCAGCGTTTCGCCGGCGCCGGCGAGCGTAACCGTCGGTGAAGCCAAACCCGCTCCCGCGATCCAGCCAACCCAGAAGATGCCGGCGGCGCAGGGGCTGGAGTGACGTCATTGCGAGCCAACGGGTCCGCGCGAAGCGCGGGCCCGATGACAGGCTCCGCGAAGCAATCCAGAGCCACGCCAGGACTGCTGGATTGCTTCGTCGCTTTGCTCCTCGCAATGACGGGTACAAAGAAAAAACGCCCCGGTTTCCCGGGGCGTTTTCCTTAACTCACGCTATGCGAAATCGCGATCCGCGATCAGGCAGCGGCCTTCTCGGCCGAGCCGTCGACCACCTGCGGGGCAGGGGAAGCCGAGCTGATCGGAATGTTGCGGGGCTTCTTCGCCTCGGGAATCTCGCGCACAAGGTCGACATGAAGCAGGCCATGCTCAAGCGAGGCGTTCTTCACGACGACGAAGTCGGCAAGCTGGAACACCCGCTCGAAGGCGCGCGCGGCAATCCCGCGGTGAAGCACTTCGGACTTGGGCTGGCCGTTCTCGTTGGCGACTTTTTCGCCCTTGATCGTCAGCGTGTTTTCCTTCGCGACGATGGCGAGCTCTTCCTTGGCGAAGCCGGAGACGGCTACCGAGATACGATAGGCGTTCTCGCCGGTCCGCTCGATATTGTAGGGGGGATAGCCCGAGCCGCCGTCAGAATTGACCTGGTCGAGCAGGGAGAAAAGCCGGTCGAAGCCGACGGTCGAACGATAAAACGGAGTGAGGTCGTAGGTACGCATGAGGTAGTCCTCCATTGAGCGACTGTTTCGAAATACCCGCCCGCCATCGGGCCGGGCTTTAGTCCTGTGCAGCCTGGTGCTCGGGAGGTCCCGAAACACTGGTAGCGGCCTGCACGATGGTGATATGGGAGGGGGCAAGACGGCGTTCAAGAGGGCGGGATTCGAGCCTTTTTTGATGCTCCCGACCCTTGTTTTTCAGCGCTTTCCTCCTAACCGACCGACCGCATGACGCTCGTCTCGATTCCCGCCAATCCCGTTCCGGAAGACGTCGTCGCCGGCACCATCCGTACGCCTGACGGGGCCGAGCTGCGCTTTGCGCGCTGGGCGCCGCCGGCGGGTCGCAAGGGCACGGTCTGCGTGTTTCACGGCCGCGGCGAGCAGATCGAAAAATATTTCGAGACCGTGCGCGACCTGCGCGACCGCGGCTTTGCGGTCGCCACCATCGACTGGCGCGGGCAGGGCCATTCCTCGCGCCGGCTGCGCGATCCGCGCAAGGGCTATGTCCGCGACTTCTCCGACTATGAGATCGATGTCGAGACCTTCGTGCAGCAGGTGGTGCTGCCGGACTGTCCGCCGCCGCATTTCGCGCTGGCGCATTCGATGGGCGGCGCGGTGATGCTGCGGCTCGCTTATGCCGGCAAGCGATGGTTCGACCGCATGGTGCTGTCGGCGCCGATGATCGACCTGCCGGGGCGCGCCACCTCTTTGCCGGTGCGGCTGTTGTTGCGCGCAATGCGCTTTGCGGGGCAGGGCGGCCGCTACGTGCCGGGCGGCGACGACACGCTTACCGGCACGCGCTCCTTCGTCAACAATCCCCTGACCAGCGATCCCGTGCGCTACGCCCGCAACGCCGCTATCCTGGAAGAAGACCCGACACTCGGCATCGCCTCGCCGACGGTGGCCTGGGCCGATACGTCGTTCCGCGCCATGAACACGTTTCGCCGGATGTACTATCCCTCGCAGATCCGCCAGCCGATCCTGATGCTGGCGGCCTCCAACGACGAGGTGGTTTCGACGTCCGCGATCGAGGAGTTCGCCTATCACTTGCGCGCCGGCTCGCATCTCGTCATCGCCGGCTCCAAGCACGAGATCCTGCAGGAGCAGGACCGCTACCGCGCGCAATTCTGGGCGGCGTTCGACGCCTTCGTGCCGGGCACGCCGCTGTTCGGATAGCGCATGATCCGGACCGGAGGGCCGCTTTGGCTACTCAGGAATCCGCGGCGCGTTTGGCGACCAGCGCGATCGTGCCGTAGGGCACGCCGGCCTTCACCAGACCATCGCGGTAGCGCGCGATGTCGTCCGGATTCTTCCAGCGGAAATTCCGCAGATGCCGCTCGATCGTGAAGTCCGGGTATTGGTGGAGCAGGACGTCACGGGCTTTGGCGGCCTCCTCGGCCCGTCCCGATTGCACCAGCGCCGCCGCGCGCAGCGCCAGCACCTGAAGGTGATTGGGATTGAGATACAATGCCTCCCGCGCCCAGGACAGTGCGGCGTCATACTGCCCGAGAAGATAGTGGCCGAACGCGGTCAATGCCGCCAACTGATAACGCGGATCGCTGGTGCCGCGCTGGACCGCCATCGAAAACAGCTCGATCGCCTCGCGGTGCTCGCCGACCACGAGATGACAGATGCCCTGCACGCCGCGCGCGCCCATGTCGTACGGGTTCAGTTCGACTGCGCGCCTGACCGCTTCCTGCGCGGCTTCGTAGCGTCCCTGCATCACGTGCATATAGGCGAGGATCGAGAAGGCAAAGGACGAGCGCGGGTCGAGCCGGACGCTGCTTTCGGCGAGCTCCATCGCCGATGCCCACAATTCGCGGTTGCTCTGGATCCAACCGTAATGGACGCCCTGCACCATGATGGTGGCGAGATAGGCGCGCGCGATCGAAAGCTTGGGGTCGAGCGCGATGGCCTGCTTGAACAGGTCGATCGAAGCCTCGAAATCCTCCCTGGTTTCCCGGTAATAGTGCGACAGGCCTTTCAGGAAGCGGTCCCACGCGGTCAGATCGGAGTGCCGCGCCGACGTCGATGCTTCCGCGCGGAAAATTTCCGGCGCGATCGCCGCCGACAGGCTGGTCGTGAGCTCGTCCTGCAGCGCGAACAGGTCGTCGATGTCGCGGTCGTAGCGGCCGGTCCATAGCTGCTCGCCAGTTTCAGGCGCGATCAGTTCGGCGGTGACGCGAATTTTCGACCCAGCGCGCCGCACCGAGCCCTGGATCAGGTAGGTCGCGTCGATCTCGCGCGCGATCAGGCGGGTGCTCAGGTTCTTGCCCCTGAAGCCGAAGGTCGAGCTGCGGCTCAGCACGCGATAGAACGACTGCAGCGACAATGCGTGGATCAGGTCCTCGGTCAATCCGTCCGAAAAATATTCATCGGCGCTGCCGCTGAGATTGTCGAATGGCAGCACACCGACGATGGCGGTCCGGTGCGGCCCCGGCTGCTTCGAATCGGCGTCGGAATCGCGATCGCTTGCATCCAGTCCCGCCGGCACCCAGGTCCAGACCTGGATGGGTTCGGCGATATTCTTGAACCGGTGCGGGCCGGTGTCTGCCAGCGTGACGCTGAGGTGCTTGCCCGCCTCGGTATACGCCTTGTCGGAGACCGCGATACCACCGGGCGCGGCCACCGTCTCCAGCCGGACCGCAATGTTGACGTCGTCGCCGAACACCTCGTCCTCGTCGGCCATCACGTCGCCCATATGGATGCCCATGCGGAAGTGCATGACGCGATCGGCGGGCAGGTGATGGTTTCGTTCGGCCATCACCGTCTGCATCGCAATCGCCGCCTCGATGGCGCCGACAATGCTCGCAAATTCCAGCAGGAAGCCGTCACCGGTATTTTTGACCAGGCGGCCGCCATGATTGAGGATGATCGGATAGATCGCGCTGCGATGGGCCTTGAAGGAGGCATGCGTGCCCGCCTCGTCGGTGCCCATTAATCGGGCATAGCCGGCGATGTCGGCGCAAACAATAGCAGCGAGACGTCTTTCCATCGGCTCCTTGCGCAGAACCGCCTTGCGGGCGGCGGTGTGGTCGATTTGCGATTTGCACAAGCACTTGCGCAAACCATCCCGTATCTGGCGGAAGAGGCGTCCGGACGCAATAGTCATGCACGGCGGAAGGCAGCAAGTGCATGGGCAAAATGCTGCGGAGTTCCATCGCGGCGCTTCGACACGGAAACGGCACCGATGCTCGGCATTCACGATCTCTGGCTCTTCATCATCTCCGGGTTGATCCTCAACGTCACGCCCGGACCCGACACCGCTTACATCGTCGGGCGCAGCGCGCAATTTGGCTGGCGCGGCGGCGCGGCTGCGGCGCTCGGCATCGGCACCGGCTGTCTCGTCCACGTGTTTGCCTGTGCGATCGGCCTTTCGGCGTTGCTCACCGCGTCGGCCACCGCCTTCACGCTCGTGAAATGGGCGGGCGCGGCCTATCTCTGCTTCATCGGCATCAGGATGCTGCTCACACGGACGAGCGAGGCCGCCAACGCCCCAGCGCTTCGCGATAGCGTCGCATCGCTGTCAAAAGTGTTCTGGCAGGGCGCTCTCACCAACGTGCTCAATCCCAAGGTCGCGCTGTTCTTCCTCGCCTTCCTGCCGCAATTCGTCGACGCCGAAGCGCCGCACAAGGCGCTCGCGTTTCTCGCGCTCGGCCTGATCTTCATCTTCAACGGCACGCTGTGGTGCCTGGGCGTCGCGGCGTTTGCGGCGAGGACCGCGCGCCAAGTCAGGCAATCCGGCCGCGCCATGCGCTGGATCAACCGCGCGCTTGGCGGGATGTTCGTCTATCTCGGCGCGCGCATCGCCCTGCTTCAGGCCAGATGATTTCAGACAAGTGATTTCAGGTCGGGTAATTTCAGGCAAATGATTTCAGACCAGATGAAGCTTGTAGATCGCGGCACCCGCGAGATAGAGCCCGAGAAAGATCATCGCGATCAAAAACCAGCGGCGGAACGCTTCCGCCGGCATCCGCGAGCGCACGGCCTGGCCGATGAACATGCCGGCAAACGAACAGCCCATGGCAATGGCGCCCGGCAGCGCGGTCGAGGCGCCGAGCAGCCCGGAGGCGGTAAGATTGATCGAGAGTGCCAGCGTCGCCACCGTGAAGAACACGCCCAACGCCTGCACCAACTCGTCCTTTTCCATGCCGATCGCCTGCAGGAACGGCATCGAGGGGATTACCTGCACGCCGGTCGCAGCCGAGATCAGGCCGGTGACGACCCCGACAATGCCGCCGATCCATCTCTCGTTGCTGCGCGCGACCGTGAAGGCGAACTTGCTCAGGCCCATCACCGCGTAGATCACGAGCAGGATGCCAAGCGCGATCGGGACATAGTGCGCGTAAGAACCGGTCAGCGATCCGCGGTTCAGCCAGATGCCGAGCGCGGTGCCGATCAATAGCGGCCACAGCCGGCGGACAATGTCGCGCAGATAATGGCCGACAAAGGTCTGCCAGATATTGGTGACGACCGCGGGCACGATGACGATCGCCAGCGCCTGGCTCGGCGCCATCGTCACCGCGAGCAGCCCCATCGACACTGTCGGCAGTCCAAGTCCGACGACGCCCTTGACGAAACCCGCCAGCATGAAGACGGCGGCGATGAACAGCAGGAAAGGATGAAGCTCTGGCATGATTTCCAGATTGACCCAACAAGTGATCAGGCACAATGTGGAGGTTACGGAGGATGCCTTCGTCCCTGACGAAGGCAGATGTTCGGATCAAGCCCATGCGCTTCGACCTGGTCGATTTGCAGCTCTTCATCGCGGTGGCGGACAGCCGCAGCATCACGCGCGGCGCCGACCGCGCGCATCTCGCGCTTGCCTCCGCCAGCGCCCGGATCAAGGGCCTGGAGGATGCGCTGGGCGTATTGCTGTTCAAGCGCGGGCGCCGCGGCGTCGAGCTCACCGCGGCCGGCGAAAGCCTGCTCGATCATGCAAGGCTCGTGATCCACAATATCGACAATATGCGCGGCGACCTCGCGCGCTTCGCCTCCGGGGTGCGCGCCAGCGTGCATCTGCTGGCCAACACCTCAGGTCTCTCCGAGCATCTGCCGCGCGCGCTTGCCGCGTTCCTGCGCGAGCATCCCGACATCAATGTCGATGTCGAGGAGCGCGAGAGCACGGATATCGCCGCCGCCATTGCGACCGGTGCGGCCGATCTCGGCTTTGCCGCCGAGCATGCGCTGCCCGAGAATGTCGATCGCTTCACCTTCAGCGAGGACCGGCTGACCCTCGTCACCGCGCGCAAGGGGCCGCTCGCCGGCCGGCGCCAGATCGACTTCGAGGAAGCGGCCGCCTGCAATTTCGTCGGGCTCACCAACGCCACCGCGCTGCAGGTGCATATCTCAAAGCACGCCGCGCGGCTCGGCATGCGGCTGCATTTCCGTGCCCGCCTGCGGGATTTCGATGCGATCTGCCAGATGGTCGCCGCCGATGTCGGCGTCGCCGTGGTGCCGGAGGCCGCGGCGCGCCGTTGTTCGCGCACGATGGGAATCGCGATGGTCAAGATCCGCGACGCCTGGGCCAACCGCAAGCTCGTGATCTGCGCCCGCAGCTTCAAGGCGTTGCCGCGACCTGCCAAGCTATTGGTCGAACATTTGCGGGCCGCGGCGGCATGATCAGCTACTTCGCGATCTCCACGCCGGAGTCCTTGATCACCTTCGCCCATTTCTTCGTCTCGGCCGCGATGTAGCTGCGGAACTGGTCCGGCGTCTGCGGCACCAGGGTCAGACCTTGATCCGCAAGTTTCTCCTTCACGTTGGGATCGGACATCGCTTGTGTTGTGAAGCGATGGAGCTTTTCGATCACGTCCTTCGGTGTCGCCGCCGGCGCGACCATGCCGTACCAGTTCTCAGCCAACACGTCGGGCATGCCGACCTCCGCCGTGGTCGGGACGTCCGGCGCCAGCGGCGATCGCGCCTTGGCGCCGAGCGCGATCGGGCGGAGATTGCCGGCCTTGATCTGCGGCAGGAGCACCGGCAGATCGAGGAACGTCATCTGCACCTGCTGGCCGAGCAGATCATTGATCGCGGGCGCCGCTCCCCGATAGGGCACGTGGACGACGTCGATCTTCGCCGTCAGCTTGAACAATTCGCCGGCGAGATGCGGCAGGCCGCCAACGCCGGCCGAGGCAAAATTCAGTTTCCCCGGCTGCGCCTTCGCCAGCGCGACCAGTTCCTCCATGTTTTTCGCAGGCACGTTGCTCGCCACGACCAGCATTTCCGGCACTTGGGCCACCAGCGTGACCGGCGCCAGATCCTTTTCGACGTCGTAGGGGATCTTTTCAAAGGTCGGACTGATCGCCAGCGAGCTCGCGCTGGTGATGGCAATGGTATAGCCGTCAGGCGCGGCTTTCGCGACGGCATCGGTGCCGAGCGCACCGGCCTGCCCGCCACGGTTATCGATGATGACCGGTTGTTTGGCGATTTCCGACATGCGTTGGCCGACCACGCGGGCGATGATGTCGTTGGGGCCGCCCGGCGGGAACGGCACGATCAGCCGGATCGGCTTGGACGGAAACTCTTCCGCCAGGGCGGCGGAAGGCGATAGCAACAGCAACGCGATCAGCAGGGCACGCGAAATCCTCATGGAGCCGTTTCCTCGCCTGATTTTTTCTATGTCCGTATTCGCAGTCTTCGCTGCCGGCGCGTGTTACGCAAACAAATTCTTGCATGCCGGACTGGACCGCATTTCGCTTTTGAGTTGCGAACGGCCGAAATTCCGACGCACTTTGGCTCGATCTTCTCCGCGCTGACAAAACCAGAGCCGTCATTTCCCTGTCAAATCGGCAGGGGATTGCTCGCCAACAATGCCGGTCTTCTTCGCATCCGCGAACGGCAACCTGGAGTGAAGCGCGCAAGCTGGAGTTGCAGCCCGCCCGGCCGTGTCCGGGCGGCACGTCACGATGAAGTTCTTGGTTTTCAAGTTCTTGGCTTTAAGTTCTTGGCTTTGAAGTTCTTGGCTTTCATTTCCAGCACCGGGGTTTTGTCATGTCGCATCGCAAGTCCACGCTCGTCGTTTTCGGTGATAGCCTTTCGGACAACGGCAATCTGTTCGCCCTGACTGGCTTTCCCCTACCGCCGGCCTTCGAGGGCCGCTCCTCCAACGGTCCGGTCTATGCCGAACAGCTCGCCGCTCTCCTGCACATGAATCTCGATGACCGCGCTTTCGCAGGCGCGGAGGCCAGCAACACATCGCCGCCGGTGATCACCGATCCACAGGGCCACCGGCTTCCGATCGATCTTCCAACCCAGATCGCCGGATATCTCGCCGGCCTTGGCGGCCACCAGGCGCCGCATGGCACGACCGCGCTGATCAATATCGGCAGCAACGATTATGCCGGCTTCCTGGCGTCCAGCGTGTCGAAGACGCCGGCCGAAATCCAGGCCGAGATCCCGGCTTTTGTCGCCTCTGTCGTCGGCAGCATCAACCTGGCGATCAATGAGCTGACCCATGCGGGTATCGACCACATCATCCTGTTCACGTTGCCCGATTTCGCCTTCACCCCCAATGCGCAGCACGCGGGCCCTCTGGCGGTGGCGTTGGCCCACACCCTCGACCTGATCAACAATGCCGCGCTCGAGCAGATGGCCAGCACGCATCCCAATGTGCAGGTGGTC
Source organism: uncultured Alphaproteobacteria bacterium (assembly GCA_963831505.1). Taxonomy (GTDB): domain Bacteria; phylum Pseudomonadota; class Alphaproteobacteria; order Rhizobiales; family Xanthobacteraceae; genus Bradyrhizobium. Next base: position 13,570 of record CAWHQY010000003.1, on the reverse strand, counting down.
GACGCCTTCCAGTTCAGCGAGTCGGTGTTCACCGATCCCTCGGCGTTCGGCTTCAATCCGAATCTCAATTTCGAGTGGGTGCAGCAGCTTGCGGCCGGCACCCACCAATTCGCGCCCAACGAGCTCGCCTTCTTCGACGGCGAGCATCCTACTTATGCCGGCCACTCCGCGCTGGCGGCGTTCGCGGATGCGGTCCTGACCTCCGATACCACGCAGTTTCTCGACGGCACCCAGAGCGTCATCCACGCCGGACATGGCGACAATTTCATCTTCGCGACGCCGGTGAACCCGGCCAATCCTGCGCTGAACGGCAATTACACGATCGATGGGGGCGCCGGCGACGACATCATCTTTGCAGGCGCCGGCAACGTCACGGTTGACGGCGGTTCGGGCGACGACCTGATCTTTGCAGGCTCCGGCAACGCCACGCTCGAGGGCGGCTCCGGCGCCGACGTGCTCGAGACCAATTCGACCGGCATCAATACGCTGATCGGCGGAAACGGTGGCGATGCCCTGATCGCCAATCGTGCCGGCCACAACACCATGCTGGGCGGCAGCGGCGACGACCTGTTCGTCTTCAAGGAGAATGCCGGTCTCGCCAATGCGAACGGCAGCTTCAATTTTGGCCACGAGGTGGTCAGCGGCAACGGCGGCCACGACACGCTGCGCTTCATCATCAACGACCAGAACCCCGCCGCCGAGCAGGCTTTTATCGCGGAATTTCGCCAGATCGAAGCCGCCTTCGATGCGGCGGCGAGACACGGCCATGCAGGCACGTTCGACGTCGACGGGCTGCATATTCAGGGAGTGGAGCGGATCGAGCTGCAGATCGATTCGGTCTCGACCGACCCGAATACGCCCTATCTCATCACCCACCAGATCGCGCTGGCTGATGGCCATGGCGGTCACGAGAGCGCGGCGCTGAACCAGTTGTTGCTGACCGCCGAACACTGGAATCTGCTGACCGCCTGAGAAGGTCGGGAAGGGAGCTGTAGCGACGAGCGGCCGATCGCCGCTCGTCGAAGTTTAGCCCTTGAGCAGCTTCAGTGCCGCCTCGTGCACGCGTGCATCGCCGGCCGCGACGATGCGGCCGCCGTTTTGCGCCGGCCCGCCTTCCCAGTTGGTGACGACGCCGCCGGCGCCGGTGACGATCGGGATCAGCGCCGCGATGTCATAGGGCTTCAGCTCGGTCTCGACCACGAGATCGAGATGGCCGGCCGCCAGCATGCAATAGGAATAGCAATCGCCGCCATAGCGTGACAGCCTGACCTCGTTTTCGATCCGGGCAAAGGTGGCGCGGTCGGAGGCATTCATCAGCAAGGGGCTTGTCGTATAGGTCGTCGCTTCCTTGAGCGAGGCGCAGCGCCGCACCTGCAGTTTTCGCTCGCCGGATGGCCCCTGGTAATTGGCCGAGGCGTTGTCTCCGGAAAAACGCTCGCCGATGAAGGGCTGGTGCATCATGCCGAACACCGGCGTGCCCTTGTGCAGCAGCGCGATCAGCGTGCCCCAGATCGGAAATCCCGCGATGAAGGATTTGGTGCCGTCGATCGGATCGAGCACCCAGACATAGTCGGCGTCCTCGCGCTCATTGCCGAACTCCTCGCCGACGATGCCGTGCTGGGGGAAATGATATTTGATCAGCCGCCGCATCACGGCTTCCGCCGCGCGATCGGCCTCGGTGACGGGATCGAAATCCTTGTTCGCGCTCTTGTTGTCGATTGAAAGCGAGGTGCGGAAGAACGGCAGGATGGTTTCGCCGGATGACGTCGCGAGGCGGCCGATGAAGGCGGTAAAGTCGATGACCGTCACGTCTGTTCCTTAAGCAAGAATGCGGGGAGGCTGCGGCCGGCGAAGGATTGTCGGCGTCTTGCCTAGCTCAATCCAGCGTCATGCGCACGGGGATCGGCGGCCTGTCGCTGGCATATTGAATACCGAATCGCCTGCGGTTTCCTGGTTTATTTTCAGATAACGAGAGCATCACGAAATCGAGAGACTGCTTGAGCACTGGCCGGCTTTTTGGTCGCTCCGCCGCCGCTCTGCCCTGCAAGGCATTGGAAAATATTACAAATTTTTGACGTCTTGGAACTGTTGCACGATTGCAAGCCCTGCAAAATTTGCATGGGAAAGGTTGTAAAAACCCTTGCGCTTTGTGCAGCGCGGTCGCATATTGTTGCGGTGCGGTAGCGCCTCGCGCTATCGCTGCCCTCCTTGGGCGTTTCCTCCCTAGACTTGGGCCGCTTGCTCATCGCAAGCGGCCCTTTTTCTTCCTAGAGAAAAAGCCAGCGCCGGCCCGGGAGAGCAGTGAAGCAGACCGGAACTGACAAGAGCTAGAGCGAACGCTCTGCGGTTTTATTCCGCCGCGGCCTGGAACGGGCCGAGGTCGCCGAACGGAACGGTTGCAAGCGCGTCGGCGAGCGCGGCGAAATCGGCGGCGACCTGCGCAAAGCGCGGTCCCTTCTCCCGCCGCCGCTCATCCATATAGATCGCCCGGTTGAGCTCGAGCTGGATTGCGTGCAATCCGCTGGCGGGGTTGCCGTAATGCTCGGTGATGAATCCGCCCGCATAGGGCTTGTTGCGTCCGACCGAATAGCCGAGCCGGCTCATGGTCTGCTCGACCCGGTTGGGCAATAGCGGCGCGCAGCTCGTGCCATAGCGGTCGCCGATCACGATGTCCGGCCGGCGCGGCTCGTCGCGCGACACGCCGATCGACGGCATGGAATGGCAGTCCACCACGACGACCGCGCCGAAGGTCTGGTGCACCCGGTTGATCAGCCGCCGCAGCGCGCGGTGATAGGGCTTGTAGAGGGTTTCGACCCGCGTCAGGGCGTCGTCTACCGACAGCCGCTCGCGGTAGATTTCCTGCCCGTCGCCGACCACCCGCGGAATGGTGCCGAGGCCGCCGGCGACCCGCATCGAGCGTGTATTGGCGAAACTCGGCAGCCGCCCGGCGAACATCCGGGGGTCCAGCTCATAGGGTTCCCGGTTCACGTCGACATAGGAGCGGGGGAAATTGACCCGGACCACGGGGAAGCCGCGCGCGGAGAGGTCGGCGATCAGCTCGTCCATGAAGGAATCTTCGGAGCGCCGCAGCGTCGGCAGGTCGATCCGCGACGCGTTAAGGAAGTTTTCGGGGTACACCGATCCGGAATGGGGGGAATTGAAGATGATCGGCGCCCGCCACTCGGCCGGCTCCACGATCTCGAACGGAGGCGGCAGTTCGCCATCAAAGGGGATCATCGTGGGGCGCCGTCCCTTCGCGTGTTTTCTGGGTCTGCTGCGCTGGCGGGTCTATGTTGCCAGATCCGCGAAGCTTTTTGTGAAGGCGCATTGTCGGTAATCGCGGCCGTTCTGCCAAGCGAAAAAGTCTTGATGTCACCTGGAACGCCTCTTGAGAGAGGCTCCAAAACGGTGCCATTCATTGATTTACGCCCTATTCCGGTCCAGAAATGACCTTGCGAAAGGCCGGCTCGGGCGGTTCTCTTTCACCCGATATTTACCGTCGGTCGGGCTTAGTGAATGTATTGGTCCGCTTGAACCGAGATTGATCTCCGCCCATGCACAAGATCCTCCTGGCCGAAGACGACAACGACATGCGCCGTTTCCTGGTCAAGGCGCTGGAAAATGCCGGTTTTGAGGTCTCGCCTCACGACAACGGCATGTCGGCCTATCAGCGGCTGCGCGAGGAGCCGTTCGAGATGCTGCTGACCGACATCGTGATGCCCGAGATGGACGGCATCGAGCTCGCGCGCCGCGCTTCCGAGCTCGACCCCGACATCAAGATCATGTTCATCACCGGCTTTGCGGCGGTCGCGCTCAACTCGGACTCGGAAGCGCCCAAGAACGCCAAGGTGCTGTCCAAGCCGGTTCACCTGCGCGAGCTGGTCAGCGAAGTGAACAAGATGCTGGCGGCCTGATTCGGCTGCCAAATCGGCCATTGGTTTATGTTTTGACGCGTTTTCTAAACGCAAACCGGGGCCCGCTTCGCTTGAAAACGCCATGCTATAGGGGCTGGCTTTGGCTTGCCTGCCCCGCTGGGAGCCGATATAGGGACCCCGACCCCATTTAAGGACTAGGGCACGTAGCTCAGCGGGAGAGCACTACCTTGACATGGTAGGGGTCACAGGTTCGATCCCTGTCGTGCCCACCAGCTATCTTCAATAACTTAGCCAAGATTGTTACTCCTTTCATTTTCCTTTGCCCAAGCTTCGCCCAGAGAATCCTGTTCGCGCTGCGTTCAAGTGATCGGGCGAGTGATGTCCGTAAGTGTCGCGGATGACCTTCTCTGACGTGCCGACAAAGCCCGCGACTTCCCAGATCGGCACACGGTTCTGAAGCAACCAGGTGATGCAGGTGTGCTTGAGCGTGTGCGGCGTGACGTCGTCGCCAAGGCCGGCGAGTTCGCGTGCGCGATCCCAGCCCTTGCGTTCCTTGAGGATCAGTCGGCCGGCATACTCGACCGGACCGACCACCGTCATTCGGCGCCAGCGCTTCAGGTGCGGCAAGCAGCCTGTCAGGAATTGGTGCCGGCACTCGGCGCTTGTTGGTGTCGATCTCGCCTTCGCCGCGGCGATACATGACGCCGTGATCCAGATCGAACCAGCCGCCCTTGGAGTTGACGCCCCAGCGCATATTGAGGTTCGCTTCGTGCCTCGTGCCGGTGTAGAGGCCGATCAGAATGAACCGCGCGACATGGTAGGACGGCAGAAACATCCTGCCCCATTTCACCGGCGCGCGTGATTTGATATCGTACGCCGTCGCCGTGATGCCAAGCGCGCCAGCTATCAGCGCCGCCGCCTCAGCTTCTCCGCAGCCATCGTCTTCGAGGCTCCGATTCCTGGGGAAGGGACACGGGCACGGGCTGAGACAGCTTCCGTTCCTTGTATGCAAACGTCAGAGCGGCGCTCAGCGTGACGAGCTCGCGGCGCGCCGTATTCTCTTTCACAGGCCGGCCAAGCTCGCCAGCCACGCGGCGCTCGACGTAGGCCCTGCAGGTCTCGCTGTTGACGTCCCAGCAGGTGCTTTCGCCGAAATGCTTCAGCAGATGGCACCAAGATGATAGCCAACCAGCTCGGGATGAGCGAGCTTTGGCGCGCGGTTTGCTCCGTAGTAGGCAAGCACGTCAGCCACGGCTACCTCTGCAGGGTGACTATTTTGCCAGTCGGGCTTGTGCTTTTTGGCGAGATAGGCGGAGAGGGCTTTTTCAGCGCCTCCGCGATCACTTGCGCCGCAGCCAGTGCTGACCTCGTTTTCTCCGTCGAGAATGACCCAGACGGCTTCGCGGCCTCGACGTTTGCGGAGGTAGAGGCGGGCGCCTTTTGCTCGACGCGGCATAGTTCCCTCATCTGGTTGATAGCACGGAGCGTTACGAACTGCTTGCCGGCGATGACTTCGGGTACAAGGCGGCCGCGTTTGATCTCGCGCCTAAGACCTGAAACGGTCATGTTGCGGAAGGGGAAGGCGAGCTTAACCGCCTCAGCTAGGCGGAGAGGCGTGTCTAAGTCAGGCTGTGGAGCGGCTTGCTCTGACATCAGGCGGTCTTCTTCGACTTGGCCGGCGCCTTCTTCACGCCAAGCAGCTTGGCGAGGGCATCCTCGGTCGTTGCAAACGGAAGGCCGTTGTCTCGGAATGCGAGCCCTAAAAGGATAATAGCAATGCCGTATACCATTCGCCTTTGATGGATGCCGGATCTTTTGATGTAGAGATCGTGGCTCTCACCACTTTCGAATTTTTCATTCACCCTCGCCGCCTCGGCGGCAAACTCTGCCAACTCTGCCGACGAATGCGCTGGCCACGCGTAGCGCGGGCCAATCTCGCCCATTCGTGAAATGCCGGCTCTCGGGATAGGCGTCTCGCAGGTTATTATCATGGCCCCGAAGCGTCGCTTTAGTTGATCGAAATCGGGAGCCTTACTTGCATCGGCAATCAGGGCTGCGACGGCCTCAATGAAATTGTGGCTCGCTGGGAGTACGTCGATCGCTCGATCAGAGAATTTTCTTATGTCGTAAAACCCTTCATCAATCTTGTGGGCTTTAGCAATGAGGCCCATTGCCTCAAGAGTTTCGGACATGGATGGGCCTGGTTGTACTATCGCCTTCTGGAATATTCGCACTATCCCAGCCGAATCCTTGACGCGAATTGCAGCCAAAGTGGCGACCATCAGCCGAGCAGCATCCAAGGACGTAACATCCGGCGCATTTCGGCCGCGTGCGCCCGTCGTCCGCAACCCAGCAACGACCAAATTGCGGTCGTGCTGGGTGACTGTTTCCTCGGGGATGTCCAACGCAATCGCTACCGCTTTGACCAGCTGGCCGGGCGTCATGGGCAAATCTCCAAATCACTTCTATTTTCATAAAGCACAAATAGCCCGTCCTATTCAAGCGAAATATAAATAGCTATTCACGTGTTAAAAAGGGGACCGGCGCGAACCGATCCCCCTCACCACGGCATCCACCCGCCTTCAGTCATCGATCGGAACAATCCTGAAGCCGGCATCCATCAGCCGCTGCACAACGAGCGCCGCCAGTTGCTCCGAGTTCTGGACCAATATCTCCTCGAAAAAATCGGCCAGAACATCCTTCGGATCTAGGCTTTTCATGAGGATTGCCTAGGCAATTATCGGCGCGCCATCGCGGAGGCTCTGGCAGTTGTTGGACGCCAGCCGCTTTTCAATATCGCCGACCAGGCCGGCCAATCCGGTGATGGCGGCGGAAGCCGCAAACAGCGAGTAGTGACCAGTCTCAGTCAGTTCGCTGGAGAAATTCTCGTCATCCGCTCCCAAAGGCCAGAAGCCCCAAATCGAGAGCAGGGTTTTTGCGCGAAGGCCCGCCAGGCTTCTCACCTCGCTCTCGCGGATCAGGTCCGCCAGCGGCCGCATTTGATCAAACAACGCGGCCTCAATGTCTGCAGCGGCGTCGCAGCCGTTGCGCTTGAGTGCTTCATCCTTGCAAAGCCACGCCGGGGCCGTCCCGAGAGGCAGGATCCAGGCCTCATTGTCCCTGTCTTGCTCTCCGAACTTCGCCTCGGCCTCGTCCTGCGCCTCGCAGTGCAAGCGCGCCCATTCGAACCAAGCCGGCATCCACTTCGTAAGGAGTGCTTCGAACTGAGCACCGGCCGCGACGAGCTCAGCATCGGCCGCGAAGCATTGGTGGATGGGAGCCGGTGCGGCGGCATAAGCCAAAGAACCCGCACTGACGGCACTTGCGGCGCCTGCGAAGGCCAGGAAACGACGGCGAGAGAGTCTTCTGCTATATTGGATTTAACCTGAGTCATGACTTTACCTCGTGATTTGGGCCAGGCCTGTCGAGGCGTTCGAGCACCTCGGCGGGCCGCTTGTTTTTCAAGCCCCTTTCTGATATCAGAAACGAATGAAGAAGACAAGAGTTTCCAATATCGGAAAGAAGCGCATTGGCAGGCCGCCCGTCGGGGCGTTGCCGGTCATGGTGCGTATTCCGCCAAACCTTTTGAAAACGCTAGATAAATGGAAGGGCCGCGAGATGTCGCGTCCCGAAGCGATCAGGCACCTTATCGAGTTCTCCCTTAAGCCGGAGTGCGTCGACGTGCAGAGCCAACTCGCTGCGGTCGATCGCTGGATCGCAAACCAGGATGAAACTGGCTTGACGCGAACCGAGGCGATCCGCCGGCTTGTCGAGATTGGGCTAAAGGCGAAGGCGAAGCCATGACAGACAAAGAACTGCGGGGACGAATAGTAGTGTTGGAAGTCTTCTGCATGACCACGCTGGGGATTATCTTTGCGCTCACCAGTGCAGCAGACCCGGGTCAAAAAAAGGCTATCGCGACCTTGGACGGGCTACAGGCGGCGGCTAAGAGGCGGCTGAGCGAGGCGAACGACCCGGCACTCGTCGAGCCCGGATTGCGCTATCTCGACGACCTTTTGAGCGAACTATCCGAGAATTTGGGCGTGCTCCGGCCCAAATCGAAAGGCTCTTGAACAGTCGTGCATAAGTATCCGATTTCATCTTCATTTCCCCTCAGACAACGTTCGACGGCGGAAAGTGAATCGGCCGGTTGAAATCGTTCGCGGGAGTCCTCCTTAGCCACGCCTCACGGGTCAGCCTTGACGCAATCGCGTGTGCATCATCGCCAGGCCCGAAGCCATCCGCCGGCTGGTCGAGCTTGGGCTGAAGGCGCAAGCGCGGCGCTGATGTCAGTCACTGGTGCGGACGATGTCGGTACTGGCAACGATGATGACATAAGCGGCTGCCATGACCCAGAAGGCGAAATTGCTGACCCAGGGGATGTCGACGAAGACCCCCACAATCGAAGCCAAGGTTAGTACGATGGTCAACATAAGCATCCACCTGAAACAAGTCTTGCCCAAGCGGTTGACGCCCAGCCAAAGCAGGTAAGCCCCGACCATGAACCAAAAGGCCCACTCGCTCACTATCGGAATTTCACCGAAAACCCCTGCGATCGCAGCAAAAGCTAACAGCTGCGCGGCAATGCGCCCGAAGAACATCTAAAGACCGACTCGATAATGGCCTTATTCGATTCGCAATAGACAGCCGACCACGCCTATTTTGAGGCCATGCCATGCCCCGACGCTGCCCCATAGAGCTGAGACACCTAATCGCTCCGCCAACGCCAGGATCAGCGACCTATTCCGCTCGTCTCCAGACATACTTGCCCAGCCGTTGGCGTAACATCTTGCCGGCGCGTGCCTCCCACCTGGTGGCGACTTGATCGGCCTCGGTCACAATTCAAGCCAACTCTTCATCCGCAAACACTCATGGAACGATGGAGCGAAAGCCGAGCTAAACGCCGATTGCGCCATATTGCGAGATGCACACCATTCCTTGATGGTCAAAGACCAGCCGAGAAAGCCAGCGGCAGCAATAAACAGTAAAAATCCTCCAAGCACCGCATAGCGCCATTTGCTGCGCTCAACAAAAACTGCAGCAATGAAAAGCGCGATGCTAATCAGCAAGGCAGGAAGTTTGGCCGTCCATTTCTGCATGGCGAAGGGTCCTCCGTGACGGTTATTGCCGGCCGCCGCACTCGATGCCGATGTTATCAACTTCGACGGCCGTCAGACCGGAGGCATTGAATGTGTCTACCTCCAGACTTCCCGCCACCTGTGTTTTGATCAAAGTTGGGATTATTAGGCCAGATTTGTTTGCGGATGGATGACAGTCATAGTTTGCGCTTGCGAACGCGGTACCCCACGTCATCGTGTACGTACCGACAGCCGTTCGTGCTGCCGTAGCGTTATACTGGAACTGATTGGTCAGCGTGGTTCCAGAGAGCGTGGAATAATTCCGCGCCTTCGATGCGCTATCATGGCTCTGTTGCTGCGATGGCGTGACCGCCGCCGTAGTGCTGGTACCGGTTTGCTGATCGCTCTTGGAGGCGGGCGAAACTCCCTGGATAGCAGTTGAACTTGTCCAGAGCGCGAACTGATTTGCAGTCGGCGTGCCACTGTTCGAGACGTTGCCACCGCCCGCGGGAGTTAACCGAGTTGGCCTTTTGGCTGCAGTGAGCGCGTTGATCGTTAAACCCCGTTCGAGCGCCGCCCGCACCTTCACGATCACGCCGGGTTTGACAGGACCGCCAATTTTGAGCCTGTCCCGCTCGCACTGCCTGCATTGTCGGGTGATGCAGCCTTTGTTCAGATTGAGCCGTTTATACACGGCGAACGGATGTCCATTTTTGCAATGGGTTTTTATCCTGTGATGTGCTCCCTTTTTTGAGAAATGCGGCCTTAGCGTTGGCCTCCATCAGCGGCAGGGCCTCCAGCGCATATTCGGGATGTGCTTTGAAGTAGGCTAGACGCGCTGGCGTCACGCGGAACGTTCTACGAGTGCGGCCTTCGCGAAGCGCGACCATCATCCGCGCCGCTTTCTCATCCGAAAGTGGACCCGTAGCTGCTACCATCGCTGCCTCCATCCGAGCGCGTGATTGCGCGAGCGAATGCCGAACCTGAGTCGTGGCAGGAACGCCTCAACAAAGACGATCCCCGTCAATTGTGGTGGCTTTGGCCTTGCGCGCGCCCTGAGGTTGCGGTTTGATGCTGCTTAGTCTGGGGGATCAGCAAATGCGTAATCTAGGAATCGTGACGCTTTGCGCCGCGCTGGCGGGGTGTGCCTCATCGGCGGGCCAGCGGCCTTCTTTGTCGGAGGCGACAAGCAGACAGCGGCGGAGCTCGGGCAGATGAAGGGCCAGATGGTCGCCATCGAGCAGGCCTCGATTGCCAAGAAATGCAACATCCAGTTTCAAGGTAAGCCGCCGGGATCGACATAAGTTTTCGATCGCGAAAGAAGGGTCAGGGGATGGAGTGTTACATCTGCGGAAACAAAGCCGAGATACTTGCGAAAACTTTCGACGGCGACGCAATTCGCTGTCCAAGCTGCGGAGACTATGAAATCTCGGGCACCGTTCCCAACACTGCTCCCTGGCAAAATGCGAGCGTGAGCCAACGACTTCGGGCTTTGCAGAATGTCGCGAGCGAAACACCTCCTGGGAAGCGCCCCAGGATTACAAGCTACTCGCTTTAGCGGCCGTTCCCTGCACGACTACGAGTCGCAGTAGCACCCCGCCGTCCACCCCAAGGGATAGCTATATTGCCGCGCGCTTTGCCCGGCGGAATATCATGCGGGCATGTCCACCCGCCAGGAGAAGATCACCTTTGCCGAGATGCGCGCTGCCGGCGTGCGCGGCGTGCTGGTGTACTGCTCAGACTATCGCTGCAGCCACTCGCTGGCGCTGATGGCCGACCGATGGCCCGACGACATGCGGCTGTCCGATATCGAGCCCCGGTTCGTCTGTAAAGCTTGCGGCAAGCGGGGCGCCGGCGTGCGGCCGGATTTCAGCTGGAACCTCACGCGGCCGATCGGAGGCATGAGTTACCGCTGACGCTGCTCTGAGTGCCCAATCGGAAACACTCTCTGCGTCTTCACCCGCTGTCCACAGCGCGATGCCGGTTGAGCGTTGACTGGTCCCTTGAGAAAGATTGGCATAGCCCTTTGTAACCGGGGGCGGTATATGAGCGAATTTCTAGAAGAACGCACCAGAGTGATCAGATCAATGGCCAGCACAGCCGATCCGTTCAACAAACTCCGTTTGATGGCGCTGGCTGAAAAATATGAAAGGCAACTCGGAAAACCGTCGCGGGCGGTTCGCGAGATCCAAACACCGGCGAGACTTCCTCCTGTGGGCATTTCGTCGAGCGAACGGTGAAGGGCGAGGCCTGGTGAAATTCGTCGATATTCGACCGTTCGCCGATTCAGAGGCGGCCGCACGCAAGATTGTTGAGATCGCAAACGGCCTCGAGCCCTACATGGACGGCCGCTTGCTGGTCGAGCGTATCAACGGGCCGTTTCTCTACGAACACAAGGGCTCGCCCGCGGAGTACGGCGCCGGCATCCAGCGCGCGATCGAGAAGGGCTGGCTCATGATGCACGAGAGCGGTACTTATCTACGGTTTACACAGGCGGGCGCGGATCTATTCGCCTGAGCCCGGAATAGGCGCTCGCTGTCCTTGTTTGCAATGTGCCCGGTGGCGCGCGGTTCGTATGAAATGCTTCGTTTGTGAGGATAGCGGCTGGGTGTGCGAAGCGCATCCCGAACGCCCGTGGGAGGGGCAGCACGCGTGCGGCTGCGGCGCCGCTGGCATGCCATGCCCTAAGTGCAATCCGAGCGACGGGCTTACGCCGCCATGCATGCCGGCCGGCTTTGTCGATGAAGAGATCGTCGGCGCGCGGTATTGAAACTGCGGCGCATCTTTCCACACCCACGACGCGCTGTAGCTCGCCGCCGTTCCACCCCAAGCCATCACGGGCGGCTTTCGCGCGCCTAAAGGTTGCGATAGGCTGCGCGTGCGGAGGAATGGGGGCGTTCCAATGACCGATCTAACCAAGTTTCGGCGAGAGCTGAGCGATCTAGCGGATGCACTCAGCGATGCATGTGAGGGCCTAGGGGCGGCCATACAGAGGAACGTTCCGGCCGGCGAAAACGTCTCCGCTGAAGGCGATCTCGTAGCTATGGTCGAAGAGCTGAAGCGGCTCGCCAAAATGCTGGCGTCGCTGAACGAAGGCTCGAGCAGCATACATTGAGGCACACAGAGGATTGGTGCCTCGCCCCGTGGCCGCGCCCGTGCGTTTAACGCCGCCGGCTTCAACGATCTGTTCGCGGATAGCAACAATGAACAGGCCAAAAGAGTGGACTGACAAAGAGATCGGCCGTTTGGTTAGTCTGGCGCGTCGAAAGGTAACGGCTTCCGATATAGCCAAAGAACCGGGCCGCCATGTGGGCTCAGTAAAGCGGATGGCCAGGCAATTGTCTCTACCGCTCGTCAAACGGAGCCCCTCTGTGCGACGCGTGTAAATGTGCGGCCGGACTTTCAGTGGAACTTCACCAAGCCGATCGGAGGCATGGGCTATCGCTAGGAACCGTCCGGCGCGGTCAGATTTGAATCGTTGGGCCAATCCCACAAGTTTGCTGGCCTGCACGGTCCCCGCCCTCCATAGCCCCCTTACTGCCCAGGACGGGGCCGTGCTTTGCTGCGTTGCGGGGATTATTCGGCCGGCGGCTTCTCGCGCGCAGATTCGGGGGGCATACGTACAGATACGGAATTTCGGTCGCAGATGTTGCTTACCATAATAGCGACATGGGCCGTCCGATTCTATTCAAGTGTCCGCAGACCAGTATGAACGTGCAGCATTGGCTGGTGGATGCACCAGAGTGTTCAGACAGTCACACATCGGTTGTCTGTCCAGCCTGCGCCAGGATGCACTTCATCCATAATTCGACCGGCAAATTGTTGGGCAAGCCAGATGAGTAAGGTCGCCTAGTTGGCGGCCTAGTTCGATTCGCAATCGCCGGATGGAACGGCTACATCCGCTCTATGCCACGCAAGTCCATCGAACCTCCGCCCGAGGTCGCGCGCCGATTTGTTTGAGACATGCGACAAGATAGCCGCACGCCAACCTCACGCCGATGCTTCCGTCCGTTGGGTCATCCAAACAAACCGGTACACCCGATCAGAAGTATCGCGATTCCCAATAACGCGAAGCCAATGATTTCCCTTGCCCCGCGGTGCGCAATAATTTGCTTTATCTCTTGGCGGGGCCATCGCAACAACAAAAGCCCCAGCGCGAAGAGAACAATGATTGCTGTTGCAAGCCAGATTTTCATGTCCATTCGCTTGTTGACTGACCACGCGAACGGCCAACCCGAATCACCTTCGCGCGATTACCTTATCCGTTGCGGTTGTCCTCATAAAAGGAACGATGGGCGCCAGATTACATTGGCTCAACAAAACTGCCGTGTCGGTTCAACTCAACGGCAGCGTTCACGCCCCACACTCCGCCGCCTCCCCAGAGCGTTGGCAACTCGGAAGGCGTGGCGTTTGCGTATGCGATGCTGTCGTAATTTATTAGACGCCCAGCCTTGCAAATTCCACCGTGTGCTTTCTCCGAAAAGAGTGGCAGGGTTGTAACTGCCCTATTCCACAACGGGCCCTGACAGAGAAAGCCTCAGCCAGCCAGCCCCGGTCTGAGGCTTTTTCGCGCCAACTCGGCCCCCGGCGTGGTTTCAAAAAACGGAACACCGTGTT
>CAWHQY010000002.1:0-236133 GCA_963831505.1 uncultured Alphaproteobacteria bacterium | reverse complement strand
GCGGTTGCGATGACGGAGCTACTTCGCCCGATACCCCGCCAGAAACATCCGGATCGCGCTTTCGATCACTTCGCGGATACGCTCGGCCGACGGCGGCGGCGAGGCCTGGAAGATGTAGGGCAGGAACAGCGAGGCCTGGCACATCAGCTGGAATTGCGAGGCGGCGAGCTGACAGTCGTCGATCTTGAGATCACCGAGCTTCACCCGCGCCTCGAGATAGACCGCAAGACGGTTGATGAGGCTCTCCAGCACGTTCTCATAATAGCGGCGTCCGACGTCGGGCATCCGTTCGGCGATCGCCATCACGGTACGGATCGACGAGCCGCCGCCCGGCCGGCAGATCATGGCGATATAGGTCTCGCCGAACTCCCGTAACGTTATCGTGACCTCGCGCGCCGGATCGAGGTTAAAGGCCACCTCGCCCTTCTCCCGCGCCTCCTCCTCGACGATGGCCTCGAACAGGCGGCTCTTGTCGGCAAAGTAAACGTAGAGTGTGCCCTTGGAGACCCCGGCGGAGCGGGCGATCTCGCCCATGCTGGCGCCGTCAAAGCCCAAGTCCATGAATACCTTACGGGCGCCATTCAGGATCTGGCGGCGCTTTGAGGTCTCCTCCTCGCCGACGAGGTGGAGGGAAGTGCGGTCGGCTGCAACCATTGGTTTAGCTTCTCTCGAAAGATCCGGGTTTTGGCAACGCTTTTAAAGGAACCGGCGGCCTAGGTTGCCGCCCATGAAAAGATATATTGACCGAACGGTTCGGTCAATGATAATTTCTTGGATGATGCGAGGTCGAGGAGGGCCGGGATTCCGGCTGCCGCACCTCGCGATATTTGTGAGTGGGAGCCTTTGATGGCCGCAGCGAGAGACCAGGCCGCACGCGTTCTTCGTGCCGAGCCGGAAACGACCGAAGCCGGGCACGACGCCACGGCCGGCATGGGCGAGCAGCTTCGCACCCATGTGGCCGAGGAAGGAAAGCGCCGTCCGGCCGAGACGCCGGCCGCGCCTCCCGCCGACCAGCCGGCCGCTCCGCCGCAGGGTGCCGCGCCCGCTTCCGCGCCAAGATCAGGCAAGCGGAAATTCGTCCTGATGGGTTTTGTCGCGCTGCTCGCGCTCGCCGCCGCAGGCTACGCTTCCTACTATCTCATGGTCGGCCGCTTCTATGTCTCGACCGACGACGCCTATGTCCGCGCCAACAACACCATGCTGGGCGCGCGCGTGGCCGGACACATCGCCGCGATCCTGCCCGGCGACAACACGCAGGTCCGCAAGGGCGACGTGATCTTCAGGATCGACGACGGCGACTACAGGATCGCGGTCGACGCTGCACGTACCAAGATCGCGACGCAGGAGGCGACCATCGCCCGCATCGGCCGGCAGGTTTCGGCTGCCGTGAGCGCGGTCGAGCAGGCGCAGGCCAATCTCGCTTCCGCCGAAGCAGGCCTGAAGCGCGCCGGCCTCGATTACGACCGCCAGCAATCGCTGAGCACCAAGGGCTTTGCCTCACACGCCACCTTTGAGCAGTCGGAAGCGGCGCGCGACCAGGGCGTCGCCGGCGTCAAGGCCGCGCAGGCGTCCTATGATGCCGCACGCGACAATGTCGAGGTGACGAAGGCGCAGCAGGCCGAGGCGCAGGCGCAGCTCGCGGAATTGAAGACGCAGCTCGCGAAAGCCGAGCGCGACCTCGATTTCACCTATGTGCGCTCGCCGGTCGACGGCACTTTCTCCAATCGTCTCGTCAATGCCGGCGACTACATCGCCGTCGGCCAGCGGCTCGGCAACGTGGTTCCGCTCGACGACGTCTTCATCGACGCCAATTTCAAGGAGACGCAACTGAAGCGGATCCGTCCCGGCCAGCCCGTGACCATCAAGGTCGATGCCTACGGCTTCCGCAAGTTCACCGGCACCGTCGAGAGCCTCTCGCCTGCGGCGGGCTCGGTGTTCACGCTGCTGCCGCCCGACAACGCCACCGGCAATTTCACCAAGATCGTGCAGCGGCTGCCGGTGCGCATCCGCGTGCCGAAGGAAGTCGCGCGGCAGAACCTGCTCCGCGCCGGCATGTCGGTCTACGCCACCGTCGACACCAACAAGGGCGCCGACGACGCCGACAGCGATGCCGATCTCGACCAGATGACCCATCCGCAATAGGCGCTGCGAGTGAAATGTCGCGAGGCGCCGCAGCATCTCCGCTAGTCTTCTTCACCTCGCCCCGCTTGCGGGGAGAGGCTCGCAGCGCACTTGCGCGCCAGAGCGATCCGGGTGAGGGGGAGTTTCCGCGAACTCTTCTGCCTCGCCGTATTCGCGGATGGAGGCCCCTCACCCCAACCCTCTCCCCGTAAGAACGGGGAGAGGGAGCGCACCGCGCTTGCGGCGGAGCCTACGTGACCTGAACCGACCATGGCGAACGCCACGACCGCATCTCCGACCATGATGCCCCCGCAGGCCGCTTCCGAGCGGATCGAGCCGAAGCGCGTGGTCGCGTTCATCATCATGGTGTTCGGGATGTTCATGTCGATCCTGGACATCCAGATCGTCTCGGCGTCGCTGTCCGATATCCAGGCCGGCCTGTCGGCAAGCTCGACCGAAGTGTCGTGGGTGCAGACCGCCTATCTGATCGCTGAAGTGATCGCGATCCCGCTGTCGGGCTTCCTGTCTCGCGCGCTAGGCACGCGGCTGCTGTTTGCGATCTCGGCCGCCGGCTTCACCTTCGCGAGCCTGCTTTGCGGATTCGCATCCTCCAGCGAGGAGATGATCCTGTGGCGGGCGATCCAGGGATTTCTCGGCGCCGGCATGATCCCGACCGTGTTCGCCTCGGCCTACACGATATTCCCGCGCTCGAAATTCCACATCGTCGCCCCGATCATCGGGCTTGTCGCGACCCTGGCGCCAACCATCGGACCCACGGTGGGCGGCTACATCACGGACGTGATGTCGTGGCACTGGCTGTTCTTCATCAACGTCATTCCCGGGATCATCATCACCATAGGCGTGCTCGCGTTGATCGATTTCGACCAGCCGAATTTCCCGCTGCTGCGGCACTTCGACTGGTGGGGCCTGATCTTGATGGCGGGCTTCCTCGGCGCGCTCGAATACGTGCTCGAAGAAGGCCCGCAATATGAGTGGCTGCAGGACACCTCGGTTGCGGTGTGTGCCGGAATCAGCTTCGTGTCGGCAATCGGCTTCTTCTGGCGCGTGCTGACGGCGAGAGTGCCGATCGTCGATCTGCGCGCCTTCACCGACCGAAATTTTTCCGTCGGTTGCCTCCTGCAGTTCTGCATCGGCATCGGACTTTACGGCCTGACCTATATCTATCCGCGTTATCTCGCCGAAGTGCGCGGCTACAGCGCGATGATGATCGGCGAGACCATGTTCGTCTCCGGCATCGCCATGTTCCTGATGGCGCCGGTCGTCGGCCGCCTGATGCTGAAGGTTGACCTGCGCTACATCATCGCCTTCGGCCTCGTCACCTTCGCGCTCGGTACCTACCAGATGACCTACATGACGCGCGACTATGATTTCTACGAGCTGCTGCTGCCGCAGATCCTGCGCGGCATCGGCATGATGTGCGCGATGGTGCCGACCAATAACATCGCGCTCGGCACCTTGCCGCCGGACCGCGTGAAGAACGCCTCGGGCCTGTTCAATTTGATGCGCAATCTCGGCGGCGCGCTCGGGCTCGCCATCATCAACCAGATGCTGAACGACCGCACCGACCTGCACATCTCGCGCCTGCAGGATCGCGTCACCTGGGGCAACACGACAGCGGTCGAGACGCTGAACATGCTGACCCAGCGCGCGCAGGGGATGGGCGACTCCGCGCTGATGGCGCTCAAGCAGTTGTCCCAGATCGTGCACCGGCAGGCCGCGGTGATGAGCTATAGCGATGCGTTCTTCATGCTGACCGTGTTCTATGTCGGCCTGAGCCTGCTCGTTGTGCTCGTGAACAAGCCGGCGTCGATGGCGGCCGGCGGCGACGCGCATTGAGGCTTCACGCGCTCGTCAGGCGCGCGAGCTTGCAAATCAGGCGCTGATGCATCTATAAGCAGCGCCTCGTCGCTCGAACCCGGGAGGATTTGCATGATTATCGCATTTTCGCAGATCACTCGTCCGCGTCCGATGCCCATGCCGGACGCTGTATCCGGCCTCTGAGGAGGCCGCCTCCGCGAGCCGTGACCGGGCGCACTGTCCCGATCTCAAAATCTCCGTAAGCCACTGATTTTTATCGGCGCTTGCGTTCGGCCCTCGGGCTTGAGCGCGCGTCCAGAAAATGGAGCCGGCGACCCGCGCGCGAGCGTGAGCCGGATGATGCCATGACCACCACTCAACGCAACAAACCCGCGGCGATACGCGTGGTGATTCCCTTCGTCACCCGGCACTGGCTGAAGCAGCCATGGCTGACGGCAACCGTTGCCTCCGGCCTGTTGGGGGCAACCATCGCCGACCTGTTCATGCCGCTGTTCTCCGGCCATCTGGTCGACGCGCTGACCCTGGGCGCCGCCAATGCCGACGCGCGCCATGCCGCGATCGTGGCGTTTGCCGCCATCGTCGCATTGGGCCTGACCTCGATCGTGCTGCGGCTGATCGGCTTGCAGGCGATCGTGCCGTTCACGCTGCGGATCATGTCCGACGTGGCGCAGGACGCGTTCGTCCGCGTGCAGCGCTTCTCGACCGACTGGCACGCCAATTCCTTTGCGGGCTCGACGGTGCGCAAGGTCACCCGCGGCATGTGGGCGCTCGACCTCTACAACGACACCATCCTGATGGCGTTGTTGCCGTCGCTGATGGTGCTGCTGGGATCGATGGTGCTGCTCGGCCTGCACTGGACCTCGCTCGGTCTTGTGATTGCAGTCGGCGCGATCGTCTATGTCTCGATGACGGTCGCGCTGTCGACGCTTTACATCGCGCCCGCCGCGCGGGTTTCCAATGCCTGGGACACCAGGGTTGGCGGCACGCTGGCGGATGCCTTGACCTGCAATGCGGTGGTGAAGTCCTTTGGCGCGGAGACGCGCGAGGACGCTCGGCTGGCGCGCGTGGTCGGCCGCTGGCGGGCGCGGGTGAAGCGCACCTGGCTGCGCTACAACGCGGCCAATGCGGCGCAGCTCCTGGTGCTGCTCTGCCTGCGCGGTTCCGTGATCGGCGGTTCGGTGTTGTTGTGGATCGCGGGCAAGGCTTCGCCCGGCGACGTCACCTATGTGCTGACGAGCTACTACATCATCCACGCCTATTTGCGTGACGTCGGCATGCACATCAACAACCTGCAGCGTTCGGTGAACGACATGGAGGAGCTGGTCGAAATCCACGCCCAGCCGATCGGCATCGCCGATGCGCCAGGTGCGAAGCCGATCGACATCCAGGGCGGACGCATCAAGTTCGAGGATGTGACGTTCCACTATGGCGGTCATGTCGCCCCGCTCTACGACGGATTGTCGATCGACATCCGTGCCGGCGAGCGCGTCGGTCTGGTCGGCCGTTCCGGCTCGGGCAAGACGACTTTCGTCAAGCTGGTGCAGCGGCTCTACGACGTCACCAGTGGCCACATCCTGATCGATGGCCAGGACATCGCGAAGACGACGCAGCAATCGCTGCGCAGCCAGATCGCGATCGTGCAGCAGGACCCGATCCTGTTTCACCGGACGCTCGCGGAGAACATCGCCTATGGCCGGCCCGGCGCCAGCCTGGCGGCGATCGAGCAGGCCGCGCGGCTTGCGAACGCGCACGACTTCATCCTGCGCCTGCCGAAAGGCTACGGCACTCTCGTCGGCGAGCGCGGCGTGAAGCTGTCGGGCGGCGAGCGGCAGCGCGTGGCTCTGGCGCGCGCCTTCCTGGCGGACGCGCCGGTCCTGATCCTGGACGAGGCCACCTCGAGCCTCGATTCGGAATTGGAGGCCTTGATCCAGGAGGCGATGGAGCGGCTGATGAAGGATCGCACCTCGATCGTGATCGCGCACCGGCTGTCGACGGTGCGCAGCCTCGACCGGATTCTCGTCTTCGACCGCGGCCAGATCGTCGAGCAGGGCACTCACGCCGCGCTGACCGCGCGCCGCGACGGCATCTACCGCTCCTTGTTCGATCGGCAGGTGACGGAGTTCGCGCACGTCACGGCAGCGGAATAGATGAGCATGATCCGGAAAACCGGGTGCCGGGTTTCCCTGGCGACAAACGCGACGCGTTTGCGCGGAGATCGTGCTCAACAAAAAACTGGATAGGGACGGCGAAAGTCATCCGATCAGGTTGTCGCGTCCCGGTGGCCTGGGCTAGTTTCGCCCGCGCCGCCGGGACGATGGGGATGGAGTGGAATGGCTGAAGCCGTGAGAAGAGATGCCAATGCCTCATGGCTGTCCGTGATCTGGTCCGCGCGGCACGATCCGGCCGCGCGGATCTTCAATATCGATCTGGTCGCCGCTCTCATCGCGATCCTGCTGCCATGGACGACGACGGGTGTAGCGATTGCAGCGGTGCTGTGGGCTGTCGCGCTGGGATTTGCATGCGAGCCCCGGGCGTTGCTGCGATCGCTCAAGCATCCGGCCAGCGCGCTGCCGATCGCGTTTTTCGCACTGGTGCTGATCGGCATGCTGTGGTCGGTCGCGCCTTCGCAGGATCGGCTGCACCAACTGAGCCAGGTCAGCAAGTTCCTGATGCTCCCGCTCCTGATCTACCATTTCCAGCGCTCGCCGCGCGGGCTGTGGGTGTTCGCGGCGTTCCTGGTTTCCTGCGCGGTGCTGGCGGTGGTTTCCTGCGTCACGGCGCTCGACCCCAATCTGTCCGCGAAGCTCTATCTCTCCTCCGGACCCTACAGCCCCGCCAGCGGCATCTTTGTCAGAAACTATATCGACCAGGGCCAGGAATTTTCCCTGTGCGCGGTGGTGCTGGCCTATCCGGTCGTGACCTCGCTGCGGGACGGGCAAACGAAGAAGGCGCTGCTGCTCGCGGCCGTAGCCCTCGCCTTTGTCGCCAACATGATGTTTGTCGTCACCTCCAGGACCGCGCTGGTGACGATGCCGGTCATGCTCGTCATCTTCCTGCTGTTGCATCTGCGGGGGCGTGTCGCGGTCGCGGCGCTCTGCGGCATGGCGCTGCTTTCGGCCGGGGCCTGGTTCAGCTCCCCGCATTTGCGCACAACGGTCGGAAAATTCGCGGCTGATTACCGCGTGACCATGATCGAGAACAACGAAAGCGGCATGGGCTCGCGGCTGATCTATTGGGGCAAGGCGCTGAAATTCTTCGCCGATGCGCCGGTCATCGGTCACGGCACGGGTTCGACGCGCGGCCTGTTCGAAAAGGCCGCCATAGGCCAGATCGGCGCCAGGGCCATGGTCGTGAGCGATCCGCATAACCAGACGCTGAATGTCGCCGTGCAGTGGGGCGCGGTCGGCGTGATCCTGCTCTACGCGATGTGGCTCTCGCATCTGCTGCTGTTTCGCGGCGAGGGCCTCGTCAACTGGATCGGGCTATTGGTGGTGATCCAGAATTTCCTGACCTCGGCGCTCAATTCGCACCTGTTCGATTTCAACGAGGGCTGGATCTATGTGCTGGGCGTCGGCATCGCCGGCGGCATGACGCTAAGGCATGATCCGGAAAAGTGTGAAGCGGTTTTCCTCGCGACAAACGCAGAGCGTTTGCGCGGAGATCATGCCCGAACAAGAAGCTGAAGCGCGATGACAATTCATCGAGCTTTAGCGCGCGGCGCGTCAGCCCTCCGGCACCGCGACAGGCCGGCTCCGCGTCCGCGTAGAAATCGCGACCGTCACCACGACGGCGGCGGCGAACAGCAGGATTTGCGGCGTGATCGGCTCGCCGATGAAGATCGACGCGAGCGCGAAGGTGATGAAGGGCTGCAGCAACTGCATCTGCGATACCCGCGCGATCCCGCCCATCGCCAGTCCCGCATTCCAGGCGAAGAAGCCGATCCATTGCGGGAACAGCGCGACATAGAGCAGCGCGAGCCACGGTTTCAACGCGATCTGGCCGAGGTCGGCGGGCATGCTGAACACGGCGGCCGGCAGCGAGACCGGCAGCGCGATCACGAGCGCCCAGCTGATGACTTCCCAGCCGGGCATGCTGGCGGTGAGCCGGCCCGAGAACGCGTAACCGATCGCGGAGGCCGCGACCGCGGCGAACAACAGGAGATCGCCCGGCGTGAGGGTGCCGCCGCCCTGGCGCAACGCGAACGTCACGACCAGCGCGGCGCCCGCGAGCGAAGCGATCCAGAACAGCGGCTTCGGCCGCTCATGGGTGATCAGCACCGCAACGAAAGCGGTCGCGATCGGCAGCGCGCCCATCACCACCCCGCCATGCGAGGCATCGACGGTCTGCACGGCGAGCGCCATCAGGAACGGAAACATGATCACCACGCAGATCGAGGCGACCGCGAGCTGAAACCACAAGTGACGCGGCGGAAATTTCCGGCGCAGCACGATCACCAGCACTAGCGAGCAGACTCCCGCGATCGCGGTGCGCAGCGCGGTCAAGGCCAGCGGATCGATCGCCGCCACCGCGATGCGCGTCGCCGGCAGCGTGCCGCCGAAGATCGCCATGCCGATAAAGCCCAGCAAGAGGCCGAGGCGTTCGCGCGACAGGGAAGGGGAGGAATTGCTCAGCAGCGTGGGGGAGGACATGGCGCGTGACAATTATCCGCTTTGGCCGCCCGCGTACAGCGCGGCCGCAACTCGCATGGCGGCTATGCATGCATCAACCCGCGCTGAGGCTATTCCAGACGAGGATCGCGCCGGACAGGAACAGCAATCCGAGCACGACGTCGCGAAAATTCCGGTCGCTCAGCGCATGATAGAGCCGTGCGCCGAGCCAGCTTCCGACGATCGTGGCGGGAAACGCGAGCGCGGCAAACCAGAGCACGTCGCGCGCGACGAGGCCGCTCGCCGCCTGCATGCACAGCGCGGCAAACAGCACGGTGGTGTTGAAGGTCTGGAAAATGCCGCGCCGCTCGTCCTTGCCCCAGCCGCGGACGCTGGCCCACAGGATCGGCAGCGGGCCGGACAATCCGGCAAGGCCGCCAAGGATGCCGCCGGCAAAACCGATCGCGGCGTCGGCGAGCTTGCCGCCGATCGCAAACGCCATCGGCTTGCTGAAATAAAGCGCGGTTGGAAATACCAGCAGGAGCACGCCGACGGTCAATTTGAATATTTTGGGATCGGCGTGGGCGATCAGCATGGTCCCGAGCGGCACGCCCAGCAGGCCGCCGATCACGAACGGCCAGACCAGCGAGAGATCGAAGCTCCGCCACATCGAGGGCAGCGTCGAGATCTGGGAGATGACGGAGCAGATCAGGACCAGCGGCACCGCGATCGACGGCGGCAGCACGTAGAGCCAGATACCCAGCGCCATCAACGCCGTTCCGAAACCGGAGAGGCCCGAGACAAAGCCGCCGGCGAGTGCGCCCAAGAACAGCAGTACAAACCCGATTGCCCCCATCGCTATTCCCAACCGGCGGCCAAAGAAAATCGTGACATTCGGCAGCACAACGCGCCTTCACCGGGTAGAATACGACATCGGTGTTCGAGGGACGATCATGAAGCGGCGCCAATTCGTCACGGGTCTGCTCGGCATATCTGCGCTCTTCCTGAGGCTGCCCGCCTCGCACGCAGAGCAGGCCGCCCGCATGCGGCGGGTCGCCGTGCTGATGCTCTATGCCGAAAAGGACCCGGAGGGACAAGTCCGCGCCGGTGCCTTCCGCGAAGGTCTCGAGAGCCTGGGCTGGCTGCCGGGGAAGAACGTCGCGCTCGATTTCCTCTGGGGCGCGTTCGATGCCGACTGGACGCGCCTGGTGACCGGCCAGTTGCAGCAGCTTGCGCCTGACGTGATCGTCGTGAACAGCAGCACCGGATTGCGCGCGATCGAAAAGGTGGCCGGCGCCACGCCAATCGTCTTCATCGCCGTGAGCGAGCCGGTCGCGCAAGGGTTCGTCGCAAGCCTTGCGCATCCAGGCGGCAACCTCACGGGCTTGTCGAACCTCGAGCCGACGCTCGGTGCCAAATGGGTGGATTTGCTCAGGGAGACCGCTCCCGCCGTGAAGCGCATCGCGTTCATCTATAACCCGGGGAATCCGGGATCGAAGGTCACGCTGCAATCGGCGCAGGCTGCGGCGCGAAATTTCTCGTTTGAGCTTCTGGACTCGGCGGTCACCGGCCTTGCCGACATCGAAAATGCCATCGACAGGCTCGGCCGCGAGCCGAACGGAGCCCTGGTCCTGCCGCCCGAACCGCTCCTCGTCACGCATCGCAAGCGGATCGTTGAACTCGCGACGTCCTATAAATTCCCGATTGTTTCCGCGCTTCGCTCCTTTGCCGAGGAGGGCGGCCTGCTCGCTTACGGCGCCAACGTTCCGGGCCTGTTCCGTCAGGCCGCGGGATATGTCGATCGTATTCTACACGGCGAGAAGCCTGCCGACATGCCGGTGCAGCAGCCGACCAAATTTGAAATGATCGTCAACCTCAAGAGCGCGAAGGCGCTTGATATCGTCGTGCCCGCGACGGTCCTGGCGCGCGCCGACGAGGTGATGGAATGATCTTGAGGGGTGCAATTCGATGAGTTCACAATCCGCTCACAAGACCTTTCTCGTCTGCCACGGCGCGTGGTCCGGCGGGTGGTCCTGGAAGAAGATGTTTCCGCTGATGCAGGCCGAAGGCTTCCGGCTCTTGGTGCCGACCTACACGGGCCTCGGCGACCGCGAGCATCTGGCCAATCCGTCGATCGACCTCGAGACCCATATCCAGGATATCCTCAGCGTCATCAAGTTCGAGGACCTCGGCGATATCGTGCTGCTCGGCCATTCCTACGGCGGCATGGTCG
This sequence comes from uncultured Alphaproteobacteria bacterium, assembly GCA_963831505.1. Classification (GTDB taxonomy): domain Bacteria; phylum Pseudomonadota; class Alphaproteobacteria; order Rhizobiales; family Xanthobacteraceae; genus Bradyrhizobium. The sequence goes on along the minus strand of CAWHQY010000002.1, from coordinate 225,333 downwards.
CAACGGGCGTGGCCGATCGCGCGCGGGATCGTGTCGCGCAACTCGTCTATCTCGACGCTTTCGTGCCGCGTCACGGGCAGTCGCTGCTCGATCTCAACGAGCCGGCGCGCGCGCCGATGGAAGCGCTTGCGAAATCGGGGGACAGCTGGCGCGTCCCGCCGAACCCGACCTCGCCCGATACGGCGGAAGCTGATCTCGAGTGGCTGACCAAGCGCCGCGTGCCGATGCCGCTCGAATGTTTCCGGGTGGGGCTGAAGCTGCAGAACGCCGAGCCGAACCTGCCGCGCAGCTATATCTATGCCACGCGCATCACGCCGGCGGACACCTTCGGTCAGTTCGCGGCGCGCGCGAAGCGTGAGCCGGGCTGGCGCTATTTCGAGATCGACGCCAGCCATTCGCCGAACGTCACCGCGCCCGACGCGCTGATGAAACTGTTGAAGGAGATCGTGACATAGTTCGTCCTGGCAGGAGAACACCAATGACGCGCACGACAGCCGCCCTCTTTGTCATTGCTACGCTTGCTGCGCTGATTTTCCTTGCACCGGTTCGTGCAGAGCAATCGTCCGTGGAGGCCGTGGAGATTCCGGTCAGTCCGCTGCCGTTTGTCTTGAACGGCTCTCTCAGGCGCCCCGACGGCGAAGGTCCCTTTCCCGCAATCATCCTGCTGCCGGCTTGCGGGCATCTGGCCGGCTCCGTCGATCAGGTCTGGGGACAGGCGCTATTGTCCTGGGGTTTTGTCACGCTGACGCTCGATGTGTTCACGCCAAGGGGCATCGTGGGACAGAAGACCTGTGTCTCCCCGGCGCCTCCCGAGCTTGCCGAGGATGCCTATCGAGGCCTGAACATGCTGGCGGCGCGAAAGTTTGTCGATCCAAGGCATGTCTTCGTCATCGGCTTCGGACGAAGCAGCTCGCTTGTATTCGCCGCCGTCGAGCGCGACGGCATTGAGCGCACCGCCAGGCGGCGATTTCGCGGCGCTGTTGCGTTCTATCCACCGGGTTGCGGCGCCGTCAAAGGGATCATGACGGTGGCCACGCTGATCATCGCCGGTGCGCGCGATCCTTCACTGGAGGCTTGCCGGAATCTGGCGGAGGGCAAGGACGACATGGGAATCTCGCGGCAGCGCGGCGCGGGAGCTCCGATCGAGTTGGCGGTCATGGCCGACGCCTACGCGGGGTTCGATCTGCGCGACCTTAAAGAGCCGGTCGACGTTCAAGGCCATCACATCGAGTACAGCCAATCGGCTACCGATCGGGCAAAGGAGAAATTGCGGAAATTTCTTCAATCGATGGTCGAGCAGCATCCATGATGAAGTACTTCAAATGGCGAGGGGTCCGGCGTATTGGCGCCGAACCCCTCATTTCAAACATATCAGCCGGCCTGTAAGCCGGGTTCTGTAGGGCACCGCCGCGCTCGCGCGCGACGATACGTGACGGCCATTCCTCTGGGACAATGCTTGCACATTGCCTCGAGCAACCTACCCGGACGGCGAGCCTGACATCGCTCCCGCGGCGTTATCGCTTAAAGCGAACTGCCCGCGTTGCCGTCCCTATTCGGTCTTGCTCCCGGTGGGGTTTACCTTGCCGTCTCCGTTGCCGGAGACGCGGTGCGCTCTTACCGCACCTTTTCACCCTTGCTCGCCCCCTCCCTTGTCCCTCCCCCGCAAGCGTGGGAGGGCAGGGTGGGGGAAGCGGTTCGTTCTCTGTGGCACTTTCCCTGGGGTCGCCCCCGCCGGGTGTTATCCGGCACCGTATGTCGATGGAGCCCGGACTTTCCTCTCCCGCCGCCTTTCGGCGCTTGCGGGAGCGGCCGTCCGGCCGACTGACGCCTCAGGCATGGGGGTTCAGGCCGGCCGCGTCAAGCCAGGAACGCCCGCCGGAACGCTTAAAATAATTTATCCTGAAGATGTCGTTTCGGGCGTCTTCCGTTCGACTGGAAGCCGGCGATCCAGCCAATCAACAGGAGTGCAAGGACATGCAGTATTTGCTGATGATCTATCGGAACGAAGCCGAATTGGCCAAAATGGACCCGGCCGCGCGCCAGAAAATGTCGGCGGAATACGGCACATTTACCCAGTCGATCATCCAGAGCGGCCATTTCAAGGCCGGCGACGGCTTGCAGCCGACAACGACCGCGACCACCGTGCGTGTCCGCGACGGCAAGACCCTGACGACGGATGGTCCGTTCGCGGAAACGCGCGAACAGCTCGGCGGCTATTATCTGGTCGAGGCCAAGGATCTCGATACGGCGCTCGGCATTGCCGCGCGGATTCCAGGCGCCAAGGACGGTTCGATCGAGGTCAGGCCGGTCATGATCTATAAATGACGGTGCATGAGACATGACCCCCGTCGAGATCGAAAAAATATTCCGTGACGAGGCGGGCCGCGCGCTGGCGACGCTGATCCGCCTCGTCGGCGATTTCGATCTCGCCGAGGATGTCCTGCAGGAAGCGTTCGCCGCGGCGCTGGAGCGCTGGCCGGCACAAGAGCCGCCCGAAAATCCGCGCGCGTGGCTGGTCAATGTCGGGCGCAACAAGGCGATCGATCGCATCCGCCGGCAGATCGCCTTCCGCGGCAAGCTCGGCGAGCTGACCCATGAGCTGTTGCAGAACGCGTCCGTTGCGGACGAGGCCGCCGATGCCGGCGCGCTCGATGACGACATGCTGCGGCTGATCTTCACCTGCTGCCATCCGTCCTTCGCGCCCGAGGTCCAGGTCGCGTTGACCTTGCGCACGGTGTGCGGGCTCTCGACCGCGCAGGTCGCCCGCGCGTTCCTTGCGAGCGAAGAGGCGATGGGACAGCGGCTGGTGCGCGCCAAGCAGAAGATACGCCTCGCCGGCATCGCCTATGCAGTGCCGGAGCGGGAAGCGCTGGAGCCGAGGCTCCGCGGTGTGCTCGCGGTGATCTACCTCGTGTTCACCGAAGGCTATGCCGCGACCTCGGGCGAAGATCTGATGCGGCCCGATCTGGCGCGCGAAGCCATTCGGCTTGCGCGCCTCCTGGATGCGCTGATGCCGACCCGGCGCGAGATCAAGGGACTGCTGGCGCTGATGCTGCTGCACGACGCGCGCCGGGCCGGGCGCGAGACCGCGGCGGGCGACATTGTGCTCCTGGAAGAGCAGGACCGCTCGCTATGGGACAAGAAGCAGATCGCCGAAGGTCTGCTGCTCGTCGAGGATGCGCTGCGCCTGCCGGGCCCGCCGCAATCCTACGCGGTGCAGGCGGCGATCGCGGCACTCCATGCGCGCGCGCCGAATTACAACGACACCGACTGGCCGCAGATCGCGGGCCTCTACGAGGTGCTGCTGCGGATTTCGCCCTCGCCGGTGGTCGAGCTCAATCACGCCGCGGCGGTGTCGATGGTGGATGGGCCGGCACGCGCGCTCGACCTGATCGACGCGTTGCAGGCGAGGGGCGGTCTGGACGGCTATGAGTTGTTGCCCGCCGTGCGTGCCGACCTGTTGCGCCGGCTCGGCAGACATGACGCGGCACGCGAGGCTTATCTTGCGGCGACGGCGGCGACGAAACTCGAGCCGCTGCGAAGACTCTATGCGCGGCGGATGGCGGAGATGCAACCGTCATTGCGAGCCAACGGGTCGGCGCAAAGCGCCGCCCGATGACAGGCTCCGCGAAGCAATCCAGAATCTCACCGCGGAAAAAAGCCTGGATTGCTTCGTCGCTGACACTCCTCGCAATGACGATTGGGCGATTAGCGCGCGGTCGTCATCGTGGCGACCGCCTCCGGCGGCAGGCTCGACAGCAGCGCATGCAGGGTGGTCAGCGTCGAGTGATCGGCGATCCCGTCGACGCGGGCCGGGCGGAAGTGACGCTGGAAGGCGGTGACCACTTCCATGGTCGGCCCGTCATATTTGCCCGTGATCGGCACGCCGTAGCCGTATCTGGCGAGCGCGTGCTGGAGGTCGCGGACTTCCTCGCTGATGATGCCAAGCTTCAGCGTGTCGCTGCGCACGATCGGCGCCGGCTGCACCCAGTGACCGACGCCGGAATTGGCGAGCGAATGCCACGGGAATTTCTCGCCGGGGTCCTTCTTGCGCGCGGGCGCCACATCGGAATGCGCCAGCACGCGATGGCTCGGCACCTTGCGGCGAAGCATGATGCCGCGGCACAGCGTGATCACGGCCGCGATCTGGCGCAGCGGAAAGTCCGGATAGCCCCAGTCATGGCCGCGGTTGATGATCTCGATGCCGATCGAGCAGGAGTTGATGTCTTCCTCGCCGGCCCACGACGACACGCCGGCGTGCCAGGCGCGCTTGGCTTCGGGAACGCTTTGCACGATGCGGCCGTCCTCGAGCACGATGTAGTGCGCCGAGACTTCGGTTCCCCCGGTGCAAAGCTGCGCGATCGCGCCCTCGACATCGGGCATGCCGGTGTAGTGCAGCAGGATCATGTCCGGCTGCCGGCCATTGTTACGTTCGCCGTAGTTCGGCGAGGGAATCACGTCCGACGCGATCGAGGAATCGGTGGTAAAGGTCTTCATGCCGGTATTGCCGCTTGGGATCGGAAGCACCCGCCGGCGCTTCGAATCAGTGGCATCATAGGTGAGGGAACGAAGAGGCATAGGACGCTTTAAACCCGGCACGAGAACGGCAACTGCGAGTCGAGCAGTAACTATTCCTTTACGAAGAGGCGGGTGGCAATCCGCGAACGGGCGTCCGGGTCCAATTTTGGCAAAACTGTGTGCGGCCTGCATCACCGGCCTGTCGGCCCGGAACGGCACACCGGTCGACAAGAGTTAACAACCCCATCAACCGTTTCTTAACGCTGGGCGTCGTTACTGAGTGGTGAAGCGCCAAAACCGGTTTGGCGCCCGCTTCACGCTTGAAACCCGATGGCAGCCCAGCAAATTCCATGCGGAAACCAGGGTTTGTCCCTTGGGGCGCGCGGGATCGGCGATCGCATGCGCTTTCGGCGATTTGCGCCGGATAGCGCCGGAAAGGCCGGGAATTCGAGGCGCAATGGGCCCGTTCGATCCCAGTTTGCTCGATTTCACGCTCACCCGGGGCCGGCGCATGAGCGAATCCGTCCGCCATGTTCCCGTGCTCGGCCGCGAGGCGGTCGAGATGCTCGGCCCCCGCGAGGGCGGAACCTACATTGACGCGACCTTCGGGGCCGGCGGCTATAGCCGCCTGATCCTGTCAGTTCCTGGTACGCGGGTCATCGGTATCGATCGCGATCGGACCGCGATTGCGGGCGGCTTCTCACTGGTCGATCAATCGGCCGGCCGGCTGACCTTGGTGGAGGACCGCTTCTCCAACCTCGCCGAGGTCTGCGCCGCGCAGGGTGTCGAAGCCGTCGACGGCGTGGTGATGGATGTCGGCGTCTCCTCGATGCAGCTCGACCAGGCCGGGCGCGGTTTCTCGTTTCGCCTCGATGGTCCGCTCGACATGCGGATGGCCGGTCACGGCCCGACCGCAGCCGACGTGATCGCGAAGGCTTCCGAGGCCGAGCTCGCCGACATCATCTATATCTTCGGCGAGGAGCGCCACTCGCGCGGCGTCGCGCGCGCCATCGTCGCCGCGCGGAAAGAGGCGCCGATCGCGAGCACGCGCGCGCTTGCCGACATCGTGGCGCGTGTGGTGCGCGCCAGGCCCGGCGACATCCATCCCGCGACGCGGACGTTCCAGGGCCTGCGCATCTTCGTCAATGAAGAGCTCGACGAATTGCAGCTCGCGCTCGACGCCGCCGAGCGCGTGCTCAAGCCGGGCGGGCGTCTCGCGGTGGTGTCGTTCCATTCGCTGGAAGACCGCATCGTCAAGGACTTCTTCAATGCGCGCGGCAAGACCGGCGGCGGCTCGCGGCATCTGCCGGAAGTGAAGCAGGCCGCGCCGAGCTTCAAGGTGCTGACCAAGCGGCCGGTGGCGCCGAGCGAGCAGGAAGTCGCCGCCAATCCGCGCGCGCGTTCGGCCAAGCTGCGCGCCGCCGAGCGCACCGAGGCGCCGGCACATGTTGCCGGCAGCCTGCCGTCATGGCCAAGGCTCTCCGATGTGATGAGGGGAGGCTGAGCACATGCGGCTCCTTCATCTCCTCGTGATCGGCGCGCTGATATTCGCAGCCGCCTATGTCTACCGCATCAAGATGGATTCGACGGTGCGCACCGAGCGCGTCTTGAAGCTGCACGCAGAAATCCGCGAGGAGCGCGACAAGATTGCGGTGCTGCGCGCCGAATGGGCCAGGCTCGATTCGCCGCTGCGCCTGCAGGGCCTGGTCGAGCGCCATTTGTCGCTGAAGCCGCTCAACGCCAATCAATACAACGACCTCAGGAACCTCCCCGAGCGGCCGCCGAGCCTGGTCAAGCCGGGCGACCCCGATCCGATCGGTTCGATGATCGGAACGCTCGAAGCCAGGGCCGAGACTTCGACCGTCACCGGCTCGGTCGCAAAGCCGGAGGATCGGCAATGACCGGGCCGGCAATGGTCAAACCGACGGATGCCTGGCATCTGCGGCTGATTCGCGGCCTGCTCTACGGGCGCAATGTCGACCGAACTGCGAAGGCGCGCGCCCGCGTCGGCCTTGCGATCCTCGCCTTTGCCGCGATCTATGCCATCATCGGCGGGCGGCTCGTGATGTATGCGATCGGCGCCGACAGCCACGGTGCGCGCCGCACCGCAGCCCAGGACGCGATCGCGACCGCACGCCCCGATATCGTCGACCGCAATGGCGCAATCCTTGCGACCGACGTCAAGGCGCCGAGCCTGTTCGGCGAGCCGCGCCGCATCATCGACAAGGACGAGGCGATCGAGCTTTTGACCGCGACGCTGCCCGATCTCGATGTCGGCGAAGTGCGCGAGCGCCTGTCGTCGAAGAAGGGCTTCGTCTGGCTGAAGCGCGAGATCAATGCCAAGCAGCAGCAGGATATCCACCGCCTCGGCGTTCCCGGCATCGGATTTTTGCGCGAGAACAAGCGCGTCTATCCGACCGGCAACGAGGTCGCGCATTTGATCGGCCTCGTCAACATCGACAACCAGGGCATCGCCGGGATGGAGAAGTGGCTCGACAATAACGGGCTCGCCGACCTGCATCGCGCGGGCTTCGCCACCGACCGCCTGCAGCGGCCGGTGGAATTGTCGGTCGACCTGCGCGTCGAGCACGCGCTCCGCGACGAGCTGCTCAAGGCCAAGGAGAAATTCCACGCCAAGGCGGCGTCCGGCCTCGTCACCAACGTCAATACCGGCGAGGTCGTCGCGATGGTCTCGGTGCCGGATTTCGATCCGAACAACCCGAAGGAAGCGCACGATCCCGACCGCATCAACCGCCTCACCACCGGCGTCTACGAGATGGGATCGACCTTCAAGGCGTTCACGCTCGCGATGGCGCTCGACACCGGCAAATACGATCTCAACTCGATGTGGGACGCGCGCGGACCGCTGCACTACGGCAAATTCGCGATCCACGACGACGAGCCGAAGGGCCGCTTCCTCAATATGAAGGAAGTGTTCACCTTCTCCTCCAACGTCGGTGCTGCGCGGATCGCGCTGTCGCAGGGCGTCGAGGCGCACAAGGCGTTCCTGCGCAAGATGGGCCAGCTCGACCGGCTGCGCACCGAACTGCCGGAAAGCGCCTCGCCGCTGGTGCCGAGGCACTGGGTCGAATTGAACACGGTGACCATCGCCTTCGGGCACGGCATGGCGGTGGCGCCGCTGCAGGCGGTGATGGGCGTCAGCGCGCTCGCCAATGGCGGCCTTCTGATTCCGCCGACCTTTCTGAAGCGCACCGAGGAAGAGGCGAGGGCGGTCGCCAGGCGGGTGATCAAACCCGAAACGTCGGAGAAGATGCGCTTCCTGATGCGGCTCAATGCCGAGATCGGCACCGCGCGCAAGGCCGACGTCAAGGGCTATTATATCGGCGGCAAGACCGGCACCGCCGAAAAGGTCGTCAACGGCCGCTATGCCAGGAAGCGCGTGCTCACCGCCTTCACCGCCATCATCCCGGCGGACAAGCCGCGTTACCAGCTCCTGATCATGCTGGACGAGCCGCAGCCGCTGAAGGAAACCCACGGCTTCATCACCTCCGGCTGGAACGCCGTGCCGACCGCAGGCAATGTGATCAGCCGCATCGGGCCGCTTCTGGGCATCGAGCCGCGTTTCGACCTGCCGCCGCCTGACCGCCTTATTCTTGCGGCATCCAGAGCAACGCAGTAAGCCTTACCCGGCCGCTATATTTGAGTCTCCGCTAGCGGTTGCCGCCGGTTTCCTGCGCGTCACTTCGACTGGAAGAATATGAAGCTTCGCGACCTCTTCAGTGCCGAGGCAAAGATCGATACGAGAATCGATCCGCAGGCCGAGGCGACCGCCGTCACGGGGCTCGCCGTCGACAGCCGCGCGGTGAAGCAGGGCGATCTCTTCTTTGCGCTGTCCGGCAGCAAGACCGACGGTGCGCGCTTCATCGAGGCGGCGATTGCTTCGGGCGCCGTCGCGATCGCCGGCGATCATCATCCGCCGCAACGCATTTCCGTTCCCTTCGTGGCAACGCCAAATCCTCGCCGCGCGCTGGCGCTGGCGGCGGCAAAATTCTATTCCCTGCAGCCCGCGACCATTGCGGCCGTCACCGGCACCAGCGGCAAGACCTCGGTTGCCGCCTTCACGCGGCAGATCTGGGAACGACTAGGCCACGCCTCGGCGAGCATCGGCACCATCGGGCTGGTGTCGCCGAAGCGCACTGTCTACGGCTCGCTGACCACGCCCGATCCGATCGCGCTGCACCGCCAGCTCGACGAGATCGCGCGCGACGGTGTCACGCATCTGGCGTTCGAGGCCTCATCGCATGGTCTCGATCAATATCGCCTCGATGGCGTGCGCATCTCGGCCGGCGGCTTCACCAACCTCTCGCGCGACCACATGGATTATCATCCCGACGTCGCACATTATCTCAATGCGAAACTCCGGCTGTTTCGCGATCTGATTCCGCCTGGCGGAGCGGCGGCGATCTCGGCCGATCATGATTGCTCGCCGCAAGTGATCGAGGCGGCGCGGACGCGTGGCTTGCGCCTTGTTACCGTTGGCGCCAGTGGCGACGGCAGGGGCGAGGGCATTCGCCTCGTCGAAGCCGGTATCGACGGCTTTGCGCAGAAGCTTGTACTCGAGCATCGCGGCAAGAGGATTTCACTCAAGCTCCCGCTGGTCGGCGCGTTCCAGATCGAGAACGCGCTGGTGTCGGCGGGACTCGCGATCGCAACCGGCAGTGAAGCGGAGGCCGTATTCGCAAGCCTCGAACATCTCGAAGGCGCCAAGGGACGGCTGGAACGGGTCGGCGAGCGCAACGGCGCGCCGATCTTTGTCGATTACGCGCACAAGCCGGACGCACTGGCGAAGGCGCTGCAGGCGCTGCGGCCCTATGCCAAGCGCAAGCTCATCGTGGTGTTCGGCGCCGGCGGCGACCGCGATGCGGGCAAGCGGCCCCTGATGGGCGCGATCGCGCGCGAGAATGCCGATCAGGTCATCATCACCGACGACAATCCGCGCAGCGAGAAGCCGGAAGCGATCCGCGCCGCCATCCTTGCCGCGGCAAAAGGTGCCGTGGAAATTGGCGACCGTGCGGGCGCCATCCGCGCCGCGATCGACGATCTCCAGCCGGGCGATGCGCTGCTGATCGCCGGCAAGGGGCACGAGACCGGCCAGATCGTCGGCGACAGGACGCTGCCGTTCAGCGATCACGAGGCGGTCGCTTCCGCACTTTCGTCGAGGGTGGCATGAGCGCGGCGCCATTGTGGACATCGCAGGCGATGCGCGAGGCGATGCGTGCTGTCGTCAGCGGCGCGCTGCCGGATACCGTCATCGGCCTTTCCATCGACAGCCGGACGATTCTGCCGGGCGAGGCATACTTCGCGATCAAGGGCGACGTGCATGACGGCCATGATTTCGTCGACGCCGCGCTGAAGGCCGGCGCGGCGCTTGCGGTGGTCGCGAGCGCGCAGCGCGCAAAGTTCGCGCCCGATGCGCCGCTGCTGGTCGTGGACGATGTGCTCGAGGGCCTGCGCGATCTTGCACTGGCCTCGCGCGCGCGCCTGACAGCGCAGGTGATCGCGGTCACGGGTTCCGTCGGCAAGACCTCGACCAAGGAAGCCTTGCGCGCGGTGCTGTCGGCGCAGGGCGAAACCCACGCCTCCGTCGCCTCCTTCAACAATCACTGGGGCGTGCCGCTGTCGCTGGCGCGCTGCCCGGCCTCGATGCGTTTTGCGATCTTCGAGATCGGCATGAATCATGCGGGCGAGATCGATCCGCTGGTGAGGATGGTGCGGCCGCATGTCGCCGTTATCACCACCGTCGAGCCGGTGCATCTGGAGTTCTTCGCCGGCATCGAGGCGATTGCGGACGCGAAGGCCGAGATCTTTGCCGGCGTCGAGCCCGGTGGCGCCGCCGTGCTCAATCGCGACAATTCGCAGTTTGCGCGGCTCGCCGCCAGTGCGCAAGCGCGCGGCATCTCCCGCATCGTATCTTTCGGCGCCGATGAGCAATCCGGCGCACGGCTGCTCGATCTGTCGCTGCGCGCGACCTCGTCCGCCGTGCATGCGAACATCCTCGGCCACGACGTGACCTACAAGCTCGGCATGCCCGGCCGCCACATGGCGATGAATTCGCTGGCCGTGCTCGCGGCCGCCTCGCTCGCGGGCGCCGATCTCGCGCTCGCCGCGCTCTCGCTTTCGCAAGTCGCGCCGGCCGCCGGCCGCGGCGTGCGGCGCGTGCTGGAAGTGGGCAACGGCGAGGCGATCCTGATCGACGAAAGCTACAACGCCAATCCGGCATCGATGGCTGCCGCCATCAATGTGCTGGGTGCAGCCGAGATCGGGCCGCAGGGCCGGCGCATCGCCATCCTCGGCGACATGCTCGAACTCGGCTCGACCGGCCCCGATTTGCATCGCGGCCTTGCGGAAGACGTGAGAGCCAACCGGATCGACCTTGTTTATTGTTGCGGTCCGTTGATGCGTAACTTGTGGGATGCGCTTTCCGCGGGTAAACGAGGCGGCTATGCGGAGAACTCGGCAAGCCTGGAGGCGCAGGCGGTCTCCGCCGTTCGCGCGGGCGATGCGATCATGATCAAGGGATCGCTGGGCTCGAAGATGAAAACGATCGTGAACGCGCTGGAGAAGCGCTTTCCGGGCTCCGCGCACGAAGAAGCCGCGGGTTAGGGCGGAAACTGAATGTTCTATTGGTTGTACGAGATTTCCAATTCCTTTCCGACCGGGTTCGGCGCGCTGCGCACGCTCTTGAACGTGTTTCGCTACACGACGTTCCGCACCGGCGGAGCGGTCTTCACCGGTGCCCTGTTCGTGTTCCTGTTCGGCCCCTGGATCATCGATCACTTGCGTCTGCGGCAGGGCAAGGGCCAGCCGATCCGCAGCGATGGCCCGCAGTCGCACATCATCGCCAAGAAGGGCACGCCCACCATGGGCGGGCTGATGATCCTGTCCGGGCTCGTGGTGTCGACCCTGCTCTGGGCCAATCCGGTCAACCCTTATGTCTGGATCGTGCTGGCGGTGACGCTCGGCTTCGGCTTTGTCGGCTTCTACGACGACTATCTTAAAGTGACCAAGCAGACCTCGGCCGGCTTCGGCGGCCGCCTTCGCCTTCTCCTCGAGGCGGTCATCGCACTCGCGGCCTGCTACGCGCTGGTGCGGCTTGGCCGCGATGTCTCCTCGACGTCGCTCGCGATCCCGTTCATCAAGGAACTGGTGGTGAATTTCGGCTGGTTCTTCGTGATATTCGGCGCCTTCGTCATCGTCGGCGCCGGCAATGCCGTCAACCTCACCGACGGCCTCGACGGGCTTGCCATCGTGCCCGTCATGATCGCCTCTGCAAGCTTCGGCCTGATCGCCTATCTCGCCGGCAACGCGGTGTTCTCCGAATATCTGCAGATCAACTATGTCGCGGGCACCGGCGAACTGCTGGTGCTCTGCGGCGCCGTGTTCGGCGCGGGTCTCGGCTTCCTCTGGTTCAACGCGCCGCCGGCCTCGATCTTCATGGGCGACACCGGCTCGCTCGCGCTCGGCGGCATGCTCGGTTCGATCGCGGTCGCGGTGAAGCACGAGATCGTGCTCGCGGTGATCGGCGGCCTGTTCGTGCTGGAGGCGGTGTCGGTGATCGTGCAGGTCGCCTCCTTCAAGCTCACGGGAAAGCGTTTCTTCAAGATGGCGCCGATCCATCATCATTTCGAGCAACTGGGCTGGACCGAACCGCAGATCGTGATCCGCTTCTGGATCATCTCGGTGATGCTGGCGCTCGCCGGCCTCTCCACGCTGAAACTGCGCTGATCGCCCATGATCCCCGTCACCTCATTCGCGGGCAAGACGGTCGCGGTGTTCGGGCTCGGCGGCTCGGGATTGGCGAGCTGCCATGCGCTGCGGGCAGGCGGCGCCGAAGTCATCGCCGGCGACGACCATGCGGAGAACGTCGCGAAGGCGGCGCGGGCCGGTTTCATCACTGCCGATCTGCGCGCGGTTTCCTGGAAGAATTTCGCCGCCCTGATCCTCACCCCCGGCGCGCCGCTGACCCATCCGGCGCCACATTGGAGCGTGCTGCTGGCGCGCGAGGCCGGCGTCGAGGTGATCGGCGACATCGAATTGTTCTGCCGCGAGCGCCGCCGCAACGCGCCGGACGCGCCGTTCGTCGCGATCACCGGCACCAACGGCAAATCGACCACGACCGCGCTGATCGCGCATCTGATGAAGGTCGCCGGCTACGACACCCAGATGGGCGGCAATATCGGCACGGCGATCCTGTCGCTGGAGCCGCCCGGGATGGGCCGCGTGCATGTCGTGGAGATGTCGTCCTACCAGATCGATCTTGCGCCTTCGCTCGATCCGTCCGTCGGCATTCTGCTCAACGTCAGCGAAGACCATATTGATCGCCACGGCACGCTGCAACGCTACGCCGCCGTCAAGGCACGGCTGGTCGCAGGCGTGCAGCCGCGGGGCACCTCCATCGTCGGCGTCGATGATGGCTGGTGTCGCGACATCGCCGACCGGCTCGATCAGGCCGGCAAGACCGTGGTGCGGATTTCCGTGAAGAACCCGCTGCCCGACGGCATCTATGTTGAGCGCGAAACCGTTGTGGAGGCGTCCGGCGGCGCACGCCGTGAGATCGCAAGGCTTGGCGGCATCGGTTCGCTCCGCGGCCTGCACAATGCGCAGAATGCGGCGTGTGCGGCGGCCTGCACGCTGGCGATGGGTATCTCGACCGATACCTTGCAGAAAGGCCTGCGCAGCTTCCCGGGTCTAGCGCACCGCATGGAGCAGGTCGGCCGCCGCGGCAACGTGCTGTTCGTCAACGACTCCAAGGGCACGAACGCGGATGCGGCGGCGCATGCGCTGTCGTCCTATGCCGACATTTTCTGGATCGCGGGCGGCAAGCCGAAGGCGGGCGGCATCACGGGCCTCGCCGAATTCTTCCCGCGCATTCGCAAGGCCTATCTGATCGGCGAAGCCGCGCAGGAATTTGCCGGCACGCTCGGCGACGGCGTGCCGCACGAGATTTCCGGGACGCTCGATGTCGCCGTGTCCAACGCCGTGCGCGATGCAGAAGCCTCCGGGCTCGCCGAGCCCGTGGTGCTGCTGTCGCCAGCCTGCGCGTCCTTTGACCAGTACCGCAATTTCGAAATCCGCGGCGCCAAGTTCCGCGAGCTGGTCACGGCGCTGCCGGGCGTGAAGCCGGTTGTTTAGTCGGGGTCGTGGTTCCGCATGCCGCCGATCGTGTCAGGGGCTTTATGAATTTCGCCCCGAGTGAGATGTTTGAGGTCGTCACCGCAATGGAGGCTTTCTCCAACGACGGCTGGTCGGGCCTTGGACCTGGCCTGGCCATCCGCTACCTGCCGGACAGCCAAACCGATTTCGTGTTGACGGCCGTCGTTGAAGATCTCGGCACTGTCATCTTGTGCTTCGCGCTGCTGGCGCTGTTCACCTTCATCGTGATCTGGAGGCGGTTGCGCGCCCGTTCCAACGACGACATCTGAAGCGGCGCGCTGCGCTGCGCAGCGTTGCGTATAGTTTCGGCGAAACCTGTAAAACATTCCAAAACCATTAACCCCTTGGAAACCACCATGGGCGACCAATGGGAGGACCCTTTGTCCCCCAAGGACCGCCCATGCTCTCCCGCGAAGAACGCAATCCGCTGTCGGACTGGTGGTGGACCGTGGACTGGCCGCTGCTCGCGGCGATTCTCGCGCTGATGCTGAGCGGCGTCGTGCTGTCGCTGGCGGCAAGCCCGCCGGTCGCGGTCCGGATCGGGCTCGACCCGTTCCACTTCTTCAGCCACCACGTGATGTTCCTGCTGCCGTCCATCGTCGTGATGATCGGCGTCTCCTTCATGTCGCCGCGCCAGGTCCGCCGCAGTGCGATGATCGTGTTCGCGATCTCGGTGGTGCTGATTGTCGCGACGCTCGGGTTCGGGCCGGAGGTCAAGGGCTCGCGGCGCTGGATCACGCTGCTCGGCCTCAACATCCAGGCCTCCGAATCCGCGAAACCCGCCTTTGTCGTGATCGCGGCCTGGCTGTTTGCGGAATCGGCCAAGCGGCCGGAAATGCCGGCGACATCGATGGCGCTGGGGCTGCTGTTGACGCTGGTGGCGCTTCTGGTGATGGAACCCGATTTCGGCCAGACCATGCTGATCCTGATGGTATGGGGCGCGCTGTTCTTCATTGCCGGCATGCGCATGATATGGGTGATGGGTCTTGCAGGCGCGGCGTCCGCCGGACTTTTCTTCGCCTATCTCCTGGTTCCGCACGTCGCCGGCCGCTTCAAGCGCTTCATGAATCCCGCTTCCGGAGACACCTTCCAGGTCGACACCGCGATGGAAGCCTTCTCCAACGGTGGCTGGTTCGGACTCGGGCCGGGCGAGGGCATCGCCAAGCGCAGCCTGCCGGACAGCCACACCGATTTCGTGTTCGCGGTCGCCGCGGAGGAATTCGGAATCATCCTGTGCCTGGCGCTGCTCGCGCTGTTCGCCTTTGTCGTGATCCGCACGCTGTCGCGCGCCTATTCCAACGAGGACATGTTCGCGCGCTTCGCGGCCTCGGGGCTGGCGATCATGTTCGGCGTGCAGGCCGCCATCAACATGTCGGTCAATCTGCAGCTGATCCCCGCCAAGGGCATGACCCTGCCGTTCATTTCGTATGGCGGCTCGTCGATCGTGTCGCTGGCCTACGGCGTCGGCATGATGCTGGCGCTGACGCGGCTCAGGCCCCGGGCCGAGTTCGCGGCGCTGCGTGGCGCCGAGGGCGCGCAGAGCCACGCGTAAGTCGCCTCCTTCGTCATTGCGAGGAGCGTAGCGACGAAGCAATCCAGACTGTCTCCGCGGAGGCATTCTGGATTGCTTCGCGGAGCCTGTCATCGGGCGGCGCTTTGCGCCGACCCGTTGGCTCGCAATGACGAAAGTTTCCCTGTAAAAGCCGGGGCCATGGACACTGCACCCCTGATCCTTTTGGCCGCGGGCGGCACCGGCGGCCATCTGTTTCCCGCGGAAGCGCTCGGCGTCGAGCTGGTCAGGCGCGGCCTTCGCGTCCGGCTCGTCACCGACGACCGCGCGCTGCGCTATAGCGGGCTGTTCTCCAAGGACATGATCGACGTGGTGGCGAGCGAGACCGCGCGCGGCCGCAATCCGCTGCAGCTCGCCTATGCCGGTCTCACGCTCGCCGCGGGCACGGTTTCCGCGTTGCGCCTGATGCGCCGGTTGAAGCCTGCCGCCGTGGTCGGCTTTGGCGGCTATCCGACCTTGCCGCCGCTGATCGCCGCCAGGCTTGCCGGCATTCCCAGCATCATTCACGACGCCAATGCGGTGCTGGGCCGCGCCAACCGTTTTCTCTCGCGCCATGTCAGCGCGATCGCGACCTCGCTGCCCGGCGTGCTCGACCGCGATGGCGCATTGTCGGGGAAGGCCACCACCGTCGGCACGCCGATGCGGCCGGCCGTGCTCAACGCGGCGGCATCGCGTTACACGGCGCCCGAGCCGAACGGAACGTTGCGCCTGCTGGTCGTGGGCGGCAGCCAGGGCGCGCGCGTGATGAGCGACATCGTGCCCGGCGCGATCGAACGCCTCGAGCCTGCGCTATGGAGCCGTGTCATCCTCACCCAGCAGGTGCGCGAGGAAGACATGATTCGCGTGCGCGCGGTCTATGACCGGCTGAAGATCCAGGCCGAGCTCGCGCCGTTCTTCACGGACCTTCCGGCCCGCCTCGCCTCCAACCATCTCGTGGTCTCGCGCTCGGGCGCGGGCACCGTTGCCGAGCTCGCCGCGATCGGCCGGCCCTCGATCCTGGTGCCGCTGCCCGGCGCGATCGACCAGGACCAGTTCGCCAATGCCGGCGTGCTGTCGCAGGTCAACGGGGCTTTACGGATTCCGCAGTCCGAATTCACCCCGGACCGGCTGGCCTCGGAAATCTCGGCGCTCGCCGCCGAGCCGCAGCGCCTCGCCGCGATGGCCGCCAATGCCCGCAGCGCCGGCCGCCTCGATGCCGCCGGGCGGCTGGCCGATCTGGTGGTGAAGACGGCCGGAATTTGACGGAAAAACCCCTTGTCATGCCCCGCGAAAGCGGGGCATCCAGTAACCCGTGCCGCCGATTTAATTCACCGGCGTCGCAAGGTACAGGGAATATCGCATGAGACTGCCGCGCGAGATCGGACCCATCCACTTCGTCGGGATCGGCGGCATCGGCATGAGCGGCATTGCCGAGGTCTTGAGCAATCTCGGTTACACCGTGCAGGGCTCGGATGCGGCCGACGGCGCCAATGTCGCGCGGCTGCGCGAGAAGGGCATCGCGGTTTCGGTCGGCCACAAGGCGGAGAATGTCGACGGCGCCGACGTGGTCGTGGTGTCGACCGCGATCAAGCGCGACAATCCGGAATTGGTGGCGGCGCGCGCGCAGCGCATTCCCGTGGTCCGCCGCGCCGAGATGCTCGCCGAACTGATGCGGCTGAAGAGCTGCGTTGCGATTGCCGGCACCCACGGCAAGACCACGACGACGACGATGGTCGCGACCCTGCTCGACGCCGGCGGCCTCGACCCGACCGTGATCAATGGCGGCATCATCAACGCCTACGGCTCCAACGCGCGGCTGGGCGCCGGCGACTGGATGGTGGTCGAAGCCGACGAGAGCGACGGCACCTTCCTGAAGCTGCCGAGCGACGTCGTCATCGTCACCAACATCGATCCCGAGCATCTCGATCACTTCCAGACCTTCGAGGCGATCCAGGATGCGTTCCGCGATTTCGTCGAGAACGTGCCGTTCTACGGCTTTGCCGTGATGTGCACCGACCATCCCGTGGTGCAGACCCTCGTCGGCAAGATCGAGGACCGCCGCATCATCACCTATGGCCAGAATCCACAGGCCGACGCGCGGCTGGTCGACTTGATGCCGATGGGCGGCGGCTCGGCATTCAAGGTCGTGATCCGCGACCGCAAGACCGGCGCCGCGCATGAGATATCGGATCTCATGCTGCCGATGCCGGGATGGCATAACGCGTCGAATGCCACCGCGGCGATCGCGGTCGCGCATCAGCTCGGCGTTTCCGATGACGCCATCCGCAGGGCGATCGCAGGCTTCGGCGGCGTGAAGCGGCGCTTCACCAAGACCGGCGAAACTAACGGCGTCACCGTGATCGACGATTATGGCCATCATCCCGTGGAGATCGCGGCGGTACTTAAAGCGGCGCGTGAATCCACCAATGGCAGGATCGTCGCCGTGGTGCAGCCGCATCGTTACACGCGATTGCAGTCCCTGTTCGACGATTTCTGCACCTGCTTCAACGACGCCGACGCGGTCGTGGTCGCCGAAGTCTATCCGGCCGGCGAGGCGCCGATCGACGGCATCGACCGCGACCATTTCGTCACGGGTTTGCGCGCCCGCGGTCATCGCGAGGTGATCCCGCTGCAGAAGCCCGCCGATCTCGCGGGCATCGTCAAAGGCCTCGCCGGCAAGGGCGATCTCGTCGTCTGTCTCGGCGCCGGCAACATCACGCAATGGGCCTATGCGCTGCCCGGCGAATTGAAGGCGCTGGGGTAGGCGTGGCTTTTCCCGACATCACGCCGGAACTGAAAGCCGCGATGCCGGAGCTGCGCGGCCGGCTGCTCGCCAACCAGCCGCTCGCGGAGCTCACCTGGTTTCGCGTCGGCGGGCCGGCGCAGGTGCTGTTCACGCCGTCGGACGAGGACGATCTCGCCTATTTCCTGAAACGTCTGCCGGAGGAATTGCCGGTCTATGTCGTCGGCGTCGGCTCGAATCTGATCGTGCGCGACGGCGGCATGCCCGGCGTGGTGATCCGCCTTGCGCCGCGCGCGTTCGGCGAGACCAAAACGGCAGGCGACGTGGTCAGCGCAGGCGCCGCCGCGCTCGACAAGCGCGTGGCGGAAACCGCGGCGGCTGCTGACCTCGCCGGTCTCGAATTCTATTTTGGCATTCCCGGCACCATCGGCGGTGCGCTGCGCATGAATGCCGGCGCCAACGGTGCGGAGACCAAGGATGTGCTGATCGAGGCGACGGGCATCGACCGCAGCGGCAACATCCACACCTTCTCCAACGCCGACATGAAATTCGTCTACCGCCACTCGGGCGTCGATCCCTCCATCGTCTTCACCTCGGGCCGATTCAGGGGAAAGCCCGCCACGCCGGAAGCGATCCGCGCGCGCATGAACGAGGTGCAGACCCACCGCGAGACCGCGCAACCGATCCGCGAGAAGACCGGCGGCTCGACGTTCCAGAATCCGCCAAGCGACAGCGCGTGGAAACTGATTGACGCCGCCGGCTGTCGCGGCCTGAAGCTCGGCGGCGCGCAGGTCTCCGAGATGCACTGCAATTTCCTCATCAACACCGGCAACGCGACCGGGCATGATATTGAGGCTCTTGGCGAAACCGTGCGCGACCGCGTCAAACAAAATTCCGGAATTGAGCTACATTGGGAAATCAAGCGGATTGGGGTTCCACGATAGGTGTCATTCCGGGATGCGCCGCCAGGCGCAGGCCCGCAATCCATAACCACGATCGGGCGTATGAATTCCGGGCTCGCGACTTCGTCGCGCCCCGTTACGACGAAGGTGCAAGCGACGGGCAGGGATGATGAAGGTCACCATTTTATTCGGCGGCACCAACAAGGAGCGGCTGGTTTCGGTCGCGAGCGCGCAGGCGCTGTCTGAGGCCCTGCCCGAGGCCGATCTGTGGTTCTGGGACGCCGACGACAGCGTGCATGAAACAAGCGCGAAGACGCTGCGCGAACATTCGCGCCCGTTCGAGCAGGAGTTCAAGCCCGGCGGAAAGCGCGTTGGCAAATCGATCGAAGAGGCGCTGGATCGGGCGAGCGGCCGCGTGCTGGTGCTCGGCCTGCATGGCGGCCGCGCCGAGAATGGCGAGCTGCAGGCGATGTGCGAGATTCGCGACATTCCGTTCACCGGATCGGGTTCGGCATCCTCGCATCTGGCCTTCGACAAGATCTCGGCCAAGCACTTCGCCGCGCTCGCCGGTGTCGAGGTGCCGAACAGCGTGAAACTCGACGAGATCGAAGCGGCGCTCGATCAGTACGGCCGGCTGATCGCGAAGCCGACGCATGACGGATCGAGCTACGGGCTGATCTTCGTCAACGCAAGGCAGGATCTCGTCGCGGTGCGTACTGCCGCCAGGACCGAAACCTATCTGATCGAGCCGATGATATCGGGCGTGGAGGGGACTTGCGCCGTGCTGGAGCAGCTGGACGGCTCGCTCATAGCCCTGCCGCCGATCGAGATCGTGCCGGCCGAGGGCGTGTTTGATTATCACGCCAAGTACATTGCCAAGGCCACGCAGGAGATCTGTCCGGGCCGTTTCGCGCCGGAAGTGGCCTCCGCTCTCAAGGACCAGGCGATCAAGGCCCACCGCGCGTTATCTTGCAGCGGTTATTCCCGCTCGGATTTCATCGTCTCCGCAAGCGGGCTGGTCTATCTGGAAACCAACACCCTGCCGGGCCTGACGAGATCCTCGCTCTACCCCAAGGCATTGAAGGCGCAGGGCATCGAATTCGCCGATTTTCTGAAAGACCAGATCGTCCTGGCGGAACGCCGGATTCGGAAGAATCCCAAATCTTAACGGGGGCAGGGGGCCGGGGGGTGGCGGAAACCGGTTCCCGGAAGGCTAAAATCCTTAAGATTTTGGGGTAAATACCTCACAGGACGCATCAAAATTCGCCCTGCCCCCCCGGGTTTTACCCTTTGTTTACCAGGAGGCCCGAAGGTTAACGCCGGCGGCGCGTGTGCGCTTGGCTGCCGGGGCGTTGTTGCGGGTTTCCGCTTCGACCCACCGCAATTCGGGAGACGGGCCTTTCGTTTCAAATCCCGACCGGCATCACCGAGCGCCATCCGGCCGCCCCGCAAAAATCCTTTGCGGGACCAATGGTTGACGAGCTCGTGCAATGGATGGTGCAGGACGCCTCGCAGAAAAGCTGAGGCCTCAGACCGACCTGAAGGCGGCCGCGATTGGCGCGGTCGTGCTGCTGCGCGAGTATTTGGGATTCGGACGTGCGTCCGCCAAGGCCGTCAAGAGGCCGGTGATCGACCGCGATCCGCCGCTGCGGCTGATCGCATGGATCGAGCGCCACGTGCCGCGCCGTGCCGGCTTGATCGCGACGCTCTCTCTCCTGGCCGCCAGTACCGGCTTCGGCATCGTGAGGGGCGGTCACTACGATGATTTCGTCACCGCGGTGAGCGACACCCGCAACGCCTTCGCCAATTCCATGGGCTTCCGCATCACCACCGTCGCAATCAACGGCCGCAGGCAGTTGAGCCAGGACGAGATTCTCGCGATCGGCGGCGTCAATGGCCGCTCGTCGCTGTTGTTCCTCGATGCCGCCGCCTTGCGCGAGAAGCTGAAGTCGAATCCCTGGATCGCCGACGCTACCGTGATCAAATATTATCCGGGCGGCCTGCAGATCGACATCGTCGAGCGCTCGGCGTTCGCGCTGTGGCAGCAGAACGGCAGGCTCTCCGTCATCGCCGATGACGGCGCCGTCCTCGAACCCTATGTGATGCGCCGCTTCGTGTCGCTGCCGCTCGTGGTCGGCAGGGGCGCCGAGACTCATGCCCGGGATTTCCTCGCGCTGCTGGCGCGCTACCCGCAGGTCAATTCCGTCACCCTTGCCGCGGTCTATGTCGGCGAGCGGCGCTGGAACCTGCGCACCAAAGACGGCCTCGACATTCGCCTGCCGGAGAGCGATGTCGGCAATGCGCTCGCCACCCTGAGCAAGCTCGACAAGGAAGACCGCCTGTTCTCGCGCGACATCGTCGCCATCGACATGCGCCTGCCCGACCGGCTGACGGTGCAATTGTCCGATGACGCGGCCAAGGCGCGCGAAGATCAGATCAAGAAGTCCGCCAAGAAGAAGCCGGGTGACGCGGCATGAGCGGCATGGATCGCACCTTGACGCCGAAGACGCGGCCGATGTCGGGCAAGCGCACCGCGCTGGTCGCCTCGCTGGACATCGGCACCAGCAAGATCGCCTGCATGATCGCGCGGCTGAAGCCGTGCCCGCCGAGCGAGGCCTTGCGCGGCCGCAGCCATGCGGTGGAATTGATCGGCTATAGCCAGATCCAGTCGCGCGGCGTGAAGGCCGGCGCGGTGGTCGATCTCGCCGAATGCGAACAATCGGTGCGCCAGGCCGTGGCGCTCGCGGAGAAAATGGCCAAGGTTCGCGTCGAATCCGTCCTGCTTCCCGTGTCGGGCGGAAGACTGCAGGGCCAATTGATCGAAGCCGCCGCCGACATCCGTGGAAATGCGGTGACGCCGGCCGATATGAGCCGCATCGTTTCCACCGGCATGCATCACGCGACCGGCGTCGGCCGCACCGTGCTTCACGCGCTGCCGGTCGGTTACGCGCTCGACGGCGTCAAGGGCATCCGCGACCCCCGCGGCATGGTGGCGGGCCAGTTCGGCGTCGACATGCAGGTCGTCACGGCGGACGCCACCGTGGCGCGGAACCTGATGCTGGTGGTCGAGCGGTGTCATCTCAATGTCGAGGCGATGGCCGCGAGCCCCTATGTGGCCGGCCTTTCCGTCTTGACCGACGATGAGGCCGATATCGGCGCCGCCGTGGTCGAGATGGGAGCAGGAACTACCACGATTGCGATCTATTCGGGCGGCCGCTTCGTCCATGCCGCCGGCTTCTCGGTCGGCGGCCAGCACGTCACCATGGACCTTGCGCGGGGCCTGTCGGCATGCATTGCGGATGCCGAGCGAATCAAGACGTTATATGGCACCGTGCTGACCGGCGGGTCCGACGCGCGCGAGTTGATGTCCGTTCCAGCGGCGGGCGACAACGAACGGGATGTTCCACAGATCGTATCGCGTGCCACGATCGCGAACATCGTCAAGCACCGCGTCGAGGAGATTTTTGAGATGGTCCGCGACCGGCTTAAGGATTCCCCCTTCGCGGCGGAGCCGAAGGCGCGCGTCGTCCTGAGCGGGGGCGCCTCGCAGCTCACCGGCATCCCCGAGCTCGCCACCCAGATCCTGAACCGGCCGGTACGCATCGGCCGCCCCCTCGGCTTCGGCCGGCTGCCCAGCGAGGCGAAGACCGCTTCGTTTGCGGTGCCGACGGGCCTGTTGGTCTACCCGCAATACGCTCACCTTGAACACACCGAACCGCGGCATACGCGGCAGCTCAGGACGGGGACGGACGGTTATTTCGGAAAGGTCGGACGATGGCTTCGCGAGGGCTTCTGATGACGGATTCCGCAGCTTTGCGAATTTCACCAACTCCTGCGGCCGAGGGCCGGGGCGAATCCACGCGCGCGTGACGAGAGGCAACCATGGCACTCAACCTTACTCCTCCTGATATTTCTGAATTGAAGCCTCGGATCACCGTCTTCGGCGTCGGCGGCGCCGGCGGCAATGCCGTCAACAACATGATCACCGCAGGATTGCAGGGGGTCGATTTCGTCGTCGCCAACACCGATGCGCAGGCGCTGACGATGTCGAAGGCGCCGCGCATCATCCAGATGGGCACGGCGGTCACGCAGGGCCTTGGCGCCGGCTCGCAGCCGGATGTGGGGGCTGCCGCCGCGCAGGAAGTGATCGACGAAATCCGCGACCATCTCTCGGGCGCCAACATGGTGTTCGTCACCGCCGGCATGGGCGGCGGCACGGGCACGGGAGCTGCTCCCGTCATCGCCAAGAGCGCGCGCGAGATGGGCATCCTCACCGTCGGCGTCGTCACCAAGCCCTTCCACTTCGAGGGCCAGCGCCGCATGCGAACCGCCGAAGCCGGCATCGCCGAGCTGCACAAGGTGGTCGACACGCTGTTGATCATCCCGAACCAGAATTTGTTCCGGGTCGCCAATGAAAAGACCACCTTCGCCGACGCCTTCGCGATGGCCGACCAGGTGCTCTATTCGGGCGTGGCCTGCATCACCGACCTGATGGTCAAGGAAGGCCTGATCAACCTCGACTTCGCCGACGTGAGGGCGGTGATGAGGGAAATGGGCAAGGCGATGATGGGCACCGGCGAAGCCTCCGGCGACAAGCGCGCGCTGACCGCAGCGGAAGCGGCGATCGCCAACCCGCTGATCGACGACAGTTCGATGAAGGGCGCCCGCGGCCTGTTGATCTCGATCACCGGCGGCAAGGACCTCACGCTGTTTGAAGTCGACGAAGCCGCGACCCGTATTCGCGAGGAAGTCGACCAGGACGCCAACATCATCGTCGGCGCGACCTTCGACGAATCGCTCGACGGCCTGATCCGCGTCTCGGTCGTTGCCACCGGCATCGAGCAGGCGAGCATCATGCGCAACTCCGCGCCCGCCGCCGCGACGGCGACCCCTGCGGTCGCCACGGGCCATCACGCCCCGGAAAACCGCCTGGCCGACCTGACCGCGCGCCTGCGCGCCGACAACGCGAGGCTCGCCGAGCGTGCCGCCAAGCTCGAGGCGCAGACCCCGGGCTCTGCGTCCGCCCTGGCGCCGCGTGCCTCCAGCAATGTCGAGCGTGCCGCGCTCGCCGCCATCGCGGCTGCGGTCGCGCCGGAAGGCCTGTCCGCTACCCCGGCCGGGCAGATCTATGGCGACGTCACGGTGCGACCGATCGCGCAGAAGCCGTCGCTGTTCCCCGACCATAACGTCGCGCGCGCCGAGCCGGTCGATGAGCCGATGACGCCCGAGACCTTCATCCCGCAGCAGGCCGAGCGCCCGGCTACCCGCACGCCGCGGATGCCGAAGTTCGAGGACCTGCCGATGCCGGCCCAGGCCGAGATTCGCCAGGCCCGGGGTGAACAAGCCCGTGGCGAACCGGAGGAGGAGCATCCGCAGAAGAGCCGCCTTTCGCTCCTGCAACGGTTGGCCAATGTCGGCCTCGGCCGCCGCGACGAGGAGAACGAGCCGCCGATCGCCGCCCGCGCCTCCGGTCCCGCCATGCCGGCCATGCCGCCGATTCCCGAGCGTAAGCTGCCCAAGCGCTCCGTTCAGGAGCAGATCGGCGGCGAACGAGCCGGTATCAGAGTATGCACGCCGCCCGACGCCGCAAGGTTTGGACATCCATGGCCGTCCGGCATCTGTTGCCCCGGCGCCACAGGGCGACGATCATTTGGATATCCCCGCCTTCCTGAGGCGTCAGTCCAACTGAAATTGTTACAATCGTGGCGATCAAAAAGGCCCCGGCTCCTTACCGCCGGGGCCTTTACTTTTGTACCGCCGATCGTCTGCGCGCATGCGGCAAGCGACTGATTTTAAATCATTAATTATTCGGTCTGTGGTTGGATGAGCAAGCCGGAGCGGATCCGAGTTTGGTTAACCTTTGGCGCCAATGCGGCACATATGGGGTAACAATCGGTAAAGAAGCGTGAGTTGGCGCTGTTTGGGGCAAAGTTTATGTTCGCCGCGACTTGGGGATACCTGAAGCGCGAATCGGCACGATGCTCACGGGGTGGTGAGCCGATTTTACCTGCAGGTTGGTCGTAGTGGGCAATCTTCGATGAAATTCAGCCGGCAAACAACGCTTCGCTCGCAAGCCACCGTGATGGGTGTGGGTGTTCATTCCGGTTCTCCTGTCAGCCTGACCCTTGGGCCCGCGTCCGTCGATGCGGGTTTTATTTTTGTCCGCACCGGGCTCAATGGCGGCGATCGCGAAGTCCAGGCCACAGCCGGCAGCGTCACCGCCACCGAATTTGCCACCGTCCTGGGCGACAGCGAAGGCCCCCTGGTTTCGACCGTCGAGCATGTGCTTGCTGCGCTGCGGGGCATGGGCGTCGACAACGCCACCATTGAAATCGATGGCCCCGAAGCGCCGATCATGGACGGCAGCGCGGCGGCCTTCGTCACCGCGATCGATCAGGCCGGCGTGGTCAGCCAGTCGGCGCCGCGCCGTTTCATCCAGGTCCTGAAGCCGGTTCGGGTCGTGATCGGCGACGCCTTCGGCGAACTGCGCCCGCATGCGTCGGGCTTCCGCGCCGAGATCGAGATCGACTTCGCCAATCCGGTGATCGGCCGCCAGAAATACACCATGGAACTGAGCCCGGAAGGGTTCCGCCGCGAAGTTTCCCGCGCGCGCACCTTCGGCTTCATGAGCGACGTGGCGCGGCTGTGGCGCGCCGGCTTCGCGCTCGGCGCTTCTTACGAAAATTCCATCGTGTTCGACGAGGAACGGCTGCTCAATCCCGAGGGCCTGCGTTTCGCCGATGAATGCGCCCGCCACAAGGTGCTCGACGTGGTCGGCGATCTCGCGCTGGCCGGCCTGCCGCTGCTTGGCGCCTATCGCTCGGTCCGCGGCGGCCACAAGCTCAACCACGCCGTCCTGACCGCGCTCCTGGCCGACCGCACCGCCTGGCGGGTGGTGGAAGGCGAGACCGTGCGCCGTCCCCGCACCCAGGCCGAGATCGGCCGCGGCATCGTGGCCGGACGTATCGCCGCAGCCTATGGCCCGGACGTCTCCTGAGCGACAATTCGTCCGATTCTCACGCGGTTTAGGCGTCTATTCACCGCCGGTAACCATGATTGTTCAGCCGGCCGCCCTGCCGCCTTAATCCCGGCGAAATGCCTGCCTATCCGGTTGGTTAACGGGGTATTTTCGGATACACAGGCCGTGGTTGCATGACGAGGCGCCACGGGTACGTCATTGTTTGCGTCGGTGATGGATTTCGGGCGCGCAGGACGGGGTACCGCACAAAGCGCACCAACGGCATCGGGTTCTAAAGGTCATGTCGGTACAGCGTGTAACGCGCGGATTTCGCAAGGTAGCAGCGGCGGCACAGCGGGCGCGATTCGCTGCGTCGTTGATCGTGCTCGCGTTGCCGCTCTCCGGCTGCGGCACCGGTGCGCTCTGGGACAAGTTCATGGCCAAGGACGAAAGCGCCTTCGTCGACGAGCCCGCGGACAAGCTCTATAATGAGGGCTTGTACCTGATGAACCAGCGCAAGGATAACAAGGCGGCCGCCAAGAAGTTCGAGGAAGTCGACCGCCAGCATCCCTATTCCGACTGGGCGCGCAAATCGCTGCTCATGTCGGCCTATTCGTACTATCAGCAGGGCGACTATGACAGCTGCATCGGAGCTGCGACACGCTACGTGACCCTGCATCCGGGCAGCCCGGACGCGGCCTATGCGCAGTACCTGATCGCCGCCTCGCATTACGACCAGATCCCCGACGTCTCCCGCGACCAGGGCCGGACCGAAAAGGCGATGGCTTCGCTGGAAGAGGTGATCCGCAAATATCCGACGTCGGAATATGCCGTCAGCGCCAAGGCCAAGCTCGAGGGCGCGCGCGACCAGCTCGCCGGCAAGGAAATGGCGGTCGGCCGCTATTACATGGAAAAGCACGACTACACCGCCGCCATCAACCGCTTCAAGACGGTGGTGACGCAGTACCAGACCACGCGCCATGTCGAGGAGGCGCTGGAACGCCTGACCGAAGCCTATATGGCGATCGGCATCGTCGGCGAGGCGCAGACCGCCGCCGCCGTGCTCGGGCATAATTTTCCCGACAGCCGCTGGTACAAGGACGCCTATAATCTTGTAAAATCCGGCGGTCTCGAGCCGAGCGAGAATCAGGGGTCCTGGATCAGCCGGGCCTTCAAGAAGGTGGGTCTCGGCTAGGAAATTGGTTTTCCATGCTGGCGCGTCTGTCGATCCGTGACATCGTCCTGATCGAACGCCTCGATATCGAATTTTCCCGCGGGCTTGCGGTGCTGACCGGAGAGACCGGCGCCGGCAAATCGATTTTGCTCGACGCCTTTGCGCTCGCGCTCGGCGGCCGCGGCGATGCGGGCCTCGTCCGCCATGGCGCGGAGCAGGGGCAGGTGACCGCGGTGTTCGACGTGCCCAAGGGCCATCCCGCCAGCAGCATCCTTTCCGACAACGGCCTCGAAGACACAAGTCCCGCGGATTCTTGCGAAATGATCCTGCGCCGCGTGCAGATGGCCGACGGCCGCACCCGCGCCTTCCTCAACGACCAGGCGATCTCCGTGCAGACGCTGAAGGCGGTAGGTTCCGCGCTGGTCGAAATCCACGGCCAGCATGACGAGCGCGCGCTGGTCGATGCCGCCACCCACCGCCGCCTGCTCGATGCCTTTGCCGGGCTGGAAAAGGACGTCGCCGCGCTGGAAGAGCTCTGGGAGGCGCGGCGCACGGCGCATGGCGCGCTGGACGAGCACCGCGCCGGCATGGAGCGCGCCGCGCGCGAGGCGGACTATCTGCGCCATGCCTCCGACGAGCTGAAGAATCTCGCGCCCCAGGACGGCGAGGAGACCGCGCTCGCCAACCGGCGCACCGTGATGATGCAGGGCGAGAAGATCGCGGCCGATCTGCGCGAGGCGCAGGAGGCGGTCGGCGGCAACCATTCGCCGGTCGCGGCCCTGTCGGCGGCGGTGCGGCGGCTGGAGCGCCGCGCGGCCAACTCGCCGTCGCTGGTCGAGCCTGCAGTGAAGGCGATCGACATCGCGATCAACGCGCTGGAGGAGGCCGATCAGCATCTGAACGCGGCGCTCGCTGCGGCCGATTTCGATCCGCTCGAGCTCGAGCGCATCGAGGAGCGGCTGTTCGCGCTGCGCGCGGCCTCGCGCAAATACAACACGCCGGTCGATCTGCTTGCAGCACTCGCCGCCAAATATGCTTCCGACGTGGCGCTGATCGACGCGGGCGCCGAGCAATTGAACAAGCTCGAGGCGGCGGCCGCCGAAGCGGACCAGCGCTACAGCGCAGCCGCCAAGAAGCTTTCGGCCGCGCGCGAAAAATCCGCGCAAAAGCTCGACAAGGCCGTGAACGCCGAGCTCGCGCCGTTGAAGCTCGAACGCGCGGCCTTCACCACCCAGCTCGAAAGCGATCCGGCCTCGCCGGGCCCGCAAGGATTCGATCGCGTCGAATTCTGGGTGCAGACCAATCCCGGCACGCGGCCGGGGCCGCTGATGAAGGTCGCCTCCGGCGGCGAGCTGTCGCGCTTTTTGCTGGCGCTGAAAGTCGTGCTGGCCGATCGCGGCTCGGCGCCCACGCTGGTGTTCGACGAGATCGATACCGGTGTCGGCGGCGCGGTCGCGGACGCGATCGGCTCGCGGCTCGCGCGTCTCGCCTCCAAGGTGCAGGTGATGGCGGTCACCCACGCGCCGCAGGTTGCCGCCCGCGCCAGCCAGCATCTCTTGATTTCCAAGGATGCGCTCGACAAGGGCAAGCGCGTCGCCACCCGCGTCAACGCGCTCGCCGCCGATCACCGCCGCGAGGAAATCGCCCGCATGCTGGCCGGCGCGGAGATCACCGCGGAAGCGAGGGCTGCTGCGGATCGGCTCCTCAAGGCCGCGACGGCATAGTCTCTCGTCATGGCCAAAGCCGCGAAAGCCAAAAAGCTCCCCGATGTCGCCGGCCTCACCAAGGCGCAGGCCAAGGTCGAGCACATGCGGCTCGCGCTTGAGCTCGAAGGCCACGACAGGCGCTACTACCAGGACGATGCGCCAAGCGTCACCGACGCCGAATACGACGCGCTGCGCCAGCGCTTCAATGCGATCGAGAAGCGGTTTCCGGAACTCGTCTCTTCCGACTCGCCGTCGCAGAAAGTCGGCGCGGCGCCGTCAGGACGATTCAAGAAGGTCCGCCACGCGGTGCCGATGCTCTCGCTCGACAACGCCTTTGCCGAGCAGGACGTGGTCGATTTCGCCGGCCGCATCGAGCGATTTTTGAAGCTTCCCGACGACAAGATCGATTTCTCCGCCGAGCCGAAGATCGACGGGCTCTCGATGTCGCTGCGCTATGAGGGCGGCGAACTGGTCACCGCGGCCACCCGCGGCGACGGCGCCGAAGGAGAGGACGTCACCGCCAACATCCGCACGCTGAAGGACGTGCCGCAGCAAGCTGAAGGGCCGCAACATCCCCGATGTCTGCGAAGTGCGCGGCGAGGTCTACATGACCAAGAAGGGTTTCTTGGCGCTGAACGAGCGGCAGAAGGCGGCCGGCGACACCATCTTCGTCAATCCCGCGCAATTCGGCGGCGGGCTCGCTGCGGCAGAAGGACCCGACCATCACCGCCTCGCGCCCGCTCGGCTTCTTCGCCTATGCCTGGGGCGAGATGAGCGCGATGCCGGAAGAAACGCAGACCGGCATGATCCACTGGTTCGAGCGTTGCGGCTTCAGGACCAATCCGCTGACCAGGTTGTGTCGCTCCGTCGAGCAGCTGATCGCGTTCCACCGCAAGATCGAGGAGCAGCGCGCCGCGCTCGACTACGACATCGACGGCGTCGTCTACAAGGTCGACCGCATCGACTGGCAGGAGCGGCTCGGCTTCGTCTCGCGCACGCCGCGCTGGGCGATCGCGCATAAATTCCCGGCCGAGCGCGCCATGACCGTGCTGCGCGACATCGAGATTCAGGTCGGCCGCACCGGCTCGTTCACGCCGGTCGGCAAGCTCGAGCCGGTCGGCGTCGGCGGCGTCATCGTGCAGAATGTCACGCTGCACAATGAGGATTACATCAGGGGCATCGGCGGCGACGGCGAGCAGCTCCGCGAGGGCCGTGATATCCGGATCGGCGACACCGTCGTGATCCAGCGCGCCGGCGACGTGATCCCGCAGGTGGTCGATGTCGTCCTCGACAAGCGGCCCAGGGGCGCGAAGGAATTCCATTTCCCGAAGAAATGCCCGTGCCCGCTGCACACCGACGTCGTGCGCGAGGAGACCGCCACGGGCGAGGAGGGCTCGCGCCTGCGCTGCAGCGGCGAGTTCGCCTGTCCGTTCCAGAAGATCGAGCATCTGAAGCTGTTCGTGTCGCGCCGCGCCTTCGACATCGACGGCCTCGGCGAGAAGCAGCTCCAGTATTTCTTCGACGAAGGCTGGGTGAAGGAGCCCGCCGACATCTTCACGCTGCCGAAGCGCAACAACAAGCTCAAGCTCGAGGAGATCGAAGGCTACGGCGAGACCTCCGTGCGCAATCTCTTTGCCGCGATCGACAGCCGGCGAAAAATCGCGCTGGAGCGCTTCATCTATGCGCTCGGCATGCGCCATGTCGGCGAGACCACCGCGCTGGCGCTGGCGCGCGGCTATGGCTCGTGGAAGGCGTTTCACGACGCCGGACTGAAAGTCGCCAAGGGCGACGAGGAGACGATCGCGGAAATGGATGCGCTGGACCAGATCGGCGACACCGTGATCCAGAGCGTCGCCGCCTATTTCGGCGAGAGCCATAATCGCGGCATTGTCGATCGGCTCGTGAAGGAACTGGACGAGATCCTCGACGCCGAGAAGCCGAAGAGCAATTCGGCGATCGCAGGCAAGACCGTGGTGTTCACGGGCTCGCTGGAAAAAATGACGCGCGACGAAGCCAAGGCCATGGCCGAACGGTTGGGCGCCAAGGCCGCGGGCTCGGTGTCGAAGAAGACGGATTTTGTCGTCGCGGGTCCCGGCGCCGGCTCGAAACTCGCGGAAGCGCAGAAGCACGGCGTGAAGGTGCTGACCGAGGACGAGTGGCTGAAGCTGGTGGGGGGGTAGGGGCGCTCTCGTCATTGCGAGGAGCAAAGCGACGAAGCAATCCAGTTTCTTTGCTCGGGGTCTGGATTGCTTCGCTTCGCTCGCAATGACGGTGGGGCTACATCATCCCGCTCTCTTCCTCTTCCGCCTGCTCGATCATCTCCTCGCTGACCACGACATTCCGCCGCGGCACCAGGAAGATCATGGTGGAGGCACAAAGCAGCGAGATCGCGAAGATCGCTGATGTCAGCGGCAGCGTCGTGGTGGAGTGGCCGCCGAGATAGGCGCCGAATTGCGAGACCAGCGAGCCGACGCCCATCTGCAGGAAACCCATGGCGCCGGAGGCGGTGCCCGCGGCTTCGGGCCGGATGCTGATCGCACCGGCGGCAGAATTCGCCATCACGAAGGCATTGCCGATCATCACGATCATCTGCGTGCCGAACAGCCAGACCGGCATCTCGTTGAGGCCGATGAGACTCCAGGCAAGGTTCAGCGCGCTGCCGGAGAGCTGCAGCGCGAGGCCAAACCAGATCAGTCTCTCCAGCGAATGGCGCGGCGCGAAGCGCACGCAGAAGAGATTGCCGACGAGATAGGCGAATCCCGTGGTAGCAAACCACGCGCCATATTCGGCGCTGGTGCGGCCCATCTGCGTCACCACGATGTGGGACCGCCGCCGGCAAAGGTGAAGATGATCTGCGAGGCCAGGACCTGGCACAGCACGAAGCCGATGAACGCGCGGCTTCCGATGAGCTTGCCGACGTCGTTGCGGAAGCTGCCGTCCGCGGCGCGGGCGCGGCGGGTTTCGGGCAGCACCAGTGCGATCCCGACCGCGAGCAGGCGATGCCGACGATGTAGAGCGACACCGTCATCTGCGCGACCGAGATGTCCCGGCCGAACGTTATGGCCGTTTCGGCATGCGGCCATGCCGTTTTCGCGGCTGTTATGATAACAGGCAGGGAAGGCACATCTCGCCGTCATCATCCGCGAAGGCGGATGATCCAGTATTCCAGAGACGGAAGTCGAATACGGATGGGCCGCGGCGTACTGGGTCCCCGCCTTCGCGGGGGACGACAGAACGAGATCAAACCGGCGCCGTCGCCACGTCGAGCCAGAGCCGGTCGTTCTCGTGGAGCTGCGCATGCACGACATCGCGCACGCGGGCGTGATAGGCATTGAGCCAGTCGCGTTCCGCCGCGGCCAGCATCTTCGCGTCGATCAAGCGCCGGTCGATCGGCGCGAAGGTGAGCGTCTCGAACGCGTTCATCGGCTTTTCGGCGCCCGTGACGTCGGCCGCGACGACGAGCTCCAGATTCTCGATGCGGATGCCAAAGCCGTCGGTCTTGTAGTAGCCGGGCTCGTTGGACAGGATCATGCCGCGCTTCAGCGGCGTGGTGCCGAGCTTTGAAATCCGCGCAGGCCCCTCATGCACGGAGAGATAGCTGCCGACGCCGTGGCCGGTGCCGTGCTCGAAATCGACGCCGGCCTGCCACAGATATTGCCGCGCCAGCGTGTCGAGCTGCGCGCCACTTGTGCCGTCGGGAAATACGGCGCGCGCGATCGCAATGTGCCCGCGCAGCACGCGGGTGAAGCGGTCGCGCATCTCGGCGGTGGGCTCGCCCACCGCGATGGTGCGGGTGACGTCGGTGGTGCCGTCCTCATATTGCGCGCCGGAATCGATCAGCAGCAGGTCGCCGGGCGCGATGCGCCGGTTGCTCTTGCGGGTGACGCGGTAATGCACGATGGCGCCGTTCGGGCCGGTGCCGGCGATGGTCGGAAAAGAGACGTCCTTCAGCGCGCCGGTGTCGCGCCGGAACGTCTCCAGCGCTTCGACCGTGTCGATCTCGGTCAGCGCGCCCTTCGGTGCCTCGCGGTCGACCCAGGCGAGGAAGCGCGCCAGCGCCACCGCGTCGCGCCGGTGCGCGGAACGCGTACCCTCGATCTCGGTGGCGTTCTTGACGGCCTTGAGCAGCGTGATGGGATCGCTGCCGCGCAGCGTCTTGCCGCCGGCGCCCGAGATCAGGCGGCTCAACGCATCGGCGGCGGTGGCGCTGTCGAGCGCGATCGGCGCGCCGGTCTTCGCAAGCTCCGTCAATCGCGGCGCCATCTCGGCGGGCTCGCGGACGTCGGCGGATTGCTCGAGATGGTCGCGGGTGGAATTGGTGAGCTTGCGGTGATCGATGAAGACGGTCGGCCGGCCTTCCCTGGGCACCAGCGCATAGGACAGCGGCAACGGCGTATGCGCGACGTCGGCGCCGCGGATATTGAAGGTCCAGGCCACCGCATGGCTGTCAGAGAGCACCAGCGCATCGGCGCCGAGCTTTCCAATTTCTTCCCGGATGCGGCCGAGCTTTTCCGCCTCCGCTTCGCCCGCATAGCGCGGGCCGTGGACGGAAACCGGCGCGATCGGCGGCGGCGGCCGCTCGGTCCAGACCGTATCGACCGGGTTGCTGTCGACTGCGACGAGCTCGGCGCCGGCCTTGGCGCAGGCCGCGGCGAGCCGTTCGGCCGCAGCCGAGGTGTGCAGCCAGGGATCAAAGCCGAGGCGGTCGCCGGCCTTGAGGTGTTTCGAAATCCAGCTCTCCGGCGGCGGCTCGACCAGCGACTCGACCGTCCAGGCCTTGCCGTCGACCTGCTTTCTCGCCTGCAAGGTGTAGCGGCCGTCGACGAAGATCGCCGCCTCCTGCGCCAGCACCACGGCGAGGCCCGCCGATCCGGTAAAACCGGTCAGCCAGGCCAGCCGCTCCTCGCTTGGGGCGACGTATTCGTTCTGCTGCTGGTCGGCGCGCGGCACGACAAGGCCGGTGAGTTTTCGGCGCGCCAGTTCGTCGCGCAAGGCCGACAGCCGCGCGGTCAGCGCGACCCCGCTTTCGGGTTCGTCAAAGGTCTGGAAATGAGCTTCGAACATGATCCCTATACCTTAGGGGTATGCAAGTTAGCCGGCAATGTGACGAAATTGATGAAAGCCGGCATGAAATGAAGAATCCGCTTGCAATCATGTGGATGGAACGATTTGCTGTCATGCAGCGTACATCCAACGAGATGACGCCGGGGAAATCTCTAGGAGTGTTCCAACTCAACGGCGAGGGGATACACTCGATGCCTGCCTTTTCCTTTGAGAAGATTTCGCCTCCGGTACGCCGCGTCGCGAATGCGCCGGCCGAAAAAAAGCCGCGTGGCATGATCGTCCAGATCCTGGATCGTTTTGCGGTGAAGCGCGCCAAGCGCAGCCCGAAGGAGACGATCGCTCCCGCCCGCCCGAAATCCAAGGATTAGCGCATGATCCGGAAAAGTGTGTAACGGTTTTCCGAAAGATCATGCGCAAACAAGAATCTAGCCGCCGTCGACATCGGATGATTTCACCGCGGTCGCCCCGGC
The DNA here is from genome assembly GCA_963831505.1 of uncultured Alphaproteobacteria bacterium. Taxonomy (GTDB): domain Bacteria; phylum Pseudomonadota; class Alphaproteobacteria; order Rhizobiales; family Xanthobacteraceae; genus Bradyrhizobium. The sequence continues at coordinate 191,075 of CAWHQY010000002.1, read as the reverse complement.
GGCCCCCTACCTCTCCATTTCCACGGCCGTCACCGGCATCGGCGCAGCAACAGGCTGCTCCAGCCTTCGATCTTCAGATGCCGCAGCGGCACCAGCCCGTGCGCACGATAGGCGGCGATGACGGCGGTCGCCTGGCGGTTCAACAGCCCCGACAGGATCACGAACGCCCTTGGCGCGAGATGCCCGGCAAGCGGCCCTGAGAGTTGCCGCAGCGGATTGGCCAGGATGTTGGCCAGCACCAGCTCGAACGGGCCGCGCGCCGAAAATTCCGGCGCCGAGAAACCGGTGGCGCGGATCGCCTGCACCCGATTTCCCACGCCGTTGAGCCGCGCATTCTCGCGCGCCACGCCCACGGATGGCGCGTCGATATCGCTCGCCAGAATGTTCCGGTGCATCGCCTTGGCGGCGGCAATGGCGAGCACGCCGGTGCCGGTGCCGAGGTCGAGCATGCGCCTCGGCCGGTGCGCTTTCAGGACATGGTCGAGCAGCAGGAGGCAGCCGCGCGTGGTGCCGTGATGGCCGGTGCCGAAGGCGAGCGCTGCCTCGATCTCGATGCCGAGCTTGTTCGGCGGCACCCGCGCGCGGTCATGCGCGCCGTGGACGACAAAGCGCCCGGCCGGGACCGGCACGAGGTCTTCGAGGCTCGCTTTCACCCAATCCTTCGCCTCGACCGTGTCGAAGGCGATGGTGCCGGCGATCTCCTCGCTGGCCGCATCGGCGACGAGCTGGCGCAGCAGCGCCTGGTCCGGGGCTTCGGCAAAATGCACGGTGACGTCCCAGCGTCCGTCCGGCCGCTCGAACGCCGCCACCGCCGCCTCGCCCTCGAAAAAGATCTCGGTCAGCACGTCGACCACGCCTTTGGCCGCGCGCTCGTCGCCAATCGCAAAATGAGCGCGATGGGTGGCGGGGGTGAGGGTGGGGCTATTCACAGGCTGTCCACACGGATTTCAGGGGTTTTTCAGGCGGGTTCTTCACCGAGACATACATTATGTCGCACTGCTTCGATGCCTAATTTTCCCCTAACCATCCGCGTGCTTTTCCACATCGGGCGCGCCGGCATGTGCACCGGGTTACCAGCACCTTATCCACCGGGTTCCCACAGAGGAACCAATGATTTACGCACAGTTCACCCCGGCAATGCCGCCAGCAAGTCTCGGCCATTCCGCTCGAATTTTACGGTTAAGCTCGCGGCAATTTGCGGGAATTTTGCAAGCTCTTGATTCAGTCGACCTTAGGTTCCGTCCCGTACCACTACGGGGCCGGCGGTGATCCGGCTGAATTCCATGGAGGCGGAGTTGAAGGGTCTTATTCAGAAGTTTCTTTCCGACGAGTCCGGGGCAACCGCGATCGAATACGGTCTGATCGCGGCGGGCATCGCGCTTGCGATCATTGCGGTCGTGAACGGCCTGGGCACCAGCCTGAACGACAAGTTCACGTCGATTTCGAGCTCGCTCAAGTAATTTGCTGGCGCCTGCCTTCTCGGGCAGGCGCCGCGAGAGCATTTGACTGATGGTCGATCCGGACCCGCGTGACCTGTCACGTGGGTAAATTGCTTTCCGGGGCGGTGTCTTCCAAAAACCGCGCTCCGGCAGCGCCGATTTCTGATCGTGTCCTTGCTCGCCTACTGCGCCGTTCCTGTTAGTTAAATTACTGCAATCATTGCCGAAATTACGCAGGCGGCCACAGGTTATCCACAGCTTGTCCACTCCCTCGTCAACGGCTTGCAAACAGGGCGCGGTGATCGGCCAAAATCGCTCTCGCAGCGTTATGGCCGGGGGCGCCGGTGACGCCGCCGCCGGGATGGGCGCCGGAGCCGCAATGGTAAAGACCCCTTAACGGTCCGCGATAATCGGCATGTCCCAGCATCGGGCGCGCCGAGAACAACTGGTTCAAGCTCAGCGCGCCGTGAAAGATGTCGCCGCCGAGCAGGCCGAATTGCCGCTCGAGATCGAGCGGAGACAGCGCCTGCCGGCCGACCACGCTTTTCGCAAAGCCCGGCGCGAAGCGGTCCACCGTCGCGATCATGAGATCGGCGACTTCCTCGCGATGGTCGTCCCAGGATTTGCCATCCGGCAATTCGGGGGCGACATGCTGGCAGAACAGGCTCGCGACATGCGCGCCCTCGGGCGCCAGCGAAGCGTCGAGGGTGGAGGGGATCAAGACCTCCACGACCGGCTCGCGGCTCCAGCCATGGTCGCGCGCGTCTTGATAGGCGCGGTCCATGTAGGCGAGGCTCGGCGCCAGGATGATGCCGGCGGTGAGATGATCGCCGTCGCCGGGCAGCGCCGTGAAGGAGGGCAGGGCGCTTAGCGCCACATTCATCCGGAAGGTGCCCGAGCCGTTGCGCCAGCGCCGCATGCGCGTCAAAAACTCCGGCGCCAGCGCGCCGGCCGGCAGCAGCCGCGTATAGAGCAATTTTGGATTGACGCTGGCCGCGACATATTTCGCGCGGATGGTCTCGCCATTCTCCAGCACGATTCCTGCGGCGCGATCCTTTTCGACCATCACCTCGCGCACGCCGGCTTCGAGGCGGACATCGGCGCCGGCCGCGCGCGCGGCGGCCGCCATCGCTTGCGTGATCGCGCCCATGCCGCCGATGGCGTGGCCCCAGACGCCCTTCTTGCCGTTCACCTCGCCGAAGGCATGGTGCAGCATCACATAGGCCGAGCCCGGCGCGTAGGGGCTCGCATAGTTGCCGACGATGGCGTCGAAGCCGAACAGTGCCTTCACGAGGTCATGCTCGAAGCGCTCGTCCAGCATCTCGCCGGCCGAGCGCGTGAAGAGGTCGAGCAGGTCGCGCTGTTGTTCGAGCGACAGGCCGCGCAGGAGGTTGGCGGTGCCGAGCGCGTTGAAGGCTTCGCGGATCGCGCCCGCACCAAGACCCTCGACCAGGTTCGGCGGCGCGCGCAGCACGAACTGCCGCAGCACGTCGGCGATGCCTTCGAGCTCGCGCGAAAAGCTCTCGATGGCTTCGGCATCGTGCGCGCTGAGCTTTGCGACCGAGGCGCGCGTGCGGCCTTCGCCGGTCAGGAGGTAGCTGCCGTCCGGCGCAGGCAAGAAATTCTGCGCGCGGCGCTCGACGATTTTCAGGCCGTGCCCGGCGAGCCCGAGGTCGGCGATGATTTTCGGATTGAGCAGGCTCACCGTGTAAGCGGCAACCGAGTTGCGGAAGCCCGGATGGAATTCCTCCGTCACCGCGGCGCCGCCGACGACCCTGCGGCGCTCGACCACGCGCACGCGCAAGCCCGCGCGGGCGAGATAGGCCGCGCAGGTGAGGCCGTTATGGCCCGCGCCGATGATGACGACGTCGGTTTCGTTCATGCCGGTTTCAAGAAGATTTCATCACACCAATTTGAGATCGTCATTCCGGGGCGATGCGAAGCATCGAACCCGGAATCTCGGGATCCTCAGATACGCAATTGCGTACCATAGTTCGCGCTTTTCAGCGCGCCCCGGAATGACGTTCCTTTAGCGAAGATGCGATCAGGAGCACAGCGCGAAGTGAAGGATCGGTAAGCCTTCCCCGCATTGCCCGCGCGGATGCCATGTGCTCCATTGCGGCCCGTCCGGCGGCCGCCGGGGAGAAGTCCGGAGTGCCCATGAGTTCGCCCGCCGCCGCCCTCGTTCAGCCTGCCGCGACGGAGCAGCCCACCGCCGCGCGCAACCGCCTGGTTCTGGTGGGCTATACGGCGGCGATCTTCGTCAGCGCGCTTCTGTTGTTCTCGGTGCAGCCTTTGTTCACCAAGATGGTGCTGCCGCGGCTCGGCGGCTCGCCTGCGGTGTGGTCGGTGGCGATGGTGTTTTTCCAGTCGCTGTTGCTCGCCGGTTACGCCTACGCGCATTTCCTGATGCAGATCAAGAACCGCGCCATTCCGGTCGCGGTGCATCTGGTGCTCTTGTGTGTAGCGATGGCGACCTTGCCGCTCTCGATCGCGGGCACCTGGGGCGAGCCGCCGACCTCGGGTTACGCGTTCTGGCTGCTGGGGCTGTTCGCCGTCTCGATCGGCCTGCCGTTCTTTGCGCTCGCCGCCAACAATCCGCTGCTGCAGGCCTGGTTCGTGCGCACCGGCCATCCCGCCGGTCCCGATCCCTATTTCCTCTACGCCTCATCGAACATCGGCAGCTTCCTCGCGCTGCTCTCCTATCCCGTTTTGCTGGAGCCGATGTTCACGCTGCGCACGCAGAACCTGATGTGGACCGGCGGCTACGGCCTCCTGATCGCGTTGATCGCCGGCTGTGGCGTGCTGCTGTTGCGTTCGCCGGGGCGCGAAGCGGCGGATCGCGAGACCGAGGCAACGTCCGCGCCCGCGCCGGGCTGGATCTTGCGCGCGCGCTGGATCTTCCTGGCTGCAGTGCCGTCGGGCCTGCTGATCGCGGTGACCGCGCATATCTCGACCGATGTTGCCGCCGCACCGCTGCTCTGGGTGCTGCCGTTGTCGCTCTATCTCCTGACCTGGGTGCTGGTGTTCCAGTCGCGGCCGCTATTGCCGCACAAATGGATGCTGATGATCCAGCCGCTCGCGATCGCGGGCGTGATCGTGCTGCTCGCGGTCGGCGGCGAGCAGAACCTGCTGCTCACGCTCGGCGGCCATCAGTTCTGTTTCTTCCTGATCGCGATGGCCTGCCATGGCGAGCTGGCGCGTACGCGGCCGGCCGCAAAATATCTCACCGGCTTCTATGTCGCGCTGTCGTTCGGCGGAATGGTCGGCGGATTGTTCGCAGGCCTGATCGCGCCTTTCGCGTTCAGCTGGGTCGCCGAATACCCGATCCTGCTGGCGCTCGCCGCGTTGTGCCGTCCTGCGTCCGGCGAGAGATGGCCGGCCTGGAGCCGCTGGTACTGGCCGTTATTGGCGGCGCTGGCGATTGCGCTGATCGTGCCGGCGTGGTTCCAGGGCCAGATTCCGTCATGGCTCGAGGATCATCGCGTCTGGGTCGCGGGCTCCGTGGGCGTGCTCGCAGGCCTTGCCGCGCTGGGGCTGAACGCGAGCCGCTGGAAGATCTTCGCGACTGCCGTGGTCGCACTGGCGCTGATCCGAGTCTACCCCGCGGACGACGGCCGGGTGGTGACCGCGCGCAGCTTCTTCGGTGTGCACAAGATCGTCATCACGCCGCACGGGCAGTATCACGTGCTGATGCACGGCACCACGATCCACGGCGCGCAGAAATTCCTGAACGCTGACGGTTCGCCGGTGACAGGCCGGCCCGAGCCGATCAGCTACTACCACAAGGACGGAGGCATCGGCCGGGCGATCGCGGCGATCCGCGAGCGCAAGGCGGCGCCGCTGCGGGTTGCCGTCATCGGCGTCGGCGCCGGCACCCTGACCTGCGCTTCGGAGCCGGGGGAAAACTGGAAGTTCTTCGACATCGACCAGACCATGGTCGATACCGCGAAGGATCCGAAATATTTCACCTACATGCAAAGCTGCGCGCCGGACGTAAAACCCGTGATCGGCGACGCGCGGCTGACCTTCGCCAGGGAGCCGGACGGCATCTACGACGTGATCATCGTCGATGCCTATTCATCGGATGCGATCCCGATCCATCTCGCGACCCGGGAGGCGATGAAGATCTACAAGGACAAGCTCGCGCCGCAGGGCATCGTCGTCATGCACGTCTCCAACCGGCACCTGGAGCTGGAAAGCGTCGTGGTCGGCATAGCCGATGCCAACGATCTCAGGAGCTGGGTCTACAACGAGGATTCCGGACGCGACGACGAATATATCTTCTCGACGGACGTCGTGGTCTCCGCGCGCGAGGACGCCGATGTGGGCAGCCTTGCCTCTTCCGACAAATGGGCCGAGACCGAACCGACCGACGGCCAAAGGGTCTGGACCGACGATTATTCAAACATTCTGGGCGCCGTGTATCGGCGCGTGAAGAACGGGGAGTAGCGCGAGCCGGCATGCTGCGTCCGGCCGAGGGCGCCGAGCCCGATCTCGAAACAGGCTGACCGTGCTACGCTGTTCGCACGCATGACCTTCTGCCGAAGCAGGGGCCTACGCCAGAACTCCGGAACCCATGCTCTTCAACGACTATCCGTTTTTACTGGTGTTCCTGCCGGCGGCGCTCCTGGTCTACCGCCTGGCTGATCCGCATCCGCAGGCGCGGATCCTCGTATTGGTGCTGCTGTCCCTTGCCTTCTACGCCTACGGCCAGCCCTCCTTCATCCTGCTGCTGGTGGCATCGATTGCCATCAACTGGGTGGCGGCGCAGGCTTACGGGAGGTGGAAGGCGGGAGCGATCGCGACCGCGGCCATCGTGCTCAATCTCGCCGTCCTCGGTCTCTTCAAATACGCCAATTTCTTCGCGTCCAATCTCGGCTGGCTGCTCGGCCGGCCGATGCCGCAGCTCGAATTGGGATTGCCGGTCGGCATCTCCTTCTTCACCTTCCATCACATCATGTATCTGGTCGACCTGAAGCGCGGCAAGGCGCCGCTCTATCCGCTCGACCGTTACGCGCTCTACATCTCGTTCTTCCCGCAACTGCTCGCCGGCCCGCTGGTGCGCTGGTCGGAGGTGATGGAGCAGTTCGGCCGCAAGGTCTATTCGCCGGGCTGGCAGCGCCAGTTCTGCGTGGCGATCTGCTTCATCACCATCGGACTGGTTGAAAAAATCTTCCTCGCCGACCGCATCGCGCACAACATCGATCCCGTCTACCGGCAAGCCCTGGGTGGTCCCGTGACCGGCGGCGACGCCTGGCTGGCGCTGGGCTTCAGTGTCCAGATTCTGTTCGATTTCGCCGGCTATTCCGACATCGCGATCGGGCTCGGCCTCCTGTTCGGCGTCAAGCTGCCGTTCAATTTCAACGCGCCGTTCCGCGCCACCAGCATCCAGGACTTCTGGCAGCGCTGGCACATCACGCTGATGATGTTCCTGCGCGACTATGTGTATTTCCCGCTGGTCAACGCCCGCATCCTGCCGCGGCGCTTCCTGCCGCTGCAATCGCAGGCGGCGATGCTCGTCACCATGACGCTGTGCGGCCTCTGGCATGGCGCGAGCTGGACGTTCATCCTGTGGGGCACGCTGCATGGCTGCGCACTGGTGTTGTGCGCGATCTGGCGCCGCTATGGCCCGCGAATGCCGGCGCCGGCGGGCTGGGCGCTGACCGTGATCTTCGTGCTGTTGACCGGCGTGATCTTCCGCGCCGGATCGCTCGATGCCGCCTGGAATATCTTCCAGGGCCTTGGCGTTGGGCTCAATCTGGAACGCGGAAAACACCTGCTGTCGCTGGTGATCGTTCCCATGATCGCCTTCGTGCTGCCGGCAAGCCAGGACATCATTGCGTTCCTGACACGCCGGCCGAGGCCATGGCTGTTCGTGCTGGCCGGCTTCACGATGTTATTCATTCTGCTCGACCTCGGAGAACGGAACGTTGTCGGATTCGGCTATTTCAACTTCTGACTCCCCCGCCGCATGGGACCGCTGCCTGGTCGCCTTTCTTGGCACGCTGGGAATCCTGGCATCGCTGCTGTACGCGTTTCTGATCGCGGTCGATCCCTATGACAGCGGAAAGTTCGGCTTCCTCGGCATCGACGGTGTCGACGACCGCAACACCCCGACGGCATCGGCGAGCCGCGCGCGCGATCCGCACTTCGACTCCGCCATCATCGGCAACTCGACCGCCTTGCTCCTCAATCCAAATCCGCTGTCGGAGGCGACGGGCCTGCGCTTCGTGCAGCTCTCCGTGGTCGGCGGCAGTCCGGCTGAGGAAATGACCGTGCTTGATTTCTTCATGCGGCATCACGCGCATGTCGGCGCGCTGGTGTTCGTGACCGATCCTTCCTGGTGCGTGCATGAGCGCGAGAAGCCGCGCCCCTTTCCCGATTGGCTCTACGACACCGGCTTGATCGGCTATGCGGGCCGGCTGTGGTCGGGCGCGGCGATCGAGCATGCGTTGCAGCGCGTTGCGATCGGTCTCGGCCTGCGCAAACGCATTGATCCCACCGGTACCTTCAATTCCGAGGATATCTGGCCGGCGGGTCTGTTCCTCGAGAAGAACACGCCCGCCGATCCGCCGGCGGCGGACGACGCCGCCACCCGTAACTTCTTTCCGGAGGTATCGAAGCTTGACGAGGTGGTCAGGAAACTTCCGGCCGAGCTTCCCGTCGTGATCCTGGTGCCCCCGACCTTCGCCTCGACGGTGCCGCAACCGGGGTCGGCGGTGGCCTGGGAACGGCAGGCCTGCGACGCAGCGCTACGGAAGATCGTCGCCGGCCGCCCGCACAGCAATTTCATCAATTACCGCGTCGACAACGCGCGGACCCGCGACCGCGCCAACTTCCTCGACTACATCCATTATCGCCCGCTGATCGCCGCGAAAATATCGGAAGGAATTGCCGCAAGCATCCGTCTGGGTGAAGCGGCCAGGATCGATTTCTGATCAATCCTCGCCGATCGCCTCCAGCCGTCCTTCAAGCCAGAGCTTTCGCGCCAGGGCGCGCTGGATCTTGCCGCTGGTGGTCTTGGGCAGCGTGCCCGGCCGGATCAGCGCGATGTGGCGCGCGAACACTTCGTGCTGGTCGGTCACGCCCTCGCGGATCAGGCCTTTCAGTTCCTCAGGATCGACCCTGTTGCGCTCGGTGCGTTCGATCTCCTGGACGATCGCCAAGGTCTCTTCGCCGTTCTCGTCGGCAATGGAGAATGCCGCTCCGCCATTCTGGCGGAGCGAGGGGTGCAGGCGCTGCACCGTCTGCTCGATGTCCTGCGGGTAGTGATTGATGCCGCGGATGATGATCAATTCCTTGATCCGCCCGGTGACGAACAATTCTCCAGTCTCGTCGAGAAAGCCGAGATCGCCGGTGCGCAGCCACGATGCGGCGGCGTCCTCGCCTTCGATCCGGGCGTGCAGGCCGGTCGCGGTCGCCGCCTCGTTGCGCCAATAGGTGCGCGCGACGTTCGGCCCGTCGACCCAGATTTCGCCGACGCGATCGGACGGCTGGCGCCTTCGCGTGTCGGGATCGACAATCGCGATCCGCTCGCCCTGCAGCGCGCGGCCACAGCCGACCACGGTCTGCGCGTCGGCCGGCTCGTCCGGCGGACCGACGCGGTGCGCCTGCAGCGCGACCTGGCTCACCGTGCGCGTGATATGGCCCGCGCCGCGGCGGCCGCCGGAAATCAGCAGCGTCGCCTCGGCCATGCCATAGGCGGGAAACATAGCTTCGGGCCTGAAGCCGTGCGGGGCAAAGGTGTCGATGAATTTGCGGATCGTCTCGCCACGGACGGGCTCCGCGCCGTTCAGCGCGATCTTCCAGGAGGAGAGATCGACGCCTTCCATCTGCTCGGCGCGGTAGCGGCTGACGCAGAGGTCGAAGCCGAAATTCGGGCTGCAGGCGACCTCGGCCTTGTAGTGATGGATCGCGCGCAGCCAGTTCAGCGGCCGCTGCATGAAGCCGTTGGGCGCCATCAGCACGCAGGGTGCGCCGACGCAGAGCGCCTGCAGCGCGTTCAGGATCAGCCCCATGTCGTGATAGAGCGGCACCCAGTTGACATAGGTCGAGCTCGAGCTGTTGCCGAGCGAGAGGCGGATCATCTCCAGGTTCGCCAGCAGATTGGCGTGGCTGACCGCGACGCCCTTCGGCTCCGAGGTCGAGCCCGACGTGTATTGCAGGAAGGCGACGTCCTGCGGGGCGGGCAGAGGCAAATCCGGGCGAGCGGATGTGCCGGCGGCGAGATCGACCGCCAGCCATTGCAGCGCGTTGCGTTCGAAGCGCGCCTTCAAATCCCCGCGCAGCGCGAAGGCAGAGGTGGTGAGCGCCAGCGCCGGTTCGCAGTTGGCGAGGATTGCCGCACTGGAATCGCGCGCGCTGTTCCGGCGCGGCATCATCATCGGTACCGCGATGATGCCCGCGATCAGGCAGCCGAAGAAGGCGACCATGAATTCGAGGCCGGGCGGAAACACCAGCACGGCGCGATCTCCGGGGCGGGCGGATGCTAGGAGCCGCGTCGCGAGCGCCTGCGCGGCGTTGTGCAGTTCGCCATAGGTCAGTGCGGCTTCCTCGACGCCGCGGTCGGAAACGAAAATGTAGGCGGGATCATCGCATTGCGATGCCGCCCGTTCCGCGAGCAGCGCCACGAGCGAGGAAAATCGATCCATTTCCGCGAGCGATGACGGCCGGTTCACGCCGCCGGCCGCGCCGCGTGCTTGCCGGCGAGATAATGCGAGAGTTCGTCGACGGTCGGATGGTCGAAGAAATCGTCGGTGGTGAGCTCGAGGTCGAGCTTTTCCTCCAGGTCCATCATGACATAGACGACCATGGCGGAATCGAGCCCCAGCCGGTTGAACTTCGCTTTGGGATCAATGCGATCCTTCGTAACCCTCAGCACCTGCGCAAGCGACGCCACGCAAAGCTCGGAGATTTCCTCTCGCGTCATGTCCGGTTCCAACAAGCTCGCCTGCGACATTTACGGGCGAGCTTTGACTTGTCAAATCAAGCTGCCAAGAGGTTGTTGATACACGGGTTTTCGTCTGCCGAATTTGCCCGGCACGGGGCCTGGGCAGGGTCCCGCCGTGACCCCCCCGCGATCGGCCGGTCAGTTCTTGCCCGGCGCCGCGGGCGCCTGCGGAGCTGCCGCGGTCAACAGCGGCAATGACGAGGTCGCGCCCTCATCCTCATCGAGGAACGCCTGCACCTTGGCCTGGATCGTTTGCTTCACATTGTCGGGGCCGCGGTCGCTCAGCTCATTGTGCTGGAACTGGGTCCGGACCACGGTGATACCGGCCTTGGCGCAAATGTCGTCATCGGGGACGACGCCGGGGTCGGGCTTGAACACCGGATCCTTGGAGCGGAACGACAGGATCTTGATCTTGCCGTCGGTCATGAAGGGAACGCGCAGATTGTCCAGCGTCACGACCTTCCTGACCATCTCCGGGTGCAGTTTCGCGAAATACATCGAGATGTCGCCGCCGTTGGAGTGACCGATCAGGGTGAGGCGAGTGTAGTCCGCATTCGGATATTGCAGCTTCAATTCGTCGACGGCGAATTTGATGTTGAAGATGCCGCGGTTGTACTGCATGCGGCGGCCGACATATTCCTCGCCGACCCTGGTGACCATGGGATCGTCGCTCTCCAGATCATGCTGGATGCTGACGACCATGTAGCCGCGTGCGGCGAACAGGTTGGTGAGGAACGAATACTCGGTGTGCTTGACGGTGTTGCCGTGGCTCAGGATCGCGACCGGCAATTCGATCATGTCCGCCATCGCTTCCATCTCGCGGTCGCGGCGGATGGCGACGTCGACGGTGACGGTGCGGTCGCTGCGCAGGGGATCGACGAAGGTCAGGGTCTTGTGGTGGATCGCCCATTTGCTCGCGGTGAAATAGGCGACGGTGGCCAGCACGCAAATACCGAGAACGATCAAACCGCGCTTCATATATCGACCTCCAGTATGGCCTGGTTCAATGCGGACAAGGGTTCGAAAAAAATGATCGGCGCGGCCGGGCGGAGAAGATGCCCGGCAGCCTGCGGCCTTTATCGGCGGTTTTTTTTACAACCAGATGACTGTCATGATCGGGGCCGATCACAAGCGATCGAACGGCCGAAAGCTCACGGAAATCAGGCCCCGGGGGCGAAGGGGCGTTCAAAAAAGATCAGGAGGAGGTGTGCGACGCCAGCCACCGGAACGGCAGCGCGACGGGGAGCACGGCGAAAAGAGGTGCAATGGAGATGTTGAAGGTCAACCAGTTGCGGCTGCGCCGGTCGACCGCCAGAGCATAGCGCTCGTAATCATCGACAGTCGGGGCACCGATCTTCGCGTGTCCTGATACGCGGCGATCAGTTGACGCCGGGAATGCCGATCCGGTTCACGGGACGAGGGCTACTGATAATAGCCGCGCGGCTGATAATATTGTTGCCGGGGCTGGGTATAATAGCCCGGCGGCGGCTGCACATAGCCTTGATTATTGTAGCCTTGGTCGTAGCGGGGCTGCGGCTGCGGATAGACCTGCGCGCCGAAGAGGCGGCGGTCCTGGCGCGGCGCGGGATAGACCTGCTGGTCCGAGCTGCCATCGGCCGGATAGATGTAGCCATCATCCGGCCGCTGCTGCTGTTGCTGCATCACCTGGCCATCATAGACCGGCGCCTGCGGCGTGATCACGGTGGGCTCGCCGGCGGCATATTGCTGGTCGTAGGTTTGCGCAGGCGCGCGGCGGGCGACGGCCGTGTTCGGACGCGGGTTGCGTGCCAGCGCGATTGCGGCCGAGCCGGTCAGCGTCACGCTGGTGTTGAGCACGCCCTGCTCCTGCACCAGCGCGTACAGCGTCGTCGCGTTCGCCCTCGACAGCCGCACGCAGCCGTGCGACGCCGGCGTGCCGAGCCGTCCTTCGGACTCGGTGCCGTGGATCGCGTGCCCGATCTTGGTGAAGAAGATCGAGTGCGGCATCGGCGCGTCGTCGAATTCCTTGGAGTAGTGGTCCGCTTCCATGCGGAAGGCGCGGAATGAGCCGTTCGGTGTCTCGCGCGAGGGAATGCCGGTCGAGACCGGCCAGCGATAGCGCTCCGCGCCATCGACCGCGACGGTCATGATCTGGTTGTTCTTGTCGATGGTGATATCGACTTTCGCCTGGGCGGCATGGCCGGCGAACAGCATCAGGCCGGCGAGTGCGACGAGGAAGGAACGCATTTTACTTCTGGCCTCCAAGCCTTGTTTGTAGCGCCTTGTTTGTAGCGCCTTGTTTGAAGTGCCTTGTTTGTCGCCGCGGCTCTCCGTCCACCGGCATGCAATATGCCCGGAATCCGGCTTTAGTTCCAGTTGCCTGCGCCGGGCATCCTTAATGTGTCTCATCATAGGGGCAGAGGTTGGCTCGCCGTGCTGAATTTTTCGCGAGCGGGCGAAGAAGAACGCCGGGTTCGACGAAGGATGAGGCCGGGAGCGCGCAACCAATCGGCCGCGGCGGCGTTTCCCGTTCCCGCCCTTCACGGCGTTCTGCCGGATTTCAGGAAATCGAGATGAGAAAAACCAAGGTTAAGACCGCTGCCCTGCCTGGCGGCTGGACGCTGCCGTTCATCTTCGCCGCGCTCGCCATGGCGCTGGCGCTGCTGGCCATTCCCCATCTCGGCCATGCCCAGGGCATCGTCCGTGGTGCCCAGCAGGGAGCCCACGAAGGTAACCGGGTCGCCGGGCCCGTGGGTGGCGTAGTCGGAGGCGCGGTCGGCGCCGGTGTCGGCGGGGCCATGGGCGCGGTCGAGGGCGTGCTCGGCCTGCCCGAACCGCGCTGGCACCACTGCCGCGGCTATCATGACGGCTACGGCCGCTTCCACTGCTATCGGCACGATTGACGCGCTTTCGCGCGTCAGTTTTTGAGCCGGTAGCCGGTCTTGAAGATCCACCACACGAGGATCATGCAGACCGCCAGGAAGGCGGCGGTCATGCCGAGACTCAAGCCCACGCTGACGTCGGCGATCTCGTAAAAGCTCCAGCGGAAGCCGGAGATCAGATAGACCACGGGATTGAGCAGGGTGATGGTGCGCCAGGGCGATGGCAGCATGTTGACCGAGTAGAAGCTGCCGCCGAGGAAGGTCAGCGGCGTCACCACCAGCATCGGAATCATCTGCAGCTTTTCGAAACCGTCAGCCCAGATGCCGATGATGAAGCCGAACAGGCTGAAGGTCACCGCGGTCAGCACCAGGAACGTCAGCATCCAGACGGGGTGATGGATGTGCAGCGGCACGAACAGGCCCGCGGTGGCAAGGATGATCAGGCCGAGGATGATCGATTTGGTCGCGGCCGCGCCGACATAGCCGAGCACGATCTCGAAAGAGGAGATCGGCGCCGAGAAGATTTCATAGATGGTGCCGACGAATTTCGGGAAGTAGATGGCGAAGGAGGCGTTGGCGATGCTCTGCGTCAGCACCGACAGCATCACGAGCCCCGGTACGATGAAGGTGCCATAGCTGACGCCCTCGATCTCGGTGATGCGCGAGCCGATCGCGGCGCCGAACACCACGAAATAGAGCGAGGTCGACACCACGGGGGAGACGATGCTTTGCAGCAGCGTGCGTGCGGTGCGCGCCATTTCGAACTTGTAGATCGCGCGGACGGCGTAAAGGTTCATGGCGTGCGCACCAGGCTGACGAAGATGTCTTCCAGCGACGACTGGCTGGTATCGAGGTCGGTGAGGCGGATCCCGGCATTGCGGAGGTCGCCGAGCAGGCTCGTGATGCCGGTGCGGTCGCCCTTGGTGTCGTAGTCGAAGATCAGCGAGCGGCCGCCGTTGCAGAGCTCGAGACGATAGGGCGCGAGCGCATCGGGGACGGCGTCGATCCTTCCCTGCAGATGCACGGTCAGGCGCTTCTTGCCGAGCTTCTGCATCAGGTGCGCCTTGTCCTCGATCAGGATGATCTCGCCCTTGTTGATGACGCCGATGCGATCCGCCATCTCCTCGGCTTCCTCGATGTAATGCGTGGTGAGGATGATGGTGACGCCGGAGGCCTGCAAGCCGCGCACCACTTCCCACATGCCCTTGCGCAGTTCGACGTCGACGCCCGCGGTCGGCTCGTCCAGGAACAGGATCTGCGGTTCGTGCGACAGAGCTTTCGCGATCATGACGCGGCGTTTCATGCCGCCGGACAGGGTGCGGATCGCGGAATCCTTCTTGTCCCACAGCGACAGGTCCTTCAGCACCTTCTCGATGTGGGCCGGGTTCTTCGGCTTGCCGAACAGGCCGCGGCTGAAGCTCGTCGTCGCCCACACCGTCTCGAAGGCGTCGGTGTGCAGCTCCTGCGGCACGAGGCCGATCAGCGAGCGCGCAGCGCGGTAGTCGCCATTGATGTCATGGCCGCCGACGGTGACGGTTCCCTCGCTGATGTTGGCGATGCCGCAGATGATGCTGATCAGCGTGGTCTTGCCGGCGCCGTTGGGGCCGAGCAGGGCGAAGATCTCGCCCTTGTTGATGTCGAGATTGACGTTCTTCAGTGCCTGGAAGCCGGAGCCATAGGTCTTCGACAGATTGGCGACGGAGATGATGGGGGACATGCAAAATGGTGGTTGGGGCCGGAAAGCGGACGCGGCACGCGGGAACGCTCTGCGGCAGGTCAAGGGCAGGGGATTTGAGATAGGAAGCGGAACAGATTTCCGCAATTGCCCGGTTGGGCAGGCTACTTCTTTTTCTTCGCCGATTTTTTGGCAGCAGGTGTCGCGGCGCCCGGCTGCGGCGGCTCCTGGTCCGGCACCTTCGCGATCGTCATGATCTGGATCTGCAGATTGACCGGCGAGGCGGGATGCGCCTGGTCGATGAACTGCTCCTCGCCGAGCCCGAGCGTCTGCAGCCGCTTGGACGAAATCTTGAAGGTGTTGACCAGCACGTCGCGGATCGCATCGGCCCGGCGCTGGCTCAGGATCACATTGGCCTCGCGCCTGCCGTTGGAGTCCATATGGCCGACGATCAGGAAGCTGTAGGGCAACAGCGGCGCGTTGACGAGCGCATCGGCGATGCGCCCGACCGTCTCGTAGGAACCCGGCAGGATGATCGGCGTGTCGACGTCGAACTGGATCGCGAGATTGAAGGTCGGCAGGCCCTTGAGCTCGGGCACGATCAGCGGCCGCTTCGACGGCTCGGGCTCGTTCTTTCCGCGCATTTTCGATCGCTCGGAGATCTTCTGCTTCAGCGCAGGGAGGTCGAGCTCGGGCCCGGAGTCGAATTTTTCCAGCGCGTTGACGATGTCGTCCCGGGCGGGAGCGGCCGGAGCCGTCGCCTGGCCGCGAGAAGGCGGCGTGGACGCCACGAAGGCAGCAACACATGTCAGCAAGAGGCCGATGTCACGCGGGCGCATCAGCGATACCCCGCATCGATGGTGGCCTGGGTGCAGTTGCGGCTGACGCCCTTGGCGGTCAACAGGCACGGGACCGACTTGCTGGTCTCCTTGGTCGTGCCGTGGCAGAGCTTGATGATTTCCAGCCGACAGGCGCCGGCGACGGTGACGCGTGCGGCGATCCGCTTCTGGATCTGGTCGAACGGCACCAGGAAGTTCGCCCTGCACTGCGGCGAGGCCACGTCCTGGTTGCGGGACAGGCATTCCTTGAGCCGGTTGAAGTCGAGATTGACGCCGCGGCAATTGGCGGTGATCTCCGCCCCGCAGCTCTTGGCCAGCAGCGCCGCGGACTCCGAAAACGTCATGATATTGTCCGCGCGCGCCAGCGAAGGCGCCGCGAGCGCGAGAATCAAAAGGATCGTCCGGCCCCGAACCATGGAAGCATCTCATACGAGGACGCGCGCGACGGTCAAGACCTCCGCTGTGCAGAACCTTCGTCGTAGCCCTTTAGGCGGAAGCTGTGGCCGTTTGGCCGAGGTTCAACTGGAAGCCGAACACCTCGAGCCTGCCCTGCTGAAAGTCGATTTCCGGGAAGCGGACAAAGCCGAGCCCTTCATACATCGCCCAGGCGGTCTGCATCGTCCGGGTGGTGTGCAGCACGACCCGGGCCTTGCCGAGGCGGCGCGCGCGTTCGATGCAGAACCGCGCCAGCGCCTTGCCGGTGCCTCTGCCGCGATAGGTTCCGTCCACGGCGAGCAGGCGGACGCCCGCCGCGTCCGTCACGATCGAGGCCGGGCCGCCCGATCCGTAGTGGCGCATGTCATCGATGAAATCGATGCTGCCGAGCAGTTCGCCTGCCTCATTGGTCGCGACAAACACCGTCAGCGCCGGCCGGGCGGCGCGCCCCGCCACATCGGCCAGCATGGCGTAATAATCCGGTTGTTCGTCCGGCTGCGGCATGCCGGGCAGCGCGGCATAGGCCTTCACCAGGAGCTTGCCGAGCAATTGGTATTGTTCCGGGCGGACGGGGCGGATGGTGAGGGGCGAAGGCGGTGGCGTCATCATGCCGCGTCGCTCACGCCCGCTCGACAAAGCTGTCGACCACCTTCTTCTCGCCGGCCTTGTCGAAGGCGATGGTGAGCTTGTTGCCGTCGATCTTGATGACGCGGCCGTAGCCGAACTTTTGGTGGAACACGCGATCGTCCATGGAAAATTCCGACACGGTGCCGGTGGATTTGGCGACCAGCTCGCCTTCGATGGTCAGCGGCGCGCGCTTGTTGCGCGAGAAGCCGCCGCCGAAATCGCGCGACGAGGCATCGCTACGCGAGCCTGAAAAGGGTGATTGCTCCTCGTCAAATCCGCCGCGCGCCTGTGCTTGCCCCTGTCCCTGACCGTTGCGGCCGCGGCGCGCCTGCGCGCGCTGCCAGCCGGGGGTGCCGTAGCTGGAGCCGAAGGATTCGACGTTGTCGAAGCGCGACGGGCCATAGCCGCCGCTGCCGCCCCAACCGCTGCCGCCCTTGGACTCCGTGATCTCGACATTCGCCGACGGCAGCTCGTCGAGAAAGCGCGAGGGGATCGTGGTCGTCCAGGTGCCGTGGATGCGGCGGTTGGTGGCGAAATAGAGCTTGGCGCGGCGGCGCGCGCGCGTCAGCCCGACATGGGCGAGGCGGCGCTCTTCCTCCAGTCCAGCGCGGCCCTGCTCGTCGAGGGTCCGCTGGCTCGGAAACAGGCCTTCTTCCCAGCCGGGCAGGAACACGTTGTCGAATTCGAGGCCCTTGGCCGAATGCAGCGTCATCAGCGACACCGCGTCCTCGTCGGCGCCGCCGTCGCGATCCATCACCAGCGAGATGTGCTCGAGGAATCCCTGCAGGTTCTCGAACTCCTCCATCGAGCGGATGAGCTCTTTCAGGTTGTCCAGCCTGCCTGCGGCGTCGGCGGAGCGGTCCTTCTGCCACATCTCGGTATAGCCGCTTTCGTCGAGCACGATCTCGGCGAGCTCTGTGTGCAAAGTGACCTCGCGCGCGCCGCGCCAGCGGTCGAACTGCGCCACGAGGTCCCGCAAGGACCCGCGCGCCTTCGGCTTCAGCTCGTCGGTCTCGACCACGGCCCGCGCCGCCTCGAACAGCGGAATGCGGCGCTTGCGGGCGTGGTCGTGCAGCAACTGCACGGTGGCGTCGCCAAGGCCGCGCTTCGGCACATTGACGATGCGCTCGAAAGCGAGATCGTCGGCGGGCGAGTTGATCACGCGCAGATAAGCCAGCGCGTCGCGGATTTCGGCGCGCTCATAGAATCTCGGACCGCCGATCACGCGATAGGGCAGGCCGAGCGTAACGAAACGGTCTTCGAACTCGCGCATCTGGTAGGACGCGCGGACGAGAATGGCGATCTCGTTCAGCCGCTCGCCGGCGCGCTGCAAATCCTCGATCTCCTCGCCGATGCCGCGCGCTTCCTCTTCCGAATCCCAGGCGCCGGTCACGGTGACCTTCTCGCCGTCGACGTCCTCGGTGCGCAGCGTCTTGCCGAGCCGGCCTTCATTATGCGCGATCAGGTAAGAGGCGGCGGCGAGGATGTGGCCGGTCGAGCGGTAATTGCGCTCGAGGCGGATGACTTTCGCGCCGGGAAAGTCGTGCTCGAAGCGCAGGATGTTGTCGACCTCCGCCCCGCGCCAGCCATAGATCGACTGGTCGTCGTCGCCAACGCAGCAGATGTTCTTGAGAGGAGGGGCGTTTCTCTCCCTCTCCCCGCTCGCGGGAGTAGGAGCATTATTTTCTTCGTCATCACCGGGCCGACGCGAAGCGTCGTGACCCGGTGATCCATCTTGTGAAGAATCGATGGATTGCCGGGTCAAGCCCGGCAATGACGAGTTGGACGGCGCCTGCGACAACAGCCGCAGCCAGAGATACTGCGCGACGTTGGTGTCCTGATATTCGTCCACCAGAATGAACTTGAAGCGCTGCTGGTATTGCCGCAGCACGTCGGGGTGCTCGCGGAAGATGCGGATGTTCTCCAGCAGCAGGTCGCCGAAATCGGCGGCGTTCAAGATCTTCAGCCGCTCCTGGTAGCTCGCATAGAGCTTGCCGCCCTTGCCGTTGCCGAACACGGCCGCTTCGCCCGGCGGCACCTGCGACGGCCCAAGCCCGCGGTTCTTCCAGCCGTCGATCAAGCCGGCCAGCATGCGCGCCGGCCAGCGCTTGTCGTCGATGTCCTCGGCCTGCAGCAGTTGCTTCAACAGCCTGACCTGGTCGTCGACATCGAGCACGGTGAAGTTGGACTTGAGCTGCGCCATCTCGGCGTGGAAGCGCAGAATGCGCCCGCCGATGGAATGGAAGGTGCCGAGCCATGGCATGCCTTCGACCGCCTGGCCCAGCATCTGGCCGAGGCGGAGCTTCATCTCGCGCGCGGCCTTGTTGGTGAAGGTCACCGAGAGGATTTCATTCGGACGGGCGCGGCCCTGGCTCAGGATGTGCGCGATGCGGGTGGTGAGCACGCGCGTCTTGCCGGTGCCGGCGCCGGCCAGCACCAGCACCGGGCCATCCAGCGTTTCCACGGCCTCGCGCTGCTCGGGATTGAGCCCGTCGAGATAGCGCGGGCCCGCCGCCGCGCGGGCGCGCGCGGCAATGCCGCCTGCGACGGGCTGGTGGTCGGGGACGCTCGCGGGGCTCAATTTGCTCGGCTCGGTCATCGAATCAGTTGTGCCCACGATGGCAACGCGGGCTGGTCAGGGGGAGCCTTCTTAGCAGGGATTGAAGGCTATATGGGGCCGCGCGGGCCGGTTTTACAGACCTAATTGCGGGCGTGCCGGGAAGCCTGATTTTGGGAGCCGGCGCGGATTTTGTTCCGGCGTGATGCGCAAATTTTCCCGTTTTCCCGGCCCGGAACCTTCGTTCCCGGATCGGATTATTTCAGCAACGGCGGCGCTGCTCAAGCCGCAAGAGATCAACCAAGAGACCAACATCGAAAACAGAGGGTTTGGATATGTTTGGCTGGGTCGTCACGTTCCTGATCGTCGCGCTCATCGCCGGTATTCTCGGCTTCGGCGGCATCGCCGGCGCCTCGATCGAAATCGCGAAGATCATCTTCTTCATCGCCATCGTGCTGTTCCTGGTGTCCGCCGTGGTCGGCGTGTCGCGCGGGCGCACGAGGGTCTAGCGGCGAAAAAGGCGCAGTTTTACGCCGGGTTTTATGCGACGGATGAATTGGGGAGTTCCGTCATTGCGAGCGAAGCGAAGCAATCCATTTGGCCGCATGCGGCTATGGATTGCTTCGTCGCTTCGCTCCTCGCAATGACGTCGGTTGACTGTCCGTCAGCTGTGCGAGCCGGCCGGCTTCATCGCGGCACGCGGCAGCCGTCCCAGAAAGCCGCGCATCAGCTTCGCGATGTCGCCCACGGATTCATCGAGCGCGAAATGGCCGGCATCCAGCACGTGCACCTCCGCCTTGGGCAGATCGCGCTTGAGGGCTGCGACTTCCGCCACGTCGAACACGGGATCAAAGCGACCCCAGACCACCAAAGTAGGCGGGTGGCGCTCGCGCAACCAGCTCTGCCAGGCCGGAAACGCCGCGAGATTATTGCGGAAGTCATAGAACAGGTCCGACTGGATATCGGCTTCGCCGGGACGCGCCAGGAACGCGGCTTCATCCTTCCACAGATCGGGATTATAGCGCTCGGGATGCGGCGAGCCGCCGATATGGCGAAGCCTTGCCGTTTCGACCGAGGCAAGGCCGGCCCGGTATTTCGCTTCATTCGCGGCGCGGTCCGCCCAGAAACCCTTGCGCACGGCCTGCAGCCTGCCGAGCCCGTCTTCATGGGCGATGGCGTTCTGCACGATCAGCGCGGTCACCCGCTCCGGATGGGCGACGGCAACTCTGTAACCGATCGGTCCGCCGTAGTTCTGCAGGTAAAGCGTGTAGCGATCGAGATGGAGCGCTTCGGTGAAGGCGCCGACGACCTCGGCGATGGCATCGAAGGTGTAGGCGAACCTCTCCGGCGCAGGCGCTTCGGAATTGCCGAAGCCGGGATAATCGGGCGCGACCAGATGGTAGCGGTCGGCGAGCAGGGGCATCAGCGTATCGAACATCCGCGACGATGACGGGAAGCCGTGCAGCAACAGGATGGTCGGCGCGCTGGTTGGGCCGGCTTCGCGATAGAAGATATTGAGGCCGTTCACGTTGACGGTCTTGTAGGTCGCGGGGCTGGCGGTCGGCGCAGCCATCGAAGGCAAGGCCGACATGATGAAGACGAGCGCGATGACGAACAGGCGGTGAATGGACATGGAAGTCTCCCCGAAAAGTCCGGCCGCGATATTCGAAACGATCCGGGGTGGTCAACGGCACGCGGACCCTTTGGCGCAACGTTGTCGCCTTGGGCAGCCTTATTGTCGCGTTAGTCCGTTGCGTCCCTCCTTCGCCACCTGACGGCGCGGCCCGCTTCTATCTGACCGGCATGGCGATCTTGCGGCCAGTGCCCTCGGGCCGGGGCAGGGCGGCATGGGTGTCCAGCACCGCGGCGATGCGGGCCTGGATGTCTCGCGGAAACGGTGCGACCTTCCGCGCCGTCATGTCGATGTGAAGGGTGATGTTCTCCGACGTCGCCGAGATCCAGCCCTCGGTCGCATGCCGCAATTCCTCGAAGGTGTGGATGCGCTTGTCGTCGGCGGCGAGCATCCAGACCGACACCTGCACGGGATCGCCGAGATGGATCTCGCGCAGATACCGCACATGGGCTTCCGCGGTGAAGGTCGAACCGTGGCGTTCCTTCAGATAGCTTGGGCCGATGCCGAGATGCAGCCAGAGCTGGTCGACGGCGCGGTCCATCATCACGTTGTAATAGGCCATGTTGAGATGGCCGTTATAGTCGATCCATTGCGGCTCGATCTGCATCACCGACGATAGAAACGGCGCAGGCGGTAACGGCATATCCTTCAAAGCAATTGCGGTCGTCATATCCATCCCTTTGTTCTCTTGACCCCTTATATATCCTTTGCCACGGTCGCCCAAAGCGGGGAGGAATTTTCACGTGGCAACCACCGTCCAGAATCTCAAACGGCCGGAACCGCAGGCGCTCGCGAGCACGCTTGAAGCGCTTGCGGCGCGCTTCGGCAACCGGCTGATCACCTCGCAGGCCGTGCGCGACCAGCACGCCCATACCACCACCTGGCTGCCGCCGCAGCCGCCGGACGGCGTGGTGATGGCGCAGGAAACGGCGGACATCCAGGACGCCGTGCGGATTTGCGCCAAGCACGGCGTGCCGGTCATCGCGTTTGGCACCGGCACCTCGCTGGAGGGCCACGTCAATGCGCCCGCGGGGGGCATCTGCGTCGATTTGCACGACATGAACAAGGTGCTGGCGGTCCATGCCGACGACCTCGACTGCGTGATCGAGCCCGGCGTCACCCGCAAGGCGCTGAACGAGCATCTGCGCGACCAGGGCGTGTTCTTCCCGATCGATCCCGGCGCCGACGCCTCCCTTGGCGGCATGGCTTCGACGCGGGCGTCCGGCACCAACGCCGTGCGCTACGGCACCATGCGCGACAACGTGCTGGCGCTCAAGGTCGTGCGCGGCGACGGCGAGATCGTCACCACGGGCACGCGGGCGAAGAAGTCTTCCGCCGGTTACGACCTGACGCATCTCTTCATCGGCGCCGAAGGCACGCTCGGCATCATCTCAGAGCTCACCATCAAGCTGCGCGGCATTCCCGAGACGATCGCGGCCGCGGCCTGCTCGTTCGACACCGTGCGCGGCGCCTGCCAGGCCACCATCATGGCGATCCAGACCGGCATCCCGGTGGCGCGCATCGAGCTGCTCAATGCCGAGCAAGTGCGCTGCTGCAACAAATATTCGAAACTGTCGCTGCCGGAGACGCCGCTGCTGCTCCTGGAATTCCACGGCAGCGAGGCCGATGTCGCCGAGCAATCCAGAAATTTCGCCGAAATCGCCAGGGAATGCGGCGGCGGCGATTTCAGCTGGACCACGCGGCCGGAGGATCGCACCAAGCTGTGGCAGGCGCGCCATGACGCCTATTGGTCGGTGAAGGCGCTGCGTCCGGGCGCCGGCGTGGTCGCGACCGACGTCTGCGTGCCGATCTCGCGGCTCGCCGATTGCGTCACCGAGACCGAGGAGGATCTGAAACGGCTCAATCTGCTGTCGCCGATCGTCGGTCATGTCGGCGACGGCAATTTCCACTGCTCGCTGCTCTGCGATGTCGACGACAAGGAGGAGATGGCGCGCGGCGAGGAGTTCATGCACCGCCTGGTCGAGCGCGCGCAATCCATGGATGGCACCTGCACCGGCGAGCATGGCGTCGGCCAGGGCAAGCAGAAATACCTGAAAGCCGAGCTTGGCGCGGAGGCGCTCGACGCCATGCGTGCGATAAAAAAGGCACTCGATCCGCAAAACATCTTCAATCCCGGAAAGATCGTGCCGGCGGCGTAGGTTCCTCTCCGGAACTTTTGGTTCCATCGGGCGTTCCCAGTCTTGCGGGGAATCCGCGGCGCTGGAGGGTGCCCATGTTTAAGGCCGTTTCGAAGCTCGCCATGGTAGTCGCCGTTGCCACGCTGGCGGTCGCATTGTCCGGCGCGGCACTTGCGCGGGGCGGCGGTGGCGGTCATGGCGGCGGGGGCCACGGTGGACATGGCGGTGGCGGTCATGGTGGCGGTCACGGTGGATTTGGCGGCGGTCACGCCCATTTCCACGGCGGGGGACATGGCGGCGGACATTTTGCCGGCGCCCACCATTTCGGCGGCGGAAGGGGCGCTTGGCATGGCGGGCGAAGCTTCCATCAGGCGAGAGCCGCCGCGGTCAGTTCCGGCAATGTCCGAAGTGCCCTGAATTCGCTGTCGCACCACGGCGCGTTGCGGAGTGCGCGCATCCTCGGCAGTCCAGTCGCGCGCGCTCAGCTCGCCGCAGGCGCTGCGGTGGTCGGCTGGCATGGCGGCGTCCAGGGATGGTGGCGACACCCAAACGGCGGATATGGCTGGGTCGGGCCGCTGTTCTGGCCGTTCGCTTATTACGACATCTACGATTACACGATCTGGGGCGATGGCGCCGGCTTCTGGGGCTACGGCTATCTGGATATCTATGCCGGCCTGTTTGGACCCTACGGCTACGACGGGCTTTCCGGCTACCAGGGATTCGGCCCGCCGAGACGAGGGCAGCGCAGTGCCGCTTCATTTGCGCAAATGTGTGCTGACGACAGCCGCGAGATCGCGGGGCTTCCGATTGATCGGATCGCGCAGGCGATTGAGCCAACCGAAGCGCAACGCGCGGCTCTTGACGATCTCGCCGGCGCCTCGATCAAGGCCGCTCAGACCATTCGGACGACCTGTCCCACTGAGATCGCCGCCACCGCGCCGGGCCGGCTTGCCGTCATGCAGCGTCGCATCGAGGGGATCACGTCCGCAGTGGAACTGGTGCGGCCGCCGCTGGAGAAGCTTTACGGACTGCTGGATGACGAGCAGAAGGCACGGTTCAACGCGCTCGCCGAGGACGAGCGCAAGAAAGCTCCCGCCGACAACGCCAGCGGCTCCGCTGGTCCGGGCTGTGGCGCAGCGGCGCCTTCGACTGTCTCCTGGCCGGCCGACGAGATCGAGACGAGACTGCACCCGAATGATACGCAGCACGCCGCGCTCAAGGTGCTTCAGGATGCCACGGCTCGTGCTGCCGACACCCTCAAGACCGCGTGCCAGCCCGCTGACATATTGACGCCGACCGCGCGGCTGGAGGCCATCGCAAAGCGCCTTGACACCATGCTGCAGGCGGTGAGATCGGTGCGCACCGCGCTTGAGGATTTCTACGCAACACTCAGTGACGAGCAGAAGGCGCAATTCGAGGCGATCGGACCAAGGCGAACCAGTTGACGATCGGCGTCCACTGAACGGCGCTGGCACAGGAGGGTGCCATGTCGAAATTCCCTGTTGGAATTGCCGCTTTGGGGGCGTCGTTGTTGATTTTGGCGACGGTGCCATCGAGCACCGTTGAGGCGAGGGGCCTTCGCATCGGTATTGGCGGCGGCCCGATCGGCGTCGTGAGATCCGTTGCTTCGCTGGCGCTCCGGGGCGTGCATGGCCGGCGCAGCCGGCATGTCAGGTTGGAGGCGACCGGCTCGGTGCCGCGCACGGACATTACCCGCGGCGCCGACTGGATCACGAGGCCGGTTGCCCGGGTGCAGGTCGCGGCCGGCGCCGCCCTGGCAGGCTGGCACGGTCAACGCGGCGCCAGCGGATGGTGGCAGCACGGCGATGGCGGGTATGGATGGGTCGGCCCGCTGTTCTGGCCGTTCGCCCTTTACGACATCTACGGCTATGCGTTCTGGGGCGACGGCATGGGCTTCTGGGGCTACGGCTATCGTGACATCTACGCCGCGATCTTTACGCCCTACGACGAGGACGAGCTCTCCCGTTACGTCTCGCCTCCGCAGGGCCGAAAGTTTCGCAGGTTCCCCTCGCTCGAGCGGGTCTGCAGCGATCACGCCGGCGAGCTTTCCAGTCTCCCGATCGAGCAGATCAGGCAGACGATGCGGCTGAGCGAGGAGCAGCACGCGATGCTGGACGATCTCCGCAAAGCATCGGTCGAGGCCGCCCAGACCATCCACGCGGCTTGCCCGACCGAGGCCGCGTCGACGCCGTCAGGCAGGCTGGCGGCAATGCAGCGGCGCCTGGAAGCGATGAAATCCGCGATCGCACGCCTACGGACGCCATTCGAGGAATTCAACGAATCGTTGGACGACGACCAGAAGGCGGAGCTGGCCGCACTCAACGATCAGCGCGCGCCATTCGCGCCAAAAGTCCCTGCCGCCCAAAGCTGCACGCCGCCCGAGGCGCTGCCATGGCCGGCCGCCGAGATCGAGGCAAAGCTGCACCTGAGCGAGACGCAGCGCGAGCAACTGGGCGCAGTTTCGCGCATGACGGCGTTCGCCAAGAACACGCTGAATTTCGATTGCCAGCCGGATGATAATCTCACTCCGCCCGACCGGCTTGCGACGGCCGATACCAGGCTCGACGCCATGCTGGACGCGATCAAGCAGGTCGCCCCCGCGCTGGACGATTTCCTGGCGACGCTGAGCGAGGAGCAGAAGGCCCAATTCGAGACGATCGGGGCAAAGCGCACGAGCTGACGGATCTGCCGGCCGCGGCGCCCGATGACAAGCGTGCACCAAAAAGCGCACCCGGTCCGCAAAATATCTTCAACCCCCGGAAAGAACGTGCCGGCGGCGTAGCGCGCGCCGTCCCGGCCGTTTATGCTGCGCGCCGTACACGGGTCAGGCGATGCGGTGGTTTGCCAGGGAAAAACCCAGGGAAGTCTGGGACGAAGCGATCGAATGGCCGCTCGGCGACATCGAGGCCGCGGAGCGGATCCGTAACATCTGCCGCTCCGCCGCCGACAGCGCCGATTTTGTCGGTGGCCGCGCCGACGACAGCAAGCGCGGCGTTCAGAGGAAGCACGAGGACGAAAGCGCGCGCTTCCAGCGCGCCGGCAAGGCCGCGATGGAAATCGCGATGAAGATCACCGACGAGCTGATGCGCGACGCGGCCGTCAAGGACATCGTCGAGTTCTGCCTTCGCGCCAACGACACCCGAACGTCGCGGATTTTGTTCCGCGCGATCCAGACGCCGTCGATCCGCGACGGCATGCTGGCCGATCATCCAGCGCTGCGGCAGTGAGCTGCATGAGCCTCATGGTGAGGAGGCGCCAACGGCTCCGCGCGAAGCGCGGCCCTCAGGACGGGGGTGGAGCGGCGCGCGCTCTTATTTCGCGAGCTTGCGGACGGCTTCATCGACGCTGTGGAAGACATGCTCCCTCGGCAGCGCGTCGTAGAGGCGGAAGCGCTCGAACGCTTCCTGCGCGCGGGTCGATTCCAGCCGTGCCATGGCTATCGTCGCGCCCTCCTCGCGGCATGATTTGAACAGCTCCAGCAACACTTGCGCTGCGGTGAAGTCGATCTCCACCATGCCGCTCGCCTCGATCACCAGCAGGTTCGGCCTCGAATCCTGCACCAGCTTCGCCACGTCGCTGCGGAAGCTCGGCGCGTTGAGGAAGGAAAGCGGCGCCTGCATGCCGACCACGGCGACGCCGGGCAGGCGCTCGCCTGCGATGTGCGGATGCGCAGGCCACCAGATCGTGGTGCCGGGCACGCGGTCGAATTCCACGAGCCTGGCGCGCGTCGTGCTCCAGATGCCGTGCAGCAGCGACAGGATGATGCCGAGCGCCGCGCCCTGCTGGATCGGCAGCACGATGATGAGCGCCGCGGTGGCGAGGATCAGCAGGAACTCGGCAAAGGACTGCCGATAGATGGTGACGATCTGTTTCACACGGATGATGCGCAGCGCCACGAACAACAGGATGCCGCCGAGCGCGGCATCGGGGACGCGCTTCAACAATCCGGTTCCAAACGCCAGCAGCGCGAGCACGATCGCCGCCGCGGCAAGGCCGGACAATTGCGATTTGCCGCCGGTCTCCGAGACGATGCCCGTGCGCGGCGGGCTCGCATTCACCGGAAACGCGCCGAAGATGCCGGCGAGGATGCTGCCCGCGCCCGCGCCGAGAAAATCGCGGTCGACATCGGCGGGCTTGTCGGGATCGGAGGGGAAGGAGCGCGTGGTCGCCGCTGTCTGCACCATCACCACGACCGTGATTACGAAGGCGAGCGGCACCAGCCGCACCCATTGCTCGGGCGCGAGATCGGGCAGCACCGGCTTCGGCAAGGTGGCGGGCACGGTGCCGACCACTTTCACGCCTTTGGCCTCGAGCCCCGCCACGATCACCGCCAGCGTCGCGGCGACGAGCCCGATCAGCGCGCCCGGAATTTTGGCGCTGATCGTCTCGGACACGATCACCACCGCCAGCACGCCGAAGCCGAGGCAGATCGTATAGAGGTTTGACTGGCCGATATGTTCCGCGATCGCACCGATGCGGTCGAGCGTCGGTCCGGTGGGCGATTCGATTCCCATCACGCCGGGCAATTGCGACACCAGGATGTGCACGGAGATGCCGGCGAGGAAGCCGACCGTCACCGGCACCGACAAGAGGTTCGCGATGCCGCCGAGCCTGAAGATGCCGCTGCCCACCAGCATCAGGCCGACGATCAGCGCCAGCGCGATCGCATGCGCCGAATAATCGGGCGAGCCGGTCGCGGCGAGCGCCGCCAGCCCGCCGGCGAAGATCGGGGTGATCGTGGAGTCGGCGCCGCAGGAGAGGAAGCGGTTGGCGCCCAGCAAAGCAAAGCCGATCGAGCCCGCGATGAAGGCGAAGAAGCCGATCTGCGGTTCGAAACCGCCGAGCCGGGAGGTTGCCATCTGCTCGGGGATCGCGATCGCGGCGAGCGTCAACCCCGCGATCAGATCGCCCGGCAAATCGGCCGCCCGCCACGACGCCAGCGAGGAAAACAACGGCCAGGATTTCTTCGCCCTCGCGTCTTGCGCCATCGGTTCGAATCCTCCCGCTGCCTGATTGGGACGCAGATTACAGCATTTCCGCATCAAGCAATGGGGGAGGCATCACGCGAGCGAAACCGGGCGGTGTGGCGGGGCCGCGTGCGCGCGCCATTCCAGTATTCCCGACGCGCCGTGCCCATGCGCAGATATACTACTGGATAGGCATGACAGCCGAGACCGACTGTTCGAAAGTCGGGCGCGTCGCAAGCAAAACCGCGCCGCTTGATGCGACCGGGAGGCTCTGGACATTCGCCGCGCGTCAGGCTCAACTTGGCGCTCCAGATAAATCCGGCCTCAACCGAAGACCAAAGCGCAACGGACGCCCGCGAGCCAAAGACGGGCGCCGAAAGGAAACGAACGGGAGCATTATGATGGCAATTTCACGTCGTGACGTATTATTGGGCAGCGCCGGTGCATTGGGCGCGGCAAGGTTTTCCTTTCCGGCGCCTGCCATCGCCCAGTCGGAGACGATCAAGATCGGCAATCTCGCGGCAATCACCGGCCCGGCCTCCGCGCCGACCCAGGGTTTCAATCGTGGCGTCGCTTTCGCGGTCGACGCCATTAACGCAGCCGGCGGTGTCAAGGGCCGCAAGATCGAGATCGTCATGCGCGATACCCAGGGCGATCCGACCAAGGCGGTGAACGCGACCCAGGAGATGATCAGCCAGCTCAAGGTGAACTGCATCTGGGGGCCGTTCAATTCGGGCGAGGCGCTCGCCACCACGCCGATCATGGCGCGCGCGAAAATGCCGAACATCCATCCTTGCGTGGTCGAGACGCTGATCGACGTTGCCAAATACCCCAACGCTTTCCGCATGGCGCCGTCGAACAGCCAATGGGACGATGCGGTCCGCAACTACTGTCTCAACATCCTCAAAGCGAAGAAGGTCGCGGTCGTCGGCGACACCACCGGCTATGGCGTCACCGCGGTCGGCGCTTCCGTGGCGGCGTTCAAGAAGGACGGCGCCGACGTGGTCTATTCGGCCAATATCGATGCGACCCAGCCGGACATGACCCCCGACATGCTGCGCATGAAGAATGCCGGCGCCGAGGCGATCGTGGTGTGGAGCGTCTCGACCGGCGCTGAAGCGCGGATGTTCAACACCCGTGCGGCCATGAACTGGGACGTGCCGTTCGTCGGCCATCCCTCGATGGCGTCGGGTGAACTCGCCGGCCTGGTCGAGAAGCCGGAAAACTGGAAGAAGGTGTATGCGATCGGCTACAAGAGCTGCAGCTATGATGCCTCCGGCAAGCTGCCGCCGAAGAGCGAGGATCTGGTCGCGCGGCTGATCAAGGCCAACGTGGCGCTGAACGACACGCTGTTGTGGTGGGTCGCCGGCGGCGTCGATGCCATCGAGCTGTTCGCGAAGGCGGTCGAGACGTCGGGCTCGACCGACGGGCCGGGCATCATCGCCTTCCTCAATGCGCAGAGCAAATATCCGGGCTATTTCGGCAACTACAGCTGGTCGCCGACGCAGCATAACGGTTATCTGACAGAGGAAGTCGTGATGTCGGAGGCAAGCACGGCGAAGAACGGCACCTTCGCGCTGGCGCCGGGATACTCCTGATATATAGGCGAGGGGCACGCCCATGTTCGCCTCCATCATCGCATCGGGACTGGCGGCGGGCGCGATCTACGCGCTCGTCGGGGTCACCTACAACACCATGTTCTCGACCTCGCGGGTGATGAGCTTCACCGCGGGCCAGCTCGCCATGCTCGGCGGCGTGTTCGGCTCGATGTTCATGCTGAAGTTCGGCCTGCCGATATGGGCCGGCTTCCTGCTCACGCTCATCGGCTGCGCGATCATCGGCGTCATCACCGAATTCGTGGCGGTCCGGCCCGTGCTGAAAAGCCTCGACCAGCATCTCTACGTGCTGTCGACGCTTGCGCTTGCGCTGATGATCCAGCAGGTCGCGGCGATCAAATGGGGCACCGAGCCGCAGCCCTTCCCGAAGCTGTTCGGGCTCGGCAGCGGCATATGGGACGAGAAATTCTGGCTGCCGGTCGTGGCCTGCGCGCTCACGATTCTCGCGCTGGAATATCTCTATCGTCGCACGCTGGTCGGCCGCGCCTTTGTCGCGATCGCCGAGGACAACTTCGCCGCGCGCGCGCTCGGCCTGCCCGAGCGCAATCTGCGCATCGCAAGCTACGCGCTGGCGGGGGTCATCGGCGGCGTCGCCGGGTTTTCCGGCGGGCAGTTGCTGCTCGCCTTCTTCGCCAACGGCGCGCTCTTGAATTTCTACGGTTTCGTGCCGGTCGCGCTCGGCGGGCTCGGCAATAACCGGGGCGCGATTGTCGGAGGGCTCGCGCTCGGCCTGTTCCAGCAAGCCGCCAACTTCCTGGTCGGCGGCATCTTCTCCTCGGTCGCCGTGTTCACCCTGTTCATCGTGGTCCTGCTCGCGGCGCCGCAAGGCCTGTTCGGCGGCGGCGCCACCGCGCGGAGAGTGTGATGACGGCGGTCACCGCATCGCACGAACGGAGCGAGGCCGGCGCCTGGCGCGCGGCGCTGCCGCATGTCGCGCCGTTCCTCGGCATCCTCGCGCTGGCGCTGCTGCTGCCGCTGATCGGCAACGACTACTGGGCGCTGATCGGCACCCGTATGGCGATCTACTGGGTGCTGGTGTCCGGCCTCAATCTGATCGTCGGCTTTGCCGGCCATCTTGCGATCGGCTATGTCGCGCTGCTGACGCTCGGCGCCTACACCACGAGCGTCCTGGTCGCGGGCAATGTCATGCCCGCGGTGCCGGTATTTGCCGCGCTGCCGATCGCAGCGATCGTGGGCGCGATCTTCGGCGTCATCGTGGGCCTGCCGGCGCTGCGGCTGCGCACCTTCTATTTCGCGATGTCGACGCTCGGCTTCGCCACCATCGTCACGCAGATCGCGCTGGCCTGGCAGAGCGTCACCGGCGGCGGCATCGGCATTGCCGGTCCCGAATTCCCCGCGCCGTTCAACACCGCCTGGGGCTTCTACTTCCTCTGCATCGGCATTGCCGCCTTCACCACCTGGCTCAGCGCCAATGTCGCGCGCAGCCGCTTCGGCCGCGCGCTGATCGCCGTGCGCGACGCGGAAGTCGCCGCCGAAGCAACCGGCATCTCCAAGCCGAAAATGCTGATCGCGATCTTCCTGCTTGCCGGCGCCTGCGCAGCCGTCGCCGGCGGCCTGTTCGCGACCTTGCAGACCTACATCACGCCGGACGCCTTCACTTTCGACCTCTCGGTGCTGTTCTTCATCGCCATCCTGATCGGCGGCCGCGGCTCGATCCTGGGGCCGCTGCTCGGCACGGCGATTCTCACCATCCTGCCGGAGATCGCAGCACCGCTCGCGGCATGGTCGACCTTCCTCTATGCCGTACTGCTGCTGCTGATCGTGCTGGTCATGCCGGGCGGCATCGCGGCGCTGCTCGATTTCCGCAACCGCCGTCCGCTCGCAAGCAACCGCGCGATTTTGCCGCGTCCCGCCGCGCTCGCCGACATCGTGCGGCGGAGCAAGGGCGACAGGCGGCTTTCGCTGCGCGGCGTCTCCTTGAGCTTCGGCAATGTGAAGGCGATCGACGGCCTCGACCTCGACGTGGCGCCGGGCCAGATCCACGGCCTGATCGGCCCGAACGGCAGCGGCAAGACCACGACGCTCAACGTCATATCCGGCTACTACGCGGCCAAGGCCGGCACGATGACGCTGGGCGCCGACTCGCTGCCGCCGGGCATGCCGGCGTTGCGCGCGACCCGCGGCATCGCGCGCACCTTCCAGACCCCGCGCGTGGTCGGCGAAGCCTCGGTGCTGCAGAACGTCATGATCGGCGGCACGGTGGAGGGCAGGGCGACCTTCCTCGAGGCGCTGCTGGCCCTGCCGCGCAACCGCCAGGACGAGAAGATGCTCGCAGGGAAAGCACGCGCGCTGCTCGGCGTCGTCGGCCTCGAGACGCTCGCCGATGTGCGCATCGACCGGCTGCAGCACAGCGAGCTCCGCTTCATCGAGATCGCGCGCGCGCTGATGCTCGACCCGGATTTTCTCCTGCTCGATGAACCCGCGGCCGGCCTTTCCAACGACGAGATCGAGCGGCTGGCCGAACTGATCAAGGCGATCTGCGCGCGCGGCACCGGCGTGTTGCTGGTGGAGCACCACGCCGACCTGATCTTCGACATCTGCCACCACGTCACCGTGCTCAATCTCGGCCGCACGCTCGCCGCCGGCACGCCCGCCGAAATTCGCGTCCACAAGGAGGTTGTCAGTGCTTACCTCGGCGGCTGAACCTCTGCTCTCGGTGACGCGGCTCGAATCCGGCTACGGCAAGATCCGCGTGCTGCACGGCGTCGACGTTTCGATTGCGGCCGGCGAGGTGGTGGCGCTGCTCGGGCCCAACGGCGCGGGCAAGACCACGCTGCTCCGCGCGCTGTCGGGTCTGCTGCCGGTCAATGCCGGCAAGGTGGCCTTCGACGGCCATGACATCACCAACATTTCCCCGCGCGAGGCGGCGCGCGCAGGCCTCGTGCACGTCATCGAAGGTCATCGCGTGTTCACGCAGATTTCCGTCACCGACAATCTGCTGCTCGCCGCCTACGATTTGCCGCGCAGCGAGCGTGCCGGGCGCGTCGAGGAGGCGCTGTCGTTCTTTCCCGAGATCGCCGAGAAGCGCCACGAGCGCGGCGGCGCGCTCTCGGGCGGGCAGCAACAGATGCTGACGGTGGCGCAGGGGCTGGTGCGCCGGCCGCGTCTCCTGATGCTCGACGAACCTTCCGCCGGCTTGTCGCCGGTGCTGGTCGACCGCGTGCTCAACGTCATCGGACAATTGAAGAAGCAGGGAACCGCCGTGCTGCTGGTCGAGCAGTTGCTGGAAAAGGCGCTCGCCGCGGCCGATCGCGTCTATGCGCTGGTCCAGGGCAATATCGCGCTGGAAGCGCCGACGGGCGGAAGCGACCTGCCGAAGCGGCTGGAGCGCGCCTATTTCGGCCACGAGAGCCACGCACTGGAGGCGTAGCCTTCGGATGCGTTGGCTCGGATGAGCGATAGCGACATCAGGGGCTCCGCATGTCTACCTCACTGCGAGGAGCGCAGCGACGAAGCAATCCAGATAGTCTCCGCGGGTGCGGTCCGGATTAATTCGCTTCCCTCGCAATGACGGGGCGCACACGGGCATGATGTCGCGGATCAATGCGCGGTGAGCATTGATCGATACACGATCGGGAATGGTGCGCGCCCTTGCCCGCGCGGAGGCTTTGGCCCTACAGTTCGATCAACACGCCGCGGCCGCGATCGCGGCCCACGAACAAGAAGCATTTCGGGGAGGAAGCACCATGAAGATCGTGCCTGTCAGCCGTCGCACCTTCATCAAGTCGTCGACGGCGGCCGCTGCGGGGCTTGCGCTCTCGCCCGCGATCGTCGGCCGCGCCGAAGCCGCGACCTTGAAGCTCAAATGCTCCTCGTCGCTGCCCAACGATCCCAAATATGCCAACGGCCGCGTCTACTACGACAACCTCGTCAAGCACATCAAGACGAACGGGCTCGGCGAGCAGATCGACGTCACCTTCTTCCCCGACAACCAGCTCGGCCAGGAAATCGACGTCATCAATTCCGTGAAGCTCGGCGTCATCGACCTCATGGTGTCAGGCTCGTCGATCTCGGCGAATCTCGTGCCGCTGGTCGGCACTTTCGACCTCGGCTACCTCTTCACCAGCTACCAGCAGCAGACCAAGGCGTTCGACGGCGGCGCGGCGAAGCCGATCGAGGAGGCGCTCTTGAAGGGCGCCAACATCCGCGTCATCGCCTGGTCCTATAATTTCGGCGCGCGCAGCGTGCTGTCGAAGAAGCCGGTGAAGACGCCGGAGGACCTCGCAGGCCTCAAGATCAGGACGCTGCCCAATCCGATCATCACCGAATGCCTCCGCCTGATGGGCGCGGCGGCGACGCCGCTCGCTTTCGGCGAAATCTACACCGCGTTGCAGGCCGGCGTGCTGGACGGACTCGAGCATGATCCGCCGACCATCCTCGCCAGCAAGTTCTACGAGACCGCGAAGAACTACGCGCTGACGCAGCACATCTTCTCGCCGCTGGCGACCTATTTCAGCGACGCGACCTTCCAGCGCATGGATCCGAAATTGCGCGAGGGCTTTCTCGACGCCGCGCAGAAGGCCGCGATCGACACCCGCGCCCACGGGCTCGGGGTCGAGAAGGAAGCGCTCACGACCCTCCAGGAGAAGGGCGTCGTCGTGGTCGAATGCGACAAGGAAGCGTTCCGCAAGCGCGTGCTGCCGCAGACCGACAATTTCATCAAGGCGCGCCCCGAGGCCAAGGCGGTGGTTGACGCGATCCGCGCCACCCAGGCCTGAGGTTAAGGAAATGACGTCAGGCGCCGCGCCGGCCGGGCGCCACTGGGCCATCGCCGCGCTGCTTGCGGTCAGCGATGCCGTCGCCGCGATCCTGCTTGTGGCCGACCTCCTGGTCGTCTGCGTGTCGGTGGGACTGCGCTACTGGTTCAATGCGCCGGTCGAGTGGTCGGACGATGTCGCGCGCGGGTTGATGGTCGGCTCGAGCTTCTTTGGCGCCGCCAGCGCGCTCGCCCGCGGCGACAATCCCGGCGTCCGGTTCTTCGTCGACCTGGTGCCGGCATCGGTGCGTACCGCGATCGATTCCGTCGCCGCGCTCCTGATGACCGTGATCGCGGGCTATGTCGCCTTCAACGCGCTCAAGATGGGAGGCCTGACGGCGGGACAAACCACCGGCTCCGGCCTGCCGCTGGAACTGACGTTCTATCCGATGGGCGTCGGCGCGCTGTTCATGACCATCTTCGCGCTCGACATCTTCCGCGACCGCCCGCTGCGCGACATGATCGCCGGGATCGTGGTCACGGCGCTTATCGCGGGCCTCTATCTCGCCTGGGACGCCTTTGCGCCGAATTCAGTGCCCTCGTCGGGCACGCTGATGCTGGTCGGCTTCTTCGTCACCCTGTTCGGCGGCCTGCCGATCGGCTTTGCGCTGGCGCTGGCGGCGCTGACCTTCATCTGGGTCGAAGGCACGCTGCCCGGCGTCATCTTCGCCCAGCAGATGGCGCGGGGCATCGACAATTTCGTGCTGCTCGCGATTCCCTTCTTCATCCTGGTCGGCTACCTCATGGAAGCCAACGGCATGTCGGTGCGCCTGATCGAGCTGCTGCAGCGCGCGGTAGGCCACCTCCGCGGCGGGCTCAATGTCGTGATGGTCATGTCCATGGTGCTGTTCTCGGGCATCTCGGGCTCGAAGATGGCCGATGTCGCCGCCGTCGGTTCGGTGCTGATTCCCGCCGCGCGGCGGACCAAACAAAATCCCGGCAGCGCGGTGGCGCTGCTTGCCGCCTCTGCGGTGATGGCCGAGACCATTCCGCCCTGCATCAACCTCATCATCCTCGGTTTCGTCGCCAACCTCTCGATCGGTGGCCTGTTCGTCGCCGGTCTCTTTCCAGCCGGGCTGATGGCGCTGGCGCTGATCGCGGTGTCGGTGATCTTTGGCCGGCGTCCTGCAGCGACTGACGATGCCGAGCCGCGTGTGGCCGTAACCGGCCTGTGGACCGGCGCGATCGCGTCCTTCGGCCTGATCTTCATGATCTTCTTTGGCTTCAAGAGCGGCTTTGCCACCGCGACCGAAATCTCGGCCTTCGCCGCGCTCTATGCCATCGTGGTCGGCATTGTCGTGTTCCGCGAGCTCGGCTTTAGATCCGCGGCGCAATGCTTCGTTCACGCCGCGACGCGCTCGGGGCTCGTGCTGTTCATCGTCGCCGCCGCGCAGTCGCTTGCCTTCATTCTCACGCTCCAGCAGGTGCCGCACATGGTCGGCGACACGATGCTGGCGCTGTCGAAGACCAACGGCGTCTGGCTGTTCATGCTGCTGTCGATCGCAGTGCTGATCGTGATGGGCTCGGTGCTGGAAGGCGCGGCGGCGCTGATCATCTTCGGACCGCTGCTGCTGCCAGTTGCTGTCAAGCTCGGCATCGACCCCCTGCATTTCGGCGTGGTGCTGGTGATTGCGATGGGAATCGGGCTGTTTGCGCCGCCGCTGGGCCTGGGGCTTTACGGCGCCTGCCTGATCGGCAATGTACCGATCGAGCAGACGGTCAAGCCGATTATGGGCTATCTTGGCCTGCTGTTCCTGTGCCTGTTGGTGGTCGCCTTCGTGCCTGAGATCTCGACGGCCCTGCCGCGCGCCTTCGGTTATTGATTTGAGGAACCCTTGAAAGTCCTGCTGACCCCCACGCCGGACTTCCGGCGGCAATATTACGGAGAGCGGGCGCTCAACGGCCTGCGCGACCTCGCCGACGTCAAGCTGCACGAAGGGGCTGATGCGCTCGATGCGGCCGGTCTTGTCAGGGCCGCGCAGGACGTCGACATCATCGTCGCCGATCGCGTGACCGAGGGCAGGGGCGAGATCTTTCGGCAATTGCCGAAATTGCGCGCGATGGTCCGCTGCGCCGTCGATATCCGCAACATCGATGTGGCGGCCGCGTCCGAGGTCGGCGTGCTGGTGACGCGCGCTTCGCCAGGTTTCGTGCCGGCGGTGGCGGAGCTTGCGATCGGCTTCATGGTCGACCTGTCGCGCGGCGTGTCGCGCGCGACGGCGGACTATCACGCCGGCCGCGCGCCCGACGTCGTGACGGGTCGGCAGCTCGCCGGCAGCCGCATCGGCATCATCGGCTATGGCAGCATCGGCCGCTATCTCGCCCCGCTCGCGAAAGCGCTGGGCATGGAGGTGCTGGTCGCCGATCCCTTTGCGACCATCGACGATCCCGCGATCAAGCATCTTCCGCTTGAGGAAATGCTCGCCGGAGCCGATTACGTCGTGTGCCTCGCCATCGCCAACGAGCAGACCGAAAACCTGATAGGGCAGGCGGCGCTGGCGCGGATGCAGAAACACGCCTTCTTCATCAATCTGTCGCGCGGCAATCTGGTCGATGAGGCGGCGCTTGCGGGCGCCTTGCGCGAAAACCGCATCGCGGGCGCGGCGATGGATGTCGGCCGCGCGCCGGACCAGATGCCGATGCCGGAGCTCGCCAAATTGCCCAACGTCATCGCGACGCCGCATATCGGTGGGTTGACGCCGCAGGCGATCGAGCACCAGGCGCTGGAAACCGTGCGGCAGGTCGCCGCGATCATCAAGGGCGAAGCGCCGGTCGGCGCCGTCAATGCCGAACACTGGACGCGCCGGCCGTGACGGAACCACGCGCACGGCTTCCGTTCTTCTACGGCTGGGTCGTCGTTGCCGTCACCTTCATCACCATGGCGATCGGCGTGAACGCGCGCACGGCGTTCTCGCTGTTCTTTCCGCCGATCATCTCCGAGTTCGGCTGGGAGCGCGGCGTCACCGCGGGCGCCTTCTCCTTTGGCTTTGTCGTCTCCGGAATCGTCAGCCCGCTGATCGGTCGCCTGATGGACCGCGCCGGTCCGCGCGCGGTGATGGAAGTCGGCGTCGCTCTGATGGGAGGTGGGCTGTTGCTCGCGCCGCTGACGCACGAGCCGTGGCATCTCTACGTGACGATCGGCGTCATGGTCGGCGCCGGAAGCGTCTGCCTCGGCTATTCCGGGCAATCGCTGTTTCTGCCGAACTGGTTCATCCGCCGCCGCGGGCTCGCGATGGGCATTGCCTTCGCCGGTGTCGGCATCGGCTCGGTCACGCTGCTCCCCTGGGTGCAGTACATCATCGAGCAGACCGGCTGGCGCACGGCATGCACCGCGATGGGGCTGATGGTGCTGATCGTGCTCGCGCCGATCAATCTTCTATTGCGAAAACGCCCCGAAGACGTCGGCCTGCTGCCGGATGGCGACGCCGCGCCGCACGCCTCTGCGCCAAAACCCGTCTCCAACATTGTCGATCCCGCCTGGGCCGCGACCGACTGGACGCTGCCGCGCGCACTGCGCACGGCGCGGTTCTGGTGGATCGCGCTCGGCTATTTCTGCGGCCTGTACATCTGGTACGCGGTGCAGGTGCACCAGACCAAATTCCTGCTCGACATCGGCTTTAGTCCGAACGTCGGCGTCTGGGCGCTCGGCGTCGTCAGCCTGCTCGGCATTCCCGGCCAGATCGTGCTCGGCCACGCCTCGGACCGCATCGGGCGCGAGGCGATCTGGGCGATCTCGTGCCTCGGTTTTGCGATCTGCTTCGCGGCGCTGATTGGGCTCAAGTATCAGCCGAGCCTGTGGCTGGTCTATCTCATGGTGTTCACGCAAGGCGCGCTCGGCTACGGCCTGACCTCGATCATGGGCGCCGTGGTGCTGGAGATTTTTCAAGGAGCCAATTACGGCAGCATCTTCGGCACCATCATGTTCTCCGCGCTGGCGGGCGGCGCGGCCGGGCCGTGGGTCACCGGCCTGCTGCATGACGTGACCGGCACCTACACGATTGCATTCACGATCGGCATCGGCGTGAGCCTGCTGTCGGCGTTTGCGATCTGGCGGGCCTCGCCCGGACGCGTGCGCGCGGTGGCCGGCAAGCTGCGGCCGGCCCCTGCGGAGTAGGTATGCGTCACGAGTTGGCGATGATCCCGATCGCCCGCCGCAGATCGCCGACGGCGCGCAGGAAACTGTCCGCCGGCGTGGTCTCGGGATCGATCAGCCGGTGCAGGCGGAAGCCGTCTTCGAGCGCGAGCAGGATCGCGCCGGTCCAGGCCGGATTGAGCGCGCCGGGCCCGCCGGAGTGTTTCGACGTGGTCTCGACGATGTCGGCGATCAGCTTGCGCAGCGCGCGCAGGCGCTTGGCGAGTTCA
Source organism: uncultured Alphaproteobacteria bacterium (assembly GCA_963831505.1). GTDB lineage: Bacteria > Pseudomonadota > Alphaproteobacteria > Rhizobiales > Xanthobacteraceae > Bradyrhizobium. The sequence continues at coordinate 152,175 of CAWHQY010000002.1, read as the reverse complement.
GGCCGCCGCTTCTCGGCGCGCGCCACATACAGGATCATCTCCATATGGAGCAGGGGAGCGCGGCCGAGCGGGTCCTGCTTGCGGTCCATGTTCTTTAGCGCCTCGAGGAAATCCTCGATGTTGCCGTGTTGCGCCAGCAGGTCGCGGTTGCGCCGGATCGAGCGGTCGACGTGATCTTCGAGCATGGCGATGATCAACTCGTCCTTGCTCTTGAAGTTCGAATAGAACGCGCCACGTGAGAAGCCGGCCGCGGCCGCGATCGCCTCGATGCTGGCGCCGCCGATGCCCTGCTCCTCGAACACGCGCGCGGCCGCCTCGAACAGTTTGTCGCAGGTTTCGTCTCTTGTGGGGCGGGTCCGAACTCTTGACATCGGTGCATTTTAAGGCAGAATGCAACTCGATACAACAGTGTATCGAGTTGCATTCAACCGGATGAGGTCACCATGAACGAGCATGTGCAGACCGCCGCGAGCGATCCGCTGTTCAATCCGCTGTCGCCGGATTTCATCCGGGATCCCTATCCGCATTACGAGCGGCTGCGGACTACCGACCCCATGCATGTCAACGCGCATGGCGCGTTCGTGGCGAGCCGCCACGTCGATGTCAGCCTCGTGATGCGCGACAAGCGTTTCGGCAAGGATTATGTCGACCGCACCGTTCGCCGCTACGGCGGCAAGATCATGGACGAGCCGATCTTCCGCAGCATGAGCCACTGGATGCTGCAGCAGGACCCGCCGGACCACACCCGTCTGCGCGGCCTCGTGGTGAAGGCCTTCACCGCGCGCCGCGTCGAGGACATGCGCCCCCGCATCCAGCAGGTGGTCGACCAGACGCTCGATGCCGTCGCAGGCCAGGGCCACATGGATCTGATCGAGGATTTTGCGTTCCGCCTGCCGGTGACCATCATCTGCGACATGCTCGGGATCCCGGAGGAACATCGCGAGGTCTTCTACAAGGGCTCGCGCGACGGCGGCCGCATTCTCGACCCCGTGCCGCTGACGCCGGAGGAGATCGCGCAGGCCAACATGAGCAACGCGATGGCGAAGATGTATTTCGAGCAGCTGTTCGAGATGCGCCGCCGCAACCCCGGCGACGACCTGACCTCGCAACTGATTCAGGCCGAGGAAGCGGGCGACAAGCTCTCCAACGAGGAGATGACGGCGAACATCATCCTGCTGTTCGGCGCGGGCCACGAGACCACCGTCAACCTCATCGGCAACGGGCTGCTCGCGCTCTACCGCAATCCCGATCAGCTTGCGCTGCTGAAGGCCAATCCGTCGCTGATCACCAACGCCATCGAGGAGTTCCTGCGTTACGACTCCTCGGTGCAGCTCACCGGGCGGGTGGCGCTGGACGATATCGAGGACCTCGGCGGAAAACGCATCCCGAAGGGCGAGACCGTGCTGTGTCTCCTGGGCTCGGCCAACCGCGACCCCGCGGTCTATCCGGACCGGCCGGACCGGCTCGATATCACGAGGCCCAACGTCAAGCCGCTCTCCTTTGGCGGCGGCATCCATTTCTGCCTGGGCGCCCAGCTCGCGCGGATCGAGGCGGAGGTCGCGATCTCGACTCTGCTGCGCCGGCTGCCGGACCTGCGGCTCGACGATCCCCAGAATCCGGAATGGCGGCCGACCTTCGTGCTGCGCGGCTTGAAGCGGCTCCCCGCAAGCTGGTGATTGAGCAAGCGTCAAGCTGTCACTTTAGCTTGCTGTGACTTCGCCATACTTGTCTCTATATATGGCGTGCTCCGGCGGGGAGGCGGCTGGGCCGTCCGCGCCGGGGGTTGTCCAAGAGGAGACCCCGTGCAGACGACCCTGCTCGGACTGGCGATTGCCTTCATACTTGCGCTGATAGCCGCGCTGATCGGGCCGTTTTTCATCGATTGGAACCAGTTTCGGCCGCAGTTCGAGGCCGAGGCGTCCAGGGTGATCGGCGCCCCGGTGCGGGTGTCGGGCGCGCTGGATGCGCGGCTGTTGCCAACGCCGACGCTGCGGCTGCGCTCGGTCGTGGTCGGCGGCGCCAACGATCTCGGCAAGGTTCGCGCCGACAAGCTCGATGTCGAGTTCTCGCTCGGCGAATTGATGCGCGGCGAATGGCGCGCCAACGAGCTCACCGTCGAGGGCTTGGCGCTCGACCTCGGCCTCGACCTGCAGGGCCGGATCGACTGGCCGGTCTCCAACGGCAGCTCCAATCTTGCTTCGCTCGCCGTCGACCGCCTCAACCTCACCGGCCGCATCGCGCTGCATGATGCGGCAAGCCGTGGCACGCTGGAGCTGAACGACATCGCCTTCTCCGGCGACGTTCGTTCGCTCGCGGGTTCGGTGCGCGGCGATGGCAGCTTCACCGTCGACGGGACGCGCTACCCGTTTCGCGTCTCCTCCGGCCAGAGCCCCGACGGCAGCAATACCCGCGTTCACCTGACCGTCGATCCGGCGCAGCGACCATTGTCGATCGATCTCGAAGGCCTGCTCGTTTTCGAAGCGCGCGTGCCGAAATTCGACGGGATGGTGGTGCTGGCGACGCCGCCGCCGAAGAAGGGCGCGGAAAGCGCCGCCGCGCCCTGGCGGGTGTCGGCCAGGGTCAAGGCCGACCATGCCGGTGCGCAGCTCGAGCAGATCGAGGCGAGCTACGGGGCCGAGGAGCGCGCGATGAAGCTCGCAGGTCTCGGCGATGTCAGGTTCGGTGCGGCCCCGCTGCTGCGCGCCGTCCTGACCGCGCGCCAGATCGATGCCGACAAGTTGCTGGCAAGGGACAACGCGAGGGACGATGCGAAAGACGGCAATGTCGCCGCGCCGTCGCGGATGCTGTCGGCGCTGCTCGCCGCGATGGCGGAGATGCCGCGTGCGCCGATCAGGACCAGGATCGAGGCCAGCACCGAGCAGATCATGCTGGGCGGACGTCCACTGCAGAATGTATCGCTCGCCATGCGCGGCGATAGCGCGTCCTGGGCGATCGACCGGTTGGACATGCGTGCGCCCGGCACGACCCAGGTTTCCTTCACCAACAACCCGAAATCATCAGCGCAGGGCAACTTCGCCGGCACGCTCAACATCGATTGCGCCGATCCCGATGCGCTGCTCGCCTGGTTGCAGGGCCGCAATGACGTGGTCCGCCGCACGCAAAAACCGCTGCGGGTGATCGGCGACGTGAGCATGACCGAGGGGCGCATCGCGATCGATGCGCTCAACGCAGAGATCGATGGCGGTGCGATCGAGGGCCGCCTCGCGCTGTCGGCGCCGCGCCCGCCCCGGGGTACGCGCCTCGAAGCCGCGCTCAAGGCGGAACGGCTCGACCTGGATGCGGCTGGCGCATTCATCCGGTCGCTTGCGGGGCCGGACGCGAGTTGGCCGGATGAAGCGGCGGTCTCGCTCGAGATCGGCCGCGCCGTTTCAGCCGGGCAGGAGCTCAAGCCGTTCTATGCGAAATTCGGCTACAGCCCGAAGACGTTGATGCTGGATCAGTTGAAGTTCGGCCAGCCCGGCGGCGTGACGGTCGAAGGCTCCGGCAATTTCGATCGCGTGGAGGCCACCGGCCGGCTGACGCTCAATGCGAACGCCGCTTCGCTCGGCCAGGTCACTGCGATGATCGCGCCGCTCGCGCCGGCGCTCGCTTCGCGGCTGGATGTGGCCGCGACCGTGCCGGGACCGGCGCGCCTGAAACTTCAACTCGACATCGACAAGAATGGCGCAAAGGCCACGCTCGCCGAGGCGCGTGCCGCCATCGAGCTCAACGCTCCGCTGCTCAATGGCATGGCCACCGTCAGCGTGAAGCCCGAGCTCGCCGCGCTCCGCAGCTTCGATTTGAATGCGCTCGGCCGCAGCGAGGTGAGTGTCGAAACAAGGCTCGCCGTGGAACGCGGCGATGCGTTGCTCGCTCTGCTCGGTCTTGATCGTTCGGTCGCGACCGGCGACGGCACAGTGCAGTTCGAGGGATCGGCGAGCGGCGTATGGAGCGCACCGTTGCGGCTGAGCGCGAAGATGTGGGGCACCGGCATCGATGCCGAAATGCAGGGAACGGCCGAGCCCTGGGCGCAGACGCCCAAGGCCGGCGTCAACCTGAAGGTCCGCAGCATCAATCTCGCACCGATGTTCGGCCTCGCTCCTTCGTATCCGCTGGCGCGTAACATAAGACTGTTCGCACGGGCGTCGCTCGCCGGCAACAAGCTGACCTTCGAGGACATCGACAGCGTCGCCGCCGGTTCGCGCTTGCGCGGGCATCTCGCGGTGTCGCTCGATGAGGAGAAGGCGGTGGATGGCGAAGTCGGGCTCGACTCGCTCGATCTCGCGCCAGCCTTTGCGCTCGCGATCGGCGCGGCCGGCCGTGATGCGGCGGAGCCGCTCGGCAACGGGCTGTTGAAGGGCTGGCGCGGGCGGATTGCGTTCCAGGCGCTGCGCGGCGAGCTTCCGGGCGGGGGCGAGTTGCGCCCGGTGAGCGGCGTCATCAAGAGCGACGGTCAGTCGCTGACCCTCGAGGCGCTGAAAGGCAAGCTCGGCGGCGGCGATGCGACCGCCACGATCGATGCGCGGCCTGATCCCAACGGCATTGCCATCAATTCGCGCGTCGACTTTGCCGGTGTCGACGGCAACGCGCTGCATTATCGCGGCCTGAAAATGCCGGCGGGCCGCACGTCGCTGCAGATGACGTTGATGAGCCGCGGCCGCAGCGTCGCGGCGCTGGCAGGCGCGTTGTCGGGCAGCGGCACCATGACACTGGAATCCGCTGACATTTCCGGGCTCGATCCGCGCGCCCTCGAGGTCGCGGTCCGCGCCAGCGACGCAGGACAAGTCACCGACGACAACAAACTGAAGCAGATCGTCGCGGCGGTGCTGGCGGCGGGGAACCTCTCGGTCGCGACGGCGCAGATTCCCTTCAATATCCGCGACGGGCGGCTTCGCATCGACGCGACCAGCCTCGATGCCGGCAACGCCCGCGTCATCGTTTCCGGCGGCTACGACATGCTGGCCGACCAGGCCGACGTTCGCGTCAGTCTGTCGGCAAACTCGATTGGTTCGGCGAGCAGCCGCCCCGAGATCCAGTTGTTCGCGGCGGGGACGCCCGATGCGCTCAATCCCACCCTCGACGTCACCTCGCTGTCGTCATGGCTCGCAGTGCGCACCATCGACCGCGAGACGCGGCGGCTCGATGCCATCGAGCGAGGCGAGCCGCCGCCGGTCGAGCCGCCGTTCGTTCCGCCGTCGACCGCGGCCTTGCCGTCGCCGGCCATGCCGCACACGTTGCGGCCCGGACAACCGCTGTCCGACGTGCCGCTGCCCGGCCATGAGCCGCGCCGACCGCCGTCGAAGACCGTTGCGCCGCGTCCGCCGGCTGCACCGCCGCCCGCGCCCGCGCCGCCGGTGGTGAGCCAGCAGGCCGCGCCGTTGCCGCCGCCGATCGAGGTGCGGCCGGCGCCTGCTCCCTTCAAGCCGAAGCCGCCACCGCCGCGCCCGCCGCTGGTGCTGACGCCGCCTTCGAACCCGTGACGCGCCGCTCCGCCGTGCCGAAGCCGAAATCCCGTAACCGTTTTCTCGTGGGACCCATCGGAGCGCCGATCGCGCAGCTTCGGCGGCTCGCTCATGCATCGCCGGCGCGGCGGAATGGCATCATGGCGGAGCGAACGTCACCGGGCTGACGTCGCGCTAACGAGTGAGCTCCGGCGCAGGCACGCCACGCTGGAACTGCAGCAGATCGAGCGACGGCGGTTCCTTGCCGGTGACGATCGAGCAGCACGCATGCGCATGGCCGCGGTGATGGGTCTGGTGATTGAACAGATGCAGCAGGATATCCCCGAGCACCTGCTGCTGCGGCGCACCGGACATGGTCTGATAAGAGACGGGAGCGGCCAGATCGGCCTCGCCGTAACCGCCGACGACGCGCTTCAGACGCGCGTCCTCCGCCATCCGCGCGCGAGCAAGATCGTCGCGGTCCTCGAACAGGATGGCATCGAGACGGCTCGGGTGCTCGCCTTCGCCGGTCAGGCGCCTCAGCCAGACCCGATCGGTGAGCAGGAGGTGATTGAGCGTGCCATGCAGGCTGCCGAAGAACACGCCGGTACGATGCCGGTATTGCTCGTCCGGCATCGCCAGCGCGGCGGCGTAGATCCGCCTGTTGGCCCAGTGATTGTAGTCGGCAAGCTGCCGGAAATGGTCGATGCTCATCGCAGGAATCCCAGGAAAGGGTGGCCGATACAGGTTGATACTGCTTTCCGATCGGCTCCTTCAATGCTGGTTACTATTTCGTGCATGAGCCGTGTGGCAAGAACCTTTGTCTGCCGACGCTGTCCGCGAACAGGGGCGAAGCCTCCCGGCTTTTCGCAATCTCGAGGGTCAAGGCCGCGTACGATGCGCTCAGCGTTACCGGGGCGTAAACGGATGCGTCCCCAATTGAGTGGAATTTGAGCGCAATAGCCCGGTTCCAACTTTACGGAATCATCGCAACCACTCGTTATAGATTGAAGCCTGTCGCGCGCTTGCCTTGAAATCTGTCGCGCTTGAAGGTTCGAGTATGGGGCTGACGAAATCATATTTACAGGATCTCGACGAGGCGATCCTGCGCGGCACGGCCGAGAGCCGCGAGCGCGCGCTGTGGCACGCGACCGATCTTCTGATCGCGGGCAGCTACAGCGAAGAAGAGGTGCTGACCTTCGGCAAGGTGATCGGCCGGCTCGCGGACGAGATCGAGGTCGAGGTCCGGGCGCAGCTTTCCGAACGGCTCGCGCTGTACGACGCCGCGCCGGTCAATGTCATCCGCAAGCTCGCATTCGACGACGCGATCGAGGTCGCAGGGCCGGTGCTCGAGCAGTCGACACAGCTCGACGACGAGACGCTCGTCGCCAATGCCTGGAGCAAGAGCCAGTCGCACATGCTGGCGATTTCCAGGCGCAAGTCGATCGGCGAGTCCGTTACCGACGTTCTGGTCGCGCGCGGCGACAGCGCCGTGGTGAGCTCGCTGGCCGGCAATAACGGCGCGAATTTTTCCAGTCCCGGGCTGCTGCACATGGTCAAGCGCGCGGAGGGCGATTCGATCCTCGCCGAACAGCTTGGCCTGCGCAAGGATATCCCGCGGAACTTGTTCCAGCAACTTATCGCCAAGGCGACCGACGACGTGCGCAAGCGGCTCGAGAGCGAGCGTCCGGAGATGATGGAGACGATCGGCGCCTCCGTCATGGACGTCGCGGGCGAGTTGCAATCAAAATTCGGTCCGATGTCGCGCGGCTATTTCGTCGCCAAGCGGCTTGTGACGGCGCAGCACCGCCAAGGTAATCTGAACGAGGCCAGCATCGCCGGCTATGCAAGGGCGCACAAGCTCGAGGAAGTCACGGTCGGGCTCTCGCTGTTGTGCGCGCTGCCGGTCGACGTGATCGAGCGGGTGCTGGTGAACCGGGACCAGCAGATGCTGCTGGTTCTGGCCAAGGCGCAGAATTTTTCTTGGGAGACCACCATGGCGCTGCTGTTCGTCTCGGCGCAAAGGACCATCGGATCACGGCGAGGGACCTCGGCGACCTCGAACGCGAATTCGGCCGGCTCAATCTCGCGACGTCCAGGAGCATTCTCAAATTCTACCAGTCTCGCCGGGACGCCGACCCGGTGGAACCGAGCCGCGAAGCGCGGCTTGCCATGAACTGAAACTCGGAACAGGCAGGGGTACGACCATGAGCTCAGCTCTTCTCCGCTCCGAGGGCGATACGCAGCCCGATCGACCGCCGGCAGAGATGGCCTGGCAGGTGCTCGAAGCCGCGAACGACCTCGGCGACGGGGCGACGGTCGAGGCCTGCCGCCGGGTCATCGATGCGGATTTGCGCGGCAAGCCCGCATCGCCTTCCGACCTGCAGATCGTCATTCACTATTTCAGGTAAGTGTCGCTGGAGCGCGATGAGACCGGGATGAATCGCCATCCCGCTCCGGAACCTTGTTTGCGCATGATCTTTTTGGAAAACCGCTACGCACTTTTCCGGATCATGCGCTAACCGGCGCCGAGCGCGACCGCAATGCTGTAGGTCGCAAGGCTCGCCGCGTAAGCGAGCGCGAGCATATAGAAGAAGGTAAGCGCCATATATTTCCAGCTTCCGGTCTCGCGCCGGATCACGGCGAGCGTGGAAGCGCATTGCGGCGCGAAGATGTACCAGGCGAGCAGCGACAGCGCGGTCGCGAGACTCCATTTGGCAGCCAGCACCTGGCCGATCTGTTCGGCCGCTTCCTTTCCGCCTTCGATTGCATAGACGGTGCCGAGCGCAGCGACCGCGACCTCGCGCGCCGCCATGCCGGGGATCAGCGCGACCGCGATCTGCCAGTTGAAGCCGATCGGCAGCAGCAGCGGCTCCAGCGCCTTGCCGATCATCGCAGCCAGGCTGTAGTCGATCGCGGGCCCTTCCGCGCCCGCAGGCGGCTGCGGGAAAGACGCCAGGAACCAGATCAGCACCATCATCGAAAAGATCGTGGTGCCGGCGCGCTGCAGGAACATCTTGGCGCGGGTGTAAATGCCGATCGCGATGCTCTTCAGGCGCGGCATCTTGTAGTCGGGCAGCTCCAGCATGAAGGGCGCAGGCTGATAGTCGCGCCACATGAGGAATTTGATCAGGAAGGACATGCCGAGCGCGCTGACGATGCCCGCCGCATAGAGGCCGAACATCACGAGCCCCTGCAGATTGATCCAGCCCCCAATCAGCTTCGGCGGAATGAAGGCCGAGATGATCAGCGTGTAGACGGGGATGCGCGCCGAGCAGGTCATCAGCGGCGCGATCAGGATCGTGGTCAGGCGGTCGCGGCGGTTGTCGATGACGCGTGTCGCCATGATGCCGGGGATGGCGCAGGCGAAGCTCGACAAGAGCGGAATGAAGGCCCGGCCGTGCAGGCCCGCGCCGCCCATGATGCGGTCCATCAGGAATGCCGCGCGCGCCATGTAGCCGAAATCTTCGAGCAGCAGGATGAACAGGAAGATGATGATGATCTGCGGCAGGAACACGATGACGCTGCCGACGCCGGAGATCGCGCCGTTCTGCAGGAAGCTTTGCAGAAGTCCGGCAGGCAGCGTGTCGTGCACCCATTGACCGAGGGCATCGAAACCCGCCGACAGGAGCTGCATCAGCGGCTGCGCCCAGGCGAACACGGCCTGGAACATCACGAACAGGATGAGCAGCAGGATCGCCAGCCCGGCGACGGGATGCAGCACGACGGCATCGATCCGCGCCGTCCAGGTGTCGGGCCGCGCCGGCAGGCTGACACTCAAGGCGATGATGCGGTCGGCCTCGCGCTGGGTCGCGCGCAATTCGGACACCGTGAGCGGCTGCCAGAGGTTTTCTCGCGGCTTGGTCGGGGCCTGCGCCAGGAGTTCGTCGGTCAGGCGCAGCAGATCCGCGGTGCCGCCCTTGCGCACCGCGATCGAGGTGACGATGGGCACGCCGAGTGCTTCCGAAAACCTGGCCACGTCGACGGTAACGCCGCGGCGCGTTGCGATGTCGAACATGTTGAGCACGAGCGCGATCGGCCGGCCCGTGCTTTTCAGCTCGAGCAGGAGGCGGATGGTCAGCCGCAGGTTGGTGGAATCGGCGACGCACAGCACGAGATCGGGCAGGGCCTCGCCGAAGGTGCGGCCGAGCACGATGTCGCGGGTGATTTCCTCGTCAGGGCTGCGGCCGCGCAGCGAATAGGTGCCGGGCAGGTCGACGACGGAGACCTGACGGCCCTGCGGCGTCACGAACGAACCCTCCTTGCGCTCCACGGTGACGCCGGGATAGTTCGCGACCTTCTGCCGGCTGCCCGTGAGCGCGTTGAACAGCGAGGTCTTGCCGCTGTTCGGCGTGCCCACCAGGGCGAGATGCATCAGAGAGGCTTCCATGTCTGTATCTGTCCGGCCGCGTTCAGGCGACGATGATGGCCATGGCCTCGCGCCGGCGAACCGCGATGGTGACATTCTCGACGCGAACCGCGATCGGATCGCCGCCGACAACGCCCTCATGCAGCACCTCGACCCGGGCGCCTTCGACGAAGCCGAGCTCGATCAGCCGGCTTTCGAGTTCCACGTCGGAAAGCGCCGAGCCCGAGCCGCCCGCCGCCAGATGCTGAATAACGCCCGAATAGCCGCGTTTGGCCAGCCCCAGCGGAAATTGCGGTTTCGCTTCGTTTGCCTTGCTCATGTCTCTAGTTTTCAATCGCAAGGCGGCAGGTCAAGCGCGGTCCTTGCCGCCGGCCTTACCTTAGAGGGATTTTAAAAGCCACCCTGCTGTCGAGGTGCGGGCGGGCTCTCTTCACTTCGCAGTGAGGGCGCCGTTCCCGGGAATGCGGCCTGCGATTTGGGGTTGATCATGGCGGCTGCGTGGCACGGTTCACACCGCATCGGAGAAATGCATGATCAGACTAGCAACCAGGCTCGTGACGCTGACGGTCTTCGCCGGCGCGCTTGCCGCAACTCCGGCGGTGATGCCGGCGTTTGCCGCGGGTGGCGGCGACCCCGGCGGCCCGGATATGATGAGACCGTCGTCCTCGGCGCCGGCACAGCCGCAGACGAAGACGAACCCGGCCCCCGACAGCCGCTCGACGACTCACCGGACCAAGAAGTCGGCCAAGCAATCCTTCCTGGCCGATCCCGCCTTCGTTCAGGGATATCACTCGGCGTACACGTCGATCTATGACCGCCACGACTACGCGTCCGCCATCGATCAGCTCAAGGCGCTGGGCCATGACGACTACGCCAATGTCGCCAACCTGATCGGCTATTCCTACCGCAAGCTCGGCGACTACGGACTCTCGCAGGTCTGGTACGAGCGTGCGCTCAAATCCGACCCGAACCACGTCCTGACCTGGAACTATTACGGGCTCTGGCAGATCGAGCAGGGCAACCGCGAGCAGGCCGAATACCATTTGACCCGCATCGCCGAAATCTGCGGGACCGATTGCCAGGAGTATCGCACGCTCGCGGCTGCGCTGGAGCAGCCGCCGGGCACCGGCCTCGTCTATTGATCACATCTGCTTGATGGCGGAGCGCACCGGCGGTGCGCTCCGGGCGGCGGCGCCCAAAGCAGGCTCACAGTCGGGTGAGTGTAAGCTTCGTGTCAGGAATAGCCGTTCCGAGACGGGGGTGACAGCAAACGCGGTGCAATCGCGCATGCGCGCAAGCAGGAGTCATGCGTGGTCAAATCGTCGATCAAACTGGTGGCGTTGACGGTTTTCGCAGCGCTGATCGCGGTGCCGCTGGCGCGCGCGGGCGGCGATCCCCGACTTCGTCGCCGGTCGACAGCTCGACCCGGCAGGGCAAGAAGGCCAAGCGCTCAAGTCTCGACGACACGACGTCAACGGCTGCTTACCGGACCGCCTATGAAACGATCTACGATCGCAACGACTATTCGAAGCCGCCGCGCTGGCGCACCGCCGGGCGCCGGCCTCGTTTGTTGACCGTCTCCCGTGAAACCAAAAGGGCGCGCCATCCGGCACGCCCTTTTTTGCTGGCTCGTTTGCCTTGACGAAACCTGTTTATTGCTGGGGCCGCTGCTCGCTTTGCGGCTTCGAATCCGACGACGGCGTGCCGGTCGCGCGGCTCCTGAAATAGTCCAGGACGAACAGCCGGATTGCCGACGACAGATTGCCCTGCTGGCGGTTGCCGTCGATCTCGCCGACGAGCTCCGACAGCGTCATGTTGCGGAGCCCGGAGATCTCCTTCATGCCGTTCCAGAAGGCCTCTTCAAGACTGACGCTGGTCTTGTGGCCGGCGACGACGATCGAACGTTTGACGACGGGCGATTTCATCGTTCGCCCTCGTCATCGATGCGATGTTGGTCCAGAACTTCGCTCGCGCGTTGCGCACGCTGTTCGTCGACCTTGCGTTCGGCCTTGCTCCTGCCGAAGCGCGCACGATTTGCTTCGGCCTCTCTTGCCGACAGCTCGCGCTCGCTGCGCTTCTTGAAACGGTTCAGATTGACCAGGTTCCCCATAATCATCCCTCATAAATCTAAATTGGAGAACGCGATCATTCCGGAAAATAGCGAGTGCTGCGCAAAGCCAAAACGCGCGCCCTCCGGCTCAATAGTCATTGCAGGAAGTCCTTACCAAACGCCGTGTGATGCATCAAAAATTATGTTCCGCTCTGCGCAAGCCAGTATTTCGGTGCTGTATCACAGCTTGGCGGAACGACGACAGTCCAAACGATCTCAGCCTTTAGGCGTTATGATTTATAATTATATCGTGTCTGCGTAAATGAGTTCGCGACCCGTACTTTCCCGGGGGCAGCGAAGCATGATTAACCCGGGTGCGTCATTTTAACCGGCTGAACAAGGCGATCAAACTCCGCGGCGGAAACGTAGCCGAGCCGCAAGGCTTCCTCCTTCAGCGTGGTCCCGCGCGCATGTGCCGATTTGGCGACCTTTGCCGCATTATCATAGCCGATCTTCGGCGCGAGCGCCGTGACCAGCATCAGCGATCGTTCCATGAGTTCCCTGATGCGCTTTTCGTCCGCGCGTATTCCTTCGACGCAATGCACCGTGAAGGAGCGCACCGCATCTGTCAGTAATTGGATGGAATGTATCATACAATATGCCAACACGGGTTTGTAGACGTTGAGCTCGAAATGCCCCTGGCTGCCGGCAACGGTGATCGCAGTCTGATTGCCGAACACCTGGCAGCAAACCATGGTCATCGCCTCGCACTGCGTCGGATTGACCTTGCCGGGCATGATCGACGAGCCCGGCTCGTTTTCCGGCAGGATCAGCTCACCGAGTCCCGAACGCGGTCCGGAGCCCAAGAGACGGATGTCATTTGCAATCTTGAATAGCGCGGTCGCCGCCGCATTGATCGCACCGTGCGCAAAAACATAGGCGTCGTTGGAAGCGAGCGCCTCGAATTTGTTGGCGGCGCTGGTGAGCGGCAAGCGGGTGATCTTCGCCGCGTGGCGCGCGAAGGCGCGTGCGAATTTCGGCTTCGAGTTGAGGCCGGTGCCGACCGCGGTGCCGCCTTGCGCCAGCGGATAGAGTTCGCGCAGCGCGGTGCGCAGCCGCGCGATACTACTCTCGATCTGCGCGGCGTAGCCGGAGAATTCCTGCCCCAGGGTGAGCGGCGTCGCGTCCTGGGTGTGGGTGCGGCCGATCTTCACGATCTTCGCGAACGCTTTCTCCTTGCGGCGCAGCGCGCGATGGAGGTCGCCCAGCGCCGGGATCAGGTCGAAGGTGATGCGCATGGCGGCCGCGATATGCATCGCGGTTGGAAACGAGTCGTTCGACGACTGGCTCATGTTGACGTGATCGTTCGGATGAACCGGCTGCTTGGCGCCGCGCTCGCCGCCGAGCAGCTCGTTGGCGCGGTTGGCGATCACCTCGTTGAGGTTCATGTTGGTCTGCGTGCCCGACCCGGTCTGCCACACCACCAGCGGGAAATGATCGTCGAGCTTGCCCTCGATGACCTCGCGCGCGGCGCGGATGATGGCGCCGGCGCGGCGCTTGTCGAGAAGTCCGAGGTCGCGGTTGGTTTCGGCTGCGGCGAGCTTGACGATGCCGAGCGCATGGATGATCGCGATCGGCATGCGATCCTTGCCGATGCGGAAATTCTGCCGCGAGCGTTCGGTCTGCGCGCCCCAATAGCGGTCAGCGGCGACCTCGATCGGTCCGAAGCTGTCGGTTTCGGTGCGGGTGGATTTCGCGCGGGGGCGCCTGGTCGAGCGGGCCATGAACACGTCCGTGGGCAAACAGCGGCAACATGCCCACTCTACAGCGACGCGGCAGACCGCGTCGCCTTTCATTTCTTGCGGAAGCGATCCAGCCGCACGACCTCGGCCCCCTCGCTCGGCTTCGCCGGCCCCTCGGCCTCCTCGCTCGGCTGCGCCGGCTCCTCGGCCTCCTCGCTGACCGCCGCCGGAATTGCGGCTGCCGTGGCGGGAACGGCGAGTGCGGCGGGAGCAGCCGGCAAATTCGTCGCCGGCGCATCGCCTGCGACTGCACCGTCGATCGGCTCGAACTGCAGTCCGAACTGCACCGAGGGATCGAAGAAGCTCTTGATCGCGCTGAAAGGAACGATCAGCCGCTCAGGAATGCCGCCGAACGACAGTCCGACCTCGAAGCGATCTTCCGACACCTCCAGGTCCCAGAACTGGTGTTGCAGGATGATCGTCATCTCCTCCGGATATTGCGCGAGCAGCCGCGGTGAGAGCTTGACGCCCTCGGCCCTCGACAGAAAGGTGATGAAGAAATGGTGTTCGCCCGGCAGGCCATGCGCGGCGGCGTCGGTCAATACCCGCCGCAATACGCCACGCAGCGCGTCGCGCGCCAATACGTCATAACGAATATGATCGGTCGCCATTATCGATCCTGTTGACTTCGGTCCGGCCAGGCCCGGGATTTGTCCGGTCCGACTCGCCCCTTTGCCCGCATGGTACCCCGCCTGCGGCCCGAAATCAGCAGCCGTGAGGACGCCAATTGCGCGCTCGCTGGCAGGTCCGGCGAAAGAGGGAGATAAAGTGGAGGCTTCTGTTGCCAGGTGCCTCCGAACCCCGCCTGCCGGAGCTTAACCCGTCAGGACTTTAGAGTGGTCTTTCAAACTGCGTTACGCAGCCTGAGCAACCGGAGCATAGTTGTCGTTGGCAACTATTGCAGTAGCCCGATAACGGCGGAACAATACCGGGAAAAAGCTCGCCCTTTACGCCCTCGTCGATCCTGTTTCGCCCCCGCCCAAGCCCGCCCTTGACGGGTGGGCTTGGGTGGAGGCGCCGGGTACTGCCCCCGGGTCCGAATGGTTTATTGCGACGGCGATTTATTTCCATAGCCGGCGAACCGGCACCTCCAATATAGAGGTCAAATGGTTGAAAGGACAGTGGCGGAACGGCCGCATCCGCCGGCCAAAATGCGCAAAAGGGAGGGATAACACGCCGATTTGGGTTGGCTGCGGCAAGATGCGCGCTTTAAATCCCGGAAATGTCCCTGGAATCGCCGCCGGCCGCCGGGCCGGATCTCCCGATAAGCCCGAAAATCCCTCCGCCCGGCGTGATCGCGCTGTTTCTGGCCTTTGCGAAGATGTCGCTGGCCGGCTTCGGCGGCGTCCTGGCCTTCGCCCGCCGCGGCATTGTCGAAGAGCATCGCTGGATGACGGCGGACGAATTCAATGAAACCTTCGCGCTCTGCCATTTCCTGCCGGGCCCGAACATCGTGAACCTGTCGGTCGTGTTCGGGGCGCGCTTTGGCGGGGTGCCCGGCGCGATCGCCGCCTTTGCCGGGTTGGTCGGCCCGCCCATGGTGCTGGTGATGGTTTTGGCCGTGCTCTACGCCCATTTCGGCCAGCTCGACATGTTGCGGCGCATCCTGGCCGGGATTTCCTGCGGCGCGGTCGGCCTGCTGCTTGCCGTGGTCGCTAAAATGCTGATGCCACTCGTCAGGCGGCGCGATCTCGTCGGAATGATCGTGATGGTTGCCGTCTTCATCGCGATCGGGCTGTTGCGGTTGCCGTTGCAGGCCGTGCTGCTGGTGGCCGTGCCGCTCTCGCTCGGTATTACTGTTTTCATGCGGCGGCAGGCCTCGGCATGAACGAGGGGTCTAATCCGGTCTGGTCGCTGGTGTGGACCTTCGGGTTGATGTCGCTGTTTGCCGTCGGCGGCGCGAATGCCGCCATTCCGGAGATGCATCGCATCGCCGTCGACGTGCAGCACTGGATGACCGACCGCCAGTTTGCCGATATCTATGCGATCTCCCAGCTCTCGCCGGGACCGAACGTTTTGATCGTGACCCTGATCGGATATGCGGTCGCGGGTTTTGGCGGGGCGCTCGCAGCGACGCTTGCGATGTGCGTTCCGACCGCGGCGCTTGCCTATTATGTGAGCCGACTGCTCGGGCGATCGACCACATCGCCCTGGCCGTCCATTATTCAGACAGCGCTGGTGCCGCTCTCCATCGGCTTGATGGCGGCATCCGCCCTGATCGTCGCACAGGCGGCGGACAGGACCTGGGCTGCGGTCATCCTGACGCTTGCGGTTGCAGCGGCCGCCTACGCCACCCGGCTCAATCCTCTATGGTTATTGCTTGCCGGGGGGATTTTGGGTTTTGCTGGCCTTATCTGATGAAAGCCGCTAGGCAGGTTGCCAAGGGGCGGGGTGAAAAACGCTAATCCGAACAGAACGGGTGCAAAACCCGGTTTCGGGGGAGAGGTTGGAGAGGTTTATGAGTGATACGCCGAGCGAGGCGCCAGCCAAATCCATCATGCCGGCATGGATCAAGGGCCCGCAGGATTTCATCGGCGGCCTTGTGCTGGTGGCTGTCTCCATCTTCGCATTGTGGGCGTGCGGCGATCTGCAGGGCATGCACGGATTTTCATTCGGGCCCGGTACCGCGCCGCGCATGTTTGCTACCCTGTTGATGGGCTTGGGCGCGGCGGTTGCGGTCGTCGGCATCGTGCAGGAAGGACCGCATCTGGCGACCTATGCCTGGCGCGGACCGCTCTTCGTGATGGCGGGCATCGTTTTCTTTGCATTTGCGATTCGTCCGCTGGGCCTGATTATTTCGGGCCTGGCGACCTTTTTGATCTCCGCGCTCGGCTCGGATGAAACACGCTGGACCGAAGCCATCGTCGTCGGCGTCTGCCTGACGATCGGCTGCGCGTTCCTGTTCCCCTACGTACTGGGACTGCCGATGCCGCTGCTCCCGCGTTTCCTGGTGCAGTGAGGTCGCGATGCTTGAGCTGTTTCAGAATCTCGGTCTCGGCTTCCACGTCGTATTCCAGTTCGTAAATTACTCGTTGCCGTCGTGGCTGGGCGGGTTCTCCGTTCCAATTCCCATGAACATCCTTTTTTGCCTGATCGGCGCGATGGTCGGCACGCTGGTCGGCGTGTTGCCCGGCATCGGCACGGTCGCAACGGTCGCCATGCTGTTGCCGATCACCTTCGGCCTGCCGCCGGTCGGTGCACTGATCATGCTCGCCGGCATTTATTACGGCGCGCAATATGGCGGCTCGACCACGTCGATCCTGGTGAATATCCCGGGCGAAGCGACCTCGGTGGTGACCACGCTGGACGGCTTCCAGATGGCCAAGCAGGGCCGCGCCGGTCCCGCGCTTGCCATCGCCGCGATCGGTTCGTTCATTGCAGGCTGCGCGGCGACCGTGCTGATCGCCGTGCTTGGTGCGCCCCTGACCAAGCTCGCGCTAGCCTTCGGTCCGGCGGAATATTTCTCGCTGATGATCCTCGGCCTGATCTTCGCGGTGGTGCTCGCGAAGGGCAGCGTGTTGAAGGCGATCGCGATGATCGTATTGGGCATCCTCTTGTCGATGGTCGGCTCCGACATCGAAACCGGCGCCTCGCGCATGGCCTTCAACATTCCCGAACTCGCCGACGGGCTCGGCTTTGCCACCGTTGCGATGGGCGTGTTCGGCTTTGCCGAGATCATCCGCAACCTCGACGTCGGCGCCGAGATGGACCGCGACCTGGTGCAGCAGAAGATCACCGGTCTGATGCCGACCAGGAAGGACATGAGGGATTCGCTGCCGGCGATCGCACGCGGCACGGTGCTTGGGTCGATCCTCGGCATTCTGCCGGGCGGCGGTGCGGTCATTGCGTCCTTTGCGGCCTACACGTTCGAGAAAAAGATCTCGAAGAACCCGGAAAAATTCGGCCGCGGCGCGATCGAGGGCGTGGCGGCGCCCGAAAGCGCCAACAATGCGGCGGCGCAGACCTCCTTCATCCCGCTGCTCACGCTCGGCATCCCGCCGAATGCGGTGATGGCGCTGATGGTCGGCGCGATGACCATTCACGGTATCGTGCCGGGCCCTCAGGTGATGCAGAAGCAGCCCGAACTGGTCTGGGGCATGATCGCCTCGATGTGGGTCGGCAATCTGATGCTGATCATCATCAACCTGCCGCTGGTCGGCATCTGGGTGCGCCTGTTGCGCGTGCCGTACCGGCTGATGTTTCCCTCGATCGTGGTGTTCTGCGCGATCGGCATCTACTCCATCAACAACGCGCCCATGGACGTCGTCCTCGCCGGCATCTTCGGCCTGGTCGGCTACTGGCTGATCAAGCACGAGTTCGAGCCGGCGCCGCTGCTGCTCGGCATGGTGCTGGGGCCCTTGATGGAAGAGAACCTGCGCAGGGCGCTCCTGATCTCGCGCGGCGACTGGAGCGTGTTCATCACCCGGCCATTGTCGGCAGTCCTGATGGCCGCCGCCACGGGCCTGCTGGTGCTTGCGGTGCTGCCTACCTTGCGCAAGAAGCGCGACGAGGTCTTCGTGGAATCGGAGGGCTAGCCAAGCCCTTGAAATCGCTTCAGGACAGGGGGCGGAACGAAGGTTCCGCCCCCTTGTTGTTTGTGGGTAAAACCGTCATTTTTCCGGTTATAATCGCTGCCGAAGCGCCGAATCGCGGCTATCGAAGGCCAGCGGACCGCAGCACTCGCGTCCCGACAAAGGCACGCCATGAACCAGTACCACGATCTGCTCGAACGCATTCTCGCCGACGGCGCGGAGAAGCACGACCGCACCGGCACCGGCACGCTGTCGATCTTCGGCCACCAGATGCGCTTCAACCTGCAGGCCGGCTTCCCGATGCTCACGACCAAGCGGCTGCCGCTGAAGGCGATTATTCATGAGCTGCTCTGGTTCCTGAAGGGCGACACCAACATCAAATATCTGCACGAGCACGGCGTCACGATCTGGGACGAATGGGCGGACGCCAATGGCGACCTCGGCCCGGTCTACGGCTCGCAGTGGCGGTCATGGCCGGCGGCGGACGGCTCCAGCATCGACCAGATCAAGAAGGTGGTCGAGATGATCAAGGCAAGTCCGGATTCGCGGCGTCTGATCGTCACGGCCTGGAATCCGGCCGACGTCGACAAGATGGCGCTGCCGCCATGCCATTGCCTGTTCCAGTTCTATGTTGCGAACGGCAAACTGTCCTGCCAGCTCTACCAGCGCTCGGCGGACGTCTTCCTCGGCGTGCCCTTCAACATCGCCTCCTACGCGCTGCTGACCATGATGGTCGCGCAGGTGACGGGACTGAAGGCGGGCGATTTCGTGCACTCGCTCGGCGACGCGCATCTCTATTCCAATCATCTCGAACAGGCGCGGCTGCAGTTGACGCGGCCGACGCGGCCGCTGCCGGCGATGAAGATCAATCCCGAGGTCAAGGACATCTTCTCGTTCCGCTACGAGGACTTCAAGCTCGAGGGCTACGATCCGCATCCGCATATCAAGGCCGAAGTCGCGGTGTGAGCGCGGGATGTCGCTTTCGATTCAACGTGCGCGTCCCGACCAGGCCGGATTGATCTTCTCGCTGCTCTGCGAGCTTGCGGACTACGAGAAGCTCACCCATGAAGTCGAAGCGACCGAGGCCGACATCGCGGCCGCGCTGTTTACCGAACATCCGCGGCTGTTCTGCGAGATCGCGGAATGGAAAGGCGAGCCGGCCGGCTTTGCGCTTTGGTTCTTCAATTTCCCGACGTTCAGCGGGCGTTCGGGCATCTATCTCGAGGATCTGTTCGTGCGCCCGGCCTTTCGCGGCAAGGGCATCGGCAAGGCGCTGCTTTCGCATCTTGCCAGGCTCGGCATCGAAAAGGGCTGCTCGCGACTGCAATGGGCGGTGCTCGACTGGAACACGCCGTCGATCGAATTCTACAAATCGCTCGGCGCGGTCATGATGGACGAATGGACGCTGTGCCGGGTCTCGGGGCCCGCGCTCGCGCAACTCGCCAAGGCAGCGCCATGATCAACAAGGCAGCGCCATGATCAACAAGACAGCGCCATGATCGAAACCGTCCTCATCGTCGCGGTTGCCGACAATGGCGTGATCGGCACCGAGGGTGTGATTCCCTGGCGGCTGAAGAGCGACATGCAGCGCTTCAAGGCGATGACGACGGGCCGGCCGATCGTGATGGGCCGCAAGACCTTCGCCTCGCTGAAGCGTCCGCTGCCTCACCGCACCAACATCGTGGTCACGCGCGACAAGGATTTTCGCGCGGCCGGCGCCGTGGTGACGACCTCGATCGAGGCGGCGCGCGCGGTGGCGCACGGGGATGCGCTACGGCGTTCGGCCGCCGAAATCGCCGTGATCGGCGGCGCGGAAATCTATGCGCAATGGATGCCTTTCGCGGACCGGCTGGAGATCACCGAGGTGCATGCGAAACCCGGCGGCGACACGCGTTTGGCGGCGATCGACGCCGCGCAATGGGAGGAAGTCACGCGCGAGAGGCATCCCTCCGGGGCGGGCGACAGCGTACCTTTTTCCTATGTGACATATCGTCGGCGCAATCCGCATTAACCCCATTTGCCAATGTTTACATTGACAAATATGGCCTGAAGCTTAGCTGCATCTGACCCAAGCGTGCGTTGTAAGGGGGCGAAGCCTCCCTTATAAGGCCTGCCAAATGAGCGGGTCCGGGGCCTTCTGCCCAAAATCCCCGCTGAGGAGAGCGTCGATGCCGTGGAAGAATCAGGGCGGTGGCCCGTGGGGCTCCGGTCCGAAAGGGCCATGGGGCTCCGGCCCGCAGCCGGTAGGACCGAGGCCGCCCGATCTCGAGGATCTCCTGCGCCGCGGCCAGGACCGGCTGCAGCAGCTCCTGCCGGGCGGTTATTTCTCCGGCCTCGGCCTTGCCGTGATCGTGATCGGCGCGCTCGCGGTCTGGGCCTTGTCCGGCTTCTATCGCGTGCAGTCGGAAGAGCTCGGCATCGTCTTGCGCTTCGGCAAATATGTGCGCGATGCCCAGCCCGGCCTTAACTATCATCTGCCTTACCCGATCGAGACCGTGCAGCTGCCGAAGGCGCTGCGCGTTTCCACCATCTCGATCGGCATGACCTTGATCGACGATCCCTCCCGGCGCGGCCGCACCATGCGCGACGTGCCGGAGGAAAGCCTGATGCTGACCGGCGACGAGAACATCGTCGACGTCGACTTCACCGTGCTGTGGCGGATCAAGCCGAAGGGCGCCCCCGACTTCCTCTTCAACATCCAGAACCCCGAAGGCACCGTGAAGGCGGTGGCCGAGAGCGCCATGCGCGAAGTGATCGGCCGCTCCAATATCCAGCCGATCCTGACCGGCGCCCGTACCACCACCGAGCTCGGCGTGCAGGAGCTGATGCAGCGAACGCTCGATTCGTACGGTTCGGGCATCCAGGTGACGCAGGTGCAGATGCAGAAGGTCGATCCGCCCGCCGAGGTGATCGCGTCGTTCCGCGACGTGCAGGCGGCGCGCGCCAATCTCGAGCAGTTGCAGAACGAGGCGCAGACCTACGCCAACCGCGTCGTGCCCGAGGCCAAGGGCCGTGCCGCGCAGATCCTCCAGGTCGCCGAAGGCTACAAGCAGCAGGCGATCGCGGAAGCCAAGGGCCAGAGCGCCCGCTTCGTGAAAGTCTACGACGAATATGCCAAGGCCAAGGATGTGACGCGGGAACGCATCTATCTGGAGACGATGGAACGTATCCTCGGCAGCTCGGAAAAGCTGATCTATGACAGCGGCTCCGGCGCGAGCGGGGGCGTCGTGCCCTATCTTCCCCTGAGCGAATTGACGCCGCGGCGTCAGCCGGCCACCTCGGGCCAGCAGCAACAGCCGACTGGAGCCACGCGATGAGGTCTCCCGTCACAGGCATCGTCACGCTGATCCTGCTGTTCATAGCGGTGATCGTCGCCTACAGCTCGCTCTTCACCGTGCAGCAGACCGAGCAGGCCCTGGTGGTGCGGCTCGGCAAGCCGGTCGACATCACGACCGAGCCCGGCCTGCATTTCAAGGCGCCCTTCATCGACACGGTGATCCCGATCGACAAGCGCATCCTCGATCTGGAAAATCCGTCGCAGGAAGTGATCGCCTCCGACCAGAAGCGCCTGGTGGTCGACGCCTTCGCGCGCTACCGCATCAAGGATGCGCTGCGGTTTTACCAGAGCGTCGGATCGATCCAGGCCGCCAACCTGCAATTGACCACGCTGCTCAACGCGTCGCTCCGCCGCGTGCTCGGCGAGGTCACCTTCATCCAGGTGGTGCGCGACCAGCGCGAAGCCTTGATGGGACGAATCCGCGACCAGCTCGATCACGAGGCCGACGGCTACGGCATCGAGGTGGTCGACGTGCGGATCCGCCGCGCCGATCTGCCGGAGCAGAACAGCCAGGCGGTCTATGAGCGGATGAAGACGGAGCGGCAGCGAGAGGCCGCCGAGTTCCGCGCGCAAGGCGCGCAAAAGGCGCAGGAGATCCGCTCCAGCGCCGATCGAGAAGCGACCGTGATCGTGGCGGAAGCCAACTCCAAGTCCGAGCAGACCCGCGGCGAGGGCGATGCCGAGCGCAACCGGCTGTTTGCCGAGGCCTATGGCAAGGACCCCGATTTCTTCGCCTTCTACCGCTCGATGTCGGCCTATGAGAACGGGCTGAAGAGCAACGATACCCGCTATCTGCTGAAGCCGGATTCCGACTTCTTCAAGTATTTCAGCAATCCCGGCGGCAAGCCGGCCGAGGCGCCGCCGAAGCCCTGAAGGCGCTCCAGCCGCAACGCTATGGAGTTGACAGGGATGAGGTGACAAGATTGCCTCGTCCCTGCGAAGCCCAAAAAACAATCAAACGGGAGGTTCCTGTCCGATGAGGTCCATTGCATTTGCCGACTTCCTCATCGGTGTAGGCATTCTGTTTGTGATCGAAGGGTTGATGTTCGCGGCAAGCCCCAACTGGATGCGCCGGGCGATGAAAAGCGCGCTGGCGACGCCGGACAATATCCTGCGCGCGGTCGGCATCGGCTCGGCGGTGATAGGCCTGGTCCTGATCTGGGTGGTACGGCGCCCGATCTAAACCAGGCACGTCATTCCGGGATGGTGCGTAAGCACCGGACCCGGAATCTCAGTCGCAATGCGATAGTTCGCTCGCTTCGCTCACGCCCCGGGGAAGACGCCGGAAAAGAACGTGATCGTGAGGGGTTAACGTCGGCTTTTTGCCGTATTAAGCAGCTTGATGGCGAGCCGATACGACCGCCAGCCCGCTTGCGCGATTGCCCCGTTCGGGCGCAGGGTGGGCGTCGAAAATCAGATCCTTTTGGAGAGAAGCCGATATGACCGCTGCGACGACTGCCTTGAGCCAGCGCCTGCGCCCCATGCTGGCCGCGATCTGCCTTGGCGCGGCCGGCACGCTCGTCACCATGCCGGCCCAGGCGCGCGGGCCGGAGGGCATCGCCGATGTCGCCGAGAAGGTGATCGATGCGGTGGTCAACATCTCGACCTCGCAGACGGTCGAGGCCAAGGCCGGCGACGGCCGGGGCGCTATTCCGCAACTGCCGCCGGGCTCGCCCTTCGAGGAGTTCTTTGACGACTTCTTCAAGAACCGCAGGGGCGGCAAGGGCGGCGGCGGCGACCGCGAGCCGCAGCCGCACAAGACCAACTCGCTTGGAAGCGGCTTCATCATCGACACCTCCGGCGTCGTCGTCACCAACAACCACGTCATCGCGGATGCCGACGAGATCAACGTCATCATGAACGACGGCACCAAGATCAAGGCGGAGATCGTCGGCATCGACAAGAAGACCGACCTCGCGGTCTTGAAGTTCAAGCCCGTGAAGCCGCTGACCGCGGTGAAGTTCGGCGATTCCGACAGACTGCGCCTGGGCGACTGGGTGGTCGCAATCGGCAACCCGTTCAGCCTCGGCGGCACGGTGACCGCCGGCATCGTCTCGGCCAAGAACCGCGATATCTCCTCCGGCCCCTATGACAGCTACATCCAGACCGACGCAGCCATCAACCGCGGCAATTCGGGCGGACCGTTGTTCAACCTCGACGGCGAGGTGATCGGCGTCAACACGCTCATCATCTCGCCCTCCGGCGGATCGATCGGCATCGGCTTTGCCGTGCCGTCGAAGACGGTCGCCAGCGTGGTGTCGCAGTTGCAGCAGTTCGGCGAACTCCGCCGCGGCTGGCTCGGCGTGCGCATCCAGCAGGTGACCGACGAGATCGCGGAAAGCCTCAACATCAAGCCCCCGCGCGGCGCGCTGGTCGCCGGCGTCGACGACAAGGGTCCGGCAAAGCCCGCCGGCGTCGAACCCGGCGACGTCATCGTCAAGTTCGACGGCAAGGACATCAAGGAGCCGAAGGATCTCTCGCGCGTCGTCGCCGACACCGCCGTCGGCAAGGAGGTCGACGTCATCCTGATCCGCAAAGGCCAGGAGGAGACCCACAAGGTCACGCTCGGCCGGCTCGATGACAACGAAAAGGCGCAGCAGGCGGCCGTCAAGAAGGACGAGCCGGCGGAGAAGCCGGTGACGCAGAAGGCGCTCGGGCTCGATCTTGCGACGCTCAGCAAGGATCTGCGCACCAAGTACAAGATCAAGGACAGCGTCAAGGGCGTGCTGATCACCGGCGTCGACGGCACCTCGGACGCCGCCGAGAAGCGGCTCTCGGCCGGCGACGTCATCGTCGAGGTGGCGCAGGAGGCGGTCGCCAGCGCCGCCGACATCAAGAAGCGCCTCGAGCAGCTGAAGAAGGACGGCAAGAAGTCGGTCCTGCTGCTGGTCTCGAACGCCGACGGCGAATTGCGGTTCGTCGCGCTCGGCGTGCAGTAGGCACGCGGCGACCAACCCACACTCGATGTCATACCCCGCGAAAGCGGGGTATCCAGTGCGCCGCGGCCTAACCGTAACAAACCGGCGTCTCCGGGATACTGCGTCACCCGCTTTCGCGGGTGACAACAGCAGACGCTAATCCCCCACGAATTCCTCTCTCCGATACCCCTGCGCATACAGCAGCGCAGTGAGGTCGCCATAATCGATGCGCGCGGCGGCGGCCGCAGCAACCGCGGGCTTGGCGTGGTAGGCGACGCCTAGTCCCGCATTCTCAATCATGCCGAGATCATTGGCGCCGTCGCCGGCGACCATGGTGTCGATGTCGTCGAGGTCAAAACTCTCGGTCAGCTCGATCAGGGTCGCAAGCTTGGTCGCGCGGCCCAGGACCGGCTCCTTCACCTCGCCGGTGAACCTGCCGTCGCGCACGATGAGCTCGTTGGCGCGGTTCTCCTGGAAGCCGATCTTCGCGGCGACCGGGCTGGTGAACAGCGTGAAGCCGCCCGAGATCAGGCAGGTATAGGCGCCATGCGCGCGCATGGTCATGACCAGTTCGCGGCCGCCGGGCGTCGGCGTGATGCGTTTGGCCAGCACCTCGTCGACGACGCTGGCCGGCATGCCCTTGAGCAGCGCGACGCGCTCGCGCAGCGCCGGCTCGAACTCGATCTCGCCGCGCATCGCGCGCTCGGTGATTTCAGCGACATGGTCCTTCAGCCCCGCGAAATCCGCGAGTTCGTCGATGCATTCCTGGCCGATCATGGTGGAATCCATGTCCGCCAGAAACAGCTTCTTGCGCCGCGTGGCGATCGGCTGCACAACGACATCGATCGGCAGGTCGCCGCGCGCCGCGCGCAGGCGATCAGAGATGTCGCGGATGTCGTCCTTGCCTCTCGCCGGGCTATCAAACGGGATGTCGGCGGCGACTTCGTCCCACAACCAGCGCGCGGGACCTGCCGCAGGCAGCACCGCGCGGGCGCCGTCGAGGACGGTGGAATCGAGCGCGGGATTGGCGGGGTTGCAGATGAGGGTTGCGACGAGAGACATCGGTGACTTCTGAGGTGAACAGCAACAAGGCCGTGCTTATCGCAGGACCGACCGCCAGCGGCAAGTCGGCGCTGGCGCTCCAGCTCGCGCAAAAGACCGGCGGCGTGGTCATCAACACGGATTCCATGCAGGTCTATCGCGATCTCCGCGTGCTGACCGCGCGGCCAACGCCGAAAGAAGAGTTGGCCGTACCGCACCGGCTTTATGGTTACGTCGATGCATCCGTCAATTTTTCCGCCGGCGCCTGGGTCGCCGACGCCGCACGCGTGCTCACCGAGGCGCGCGCGCAGAACCGCCTGCCGATTTTCGCCGGCGGCAGCGGGCTCTATTTCAAGGCGCTGACGCGAGGTCTCTCTGCCGTGCCGCCGATCCCGCCGGAGATCCGCGAGAGCGTCCGCGCGCGTCTCGATCGCGACGGCGTCGAGGCGCTGCATGCGGAGCTTGCGCGGCACGATGCGGTCTCCGCCGAACGGCTGAAGCCGCGCGACCGCACGCGTATCGCGCGGGCGCTGGAAGTGGTGGAGGCGACCGGGCGATCGTTGACCGACTGGCATCGCGAGGGTCTGCCGCCGATCCTGCCGCCGGGCGAGTTCACCGCGCTGTTTCTCTCGGCGGAGCGCGAGGCGCTCTATGCACGGATCGACGCGCGCTTCGATGCGATGCTGATGGCGGGTGCATTGGAGGAGGTCGCGGTGTTGGCCGCGCGAAATCTCGATCCACTGCTGCCGGCGATGAAGGCGCACGGCGTGCCGGCGCTGATCCGGCATTTGCGCGGCGAACTGACGCTGGAAGAGGCGGCCACCATCGGCCGCGCCGACACCCGCCACTACGCCAAGCGGCAGTTCACGTGGTTCAGGCATCAATTGCCGGAGTTCGAATGGGTGCCGCCGGAGGCGGCGAGGGGATGGTTAAGTGCAAGGGCGTTGTAAGATGAGAACCTGTAGCCCAAGTGAGCGCAGCGAGACCCGGGATCGCCGTCCTAAATACCCGGATATCGCTGCGCTCATCCGGGCTACATGCGCATCACTGAGGAAGGGCCCCGGAAGCGACGAGGGGAGCGCCCGCCGAATTTTTTACGCCGATGCAGCAAATTCGCACTCGCCGAATGCCGGGAACCCCGCTAAGCTGCCCAAACCGCGCATAGGCGGGCTTCCCTTGACTTCTGGGGTTTCGCCGCTATCTTTTGCGCAACCTTTGGGAAGTCTGGCACCCTAGATGCGTAATATTATTACCAAACTCCTTATTGTCGTCGTACCCAGGCGCACCGCCGGGGATGGCTGACTGCCATCCAAATTCGGACGGTGCGCATGGGGCCTCTCGGGGCCCTTTTTTATTTTCCGAGGCAAGGACAAGCCGCTGGCAACAGCACGACCAGGACAGAGACCATGAGTGACAAAAGCCACGATCCAAACCAGATGACCGGCGCCGCGATGATCGTCCGCGCGCTCATCGATCACGGCGTCAAGCACCTTTTTGGTTATCCCGGCGGCGCGGTGCTTCCGATCTATGACGAGATTTTCCAGCAAAGCGATGTCGAGCACATCCTGGTGCGGCACGAGCAGGGCGCGGGCCACGCGGCGGAAGGCTATGCGCGTTCGACCGGCAAGCCGGGCGTGGTGCTGGTGACCTCGGGGCCGGGCGCCACCAACATGGTGACGCCGCTGACCGACGCGCTGATGGACTCGATCCCGCTGGTCTGCATCACCGGGCAGGTTCCGACCCATCTGATCGGCAATGACGCGTTCCAGGAATGCGACACGGTCGGCATCACGCGGCCCTGCACCAAGCACAATTGGCTGGTGCGCGACGTCAACGATCTCGCAAAAGTGCTGCACGAGGCTTTTTACGTCGCAACCACGGGCCGGCCCGGACCCGTCGTGGTCGACGTTCCCAAGGATGTGCAGTTTGCGACCGGCACCTATCATCCGCCGCGCAAATCCGACGTGCATATCTCCTACGCCCCGCGGGTGAAGGGCGATGCGGCGCAAATCCGCAAGGCGATAGCGCTGCTCGCCGGCGCAAAAAGGCCGGTGATCTATTCCGGCGGCGGCGTGATCAATTCGGGCCGCGAGGCGTCGAAGCTGCTGCGCGAGCTGGTCGAGTTCACGGGATTCCCGATCACGTCCACGCTGATGGGCCTGGGCGCCTATCCGGCCTCGGGCAAGAACTGGCTCGGCATGCTCGGCATGCACGGCACCTACGAAGCCAACATGACCATGCATGATTGCGACGTCATGCTGTGCGTCGGCGCGCGCTTCGACGACCGCATCACCGGGCGGATCGACGCGTTCTCGCCGGGCTCGAAGAAGATCCATATCGACATCGATCCGTCCTCGATCAACAAGAACATCCGCGTCGACGTGCCGATCATCGGCGATGCCGGCAACATTCTCGGCGACATGCTGCAGGTGTTCAAGGCGGAAGCGAAGAAGCCCGACATCAGGGCGTGGTGGCAGCAGATCGCGCAATGGCGCGCGCGCAATTCGCTGTCCTACAAGAAGCACAGCGATATCATCCTGCCGCAATACGCGATCCAGAAGCTGTTCGAGGCGACACGCGGGCGTGACACCTACATCACGACCGAGGTCGGCCAGCACCAGATGTGGGCCGCGCAGTTTTTCGGCTTCGAGGAGCCGCATCGCTGGATGACCTCGGGCGGGCTCGGCACCATGGGTTATGGCCTGCCGTCGGCGCTCGGCGTGCAGGTCGCCCATCGCGACAGCCTCGTCATCGACATCGCAGGCGACGCCTCGGTGCAGATGACGATCCAGGAGATGTCGACGGCGGTTCAGTACGAGCTGCCGATCAAGATCTTCATCCTGAACAATCAGTACATGGGCATGGTGCGGCAGTGGCAGCAGCTCCTGCACGGCAACCGCCTGTCGCATTCCTATTCGGAGGCGCTGCCGGATTTCGTCAAGCTCGCGGATGCCTATGGCTGCGTCGGCATCCGGGCGATCAAGCCTTCCGATCTCGACGGCGCGATCAAGGAGATGATTTCGGTCAAGAAGCCGGTGCTGTTCGATTGCCGCGTGGCGGCGCTGGAGAACTGCTTCCCGATGATTCCCTCCGGCAAGGCGCACAACGAGATGCTGTTGCCGGAAGAGGCAACCGATGCAGCGACCGCTTCCGCCTTCGCCGGCGGCAAGGCGCTGGTGTGAGGATGATAGAAACAAACTCCGCTGTCATCGCCCGGCTTGACCGGGCGATCCAGTACGCCGCGGCGTCTCGATCGTTCTCGGACGTCTCTGGAATACTGGATCCCCGCTTTCGCGGCGACGACAAAAAGAGAGAGCAGAGTGACTGGAAGCAAACCGATGTTTGACCTCAAGGAGCTGGAACGCGCCCACGAGATCGTCGGCCAAGCCGTGCCGCCGACGCCGGCGCATGCCTGGCCGCTGCTTGCCCAGCGGCTGGGGGCGCATGTCGTCGTCAAGCACGAGAACCACACGCCGGCCGGCGCCTTCAAGGTGCGCGGCGGGCTGGTCTATCTCGACCGGCTGAAGCGCGAGCGGCCGAATGTGCCGGGGATCATTTCGGCGACCACCGGCAATCATGGCCAGAGTTTAGCGTTCGCGGCACGCCGTCACGGCGTGCCCGCGGTGATCTATGTGCCCCGGGGCAATTCGGTCGAAAAGAACGCCGCGTTGCGCGCCTTTGGCGCCGAACTGGTCGAGCATGGCGACGATTTCCAGGTGGCGCGGGAGGAAGCGGTGCGCCGCGCGCAGTTCGACGGCCTGCACATGGTGCCGTCGTTCCACCCAGACCTCGTTCTGGGGGTAGCGACCTATGCGCTCGAATTGTTCCGGACGGCGCCCGATCTCGACGTGCTCTACGTTCCGATCGGGCAGGGCTCGGGCATCTGCGCCTGCATCATGGCGCGCGACCTGCTTGGCCTGAAGACCGAGATCGTCGGCGTGCAGTCGACCGAGGCGCCGTCCTATGCGCGCTCGTTTGCGGCAGGCAAGGTCGTGACCACCGAAACCAGCAACACGCGGGCCGACGGCGTGGCGACGCGCAGTCCCGACGCCGATGCGCTCGCTATCATCCTCAAGGGCGCCTCGCGCATGGTGCAGGTGAGCGATCACGAGATCGGCGCGGCGATCCGCGCCTACTGGACCGACACGCACAACCTGGCCGAGGGCGCCGGCGCCGCGCCGCTCGCCGCTGCGCTGCAGGAAAAGAACGAGCTGCAAGGCAAGCGCGTCGGTCTGATCCTGACCGGCGGCAATATCGATTTCGACCTGTTCCAGAAATGGGTTGGAACGGATGGCGCGGCGACGAGCCACCGAGCGGTCGCGTGACGGGAAACGAGAGGGACTTGAAATGAACCAGCCCGCATCCGCCTATTTCCTGGAAGAGCGCCATGTGCCGAGCGAGACGCACACGCTCTCCGTGCTCGTGCAGAACGAGCCGGGCGTGCTCGCGCGCGTGATCGGCCTGTTCTCCGGTCGCGGCTACAACATCGACAGTCTCACGGTCTCGGAGACCGAGAGCCAGAAACATCTCTCCCGCATCACCATCGTCACCACAGGTACCCCGATGGTGATCGAACAGATCAAGCACCAGCTCGACCGCATGGTGCCCGTATACCGCGTGGTCGACATGACCTTGAGCGCCCGCTCGATGGAGCGGGAACTCGCGATGGTGAAAGTCCGTGGCGCCGGCGACACCCGGGTCGAAGCGCTGCGGATGGCTGACGCATTCCGGGCCCGGGTCATCGACGCCACCACCGAGAGCTTTGTGTTCGAGATCACAGGCAACACCGCCAAGATCAACCAGTTTATCGACCTGATGCGCCCGCTTGGCCTGGTCGAGGTTTCGCGCACCGGTGTTGCCGCGATCGGGCGCGGGCCGGAAGGGATGTGAACCATGCTGGCACGCGACTGGTACTACAACGAACGCGGACGGATCGGGCTCGAACCGGCGGTCGCCTCGATCTATGACCGCCACGACGACAACGACCTGCGCGCCCGCGCGGCGCTGACCATGCTCGGTGTCAGGAAGGGCTGGCGGGTCGCCGATATCGGCTGCGGCAACGGCGTGCTCGCGACCGAAGCGGCGCTGATGGGCGCCGAGGTCGACGCGATCGATATTTCGCCGGCCATGCTCGCGCTCGCCGAAGTCTATGCGCGCGATCGCCGCGCGCCGGTGCGTACGCAATCGGCGGGGCTACTCAGCTTCGCCTATCAGCCCAATTCCTATGATCTGATCGTCAGCGAGTTCACGCTGCACCATCTGCCGGATTTCTGGAAGGCGGTGGCGATGGCACGGATCTTTGCCGCGCTGAAGCCGGGCGCCAGTTTTTACCTGCGCGACATCGTGTTCGTCAGCATGCCCGACGGGAGCGAGCGCGGCGTCGAGCAATGGGCCGACTTCAATATCAAGAACCATGATTTCGCCCGCGACAGCGTCGTCACCCATATGCGCGACGAATATTCCACCTTCGGTTGGGTGATGGAGCGCATGCTGACCGAGGTCGGCTTCACTCTCGTCTCGACGGATTATCACGCGCCGTTGCACGGCACCTATCTCCTGCAGAAACCGGACAAGCAGGGCTGACTCTTGGTTCTGCCGTCATTGCGAGGAGCGAAGCGACGAAGCAATCCAGGCTGTCCATACGGAGACAGTCTGGATTGCTTCGCGGAGCCTGTCATCGGGCAGCGCTCCGCACCGACCCGTTGGCTCGCAATGACGGTGTTCGATCATGGGCTGGGGACTTGGGGGCAAGCGTGAAGCCGGCCGACATTGGTATTGCCGTCCTGGTGGCGGTCATCTGGGGGCTTGCCTTTGTCGCGAGCCGGCTCGCGCTCGACGAATTTTCGCCGGAGCTGATGACGACGCTGCGCTTTTCGATCGCAGCCCTGCCGTGCCTGTTCGTGCGCAAGCCTGATGTCTCCTGGCCGCTCTTGATCGCGATCAGTTTCACGCTGTTCCTCGGCCAGTTCCTGGCGCAGGCCTTTGCCATCGCCCATGGCGTGCCGGTCGGCCTGTCCTCGGTCATCGTGCAGAGCCAGGCGCTGTTCACGATCGCCCTTGCCGCGATCATCTTTCGCGAGATCCCGACGGCGTTGCAAGGCGTTGGCATCGCAGTTGCCACGGCCGGCCTGCTCATGATCTGCGGCACGGTCGGCTATGATTTCAGCGTGGCGGCGTTCGCGATCATCATGATCTGCCCGATCAGCTTTGCGATCGGAAATCTCCTGCTGCGGCAGGCCAGGGGCGCGCCGATGTTCGACCTGTTCGCCTGGCTATGCCTGACGGCGGCGATTCCGCTTTCCGTGCTCACCCTCGTCAGCAACGGGCCGGTGCCGACCTGGTACGCGCTGACGCACATGTCGCTGACCGGGCTCGTCTGCATGCTCGGCCTCGGCGGCATCTCGACCTCGATCGCCTATTGGCTGTGGGGCCGCTTGTTGCGCGACCATCCTGCCGCGCAGGTCGTGCCGTTTGCGCTCCTGGTGCCGTTCGTCGGCTCCGCCGCCTCCAGCATCGTGTTCGGCGAGAAGTTCGGGACGCTCCGGCTCGCCGGCATGCTCACCGTGATCGGCGGCATCGCCATCATGCTGTTCTCGAAGCGCCCGCAGGCGCTGCCCGAGGCCGCCGGAGCCTGACATGTCGCACCAGCTTCTGTTCGCCTTTGTGATATTCGCGACCGTGATGTTCTTCACCCCGGGTCCAAACAACATCATGCTGTTGTCATCGGGCCTGACTTACGGCTTCCGCCCGACGGTGCCGCATATTCTGGGGATCACCTTCGGCTTCGCTTTCATGGTCGGCGCCGTCGGCGTCGGCCTCGGCACCGTCTTTCTCGCCTATCCGATCCTGCAGACCATCCTGAAATGGGGCGGGGTGGCCTACCTCGTCTATCTCGCCGCTGCGATTGCCATGGCCGAGCCGGTCAAGCCGGAGGAGGGCGGCCGCCGCAAGGGCCCGATGACCTTCATGGGGGCTGCGATGTTCCAGTGGATCAACGCCAAGGGCTGGGTGATGGTGATCTCGACCATCACCGCTTATGCCGCCATCGCGGCCTTCCCCTGGAATATTGCGATCCAGGTCGGGATCAGCCTGATCCTGGGCGCGGTCTCCTGCTCGGCCTGGGCGATGTTCGGCAGCGCGCTGCGGCCGCTGTTGTCCTCCCGCAGCGCGGTCCGAACCTTCAACATCATCATGGCGGTCCTGCTGCTCGCCTCCCTCATTCCGGTCTTCATGGAGGCATGAATGCCGCAGCGCGCCATGCAGAAACGCCTTTCCAGACCTTGCGAAAATGTTCTAGACAGCGCCGGAAAGTTCCGGGCGCCCGCCGTCCTGCCCTTGCTAATAGCCTGATTAACCGGCCGATTTGGCCACCCCAGGGGGAAACGACCATGCGTGTTTATTACGATCGCGACGCCGACCTGAACCTGATCAAGGGCAAGAAGGTCGCCATCGTCGGCTATGGCAGCCAGGGCCATGCCCATGCGCTCAACCTGAAGGATTCCGGCGTCAAGGAAGTCTCCATTGCGCTTCGCAAGGGCTCGGCCTCGGCCAAGAAGGCCGAAGCCGCCGGCTTCAAGGTGCTGGAAGTGGCGGAAGCCGCCAAATGGGCCGATCTCGTGATGATGCTGACTCCGGACGAGCTGCAGGGCGACATCTACCGCGAGCATCTCCACGACAACATGAAAAAGGGCGCGGCGCTGGTCTTCGCCCACGGCCTCAACGTCCATTTCAACCTGCTGGATCCGCGCGCGGACCTCGACGTGCTGATGATCGCGCCGAAGGGCCCCGGCCACACCGTCCGCTCGGAATACCAGCGCGGCGGCGGCGTGCCCTGCCTGATCGCGATCTCCAAGGATTCGTCCGGCAACGCCCATGATTTGGGCCTGAGCTACGCCTCGGCGATCGGCGGCGGCCGGGCCGGCATCATCGAGACCTCCTTCAAGGAGGAATGCGAGACCGACCTGTTCGGCGAGCAGGTGGTGCTCTGCGGCGGCCTGGTCGAACTGATCAAGGGCGGCTACGAGACCCTGGTGGAAGCGGGCTACGCCCCCGAGATGGCCTATTTCGAGTGCCTGCACGAGGTGAAGCTGATCGTCGACCTGATCTATGAAGGCGGCATCGCCAACATGAACTACTCGATCTCCAACACCGCCGAGTACGGCGAATACGTCACCGGCCCGCGCATCGTCACCGCCGAGACCAAGGCCGAGATGAAGCGCGTCCTCGCCGACATCCAGGGCGGCAAGTTCGCCCGCGACTGGATGCTGGAGAACAAGGTCAACCAGACCTCGTTCAAGGCAACCCGCGCCAAGCTGGCCCAGCACCCGATCGAGGAAGTCGGCGCCAAGCTCCGCGACATGATGCCGTGGATCAAGAAGGGCGCGCTGGTGGACAAGAGCAAGAACTAAGCCTTCGCATCTGCGACATGAATCTTTAAGGCATGATCGCTATAAGGAGCGAGATCGCGAAAACGCGGTCTCGCTATTTCATCGACCGAAGAATTGGTCGTTCATTCAATTTCTTCACGGCGTCCGGTTCTGCCACCGGCACGAAGAAACAACAGCTCAAGCACATTCTTTATCTGAAGCGGTTCGCGCAATCTCGCAATTCAAAAGCCTTAGCATTTTCAGAAAGCCCTGGCATTTTCAAAAAGCCTTGGCATTTTCAAAAAGCCTTGGCATTGCAAATTCTAAGCGCCAACACCTCAACTGCAATCTTCGCTCGCACGGAGTTCAGTCGAGTTCACGTGAAGCGCAAACGGCTGGCGCGGCGACAAGGACTGAGAATCGACCAGCTTCTTGCCCGGCGGCAAGACGTGTAACCATGCGAGTTGCAGACCACGTGCTCCCCCTCATGCGGCCGCAGGTGTTCGCCGCGTGAGGGCGAATATCTCGACCGGAGCGGCGCGGCCGCGCAGTTGCGTCGGCCCCAGAATATCGACCAGGAGATCCGGCCCGGCCGGCAACAGACGTAGGAGCTCCCCCGAGACCAGCAGCGGCCGGCCGGCCTCCTTGCAATGCGCCTGCAGCCGCGCGGCCACGTTCACGGTGTCGCCGAAATAGGCGACCTGGCGCCGGGAATCTCCGCATTCGCTGATCACCACCGGGCCGGCATGAATGCCGGCACGGAATTCCGGCACCAGGCCGAATTCGCTTTCGTACCGGCCGGCCAACTCCGCGATCCGGTCCTGGATCGCAAAGAAGCAGTCGACATAGCGGCGCTGCTTCGCGTCGGCTCGCCAGGTCACGATGACCTCGTCGCCGACATAGGCGTGCACCTCGCCGCCATGGGCGACGATGGCCGCATCGATGTCGAAGAAGAACCGCGTGAGCAGATCCTGTACCCGCAATTCCCCCATCTGTTCGGCGAGCGTGGTCGAGCCGACCAGATCGAGGAACAGCAGCACGCGTTCCTCGCGAGTGGGGCGGCGGTAGCGTCCGAGGATGACGTTGAGGAGCACCCGGCCGCCGACCAACCGAACCAGCTCGTAGACCGCGCCGATCATGATGGACATCGCGAAGGAGACGCCCACGATCTTGGGGTAGTTGGTCAGGAGCCATTTGGCATCGACCGCGCGACGGCTGTAGAGCAGCGCTTCCAGGGCAACCGCGGCCGTAGCAACGACGATCGCCATGACCACAGAGCTGATGAGGAGCTCGGCGGTGAGGGGCCATCGCCTCACCCACGCGCTCCTGCGGGAGGTGAAATAGAGGTGAACCGTCCAGCCGGCCAGCGTCACTCCCGCGCCGTGCAGACCGCTGCGAAGATAGTTGCCGATAGTGGCTTCGTCGGCGGGATCGATGGCGTAACGAAACCCCGCGCCGAACACGAGGCCCAGCCCAACCAGGACGATCGTTGGCACCCAGACGCGCCGCATGGTATTCTCCCGCCTGTTGGAATATCCGCAGTGCAGCGAACTGGCGAGCGCTGCGCGACAAATCGTCCCCGGCGATTTCCGTGATGGACGGAATTGCTTCCGGTCATCACGCGCCGCTGCTATCGTTCGCTCTCCACGAGAATCCAAAAGAGAAAAAGCCTTGAGGAAATCGCCGATCTAGAAATCACGCCTTGCCCAGAGGGGGAAGCCCATGAAGCGCCGCGCGAAGCCGTTCGTTTGGACCCGTTTCATCCCGCCGCATTTCCTTGGAAAGCTTGCGCTTTCGGCGCTGCTCCTCGGCTTCGCCTCAGCCCCCTCGCTGGCGCAAAAGAAATACGACACCGGCGTCACCGACACCGAGATCAAGATCGGCAACATCATGCCCTATAGCGGGCCGGCGTCCGCCTACGGGATCATCGGCAAGACGATGAGCGCCTATTTCCGGATGATCAACGACAATGGCGGGGTCAACGGGCGCAAGATCAACTTTATCTCCTACGACGACGCCTACAGCCCGCCCAAGACGGTGGAACAGGCACGCAAGCTGGTCGAGAGCGACGAGGTGTTCCTGATCTTCGCATCGCTCGGCACCGCCCCCAACGCGGCGATCCAGAAATACATGAACAACATGAAGGTGCCGCAGCTCTTCGTGGCCACCGGCGCCTCGCGCTGGGGCGATCCCGAGCATTTCCCCTGGACCATCGGTTGGCAGCCGAACTACCGCGCCGAGGCGCGGGTCTACGCCACCTATATCCTGCAGCAACATCCCGACGCAAAGCTCGGCGTGCTCTACCAGAACGACGATTTTGGCAAGGACTATGTGCTGGGGCTGAAGGACGTGCTGCGCGACAAATACGACAAGATGGTCGTAGCCGAGATTTCCTATGAGATCGCGATGCCGACGGTCGATTCCCAGGTGGTCGCGATCAAGACCGCCAACCCGGACATCTTCATCAACATCGCCACCCCGAAATTCGCGGCGCAGGCGATCAAGAAGATCGCCGAGCTCGGCTGGCACCCGATCCACATCATGACCAATGTCTCGCAGTCGGTGGGTGCGGTGCTCAAGCCCGCCGGCCTCGACAATTCCAAGGGAATCCTGACCGCCCAATACCAGATGGACGTCACCGATCCGCAGTGGGACAGCTATCCCAGCATGAAGCGCTTCCGCGCCTTCATGGCGAAATACTATCCGGAGGCCGACAAGTCCGAAAGCGGGCCCCTGACCGCCTGGAACACGTCCACGGCGCTGGTCGAGGTGCTCAAGCGCTGCGGCGACAATCTCACGCGCGCGAACGTGATGAAGATCGTCGCCAACATGGATTTCGAGATCAACACCTACATCCCGGGCATCCACATCAAGACCACGCCGACCGATTTCTATCCGCTCGAGCAGGTGCAGATGGCGCGCTTCACCGGCGAGAAGTGGGAGCTGTTCGGCCCGATCATCGACGGCCACGCGGAGTAGGGGCCTCTCCTTTTTCCGACGCGGCCGAACTTGCAACGGAGATCTAGCACACAAGCACAACCAAAACATCGGCATAAGCCGGGCTGGCCAAGTAAATCCTGAAGTGAAAGTAATCCTGGGGAGGAAACTAATGGACCGCACGCTCGAACGCTCGACCATGCGAAAGGTCTATCTGCGCCTGCTGCCATTCGCCATTCTGTCCTACGTGCTCGCCTATATCGACCGCATCAATGTCAGCTTCGCCGGATTGACCATGCGCGAGGACATCGGCATGTCGGCCGGCACCTTCGGCTTTGCCGTCGGCATGTTCTACTGGGGCTATTTCATCTTCGAAGTCCCCAGCAACGTGATCCTCGAGAAGGTCGGCGCCAGGATATGGATCGCCCGGATCATGATTACCTGGGGCATCCTCGCGGGCGCGACCGCCATGGTGACGGGTTCGACGAGCTTCGCCATCGTGCGCTTCCTGCTCGGCGTCGCCGAGGCCGGGTTCTTTCCCGGCATCATCCTCTACTTCACCTACTGGTTCCCGAGCCATCATCACGCCCGCATCGTGTCGGGCTTTCTCGTCGGCCTGCCGGTGGCCGTAGCGGTCGGCGCGCCGATCTCGACCGGGCTTCTCGGCCTCGATGGCCTGTTCGGTCTCAAGGGCTGGCAGGTCATGTACGTCGCCGAGGCGATCCCGACCGTGGTGATCGGGGTGCTCACCTATTTCGTGCTCACCGATCGCCCCGAGCAGGCGAAATTCCTGACCGCGGAAGAGCGCAACTGGCTGGTGACGAAGATCGCCGCCGAACGCCGCGCCACCGAGGCGGTGCGCAAATTCACGCTGTGGGAGGCGCTCTACAATCCCAAGGTGCTGCTTCTGGCGTTGAACTATATCGGCATCGTCACCGCCAGCCTCGGCATGCTGATTTTCATTCCGCAAATGATCAAGTCGCTCGGCAACTACAGCAATATGACGGTCGGCTGGCTCACCATGATTCCCTATCTTTGCGGCGCTGTCGCCATGGTGGTGTGGGGACGCATTTCCGATCGCATGAACGAGCGGCGCTGGAATCTGTTCATCGGCTGCGTGTTCTCGACCGTGGGCCTCGTCATCGCGGGCTTGACGATGGGGAGCTGGTGGGCGCTGGTCGGAATGTCGATCGCCGCGATGGGCTTTTACGGCTCCAAGGGACCATTTTTCGCCATGCCGCCGATGTTCCTCAGCGGCGCCGGGCTGGCGGCGGGCATCGCCTGGATCAATTCGCTCGGCAATCTCGGCGGCTTCTTCGGGCCCTGGTACGTCGGCGCGATGAAGGACCTGACCGGCAGCTATTCGGGCGGCCTCTACGGGCTGGCCTTGCTCGGCCTGGTCGCCGCGATCGTCTGCGCGCTGTTCCTGCACATTCCAAATCGCTTGTCGTCGCCGGCGATCGGCGCGCCTGCGGAATAAGGAGAGGCGTCGCAGGCGCATTGCCACTTTATGCGGCTCGGCCTACATGACCCGTGAGAGGCATCGCACGGGCGGGGGGAGCCATGAAATCTGTCGTCATCACCGGCGCGTCGACCGGCATCGGCTGGGCCACGGCCAAGCTGCTGCTGGACAAGGGCTTTCGCGTATTCGGCAGCGTCCGGAAGCCGACCGATGCCGAGCGCCTCAAGGGCGAATTCGGCGTCAATTTCACGCCGCTATTGTTCGACGTCACCGATGAGCCCGCGGTGCTCGCCGCCGCGCGCGAGGTGCGCGCTGCGCTGGGTGGCGAGACGCTCTCAGGTCTCGTCAACAACGCCGGCATCGCGGTGCCCGGGCCGGTGCTGGAATTGTCGGCTGACGAATTCCGCCATCAGATGGACGTCAATGTCATCGGCCCGATTATCGCGACCCAGGCGTTCGGGCCGCTGCTCGGCGTTGATGCCTCGCTGAAGGGGCCGAAGGGACGCATCGTGATGATCTCCTCGGTCGCCGGCAAGAACGGCAACCCGCTGACCCCGGCCTATGCGGCTTCCAAGCACGCGATCGAGGGCCTTTCCGAAAGCCTGCGCCGCGAGCTGATGCTGTTTGGCATCGACGTCGTCATCGTCGCGCCCGGCCCGGTGAAGACGCCGATCTGGAGCAAGGGGCAGGACAGTTTCGATATCGGCAAATACAAGAACTCGCCCTATCTGCCGTCGATGCAGAAGGTCGCTGCCTTTATGCAGCACCTCGATTCCATCGGCCTGCCGCCGGAGAAGATCGCCGAAGTCGTTTACGGCGCGCTGACCTTGCCCAAGCCCAAGGTGCGCTACCAGGTGGCGCCGGATCCGATGCGGCACCTGATCACCAACGTGCTGCCCAAGCGCATGGTCGACAAGATCATTGCCAAGCGCGTCGGCCTGATGCCGCAGGCGTGATGTCTATGCTGAAATGCCTGCTCGCCATCGCCGCGATGGCGGTTGTTGCGTCCGCCGCTTACGCCGGCGACCAGGGCGATCCTGCGCAGAGCTGCGACGGCTCGACGCCCGAAATGGCCGAATGCCTGAAGGCGCAGACCGCGCAATGGGACAAGCGCATGACCATCGCCTACCAGCAGGCGATGAAGGACGCGGCCGCGCCCCGGCGCGAGCAGTTGCGCGCGGCGCAGCGGCTCTGGATCCAGTACCGCGACGCCAACTGCCTCTATTACGGCATGGGCGATGGCACGATCGCCCGCATCGATGCCGGCGCGTGCATGCGCAGCATGACGGAGGCCCGCGCCCGCGAGCTGGAGAACATCGGGCATCAATGACGTCACTGGTCCGCCGTATTCGCCCTTCACTGGAGTCTTGATGCCGACCACGGGTAAGAGCCAATCAGAACTGACCGTGATCGCCAACGAGGCGCTGCGCCATCAGCCGGGCTGCGAGACCGCGCGCGTCGTCGCGCTCGCGCCGTTGCCGCATGCGCGCGGCGGCCGCAACTGGGAAATCCCCAATGTCGTGCTCGGCGACAGCCTGATCAGCGATGTCGATCGCGCGGTCATCACGGTGCATCACCAGCTCGGCCGCCAGTTCCATCTGGTAGAGGATGCGTAGTCAGCCTGCCTCTACCGCCCGCGGTGTCCGCCGTGACGCCATCGCGATCATGCGCAGCGCGAACACGGCCAGAAGTGGAATCAGGAACAGGCTGTAGAGCGGCATGTCCGGAATCCGCTTGCCGAACGAGATCGTGAACTGCAGCAAGAGGTAATAGCCGCCGACCAGATGCAGCGCGCGCCAGGCGCGCGGGCCTGGCGCCGCCGCGGTTGCGTCGAATGAAGTCGCGGTCATCGCCAGGATGAAGGCATAGCCGATGCCGCCGAAAATGTAGGAGGCGAGGCTGGTGGCGGCGGCGAAGCCCGCCGGGTCCATTTTCGCGAAAGCGAAGATCGCGGCGGCGTGCAGCGCGTGGGAAGCCGCGAAGGTGACGCCGAGCTGGCGGCGGTTGCGGCGCTGCCAGCGGGTGAAGGCGTTGGGCCAAAGCCGCGCCAGCGCGGCGGCGGAGAAGGCAAGGCAGAAGAACAACAGCGAGGTGCGCGCGGTGAAGCGGATCGCCATGCGTACGCCCTCGACCTCGAAATGCCGCATGCCGGCGATCCAGACACAGAGCGCGATCAACACCAGCGTCAGGAGCCCGAACAGCCGCCAGCCCTCGAACCAGTCTTGCCGCCGTTGGGTCATCATTCGTTCGCCTCCCTCTATGTAATCATCGATTACATGGAGGGAAGGCCGGACGGTCAACGATATAATCGATGCTTACATTCACGATCGGGTGATGCTAGAGCATGATCCGGAAAAGCGGGGACCGGTTTTTCCGAAAAGATCATGCTCAAACAAGAGACGGCTGATGCCCGCAAAGCCCAGGCCCCGGCTCAAGCGCCGTCCGATCGCGCCAAAGCCCTATCACCACGGCGACCTTCGCCGCGTGCTGATCGACGCCGCGCTTGAATTGGCGGAAGAGGGCGGTCCGGAAGCGGTCAGTGTGCGCGAGGCGGCTCGCCGGGCCGGGGTCTCCGCCGGCGCGCCGTTCCGGCATTTTGAAAGCCGCGACGCGCTGATGACGGCGGTGGCCGAAGAGGCGCAGCGGCGGTTTCGCGCCGAGATCGAGACGGCGTTGGCCACAGCGCCGGCGGGCGACCCCTTGAAGCGCTTTCGCAGCTTCGGGCTCGCTTATCTGCGCTGGGCCATGAAAAACCCCGCGCATTTCGAGATCATCTCGAGCGGGCGGTATTTCGATCATGACCGCGCGGCAGCGCTCTCCCGCGACAACGCCGAACTGATCGCCCTGACCGGGTGCATGCTGGCCGACGCCGCCGCGCAAGGCCAGCTCCGCGAGGCCGACCTGAAGCAGGTGCAGATCGCTGGCCGGGCCCTGGTCTACGGCTTTGCCCGCATGAATATCGACGGCCATTTTCCGCGCTGGGGGGTGGCAAAGGGCGGGATCGAGGCGATGGCCGAGGCGGTGCTCGACCTGTTCATCGGGGGGATCGCCAAGCGGTAATCGTGAGAGGGTCGCGCGGGCGCCGCAGCGGCATCTGCCCCGGTTACCATAGGCGAAGGTCTGAGCAACGCCTTCATTGTGTATTCATGACGCTTTCACTACAGTTTTGTGAAGCGTCGCAGAACCCCGGCTGCGGCGTCCGCCTCCTGGCCGGCGCCAGGTCAAGGCATGGGGTAAGGCCGGGGCTGAAGTGCGTTCCCTCGATGGCGCCCGCGCCAAATCCTGGTCCGTCGACAGCGGTCGCCTCCGCCGGCCTCGCCGCGATCGGCATTTGGCGCCTGCTTGCCGTCGCCGCACCCCATCTGGCCGCGCTCGGCCTGATGTTCCAGACCGAGACCGATTTCAGCTCGCGGCTCTGCTTTGTCCTCTCCTGGGGCATCCTGAATTTCCTCTGGATCGCGCTGCTGCGACGGCCCGCGCTGTCGGGCGCACTGTCGCTGACCCTGGTCGTCGTGCTGGTGCTGCTGTCGCGCTTCAAGCACGACGTCGCGCAGATGACGGTGAACTTCGTCGACCTCATGGTAATCGACCGCGACACGGTCGCGTTCCTGTTCACGATCTTTCCGGATTTGCGCTGGTCGGTGATCCTGACGGGGCTGGTCACGATTCCCCTGATGTATGCGCTGTGGTGGCTCGATCCGTTCCGCATCCGGCGCTTGCCCGCGTTCGCAGCCTCGCTCGGCTGTCTCGCGGCGCTCACGTTCTATTCGATGGCCTATCCGGACGAGGCCTGGCGAGGCTATTACGACGACGGCTATCTCTCGAAATTCGCGCGCTCCGGCGTCATCTCCATCTACGACCTCTTTCAATACGGCGTCCTCGAAGCGGACGCGTCGGTCACAGGCCGCCTCACCCCGCCGCTGATCGATTCCTGCCATCCGGCGGGCCGGCGGCCGAACATCGTCATGATCCATGATGAATCGAGCTTCGACATCCGTACCGCCGGCAATGTGAAGGTGCCCGCGGACTATGGCAGCCACTTCCAGTCCTACGACGGCCGCGAACGGAGCTTTCTTACCGAAAGCAACGGCGGCCCGAGCTGGTACACCGAATACAACGTGCTTGCCGGTCTGTCCTCGCGCTCCTACGGCCGCTTTGCCTATTTCGTCACGCGGCTGGCGTCGGGCCATGTCGAGCGCGGGCTGCCGCTGGCGCTGCGCCGCTGCGGCTACGAGACGCTCTCGCTCTATCCCGCCTTCGGCGCCTTCATGAGCGCGCGCAGCTTCCAGACCACGACCGGCATCGAACAGTTCTACGACGCGCACGATCTCCGCGCCAAGGACGTCGAGCCGGACAGCTTCTTCTACGACTCGGCGTTGAAGCTGATGTCGGAGCAGGCGCCGGGAAAACCATTGTTCACGTTCGTCTACCTCGCCGCCAATCATTTCCCCTGGGAGACGAAATTCCGCCCCGACCTGACCCCGGACTGGCGCGCACCCGGCAATGCGCCCTCGGTCGACGAATATCTGCGCCGGCAGGCGATGAGCGCGGCCGACTACACGGCTTTCATCGCAGGCCTGAAGAAGAAATTCGCCGGCGAGCCGTTCTTGATTGTGCGCTATGGCGATCACCAGCCGGAGTTCTCGTCCCAACTGCTCGATCCCACGCTCGATGAAGCCGGCATCGGCAGGAAGCTCGAAAACTACGACCCGCGTTATTACGCGACCTATTACGCGATCGACGCCGTCAATTTCGAGCCGGTCAAGTCGCCGGCGGTGATGGACACGATCGACGCTGCCTATCTGCCGCTGGTAATCCAGGAAGCCGCCGGCATTCCCCTCGATCCGTCGTTCGCCGAGCAGAAGGCCATCATGCTGCGCTGCCGCGGCGTGTTCTATGCCTGCAGGGGTGGCGCGGAAGCGCGGCGCTTCAACCGCCTCCTGCTCGATGCCGGCCTGATTCACGGGCTCTAGGAGCGGCAAAACCGCGGCTTGAGCGGCGGTGTGCAAACCTGCTAAAATGCCGCCAATCAATTTTGTTTTTGGCGGATTTCTCGCATGGTGATGCGTCTTTTCGCGCCGCAATTCCTGGTTCTGTGGACCTTCATCGCGTCCGCGCTCGCCGTGCATTTCCGCGGCAAGGTGCGGCTCGGCTTCTGGCGGCAGGTCTCCGACCATTCCACCATCATGGCGCCCTACAATGTGCTGATGTACGTGTTCTCGGCGGTGCCGAACCGGCCGATCCTGCAGGTCGGCATGATCCCGGAATTGTCGGTGCTGCGCGATAACTGGCAGACCATCCGAGAGGAAGCGCAGCATCTGTTCGCGCAAGGCCAGATCAAGGCCGCCGACAAATACAACGACTGGGGATTCAATTCCTTCTTCCGCACGGGGTGGAAGCGCTTTTACCTGAAATGGTACAGCGCGCCGCTGCCGTCGGCCCTCGCCAACTGCCCGAAGACGGTCGAGCTGTTGAACTCGATCCCGAACCTCAAGGGGGCGATGTTCGCGAACCTCCCGCCGGGCGGCAAGCTGGTGCAGCACCGCGATCCCTATGCCGGCTCGCTGCGCTA
Organism: uncultured Alphaproteobacteria bacterium; assembly: GCA_963831505.1. Taxonomy (GTDB): domain Bacteria; phylum Pseudomonadota; class Alphaproteobacteria; order Rhizobiales; family Xanthobacteraceae; genus Bradyrhizobium. Next base: position 108,348 of record CAWHQY010000002.1, on the reverse strand, counting down.
TCACCTCGGCCTCGTGGTGCCGAAATCGCCGGGCGAATGCCGCATCTTCATCGACGGCAATGCCTATTCCTGGCGCGACGGTGAAGATCTGCTGTTCGACGAGACCTATCTGCACTACGCCGAAAACACCACCAGCGACGACCGCATCATCCTGTTCTGCGACATCGAGCGTCCGCTGAAGACAGGTGCGATGACCGCGGTGAACCGCTGGGTCTCAAGGCACATCGTCAACGAAAGCGCGACGCGGAACGAAGAGGGCGAGCGCGTCGGCTGGATCAACCGCATCTTCGGCTACGTCTATCACGTGCGCCTCGTCGGCAAGCGCATGAAGGCGTGGAACAAGCGCGTCTATTATATCGTGAAATATCTTTTGATCGGCGGCATTGTCGCCGCATTCCTCGCCACCGCCTTCGCATAAGATGTAGAGTAGGCAAGGGCGCATGCGCCGTGCCCGCCGTCTTTCCGACTTTTCTTGCAGCGCGGCTATCTGCAGTTACAAACCACGGAGGACCCAGATGACATTAAGCGTCAAGCAAATGCTCGAAGCGGCCAACGCCGCGGTGCCCAAGATCACGCCGGCGCAGGCGCAGGAGTTGATCGGCAAGGGCAACACGCTGGTCGTCGATGTCCGCGATGCGCCCGAGGTCGAGAAGAGCGGCAAGGTGGCCGGCGCCCTGCATGTTTCCCGCGGCATGCTGGAATTCCGCGCCGATCCTGCATCGCCGTACCACGACAAGAACTTTTCCAGGGACAAGAACATTGTCCTCTACTGCGCTTCCGGCGGCCGCTCCGCGCTTGCGGCGAAAGTGCTCAAGGACATGGGCTACGAGCACGTCTACAATGTCGGCGCGTTCAAGGATTGGGCCGAGAGCGGCGGCGCCGTCGACAAGTGAACGCAGGCTGCGTTAATCCTATTGCTTCACCAAACTCATGGTGAGGAGGCGCGTCAGCGCGGTCTCCCGACGATGCTTCGCATCGCCGAGAACCATGAGGCCCCGCTGGCGGCCTCGTCCTTCGAGACGCTTGCCGTGCAAGCTCGTCAGGATGAGGAGAGCGCTCCCCGGGGGCAATGAAGATACCCATCCTGCAGACGACAGGTGTGCGGCGAACGCTCTGGAGGCGTCAGGCGGCTTTCGGTAGTGTCGGGGCGTCCATCGAGACGTCGCCACCGGGAGTTCCGTGCCATGTCTATCGTGAATGTCGCCGATCTCATCGCAGAGACGCTCGTTCAGGCCGGGGTGAAGCGCGTCTTCGGAGTGGTCGGTGACAGCCTGAATGGCCTGACCGAGGCGCTGCGCAAGCGAAGCGCCATCGACTGGATTCACGTTCGTCACGAGGAGGTCGCGGCCTTTGCGGCCGCCGGTGAATCGCAAGTCACGGGTGATCTCGCGGTATGCGCCGGATCGTGCGGTCCCGGCAATCTTCATCTCATCAATGGCCTGTTCGATGCCCACCGCAGCCGGACACCCGTGCTGGCGATTGCCGCGCAGATTCCCTCCGCCGAAATCGGCGGCGGCTACTTCCAGGAGACCCATCCGCAAAACCTGTTTCGGGAGTGCAGTCACTATTGCGAGCTGGTCTCCGACCCTGCGCAGCTTCCTTACGTGCTGGAGAACGCCATCCGCGCGGCGGTCGGGCAGCGCGGCGTGGCCGTTATCGTCATCCCCGGCGACGTGGCGCTGCGGCCGGCGCCGAAGCGCGCCATCTCGCCGATTGCCGGGCTGTTGCCGGCGCCGCCCGTGGTGCGGCCGGCCGAACGCGAAGTGACTGACCTCGCCGACCTCTTGAACGGCGCCCGGCGCGTCACCTTGTTCTGCGGACGCGGCTGCGCGGGCGCACATGGGGGCCTGATGAAACTCGCCGAAACGCTCAAGAGCCCGATCGTGCACGCGCTCGGCGGCAAGGAGCATGTCGAGTTCGACAACCCTTACGATGTCGGAATGACCGGATTCATCGGCTTCTCGTCCGGCTATGCGGCGATGCATGCCTGCGACGTGCTGCTGATGCTCGGGACCGATTTTCCCTACAAGCAATTCCTGCCCTCCGACGCCAAAATCGCGCAGGTCGATATAAGGCCGGAGAATCTCGGGCGGCGCTGCAAGCTCGATCTCGGCATCGTGGGCGACGTCGGCGCCACCATTGCGGCGTTGCTGCCGAAGCTGACGGCGAAGGGCGATCGGAAGCATCTCGACGCCAGCCTCGCCCACTACAAGACGGCGAGGGCGGGGCTCGACGAACTCGCCCGCGGCACGCCCGGATACAAGCCGATCCACCCGCAATATCTCGCGCGACTCCTGAGCGAAGCGGCCTCCGGGGATGCGGTCTTCACGGCCGATGTCGGCACGCCGACGATCTGGGCCGCGCGCTATCTCGTCATGAACGGGCGCCGCCGCCTCGTCGGATCCTGGGTTCACGGCTCGATGGCGAACGCCATGGCGCATGCCATCGGCGTGCAGGCATCGCAACCGGGCCGGCAGGTGATATCGATGTCGGGCGATGGCGGCTTTGCGATGTTGATGGGCGACCTCATCACGCTGACGCAGGCGAAGCTGCCGGTGAAGGTCGTGATCTTCAATAATGGCGTGCTTGGTTTCGTGGCGCTGGAGATGAAAGCGGCCGGATTCATTGAAACCGGTACCGATCTGAAGAATCCCGATTTCGCGGCGATGGCGCGCGCCATGGGCATCCATGCTGTCAGGGTCGAGGATCCCGGCGATCTCCTGGGCGCGATCCGCGATGTGTTGTCCCATGACGGCCCCGCCGTGCTCGACGTCGTCACCGCGACCCAGGAATTGTCGATGCCGCCGACCATCACCGCCGAGCAGGTCAAGGGCTTCAGCCTGTGGGTGCTCCGCGCCGTCATGAGCGGCCGCGGCGACGAGGTTCTCGATCTCGCAAAGACCAACCTGCTGTCGCGGTAATCCTTGAGCTACTGCTTCTGTATGCCGGCCTTGTCGATCACCTTGGCCCATTTCTCGATATCGGCCTTCAGGCGTTCGGAGATTTCCTCCGGCGTGCTGGCCTTTGCCTCGATGCCGAGCTCGATCAATCGCTTCTTGACGTCGGCATCGGCCAATATCCCGCGCAAGGCGTCGTTCAGCGTCTTGATGATTTCAGGCGGCGTGCCGCTGGGTGCAAACAGCGCGTTCCAGGAGACGACGTCGTAACCGCCGACGCCGCTCTCGGCGACGGACGCGATTTCCGGCGTCGCTTCGGACCGATGCCCGCCGGAAGAAGCCAGCGCCTTCAGCTTGCCGTCGGCGAGATTGCCCTTCATCGAGGAGAAGCTGTCGATCATCAGCCCGACATCGCCCTGCAAGAGCGCGACCTGGATCTCCGGCGTGCCGCGATAGGGGATGATGGTGAAATCGATCCCCGCCGCGGTCTTGAACAGTTCGGCCGAGAGATTCTGCGTGCTGCCGACATTGATGGTGCCGACATTCAGCGTGCCGGGCTTGGCCCTGGCCGCCGCGACGAAGTCGGACAGCGTCTTGAACGGCGTATTCGCGGAAGTCGCAAAGATGAAGTCGAAATAGCCCAGACTCGAGATCGGCACAAAATCCTTCAGCGGATCGAATGGCAGCTTCTTGAACAGCGAGACGCTGACGGCGGTGCCGTTCGATAAGAGCGCCAGCGTCGCGCCGTCGGGCGGGGAGGAGATCACCGAGCGCGCTGCGGCAATACCGCCGGCGCCCGGCTGGTTCTCGACATAGAAGCGCTGGCCGAGCCTGTCGCCGAGTTTTTCCGCTATGATGCGCGCGGTGATGTCGGCGACGCCTCCGGCCGCAAACGGCACCACGATGCGCACGGACTTGTCGGGATATTTCGCCTGCGCCGCGCCGGCCAGCAGCACGGCAAAGGCGAGAGCGAGAAACTTGCGAGCCATCACTGCCATCCCAACCTCAGCGCTTTCCGATCCGCTCCCAGAGCCAGCGCGCGACCGCGTCCGGCGAGGATGCTGCGTCATTGCCGCTGGCGCGTAAATTGGCCTCGCGCATATCAGCGATGTCGATCTTGCCGAGCAGCGGCTTCAGCGCCGCCTGCAGCGCCTGGTCGTCCGCGCGCCTGGGCGCCAGCAGCACGATCGCATCATAGGGCGGGATCGCGTGCTTGGGATCATCCAGCACGGCGAGGTCGTATTTTGCGATCAGCCCGTCGCTGGTATAGCCGGCGATGACATCGACCTCGCCGGAAGCCACCGCCGCATACATGAAATCCGGCTGCATGGTGCGCTGGTTGCGAAAGCGAAGGCCATAGGCTTTCTGCAGCGTCGCCCATTCCGGGCGCGAGAAGAATTCATAGTCGCCCGCAATCGACAGCGTTGCCGCATGGGAGGCGAGATCGGCGATGGAGCGGATGCCGAGCGCTTCGGCGCGTTTTTTCGGCATCACCAGCGCATAGGCATTCTCGAAGCCGAGCTCGCCGAGCAGGGTGATGTTTTGCTTCGCCAGGATGGATTTCAATTCACCGAGCAGCGCTTCGCGCGGCAGCATATCGCCGCGGTGGAACTGGTTGACCCAGAGCGTACCGGAATAATCGACATAGACGTCGATGTCGCCGGAGGAGAGCGCATCGAAGATCACGTTCGAGCCAAGCCCCTCGCGGGAGCTGGCGGAAAGACCGTTGGCGCGCAGCCGCTCTGCCATCAGCGCCGACAGCAGATATTGCTCGGTGAATGTCTTCGCCCCCACGATATAGGTCGAGGGCGAGCGCGCCAGCGTCGGCACCAGCGTGGCCGCGATCAGGGCCGCGATGCCGATGCCGCCGAGCGCGGCGCGTGCCCGGCTGCGGTTGCGCAGCCCGTTCTCGATCAGCGCCAGCAATTGATCGACCGCGAGCGCCAGCACGGCGGCGGCGAGGCAGCCGAACAGCACGAACACCCAGTTCTGGGTCTGCAGCCCCGCAAAGATGTAGTTGCCGAGGCTGGTCTGCCCGATCGGCGTGGACAATGTCGCGGTGCCGATCACCCAGACCGCGGAGGTGCGGATGCCCGCCATGATCACCGGCAGCGCCAGCGGCAATTCGACCGTGAACAACGACTGCCGCTGCGTCATGCCGACGCCCTTGGCGGCTTCCGTGAGCGCGGGATCGACGCCGTTCAGCCCGGTGATGGTGTTGCGCAGCACCGGCAGCATGGAATAGAGCGCGAGCGCCAGCACGGCCGGCAAAAATCCGAACGCGGAGAAGGCGAAGCCGAACCAGGCGAGCGTCACCGACGCGAGCGCCAGCAGTAGCGGATAGAACAGCGCGAGCAGCGCCAGTCCCGGCACGGTCTGCACGACGCTCGCGATGCCGAGCAGCGCGCCGCGGAACAGCGGCCGGTCGCGCGCGATGATGGCAAGCGGCAGGCTGACCACAAGCCCGAGCGCCAGCGCCGTGACGCTGACCCGCACGTGATTGCCGAGATAGTCGGAGAGATGCGTCAGCGCCTCGCCCCAGCGCGGATCGGAAAGCAGGCTCATGCCGCGCCATCCCGCTGGCAGCAGCGCATTGAGCCGCTCCGCCTGCCGCCGCGGCGTGCGCAGGAGCTCGCCGACGTAAGCGTCGCCGCTATCGGACAGCTCCGCGGGCCGGCCCAGCGCCAGCAGTTTTCCGGTGCGCATCACCGCGATGCGGTCGGCGAGCAGCAGTGCCTCCGTCATGTCATGGGTGATCATGACCGTGGTGAGCGAGAGCTTGTCGTGCAGCGCGCGATAATCGTCGCCGAGCGCATCGCGGGTCAGCGGATCGAGCGCGCCGAACGGCTCGTCCATCAGCACGATCCGCGGCCTGGCGGCGAGCGCGCGGGCCACGCCGACGCGCTGGCGCTGGCCGCCCGAGAGTTCATGCGGCAGCCGGTCGCGGTGGGTGCGATCGAGCCGCACCAGCTCGAGCAGCTCGTCGACCCGCGCCGAAATATCCGCCGCCGGCCAGTCCAAAAGCTTCGGTGTGATGCCGATATTGGCGGCGACGCCAAGGTGCGGAAACAGCGCGCCGCTCTGGAAGACATAGCCGATGCGGCGGCGCAACAGCACCGGATCGAGCGCGCGCACGTCACAGCCCTCGACCGTGATGCTGCCGCGATCGGCTTCGATCAGCCGGTTGGCGAGCCGGAGCAGGGTGGTCTTGCCCGAGCCGGAGCCGCCGACAATGGCGAGGAACTCACCCTCGGCGACCTCAAGCGAGACATCATCGACCGCAACCACGCGCTCGTCGCCGCGGCCGGCAAAGATCTTGCCGACATGTTCGTAAGCGATCAGCGACGGAGCGGGCATGCGATGCGGCCTCAAACCTTCTTCCCAAGACCCTTGTTCTCAAGACCCTTGTTCTCAAGACCCTTGGTTTTCCCAATGGGTTTTCCCAATCAGTACAGTGATAGCCGATAAATTGGCGGCCGCGAGCCGAGGGCCGGATCTTTTATACCGCGGCGCTATCCGCAAACCGAAGCAAAGAACCCCTCCGGTCCCTCCAGTTCCACCAGCTTCTTGCCCTCGATCAGCCAGAACCGGTTGCCCACCGTTCGCACGAAGTCGCGATCATGGGAAACCAGCAGGCAGCTTGCCTGATGCTCCATCAATTCCTGCTCCAGGGCTTCCTGCCCTTCGATATCCAGATGGTTGGTCGGCTCATCGAGGAGATAGAAGTTCGGCCGGGCCAGCCGCAGCAACAGCATGCCGAGACGCGCCTTCTGTCCGCCGGAAAGCTGGCCGATCGGGCGGCCCTGCATCTCGATGGAGAGGCCGGCTCCTGCGAGCAGCGCGCGGGCACGCTGGTCGCCGACGTCGAAGCGGCGGACGATCGAGCGCATCGGCGTCTCGGTGTCGGCAAGACCGGCGAGCGCCTGATCGCAATAGCCGAGCGCCAGCGATTGCGTCGCCTTGATGCCGGCCGGCGAGGCGTCCGGATTTTCGATTGCCCCGCGGAGCATTGTCACCAAACAGGTTTTTCCGGCCCCGTTTGGCCCCAGCAGCACGATCCGGTCGCCCCTGCAAATGAACTGCTTGCCGGTCCTGAACAGCAGTTTGCCGTCCGGCGTCTCGACCATGGCGTCATCCAGCGCCACCAGAACCTTGGCATGCGTTCCGCGATTGGCAAGCCTGACCATCCCTGCCGATCGTTCGGAATGGGCGGGCTTTGCCGCATCTTCCAGCTTCTCCGCGCGCTGCTTCAACTGCTTGGTCTTCGACAGCAAGAGATCGCTTCCGGAGTTGATGCCGATGTTATTGAGCTTTGCCGCACGCTGGCGGAGTTGCTGGGCGGCCTTCAGGTCGCGTTGATAGCGCCGCTCGTCCGATGCGTCGGCCTCGCGAAGGGCGGCGCGTGCCCGCGTATAGGGCAATGAAAACATCTGGGATTGTTCCGGCCGCAGGAACAGGGTCCGGTTCGTGGTCGCGTCGAGAAAGGCGCGGTCGTGGCTGGATATGATGACGGGCATGTCGCGTGGCAACGCGTTCAGCCAGTTCTCAAGCTGGTCGATCCGGGCGAGATCGAGATGGTTGGTCGGCTCGTCGAGCAAAATGACGTCGGGATCGGTCACCAGCACACGCGCGAGCATGGCAAGTCGCTGCCAGCCTCCGCTCAGCTGCTTCAGCGGCTTCTGCCGCAATGCCTCGGGCACATCAAGCAATTCCAGGGCGACGTCGACCCGCCAATTTTCGCTGCGCCGCCGGTCTGCGGAGAGCGTCTCAAGCACGGCCGTGTAGAACGGCCGATCCAGGAGAACACCCGGCACGTTCTGCTCGACATGACCTATCGTCAGTCCTCGGGATCGGGTGATCTCGCCTTGGCTCGCCTCCACGGTGCCTGCGATGCAGCGCAGCAGGGTGGATTTGCCGCGCCCGTTGGCGGCGACAAGCCCGATCCGGTCGCCGGCATTGACGACGAGGGTCAATCGGGAAAACAGCGGCGCGTTCAGCGTTACGCCGAGATTACGGAGCGTGATAAGCGTCATGATCGTTCTCAGGTCTTGCCGGCGATCACGACATCCGGGGCACGCGGCCATCGTCGTATGTCGCTGTCAAATCGCGGCGGTGGATCAGGATGCGGGCGCTAAAGCATGATCCGGAAAAGTGTGTAGCGGTTTTCCGAAAAGATCATGCGCAAACAAAGAGCTAAAGCGCGATGATGATTCATCCTGAAATCATCGCGCTTTAGGGCGCGCAACGCCGCATAGCCACGAAGGGCAGACCAGGAACAGGTTCCGTGAAAGGCCTCTGGTCAGCCCTGCAAACGCATTTGCAGGGCGTGAACCGGGCCACACTGGCGATAATGCCGGAAAAATTTCGTCATCGCGCGGCCCTCCTTTCTCGCTCGAGTGGTGTCAACGTAACGCGCCTTGCAGAAGAGGGCAAGCCAAAGCCTTCGTCTGCCTGAATCCGAAGGCGCACACGTTGCAGCGCTTCGTTGAACTAATCCCCGCAAGCGGCTAAGCCATCTGGCGAAAACGGGAGGAACGGGGTGAACGAGGCAACGCCGACAGCGGTCGCGCTCGAGGATGCGACGGTGGCCTTTCGGCTTGGCGATGATCGTGTCTACACCGCGGTGGAGAAGGCGCAGCTCGCGGTCGCCCAGGGCGAGTTCGTCGCCATCGTAGGTCCGACCGGCTGCGGAAAATCGACCCTGCTCAATGTCGCCGCCGGCCTCCTGAAGCCGGCTTCCGGCTCGGTCCGTATCTTCGGCAAGCCCCTGGCCGGCCTCAATCGCGATGCCGGCTATTTGTTCCAGGCCGACGCGCTGTTTCCCTGGAAGACGGCGCTCGACAACGTCGCCATCGGCCTCGAAGTCGCGGGCGAGCCCCAGGCCGAGGCCCTCTCGCGCGCGGAAAAATGGCTCACCGCCGTCGGCCTTGGCGCCTTCGCGAACCGTTATCCGCATATGCTCTCGGGCGGCCAGCGCAAGCGCGTCGGCCTCGCGCAGGTCCTGATCCGCGACCCCAAGATACTTTTGATGGACGAGCCGTTCGGCCCGCTCGATGCCCAGACCCGGCAGATCATGGGCAACCTGCTGCTCGACCTCTGGAACGCCGACCGCAAGGCGGTGCTGTTCGTGACCCATGATCTGGAGGAGGCGATTGCGCTCGCCGACCGGGTTGTGATCATGTCAGCCGGGCCGGGCGCGCGCATCATCGGCGATTGGCGCGTGCCCCTGGCGCGCCCGCGCGACATTTTCGAGACGCGGCTGGAGAAGGAATTCCACTCACTTCACCGCGAGATATGGAGTGTTTTGAAGGAAGAGGTGTTGAAGGGATACGCACAATCGGGGACCGCCTAGTTCCCTTGCGGCGAAATAAACAACCAATCGAACAATGGGAGATGTCATGTTGAAACGTGGATGGATTTTCGCGGCGGCGCTCACGGCCGTGTTCGGCTCGCACCAGGCCCTGGCCGCGGGCGTGTTCACGCTGACGTCGTCGGGCTTCAAGGACGGCGAACGGCTGGCGCAGAAGTTCGCCGGCAACAACAAGTCGAATCCGAACTGCATCGGCGAGAACGTTTCGCCGGAACTGACCATCAGCAATCCGCCAGAAGGCACCAAGAGCTTCGCGCTCCTGATGTTCGATCCCGAAGGCCGGCCGCCCGGCGGCGTCAGCCATTTCGTGGCCTATGGCATCCCGGCTTCGGTCACGTCCTTTGCCGAGGGCGAGCTGTCGAAGCCCGGCGACAAGTTCGTCGGCGGCCAGAGCCTGATGAAGCTTGCGACCTATTTCGGGCCGTGCACGCCCCCCGGCGCGCCGCATCACTACACCTTCACCCTGATCGCGACCGATCTCGATCCGAAGGAGCTGAAGGAAGGCATGACCCGCGACGAGCTGATCAAGGCGCTCGACGGCCACGCCAAGGGCGCGACCGGCCTGATCGGCACGTTCTCGCATCCGTAAGGCTTGAACGGCGAGGGGGGGTCTGGACATGTCGCGGACGGGGCTCCTTGGACTGCAACTGCTCGTCGCCGTCGTCGCATTGGCGCTGTGGCAATTCTTCGCCACGGTGCCGGTGCTCGGCAAGGTCCTGTTGCCGCCGTTCTTCTTTTCCAACCCGATCGACGTGTTCGGTCAGGTGATCCACTGGTTCACGACCGGCGTGATCTGGAGGCATCTCGCCATCACGCTATGGGAATCGGTCCTGGCGTTTGCGATCGGCTCGCTCGGCGGGGTAGCGGTTGGCTTCTGGTTCGCGCGCCAGCCGACGGTGGCTGCCGTGTTCGATCCCTATGTCAAGATGACCAATGCGCTGCCGCGCGTGGTGCTGGCGCCGATCTTCACGCTGTGGCTGGGGCTCGGCATCTGGTCGAAGGTCGCGCTCGGGGTGACGCTCGTCTTCTTCATCGTCTTCTTCAACGTCTATCAGGGCGTCAAGGAAGTCAGCCACACCGTGCTCAACAACGGCCGCATGCTCGGCATGAGCGAGCGGCAATTGATGCGGCATGTCTATTGGCCGTCGGCGCTGTCCTGGATGTTCTCCTCGCTGCACACCTCCGTCGGCTTTGCCGTGGTCGGTGCGGTGGTCGGAGAGTACCTGGGATCGGCCGCAGGGCTCGGCTACCTGATCCAGCAAGCCGAGGGCATATTCGACGTCGCCGGCGTGTTCGCCGGCATGTTCGTGCTGTCGATTTTCGTCATCCTGATCGACGTCGCGGTGACGCTGGTCGAAAAGCGCCTCTTGGTCTGGCGGCCGGCCGCGGCGGATGGACGGGGGTAGCTCTTTCCGTCATTGCGAGCCAACGGGTCGCGCGAATGCGCGCCCGATGACAGGCTCCGCGAAGCAATCCAGAAATCCCGCCGCGGAGAAAGTCTGGATTGCTTCGTCGCCATCGCTCCTCGCAATGACGAGGGGGGAAACGGCTTCGCCGTCAATTCAACAGCTTTATATCGTCCGGCGCTTGCGGCGGCGTCTTGATTGCGATCGCCTTGATGGTGCGGCCGTCGGGCTTGGTGCCGCCATGCGGCGTGCCCTTCGGGATGATGACGAGATCGCCCGGCTTCACCTGCACTTCCTTGTCGCCGAGCCAGATCGTGCCCTTGCCCTCGAGGATGTACTGGATCTCGTTGGCGTTGGCATGCAGATGCTTGGGCGGGCTGCCGTCCTGGATCGAGATGGTCGCGCCGTCCACCGAGACGAAGGTCTTGTTGCGCATGCCGCCGGCGTTTGCGGGCGAGAGCGCGTCGCCTTCGAGATCGCCGGTATGGATGATCTGCGCGCTGATGGTGTCGGCGGCAAGCGCCGGCCGCATGAAATGCGTCACGGCGCAGCCCGCGGCAAATGCGGCGGCGATCGTCAGGGTCGTAGCGATGCGGTTCATGGTCGTTCTCCCCGTGGGCGGTTTCTTGTATGCATGATGCTAGGCCGCCAATGCCGCGACCGCCATTGGCCATCCGGCGAAAAGATCGCCGGCCGCCTGCGGAATAAGACGCAAGGTCAGCCTTTTTTGCGGCATCGCAAAAACAGCCACCAAAGTCGCCTTCTCAAGCCGTGTGCGCTGCATTATGTTGCCCGCCAACTGAACGGAGGAACCCCATGAAAAACCTGATCGGCAAGCTCGCCGGGACCGTGCTCGCCCTGATGCTGGCCGCGCCGGTGGCGATGGCCCAGTCCAAGATCACGGTCGCGGTCGGCGGCGGCGCCTGCCTGTGCTATTTGCCGACAGTGCTCGCCAAGCAGCTCGGCGAGTTCGACAAGGCCGGGTTGAGCGTCGAGCTCGTCGACCTCAAGGGCGGTTCGGATGCGCTCAAGGCCGTGCTCGGCGGCAGCGCCGATGTCGTCTCCGGCTATTTCGACCATTGCGTCAACCTTGCCGCCAGGAAACAGGAGCTGGTGTCCTTCGTGGTCTATGACCGCTATCCCGGGCTGGTGCTGGTGGTGTCGCCCTCGCATGCGAACGAAATCAAGTCGATCAAGGATCTTGCGGGCAAAAAGGTTGGCGTCAGTGCGCCCGGTTCTTCAACCGATTTCTTCCTGAAGTTCCTGTTGAAGAAGAACGGCCTCGACCCGACCAGCGCCGCCGTCATCGGCGTCGGCCTCGGCGCCACCGCGGTTGCCGCCATGGAGCAGGGCCAGATCGACGCCGCCGTGATGCTCGATCCCTCCGTCACCGTGCTGCAGGGCAGTCATCCGGACCTGAAGATCCTCGCCGACACCCGCACGCAGAAGGATACGCTTGCGATGTTCGGCGGCGAATATCCCGGCGGCGCGCTCTACTCGACGGCGGCCTGGGTCAATTCGCACGAGAAGGAAGTGCAGGCGCTGACCAATGCCATCGTCTCGACGCTGTCCTGGATTCATTCGCATTCGGCGGAAGACATCATGGCGAAGATGCCGGAGGAGACGGTGGGCAAGGACAAGGCGCTCTATCTCGCCGCGTTGAAGAACACCATTCCGATGTATTCGGAAACCGGAAAGATGGACCCGAAGGGCGCGGACGCCGTGCTCGCCGTCTTCAGCGAGGGCTCGCCGGAGGTGGCCAAGGCCAATGTCGACGTAGCCAAGACCTTCACCAACAAATATGTCGAGCAGGCCAAAAAGACGACGGGGATGAATGCCAAGTGAAGCGGTCATCCACCGCGTCACGGCGCTCGATCTGAGGGTGGAATCCCGGGCGTGGCCGTTCGCGCAACAACGGCGCGCCGAGATCGACGCGCATTTTGCCGAGAAGCGGCGCGAGAAGCCGAAGATGTGGAACGGCCGCGTGCTGCTTGCGCGCAATGTCGTTTTCGACGGCGGCCGGCTTTCCTCGAGCTATTTCGAAACCGATTTCGCGAGCTTCCTGGCCTGGCGCGACTGGGGTTTTCCGGACCGCAGCGTCTTCAACGGCTTTGGCATGGGGGCACTGCGCTCAGCCGACGGCGCCTTCGTGCTCGGCGAAATGGCCGGCCATACCTCGAATGCCGGACGCATCTATTTTCCGTCCGGCACGCCCGATCCCGGGGATGTGTTTGACGGCATCCTCGACATCTCGGCCAGCGTCGAAAGGGAGATGGAGGAGGAAACCGGATTGAGCTCCGCCGATTATCTCCCCGGCGCATATTGGGATTGCGTGGTGGTGGGCCCATCGGTCGCGATCATGAAGATATTGACGGCCGGGCTGCCGGGCGAAGCGCTGAAGGCGCGCATCGAGGCCAATCTGGCGCGGCAGGCGCAGCCTGAGCTTTCGGCGGTCCATCTGGTACGCAGCACTGGCGATTTCAACGCCCGCATGCCGCGCTTCGTCACGGCCTATCTCGAGCACCAGTTTGGTGCGTAAGTTCATCGTCATGCGAGCCAACGGGTCGCGCGAACGCGCGCCCGATGACAGGCTCCGCGAAGCAATCCAGAGTCTAACCGCGGCGGCAGTATGGATTGCTCCGTCGCTTCGCTCCTCGCAATGACGAGGCAAGGGTAACGGAGGTGTTTTCCCATGAGCAAGAAGCCTGCAAAATCCCTCGGCACCGAGCTCGATCCCTACATCGCGCCGTTCCGCGTCGACGGCTCGCGCAGGTTTCATCTCGCCGCCCACAAGACCAACGCCAGGGGCGGGCTCGACAAGGCGGAAGGCGAGAAAATCATCGAGGCCAACCGCAAACGGCTCAACGATTTCCAGGAGAAACTCTATGCGCAGGACCGCTGGTCCGTGCTTCTGATCTTCCAGGGCATGGATGCGGCGGGCAAGGATTCCGCGATCAAGAGCGTGTTCGAAGGCGTCAATCCGCAGGGCTGCGAGGTCACCTCCTTCAAGCAGCCGAACAACCACGAGCTTGACCACGATTTCATGTGGCGCAGCGTGGTCGCGCTGCCGGAGCGCGGCCGCATCGGCATCTTCAACCGTTCCTATTACGAGGAATGCCTGGTGACGCGCGTGCATCCGGAAATCCTGACCAAGGAGAAAATCCCGCCAAAACTCATCACGAAGAATATCTGGCGCGAGCGCTTCGAGGACATCTCCGCCTTCGAGCGCTATCTGTCGCGGCAGGGCACTGTGATCCTGAAGTTCTTCCTCAACGTCTCAAAGCAGGAGCAGCGCGAGCGCTTCCTCGACCGCCTGGAGCAGCCGTCGAAGAACTGGAAATTCTCCATGAACGACATCACCGAGCGCGGGCGGTGGGCGCGCTATCAGGCGGTGTATCAGGATATTGTCCGCCATACCGCGAGTCCGCATGCGCCGTGGTTCGTGGTGCCGGCCGACCACAAATGGTTCGCGCGCGTGGCGATCGGCTCCGTCATCATCGCGGCGCTGGATGGCCTCAACCTGCGTTTTCCGCGCGTCGGCAAGGCCTCGCAGGAGGAGTTCATGAAGGTGCGCAAGGCGCTCGAGAACGAAGGCAGGGGCAAGGATAAGGATAAGGAAAAGGACACGGGGGCCGGCAAGGCGGCGAAGCAGGCGACGGGCTGAGCGGCCTGCGGCTCCCACCGCCATTCAATCGGGGTGTAGCGCAGCCGCCGATCCTGCATTTCCTTCTCCGTGCCCGATGCAGCAAGAGGCGGCTCAGCCGCCTGTCGCAAGTTCGAGCGGCAAGCGGCAGCGGATCAGGGTCCGGCCGTTCTCGCGCGACAGCTCGAAGGTGCCGTTGAGGGCGCGAATCCGTTCATACATGCCGGTCAGGCCACGACCGAAACCGCTTTGCGGCGCGAGGCCGATGCCATCGTCCGAAATCTCGATGGCGACGTTGTCGCCGATGATCGCCGCGCTGACCTCCATGGATTTTGCCTGCGCGTGCCGCAGGATGTTGGTCACGCCTTCCTGGATGACGCGATAGGTGGTTTGCGAGAGCAGCCCATCGATGCCGTTGAGGCGATGGTCGATGCGCGTGGCGAAGCGGATGCCGGGGGCTTGCGATTGCGCGTTGCGCAACAGGGTCCGGAGGCTCAGTTCCAGCCCGAGCTCGCCGACATAGAGCGGGCTCAGGCCTTCGAGGATGCGGCGGTTGGCCTGCTGCAGGGTTTCCGCCGCTTGCAGGATGCCTTGCGCGAACGAGCCTGTTTCGGTCTTGCCACCCGCTTCCGATTCTGCCAGTGCGGTCGCATTGGCGCGGATCGCGAACAGGAGCGGACCGAGCTCGTCGTGAAGCTCCCGCGCGAGTTCGCGCCGTTCCTCGTCCTGCACCGAGACGATCCTGCGCAGGAGGTTGCGGTTGTCCTGGCTCAGGCGCTTCAGCGTGCGCGCAAGCTCATTGGCCTCGTCGCAGCTCCTCCGGATTTCAGGCGGGCCCGCGAGCGGGATCTCGGTGTCGTAGTCGCCGGCGCGCAGCCGGGAGAGCCCTGTCTGGAGCTGTCCCAGCGGGCGAATGGCAGCGCCCGAGGTGAAGTAGGCGCTGGCTGCTGCGAGCAGCATCAGGGTCGATCCGGAGGCGACGATCGCGAGAAACCCAATCCATTTTTCGAAGACGTCAGCCGAGAGGTCGGGCGCGAACACGATGTCGCCGACGTGTTGCGCACCGATGGTGACGGGATAGACGGCGCCGAGTTCGGGAACCCGCAGCAGCGCCATGAACCAGTGCGGCACCAGGCCTTCGGAAACGCTCACGCGCGGTCGGCCCTGAAGTGGATCGGGGCTTCGAAAGGCAATGGCTTCGGAGGTTCCGAGGCCTCGCCGGAAGGCGTCGAGCGTTGATTGCGGGTTCGCGGAAGCGGCGAGCGCGGCGTTGAGCGCTTCCGCGACGGTCCTGGTGGAGCGGGACGTCTGTTCGGTCTCATATTCGAATTGCTCGGGAGAGACGAGCTGCAGGGCAACACCGCCAAGTACGAGTGCCGCGAGCACCATCGCAACCATCGGCAGCGACAATCGCGCCCGCAGAGAAAGTCTTTTCCACATTTGGACGATTCCAGACCCCTGGAGACAATTCTCCCTTTCAACCCCCCGCCGATATCCTATGTTGAATCGATGAGGGAAGCTCTGCAGGATACGCCCAAATCCGCCATGAGGGTATTGATCGTCGACGATCATCCCGTGGTGGTCTCCGGCTGCCGTTCCCTGTTCGCATCCGACCCTTCGGTGAAGATCGATGAAGCCGGCGATGCGAAATCCGGCCACCGCGCCTACATGCAGAAGCGTCCCGACGTCACCGTGATCGACATCAAGCTCCCCGATGTTTCCGGCTTCGAATTGATGCGGCGCATCCGGAAAGACGATCCGGAGGCGAAGATCATCATGTTCAGCATGAATGACGATCCGGCCTTCGTGGTGCGGGCGGTCGACTTGGGCGCGCAGGGCTATATTTCCAAGGGCGACGATCCGCGGCTGTTCGTGAAGGCGGTCCGCAAGGTCGCGGCCGGCGAAAAGTTCATCTCGCCGCATCTGGCCGAAGCCGTGACGTTCTCCGGCGCGGCGATCAAGGCGAACCCGTCGGCGCAGATGAGCCCGCGGGAGCTCGAGATCCTGCGGCTGCTCGGCCGCGGCGACAAGATCGTCGAGGTCGCGGACGCGCTCGGCATCTCCTACAAGACCGTGGCCAACATCACCTCGCTGTTGAAGCAGAAGCTGGGCGCCAAGAACCATTCCGACCTGGTGCGGATCGCCGTCGAGATGGAATTGGGCTAAACGCGGACAAAGCCGATTTGCGCAAAAAAGAACTGGCCGCGGCTGAAGACGCGGCCAGTTTGCATCGCCGGCGATGTCGCATTCGTTCGGGCAATGGTTCAACGAATGCGGCCTGCCGGGATCGTATTGTCGTCACCGCTCGATGCGGTCTCCTGCGGGCCTCGCTTCCTACCAGGCCGTTGAAAACCAGTTCGGTCGATTGCTGGCGAGGCGCCTCTGCGTCTCGCGCGCGGAAATTCTTGGGATCGGTTTGGCACGCCGGTGCAGCGTCTCCGTTGTTTTCGCCGGCTGCCAGGCGCCAGCATTGAACGGGAAAAAGTGGCAAAAGTTCCGGGCGGCCCGCGATTTGCGGAAATGGGCAGCGCCGTGAGTTTGGCCGGCCCGTCCAATTGAGCGGCTCCAGACAAGTTGGCGACGGGAAGAACTGGAAAAAAATCCGGAACGCACGGAACGCTGCGTCGTCGTCGCCGTTGTCGCGCTGCTTGAGAGGACACAATCACTTCCCCGAAGGCTCCGGCGCAAAGATCCCCTTGGCGCCGGAGCCGCTTTTTTAGGGCTCATGCGCGCAGCAGCCGGAGGCCGCGCCGCCCGCGCTCATCGAGGCACCGTGGTCATTTGAGTAAGAAGCCTACTTTGTGCATTTGCAGGCAATTGCACCGCAGTCTCAGAAACACCCGAGCGAATGAGATATTCGTGACAACAGGGAAGACGCGTCGCAGGCTGCCCGTTATGATCGGCGCGCGCTAGATCGGGCTTGGGATGGATTGAACGATTGCGATCGCCGGATTCTTTGCGGATCGATATTCGATGAAGAGATGCGTGGTGACCAGCAATCCAATCGAAAATGCTGCCGCCAATGACGCGCTTGCCAACTGGTGTACGCTGCCCATCTCGACAAACCTCCCGGGTTCGGTCCCTCGCATGAACGTGGCGGAGTTCGCTTGGTTCCTATGTTCGGGAAAAAGTAGTAAAGGCGGGTTGATAAGGGCGTGGGTCCCGATCGCAACCGGGGAGTTGAATGGTGGATGAATTTGACGAGCGCACGCGGGCCAATCTGGACGTTGTGCTGGACGAGATCTGCAGCGAGCTTCCGCATGGCGGCGATCACGAGAGCCGCAAGTTCGTGCTCGAGCATCTGATGCTGGCCGCCCGCGACGGCAAGACCAAACTGAGCGAACTGACCTATGTCGGAAGGCGCGCGCTGGTCCAGCTTCAGAATAAGCCGAGATCGGCATAGGACGGCGCGGAAAGGAACCGGATCCGCTCAGTTCAGCACGGCGGCGACGAGATCTTCGGGCACGAACGGTTTTGCGAAAAAGCGCGTATCGGGCGGCTTCCGTCCCTGACGTTTTTCATCTGCCGCGTGCGAAACGATGAACCGCGACGGTCCAAAACAGCACACAAGAACTTCGCAGCGCATCGACGGATGCCGCTCGGCTAACGACCGACGCCGCCGCTCCGCATCGATCCGCTTCGCATGGTTTACAGGACGTCAACAATCAGCTTCAGCAGGCTGACGATGAGGCCCGCCGCGCACATCGCGATGCCGAGGTCGGCGAGATAGATGAGCGCCGCGCGCTCGTCCGGATCAAGTGCTGCAATAGCCTTGCGCATTTCCCTCTCCTCTTCTCTTGTTGAGAACGGAGCGGATGACCTTCGGTTCCATTCGAACGCGCGATGCCGATGCAGCGCGCGTTAACCACGTCCGCTACGACATCGGCGAGCGTAGCCCGTTTTACAATTCCTGTCGCTGTGATTTTCGCGCCACACCAATTTAACGGTTTGGAACGTTGCGGCTGCGAGGGTCGCAGCACTCGCGGTCTCGAACTCGCGATTTCAAATTTGGGGAGTAGTCATCATGAAGAAGTTGGTTCTTGCTGCATCCGTTCTTGTCCTTGGCACCGCCGCGGCTTCCGCCGCCGACATGGCGCCGCGCTATTACAAGGCGCCGCCTCCGATGGTCGCCGCGATGTACGACTGGAGCGGCTTCTATGCCGGTATCAACGGTGGATGGGGAACGAGCCACAATTGCTGGACCCGCACCGCAACGGCGGGCGTGGCGATCGTGCGGGCCGCGGAAGGCTGCCATGATTCGTCGGGCGGCACCGTCGGTGGCCAGCTCGGTTACCGCTGGCAGGCCGGTCCCTGGGTGTTCGGCCTGGAAGCGCAGGGCAACTGGGCTGATTTCTCCGGCTCCAACGCCAGCCGGCTGTTCGGCGGCATCGCCACCAACCGCACCCGCATCGACGCCTTCGGCCTCTTCACCGGCCAGGTTGGTTACGCCTGGAACAATGTGCTGGGCTATGTGAAGGGCGGCGCTGCCGTCACCGACAACCGCTATGAGGGCCTCGCGACGCTCACCGGCACCGTCACCGACCGCGCCAGCGACACCCGCTGGGGCGCCACCGTCGGCGCCGGCATCGAATACGGCTTCGCGCCGAACTGGTCGGCCGCGCTCGAATACGATCACCTGTTCATGGGCACCCACAACTACGGCATGACCAGCGTGTTCCCGGTCGCCGGCTTCAACACCCGCAACGTCGACATCAAGCAGGATGCCGACATTGTTACCGTGCGCGTCAACTATCGCTTCGGCGGCCCGGTCGTCGCGCGGTACTGATACGAAGTCATCTCGAACAACGGAAAGCCCCGCTTCGTGCGGGGCTTTCTTTTTGGGCCATCACAACTCCGTAGGATGCCGCCCGGGTTGTGCGCTGGGCTGTATACTCCACGCAAACCGGGGAGGAGCGGTCCGTGCGTTCGTTGCTGAAGGGTTTCGTCGCGGCTTGGTCATTGCTCGGCGTCGCAGGCGCGCCGGCGAATGCCGGGCTGCTGCCGGAGCGCGTGGAGAAGGCGGCGCAGGAGCGCGTCGCCGCGGGCATGGTGCAGACCCTTGTGTTCGGCGTGGCGGACGGCGACAAGAGCGAGGTTGTTGCCTTCGGCAGGCTCGATAACGGCAAGGTGCCCGACGGCGACACGGTCTACGAGATCGGCTCGATCACCAAGACCTTTACGGCAACGCTGCTCGCCCGCGCGGTAAAGTCCGGGCACCTGACGCTGGAGATGCCGGTCAGCCAGCTCCTCGACGGTTTCAAAGTCCCCTCGCGCAACGGCAAGGAGATCACGCTCGGCGCGCTCGCGACCCAGTATTCCGGCCTGCCGCGCCTGCCCGCCAACATGCTGTCGGCGGACCCGGGCAACCCTTACGCGGATTACGATGGGGCCAGGCTGAAGGCTTTTCTCGCCGAATATGAATTGCCGCGCGATCCCGACGCGACGTACGAATATTCCAATCTCGGCTTTGGCCTGCTCGGCTACGCACTGGCGCAATCCGAGCATGTGAGCTACGCCGAGATGGCCAGTGAGGGGATATTCAAGCCGCTCGGCATGACCATGAGCGGGCTGGCCTTCACCGACGCCATGCGCGCCCATCTCGCGCCGGGCCACGACGACAACGGCAAGCCGGCGAAGAACTGGGATCTCGACGCGCTGGCGGGCGCAGGCGCGATCCGGTCCACCGCCAATGACATGCTGCGTTATCTCCGGGTGAATATGGGTCTCGATCCGTCGCCGCTTGCCGAGGCGATGCAATTCGCACAAGCACCGCGCCGCGACATGAACCGCAACTTGCGCATCGGGCTCGCCTGGATCACGACTGCCAGGGGGATCGTCTGGCACAATGGCGGCACCGGCGGCTATCGAAGCTTTCTCGGCTTTGACGCCGATCGGCGGCGGGGTGTCGTCATCCTTTGCAATACGGCGGCCGATGTCGACGACCTCGGATTCGCCGTACTCAATCCGCAGGTGCGGCTGAAGCCCGCCTTCAAGGTGGCGGAGCTACCTGACGCCTCGCTTGACGATTATATCGGTACTTACAAGCTGAGCGACAAACTCCTGATCAAGGTGTTCCGCATGAACGATGGTCTGTATGCCCGTGGCATGGCACAGGCAGCGATTCCGATTTTCCCGTCGGCGCCGAACGAGTTCTTCGCCAGGGTCGGAGGCATCAGCGCCACGTTCACGCGGGATGTGGCGGGCGCGGTCAACGGATTGGTGCTGCACCAGAACGGAGATCGTCCGGCGCCAAAGCTCAGCTCATCCGAGCTGTCGCCTGAGCCGAAGGAAATCCCGCTCGACGCCGCGGCACTTGGCGACTATACCGGCAAATACAAATTCAGCTTCGGCCTGCTCGATGTCGAACTCAAGGGCGATCATCTGGAAGCGCAGCTCACCGGCCAACCCGCCTTTCCGGTGTTTGCGAGCGGCGGCGATCAGTTCTTCTACAAGATCGTGGAGGCGCAACTCACCTTTGAGCGCAACGCCGACAAGAAAGTAACGGCGGTGGTCCTGCACCAGAACGGCCGCGACATGCGGGCGCCGCGTGCCGATACGCCGCAGTGACCGCAAGGTCACTAAAGACTTCAGGGAATCCCAACTGGCTGATTTCATCGAACACGCCATCTGGTGGCACATCTATCCGCTCGGCTTTGTCGGAGCGGAGCGTGAAGCGGCGGCATGCCCCAACGTCCAGCATCGGCTCGGGCGGATCGGCGACTGGCTCGATTACGCCGTTGACCTCGGCGCCTCCGGCCTGTTGCTGGCGCCGATCTTTTCGTCGTCCACCCATGGTTACGACACGACAGATCACTTTCAGATCGACAGGCGGCTTGGCGATCAAGCCGACTTCGATGCCCTGGTCAAGGAGATGCAAAGCCGTGGGCTGCGGCTGATCCTCGACGGCGTGTTCAACCATGTCGGCCGCGAGTTTCCGCTCTTCCAGCGCGCGATCGCGGGCGGGGCGCGAGCAGAGGAGGGCGCATGGTTTCGCCTGACCTGGCCGGAGCCGGGCAAGGGCGGCGAGCCTGATTACGTCGCCTTCGAAGGGCACCGGCAGCTTGTGACGCTCAATCACGCGGAGCCTGCCGTGGTCGATTACGTGACGCGGGTGATGAACCACTGGCTCGACCGCGGCGCCGACGGCTGGCGGCTCGATGCGGCCTACGCCGTGCCGCGCGAGTTCTGGCGGAAGGTCTTGCCGGCGGTGCGGGCGAAGCATCCGGACGCCCATGTCTTCGGCGAGGTGATCCATGGCGATTACACCGCCTTCGTGCACGAGAGTAGCGTCGACGCGGTCACGCAGTATGAATTGTGGAAGGCGGTGTGGAGCGCGCTGAACAGCGGCAATTTCTTCGAGCTCGCCTGGGCGCTGAAGCGGCACAACACCTTCCTCGAGGCCTTCGTGCCGCAGACCTTCGTCGGCAACCACGACGTCACGCGCATCGCGAGCCAGATCACGGACGAACGGCACCTTCCGCACGCGCTGGTCATGCTTATGACCTGCGGCGGCACGCCGTCGATCTACTACGGCGATGAACAGGCCTTTCGCGGCATCAAGGAAAACCGTGCCGGCGGCGATGACGCGATCCGCCCGGCCTTTCCCGCAACGCCGGCCGATCTCGCGCCGTTCGGCTGGCCGATCTATCGCCTGCATCAGGAATTGATCGGCCTGCGCCGCCGTCATCCGTGGCTGTATCGTGCGCAGAGCCGTGTGATCGAGCTCCGCAACACCGATCTTCTGTTCGAGGCGTTCGCGGATGACAAGAAGCTGTGGGTCGCGCTGAACATCGCGGATGCAGACGTGACGCGCATCATCGATGCGAAGGCCAACAAGCTCGCCGGCACTTCCGCAGCCACGCAAAAGGGCGACAGCACGGAGATCGCGCTGCCGCCCCATGGCTGGGGTATCTTCGCTTAAGTCGCTCAGCCGATCGGCACGGCGACGAAGTGCGTGCTCTCGGCGTTCTTGATCCGCATCAGCACGTCCTTCTTGCCGCCGGATTTGGCTTCCGACAGCGCGCTGCGCAACTCGGCTGCGTTGCCGACGCTCTTGCCGCCGACGTCGAGGATGACGTCGCCGGATTTGAGCCCGCGCTCCGCCGCCGGTCCCTCGGGATCGACGGCCGTGATCACGACGCCCTTGTTGCCCGCACCCGCGACTTCGTTCGCCGGCGCCACCGACAGGCCGAGACGCGGCGTGCCTTGCATCGTGCCATTGTCGCCGGCTTTGGCCTGCTTCTCGGGCTGGTTCGGCATGGTCGCGAGCGTCACGGTGATGCTCTTGGCTTCACCCTTGCGCAGGATGTCGAGCTTCGCCGAGCTTCCCGGCGCCATGCCGGAGATCTCGCGCGCCAGCGTGCGCGAGTCCTTGATCGCGTTGCCGTTGACCGCGGTAATGACGTCGCCGGCCTGGATGCCGGCCTTGGCCGCGGGCGTGTCCTCCTGCGCCTCGTCGACGAGGGCGCCGGAGGCGTTCTTCATGCCGAGGCTTTCGGCGATGCCAGCCGTCACCGGCTGCACCTGCACGCCGAGCCAGGCGCGCGTCACCGAGCCCTTATCCTTGAGTTGCGCCACGACCATTTTCACAGTGGCAGCCGGGATATCGAAGCCGATGCCGACCGATCCGCCGGTCGGCGAATAGATCGCGGTGTTGACGCCGATGACATTGCCCTTGGTGTCGAAGGTCGGTCCGCCCGAATTTCCCTTGTTGATGGGCGCATCGATCTGGATGTAGTCGTCGTAGGGGCCCGAACCGATATCGCGGCCTTCCGCCGAGATGATGCCCGCGGTCACGGTGCCGCCAAGTCCATAGGGATTTCCGACCGCGACCACCCAGTCGCCGACGCGCGGCGCATCGCTCGCGAAATTGACGTAAGTGAAGTCGCTTTTGCCGTCAACCTTGATCAGCGCGAGGTCGGTCTTGGCGTCGGTGCCGATCACCTTGGCCGTGTAGGTCTTGCCGTCGTCGGTCGTGATCTCGACGGATTTGGCATGGTCCACGACATGATTATTGGTGACGGCATAGCCGTCGGCGGAGATGAAGAAGCCGGAGCCGACGCCGGTGACCATCTCATGATGCGGCATCTGCGCGCGAGGTCCGTTCTCGAAGCCGTATCGGCGGAAGAATTTTTCGAACGGCGTGCCCTGCATCGACGGCGGCATGCCTTCGTCGTCGTTCATCTGTGGCGCGTCGGAGACGTCGGCGGTCTGGTCCATCTTCACGCGCACCGAGATCACCGCGGGCTTTACCCTGGCGATCAGGTCGGCAAAGCCCGCCGGGCCCTGCGCTAGCGTCTGCGTCGTTGCGGCGAAGGCCTGTTCCGACAATTGCCCGGTCGCCACGCCGCCAAACGCCAGCGCGGCGCCGACAATGGCGACCGAGCCGAGCAGCGTCAGGCGCCGCGCGGACGGTATCTTGCAACGGGGGGTTTCATTCATTGTGGTCATCATCCTCTCTCCAGATCATGTGTGCCATCCCGGCCTTGATGGGAGAGATAACGCGCGGCGCATTACCGCGTGCTGTCGCGTGAATTAATCTCCGGACAGGGACGTTAATTCGTCGTAACGCGCCGGGGCGCTGCGGCCTGACCTCGAGGATGCGCGGAAATGTTCGCTGGACGGTGAGATGGATCGACGGCAGCACCAGATGCGCGCGCGCCGAGGCGCATCGCCCGCTCAGCGGCGTGTTGCGTGCGTCGCCCAGCCGCTCGAACGTCCGGAAATCGTCCAGCGTCGGGAAGTGCAGAACGTCGAGGGCCGGCGTGGCCCTTAATCCCCGCAGAAGCATGGAATGTTCACCCGCGAACGCAGGAGATCGACCCGCGATGATTCGAATACGCCAGAGAACGCTAAGAGGCGCCTCCGGCGCCATTCCGTAAGAACATGGGCAGGTATTCGCCACGGCCCGCCGGTCGGGCTCGCCGGGAGTCGTCAGGCGCGCAAGGACGCCCTGAAGCGCCACTTTGCCGCCGCCTCGAACGTCATTGTCAACGTGGAGCCGGCGGGGCATACCGGTCTTGCGGGGCTTTGGGACTCCCCCGGGGTTCCGCGGACAATTGGACGTTGACGAAGGCTATGACACGACGTGCAATCCTGGTGCTGGCCACGGGCCTGTCGCTGACATTTTCCGCGCCGCCGGCAGCAGCCGAGTCACCCGCCGAACTCATCTCGAACTATCGCCTCAAGCATGGTGAGGTCCGCGTGACGAGGGACGCGACGCTGGACCGCATCGCCATGGAGCAGGCGCGCGCGATGGCGGCCAAGGACCATCTCAGCCACGACGCGCTCGGGCCGTTCGCCAGGCGGATGGCGCCGTCGGGCGCGGGACGCGCCGCCGAGAACATCGCCTACGGCTATGAGAGCTTCGAGAAGACGCTCGGCCAGTGGATCGACTCGAGCGAGCATCGCAGGAACCTGCTGCTGCCGAGAGCCACGCGCGTCGGGATCGCGAGCGCCAAGGACGCAAGCGGCAAGCGCACCTATTGGGCGATGGAGATCGCCGGCGACTACGAGCCGAAGCCGGGCAAGGGCAAAGGTGGCAGGGTCGTCGCCGGGGGCCCGAACGAGGGGCCCGTCGTGAAACGCGAGGTGGTCGCGACGAAGAAGCGCGCCGCCTCGAAATGCCACATCAACCTGCTCGGCCTTTGCCTTTGACAGTGAGCCTCAACTGATTGCAACTACCGGGCAGCACCGAATACCGGGCAGCACCTAATTAATTGCCACGGCTGCGATCGTGCCGGGCACGCGCCTGCTTGCGGCCGATCAATCCGCCCGTGAACGGCCTCCAGCGCCCGTTTTACATCCCCAAGGGCGCTGGAGGCACGTGCTCCGCCGTCAACCCCACATGTGATTGTGGTGGAACTGGTGTGCCAGTTCGGCAAAATGCTGATGATGCGAACCACCGGCGTCCGGATCAGCGCACGCCGGATGACCCGTGGCCGGTTGATCATCATCACCACCAGACGCCGCCGGCGCCGCGGCCGGCGTTGCAGGCGTCAGCAGCGAAACCGGCGCTGGGGGCAGCGGACCGGTTGCAGTCGAGAGCGCATCCGCAATGGTCGTAGCATCAGTGTTGTACGTGCCGCCGTTGAGCGGAACGTTGTTGCCGGAGACATCCGCGGCGTTGGCATGGAAGCCATCCGCAGCAGCCTTGACCAGCGCCGCGTTGTGAGTCTCGAGACCCTTGATCATCGCCGCGACGTCGGCGCCGACGGTGGAGTCGTTGCCCAACAACTCGTTGTCGAACCGCGCCTCGAAGACGCCGCCCTGCGCCGCATCGAAGTTCTGGATGTTCTGTTGCCAGCCCTGCAGGGTCTGGACGAAGGCCGCGATGTCTTGCGCCGAACCCGTGGAGACCAACTGCTCCGCCTTGGCGCCGAGCGTGTTGCTGGAGGCGATGAAGTCCGCCCAGAAGTTGGTCTGGTCGGCGTTGTCCTGATACGCGACCGGCACCACGTCGGTGAATGGGGCTGGGGTCCATCCGGTGACGCCGTTGGCGGACGCCATGTTGGCCAGATTGGCATCGCCCGCAACGATGTCGGTAATGTCGAGGAAGTTGTCGTTGGTGGCTTTCGCCGCGTCGGGATTGAACCCGTACTGGTGGTCGAAATTGGTCAGCTGCAGATTGATCTGGTCGACGATGGTCGACGCATGGATGCCGGTCGCGCCGCCGAACAATTCCGGGTGATCCTGCATCAGCGTCAGAAGACCATCATGCACGGTCTGCAGATCGGCCTGGATTGCCGGCAGGTTGTTGGCGTTGATGCCGCCCAGCGACTTGGACTGGGCGTCGTCGAAGATCGCGCCGAGCTCGGCGAAGGTCGCGTGCGGCGTATTGGCGTTGAGCGGCGTCGCCAGCTCCGGGGGCGCAAAGTTGAACCCCGGATTGTCGTCCTTGATGCTCAAGGCCTGAAGCACCGCATCGTTCTCGATGGTGTTGATGATATCGAGATGCGCTGTGCGCAAGGCGGCTTCGGCGGCGGGGTCGTTGTTGACCGCGCCCGGCACCGAGTTGAGTGCGGTCGTGATGTCGGCGAGCACCTTGTTGACATCCGCAAGCTGGACGCCGGCAAAATCGTTGGCCGCAACATCCGCGGTCAAACCGGTCTGCACGAACTGGAGATCGGCGATGTAGCGGCCGTCCGTGCCGTGGCCCTGATTGCCCACCTCCACATTGTTATGCCAGAGCCCGCCTTCGAGGATTCTGGTCGCGTCGTTGAACATGTTCTCGAAATAGAGGTCGCCGGGGTTGAGTCCGGTCGTGCCGCCCGTGCCGCCATTCCCTCCGTTTCCGCCGTTCCCGCCATTGTCGCCCACTGGCGTCACGGCGGTGGCCTGCGCGGCCGCCACCACGGCGGCATAGCTGCCGCCATCCGCCATCAGATTGTTGGTTCCGACGTCGCCGGAATTGGCGGCGAGCTGCTCTGCGGCTGCGTTGACTTCGCCGGCATTGTGATTCTGCAGCCCCTCGATCAGCGCGGCTGCCGCGGTCCCCGACGTGCCGTCGGTCCGGAATTCGTTCCAGAAGCGCGCCGACCACAGCCCGCCCTGCGCCTGATCGAACGCATTCGAGTTGGTCGCGTAGGTCTGGATCTGCTGCACCAGTCCGGCGATGTCGCCGGTGAAGCCGTTGTTCTCGATGGTGATCGCAGCCTGGCCGAGATGGTTGCTGTCCTGGATCCATTGCGTGATGAAGGCCGTCTGGTCCGCGTTGTCATGGAACGGCGCGGGGGGAGTGTTCAGGGCCGGCAGCGGCGTCGGATTGAAGATCGCCTGCACGCCTGCGTCGCCCTGGGCGATATCGATGATGTCGCGATGGATGTCGTTGATCGAACGCCCGACGAATTGTCCGAGGTCGGTTCCGAGCGTCAGCGTGCCCGTGGTCGGGGCATTGGCGTTCTCGACGGAGGCGATCTCTTCATTGAGCTGGTTGATGATGATCTGGGTGTGCAGATCGCTGAGATTGTTGATCTGCGGAACTGCCGCGGTCAACATCTGCTGCACGCCGATGAGGTCGGAGACGATCAGGTTGACCTGATCCGGACCGACGCCGCCGATCTCGCGGGTCGTTGCGTCGTTGAACAGGTCCGTTGCCGTCAGGCCGGCGGCTGCCGGAGCGGCAGGTGTTGCAGCGGGAGCCGCCGCATCTGCGGCGGCCGCGGGCAGCCCGGCCGGATCGTTCGGCGTCACGGCGGTGGCCTGCGCCGCCGCTACCACGGCGGCATAGCTGCCGCCATCCGCCATCAGATTGTTGGTTCCGACGTCGCCGGAGTTCGCGGCGAGTTGCGCTACTGCTGCGTTGACTTCGCCGGCATTGTGGTTCTGCAGCCCCTCGACCAGCGCGGCTGCCGCCACGCCCGTGGTGCCGTCGCTCCGGAATTCGTTCCAGAAGCGCGCCGACCACAGCCCGCCCTGCGCCTGATCGAACGCGTTCGAGTTGGTCGCGTAGGTCTGGATCTGCTGCACCAGTCCCGCGATGTCGCCGGTGAAGCCGTTGTTCTCGATCGTGGTCGCCATCTGTCCGAGATGGTTGCTGTCCTGGATCCACTGCGTGATGAACTTCGTCTGATCCGCGCTGTCGTGGAACGGCGCGGGGGGCGTGTTCAGGGCCGGCAGCGGCGTCGGATTGAAGATCGCCTGCACGCCTGCGTCGCCCTGCGCGATGTCGATGATGTCGCGATGGATGTCGTTGATCGAACGCCCGACGAATTGCCCGAGGTCGGTTCCGAGCGTCAGCGTGCCCGTGGTCGGGGCATTGGCGTTCTCGACGGAAGCGATCTCTTCATTGAGCTGCTGGATGATGTTCTGCACATGCAGATCGCTGAGGTTGTTGATCTGCGGAACAGCCGCGCTCAACATCTGCTGCACGCCGATGAGGTCGGAGACGATCAGGTTGACCTGATCCGGGCCGACGCCGCCGATCTCGCGGGTCGTTGCATCGTTGAACAGGTCCGTTGCCGTCAGGCCCGCGGCTGCCGGAGCGGCAGGTGCTGCAGCGGGATCCGCCGGAGCTGCGGCAGGTGCTGTCAGCGGGAGCCGCTGGATCATCTGCGGCCGGAGCTGCCGGGGCGTTGCCACTCGTCGGCGTCACGGCGGTGGCCTGCGCGGCCGCCACCACGGCGGCATAGCTGCCGCCATCCGCCATCAGATTGTTGGTTCCGACGTCGCCGGAATTGGCGGCGAGCTGCTCTGCGGCTGCGTTGACTTCGCCGGCATTGTGATTCTGCAAGCCCTCGATCAGCGCGGCTGCCGCGGTCCCCGACGTGCCGTCGGTCCGGAATTCGTTCCAGAAGCGCGCCGACCACAGCCCGCCCTGCGCCTGATCGAACGCATTCGAGTTGGTCGCGTAGGTCTGGATCTGCTGCACCAGTCCGGCGACGTCGCCGGTGAAGCCGTTGTTCTCGATGGTGATCGCAGCCTGGCCGAGATGGTTGCTGTCCTGGATCCATTGCGTGATGAAGGCCGTCTGGTCCGCGTTGTCGTGGAACGGCGCGGGGGGAGTGTTCAGGGCCGGCAGCGGCGTCGGATTGAAGATCGCCTGCACGCCTGCGTCGCCCTGGGCGATATCGATGATGTCGCGATGGATGTCGTTGATCGAACGCCCGACGAATTGCCCGAGGTCGGTTCCGAGCGTCAGCGTGCCCGTGGTCGGGGCATTGGCGTTCTCGACGGAGGCGATCTCTTCATTGAGCTGGTTGATGATGATCTGGGTGTGCAGATCGCTGAGATTGTTGATCTGCGGAACTGCCGCGGTCAACATCTGCTGCACGCCGATGAGGTCGGAGACGATCAGGTTGACCTGATCCGGACCGACGCCGCCGATCTCGCGGGTCGTTGCGTCGTTGAACAGGTCCGTTGCCGTCAGGCCGGCGGCTGCCGGAGCGGCAGGTGTTGCAGCGGGAGCCGCCGCATCTGCGGCGGCCGCGGGCAGCCCGGCCGGATCGTTCGGCGTCACGGCGGTGGCCTGCGCCGCCGCTACCACGGCGGCATAGCTGCCGCCATCCGCCATCAGATTGTTGGTTCCGACGTCGCCGGAGTTCGCGGCGAGTTGCGCTACTGCTGCGTTGACTTCGCCGGCATTGTGGTTCTGCAGCCCCTCGACCAGCGCGGCTGCCGCCACGCCCGTGGTGCCGTCGCTCCGGAATTCGTTCCAGAAGCGCGCCGACCACAGCCCGCCTTGCGCCTGATCGAACGCGTTCGAGTTGGTCGCGTAGGTCTGGATCTGCTGCACCAGTCCCGCGATGTCGCCGGTGAAGCCGTTGTTCTCGATCGTGGTCGCCATCTGTCCGAGATGGTTGCTGTCCTGGATCCACTGCGTGATGAACTTCGTCTGATCCGCGCTGTCGTGGAACGGCGCGGGGGGCGTGTTCAGGGCCGGCAGCGGCGTCGGATTGAAGATCGCCTGCACGCCTGCGTCGCCCTGCGCGATGTCGATGATGTCGCGATGGATGTCGTTGATCGAACGCCCGACGAATTGCCCGAGGTCGGTTCCAAGCGTCAGCGTCCCGGCCGGCGCGTTGGCGTTCTCGACGGAAGCGATCTCTTCATTGAGCTGCTGGATGATGTTCTGCACATGCAGATCGCTGAGGTTGTTGATCTGCGGAACAGCCGCGCTCAACATCTGCTGCACGCCGATGAGGTCGGAGACGATCAGGTTGACCTGATCCGGGCCGACGCCGCCGATCTCGCGGGTCGTTGCGTCGTTGAACAGGTCCGTTGCTGTCAGGGCCATCTCACTGCCTCCTCATTGTATTCTTGTTGGCGATACCAAATACGCTGCCGTAGTTCGGTTCGATTGCTGAACGTTTGTGTAATCGTGAGTTTTTCGAGAAACCATCATTTCATCAGAAACGAAAGACGGGTTGCCGCGACCCCATGTGCGCGGCGAAAAGTTTGTTTACGTTCGTGGCGTCAATCGGCCGACTCCGTGTCGTCTGCGCGCAGAAGCAAGGTGATTGGCGGACGGAATGACGGCGCGATTGCCGCAATCGCGAGAGCGCTGCCCAAAGTATGGAGATCATCAACGAAAATATTCGGCCGCTCGGAACCGCGTTCGGCGGAACAAGTCATTCGCGAGCTTTGGCAATCTCCGGCGAGGAACAGAGCCGGTTGTGGCGCAACAAGGCCATATTGCGGTTTCTTGAAGGATCGTTCCGGTCCGTTCGAGAGCCGGATTGAAAGCGTGATTGATTGCCAAGGGTGATAGGTTGTCGTCGGGCAAATCGCTTCGCTTTATCAGAATTGTGTCAAGCCCTTCCGCAACAAATATTTGTCTTCCGTTTTTCAGAAGCATATGTTTTGCTCTGCGAGCCCCGCACCCACAAGAGGGGCGTTTCGCGATCGTCACGAACGTTGGGTGCGGGATGCGATGGACGCAGTGATACGCTTGGACGAAGCGTGTTGATGCGGACGGCCAAGCCGTGTGGTCCTGGCGCCCCGACGCTGGCGTCAAGCAAGCCGAGCGATCCGCTTGCGACGGGGGCTATCAAGCCCGGCACCCCGGGGAGAGCGCGGAGCAGCCGTTAAAACCATTGCGCGGGGAATGCCGGTTGTTTCGGCTGAACCTGTGGTGACTGCCGCCTGCTTTTCTTGTTGCAGGCGGGCCATGGGTGCGGCCTGCATCCGGCATTCCCTGCGCCCTCCGTCTTTCGAGGGCACCTGGACGATGCAAGACCCGGGCAGATCGTGCCGCGGGAAGGCGAGCGTTTGCGAGCGCGACCCGGGACCCATCAGCCACAGACCACAGTTGTTGAGCAGAATGTCGACCAGATGTGGCCACCGAGAAAATTCCGCGGTATGGGTTCCCGGCGTTCGCCGAAACGACGGCTTGGGTTTTGGCCGCCTGCGAACCCATAGGTCACCCATTCTGACCATCTTTTGGCATTGCGGCCACACGGCTTTCTCGTCTAGAACGACCCCCGGACACCGCTTTCGGCAACGAACCGTCAATGGTTTTGGCCGAGGATTTTGGGGTCTTGAAGGGTCTGGCAATGCTGATTCGCAAGCATCTGGTTGGAGTTCGGGGAGCGGCGGCGACGCCCGCGCCTGCGATTCCGGCTGCTGCGAAGGCGCCCACCCTGCTTCTTGGCGAGCTTCTCCTTCTTATCGGCCCCTGAGGGCCGTCTGGGCGGTTTGCGCCTGGGCACTCAGGGGTTGCGCGAGAACACCAAAACCCTTCAGCGCTCAAAGATATAGCGCACCGATCCAAAAGGAATCTTTGCCATGACCACCGCCAAAAAGTCCGAGAAGGACCGCGTTATCATTTTCGACACCACGCTGCGCGACGGCGAGCAGTGCCCCGGCGCCACCATGACCTTCGAGGAAAAGATCGAGGTCGCCGAGATGCTCGACGACATGGGCGTCGACGTGATCGAGGCCGGCTTCCCCATCACCTCCGAGGGTGACTTCCAGGCGGTGAGCGAGATCGCCCGCCGTGCCAAGAATTCGGTCATCGCCGGCTTGTCCCGCGCCAATCCAAAGGACATCGACCGTTGTGCGGAAGCGGTGAAATTCGCCAGGCGCGGCCGCGTCCACACCGTGATCGCGACCTCGCCGTTGCACATGCGCGTCAAGCTGAACATGACTCCGGAGCAGGTGTTGGAGCTCTCGGTAGCCAACGTCACCCGCGCGCGCAACCAGATCGACGACGTCGAATGGTCGGCCGAGGACGCCACCCGCAGCGAGATGGACTATCTCTGTCGCATCGTCGAGGCCGTGATCAAGGCCGGCGCCACCACCGTCAACATCCCCGACACCGTCGGCTACACCACGCCCGAGGAATATGCCCGCTTCATGCGCACGCTGATCGAGCGCGTCCCCAATTCCGACAAGGCGGTGTTCTCGGTGCACTGCCATAACGACCTCGGCATGGCGGTCGCCAACTCGCTGGCCGGCATCGCCGGCGGCGCGCGGCAGGTCGAATGCACCGTCAACGGCATCGGCGAGCGCGCCGGTAACGCCGCGCTCGAAGAGATCGTGATGGCGATGAATGTCCGCAACGACGTGTTTCCGTGGTGGAACAGGATCGACACCGCGCAATTGACGCGCGCCTCGAAGATGGTGTCGGCGGCGACCTCATTCCCGGTTCAGTACAACAAGGCGATCGTCGGCCGCAACGCCTTCGCGCATGAGAGCGGCATCCACCAGGACGGCGTGCTGAAGGATGCCTCGACCTACGAGATCATGAAGCCCGAGATGGTCGGGTTGAAGCAGTCCTCGCTGGTGCTCGGCAAACATTCCGGCCGCCATGCCTTCGTCCACAAGCTGGAAGAGATGGGCTACAAGCTCGGCCCGAACCAGTTGGAGGACGCCTTCGCGCGGATGAAGGCGCTGGCCGACCGCAAGAAGGATATCTACGACGAGGACATCGAAGCCCTGGTCGACGAGGAATTGGCGGCTTCGCACGATCGCATCAAGCTGACCTCGCTGACGGTCATTGCCGGCACGCACGGTCCGCAGCGCGCGACCATGAAGCTCGATGTCGACGGCCAGACCAAGATCGAGGAGGCCGAGGGCAACGGCCCGGTCGACGCGGTGTTCAACTGCATCAAGGCGCTGGTGCCGCATGAAGCGAAGCTCGAACTGTACCAGGTCCACGCCGTCACCGAAGGCACCGACGCGCAGGCCGAAGTCTCGGTGCGGCTCGCCCATGAGGGTCGTTCGATGACCTCGAAAGCCGCTGATCCGGATACGCTGGTCGCGTCCGCCAAAGCCTATCTCGGCGCGCTCAACAAGATCGTCATGAAGCGCCAGCGCGACGCCGCGCCTGCGAAAGCGGCGGGCTGACGCCAATGGCATTGTCATTTCCGGGATGGTCCGAAGGACCAGACCCGGAAATGACGGGCAAGATCGTTTATGCCATCTGCCCCCCATCGATCCCGAGGCGCTCCAGCGCGGCACCACGCCTTCCAAATCCGCGCTGTCGCGCCGGATCAATCCGACGATGCTGCGGCTGTTCATCGCAAGGCACGGGCCTGTGCGCGGGGCGCATGCGCGACGCACGACGCGTTCCGCGAAATGACCACCCAGGGATGAATGAGGAACATCATATTGCGGCGCAATGAACGTTGGAAAGAGCCCCTTCTAAAGGGGCAATGGCATTCGGTCCGGCTTCTCTGTATTGGTGCTGGCTGTCCACGGGGGCGGTGAAGTTACTCGCGCGTCCCCCAATGCGCGGGAGGAATCATGCGTAATTTCATTTTTGCCGCGGCTTCGATCGCGGCGCTGGCCCTGGTGGGCCCGGCAACGGCCGCGGACACGCCGATCGTCATCAAGTTCAGCCACGTCGTGGCCGCCGACACGCCGAAGGGCAAGGCGGCGGACAAGTTCAAGGAACTCGCCGAGAAGTACACCAGCGGCAAGGTCAAGGTTGAGGTCTATCCGAATTCAACCCTCTACAAGGACAAGGAAGAGCTGGAGGCGCTTCAGCTCGGCGCGGTGCAGATGCTGGCGCCATCGAACTCGAAATTCGGCCCGATCGGGATCAAGGAGTTCGAGGTGTTCGACCTGCCTTACATCCTCCCCGACCTGAAGACGCTGCGGAAAGTCACCGACGGCCCGCTTGGTGGCAAGCTGCTCAAGCTTCTGGACTCCAAGGGCATGACCGGTCTTGCCTACTGGGACAACGGCTTCAAGCAGATGACCGCCAACAAGAAGCTGATCGCACCCGTGGAATACAAGGGCCTGAAATTCCGCATCCAGTCGTCCAAGGTGCTGGAAGCGCAGTTCCGCGCGCTGGGCTCGATCCCGCAGGTGATGGCGTTCTCGGACGTGTACCAGGCATTGCAGACGGGCGTCGTGGACGGCCAGGAGAACACCTGGTCGAACATCTACACCCAGAAGATGAATGAGGTGCAGAAATTCGCCGTTGTCACCAACCACGGTTACATCGGCTACGTCGTGGTCGTGAACAAGAAGTTCTGGGACGGCCTGCCGGCCGATATCCGCACCGAACTCGACAAGGCGATGAAGGAAGCGACCGAGTTCGGCAACGGCCAGTCGGCAAAGGAAAATGACGACGCGCTCGAGCTGATCAAGAAGTCGGGCAAGACCGAGATCGTCACGCTGACGGGCGAGCAGGACGAGGCGATGCGCAAGGCGATGATGCCGGTCTACAAGGAGGTCGCCTCGCGGGTCGGCCAACCCCTGATCGACGA
Organism: uncultured Alphaproteobacteria bacterium; assembly: GCA_963831505.1. Taxonomy (GTDB): domain Bacteria; phylum Pseudomonadota; class Alphaproteobacteria; order Rhizobiales; family Xanthobacteraceae; genus Bradyrhizobium. The sequence goes on along the minus strand of CAWHQY010000002.1, from coordinate 73,876 downwards.
ATTCCTGAAGGAGACGGGCCGCGGCCCGATGAACTAGCGCATGATCGGGAAAAGTGGGTGCCGGTTTTCCGAGAAGATCACGGGCAAACAATAACGACAGCAGCGTGGCCGCATTTGCGGCTCGCGCGAGATAAGGATCGGGCGGCCGGGTGGGCCGCCCGAACCGTCAGAGGGGGACGGGGACCTAGATGTTTCTGCGCATTCTCGACCGGCTGGAAGAGATCATCATCACGAGCCTGATGGGCGCCGCGACGGTGCTCACCTTCATCACGGTCACCCATCGCTATCTGGTCGATATTCCCGTCCTCTATCCGTATCTGTTCGGGATCAACCTCGCCTGGTCCCAGGAACTCTGCATCTACATGTTCATCTGGATGGCGAAGTTCGGCGCCGCCTATGGCGTGCGCACCGGCATCCATGTCGGCGTCGACGTCCTGATCAACCGCCTCAACGATCGGTGGCGGAAATGGGTGATCCTGTTCGGCCTGTTCGGCGGCGCCCTGTTCACCGCGATCGTCGGCACCATGGGCGCCAAGTTCGTCATCGAGCTGATGCACACCGACCAGGTCTCGCCCGACCTCGAGCTGCCGAGCTGGCTGGTCTATGCCTGCATCCCGCTCGGCTCCTATCTGATGTGCTTCCGCTTCCTTCAGGTGATGTGGACCTACTACTTCACCGGCGATCTGCCGCATCATGATCAGACGCATGTCGATGGCATCGAGACCTCCGAAAAAGCGCCGATCGCGCTCGGAGAAGCGTGATGAGTGCGGCGCTGATCTTCGGATTGCTGTTCGCCCTGATGCTGACGGGCATGCCGATCTCGATTTCGCTCGGGCTCACCGTGCTCACGTTCCTGTTCACGATGACGGAAGTGCCGATCGAGAGCGTCGGCCTGAAGCTGTTTTCCGGCCTCGACAATTTCGGCATCATGGCGATCCCGTTCTTCATCCTCGCCGGCACGTTCCTGACGCGCGGCGGCGTGGCGAGACGGATGATCGCGTTTACGACGTCGTTGGTAGGTCATCTGCCGGGCGGCCTCGGGCTTGCGGGCGTTGCGGCCTGCGCGATGTTCGCGGCGATCTCGGGCTCGAGCGTCGCGACCGTGGTCGCGATCGGCTCGATCATGATGCCTGCGATGGTCGAGTACGGCTATCCGCGCCGGTTCGGCGTCGGCGTGATCTCGACCTCGGGCGCGCTCGGCATCCTGGTGCCGCCCTCGATCATCCTCGTGCTGTACGGCGTCTCCACCAACACCTCGATCGGCGCGCTGTTCATGGCCGGCATCGTGCCCGGCGTCATCCTTGCGCTGATGCTGGCGGCGGTGACCTGGTTCGTCGCCTGGCGCAACGGCTATCCGAAGATGAAGAAGGCGACCATCGGCGAGCAATTCAAGGCCTTCCGCGAAAGCCTCTGGGGCCTGCTCCTGATCGGCATCGTGCTCGGCGGCATCTATGGCGGCATCTTCACGCCGACGGAAGCCGCCGCGGTCGCCGCGGTCTACGCCTTCTGCATTACCGTGTTCGTCTACAAGGAGCTGAAGCTCACCGACGTGCCGAAGGTGCTGCTGCAGGCCGCGAGCATGAGCTCGATGCTGCTCTACATCATCACCAACGCGGTGCTGTTCTCGTTCCTGATGACGCATGAGCAGATTCCGCAGGTGATGGCGGCCTGGATCATCGACAAGAATTTCTCGGTCTGGGTGTTCCTGCTGGTCGTGAACCTGATCCTGCTCGCGGCGGGCAATGTCATGGATCCATCCTCGATCCTCCTGATCATGGCGCCGATCCTCTATCCGCTCGCGACCAAGCTCGGCGTCAACCCGGTCCATCTCGGCGTCTTGATGATCGTCAACACCGAGGTCGGGCTCTGCCATCCGCCGGTCGGGCTCAACCTCTATATCGCGTCCAGTATCGCCAAGATGGGGATCAGCGAGATCACCATCGCCGTGCTGCCATGGCTGTGCGCGATGCTGGTGTTTCTGGGGCTGATCACCTATGTGCCGGAAATCTCGCTGTGGTTGCCGAAGCTGCTCGGAATGATCTGAATCCTTTAATTTTGATGAACGGAGCCGGATTACATCTTGGTAAGGGAGCGCCAGCTCTCCAAACTGTAAGTTGATTATGAGCGCCGGCGCGCCCATCCTCGGGGAAACCCTCTTGGAGGAGGTTCGCATGAGGAAGTTTACCATCGCCGCGGTGGCTGTGCTCGCGATCGCCGGCTCGACCGCGGTCTATGCGCAATATCATCATCCGTGGATGCAACACATGCGGATCAGCCCGGAGGACCGGGCGGCTTTTGTCGATGCCCGCATCGCCGCCGTCCATGCCGGCCTCAAGCTGACCGCCGACCAGGAGAAGCTGTGGCCGCCGGTCGAGTCGCGCGGTAAGGGACTTTGCCAAGCTGCGGATCGATCGCGCCAATGCGTGGATGAAGGCGCCCGACGACGCGCAGGATCCGCAGAAGCTGGATGATCCGGTCGCCCGCTTGCGCGAGCGCGCCGACAACATGGCGGCGTCCGCGACCGCGATGAAGAAGATCGCCGATGCCGCCGATCCCCTCTACAAGACGCTCGATGACGGCCAGAAGCGGCGGCTTGCCGTCCTGACCCATCATGGCCGTTTTGGCGGGGAAGGCGGCTGGCGGCGGCACCGCTGGATGGACCGCGACCATGACCGGGACGACGGTCGCGACAGGGGCGGCCCCGAGCGGCTCTGACCCGCGCGACGCGGCCTGTTTCGAGGCCTGCAAGCCGCCGGATTCCGGCGGCTTTTCAAGAGCCTGAACCGCCCTGCGACGTGCGGGAAAAATCCCCCGACTTGCTGGACATTGGGGGGTCGCTTTGCTAAACGACCGGCCTCCGAAGGCTTTCCGGGTCCAAGGCTCCGGGCGCATAGCTCAGTTGGTAGAGCAGCTGACTCTTAATCAGCGGGTCCCAGGTTCGAGCCCTGGTGCGCCCACCATTGATTTACAAGGGTTTCTTTGATTTCGACTGCGGAACGGACAGGCCGGTTTGTGGTCTGGTTTGTGAATTTTGTTCATTGTCCGTACGCGGCGTTCAGCTTTTTGATGGCGGATTCCGCTAGCTCGACGCGCCCGCCGAGGTAGTGCGCATCAAGGATAGCTTGCACCGTTTCCATGGCGTGCCCAGTGATCGACGCAATCTCCGGAACTGTGCAGCCGGACAGCGCCAGCCGGGTTACGGCGGTCCCTCGCAAATCGTGAAAATGAAGGTCGCCAAGGTTGGTCTTTTCGAATGTCTTCCCCCATGAGGTTCTGAAACCGTCCTCAGTCCACGGCAAGCCGCGCGAGTTCGTTAGGATTGTCACCGAGCTGCGCTTTTGTTTGAGGGCAGCATCCAGCGCCAACTTCAGCGGTGCACCTACGGGAATTGTGACCCTTCGCCCCTTGCCGCCCTTCGCCTTGGTCTGCCGCAGTCGGATATAAGTGCCATCGTAGTTTTTCCACGAGAGCCTGAGCAGGTCGCCTTGGCGTTGTCCGGTCCATAGCGCCAACAGTAGAGCGGCCTGCAATTCGACAGACGCAACGGCGCAAAATTCTCTAATGTCGTCCGCGCTCCAAATGATGTCCGACCTATCAGCGTCGTACAGCCTGCCGCCGCGTTCGCAGACGTTAACCGAGATTTTCCCGTGGTCTTTGGCGACGGAGAGAACACGCGCCAGCGTTGACCACGCATAGTCTGCCTTTCGCGCCGTAGTCGCGAATGTCCCACGCCATGCCTTAAACTCGCCGCGCGCTCTCTTGTCCTCAATGGCAGCAATCGGCATCGTCCCGAATTTCGCATCAATCAATTTCAGATAAGTATGGTAAGCGCGCCGGCTGTGCGAACTCTTGCTTTTGTATTCGTCCGAAATCCTTGAAATAATCGACTAGTGAACGCATCGTACCGGTTGCGGGTTGCTTTCGTCCCGAAAGGGCATCGTTGTAGAGCCTGAGAAATTCCGTCGTTCCCGGCTCTGCAAGAATGCGCGGGCCGTCTTTCCAGGCGTAATAGTATTTTTTGATCTCGCCGCTGGCGAGTTTCTTATGCGTCGTGTGAATTCCCTTAAGATGAACGCGCATCCTGCTCCGCTTTCCATTCGTCGAATGCCGAGGGGGCGATTGTAGGCTGCAAACCTGAGAGCCGGTCAAGTGCCGCATCAATGGCTTTCCTGTCCCATTTATGGGTTCCGGGTATCGGACCCGGCAATATCCCGCGCCGAATCCAGTCGTTGAACGCTGAAGCGCTATCGCAGCCTGCGTATTCCGCCGCTTCGTCCTTAGACAACCCGCGCGGTGCAAGCCTGCTCATGCTGCACCCATCGGGCTGGAAACCGGAGCAAGAATCAAATGCGAGGGGACAAGGCAGCCGGGAGCGCCGGGTTTTGGCCCCCAAGCGTCCATCCATTTTCCGCTGTCTGCTAGGTACTGTAAGCGCTTGCCCCATTGCGCGTCCGTGAAGGCTCGCGGATCGACAACTGGGACGGGCTCGTCACCGCCTTCCGGTTCGTCGTCATAGCCACCGGCATTTAACCAGCTCGCCGGATACGGTATGAATTGCCGTTCCACCTTCGGCTTGCCTTTCCAGCTAGCGGCGAACGCCTTGGTTTTTTCGATCAAGGCAGGCAGGGCTATCAGTCTCGATCCGATAACCTTGGCGAAGGCCCGCCTTGCGGCTTGCCGGGCTCTTCTTTTTCGGATAGATCGCATACCAATCATCGAAAGCCCGCAGGGCTTGGGGGCGGGAGCGCATTTTTTCTTTTAATGCTTATAATGTTTTCTTCTTCTGGCCCATTGCCGGCCCATTGCTGGCCCATTGCCGGCCCGTTTGCGGGCCCCGGCAGCTTCCGTCCATTCTGGAAAACCTCATAATTACAGATAGTAATGACGGTTTGAAGCTGGCCCGTTTGCAGGTCGATCATGAGCTCGCGTCTCGAGCCGGTCCAAGAACGTCCTAACTGTCTTTTCCGAGGTCCAGCGCCACGCCTTGCCGCAGAAAGGACCGCGAATAGGAGAGCTGCCCGCGCTCTAGACTTAGCAATTCGGACGCTCGCCCATTGCGAACCAAAACCTGCATAGGCCGCCATGCTGCATTGGATATCAGCCAAAGCCACGCCTCGCGGCGCGATTAGCGGTTGCCGTCGTCGAACATAGGATGATCGAATATCGAGCGGCTAACGTTGAAATGTCCGGTTACAGCCTTCATTCGCACGCCCTCCCGATCGCGGACGGCATTGCAAGCGATATCGCAGAACAGTTGCACCGTGCCGGTTGGGCCGTTTCGTTGCTTGGCAATGATGGCCTCTAGCTGATCTTTCGCGTCAATCAGCCGGTCAACGCGGGCCTGCTCTTGCTCCGCCGTGCCGCCGGTCGCGCGTTCCAGATAGTAGGCTTCGCGATACACAAAAATGATTGCGTCCGCGTCCTGCTCGATCGTGCCGGAGTCGCGCAAGTCCGCCATGGTCGGGCGCTTGTCGTCGCGGTTTTCGACTGCGCGCGACAATTGCGCCAGCGCGATAACGGGAACGTCCAACTCCTTGGCGAGGCCCTTCAATGCGGCGGAAATTTCGCCAACCTCATTGACGCGCGCCCCGGAATATCGATTAGACGGCTTCACGATGTGCATGTGATCGACAATGACGGGGCCAAGCCGCTTGCCTTGACGTTCCAGGGTTTGCTTGTGCCTGCGAGCCCGCGCCGCGATCTGCGAAACGGTTAGGCCGCTGGTCGGGTCTATGTGTAGCGGCCATCCATCCATTTGCCGCCGGGCTGCGATGACCCTTTCAGCTTGACGGTTGCTCACATTGCCGGCGGCAATGTCATAGTAGGCGATGGGGTCGCGCCGGTCGAAAGCGTGATCTGCTAGAATACGGTCCGCAACGCTGATATCCCCCATCTCCAATGATGAAAGAAAGGTAGGTTCGCCAGCCGCAGCGGTGGATCTTGCGATGCATTCGGCAAGCGCTGATTTGCCCATGCCGGGGCGTCCGGCAAGAATGAATAGTTCGCCGCGCTTTAGTCCGCCGGTTTTGCTATCGAGGCTTCTAAGCCCCCAACTGATACCTGCCAGTTTGCCGGGGTTCTGCATTCCGTACTGCATGCGCTCCAGCGATTTGTCGGCGGCCTCGCACAATGAGACTTGTGGCGTTGCGCCGGCAGAGGCTTGCATTGCGATTTCGTCTAGCAACTCGATACCCGCGCCCGCGATATCCGCCGCCGGCTGATTGGCTTGAACCCCTATGGTCATCATTTCCGCCATCGCGAGAATCTTGCGACGGTTGGCAAACTCTCGAATTTGCTTCGCATAGGCCGCGGCGTTGCGAGGGATTGAAGCCGCTGCGGCTATCCGTGCGATGTACTGTCCAAGGGTTGTGCCCTCTGCAACAATTGTGCTGGCGTCGCCGCCCATTGAAGCAATGACAAGCGTTGGCGTTAGGATGCCGTGCGCGTCGTGGACGCTGGCGAACGTTTCAAAAAGCTGCGAGTGCAGCGGTTCGGAAAAATCGTCAGCGGAAACCGTGCGCTCGATAACCTCGAGTGCGGAGTTTGTGACAAGCGCCGCGCCGAAAACCTCTTGCTCAAGTTCAATGCTGCGCAACGCTGCGTCGTCAATTTTTGCGAGAGCGTTCATGTTCTCGCCCCCGCTTTACGGAACGGGATAACGTTGGTTGCGTTGCTGGGAGGGTTCCCGAACTTCCTCGATTACTTCATGAAGAAGACGCTCGGCCGTGAATGGGGCGAACGCGAACGCAGCAAGGGCCTGCATCCGCTCTTCCGCTGGCTACAAAAAACTCAAGAATACAGCAGCCACAAGCCCTGCGAGCCGAAGGTGAAGACCATTGCGATGATGGGCTTCATGGCGTGCTGGCTGCACCTGGCCTATGCGCTGTACTTGATCGCCCACCACGACGAGATACCGAACCTGCTGGTCAAGCGGTTGCGCCATCCCGCCAGCTTCATGCCCGCCTATCACGAGGTTGTCGTGGGCGCGGCTTTGGCCGTCGCAGGCATGGAGATTGCCTGCGCGGAGACGACGGCCGGATCGACCCCGACGCCGGAGTTCAGGGCGAAGTCCAAGGCGTCCGGAAAGACCTATGAGGTCGAAGCCAAGCGCAAGAACGGCTGGAAAGCGCCCACGGGCGATGTGAGGAACGCGGAGTTTCAGCGCGAATTGGAAGGATATGTGCGCGACCAGATTTACAAAGCGTCGAAGAAGAAGCTCACGAATCCGATCTATTGGCTTGAGCTGAGCATCCCCACCATGATGGCCGAGGCCGACTGGCGCGCCGTCGCTGAAAAAGCTGAAGCTGCGATCCGCGACGCGGAGAATAGCATGACGGTGGACGGGCAGCCGATCGCGCCCGCCTATGTCGTCATCACCAACCACACTTTTCTCGCTGAGGAGGACGTCACGGGCAACCCGTGCTTTGGTTTCCTGCAAACCATCAAGATCGACGACTACCCCTTCGGGCGGCCAATGGAGATCGAAGCAGCGCTTGAGGGCTACGATAAGCACCGCGACATTTTCTGGCTCATGGAAGCTTGGAAGACGGCCAGCACCGTGCCGACCACATTTGACGGCTCGCCGCCTGAACTGCTCGACAGCGACGGCAAACCGCAGCCCACGATCAAGATCGGCGCCGTGATCGAAGTGCCCGACATGGACGGCAAAACCGTCCGCGCGACGGTGGAAGAGATTAGTTCAAGGGGCGACGACAAGGCCATGCTCGCGGTCGGCACGAACGGTCGTCACTGGCTCGTGGAGATGCCGCTAACAGAAGGCGAAGCGCAGGCCGCTCGCCGCTACACGGATGCGGTGTTCGGCAAAGATAACGCCTCGCGCGGGCTGCGCGGTGACGATCCATTCGATCTCTACGACTGGCTGCTGAAAGCGCACGCCAACATGACGCAAGAACAGGTGGACAAGTTCTTCGAGCAAAATCCCACCGTCGCCCACTACAAGGGCCTCCCGCTGAAAGAAGCGCGCGTTCGCGTCGCACGCGAATACACGAAGTGGACATGGATGCGCAGCCAGCAGGATCAGACTGCCAAGGGCGCCAGCAAGGGGCCCGCCGCCGTAAATGAAGCGGCATCGTAGATAGGGCAACGAAGCCCGATCACAGCTCGCAGGCTAGCTCGTATGTTGGCTCAAAATGCGAAATACTCCATGAGAGCTGATGTTTTCCGCTTCGCCTCCGATAGCGGACATCGGCGGTTCGCCCTAGCAAGACTGCGGGCAGATGCCTATTTTGCCGGCATGCCCAGCACTTTCGAGTTTTGCCTTCCCACCAGATCGACCAACGTCCCCGATACCCCGGACTGGCTGCACGAAGTGAAGTACGACGGCTACCGGCTGCGACTGGAGCGCGACGGGATGCGCGTTCGCCTGATCACCAAGGGCGGCTATAACTGGACCAATCGCTATCCGTGGATTGTCGAGGCGGCGCTGAAGAACCGGCACAAGCAATTCGTGATCGACGGCGAGGCGGTGGTGCTCGGCGTCGACGGCGTCGCCGACTTCAACGCGCTGCACTCGCGCAGGCATGATGACGAAGTGCAGCTGTATGCGTTCGACATCCTCGCGCTCGATGGTGACGACATGCGCAAACTGCCGCTGTCGATGCGCAAGACCAACCTGGCGCGTCTATTGGCGCGACGGCCCGAAGGCATCTTTGTCGCGCCGTTCGAACAGGGCGAGATCGGACCTGAGCTGTTTCGCGCCGCCTGCGACATGGGGCTGGAGGGACTGATGTCGAAGCGACGGGACCGGCCGTATCAGGCGGGGCGGTCTCGCGATTGGATCAAGGTGAAGAACCGGACGCATCCGGCGATGAGCCGGGTGATGGGGTCGTTCGGCTGAAAGGCTGGAATTGACTTCAGTCAAGGTTTGCGCATCCGCTCTGGATGATGAAATCTGCTACCCTCTCGACAAATTGGGCATATGTCGTCACCCTCTCGTACAGAGCCTTGCGCTCGATTAACCAATTAGATGACTCAACACAGCTTCAACGCCTTTGATGAAGGCTACGGCTTCAGCGTGAGAGCCACACGTCCATTTGTACCTTCTACAACTCGATCTTCCGGTTCTCGCCTGTGCCCCTCTCTAAAAGCACGTCACCAACCGCCTCATCTCTGTCTCATCGATGATATCGGTCTTGGTCCCGTTGAACGTGTTAACGTTTTCCTTTTCAAGTGTCAGGTTCATGTCGTCAGTCCCTCCGATGACAAATCGGGGAGTCAGCCCTCATCGCGGGCTTGCCTTGCGAACGCCTGCGCTTGCTCCAGCGCCTGTTCGCTGGTCAACACTTCCGGTCGCATGCGACGGCCGGGTAAATCATCCCAATAGAAATACGTCGATGGCCGCCCATCGCTGAAGCGGACAAAGCTGCCGCAGTGTGGCACGGCTTCGTGCTTGATTAGTCTGATCGACATCCGCTTGCCCCGCCGACATCAAATGCGCGTAACGTGACGCTGATTTGGCGCGCGTGCTTAATTCCAATCCTCTTCACGCTCGCGACGCACCGCCTAGCTCGCTGGGTTCTTGGATTTCAGCCACGCCTTCGAGAGCCCGCTGCGGTACGGCGCATCCGCGCTTCGATACGATGCCTGACCGCGATAAGCTTGATTTGCCGCAGCGTTATTAGACGATTGAGTAGGTGACGGAGCTAACTTTCGTTGAGTATTTCCCGAAAGGTTCTGCGAAATGAATAAAAGATATTGCTGGTGCGAGGCCGGATTCAAAACACACAATATCGGCGGTGGGCGTTCATAGATGGTGAGGGCGCCGGTTGCGCACCCGCTCAATTCAAGGGAGCAGTGCCATGCAAAATCGAAGACGTTACAAACAGCAAGTACCTCTTGCAGAACGCCTCGCACAGTTCACTAGCGAGGCCCGCAAGAAGGCATCTTCGTTGCCGCCCGGTCCCGAAAGAGACGACTTATTAAAAAAGGTGCGTCAGGCCGAGACCGCGTCGCATGTCGAGAATTGGATCAATTCTCCAGGCCTTCAGCCGCCGAGGTAGAACCAGTCCTTGGGCTTCTAAGGAGCCTATTCCCTGACCATGCCTTGCGTGGTGTAGCACCGCACCCTTAGGCCTTCGCGGCGGACCATCAGCCGAAATCCGTCGTGCTTGATTTCGTGAATCCAGCCGGGACCGGACGGCGGCCTGGTGGTTCTGGATGGGCGGCAGGGTTCGATGAAGCCGGATGGCGACGGGGTTGTACGCAACATGGTGGTTGGAAGATAAGGCAACCGGAGAGAGGTTCAACCAGCGGACCTGGGATAGAATTATCCCCGCGAAGCAGGATCGATGATCTCATCTGGCATCACATATGCTCCAGTTCGCTTTGCCAAATCCTCATAAAGCTCCGCCGTCCAGGTTCTAGTGATGGCCTTGATTTTTGATCCGGCATCTCGCCAAGGCGGCTCTGGTGATTCTTCACCCCTCAGAAAAGCCTCTGCCTGTTCTCGGGTCCATCCCGCGCTCAGGTCTGCTGCCTGCAGCGGCAAAACATCTTTGTCATCATTGAAACTGACGTTGCCGATAAATGATTTCAAATTTTGAGGTGCCACCTCTTTCAGACGTTCCCACGAGCCAGCCGCAAATTCCATCTGTCCCGGTTGGATATCGAATACGAAGTCGATTCGTTCGTCCGGATACTCTGTCGCCGCATACTCTACGAATTGGATGACGATAGAGTAGAACGATAGGAAATATGGATTTCGAATGATCTTATCTGCGTTTTTGCCAAAAATCTGAGAGTGAAGATCATTCGAAATTACACTTGTAACACCCATAACGCCGTGATCCTCAAGCACCTTTACAAGCAACATCACTTTCTCGGTTGCAAGAGGTTCACTGATGCCAGCAAATTCTCCGGTTCCAACTCTATATTCATTCCATTTGAAATAACGGATAGCCGGTCGCATACGCAGCACGGCCTTCCAATTAGGCACAAATGCTGCCCAAGTGCGCGCTGGGGCAAGCCACCCGCCCAATACTGCGATGGGGCCTTGGCCCATATTGCTGTCGTCAACGTAGGCTTTGAGCATCACTTCACTGTACGGTGAGACCGATGGCGATGCAGTGAAACAAAAAGGGCACCCCATTGCTGAGGTGCCCTCCTTCGTCAGAACAACCGTGACAATACGGCTAACATCGAGGCCAGTGAATGCAGCGTGCATCCAAAGCCCAAACGGTAGATCGTACCGCTCGGCTGACTGGCTTCGAGAATCAGAAAGACACCCATAGGTGCTCCTTTTCCCCGTGCGCAAGGGACCCTTCCGGGAGCCGACTTCACGCATTAGGCCAGCCATGTGGGGATTAGAGATTAGAGAGCCTCATCCCCCGACGGCTTCGGCTCTAATCGCGAGACCTATAGACTAGTTGCCAAGTCGTCAATGGATGAACCGGCGGTTGTACAGAGGTTTTCCCCGCTTCTCAGTGTCCCGCGCCACACCCGCGTTGCGCGGACACACAAAGCCCGCTGTAATCTCGCCTCGTTGAAGCAGCTGGAGACGGGGCATGAAAACGCGCCTACTAATACTCGGAGCGGCGATGCTTCTCCTGTCCGGATACACCCCGGCTGATATCGAAAAGGCTCAGCGGGCAGCACACCTCTATGCAACCGAATTTGAAAAATGCTTGGTCGCTGAAATCAAACGATTGGTGACAACAAATATTTCGTCACAAGACTTTGCCCTGCTCATAAAGGGAAGTTGTTTGAAAGAACAGAATGACTTTCTTGTCCCACTTGTCGATTATATCGTTATGAAAAATAACGCGCCCGCCAGTGATACGAGTGCAGTTTTGGCCGTGGCCAACTCCACAGTCGCCCGATATCAAGATGCTGCCGTGAAAAGTTTCATCGAGATGAGGGCAAGTCGCTAAGAACTCTGGTGGCTTGGCCTTGTTGCGCGCTCCAAGTTTTGCTTTCGGACATCCGGAAGCAAAGACTCCTGATTCCGGACGCCCGCCGAATAGACCTCAAGGTCTAGTCGAACCTACACTTAGGTCAGCCCGTATTCCGCACCGCTTCGGCCAGCATCCGGTGCAACTCACTCCGGGTAAATTCCTTCCGGTCGTGAATCGACTCTTATGGACCGGGGCAAATCGATTCAATCGCCGTTCAGAAGCAAGTGGCCGTTTTGGCGTTTCCATCAACACTGTCTTAGGCGGGCCTGCAGACGACGTCACGACCACGCGCTGCTTGGTCAGACCCAGCCGTCGCAGCTGCGCCACAAGTTGCGACTTGGAGCAGTCGAGCAGCTGCGCCATCTCGACGTAGCTTGTGTGGCTGGCGTGCAGTTCTTTCAGCCTGGCCGTGCTTTCGCTGGACCACAGCATGGTGTATCTCCCTTCGCTGCATGGCTCTTGGTGGCACGCCGTCGTTGGCGGCGGCGCTCTTCGCCTGCAAGCCAGCCGATAATGTCATCGTCCATCGCGACCACCCGGCTGGCCAGATGCGTATCTTCGGGCCGCGCACCACCACCACAAAAGATGCCCGTTCGCGTTTCTCCAGTCCGGATGGCGTGCTATCGATTTCATCTATAGGACAGCAGCACTGGCTTGATCAATATCATCGCTGGTGACAGCATTCGCGCATCGGGGACACGTTGACCCCGACACGCAGGCAACGCACCGACGGCCTTAAGATAAAGGCTTTGCGGCCTGTGGCTGGCAGGCTTGGGCTACGTTCGAGCACCGCTCGGCGCGGCAAACCTCTACGCAAACGCAACGCAACGACATAGGCCGTCGAGGGAAACCTTGGCGGCTTTTGCGTATGGCCAAATTGGACTAGCCTACTGAGCGCAGCTTGTGGGAGGGCGCGCACGTGAACTCCACCCTTAAAATTCAGACGCCAGAGGCAACCCTGATCGAAAAGATCAAGGCCGAACTCAAAAAGCGTGCCGAGGCAAAGGCCAGGCGGATGTGGCTGAGAAAGCCCAAAAGGCTGGCGAGACGTTGAGGGCTAGTCGATCAGCTCTTCGTTATCGACGGTCTCTTTGAAAAGCGTCCTCAGCAACCGACATAGCTCACGGTGCCCAGCGGTTTGACCGCCTTGCTTGAGGTAATCCGCGATATCCATTGTCGCTGTTTGGATTTCAATCGCGCCCCCGACGCTCATGTCTAGATGCGCCACTTCGCACTCGACGTACAAATTCTTTGCGTCGGTATCGAAAACGAGCGTGCAACGATCCGCGTGGGTAACTTCAGGGCCTTTCACCTGACGATATAATTCGCGTTTTAGGAGAGCCATACTCTACTCCTGTCAGAAGTGCTGAATTTGCCCGCTCAATCATACCATCCTTACGATAACGCGGCAGCGTCTTGTCGAGGGGCAGGCATGAGCAGGGAGTTACCGCGCGTCCGTCGTGAACGTCGCGAAAGTCGCTCATGCGTCAATTTATGCTGCTATGCTGCGATGCCCTTTACAGGAGGAGCCGCTGATGATGAACCGCAAACTCGTTGCCGCGCTGGTCGCGTTTGGCGTGGCCTTGCCCGCCGTCACCCGCGCGCAGGACGCGCCGGTCGAGGAGCAGATCGTCAACCAGATGAACAAGGTGTTCGGTGTCCACGCCGGATTCCGCGCCAATCACGCCAAGGGCGTCGTGGCCGAGGGGAAGTTCAAGGCCTCTCCAGAAGCCGCCGGCTTAAGCAAGGCGGTGCTGTTCGGCGGCACTGAGGTTCCGGTGACGGTGCGGTTCTCGGACTCCACGGGAGTGCCGAATTTGCCCGACGGCTCCGACGACGCTAATCCGCATGGCATGGCGGTGAAGTTTCACCTGCCCGACGGCAGCGACATGGACATCGTGATCAATTCGCTGAAATTCTTTCCCGTCTCAACCAGCGAGGAGTTTCGCGACCTGCTCGTCGCGATCGCGCAGAGCCCGCCGGACGCGGCCAAGCCGACGAAGTTCGAGCAGTTCGTGGCAAGCCACTCCACCATCCCGGCTGCCTTCGCCACGGTCGCCACGCCGGACAGTTTTGCCAACGAGGCCTATTTCGGCATCAATGCGTTCGTGTTCGTCAACAAGGCGGGTGAGCGACAGGCCGTCCGCTACCAGATGATCCCCGAGAAGGTCGTGCACCTGGACAAGGCGGAGGCTGCGAAGAAGACGCCGGACTTCCTGATGGAGGAGCTGCCTGCACGATTGAAGCAGGGGCCGGTGACCTTCCGCTTCAAGGCGCAACTCGCTGCCGCCGGCGACTCCACCAAGGATCCATCAAAGCCCTGGCCTGATGATCGCAAGCTGGTCGAGCTTGGCGTGCTGACGATCGACAAGGCCGAGACGAACAGTGACGAGGCGCAGAAGAAGCTCCTGTTCCTGCCGGGCCAACTCACCGACGGGATCGAGCAGTCCGACGATCCGATGATCGATGTCCGCAACGGCGCCTATGCCATCTCGTTCTCGCGGCGCAATCCCTGACGGTCACGGTTAGTCACCAGGTTATCTCAGAATGCTAAGTTGGTTTGGCCGCGAACACTGAGAACGGCAGGGATTTGGGGGAGGGGGTTTGACGGAGTCGGACCTTCGCTACCGAGTAATATCTACTGCGGTGCATTAGTTCGTTTGTGGGCCCCTGCGGACATGCCGCCGCAGTCGCCTTATGTCTGTTGTTGGGGGGAGATAGGACCTAGCTCGGATATTCCCCGAGGTCTGAGTTTGACCCTGGCTGTGTGAAAACGACGTTTTGACACCACCAAGACCCAAACCAGAAGTCTGGCATCGCCTCGTTACGTCAAGGGAAAAATCGCCACGCGTTCATTCTTCCGGCATCCCGGCCTTGCGCAGGCCCTCGATAGCCCGGTCAAAGGTTGCACGAACGCGCGGATCGGCGGAGGGAGGTGGTGCGAGCGCCTTGAGCGCCGCGACATTCTTGACTTTAGACAGCGCAGCGCGACGCTGTTCCGCGTCACGGGCCTCCGCCTCATGGCCGGTCAATGCAAGCGCCGCGGCGAGGATGCCGAGCGCAGATGCAAAATTCGGATTGATTGCGATCGCCCGGCGTGCCCATTCGATCGCCTGATCGTACTGCTGCAGCCCGAAATAGGCGATGACCTTTGCCTAAATACCAATATGCCAATTTTGATTTTGCGGACTGAGCCGTATCGCCTTGTCGAAAAATTCGATGGCCTTTTCATATTGTCCGATGTCACAGTATATGAAGCCGAGAGCCCCATACGCCTCTCCAGCGTTAGGGTCCAGGGCGAGCGTACGTTCGAATTCGGCAATCGCATCGTCGAAGCGCCGCTCGACCCTGAGTACATTGCCTTTAGCGTTATGGCCCAACGCGAAGTTCGCATCGACGGCGATCGCGCGCGACGCCAGTTCGTCAGCCCGCTTCAGGTCGGCCCGGGGATCGGTACTGCGGCCGAGCATGATCGCCATAGTGAACCCGATGGATGACATGGACAGCGCAGTGACATTGTTGGGATCGGCGTCGAGCGCCTGCTCGCAGAGACGGAACCCGGCCTCCGCTTCCTTACCGAAAAGTCCGGCTTTAACTACGACTGAGGACGCACTGCGTGGCCAAATCTTGGGCGTCGGGTTTGGCGGCAATTGCGCTCTTTTGTGCCTCAGCCTTTACCAACTCATAGTGTAAAATTGAGACGATCCGCGTGACGATTTCGTCCTGCATCTGCAGCAGATCGGCCCGAGTGGTATCAAACTGATCCGCCCAGAGATGCGCGCCGCTATGGGCATCGACGAGCTGGGCATTGACCCGCACCCGGTTTTGGTCACGCTGCACCGAGCCTTCGAGCACGTATCGAACGCCAAGGTCCTTGCCGATCTCCTTGGCGTCGATATTCTTGCCCTTGTAGGTGAAGGCGGTGTTGCGCGCGATCACGAAGAGTTTGGCACGCGACAGGCCGGTGGTGAGATTTTCGGTAATGGCGTCGGCGAAAAAATCCTGGCTCGGATCGCCCGAGAGATTGGCGAAAGGCAGCACCACGATGGAAAAACGCGCGGCCTCGGTCGGCGCTGTCGGCCCTGGCTTCACGGGCGCGAGCAGTTCCCTTGTGACTGTGCGATACGTCGTCCAATAGCCGGTTAGTCCGGCCAGCACAGTGCCCACGGCGGCGAGAGCGGCTACGAGGCCGCTGATCCTCGTCAACGTCCACCGCCGAGCGTTCGCCTCTGGCGCTGGCGTGCCGGATCGAGGCACCTCGATCTCTGTTATGGGGTCTTCCGTGGTCATGAGCTGATAGCCCATCACATCGGCGGCAATAATAGCGGCAACTCGCGCTTTAATCTACGTCAAATTCGACCGTCAATTCGGATGTAGGGGCAGCCGTGCCGGAGTGTGAGCCCCGTCGATGGAATGAGCGCTGGCATGGAAGGTCTCGCTGGCAGCCTTCAAGTGGCAGTCTACAACACTGCTGAGTGCTGCCCTGAAAGGGGCGCGCAATGTCTCTTGTTGTGAAGGGTTTCGGATGACGGCCCATCGCGACGATTCGGCTTGCACCGGGGCCGTCGTCCGAAAGCCTCCAGTGAAGGAACGCGCGTGAGGTTGGGTAGGACGGCGGCCGCGCGCTATGGAGATTTGATTGCTTGGCTGTGGGTGTGCGGAAGTCGGCGGAGCTCGATGACGTTGTTTTGCTCGCAGGTTCGGCCGATCGGCTTTGATTGAGTGCCGTCAGCGATGCGTTTTGGGGATGCACGCGGTGCGGAATGCAATGCCGGACATGTGTTCGGCCGATCGGCGGCGCATCTGGTCGTTGACCAGCGAGGAAAGCCCTTGGTAATTCGGGTGCGGAATGTTTCGGTTTCGCTCATGAGGTATCGAACTCCATTGCCGTCGGCCGGTGGCGGGGTTGGCAGCCGGCCTCGAAGGTCTCGATGACGAACATGCGGCCGCCGCAGCAGGGGCAAGGCTGGGCGAGCGCCTGTGCTACCGCCGGATCGATCTCGACCGCTTCCTCTGCCACAGGCGCGGCCAGACCGAGGAGTTCGCGTGCCCACGCGATCGTCTCGGCGCGGTTGGCGCTGGCGAACAAGCCGTAGTGGCGGATGCGATGGAAGCCTTTGGGCAGCACGTGGATGAGGAACCGGCGAATGAATTCGCCGACGTCGAGCGTCATCGTCGTGTACCGGCCGGGGCCTTCGATCCTGTAGTCCTTGACCTTGAAGGTAACGCTGCGCTGGTCGACTGCGATCAGACGACTGTTCGAGATGGCGACGCGGTGCGTGTAGCGTGACAGATAGGCGAGCACAGCCTTCGGGCCCGCGAACGGGCGCTTGGCGTAGACGAACCAGCGCTTCTTGCTGAGCGGGGCGAGGAACGCCGCGAACGTGTTGGCATCGGCCAGATGCGCGTACGAGCCGAGGAATTGCAGCCTGCCTGCTCCGTGTGCCGCCAGACACTTCTCCAGCATCAACCGTCGAAACAATTTTGACAGAACGCGCACGGGCAGCAGGAAGTTTGGTTTGCATGAGACCCAGCGGCTGTCATCCACGGAGAGCCCGCCGCCCGGCACGATCATGTGCAGGTGTGGATGATGGGTCATGGCCGAGCCCCAGCTGTGCAATACCGACGTGATGCCGATGCGGGCTCCAAGGTGCTTCGGGTCAGCCGCGATGGCGAGCATCGTCTCCGACGAGGCCTTGAACAGCAAATCGTAGATCACGGCCTTGTTCTGGTAGGCGATGTCGCCAATCGCCGACGGCAGCGTGAAGACGACGTGGAAGTAGGGAATCGGGAGCAGTTCGGCCTCGCGCGCCGCCATCCACTGGCGCGCTGCCGCGCCCTGGCACTTCGGGCAGTGCCGGTTGCGGCAGCTGTTGTAGGCGATCGTGGTGTGGGCGCAGTCCTCGCAGCGCGCGACGTGCCCACCGAGGGCCGCCGTACGGCAGTTCTCGATGGCGCTCATCACCTTGAGTTGGAGCAGGCTGACGTGACCGCGGTAGGCATGACGCCAGGCGGTCCCGTGGTCGCGGAAAATGTCCGCGACCTCCAGAGCTGGACGGGCCAAGTGGGCCGGCCCGTTACGCTGGCGGCTCGTCCTTGTTCGGCACCAGCGGCGTGAGCCTGTCGAGAGGGCTCATGACCTCACGGATGATGTTGGTGGCCACCTGGGTGTAGCGCGCCGTGGTGTCGAGCTTGGAATGTCCGAGCAAGACCTGGATCACTCGAATGTCGATGTTCTGCTCGAGCAGGTGGGTAGCGAAGCTGTGTCTGAGCGTGTGCGGCGCAACCCAATTGGGCAGCCCAGCCAGTTCGGCGGCCATGTGGCAGACGCGATTGAGCTGGCGCGTAGTCATCGGGTTGATGCGGTCGCGGCCGGGGAACATCCACACTGGGGGATGCGCGATGCGCCACCAGTCGCGCAGCAGCGCCAACAGCTGCGGCGACAGCATGGCATGGCGATCCTTGCGGCCTTTGCCCTGCTCCACCCGGATCATCATGCGCTTGGAATCAACGTCGCAGACCTTCAGCGCGACGACCTCCATGGCGCGCAGACCAGCGCCATAGGCAACGCTGAGCGCCGCCTTGTGCTTCGGCCCGGGTGCGGCCTCCAGAAGGCGCAACACCTCTTCGGGCGAGAGCACGCGTGGCAGCTTGCGCGGCTCGTAGACGAACACGAGATGTCGCGTCGTCTCCGGCCGGTCGAGCGTCACCTTGAAGAAGAATCGCAGCGCCGTCACAGTCGCGTTGATGCTCGGTGGCTGCACACCGGTCTCGGTCAGATGCAGCTGGAACGCGCGCAGCTCTTCCGCCGTCGCGGTGTCGGGGGAACGGCCGAGGAAAGCCGCGAGCCTCTTGACGGCACGGATATACTCGCGTTGCGTATCGGGCACGAACCGGCGCATGTTCATGTCTTCGAGCATGCGTTGGCGCAGCGGGCTGATGGGCTTCTCGCTCATTGGGGGCTCCTGTCTTGAGGTTGGAGTGCTTGACCCCTCGATCCTCAAGACGGAGCGCCCGCCCGTCACCTGCGCTCGATCAAATGGTTACTGCGGTAGACGCAATGCGCCCGACCGCGCCGCCAGCGCCCTCCCGCGAGAGCGGGTTCGTTCTCTGGCACAAAACGGAAATGCTGCCGCCGTCGGCTCATGTCTGTTGTTGGGGAAAGAACGGACCTGCCTGGGATACGCCCCGAGGTCTGAGTTTGACCCAGGCCGTGTGGAAACGTTTTTCGTACCCCAATAACTGGAAGGAACCGGGCGCGATGAACCTCGATGCGACCGGCTGAACCTATTTTTGCTGTCTCGAGCCTGGAATCAATAGGGGCGCAACCTTGGGCCATGCTGAGCGATGTGTCACGGCGCGCACCATGGCACGCTCCTCAAGCCTGGATCGCTGCGAGGAACGGTTTAATACCGACGATGTTCATCACGCGCGTGAGGTTGTAGGCGAGCACGTGCAGCGCCATCTCAGTCGCCACCTTGGGCAGCGTCCTCATCAAAAGGTGCGTCGCCCCATCCGCATCTTCAGCGTGCCGAACGGATGAAGAGTTCGCCAGTCTTAAGCATCGTATGCATTATAACCGCTAGTTTGCGCGCCACGGCCACGGCAGCTCTTTTGAAGCCGATCCTCTCCCGGAGCTTCAGACCCCACGTGCGAAGAGTGCTAACGGTTGAGCTGCGCGTCAGGATGACCGCCGCCGCTTCGTAGAGAAGCCCTCGCAAATGGCGGTCGCCACGTCGGGATATATGGCCGTCATTATCGACTTC
The DNA here is from genome assembly GCA_963831505.1 of uncultured Alphaproteobacteria bacterium. Classification (GTDB taxonomy): domain Bacteria; phylum Pseudomonadota; class Alphaproteobacteria; order Rhizobiales; family Xanthobacteraceae; genus Bradyrhizobium. The sequence goes on along the minus strand of CAWHQY010000002.1, from coordinate 54,198 downwards.
TCCGGGTTGGTAACGGCGCGTCGTCAGGATGGTCTGGGCCATGATGGCTTAGTGGCGAGCGCCACAAAGAGCCTGTCGCACTTGCGGCGTGAAAGGGATCGCGCCGGGTAACCTGCGTGATGTGAAGGTTGGGAGGGCGAACAGCACGTAATGCAGAGCCGGTCGATCCGGCGATCAGGACAACCCACTTGGGTCGAAGCATCGTCAAATGCGGGAGTTTGATCGGGACCTGATCCGCGGAGGGCATTATGGCCAGCGGTCATGTGAACCGCATTAGAAGGCCGGACACATGGCTGCACCGACCAATCCTGCAAAACGTGAAGAAAGCTCTTGCCAACCCGGAGCCGTCCACACATGACCCAACTGACACATTGGCGGTCCACTGCGCAACGGTTTTGAAGCCGGTTTCAGCCCTATCCGAATATCGTTTTAGCCGCTAAGGCTGGTGGAAGGGCTGCTCGCTCAACGTTTCGGGTTGCGCCCGCGGATGTGGTCAAATCCTTCCTTGATTGCGGCGAAGCGCGCTTCGATCATCGGCTCAAATTCGAGGTCGGTGAAGATATATGGCAAGTCCTTTTCGACGCCTTCGCGGACAAGTTCACCGACATAGTTAGGTTCTATGCCCTGAGAGATGCGTTCCCGGAGCATATTGATCCGCTCGGCACGTGGGCCCGAAGTCGGCAAGGCAGGGAGCGCCCCCTCGAAGCGCTTGGGGAGATTGCGTCTTGAGTTCATGATTTGAGTGCGGATGACCCCTGGACACAGCACTGATACGCCAATCCCTCGGGGCGCGAGTTCACGCCGCAGGCCCTCGGACAGCGCGACAACGCCATACTTGGAGACGTTGTATGCATTGCTCTCCCCTGAAATAAGGCCAGCGATCGAGGCTGTGGAGACGATGTGTCCACCCTCGCCATGCTGCTCGATCAACGGCCCGAAAATCTCGATCCCCCAAATGGTCGCCATCAGGTTGACGCCCATGGTCCAGTTCCACGACGCCTCGGTCCAGGTGCCATAAGGCCCACCGCCGCCGACGCCCGCGTTGTTGACGAGGATATGCACCTTGCCATAGCGGGCAGTCGTGGCTTCGGCGGCCGCCACTAGTTCGGCTTTGAGTGAAACGTCCGCTTTCACGCCGTCGACATCGACGTTGGTGAGCCTCAGTTGCTTGAGCGCTGCGGACAGAGTCGCTTCTTCAATGTCGCAAAGCATGACTTTCGCCCCCGCTTGGGCGAAGGCGGTCGCGATCCCCAGTCCAATGCCTGACGCTGCACCGGTCACGAACACAGTCTTTCCAGCGAGTTCCTTCACGCGCATTCTCCCCCGTGCAAGCGGACACTCTCGCCCCAAAACGCCAAGTGTCCCCGGACGCCATATGACCGCGTTTTCGACCGATTGGGAAGCGTGCCGCATGTCCGTTCGTGGCACCGATCGGAAGTCGCGCCTTTTGATGCACGGTCGCCGTTATGTCGCAAAAGACCGCAAAACATATATCGCACTAGACCGCTTCGCGGTTTTGTATTGCCGCAGGTCTACGGCGTCACGGCAGGCCTGGGCAACGATGATAGGTTGATAGAAACCGGTATCGTTCGGTTTCAGAATGCGAACGTTTTGCAGGCCAGACCCCCGATGCCGCTTGTTCACTCCAGCGCAGCCGGAGCTCCGGCGCTGACGAGAGACTTCAGCTATTGATCGAACGACTTACTGCTTTTCATAGACGGCAACGCTGCTGATCGGCTGACCGTTCGCGCCGGTGCCATCGGTAGTAACCGTAAAAGTCTTACCATCACTGGATATTACGTTGGAGCCGGTTTGGACTGCTTTTTCAGCTTTCGAACGGACCCAGTTCACGTGATAAGCATCGACTTGCGTGTAGGTGGTTGCGTCGAATACAGCGTTGCCCGTTGTTGGGTGGGGCTTTCCATCGTAGATATGCATGAACACTGTCTTTGTCGCCTGATCCTGTGCATCAATTGTCTCGGCGGTGTTCTTCAGATCTTGCCCCGCCCCTTCGAAGGTCAGGGTTTGGCTCTTCGGCGGCGGCCCGGGAGTAAATTTTGATTTCGCAAGGTTGAGCTTCCACGTCCCTATCAGGGGATTACTCTGCGTGAGCCCAACCTTTGGTGCCGCCGTGGCGAATACAGCCGACAACAGCCCCAAAATAAGTATGGTACGCCGGTTCATGATGTGTTCCTCCTTGCAGCATGTCAGTTGATATTACTCGCCCGCCGATGGCGTCTTTGCCGCCCATTCGCCCCTTGGGACTTCGGCACGTACAAGGGGCTGGCGGCAGGTTGCAGTGAAAGCGTCACCGCCACGGACGTGCCTAATTGTCCGCGTGCAGTCCTGCAGATTGAACTTTTAGCGGGCTGACAAATTGACCTACATCAACGCGCAGATCGCACTATGCAATCATTTAGAAGTTACCAAGGCGGCGGGCGGGTGACCAACAAAGTTGGTACAACGATCGCTCTTGGCCCATTTGTATGGACCGGCGTCCAGGCAATCCGTGCCAACTTATTGGCAAGGGCAGTCGCCAATACGTTGTGATGCAATGCGAGCGCAGCAACCGGCTAAGCGGCCCGTTATTGAGTTCTCCCCGGCATTTCAACTGCGCGCCGACGAGGTGATCGAATAAACCGACCGACGACTTCCGTCACGGCACTTTTGAGACATGGCAACCGGCCTGCTGTGTCCAGCTTCCGGGGACTACCGGAAGTCACGGCCGACGGCCAAACTGTCGCGATTGACCCTGGCTGCGTGAAAACGAGCTGTCTGCTATGATTCGCTCGGCGATTTGCCGGGGGCAATTCATGAAGCGCTTCGTTGAAGGTGCCGATCGCGGACAATCGACTTTGTTGCCAGAATGCCTCGATGAGTGGGTCGAGGAGAGCAATTCCGTTCGTGTGGTGGATTGCTTTGTCGACGGGCTCGATCTGACCGATCTCGGCTTCGAAGGCGTCGAGCCTGCAGCGACAGGCCGGCCTGCGTACCACCCCTCGGTTCTTCTGAAGCTTTACATCTACGGCTATCTCAACCGGGTGCAGTCGAGCCGCCGGCTTGAGCGCGAGGCCGGCCGAAACCTGGAAGTCATATGGCTACTCGGACGGCTGGTTCCCGATGACAAGGTGATTGCCGATTTCCGCAAGGACAATGGCCCGGCGATCCGCAGGGTATGCGCGAGCTTCGTCAATCTCTGTCGCCAGATGGGTCTGCTGGCGAAGGCGAGCGTCGCGATCGACGGCAGCAAGTTCAAAGCAGTCAATAATCGAGATCGCAATTTTACACGAGGGAAGATCGATCGCCGGCGCGCGCAGCTCGAGGAGAGTGTGGCGCGGTATCTCTCCCAGCTCGATACGGCGGACAGGCAGGAACCGTCCGACGTGCTCGTGCTCAAGACGACGCGGCTCAAGGAGAAGCTCGACAAGCTGAAAGAGGAAATGGGCAAGCTCGCAGCCTACGAGAAGCAAATGTTGGCCTCGCCCGACGGCCAAATCTCGCTCACTGATCCCGACAGCCGCTCGATGGCAACGAGTGGGCGTGGCTCGGGCGTCGTCGGCTACAATGTACAGGTCGCGGTCGACACCGTGAACCATCTGATCGTGACGCACGAAGTGACGAATACCGGATCGGATCGCTCACAACTAACGAACGTGGCGCGGGAAGCCAAGGCCGTGCTGCAAGTCGATAAACTCGAAGCCGTCGCCGACCGCGGCTACTTCAATGGCGAGGAGATCCTGGCCTGCGAGCAGGCAGGCATCTATGTGACGTTGCCCAAACCGATGACGTCGGGCGCGAAGTCGGAAGGCCGCTTCGGCAAGCAGGACTTCGTTTATATGCCGGAGGAGGATGTCTATCGCTGCCCCGCTGGCGAGAAGCTCATATTCCACTATGCCAACGAGGAACACGGGCAGAAGATGCGCCGTTACTGGACGAACGCCTGCAAGACCTGCGCAATCAAGGAACAGTGCACCACAGGCAAAGAACGCCGCATCACGCGATGGGAGCATGAGCACGTTCTCGAAACCGTGCAGCAGCGGCTGGATCAAGATCCTCAGGCCATGCGCCGCCGGCGCGAGACGGTTGAGCATCCCTTCGGTACGCTCAAGATGCGGATGGGCGCGACGCATTTCCTGATGAAGACTCTGCCGAAGGTCGCGAGCGAGATGGCGCTGAGCGTACTCGCCTACAATCTGACGCGCGTCATGAATATCGTCGGTACAACGGCGTTGCTGGCAGCGATCAGAGCGTGAGTGTGGAGACCCCATTACGGGCCGATCTCGAACCAGACCTTGCCGAGCACTCCCCACGGTGACTCGGAGGCGGCCCCTGATCGGCCAACAGGAAAAAATTGTTCAGATCCGCCGTGTCGGACTACATTGACCGGATCCTGGACAGTCGCGGGGCTGCGTCAGCGCGTTATCACGCAACCAAGACCCAAGGCCGACATCAACCCAGGGAATGGGCAAACACGATTCTGGCTAGCTAGCTAGCGGCATAGATACTGGCGTCTTCTCCTTCTTGGTGCAGGCGACATTCAGCGGAGGAATTTGAGGATCGTCGTGATTGTCCGCAGTATCCGGTCGCGACGACCGCTCCCCGTGCCGTTCGTGCCGCCATTCGTTGAGCATCGCGAGCTGCGCGGATGCGCTGCGCGCGGAGAAAAGCTTGCTGTAAATATTCAAATAGTCATGCGCCATCCGCTCGGCGGTGAAGCGGCGTTCGAATTCGGCACGCACCAGAACTCGATCCGAGCGTGTTATTCGTCCGACGGCCGTCACTGCCTCGTCGATCGTATCGACGACAAACCCCGATACGCCTTCCTTCACTATCTCGGGAACCGAGCCGCGCCGGAACGCGATCACCGGCGTGCCACACGCCATCGCCTCGATCATGACCAGCCCGAAGGGCTCCGGCCAGTCGACCGGAAACAACAAAGCGGCGGCGCCACCAAGGAAGGCCGCTTTGTCGCCTTCGTTGATCTCACCGATGAACTCGATGTCGGGATCGGCCTCGACCATCGGGCGGATTTTCTCGTCCCAATATGCCTGATCGGCGCGATCGATCTTGGCCGCGATCTTCAACGGCATCCCAACTCGTGTTGCGATCTTGATCGCGAGATCCGGCCGTTTCTCAGGCGCGATGCGACCAAGGAATGCGAGGTAGCCCCCAGCATGTGGCTGGAACGCAAGAAGGTCGCGCGGAAGACCATGGTAGACTGTGCCGAGCCAATTCACGTCACGCAAATACCGCTGCTGATCGTTCGAGATCGAGACGAGGGGGAACTCTCGAAAGGTTCTGTAGAACGGTGCGAGATCCGGCAAGTCCAATCGGCCGTGCAGGGTCGTCAAAGTCCGGTTTGCGATGGTGCGAACCAGCGAGCTGTGAAGCAGATCAATGTGGAAATGCAGGATGTCGAACTGATCGAGTCTCTGACGCACCTCTTCCAGCATAATCATGTGGTAGGGCAAATGGTCGCGCACGGACGGGTTGAGGCGCAACGCAATCTCGCAGCACGGCACGAGCCGTGCTGATGTCTCGGAATCTCCGCTTGCAAAGAGCGTGACATCGTGCCCTTGGCGCACCAGCTCCTCGGTCAAGAACGAAACAACTCGTTCCGTGCCTCCGTAAAGCCGCGGCGGAACGCGTTCGTGAAGTGGCGCGATTTGAGCGATCCTCATCGATAAAATCCCCTGAACAAACAAAATAGTATAAGATCCAACAGGAGCAGATGGTCTTGATTTACCTCAATAGCGCAACGACTAGAAAGCCGGACAGGTATGAGCGACCTTCTCCTCTCGCCTTGCTGCGAGCCGGGTTGGCTCCTGATCGAAGAAGGTATCGATCCCGCGCGAGAGCATGAGATCGAGTCGATTCTTGCTATCGCCAATGGATATCTCGGGGTCAGGGCCTCGATTGCCGAAGACGGCAGATTTTCTCATCCATCGACCTTGATCGCAGGCATCTACGTAAAAGATGTGGGCCTCGAGCTCGGGCCAAGGCTTGCCGTGCTTCCGAACTGGCGGCACATCGAGGTCACTGTGGAGGATCGGCAGCTATCGCTCGAGGCTGGCCGCATACTTCAGCATCGGCGTCTGCTCGACCTGCGTCAGGGGGTGCTGTGGCGTGAGTGGCGGCATCAGGATCCGAGCGGGCGCATCACCCGAATGATCCATCTCCAGCTCGCTTCCCTCGCTGATCGTCATGTCCTTGTCCAATCGGTAACGGTAACGGCCGAAAACTATGCGGGGAGGATTAGCCTCGTCTCACATCCTGCTCCTTCTGTAGACGCCCGCACGGATACCGCTCTGATAGCGGTTGAGCCAGCGGTCCTACGGGTACGCGGATCAGAGACCGAGATCTCCATCGCCAGCTTGTCCGAGTTGCGAAGCTCGGGGGCGCCGAGCCATCAGCCAGCAGCCGCGAGCGGCGAGCAGCAGTGGTCGTGGGATGCGGGACTCGGCGACACCGTGCGCCTGGACCGCGCTGTCACCGTCTTCACGTCACGCGATATTGCCAGTCCCGCGAAGGCGGCGGCGGATCATCTCGCTGTAATCCGCTCGTGTGGCTTGCCGGCCGTGGCGCAGGCACATGTCGACGCCTGGCGTCGGAAGTGGGAAATGGCCGAGGTGCGGATCGTGGGTGACGAGCGGGCGCAGCATGCACTCCGCTTCGCAACTTATCACCTCATCGCGGCGGTCAATCCCGCCGACGACCGTGTCTCCATCGGTGCGCGTGGTCTGACCGGCGAAGCGTATCGGGGCCATGTTTTCTGGGATACCGAGATCTACATGCTGCCGTTCTACGTCTTTACCGATCCGTCGGCTGCGCGGGCTCTCCTCATGTACCGCTACCACACTCTTGATGCAGCACGGCGCAAGGCCAAGGCTCATGGCTTCGAAGGGGCCCTGTATGCTTGGGAGTCGGCCGACACCGGCGATGAGACCACTCCGCGGAGCACCGTCACGTCCGATGGTCGAGTGGCGATCATCTATTCAGGAGAGAGGGAGCACCATATCAGTGCCGATATCGCATATGCGGTGTGGCAGTATTGGTATGTGACCGGCGACGATGCCTTCATGTTGCCAGCTGGTGCCGAGATTCTCGTGGAGACAGCGCGCTTCTGGGCGAGCCGAGCGGGAGTCGAACGCGATGGTCGTGCCCATATTCGGCAGGTGATCGGTCCCGACGAGTATCACGAAATGGTTGACGACAATGCCTATACGAACGCGATGGCGATCTTCAATCTTGAGCGTGCTGCGGACACCGTAGAGCTCCTGGAGCGGGAGTGGATCGCCGACTGGAAGGAACTGTCCGCGCGCCTCGGCATCACGGAAAAAGAGTCCGGCGCCTGGCGATCGCTTGCAGCCGCGCTGGTCACGGGCTTCGATCCCGCAACCAAACTCTTCGAGCAGTTCTCCGGCTATTTCCAGCTCGATGAAGTCGACGTCGTTGCCATGCGGAGCTACGCGATGCCGATTGACGTTAGCCTTGGACCGGAGCGCACGCGGAGCTCGAAAGCGATCAAGCAGGCGGATGTGGTGGCGCTCAGCGCGCTCCTGTGGGACAAATGGCCCGCCGCAGTGCACGAGGCGAACTTTCGCTACTACGAACCCCGGACTGCGCACGGCAGTTCCCTGAGCCCGGCGCTCCACGCTCTTGTGGCCGCCCGTCTCGGCGACGCGGCACTTGCGCAAACCTATTTTCGCCAGGCCGCAGAGATCGATCTGGCCAACAACATGGGCAACGCCGCAGGTGGTGTGCACATGGGTGCGCTGGGCGGTATTTGGCAGGCTGCGGTGTTGGGCGCGGCCGGTCTGCGCGCACTGAGCGACGGCATTGCCATCGATCCGCATTTGCTCCCCGGTTGGACCGAAATGTCATTTCCGGTGCAATGGCGTGAACGTTCGCTCCATCTGCGCCTTGTTGCCGATCCCAGGCGGATCGAGGTCGACGTCGGGAATGGTGAAGAGTTGACGCTCGCGGTACCGGACGGGCCGGCATGCCTCGCGCGTCCTGGTCGGCGCTACGTCTTGCGACGTGACGGTTCGGGATGGGGGGCTTGGGAAGAGGTCGGCCGATGACATCCGGGACGACAGTGCTGGTTCCTCTCGACGGCTCCATCCACGCTACGGTGGCTGTGCCCGTCGCGCGCGGCCTCGCTGAATTGTATCACGGTACTCTCGCGGTTCTCCACGTCTCCGACGAGGTCCTGGTATCCGCCGTGCTTATCGATCGCGTGAAGCTTTCGTCCGAAGACGTGCGCGGGCTGGTGGTCGAGCGGCGTTCGGGTGCAGCCGCGGCCGTCATTGTGCAGGAAGCCGCCGAGCGGGGCGCTGCCCTCATCGTGATGTGCCCGCAGGTCAGAGCAGACATCGGGCTGCGTGCACTCGGCAGCGTGGCCGCAGCCGTTCTCCGCACAGCGCCGTGCCCCGTCGTTCTCGTCCCACCGGCTCGCGGCCTCAAACCTTGGGCTTTGCGTCGCTTGTTGGTCCCGCACGACGGGACGCCGACGAGCGCCGCTACGATCGGCCCTGCAAGTCACCTCGCATCGATAGCCACGGCGGAACTTGTGGTGCTTCACGTCGCGACTCCAGGTACGGAGCGGCCCACCGAGCCCGGGACATTGATGTCCCCGCGCTACGTCGACCAGCCCCAGCACGAGTGGCCGGCCTGGGCTCGAGAGTTTCTGGATCGGCTGCGTGCTGTTGGCGGTGTCAGGAACAGGGTCGACATTCGTCTCGCGGTTGCCCAAGGCGAGGTCGGCTCGGCGATCGTCGACTTCGCGCGACACAACGACTGCGACCTCATCGTTCTTGGCTGGCGAGGTTCCCTCGAACCCGACCGTGCACAGACAATGCGGCGCGTGATCCGCGAGACCAGATCTCCGGTGATCGTGTTCCGCCTGGACCGTGATGATGGCGAATCGGTAGCGATACGATGATCACGATCGTTGTCGAGCGCTTCGAGGCCTTTATCTTCGACTTGGACGGCGTGATCACGCAGACAGACTTCGGTCCACGCACGCGCTTGGAAGCAACTATTTGACGAATTCCTCGCCAAGAGAGCGACCCAAACCGGAGCTGCATTCGTCGCCTTCGATCTGGAGACTGACTACCGTCGCTATGTCGATGGCAAACCGCGCATCGCGGGCGTGCTGGACTTCCTCGCCGCCCGCGGCATCGACGTGCCCATGGGGGAGCCAGGGACTGACGCGGAACCAGACACCGCTCATGGACTTGCCAGGTGCAAAGATCGCTATTTTCTGGAGATTCTGGCGCGCGAGGGCGTGCAGGTATTTGACTCCGGGGTGGCTCTTCTCCGTGATGCTCGGAAGCGCGGCTTGCGCGCCGCCGTTGCTTCATCCAGCCACCATTGTGCAGAGATTCTGCGCGCCGCCGGTCTGACGATGCTCTTCGATGCACGCGTTGATGGTATCGATCTTGATCGTCTAAGCCTCGCCGGAAAACCGGCGCCTGATATGTTCCTGGAGGCGGCGCGCCGTCTCGGCGTGCTGCCAGAGCGGGCTGCTGTTTTCGAGGACGCGACGGTCGGCATCGTTGCGGCTCGTGCGGGTGGCTTTCGCCTTGCGATTGGCATCGGGAATGGCGCGCACGCCGCAGATCTTCTTAACAGCGGCGCGGATGGTGTCGTAGCCGACCTGAGCGAGGTGCATCTGGCGGGCGGTCGCGAACCAGCGAAGCGAGAGGGATGAGAAACTTGCGGTATAGTAAGCTGATATTGGCCGAGACTTGGCGATTGTCCGCCGACGCGGCTTCGTCGTTTCGTTTCCTTCCGAGGGTCCGGGAGCAAGCCGGGAGAGCCCCAGGCTTCCGTCGGTCATGGCCGCGCCAGCAATTGACTAGAAAACAGTGCCGCGCCACGCAGGAGCGCGCCCGCTATTGCTCTTGCGACTCGGGATCGACTGTTTGATCGATATTGAGCGAATCCGCCGGCTCGGGTTCGGCGTTCGTCTCCACGAATTCCGTCACGACGAATACACCCGGAACCGGCTCCTCGATCAAGTCGACAATCGTCGTTTCGGTCTGCTGAGTCTCGACAATCATTATTTCGGGCTGCGGTGTCTCTTGTTGCTTCGGCGTTCTCCGTCGTCTCGAAGCCGCCTTCTTCGCGCCCGATTTCGCATCCGATCGCCCCGACTTGGCGCTTGTTTTCTGCCGCTTCGCCTTGGTCTTGAGCGGGCGCTTCGCGGCTTGCTTCTTTGGCGTTTTCGCTTTCTTGGCGACCTTTTTAGATGCCTTTTGGGGCGTCTTTGCCTTCCGTGCTGTTGCCCGTTCGGTCCGTTTGGCCATCACACACTCGCTTTGATCAAGCGCCCACGCTGGACGCGGTTCTTTTAAGAATCGATGCAATCGCAAATAAAGCAAGTCGGCGCACGGTCGCGTCAGGCCCTTCCCAACGGAGTGACCGGAAACCGGCCAAACCGTCGCGCCCCATGCAGCAGACCTGAGGTGATCCGCAAATCGTCATTCCATCACCAGACTCGTAAAGAATGGCTCGGTGATCTCAGCGACTGACGGGCCCTTCTCGTCAGACGTGACCGCAGCGATAAATTCGTTCTTGCAGTTCCAACAGTGCCAAAGATCTTGGACTTCCCGCGCATTGACGCGTTCATCCCACTCGAGACTGACTAACCCAGAACCGCACCGAGGACATTTTTCGTGATGTGGCGTTGAGATCGATTCCATGGGACATCTCTCATTTTTCCGTACGCAGTATGCGACGCCTAGCAGTCTCGGAAATGATCTACATCAACGATTTGATCCGCGCGCTTGCGGCGCGGCTCGGGCGAAGGGCTGGTTCGTATCGCGTGCTGGCACCGCCACGATGTGTTTGGCCGCGTCGCGCAGCGTGCGCAGAGCCTTGCCTTCCGCCCGTCTCGCTGATTCGAAACGGCTCGCCCAACCGGCGAGCCTGCTCCGCAACCACCGCCTCCTATGGGCCTTGGCCGCAGGGCTACCTTGATCGGCCCTTTGCGCCTAGGAAGTTTGCGGCTCCTCCGGTTTTCTACTTAGGGGAACGACCCGAATTTTCGGTTCGTTTGGAAATGGGCAAAGTTCCGGGCAGGAACGATGAAAACCGGAGTTCTTCTATGCTCACTACCGCGGCCGCTAAGTCTATGACCTACGCCCGATCCTCTGTGCCAGTTCGCACATGCGCGTTTTCGGCAGGTCCTCTCGGCTTGATGGGCGCTCCGATGCGATTTGCCCGCAATGTCGAAATCTATGGCGAGGATGAGCAGGCGGAATACCTTTATCACGTCATCTCTGGCGCGGTGCGCTCATACCGCATGCTCGACGACGGACGGAGGCAAGTTGTCGCCTTTTATTTGCCCGGCGACATGTTTGGAGTCGAGGCAGCCAACGTCCATCAGTGCTCGACAGAGGCTATTGCCGAATTGCAAGTGCTTGTGGTCAAGCGCTCCAGCGTTATGGCCCATGCCGAACGTGAAATGGATTTGTCACGCCAGCTTTGGATGCTCACGGTCCGCGAGCTGCAACGCGTCCAGCAGCATTCGCTGGTCCTGATCAAGAGTGCGGAAGAGCGAGTTGCCGGCTTTCTGCTCGAAATGGCAGACCGCTGTTCCGACAATGGCGCGATCGAGCTGCCGATGTCGCGCCAGGACATCGCGGACTATCTCGGGCTGAGTATCGAGACGGTGTCGCGCACCTTTACCCAGCTCGTGCAATCTGGGGCTATTTCGCTTGAAACCTCCCGCCGGATTTAATTCCGCAACCGCGCCGCGCTGCGGCGGCTGGACGCGTAACGCACGGCCTTCCACGCGGACCAGGCAGATCAAATACGAGGACAGCTTTTGTCAAACTCCGTGGGGAAGCAGTGTTAAGAAACGAACCACCATTTCGGGGGGTACCATGCTTATCAAGAAACTCACGGTTCATTCGTTGATCTACATTCTGGGCCTCACGAGTTTTGTGGCAGTGCCCCAGGTTATTTCCTTGCCGAATTCACCGGCAGTTTTTCAATCGGATACTCGTCAAATTGCCAATCGGTCGGCTAAGACCGACAGGTTACCAATCAGGCAGTAAAGCCTCAGGCGAATGACAAAGGTCCTCTACATATGCCAGGGCAGATCGCGCCAAATCCAAAAATAAAGGGCAACTGTAAGCCGCCAATTGATGTCCTTGGACGCGTCTTTGCAGACGCCAAGGCGAACCACAACGTCACGTAGTCCGGTTCTGGCGCGAAGCGGATATTCGATAAAGCGTGAGGTTCGAAAAGTGCCAACATCCGTCGATCGACCACCGTTCGGGCTGCCCGAGTTGACGGTAGCCGCTCGAACCTCGCTTTTGCATTGCAGGAAGACTAAAGAAGCCGAATACTTATGCTGGTGCGGGAGCCACGTTGGCATCCTGGATTCAGTGGGCGTCTTCCTGTTTTTGTGAGCAAATACGTATGAGCGAGGTCGACGAGAGCCAATACCGCCTTCAGGCAGTTCTCGACACGGCGGTTGACGGCATCATCACGATCGACGAGCGCGGGATCATACAGAGCGCCAACCCGGCCGTGGGCCGGCTTTTCGGATTCGCATCTGCAACCGAACTGGTTGGCCGCAATGTCTCAATTCTCATGCCGTCCAGCCACGGCCAACACCACGGCGAATATATCGCACGCTACATCCGGACGGGCGAGGCACGGGTTGTCGGGATCGGACGCGAGCTTGAGGCTGTGCGGCGTGACGGCTCCATCTTCCCGATCGAGCTGGCCGTCAGCGAGGTGCCCGGAGACGGCGCGCGGTATTTCACCGGTATCATCCGGGACATCAGTGCACGCAAACAAGCCGAGGAGGCCTTGCGCGAGAGCCAGGCGCGGATCCAGGCCGTTCTGAACACAGCCGTGGACGGCATCCTGACGATCGATGAGCGTGGCGTGATCGAGAGCGCCAACCCGTCCGCAGGCCGCCTGTTCGGCTACGACCCGGCAGAACTCATTGGCCGAAACATATCGATGCTAATGCCGGCGGACCATGCCAAGGCCCATGACGGCTATATCGAACGCTATCTCAGAACCGGCGAAGCGCGCGTTGTGGGCCTCGGCCGGGAGGTAGAGGCACTGCGACGCGACGGGTCGACTTTTCCGGCGGAGCTCGCGGTGAGCGAGGTGCGTTTTGGTGACCAGCTTCGCTTCACCGGCATCATCAGAGACATCACCGTCCGAAAAAACGCCGAACAGGCCCTGCTTAGGGCCGACGCCATGAAGGACGAATTTCTCGCCAATACGTCGCACGAGCTGCGCACGCCCCTCAACGGCATCATCGGGATTGGTCAATCGATGCTGGACGGGGCAACCGGCTCGCTGAGCGAAGAGCAGCAACGCAATCTCGGTATGGTCGTTGCCAGCGGCCGGCGGCTCGCCAGCCTTGTCAATGACATCTTGGATTTCTCGAAGCTGCGTCACGAGACGGTCGAGCTGTACCGTCGGCCTACCGATCTTCATGCTCTCACGGAGCTTGTTCTGGCGATCTCCCGCACCCTCGTGGGCAAACGCGCGCTGCGTCTGTTCAACCGGATCGATGCTCAAATTCCCTTGGTCGAAGTCGACGAAGACCGCGTACAGCAGATCCTGTTCAATCTGGTCGGCAATGCAGTCAAGTTCACGCAGGCCGGCGCCGTGGAGGTCTCGGCAAAGGCGCGGGACGAATGGCTGGATGTGACGGTGAGCGACACCGGAGCCGGCATCAGCGCCGAACGGCTCGAGACGATATTCGAATCGTTTTCGCAGGGCGATGGATCCGTCGCGCGCGAACAAGGCGGCACCGGTCTTGGGCTGGCCATCAGCAGGCAGCTGGCGGAACTTCATGGCGGAAGCATCAGCGTAACATCGAGCGTCGGTGTCGGATCGCACTTTACCCTTTCGCTTCCGCTAAGCCTGACCACGCGAGAGATGCTCACACCCGAAAGCCGACCGGACGAAGCTGTCAGCCGAATTCTTCCGGACGTTGAACTGAACCGGAGGACGGCGGGAGCAGGCCCGCAATCATCCGCCGGTGTCGGTATGCGGGTTCTGGTGGTGGATGACGAGCCGGTAAATGTTCAGGCTCTGGTGAACTTCCTGACCCTGGCAAAGTACGACGTCGTCACGGCCGCGGACGGGCAAGAGGCGCTGATCTTCTGGCCGGGGAAAGACCGTGCGACATCGTCCTGCTCGATGTGATGATGCCGAAGCTGTCGGGCTTTGACGTCTGCCAACGCATTCGTGAACACTACTCGCCCGCGGAACTGCCGGTGATCCTGCTGACGGCCAAGAACCGCGTCTCGGACCTCGTCATGGGATTCGGAGTGGGAGCGAATGATTATCTGACCAAGCCCTTTGCCAGCGACGAACTGCTGGCGCGCGTCAGCGTCCATCTCGAACTCGCCAAGATCAGCGACAGCTATTCGAGGTTCGTACCCCGGCAGTTCCTGGAGCAACTCGGCAAGGAGCGCATCGTCGATGTTGCACTTGGCGACCAGGTGCAGCGCGAAATGACCGTGCTTTTCTCCGACATCCGTAACTTCACCCGAATGTCAGAAGGCATGACCCCCGCGGAGACGTTCAGCTTCGTGAACCAGTATCTCGGCGCGATGGAGCCTGCCATCTCGGGTCATAGCGGGGTCATCGACAAATTTGTCGGTGACGCCGTCATGGCGCTGTTTCCTCGCCGGGCCGATGATGCCGTGAAGGGAGCACTGGACATGATCCGGCGGCTGGAGGCCTGGAATGCACAGCGGGGCGACAGAAGCGAGCCGCCGGTAAAGATCGGCATCGGTCTGCATACCGGGAGTCTGATGCTCGGAACGGTGGGTGCGCGTGACCGGATGGATACCACCGTCATCTCGGACGCGGTAAACCTCGCCTCTCGCGTCGAGAGCCTCACGAAGACCTATCGCGTTCCGCTGATCATCACTGAAGCAACCTTCCTCGCTCTGCACGACCCCGCGGGGGTTTTGGTTCGCCGAATCGACCGGGTTCTCGTCCAGGGAAAATCGCAACCTGTCGTGCTCTACGAGGTGCTGGACGCCAACGACCTGGCGGGTCGACAAGCAAAACAGCGCGCACTGGCGGACTTCGAAAAGGGCCAGTCGCTTTACGAGGCCCGGGACTTCTCAGGCGCCATCGGCCATCTGGAGCGAGCTCTGGCTCGCAATCCATCGGACACAGTTGTCGACGTTCTGCTTGAACGCGCTCGCCGCTTCTCTGGGACGGCAGAAGCATGACCTCGAACTCTTCAAGTCAAGTCTTTCGCATCGGTTCGTAAGTCCCCAATGGGTCCCAGCCTGTGTGAAAACGTGCGCGAGCAGAGAATGCGCAGAATTGTTTTCTCCCTTTTCCTCTTTCGACTGCGACTGCCAGTGGCGTTCTTTTCCTATTCATCGTAATCGAGACAAACTTTCTACGCGCAAGTTCGACGTTGGAGTTTTCACACAGGCTGGGTCATGTGTGGACGACGCCCGCATTGCAAGAAGAATCTGACGTTCGGCTTGCGGTCGGGTGCAAGTCATGTGTCCGGCCTATTTGCGCGGCTCCATGACCGCTGGCCCTGATGTAATCCGCGGATCGGGTCCCAATCAATCGCACGGGCTTTGACGCCCATGACCCAACAGCGGGTTGTCCCAATCGACGGCTCGACCGTTTCGCATCACGCCATCATCGCCCTCGCAATTCGATTGTCTTGCTCCGCCGTCGCCTTACGCACCCATCGCCGAGCCTCTTCAGGTGGCTGCAGCAAGCCCTGGTGCTCGATAGGATCCTGCCTTGGCCATGATCGCCCATGCGATGCGCGCAATCTTGTTAGCAACGGCGACGAGCTTGGCCGGCTTCTTGGCCAGCAGCCTCATAATCCAGGGATGCTTTTGCGGATGCTGCCGGGCGTGTCGAACAACTGCCGTTGCACCGATGACGAGCAACCGCCGCGGATAGCGGTCTCCCTGCTTGGAGATGCCGCCGAGCCGCTCCTTGCCTCCCGTCGAATGCTGTCGCGGCACAAGTCCGATCCATGCTGCAAAATCCCGACCGGATTTGAAGCCAGTCGGGTCTGTGACGGTGGAAGCGATGGCCGTGGCCCCGATCACGCCTATCCCGGGCACGGTCTCGAGGCGGCAGCTCATATCATTGGCACGATGATGAGCGTGAATGGCGCGATCCAGCGTCCCGATCTGCAATTCCAGAGCAGCGAGTTGATCGACAATGGCTTGCAGCGCCTGTTTCATCGCAGATGGAAGAGCTTCGCGATTACTCTCGTCCGTGATGATTGCGCCAAGCTGCGCGAGACGCGTCCCGTCTCCGCAACCAGGCCGAACTCGGCAAGGTGGGCGCGGAGCGCATTGGTCAGCTGCGTGCGCTGACGGATTAGAAGATCCCGCGTTCGATGCAACATCAGCAAGGCTTGCTGATCGGTCGACTTGATCGGCACGAATCGGATTGATGGGCGTGTCACGGCCTCACAGATGGCGGCCGCGTCGGCAGCATCGTTTTTCGACCGTTTGACATAGCCCTTCACGTAGCTCGGCGGCATCAGACGCACCGTATGACCAAGCTTGGAGATTTCTCGCGCCCAATGATGAGCGGTTCCGCACGCTTCCATACCGACCAGGCAGGCGGGAAGCTTGCTAGTACTACTGGATCACAAATTTCGTCGCTGGTTTAGCGGCATCGCGACGGATGCAACATTGGCATCGCTGCAGGGTCGGTGCAATCGCGACGGCCAACAGGCGATGGATGGTGGCGATCGAGTTCGGGACGTGGCGCTGCGGCCGGATCGGGGGCGCCGCGGGGTCGGTAACCGCTGGGAATGGCAGATTTTTCGATTGCAGCGGCGCGATCAGGTCCTGAGGGGGGAATCCTCTCCCGCTCGGAGATCAGAAAACCGTAGGCTGCGATCGACATCGTGCCGTGATGATGGAAGCCTCGCCACGTGCGCCCCTCATAGTGGCCGAGGCCGATTTCCTGCTTGAGCTCCTCATAATCGCGCTCGATTCGCCAGCGCAGCTTGGCGAGATCGACGAGGTCGCGGAACGGCATGTCGTGGTCGACGGTTGCGAGCCAGAACTTCGTGGGCGCAGCTTCATCCTTGGGCCATTCGATCAGCAGTGTCTCTTCGGCAAACCGCGCTTCGCCCCGTATCGGGGCGGCACGCACGCGTACGCGGGCAAAGCGTGACCGCAGTTTCGCGTTGCTGCCTTCTCGCCACGTGATGGTGCGCCAGGCGTGCTTGGGCAGGCTGCGCGCCAAGGCTTCGACGCTGACGCGCTTCGGCTTCGGATTATCCTCGCGCACCGGGCGCACTTTGACGGTCGAGATGATGGCTGCCACGTAGCTCAGTCCCAAGCCCGTGATCGCCCGGCGCAGACCGCTGTTCGTCCCATAACTTGCGTCCATCAGCACGGCACCGGGAGCCACCTTCGCCGTCACAGCCGCGCGGATCTGCTCCAGCGCAATCTGCGGTTTGGTCTTGAACCTGATCGAGGACGGCACATGCGCCTTGGCGCGGCGCGATCTGTCGTCCGTCCACGCCCGCGGCAGATACAGCCGATAGGCGATCGGCAGACTGCCATGATGATTGGCGATCGACAGCGTCACCGCCACCTGGCAATTGGCCTGCTTGCCGAGTTGTCCGCAATACTGATGATGCACCCCGACCGAATGCCGGCCTTTCTTGGGAAACGACGTATCGTCGATGATCCAGGCTTCGATCGGTCCCTGCCGCGTCATGCGATGGCGTCACCAGGTCTCGCACCTTGGCCAGCATCTGCTCGTCCGACCATTCCGCATTGGCAACGAAATGCAGCAGCTTCTGATGCTGTGCCGAAACCCGCGCCGGCGCCGTCACCGCCGCCATCGGCTCCACGCTGCGACGCCCTTCCGTCGCCAAAAGCCCAGAGCAGTAATCCCGCAGCGGTCCCGCCCGGTCCGCATGCCCAACCACCTTCGTCAGTTCGCCGACATACGCCGCAAAACGATCCGCAATCGCCATTCCACTGCGTGCGATCCATCACAGCCTCCCGCTCGACGGAAAGCTTAACAACCATCTGATTCCAAACTAAAATCAAACGCGACAAATTGACTCAGCTAAATGACTCAGTCGTACTAAAGAAGCCCGCAACCTGCTTGCGCCGCAACTGACAGGTGATGACAACCTGGCCCGCACTATCCATGCCGTGAACTTGGAATACGTTCTTGGCCAGATCTAAGCCGATGGTGTTAACCTGCATGTGGACGACCCCCTCCGGTGATTCGTTGTTCAACGATCACCCCTTTGGCACATTCGATGCCGGGAGCGGGCGTCGTCCACCACATCAATCGCGTCATTGTGGGAACGTCCGGTTGCCGCAAAGCGGTCATTCGTAATTCTCGCGGGCCTAGATGCTGAAGCAGGTCGAACGCGGAGGCGAGTTGCCGCAGCGATTAATTTGTTTGAGGTCTCGCCAAATGTTCCGCCATGGCGTCGAGAAACGCGTTCGACCTTGAGCCGGCGTGCGGCTGCAAAGTCCAAGCCTGCCAAGAAGCCGAAGCGAACAAACCCGCCGCCAAACCCCGGCGCAGTTGGCATAGAGGGCTCGGCCGCAGCAATGACGCGGTCCGCGCCTTCAACCGAGAAGTCGGGTTTGCCTGAAATGGAAACCATTCGGAGTGAACCTCTTGGCCACGGCCCGCACCTCGCCCTCGCATGTTTCCAGCGCGATCTTCTGCGCGAGCATAACGTCTCCGATCGGCAGGGTGCCGATCGGCATGAAACACAACCCCTCATGCGGGCGACCTCTCTCGTCGATCTCGCACACGTTCACCGAGGCACCGACGTGGATCCTGTACCGCTTTCCGCTGTCGCTTCCGACCACCTCGAAGTAGCCCTTCCTGGCGAACTGCTCCCGCTGCGCCGGCGACAACCATTGTCGCAACAGCCGCAGCGACCGGCCCTCCGGCGTGCTCTCAGCGCCGTGCCTAATGAAAAGGACCCGCGTCGCTCTCATGCGGGATCGGCCACCCGGCGGCGACGGTCGAAAGCCGAACATAGCAGGAAGGCGACTACCCGCCGACCAGCCTGGGGAAGAAGAGGGTTTCTTCCGCAGTGGGGTCGAACGATCGGATCTGCGACACCTGACCTGGACCGGTCCGGACCGCGGCGGTGAAGCCCACTTTCGTCAGCTCGTAGAACCGCTGCTCCGCCTCCGCCAATTCGTGTGCGTCGTCGGAGTTGAAAGGATGACGGCTGTCGCCGGTGCGGTCCATCACGATCTGGATTCCCATGATCGCCTCCTCGGATTGCTGATAGCTAAGGAGTATCCGGCCGAAGTCGCGGACTTTCAAGAGAGAATATGCCATCGGCAAGATGCCGGTCGTCCGCTGATCGCGGCGGTGCACTCAAGCCGGCGGGCAACTGGGCAGGGTTCACCGGTTGAATCAAGCACGTCACGAACAGCCCGGAGCGATTCCGGGTGGCGGATATTCACGGGCGATGGCACGTTCATCCCTTAGCCGTGCAACTAGCGCCGCTGAATCGTCGGATGGTGTTGTGTCTGGAGCTGCCTGGGCCTCAATATTGTTCATCACACAACCGTCCTTTTGACACATGGCCACGTAGACTCTGGCCAGCTGTTCGGCTGCTGCGATCATGTCCGTGCCAGAAGCCCGGTTGCCGGGCCTTTCAACCCGGCGCCGCATTTTGCTGCCCTGGTCAGGGCGAGCACACGCAAAACTTGATTAGAATCAACGTCGTGACGCTGCAGCGGTGCAATATAATATGCAGAGTACAGTGGAAATGCGCTGGATATTTCATGGATTCAGTTTCGTCATTGGGAATAGTCGTGGCGGTTCGAGGCGCGGTCGTTGACGTGAGTTTCGGCGGCAGTACGCTTCCATCTGTCAACACGGCACTGATTGTCGAATGGGATCGGTCAGAACCGCTGATCCTCGAAGTGCACAGCCACGTCGATCCGGTGACGGTCCGCAGCATCGCGCTTCAGGCGACTGCGGGTCTCGCGCGTAACACGAAAGTGCGCTCGACCGGTTCGACCATCTCGGTTCCCGTCGGAGATGCGGTTCTGGGTCGCCTACTCGACGTCGTCGGAACGGTACGGGATCGCGGTCCTGCTCTGCCATCCGATACCACACGCCGCGGCATCCACAATCCACCACCGGGGCTCGATAAACAGACTTCAACCAGCGCAGTGTTCGAGACGGGCATCAAGGTAATCGACCTGCTCGCGCCGCTTGCCCGAGGCGGCAAGGCCGCAATGTTCGGTGGGGCCGGTGTCGGCAAGACTGTGCTCGTGATGGAGTTGATCCACGCCGTGGTCGAGAAATACAAAGGCATCTCGGTCTTCGCGGGCGTCGGAGAGCGCTCCCGTGAGGGGCACGAGCTGTTGACTGACATGCAGGCGTCGGGAGTGCTCGCTCGTACCGTGCTCGTCTACGGGCAGATGAACGAGCCGCCCGGAGCACGCTGGCGGGTGCCGCTGACCGCGTTGACCATTGCCGAATACTTTCGCGATCAAAAGCATCAGAACGTGCTCCTGCTGATGGATAACGTTTTTCGCTTCGTCCAGGCGGGAGGCGAGTTGTCGAGTTTGCTGGGACGTCTGCCTTCGCGAGTCGGTTATCAGCCGACGCTGGCGACCGAGGTGGCTTCGCTACAGGAGCGGATCGCATCGGTCGCCGGCGCGGCCGTCACCGCGATCCAGGCCGTCTACGTTCCGGCCGACGACTTCACCGACCCCGCGGTGACGGCGATATCGAGCCATACGGACAGCATCATCAAGTTGTCGCGAGCACTCGCGGCTGCAAGCGTTCTATCCGGCCATCGACCCGCTTGCCTCATCATCAGTGCTTCTTGATCCTCTCATCGTTGGTAATGAACACTACCGTCTCGCTGAGCAGGCCCGCGACGTACTCGCCCGCTTCAAGGACCTGCAGGACATTATCGCGCTGCTCGGGGTGGAAGAACTCGGCGCGCGCGACCGGCTGGTCGTCAAGAGGGCGCGCCGTCTGCAGCGTTTCCTCAGCCAGCCATTCGCGGTGACCGAGGCCTTCACTGGCATGCCCGGTCGTAGCGTCCCTCGCGCCGACACGCTCGCCGGCTGTCGCGCGATCCTTGACGGCGAGACCGACGACTGGGCTGAGGGTTCGCTTTACATGATCGGAACCCTGGAAGAAGCGCGCCAGAAGGAGGCTCTGCTCGCCGGAAAGGAAGCCGCGTCATGAGGCTGCGCATCGTTACGCCGCTCTCGGTCGTCATCGATGAAGACGGCGTGCTTGCTTTGCGCGCCGAAGACGCCACTGGCAGTTTCGGGATCCTGCCCCGGCATGCGGATTTCCTCACCAGCCTCGCCGTTTCGGTCGTGAGTTGGGAAAGCAGCAACGAGACGCGGCACTACTGCGCTGTGCGCCGCGGCGTGCTCTCCGTCATTGGTGGCCATGACATCGCCATCGCGACGCGCGAAGCGGTGCCGGGGGACGATCTTGACGACCCTGGATGAGACGATCCTCGCGCGCTTTCGTGCTGATATCGAGACCCAACGGGCCGAATATGTCGAGAACACTCGCCTGCATCTCAACGCGATCCGACAAATCATGAGCCATCTTCGGCCAGATCAACATGGTGGTGCGGGGATGTTCTCATGACGGCGCCGAGGCGCCACCACCCGAAGCCGGGCCTGGACGACCGGGATCCGTTGGTTAAAGGGGTTCGGCTTCGCGGCGAGCGTCGCCGGCGCTGGCTTCGCGAGGGCGACGCGTCGGTCACGCGCCGGCTCGCCCAGATCGGCGTGCTTGGCTGGATCATCGTCGTGCCGCTGCTGATCGGCGATTTTCGTCGGCCGTTGGCTCGATCAGAAATTCAACTCAGGACTGTTCTGGACCGCCCCGCTCTTGATGCTGGGGCTGGCGCTCGGATGCTGGTCCGCCTGGAAATGGATGAAGAGCGCATGAGTCTTCCTTCGTTCGAGATGTTCCCGGCCTGGGCCGAAGTTGCTCGGTCTTGCCGCCCATCTCGCCGCCGGGATCGCGCTGGGTGCACTTTATTTCCGAAGCCTTTGGTGGAACGTCCGCCAGTACACCGGTGGCGGTCGCTGTGGTTACGACCATCGCCGTGACGATCGGTCGTTTCGTTCTTCTCGGCGGTCTCCTGACGTTAGCGAGCCAGGAAGGTGCGCTGCCGTTACTGATGCTGTCACTTGGTGTGATGATCGGACGTTCCGTTGTCATGGGCCTGGTTCGAGAGACAGTACCATGACTTCGCCGCTCAGCAGCATTCCGCTCTTCCAGTTGGGTCCGGTGCCGATAACTTCCGCGGTGGCGACAACCTGGGTGATCATGTTGGTGCTGGTTCTGGGCGGCATCCTCGTCACGCGCCGTTTGTCGCTCGTCCCGTCTGCGACCCAGGCGACCTTCGAACTGGTCGTCGATACCGTGGACAGCCAGATCCGCGATACCATGCGTGTCGAACCGGTTCATTATCGCGCCTTTATCGGCACGCTGTTCGTCTTCATTTTCGTCGCCAACTGGTCCTCGCTCGTGCCTGGCGTCGAACCGCCAACAGCCCATCTCGAAACCGATGCGGCGCTCGCGCTCCTTGTCTTCATGGCCGTGATCTGGTTCGGCATTCGTGCAGGCGGGGTGCGCGGATATCTCGCGACTTTCGCGTCGCCAAATCCGATCATGATCCCACTCAACTTCATCGAGAGCCTGACGCGCACCTTCTCCCTGCTCGTTCGGCTGTTCGGCAATGTGATGAGTGGCGTCTTTGTAATCGGGATCGTTCTGTCGCT
This sequence comes from uncultured Alphaproteobacteria bacterium, assembly GCA_963831505.1. Taxonomy (GTDB): domain Bacteria; phylum Pseudomonadota; class Alphaproteobacteria; order Rhizobiales; family Xanthobacteraceae; genus Bradyrhizobium. Next base: position 31,417 of record CAWHQY010000002.1, on the reverse strand, counting down.
GGCGGGTCTGCTGGTGCCGATCCCGCTCATGGCGCTCGATCTCCTCACTGGAGCGGTGCAGGCCTACATTTTCGCGGTTCTGGCAATGGTTTTCATCGCCGGGGCGGTGAACGAAGCAAAGCCGGACATCACTTCCAACCAAAGGACGCCCTCATGAACTGGTTAGCTCTGGTCAGCATCATATCGGCTGCTGTGGCGGTCTGCTTCGGAGCGATCGGCCCGGCGTTAGCGGAGGGGCGTGCCGTAGCCGCGGCGATGGACGCAATCGCTCGCCAGCCGGAAGCCGCGAATACGATCTCGCGCACGCTCTTCGTTGGGCTCGCCATGATCGAAACCATGGCAATCTACTGCCTGGTGATCGCGCTTCTTCTACTGTTCGCCAACCCGCTGCTGAAATGAAGCCATGACCATCGACTGGTGGACACTTGGTATCCAGGCCGTCAACGTCGTAATCCTGATCTGGTTACTCGCGACGATTTTTCTGGCGTCCGGTCGCGGGGATGATCGAGCAGCGGCGCGCCACAGCACAACAAATTCTGGTGGAGGCCGAGAAAAAGCGCAGCCAGGCGACGGACGCACTCGCCGAGATCGAGCGCACGCGGGCTGGCTTTGACGGCGAACGTAAAGCGGTCATCGCCGCCGCTAGGGAAGCTGCGGAAGAAGCGCGCGCTGCGATTCTTGCCTCGGCGACGAAAGAGGCGGCGGCGCTGCAGGCCTCGGCAAGGGCAGCCATGGAAAATGAGCGGGACGCCGCCGAGGCCGCTTGGGCCGAACGGGCTAATATGCTTGCGGTCGAAATTGCCGGACGTCTCGTCGGCCGCCTCGACGGCCAGGTCGTAAGGGCCGCCTTCCTCGACTGGCTCCTTCAAGAGGTTCGGTCGCTGCCCGCACCCGTGCGCGATGCTGTGGCATCGAACGGGGCTGGCCTCGAAGCGACCAGCGCGACCGAGATCGGATTGGCCGACCAGGAAAGTTACCGAACATTGATCGGCGAGGCATTCGGAACTCGCCCGCAGATCGCCTTCAAGGTGGACCCCACCCTGATCGCCGGCTTGGAACTGCGGGGCCCTCACTTCGTCGTCGCCAACAGCTGGCGCGCCGATCTCGCCAAGATCCTCGCGGACCTCGCGCATGACAAAAAATCCTGACACTCCGGCGGACGTTTGGCTCGAGCTGGCTCGCGCAAAGCTCGGCGCCGCCGTGCTCGGACCGCACACCGAACAGATCGGCCGAGTCGAAGAGGTCGGGGACGGCATTGCGCTGGTGTCCGGACTGCCTGCCGTACGGCTGGACGAGTTACTGCGCTTCGACAGGGGACAGTTCGGCTTCGCCCAGGTGCTCGAGCGCGACCGGGTCGGCTGCGTCCTGCTCGATGATGTGAATGCGATTGAAGCTGGCGACACCGTACACGGCACGGGCGACGTCGTGCGCGTGCCGGTGGGACCAGCACTGCTCGGCCGCGTCGTCGATCCGCTCGGCCGTCCGCTCGATGGGAAGGCACCCGTTGCCGCGGACATGTTGGAGCCGATTGAGCGCCCGGCGCCCGCCATCATCGACCGCGATCCCGTGACCCAGCCCGTTCAAACTGGCCTGACCGTCGTCGATACCCTGTTCGCTCTTGGCCGCGGTCAACGCGAACTCATCATCGGCGACCGCACCATGGGCAAGACCACGATCGCGATCGACACCATCATCAGTCAGAAGACAAGCGACATGGTTTGCGTTTATGTCGCAGTGGGGCAGAAGAGTTCGAGCGTCCGTCGCGTCATCGACGCTATCACTGGCTTTGGAGCCCCCGAGCGCTGCATAATCGTCGTGGCAGGGTCGTCGAGCTCTCCGGGATTGCAATGGATTGCCCCCTTTGCCGCGTTCACCATGGCGGAGTATTTTCGTGATCGCGGACAACATGCCCTGATCGTCATCGACGATCTGACCAAACACGCCGCGACCCATCGCGAGATCGCGTTGCTGACGCGCCAGTCGCCCGGTCGCGAGGCCTATCCGGGCGACGTGTTCTACGTCCACGCCCGGCTTCTCGAACGAGCCGCCAAGCTTTCAAAGGAAAAAGGTGGCGGCTCGCTGACGGCGCTGCCAATCGCTGAGACCGATGCGGGTAACTTGAGTGGCTATATTCCGACTAATCTGATTTCGATCGCCGACGGACAGATTGTGCTGGATGGCAGGCTCTTCCATGAAGGGCAGAAGCCGGCGGTCGACGTCGGCGCAAGTGTCAGCCGGGTCGGGGGCAAGACCCAGGCGCAGGCACTTCGCGAGGCGGCGGAGATGCTGCGCCTGGACTATGCCCAGTTCCTGGAACTGGAAACCTTTACCCGCTTTGGCGGGATGCCTGACACGCGAGTGCGCGATCAGCTGACGCGAGGGGCGCGAATTCGCGCGGTTCTCAACCAACCGCAGCATGCCCCCCTGCGCCTTGCCGACGAGGTCGCCCTGGTTCTGGCAGTACAATCCGGCCTTTTGGATCCGCTGCCTCTGCCAGCCGTAGCTAGGTTCCGTCAGGGTCTGCGCGAGACGCTCGACGGTGACGTCCCGGATATCGTGCGTCAAATTCAGCAGACCGGCGCGCTCGACGACGTTGGAAAGCGAGCAATCCGCGAAACTTTGCGAAAGTATATTTTGACGCTAACCCCGACCGGAGGGGCGTCGAGGGACGCCGTGCAGCCATGACGGATCGTCTCTCAGACATCACCGCGCGTATCGATGGTATCCGCCAGCTCGGCGCGGTCGTAAACGCAATGCGCGGCATCGCTGCAGCACGAGCCCAGCAAGCCCGCAGTCAGCTTGTCGCCGTCGATAGCTATTCGGCGACGATCGCGCTTGCCATCGGGCGAACCCTGGCACTGCTCCCTGCTGCCGGCTCCGCTGCAGCGGGTCGATCGAGCCGACCAGCTGTGGTGTTATTTTGTGCCGAACAGGGGTTTGCCGGCGCCTTCAGCGAGCGCGTGCTCGATGCGGTCCGCGCAGACGTTTCCGATTCGGAACTGTTCCTGGTCGGCACGCGAGGTCGTGCGGTTGCCGAGCAAAGAGGCATAGTTGCGGGCTGGAGCAGCCCGATGCCGTCAAACCCGCTCGGTGTTCCGAAACTTGCCGATCAAATCTCCGAGGCGCTCTATACCCGCATCGCCGCGGGCGAGATCGACCGCCTCGACGCCGTCTTCAGCCAATGGCGGCCTGGCCACGGCATTCATATCGAGCACCGCCGCTTGTTCCCCCTCGACATGTCAGGCTTTCCTCGCCCCAATGATGTCAACGCGCCGCTGCTGAACCTGCCATCGGAAACGCTTCTGATCGAGCTCACGGCGGATTATGTGCACGCGCAACTCTGCAACACGGCACTACACGCCTTCGCGGCGGAGAACGAGGCCCGCATGGAAGCGATGGCTTCGGCGCGCAGCCAGATCGAGCGCAAGCTTTCGGCTTTGTTGGCGACCCAAAGGATCGTACGACAGGAAGAAATCACCGCGGAAATAATCGAACTGGCTGCCGGCGAGACCGCGGGCCGTTCGGATCGCGCCCGTCCGGACATTGAAAAATACCGCTGACGCCGTACCTCTTGCGCGGTGCAGGAACAATTGTCGTTCCAATTCAAGCAATCGCGTAGCGGCAATTTCATCGCGCTTCGCCGCATCCTTGATCTTGCGAGCGGCGCGAATCATCGCTCGAACCATATCGGCGCGAGCTATGATGCCCACCAATTTATCGTCGCGCACGACGGGCAATCTCTTGATGTCGTTTTCTTCGATTAGACGCCCAGCTTCTTCGAGCGAAGCCGCCTCGGTGATCGTCACGGGATCGGGGGTCATCACTTCGCAGACCTTGCGTTCATGGAGCCGCCCGGATTCGTCTGCCAAGTTCACACGGTCTATCATCAAACGCAGCCAATGCGTCCGTTTCGTCCGGACATTGTCACGCAGGAGATCGTGCTCACTGATGATGCCGACGACGCGGCCGCCGTCGTTTACGACCGGTAAGCCGCTAATCTTATGATCCAGCATCAGCCGAGCCGCGTCCAGGATCGAGGTCTCCGGCGTAACCGTCACGACCTGACACGTCATAAAGTCCTTCACCTGCACGATGACCTCCTGACGTTCTGATACAAAATATATATTCTGCAGCGTACCTGGATTATCCAAGGAAATGATTATCGAAACAATCCCTCTTAGGCTGACGCTTGGCAGCCTCTTATTTGGAGTGCTGGTTCGGAGAGCGGTCGTCTGCGTATGCTAATGGCTTCATTGGGTCGATCCGGTCGACATCATCGAGTGCCTGCAACAACGTCGCGACACGATAGGCTGCTGAGCGCCAATCGGCCAGCCGCTGGTAATTGTCAACGACCCAGTTGAATGCTGCCTGCACCATCACGAATGCGGCCGCAGCTTGTGTGAGCTCGCCAAGCATCATGTTCCCGGCGAGAAACTTGGGAGCACAGAGTACCCACGCCGCTACCGGCGCGAACAAAACGTCTGTCTGCGACACCATCGTCGTTCCCATCAACTGCCAGCACAATTGACGCCATCGAAGAAGGACCTGGCGCAGTGCGTGCAACAGATTGTGGTAGTCCCCCGGCTCGGCGGCACCGGACGGCGTTGCTTCTCCTATTTCGCGGATCTGATTGGCGGCCGCCCGTAGCTCGGCTTCTGCCTGGTTTTCCGCCTGAATCACCGAAGTCAAATTGCGGCCGACAGCAATCATGATGGTCGTGAACGTCAACGAGTAAACGACGACGCCGACCACGAGATAAGCGGGCACGGTCACCTCGTGTCCGGAAAGCAAGAAGGTCAAATTGCCTCCCACTGACCATAGGACTTGGAGGAATACCAGCGCAGTGAGTGCGGAAGTCAGCAACCCAAGCGCCAAGTCTACGGGAGCCTCGGTCGCAATCCGGGCGTCGAATGAAATACGGTATTCAGCGTTCTGGTATTCTCCGCTAACAAACCTTAGCCGCCGGTAACGATCTTTCGCCAGCCAAAAATTGATGAGATGAGTCGTGAGCCATTGGCGCCACTTGCGCTGCATGGTCATGCGTCCCCATACAGACGCAACTGCGAGCGCAATGTTGGAGCAAGCAATCGGCAGGAAGACGAGGGCTTCGCTCCAGAGTAACATACCGTCGCGACGCTCAAGCGCGTTAAAGAAATCGCGATTCCAGTAATTCAGCAGGTATTGTATCGCAAGTTGCGCGAACGCGATGGCCACCAATGCGACGGTCAAGGGCCAGCTCAGGCGAGCGGACTTGCCTCTCCAAAAGCCGGCTGCGCTGGACAAGAACCGGTGAAACGAGCTTCCACGGTCATTTCCTGGCTCGCTTCCCTGCGACATGCGCGAACGTCCTCCCGACGGATATTGCTCTTTTGCGGTCCCCCTGTTTGCATAGCACCGGCGATCCCGGCCAAAAAGGGCGGGCGCATTGTTGGGCAGTAATTGTTGCTTGGGTGTTTGACATTCCGACTCTTGATGGCGTGGTGAGAGCGGCAACAATTCGTAAAGCCCAGCCGCCTGCTGCCGTCAGCCTTGCGGAAGGGAAAATCATGCGGGGCAGCTTGCATCCGGATCAAATACAGCAAACATTATGTGCTTATGGTTGCCATAGGATACCGCATGCTTGAAGAAGGGCCGATCGATGAAGGACGTTCATAACCACTACTCTCTTCCGGGCGAACTTGAACCAGATCTCAGTCTCGTTCATGCATACTGGAATGGCCTGAAGCGGGGTGCAAACGACGTTCCTTTCTGGGATGACATCAAGTTTTCGTTGCGATCGCGGCTCGGGCGGGAATCAATGCTTATTGACGTCTTTGAAGATCCATTTCGATTCCGCTTCGATCTCACAGGAACGGACGTGACCAACTGGTACGGAAAGGCGATTGGCAACAGTTTTCTTGACGAAATCGATCTTCACGTGCCGTTCGATGAACTCGCTGCGCAATGCAAGACGACCATCGAGCGCGGTGCTCCCACCTATTACTGTCAAACAGCGCTCAGAAAAGGAAGATGCGCGGCATCTGAACGGCTACGCGCGCCTCTTGCTTCCACTGTGGGGCAATGGTCGCATCGAAATGCTGCTCGGTGCCGTTGCCGTCGACAAGGCGGCGAGAAAAAACCCGGGCTAGACATTCGGTGAGAGAAGATCGTCGGTGACAGTGCTGGAAGCCATGCCCGCCTGTGTTTGCACGCTGACGTCCAATCGGTTGATGTGATCCAGATCGGTGCATCCGGTCCACGTCGCTTTCCCAGCTAACCCGGATTGCGAGCAATCGGCGTTACGATCACCTCAGAAGCGAGGCGGTGGACATCCTCGGGGCGGCAAAGTTCCGTCCCGGGATTGAACAGCGCGGCAGATCCGCCGGCAACGCCATAGCGCAGGGCCACGTCGAGACTGCTATTGTTCGCTAGGCTCCATACCATGGCTCCCAGGAAGCTGTCGCCAGCACCGGATACGCTGGCCGGTTCGATGGGCAGGCCATTCGCACGCATAGCCATATCGCGAGTGATGAGAAGGGCGCCTTCCGGCCCCATGGAGAGAGCAATCACCTCGATACGATAGCGATCGAACAGACGGCGTCCCGCTTCGATGAGCGTGGCTTCATTGGTGGAGGTAATTCCTGCCAGTTCCTGAAACTCGCGAAGGCTGGGCTTGATGAGATAAACACCTGCTTCCAAAGCTGCCTTCAGGAAGGGGCCGGACGTATCCACGATGGTCTTGCTCGGCGCTTTCGAGGCCTGAACGACTTTGCCGAAAAAATCATGCGGTACGCCGGCTGGCAAGCTGCCACTGGCAATTACAAACGCAGGCTGCGGCGTGATACGCGCGATCGATCCCAAACATTCTTGCCATTCAACGTCGCTGAGCGGGGCACCCGGGAAGACAAGACGAAATTGCTCTCGGGTCGTCTCGTCGAAGATCGTAATATCCTCCCGCGTGTCGTTCGACGTCGGGATCACAATGCTTCGCACGCCTTCGCGCTGAACCAGAGTCGCAAGCAACTGTCCGGTGGCGCCACCGGCCGGGTAAATTGCGGTTGCCTCCATGCCGAGCCGTTTGAGAACCCGAGCGACGTTGATTCCACCTCCGCCTGGATCACGGTGCGCCTGCGCACAGCGCATTTTGTTGAACGGGCATCATTTTTTTCACCGACGTCGAGACGTCGACGGCGGGATTTATGGTGAGGGTGACGATCTGGGGCGACGGCGGTTCGAGATTCATCGGCGGCGTGCCGTCTTGATCAGATCCGCATACCAGTGGAACGATGATTTGGGAATACGCCGCAGCGACGAATAATCGACATAAGTCAGGCCGAAGCGGTTGGCGTATCCCTGCTCCCATTCGAAATTATCCAGAGCGACCAGATGAAATAGCCGCGAACATCGACGCCGTTGGAAACGGCGGCATTCATCGCTGCGATATAGGCCCGCAGGAACTCAATCCGACCGGTGTCCGTCACCGCTCCCGACTCGTCGGGCTTGTCGAAGCTGCCATATCCGTTTTCGAGAACGTAAATCGGCAAGCCGTAACTCTCATGGACAATTCGCAGCGTTTCGCTGAAGGCTTCCGGATTGATTGGCCATCCGATCGGCGTCAGTGGAACACCGGCCGGTATCTCACCGAAGTCGAATCCCAGCATCGAAGTCGGCTTGCGCCTTGACGTAGACCGGGCTGTAGTGATTAACGCCGAACCAGTCGAGCGGACGGCAAATGCGCGCCATGTCTCCGGGCTGGATGTGCGGCTCGATTGCAGGTCGCATGGCCGGTGGATATTCGCCAAGGCATTGCGGATCGGGGAAGGCCTGGTTCCAATACGTGCCCAGGCGCACGGCAGCCGCCGCGTCGGCCTCGTCCGCACTGGCAGGCCAGCATGGTTGACGATTGTGAATGCACCCGATCGATGCGCCGGGGACTTTTTCGCGGAGCACATCCACGGCCGCACCATGAGCAAGATTTACGTGATGCGATCGTCCGGTGAAGATTGTCTTCGCTGCTTCGGTCTCGCTTGCCCAAGGAGCGGCTGAAGAGATTGAAGATCGACGGCTCGTTGAATGTCGCGAAGCGTTTGACACGATCTCCGAAACGCGCGGCGACCAATGTCGCATAGTCGGCAAACCATGCCGCCGACTCCCGGTTCAGCCATCCGCCAAGATCCTCCAGAGCCTGCGGCAGATCCCAATGATACAGGCACAGCCACGGTTCGATGCCGGCGGTCAGCAGTTCATCGATCAGCCGATCGTAGAAGGCGAGGCCCGGTTCATTTGCCGGTCCTCGCCCCTGCGGCAATACGCGCGGCCAGGCTACCGAGAACCGATAGGCCTGAACGCCCAGCCGTTTCATCAGCGCGACATCCTCCCGGTAGCGATGGTAGTGGTCGCACGCGACATCGCCGGTGTCGTGGTTCTTTACTTCCCCGGTTTGACAATAGACGTCCCAGATACTCGGGCCTCGGCCATCTTCTTTCGTTGCACCTTCGATCTGGAAACTCGAAGTGGAGACACCCCAGATAAAATCCGGGCGCAGGCGTGCCGTGGGAGGCAGCTCCGATGCCGGCGTGAGATGACCTGCTTGATCGCGGGCTGAATTTCCGTCTCAATTCATTGTTCGTCCTTCCGCCCGCGAGCGAGGCGATATTAATAGTCCGGCCGATTGCGCAACGATCTTGAGATATATCAAGAGTTCTCGAGCAACCGCTGCGATAAATAAGCCTTTGTTGGTCTGCCTCGGGGGTATCGTCTTGCAAAGAACCAGATGGGGTGGAATTGCCGATGACGCGTTTCCGCGGAAGCGGCTTTTTTCGTGTCGACGAGCGCGACGGCGTGTTCTGGCTTGTCGATCCGGACGGTGGCCGCTTTCTTTCCAAGGGCGTGAATACGGTCCGCTTCGATCAGGATCATGTCGGAAACACCGATCGCGTGCCATACGCCGACGCGTGTCGGGAAAAATACGGCAGCCAGCACATCTGGCGCGCGGCAGCAGCAGATCGGCTGGCTGGGCTGGAAGTTCAATACGCTCGGCTGCTGGTCGGATGAACTCGTCGCCAGTGCAGGATCGTCGCTGCTTGCGACTACGCCTACGACTGCGACTCGGTGCCTCTTTCCGGCTGCATCGGCGCGACGAGAACTTTCCCGATGTCTTTGATCCCGAATTTTCCGCCCACATCCGCGCAAAGCGCGAACGATCATTGCACGAAGCGACGCAACGATCCCGGATTACTCGGCACCTTTATCGACAACGAGCTGTACTGGTCGCCGGATTGGCGAGGCGCTGACGAACTTCTGACGCTGTTCCTGAACCTGCCGTCTCACCGTCCGGGCCGCGTCGCGGCCATCGCGAGGTTGCAGGAGCATTATCGGGACTTCTCCCAATTCAATACGGTCTGGCGTACGGCCGCGCGATCGTGGGAGGAATTTGGCAGGCTGGGACATGTCGAAGCGCCGTATCTTCAGAAAGCCGCCGGGCGGACCGAACGACGCGCTTGAGACCGAGGCTAACCTCGCCGATCCCGCCCGCGCGGCATTTTTTGCGGATTGCGATGCCTTTGTTGCAGTTGTCGCCGACCAATATTTCGAATTGTCCGTCGCGGCCATCAAGGCTGCCGACCCCAATCATCTCGTGATTGGTTCCCGGTTCGGCTACCAGCCGCATTCAAACGTGATCGCCGCGGCCGGCCGCTATCTCGATGTTATCTCGTTCAATTGCTACGATTTCGACGCAAGTCCGAGTTATCGATGCTTATGCGGTAACCGGGAAACCGTGCCTGATTTCCGAATTTTCCTTTCGCGGTGACGATTCAGGCCTGCCCAATACAAGCGGCGGCGGACCGCGGGTGGCGAGCCAGATCGAGCGCGCCCGATGTTTCGAGCGCTACGTCTCTGCAGCCCTGCGGAAGCCGGCCGTGGTTGGATATCACTGGTTCGAACATGCCGATCAGCCGGCCGAAGGACGTTTTGACGGTGAAAACTCCAATTTCGGCACCGTGACGATCGAAGATGAGGTCTATGCCGAGCTGACCGAAGCGATGACCAGGGTCAACGCCGCGGCCGAGCAAATTCATGCGGAAGCCGCCAACGCCGTTTAGCGATGATCCGGAAAGAGTGTTCATCTGCGAATCATCGCGCTTTAGCGGTCGTCAGACGTTGCTTCTCGCCTGATCAGCTTCGGCCTCAAGGACCGCAGCCATGGTGCGAAACACGCTTGCGGGATTGACGCTGATCGAATCGATACCAAGCTGCGTCAGGTAACGCGCAATCTCCGGATAGTTCGCGGGAGCTTCTCCGCAGATGCCAACGTGGCGTCCATTGCGCTTGGCGCCCACCACAGCCTGTCTGAACATCTCCAGCATTCCCGGATCGCGTTCATCAAAATCGAAGGCGACAATATCGGAATCACGGTCGACCCCCAGCGTGAGCTGGGTGAGATCGTTCGAGCCGATCGAAAAGCCGTCGAACAATTCCGAAAACGCGTCGATCTGAATGACATTGTTCGGAATCTCGCACATCACAAAGATCTCAAGCCCGTCTTCACCGCGCTTGAGCCCATTGGCCGCCATCGTCGCGATCACGCGCCGCCCTTCCTCGACGGTTCGGCAGAAGGGCACCATGATGCGCAAATTGGAAAGACCCATTTCCTCGCGCACCCGGCGAAGCGCCGCACACTCCAGTGCGAATCCCTCGGCGTAAGCGGGGTGGCTGTAGCGGGAGGCCCCCCGGAATCCCAGCATCGGATTCTCTTCCTTGGGCTCGAACGCCTCGCCGCCGAGCAGGCTTGCGTATTCGTTGGTCTTGAAGTCGGAAAGCCGCACAATCACCGGCTTGGGATAGAATGCCGCGGCAATCGTGCCGACGCCTTCCGCCAGCCTCTCGATGAAGAAATCGGAAGGACTTTGATAGCCTTTGACCAGACGCGCGATCGCCGCCCTGGCCTTGGCCGAGGTGATCTTCTCCGGCTTGAGAAGCGCCATCGGGTGCACGCCGATATGCTCGCTGATGATGAACTCCATGCGCGCGAGGCCGACCCCGGCTTGCGGTTGCATCGCCACCCGGAACGCCATTTCAGGGGTGCCGACATTCACCATGATCGCGGTGCGCGGCTGCTTGAGCTCGCTCACCGGCGTTCGCGTGACGTCGAAAGCGACCGTTCCCTGATAGACGCTGCCGATGTCGCCTTCGGCGCAGGAGATCGTGACATTTGTCCCGGTCTTCAGCTTCTCGGTCGCGTGCGTCGCCCCGACCACCGCGGGGATGCCCAGTTCTCGCGCCACAATGGCCGCATGGCAGGTGCGGCCGCCCTTGTCGGTGATGATGCCGGCCGCGATCTTCATGACCGGTTCCCAATCCGGACTGGTGGCCGGCGCGACCAGGATCTCGCCCGGTTTGAAGGCCGCGAGATCCCGCGCTGTCGCAATGCGGCGTGTGCGCCCGGAGGCGATTTTTTCTCCTACCGCGCGACCGGTGACGATGACAGACCCGCGCCCCTTGAGATTGTAGGTCTCGTAGACATCCGGCGAACGCTGCGAGGCCACCGTCTCGGGCCGCGCCTGAATGATATAGATCCTGCCGTCGGAGCCGTCCTTTGCCCATTCGATATCCATGGGCATGGCAGTGCCGGCATTTTTCGAATAATGCTCCTCGATCCGCACGGCCATTTCCGCAAGGCCCAACACCTCCGCGTCGGAAATGCAAAACCTCTGCCGCTCGGCGCTCGGCACGGCGCGGGTGAGCGTCGCACGGCTGCCGCCGCCCTTGCCGTAAATCATGCGTATTTGCTTGCCGCCGAGACGGCGCCGCAGCACACGTCGAAACCCCTGTTTCAGGGTCGGTTTGTGAACGTAAAACTCGTCAGGATCGACCTTGCCCTGGACGATGGTCTCGCCAAGACCGTAACAACCCGTCACGAAAACCACATCGCGAAATCCCGATTCGGTATCGAGTGTGAAGACGACCCCGCTGGCCGCGAGATCCGAGCGGACCATTTTCATCACGGCGACGGAGAGGGCGACCTTGAAGTGATCGAAGCCGTTGTCGATGCGGTAGGAAATCGCGCGATCGGTGAAAATGGAGGCAAAGCAGCGTCGGCAGGCCTCGAACAGATCCTTCGCACCGCGCACATGAAGAAAGCTTTCATGTTGCCCCGCAAAACTCGCGGTCGGCAGATCTTCTGCCGTCGCAGAACTCCGCACGGCGACAGTGGCGCCGACCCCGGACTCCCGTTCCAGTTGCCGATACGCTTCCACGATCTGTTCGCGGAGAGGCCCCGTATCCATCGCCTTGTAGATGATGTCGCGAGCTTTGGCGGCTTTGGCCGCAAGCTGCCTGATATTGCCCTTGTCGAGACCGTCGAGCAGGCGATGAAGCTCGTCCGCGACGCCGGGTTGCGATATTGCATCGCGATAAGCATCTGCCGTGACGGCAAAACCATTGGGGACGGCGACTCCCTGCGACGACAAGGCGGAATAAAGTTCGCCCAGCGACGCAGTCTTGCCGCCGACGAGCCCGACGTCGTGCAGGCCAATTTCGAGGAAAGGTCGGATATAATTTGACATAGGACCAATAAATCACGTCGGACTTGCCCCGTATTGAGGAATGTCAAACCTTCTGCTGGTACGGGAACTCGGACGGGCAAGTTCTCGTGATTGGTGCGGCTATCAGTTCAACGGGTGGGCCAACCATGGTGTCCATGGAACACAAAGATGGTCGGCTTGTCTTTAGTGAAGGTCCAATTGAAATCTGTGTCGCTTAGCCCGTGCGGGTGCTCGCTTTGCGGCAGTAGCTTCATGAGGTCGATGACATTGACTACCCGAATTCTCTTACCGATGGACGAGTACCGGGGTCTTGCAATGGGTGAGGACCTTGACCGTCTCGCTGCCGAGGACAATCGCGGAGATGCCATGGCGGCCGTGCGAGGCCATGACGATTAGGTCGCAGCCCTTCGACTCCGCAGCATCAATGATCGCTCGGTACGGATGCTCGTGCTCGACCTGGACCGTCTCGCACGCGACGTCGGCTGCTTGCGCTGCGCGGGCGGCGGCGCCAAGGGTTTTCTCGGCGTGCTCCTGCATGCGTACCTTGTACCGAGCCGGCGTGTCCTCGATCATCTGCGTATCGATCGTGAACGTATGAAAAGGCTCCAAGACTGTTAGCACGGTCGCTTTGGCACCGACCCGCTTGGCCAACGCGATGCCGTGCTGGACAGCTTTTCCGCCAAGTTCCGAACCGTCCGTTGCTATCAGGATGTTCGCATACATCGCTATCTCCTTGATTATCGCCTCTTAGATTATCGCCTCTTAGCGCCAGCGGGGCAGCCGGGTCTCTCCCAAGCCCAAAGCCGACGAAATATCCGGAGATCGCAAGATTTCTGACCGACCTCGGGCTCAATTCAATCCGTGTCAATCCATCGAGCCTCTTGCGTACAACGGCAATCGTCCGTGAAGCCGGGCAGGAGACGGCCAATCATAGGTGGTTGCAAGCTAAACCACCTCGTCGCGTCAATTCCTGCCGCGTGCATGGAGAAGCTTCCCCGCCATAAAGCTCTCCTTGACTTCAACAACGTCGGCGATGCTCTTCCAATCCGGTATGCGTACCCTACGCTGATAGCGGCAACGTGCGGCTTCAACAGCCCGTTGACCCGTTCTAGCGCGTCCAATATCGATCATGAACTGGAGACACTTGGACGAGTGTCCATCGGAGCTCAGCAACGTCTTGAACACGCTTACGCGATATTTGCCCATGATCCTCCCCTCCTGAAATTTTTTGTCAGCAATGCGCGGATCGATCGTTGCTGTGTTGAGTTACATCAAATTTCAGATTCATCTCGGATTAGTTTTCGTCACCGATGAGTACTGCCGCCTTCCTGGTTGCAACAAAGTCTCTGGATATTGTCTTAAAGGTGCGCTTCCCTTCGTTTGGACGCGGTTGGAATAGAGGCAGGCGGCTTGTACCGGCGGGCGGGATCGGGAATGGGCATGGCGGGCGACGGAGGAGAGTCTGAGGGGAAGCCTTGGCCGCTTGGCTGTTCCTGGAGTGAGGCGAACCAGAGCTATAACTTTGCGCTTTATTCCAAGCACGCCGTCGCAGTTACGCTTCTGCTGTATAGCGATCGCGACTTCACCATCCCGATCCGCGTTCTGCCCTTCGCATTTCCCCGCAACAAGACCGGTCGGGTCTGGCACCAGCAGGTTTCTTTGCGACAAGCCAACGGAGCCCGTTATTACGCCTATCAGATCGATGGCCCCTTTCGATCCCGGTCATGGAGACCGTTTCGATCGGGACAAGATCCTGCTTGATCCCTACGCAAAAGGCGTTTTCTTTCCGCCCGCTTTCAGCCGCGAGGCGGCGATCGGCCCAGGATCAAACGCGGGAAAGGCGCCGCTTGGCGTGTTGCTCGATCGATTGACCGCGTCGCTCTTGGGTCGGCCGCGAGCGCCGCGGCATGGCCATGATCTGATCATCTATGAGATGCATGTGCGCGGCTTTACGCGCCGATCCAATTCGAACGTTCGCGAAGAGGAGCGCGGGACCTTTGCCGGTGTTGTCGCCAAGATCCCATACCTGAAGGAACTGGGCATTACCGCCGTCGAGCTGTTGCCCGTTCAGCAATTCGAGCCGTCGCAAGGCAATTACTGGGGTTACATGACGCTCAACTTCTTCTCGCCGCACGCCCAATACAGCGTCGCCGGCACGCCGGAAGGCGCGCTGGACGAACTTCGCTGGATGGTCGACGAGCTCCACAAGGCAGGCATCGAAATCCTGATCGATGTGGTCTACAATCACACAGCGGAAATGGGCAATGACGGCCCGACCTATACGTTCCGCGGCATTGACAACTCGACCTACTATGCCCTGTCACCGTCGGATCTCTCCAGTTATCGCAACCTCAGCGGTTGCGGCAATGACTTAAGAACCACCCATCCTGCGGCGCGCCTTTTGGTCGTTGACAGCCTCCGCTATTGGGCGACATCGATCGGCGTCGACGGTTTCCGCTTCGACCTCGCTTCGATTTTTGCGCGCAACGAGGACGGCACGCTCAATTCCGAAGATCCTCCCATCATCTCGGAGATCAGCGGCGATCATCATCTCGCCGAAGTCCGGCTGATCGCCGAGCCGTGGGACGCCGAAGGCGGCTATTTGATGGGACGCGCCTTTCCGGGCAGGTCGTGGTCTCAATGGAACGACCATTTCCGCGACACCGCACGCAGCTTCATCGGTGGCGAAGGCGGTGTGGTCGGCGATCTGATAGCCGCCTTTACGGCAGCACGGACCTTTTTCCCGACACCCTGATCGATGCGGATCGGCGCTATCGGAGCATCAACTTCATCGATTGCCATGACGGCCTTAACCTCTGCGATCTCGTCAGCTATACCAACGAGGCGCAGCGCAGCTGGAATTGCGGTTACGAGGGTACCCAAATTGTCCCGACCGAAGTTGCCGCGATCCGAAGGAGGCAGGTCAGGAACTTCTGTTGTCTCCTGATGCTATCGAACGGCGTGCCGATGTTCGTGGCGGGTGACGAGTTCATGCACACGCAAGGCGGAAGCCCGAACGTCCACGATCAGGACAACGAAACGACCTGGCTCGACTGGAACCTGACCACAACAAATGCCGAGATCCTGCGTTTCTTTCGCCTGATGATCGCCTTTCGCAGGGCTCACCCCTTGATCGCCCGGAGCACCGGTTGGGGAGCCGACTGCAGCTGGCATGGCTTCGATGGTGATCCGGACCTGAGTAATGCTTCGCGCTCGATCGCCCTGCATTTGCGCGGCGCTTCGTCAGGTGATGCAGACATCTACGCCATGTTCAACGCTCATTCGGATGAGCTTGGCTTTAGATTTGCGATCGATTCTCGAGTGTCATCGCCAATGTAGCGAAGAGCTATCCCTTCCAGCACGCGCGCGGCATGAAGGGAGAGACGTTGGAGGATCCCTCTACCACCACCTGGTTCCATCCAGTGTCCGACAAGCCGGTAGCAGTCGCCGGCCCAGAGCCGCCGCGGAGGCAGGGGCGGGTGGGGTTCAGCAGGGCGCCCAGGGGCAGGCGGATAACCAAACTCCTGGCGCGGGTCGAGGAGCTGCCGGTGGACCGGCGAGCACTGGCCAAACGCCGGCAGGAGGGACCGAGGTACCCGCTTCCAGCACAAAGACTCCCCCGCCTGTCACGGGGGGAAGAGGCAAATAGCAATCGTTGAGCGTTCCGGTTCGGTCCGAGTTTCTGGAGGAGAAAAGATGAGGCGTAAACCACTACCGCGGCGGGCATTCCTGAGAGGCATCGGCAAGGGCGCCGGCCTGGCTATCGGATTGCCATTGCTCGAAGCGATGATCCCGAGCGCCTGATCGGTTCCACCGAGGCAGCGGCTCAGGCCGAGAAAGTGCAGCCGCGC
Source organism: uncultured Alphaproteobacteria bacterium (assembly GCA_963831505.1). GTDB lineage: Bacteria > Pseudomonadota > Alphaproteobacteria > Rhizobiales > Xanthobacteraceae > Bradyrhizobium. The sequence goes on along the minus strand of CAWHQY010000002.1, from coordinate 15,042 downwards.
AACCGCCTGCTGATCCTCTATTATCCGAACGGTATTCACACCCCGAACTGGTATCCAACGGCTCCAGAGGGGGAGGTACTCAACCCGGCCGCCCCCGTGGAGTACGACGACTACCAGTTGACCCCCGCGCTTCAGCCGCTCGAACGACACCGGAAAGACTTCCTGCTGCTCGGCGGACTTGCAGTCCCACTCGCGAAGCTGGACAAGAACGGCGATCACGCCAAGGCGATGTCGTGCTACCTGACCGGCGTGCACATCCGCATGACGGCCACAGACGATATCCAGGCCGGCATTTCGGCCGATCAGGTGATTGCCAACGCGATCGGGCATCAGACCCGCTTCCCATCGCTGGAACTAGGTCTCGACTACGGCCGCATGGAAGGCGGCTGCGATCCCGGTTACGCCTGCATCTACTCCAACAACGTGTCGTGGAAGAACGAGACCACCCCCGCGATCAAGGAAGTGAACCCTCGCATCGTGTTCGACCGGCTTTTCGGGAATGCCAAACAGTCCGACCATAGTGCCGAGAAGCGCGACCAGCAGGAAACCTATAACCGCAGCATCCTGGACTACACGCGCGAGAGCCTCGATCGCATCAATAAGCAGTTGGGGAGCGGCGATCGCCTTCGTGTAGACGAGTACCTGACTTCCATCCGCGAGATCGAGCGGCGGCTCGATGCGCCGCCCTCCGACGTGAAACTGCCGGACGGGGTGGTGCGTCCGACTCGCGTACCGGAGACGTTCAAGGAGCACTTCCGACTGATGGCCGATCTGCAGATTCTGGCGATCCAGCAGGACGTCACTCGGGTGAGCACGTTCTTGCTGGGCGTAGAGCAGAGCCGCCGGACGTATAACGAGATCGGAATTCCGGAAGAGCATCACGGGTTGACGCACCATGCCGGCAACCCCGAAAAGATCGCCAAGGTCTGCAGGATCGACAACTACTGCGCCGAGCAGTTCGCGTACTTCCTCGACAAGATGAAGTCCGTTAAGGAAGGCGACAAGACGCTGCTGGACAATTCGATGGTGTTGCTCGGCAACGGCAATGGAGACGCCGCCCGGCACGATCATTACAACTGCATGACGGTCCTGGCCGGACGTGGCGGCGGCTCGCTCAGCCCGGGCCGCTACCTGAAATACGATCACGTAGTGATGTCCAACCTCTGGCTCTCCCTGATGGACCGCATGGGAGTGGAGGTGGAGCGTCACGGCGATAGCACCGGGCGCCTGGCGGGCCTCAGCGCCTAACGATCGTTGGGGCGGCATGCCCCTCCCAACTTTGCTAAACTCAAATTTCATGGTCGACCACTCCCATCGCCCGGCATCATCATCATCACCATGCCCACATGCGACGGGCGCTCTTCTAATCTGCTCTCAAAGCGAAATTGGAAAGGACGCCCGCCGCAGTACCGGCGGGCTTTTTTATTGCACTCGACATGGATCTGGATTTTCAAAAATCGGACGGGCTGGTGACGGCGGTCATTCAGGATCACGCGACCGGCCGCGTCCTGATGGTCGGCTTCATGAACGAAGAGGCGTTCCGCAAGACCGTCGAGACCGGATTCGCCACCTTCTACAGCCGCTCGCGCCAGCAAGCTGTGGCTGAAGGGCGAAACCTCCGGCCACCGCCTGGTGGTCAAAGAGATCTCGACCGATTGCGATCGCGACGCCGTGCTGGTGAAGGTGGAAGCGCTGGGTCCGGGCGTGTGCCACGACGGCTACCAGAGCTGCTTCTTCCGCCGGCTGGAAGACGGCGAGTGGGCAGGTCTCGGAAGCCGCGCACCTACGATCCCGAACGCGGTCTACGGAGGCAAGGCGTGAAGCTGAAGCTCGGCATTCCGAAGGGCAGCCTGGAGAACGCCACCATCGATCTGTTCCGCCGCGCCGGCTTCAACATCACCACCAGCAGCCGCTCGTACTTTCCCGGCGATCGACGATCCGGAGATCGAGTGCATGCTGATTCGCGCGCAGGAGATGGCGCGCTACGTGGAGGACGGCATTCTGGACGCCGGCCTGACGGGCCGCGACTGGGTGGAGGAGAACGAGGCCGACGTGGAGGCCGTCGCCGACCTGATCTACGCCAAGCAGAGCTTCGGCAAGGTGCGCTGGGTGCTGGCCGTGCCGGAGGCGTCGCCGTTCCATCGCGTGAAGGACCTGGAAGGCAAGATCATCGCCACCGAACTGGTGGCGACCACCAAGCGGTATCTGGCGGCGCACGGCGTGAAGGCCAAGGTGGAATTCAGTTGGGGCGCGACCGAAGTGAAGCCGCCGGTGCTGGCCGACGCCATCGTGGAAGTGACCGAGACCGGCTCGTCGCTGCGCGCCAACAAGCTCAAGATCATCGACACGGTGATGGAATCGAACACGCAGCTGATCGCCAACCAGCGAGTCCTGGGAGGACGCCGGGAAGCGGCGCAAGCTGGAAGACATGCGCATGCTGCTCGAAGGCGCCATCAACGCGCTGGGCAAAGTCGGGCTGATGCTGAACGTGCACAAGGACAATCTGGCGGCGGTGCTGGCCGTGCTGCCGGCGCTGAAGCGGCCGACCATTTCGCACCTGAGCGACGAGGAATGGCTGGCGGTGAATACGATTCTGGACGAGATCCACGGTGCGCGACATCATTCCGCGGCTGAAGCAGGCGGGCGGCGCAGGGAATCGTCGAATACCCGCTGAACAAGATCGTGATGTGATGTCGGATTCTTCCGACAGCAAACAGATCGGCCGCCTGCTGGCGCGCAAGGCGGCGCGGCTTGACCGAAGCCGAAGCGGTGGTGCGGCCGATTCTGGAAGCGGTGCGCAAGCGCGGCGACAGCGCGCTGCTGGAATACGCGCGCAAGTTCGACGGGCTCGAGCGCAAGAGCGTGCGCGTGCCGGAAGCGGAACTGCGCGCGGCCTGCGGCAAGCTGGCGCCCGAGTTTCGCGCGCGCGGTGGAGACGGCGGCGGCCAACATCCGCGCGTACGCCGAGACTGCAGATGCCGCGCGGAGTGGATCGCGGAGATGCAGCCGGGACTGCGGCTGGGGCAGATCGTGCGGCCGCTCGATACGGTGGCGGCGTACATTCCCGGCGGGCCGCTATCCGCTGCCCTCCACGCTGATGATGACGGTGATTCCGGCGCAGGTGGCGGGCGTGCCGAACATCTGCGTGGCGTCGCCGCGGCCGGTGACCGGAGATTTTCGGCACGGCGCGGCTGCTGGGCGTCGCGCACGTGTTTCGAGATGGGCGGCGCGCAGGCCATCGCGGCGTTCGCGTTCGGCACGCGCACGGTGCCGCAAGGCCGACCGCATCGTCGGGCCGGGCAATATCTACGTGGCGGCGGCGAAGAAACTGCTGGCGGGCGAAGTCGGCATCGATTTCGTCGCCGGGCCGACCGAGATTCTGATCATCGCGGCGGACGGCGATCCGCGGCACCTGGCGGCCGACATGCTGGCGCAGGCGGAGCACGATGTGGACGCGTCGGCCATTCTGCTGACCACGTCGAAGCGGCTGGCCGCGGCGGTGGCGAAGGAGGTCGAGCGGCAACTGGCGACGCTGCCCACGGCGGCGGTGGCGCGCAAGGCGATCGCGCCGCAACAGCGCCATCGTGCTGGTGGCGTTCGCTCGACGAGGCGGTCGAGATTGCCAATCGCTTCGCGCCGGAGCATCTGAGCATTCCCGATGACGCGCTGCTGCGCGAGGATCCGGCACGCCGGCAGCGTCTTCGTCGGGCCGTTCAGTCCGGAGGCGGCGGGCGATTATGCGTCGGGTCCGAATCACGTGCTGCCGACCAGCGGCGCGGCGCGGCTGCGCGGCGGGCTGTCGGTGATGGATTTCGTGAAGGTGATTTCCGTGCAGCAACTGAGCGCCGCGGCGCTGGCACGCCTGGCGCCCGCCATCACGACGCTGGCGCGCGCCGAAGGGCTGGAAGCGCACGCGCGCTCGGTGGAGGTGCGGACCGTGGCTAGCCGAAATCGGCCAGACTGCCCAAGGGCGTCGTCACGGCCGCGCGAGGCGGTGCTGCAAGATGGCGCCGTATTCGCCGCCCACCGCGGGCCGCGCGGGCAAGCTGCGGCTGGATTTCAACGAGAACACCGTGGGCTGCTCGCCGCGCGTGATCGAATTTCTGCGCGAGCGGCTGCACCGCCGGCGGGCTGGCGGTCTATCCCGAATACGGCGAAGCGAAGCAGGCCTCGCCGGATTCTTCCGCGTGAAGCCGGAGCAGTTCCTCTTCACCAACGGCACCGACGAGGCCATTCAGGTTTTCATCAACACCTACGTGGATGACGGCGAGGAAGTGCTGCTGCTGCGGCCCGCGTACGCGATGTATCGCTTCTACGCCGAGGTGGCGGGCGCGAAAATCCGCGAAGTCGAATACCGGCCGCCGCGGCATGGATTTTCCGCTGCGAGGAACTGCTGGACGCCATCACGCCCGGCGACGCGCGCCGTGCTCATCGCCAATCCCAACAATCCCACCGGCACCGGCGTTTCGCTGCTGGGCATCGAGCGGATTCTGCAAGCGCGCGCGCAAGGCCGCGGTGCTGATCGACGAAGCCTACTACGAATTCTGCGGCGTCACCGCGCTGCCGCTGATCGAGCGGTCGCCGAATCTGTTCGTGAGCCGCACGTTTTCGAAAGTCTACGGCATGGCGGCGATGCGGCTGGGCTGCCTGTTTTCGCATGCGGCCAACATCGCGTTATCTGCACAAGGCGCAATCGCCGTACAGCGTGAACGCCCTGGCGGCGCTCGCCGCGCAGGCGGCGGTGCGCGGACCGCGCCTACGTCGAAAACTACGTCGCCGAAGTGCTGGCGGCGCGCGAGCTGCTGTGCGTGGGTCTGGAAAAGCTCGGCATCCCCTACGTGCCCAGCTCGGCGAATTTCGTGCTGGCGAATCTGGGCAAGCGCGCCATCGAAATTCGCGACGCGCTGCGCGGGCGTGGCATCCTGGTGCGCGACCGCAGCTACGAAGTTCCCGGCCACGTGCGCATGACCGTGGGCACGCGCGAGCAGACGCGCCGGCTGCTGGCCGCACTGGAGGAGATCTGGAGATGCGACCAACTGTTCTGGTATTCGACATGGACGGCGTGCTGGTGGACGTCACCGAGTCCTATCGCGAGACCATCCAGCGCACCGTGGAGCACTTCACCGGCGGCGCATCAGCCGCGAGGAGATTCAGGATTGGAAGAACCGCGGCGGCTGGAACGACGACTGGGCTCTTTCGCACCGCCTCATCACGGGCGTGGGCATCGACGTGCCATTCGAGGAGATGAAGGCGCACTTCCAGGAACTGTTCCTGGGCAGCAACGGCGTCGAACCCGACAGCACACGGCGGCAGCGCATCGGACGCTTTCGACATTGTCATCCCGTCGTTGCCCGGCCATGGATTTTCGGGGAAACCGACGACCCTCGGCTGGGATCCCGTGCGCGTCGCGCGCGCCTGGATCGTCCTGATGAAACGCCTCGGCTACACGCGATACGTGGCGCAGGGTGGCGATTGGGGTAACGCGGTCACCGAGCAGATGGCCTTGCTGGTGCCTCCAGAATTGGTTGGCATTCACACCAATATGCCGGCCACCATTCCGGGCGGCATCGCCATGGCGTTGCAGGCCGGCGGCGCGGCGCCCTCCGGCCTGTCGGCCGACGAGAAGTCCGCGTACGATCAGCTCGACTTTTTCTACAAGCATGGTGTGGCGTACGCGCAGGAGATGGGCAATCGACCGCAGACGCTTTACGCGATCGACGATTCACCGATCGGACTCGCCGCATGGATGCTCGACCACGACGCGCGGAGCTATGCGCTCATCACACGCGTCTTCGCCGATCAGGCGGAGGGGCTTTCGCGAGACGATATCCTCGACAACGTCACGCTCTACTGGCTGACGAACACGGGGATTTCTTCGGCGCGGCTCTATTGGGAAAGCAAGCTGGCATTTTTTGCCCCGAAAGGGGTCGCCATCCCTGTCGCCGTAAGCGCGTTCCCCGACGAGATCTATACCGCCCCGCGAAGCTGGACTGAAGCCGCGTACCCCAGGCTGATTTATTACAATCGGCCAGCCAAAGGCGGTCATTTCGCGGCGTGGGAACAGCCGGCGACCTTCGCCGACGAACTTCGTGCCTCGTTCAGATCGTTACGCCAGACGCACAGCGGGTAATGCACGTCAAAGGTCTCCCCATGATCCAACTCGAAAAAGTGCTGTACACCGCGAAAGCACATACCACGGGTGGCCGCGACGGCGGCGCCTCGCGTACTGAGGATGGTCGCCTTGACGTCAGGTTCGCGCTGCCTGGCGGCAGGGACACCGGCACCAATCCGGAGCAGTTGTTCGCCGTCGGTTGGTCTGCCTGCTTCCTCAGCTCGGTGAAGTTCATTGCGCACAAGATGAATGTCGTTCTTTCCCCGGACGTGGCCATAGATGCTGAGGTGGACCTCGGCCCACAGGGCGGCGGCTACGCGCTCGCGGCGAGTCTTAACGTCAGCCTGCCGGGCGTCGACAGGGAAGTCGCTAAGCGCCTGGTGGATGCGGCTGACCAGGTCTGTCCATATTCGCGTGCGACACGCGGCAATATCGACGTGAAGATCCACCTGATCTGAAGCCTGATCACAAGCGGCGGCGGACTAAATGATACTGGTGTCCGCTCAGTCAGCCTCGGGTCGGGAACATTGGTCCGCGTTCGTGCTATCGGCGTGCATTTTTTCTTATCGGCGCCCTCACCGGCGTTCGCGGCGTCTGCCTAAACGAGCCCAACAAGGCCTCGCGCCCTCAGAAAGGAAGCCAACCCATGACACAGCGACATCATACACAAAGCGTGCCGGCGGCTCTCGCGAACTCCCACCGATCTCGGCGCGAACGCGACGCACGACATCGCGGCCGCGTTGAACGGCTTGCTCGCCGACGTCTTCGCGCTCTATCTGAAAACCAAGAACTTCCACTGGCACATGAGTGGGCCGCACTTCCGTGACTACCATCTCATGCTCGACGAGCAGGCCGATCAAATCTTCGCGATGACCGACGTGCTGGCCGAGCGCGTGCGCAAAGTTGGTCATCTGACGCTGCATTCCGTCGGCGAAATCTCGCGTCAGCAACGGATCGCCGATAACGACGCGGCTTATGTCACACCACAGGACATGCTGGCCGAATTACGTGACGACAACGGACTGTTGGCTAAGCGCATGCGCGAGGCGCACGAGATGACGGAAGAACAGAAGGACATAGCAACCGCGAGTCTGCTGGAAGTATTTACCGACGAGACGGAACGCCGCGCCTGGTTTTTATATGAGACAAGCCACGCTGCTCCGCTCACACGATAGAGCGGATCGCTGGCGGTCAGGCCCACCACCCCGGCGGGATCGGGCACTTCGACCCGGCGAGGCCAGAATTTAACTTCGCCCAAAACCATCGACATCGATCACCGCCTGGGCAAACGCTCGTGGCGCCTCCTGAGGCAGGTTATGACCGATGCCGCCCGGAATGTTCCGGTGCTCGTACTTACCCGAGAATTTAGCGCGATAGGCGGCGGGTTCCAGATGCGGCGCGCCATTCGCATCGCCTTCAAGGGTGATCGCCGGCACCGTGATAACCGGCGCTTCGTCAAGCCGCTTTTCCACATGGGCATATTTCGGCTCACCGTCGGCCAGCGCGAGCCGAAAGCGGTAATTATGAACGACGATGGCGACGTGGTCCGGATTGTTGAATGACGCCGCCGAACGATCGAACGTGGTGTCATCGAAGTTCCATGCGGCGACGCGATCTGCCAAATGAGCTTCGCGAAATCGTGCCGGTATTTGTCATAGCCCAGACGGCCGCGTTCGGTGGCGAAGTAAAATTGGTACCACCATTGCAGTTCAGCCTTTGGCGGCAACGGCAGCTTGTTGGCTTCAGGGCTGCCGACCAGATAACCGCTCACTGAGACCAAGGCCTTGCAGCGCTCGGGCCATAGCGCCGCGATGATGTCCGCGGTCCGGCCTCCCCAGTCATAACCGGCGAGGATTGCCTTTGGTATCTTAATTTGACAAAGTCACATTCGGGCCTGGCTGCGATTCCCATTTAATCCTATCAGAATCGGACAGAGAACACACGCATGGATTCGCTGTGTTCCGACCGATCGTTGGCGTGGAGGGCGAAATGGCACCAGCACTTCGTCACGTGACCTTATGTTCTGATGATGGCTGACCGCGTCGTTGGTGGATGGTGTTGCGGAGGCGTTCGCAGCGCTGATCGATCGCTACGGCCGGTTCTTCCGCACCCGCACAAGGGACAACGTGGCGGTTGCTGCGCGTTATCTGAGCGGACTGGCGCAGGCCGAGGATTGCACGTTGGCCTCGATGGCCGCCGTGGTTGAGAGCGGCTGCGAGCAGCAGTTCCAGCACTTCATCAGCAACTCGCCGTGGGACCATGGGCCGGTGGTCGCACAGATCGCTCGGGACGCCGACATTCTCCTCGGCGGCACGCCGATGAGCGGCCTGATTATCGACGAGTGCAGCTTCCCCAAGCAGGGCGATTGCTCGGTTGGCGTGGCCCGGCAATGGTCTGGCCGCCTGGGCAAGGTGGACAACTGCCAGGTCGCGGTGTTCGGCGTACTGACCGATGGCCGGCGGCACGCGCCGGTCGATATGCGGCTTTATCTGCCGAACGCCTGGATCGAGGACCCGGCGCGATGCGACGCGGCCGGGGTCCCAGAGACGGCGCGCAAGCTGACCTCGAAGAGCGGACATGCTCTGGATATCGTGCGCCAGGCACGTGCCCGCGGTATGCGGTTCGCATGGGTCGGCGTCGATGCCGGTTATGGCAAGGAGCCGGCCTTCTTGCGGGCTTTGGAGGCGGCGAAGGAGGTGTTCGTCGCCGATGTCCACCGCACCCAACAGGTTTGGATCGCAGAGCCCGGGCTGCACGTCCAGCCGCCAAAGCCAGGTCGTGGGCGTCCGGCGAAGAGGCTTCAGGCAACGACGAAATCCGTCACGGTGGACGCTCTGGCCAAGACGTTAGGAGCGGCGGACTGGACACGCTGCATCCTGCGCGACAGCACGCGCGGCGAACTGCGCGTCGATATCGCACATCGACGGGTCTGGCTGTGGAATAGTGAGGAAGCCACGGCGCGGTGTTGGCATTTGATAGTGCGCCGCGAGGTGGAATCGCCGAAGACGATCAAATACACGGTATGCAACGCCCCGGCTGATACGCCGCTGCTGCAGATGGCGCAGATGCAGGGGCAGCGTTACTGGATCGAGCGCACCTTCGAAGACGCCAAGGGCGAGTGCGGACTGGCAGACTATCAGGTGTTGGGCTGGCGGGCATGGCACCACCACGTCACCATGGTCATGCTCGCGATGCTGTTCATCGCCGAGCAGCGCGCTGCGCATCAGCCTGGTCTGGAGTTGCTGACACCGCGTGACATTGTCGAGATGCTGCGCATCCATCAAATCGATAACGTCCACGGCGAGCGCCGCTGGCTGGCCATTCCGGACGCTCGCGCCGGAAAGAAAACGCGTCGTGCCGTAACCGCGCGCATAGGGGACAATCACGCGGCAACCGGCCGAATGCCAACAATGGCGCGACATCGACGTAGCTATGAATGTCATAGGGCCAGCCATGCAGAAGAATCACCGGGGGACCGTTCTCCGGGCCGGCTTCAGCGTATCCGGTATTCAGAACGCCGGATTTGATCTGCTTTATCGCCGCGAATGATGTGTTCGCCCCGGCCTTCATCGCAGGTAACGCCGCTGGTTTCGCGTTCCCCGTCTGGGCCGCCGCGGCGAACGGCGCCGCCGCGATCGTCATGATCGCGGCGCCGAGAAGACGGCGCCGATCGCTGCTGATGGTGCTGTTCATTGTTGTCACTCCGGCTGGGTCAATTTCTAATTCGTTCGCATGCGGCATCACGCGGCTTTCAGGATCCGTACCTCGGAAACCTGATCATTGCGCTGCCGCCAGACATTCGGCGTTTCTCCCACCACGCGCGCGAACACCGTGGTGAAATGGGCCTGGGTCTTGAAGCCAACTTCAAACGCGATCTCCACCAGCGGCATCCGGGAGTTCAACAGCAACTCCTGAGCGCGTTCGATCCGCCGTTGCAGCAGATACTCGTGCGGCCGTAGGCCCGTCGCCACCCGGAACTGCGCCGCGAAATGCATGCGCGACAAGCCCGGTGGCGGCCGCGATTTCAGCGAGGCTGATCGGTTCGGCGAGATTTGCCGCCATGAACTCGGTCGCGCGCTTCAGGCGCCATTTCGACAAGCCGGATACGCGAGGCCGCTGCGTTGACGCGGCATCTGGAGCTTCCGCCGAACAATTGGGCGGTTATGGCGAGACTGATTCCATCGGCGTAGCTCTGACCGAATGCGCCCCCCAATTCTTCGGCGTGGATCAACGAGCGTGCCAGCCGCTCGATCACCGGATCGACGATCGGGTGATCGGCGATCAGCGGGGTCGTTCGGGTCTGGGCGCATACCGAGTTCGCGTACTCGGCGATCATGGCGTTCGGGACGTGCAGGTGCAGCACGTCGTATGCGCCGCGAAAAATGGCTCGTGTCGACAACCGAGGTTCGTTCACGCGCATGCTGCCTCGCGGCAGGGCCCCGGCGTGGATCAGCTTATTCGCGGCGTAGATCGTGATGTCCCGGATCGGCTGAAGGGCAATCCCGATGACGTGAGCAGTCCGCCTCGATCTCCGCCGTATGCTCGCTTCCGCTGGTCGTGTACCCGGCCCACCGAGAGGCCGCGATCCGCGTTCGCGTGGGTTCGTCGCCAGATACATCGAACCAAGTTTGTTCGCGATGGATGATCTGAGCAATGGGGATTGCGGGTCCCCCATAGGGTCCAGCCACTGTTGTCAACATGAGAACTCCCTCCGTCCGGCGCGGAATTTCTTTCCGCATGATCGGATTACGCGCCGGCGACCGGGGATTCCTTGGGACGTAACTGAAAAATCCTAAAGAATTGTACGACTGGCTATAGGACTTCTCGGTTTATCGAGTGGTACGGCATCCCGGCGCGACCGACGATGCGCTCGCCATGCCGGAGCTCGTGGAATACCTCTGGCTGGTGTCAGTGACCCGCGCTCTGGCCGCCGTCGACATGAAGGACAACCCCGGTCACGAAAGGCGCCAATTCGAGGTAAAGGATAGCGCCAAGGATGTCGGCGATATCGCCCATGTGCCCGATCGGGTGCAGCACATCGAACTGATCATCCGTTGCATCCCGATGCATCGACGTCCTTATAACGCCAGGCGCCACGGCGTTCACGCGAATCCCGCGTTTGGCATACTCGATGGCGAGCGACCGCGTCGCCGCCGCGAGCCCGCCTTTCGTCAGCGCGGCGAGCACGGAAGGCACGCGGGCATCGGCGTTCTCGACCAGGGTTGTGGTGATCTGAACGACGTGGCCGCTGCCTCGCTTCTCCATTTCAGCGATCGCGCATTGCGTCATATGGAAAAACCCAGTGACGTTGACAGAGGTGATCGCGGCGTAGTCGGCCTGCGTGTACTCGGTGAAGGGTTTGCCGATGAAGATGCCGGCGTTGTTGATCAGCGTATCGATCCGCCCGAACCGCTCCATGCCCGCCGCGACGACGTGCCGCGCGGTCTCGCGGTCGGCGATATCTCCGCGGACCGTGACGACATCGTCATCCTTCGACGGATCGATCGTCCGCGCCGTCGCGACCACACGATAGCCGCGGCCGCGCCAGGCCGCGACCAGCGCCGCGCCAATCCCTTGCGACGCGCCGGTGACGATCGCGACTTTTCGTTCGCTGGCCATGATGGACTTCCTTGTCTTGTAACCGGTGAATCGTCACGCTTTCTGCCGCGATGCCTCGTTATCGAGGGGCGGCTTGCCCATGCACTTGAAATCCGCCGCGCATCGGGAAACCGCGCCGAGAGAGACAATTCGTTACAAAAATATGATCAACCTTCGGTTTTGTTTTGCCGCGCGGGATCCGCGGTGTATTTCGCGAGGATCGCGCATTTCTCTAAACGCACGCTCGATCGCGGCGAGCGGACATCCACGTTCGGGATTTTAATGTTCGCCGCCGAAGTCTGACGCTGGCAGGACCTGAGCGCCGGGTTGCGGAAACGCAACCCGGGGGTCAGTGTTCCGGCTGTTCTGAAAAATCCTGAATCGGGAGTGCCAGGGTGTCCGAGCAAGGCCGGAGCCTGGTCTATGAGTTCCGGGCAGTGGGAGGTCCACCTCGGACGGCGCGAACTACTGGCGAGCGGTATCGCGGTGCCCATCGGCGCGCGCGCGTTCGAGATCGTCGAGGTCCTGGTTCGGTCGGCCAATGAACTGGTCACCAAGGACGATCTGATGGATCGCATATGGCCGGGCGCCATCGTCGGCGAAAACACGCTCCAGGTTCATATATCCGCGATCCGCAAAGCGCTTGGCCCGGATCGGGCCATGCTGAAGACGGCCTCCGGTCGCGGCTATCGCCTGCTCGGGAGCTGGACGCCTCGGCAGCGCGAGCGCGGCCGCCGCGCCGGTCGTGTCCCCGCCGATGCGCGCATCCGGAGCACCGCCGGCGAACAACTTTCCCGCTGATCGTCACGCGCCTGATCGGTCGGGCGGCGGCCGTGCGGCGCTGTGCGAGACCTCGTCTCCGCCTATCGGGTGGTGACGCTGACGGGCCCGGGCGGCATCGGGAAAACCGCGCTTGCCATCGAAGGCCGCCCGCGACCTCCTCGCCGACTTCGACGACGGCGGGTGGTTCGTCGAGCTGGCGTCGCTGTCCGATCCCGCCCTCGTGCCGTCCACGGTGGCCGGCGCGCTCGGGCTGAAGCTCGGCGGCGAGCATTTCGCCGCGGAGTCGTCGCGCGCGCCGTCGGCGCCAAGACATCTTCTGCTCGTGCTCGACAATTGCGAGCACCTCATCGACGCGGTGGCGAACCTGGCCGAGACGCTTCATGCGCCTGTGCCCGCACACCACGATCCTCGCGACGAGCCGCGAAATCCTGCGGATCGACGGCGAGTACGTCTATCGCGTTCCGCCGCTCGACGTTCCCGCGCTCGGGCAGGAGGACGCCGGACCACATACTGGAGCCACAGCGCGGTGGAGCTGTTCATCGCCCGGACAAAGGCGCTGGACGCGGGCTTCTCGCCGCGCGCCGAAGACCTCGCAGTCGATTGCCGCGATCTGCCGGCATCTCGACGGCATCCCGCTCGCCATCGAATTCGCGGCGGCCCGCGCCGCCACGCTTGGAATCGCAGCAGGTGGCCGCCGGCCTGCACGATCGCTTCGCGCTGTTGACGAGTGGACGCCGCACGGCGCTGCCGCGGCATCGGACCCTGCGCGCGACGCTCGATTGGAGCTACGAGCTGCTGCCGGAAGCAGAGCAGCGGCTGCTGCGTCACCTGGCCGTATTCTCCGGCGGCTTCACCGTCGAGGCCGCCGCCGCGGTGATGGCGGATACCGGGCTCGATGCCGCGACGGTGATGGATGGCATCGCCAACCTCGTCGCGAAGTCGCTGGTCGCGCTGGACCGGACGTCGGCGCCTCGCGCTGGTATCTGCTGGAGACGATCCGGGCCTACGCGCTGGAGAAGCTGGTCGAGCATCGGCGAAGCGACGGCGCTCGCGGCGGCACGCGGCGTATTTTCGCGATCTCTTCACACGCCGGCGCGAGGTGCCAGATCGTCGTTTCGGATCGAGGACCTGCGCGCCGGTTCGAGAGATCGACAACGTTCGCGCGGCGCTCGACTGGTCCTTCTCCCCGGCCGGAGACACGGCGATTGGCGTCGATCTCACAGCCGCCTATGCGCCGGTCTGGCTGACACCTGTCGCTGATGGGTGAATGCCGCGAGCGCTGCGAACGTGCGCTGCTCGGTCTTGAACCGCATGTGACCGCGACATGTCGGCGCGAATGGAGCTGCAGATCGCCCTCGCGAGTTGCGATGATTCATCACCATGGGCTCCCCGGAGCAGGCGGAAACTCTCCTGACCGAGGCACTCGAAACCGCCGATGCGCTGAATGATCTCGACGCGCAGGCGCGGGCTCTGTCGGCCCTGTACCATTTACGCTTTCGCGGGGAATACGGCAGGGCGCGGATCGCGGCGGAACGGATCGAGCAAATCGCTCATCGCATCGGCGACCCGGCAAGCGTCCGTTTCGCCGATCGGCATAATGGGCACCACGCTGCTCACCGAGCGGCAGACCTCGCGAGGCTCAGCAATATTTTGAACGCGTTCTTCGATCTTCCGTCGTGCCGAGGGATCGCCTTGGCGTGATTTAGACGATTCGAATGCCCACGCGGCGGCCCGGGCGATGCTGGCTCGGGCACTTTGGCTGCAGGGTTTCACGGAAAGAGCCCTCAATGAAGCTCGCGCCAGCCTGGACGAGCGTGCAAGGCACAGATCACCAACTCGTGCTTTGCCGGGTCCTGTATTACGGCATCTGCCGTATCGCGATCATGATTGGCGACTTCGCGACCGCCGATCGAGAGATCGCGCGTTTGATCGAACTGTCCACAGATTTGAACGCGCATCTTTCGGAGACCACGGGTCGCTTCCTGCAAGGGAAGTTGTTGGTCGAGCGTGGCGAGTTCGCGCAAGGCCTGACGGTATTGCGCGATGCGTTCGAAGACCTGCGACCGAACCGGGTGGCGCCTGTCGTATTCGGAGTTCAAGGGTGCTCTCGCGTTGGCGCTTGCCGGGACGGGACGGCTCGACGAGGCTCTCGGTGCGTTGGACGACGCGATGACGGCCGCCGGCGAGCGCGGACGGGACCGGTGTGGTATGTCCCTGAGTTGCTCCGCATCAAAGGCGAAGTTCTGCTCCAGCAAGCCGCGGATCAATCCGTCCAGGCGGCCGAAGATTGCTTTAACCAGGCCGGCGCAGATGGCCCGCGAGCAGGACGCTCTGTTCTGGGAACTGCGGATCGCCGCTCAGCTTGCCCGCCTGCGGGTGACCCAAGGTCGCCACCACGAGGCGAGAGCACTGCTCGCACCGGTTTATGATCGGTTCACCGACGGCTTCACGACCGCGGACCTGCGGGCCGCCCGCGGCATACTGGATTCGATATGGGCATAATATTGTCCCCGGACTGATTGCCGCCCGCCGTCGACACGCCGCTCAGC
>CAWHQY010000001.1:0-93614 GCA_963831505.1 uncultured Alphaproteobacteria bacterium | reverse complement strand
ACCCAAACAATGTAAGTAGATTTGTTTCGGAACTAAGATTACTCGACTTGCAGCTAAAAGAGCTCAGCGAGTTCTGGGCGAAATCGATGGGTATTTCTAGAGCCCAGTGGGAGATATTACTTACCGTACGGGAGCTTGATGTTGGCGACGGTGTGTCGGTCGTGGCTGCTGCAAATCATGCGCAAAAACAACAAGCCGCTGTTACCCGGGAATCCAAACACCTCGAAAAGCACGGTCTCCTTCGGCGCCAAAGCTCAGAAACTGATGCCCGGTTCGTAAAGATGTCTCTATCGGACAAGGCTTGTAAAAACCTATCTAAGCTTGATTCCCGAAGAGAAGAGCTGGACTCGAGCATATGGTCAATTTTCTTGTATCGATCGAAACTCGTTTAAGAAAGGCTGGCGTGAAGTTAATTGTCGATTTTTGACGTCTCGCGAAACTAACGCTACGCGGGTTGGGCTGATCGCGTGCGTTACGAACGGTATATAGCGCGTCGTATATTTCTGAAGCAGCTTCGCTCGTCTGCCGACCGGACATCTTGTAGAGCACTGTCATCGCCGGCACCTGCTTGGACAATGCCTCAGATGCCAGTGGTGCTATGCAGCCTCGCCTGAACGTCGTTCACTTCAAAGCTCGCGAGCACCCGAAAGTCAGGTATCAATACACGGTCCGGCGACGGTGGCCGAGTTTGTCTTGTAGCATTCTCTCGTGCAGGCGATGGTGAAATCGCAAGGCGCAGCGTCGCCTCTGCGTGCTTCATGGAGTTGCGAAGCTCTCGCCGGTCGAACGGTGTGAGAGACGGATCGCTGGCGAGGAAACGCCAAGCGTCCCTCAGCCAATTTCCTAACGCTTGTACATCTTGGTCCAGTTCGTCGGCCACCGACTTTGCCTTACGACGCCCAAAGCTTATGTGATTCTCAGATTTGCGGGGGGTCATAAAAGCCGGCCGAGTGAGTTATTCCGGTTAGTCGATTGATGACGGGTGCCGCGGTGGCGATACAACTCCGCAGCGATCTTCTGCTGCTGTGAGTTGGTTGACTTTCGGGTTATCGGTCAAGCCGACGATGGCTCCCCAACCGCCGGCTTGTCACATAGTCGCCTACAATTCGTGACACGTTGCTGCAATCGTCACGAAACCTCATTTGAGCAAATGAATTTCAGACAGGTTGCGGCCACATTCTTAGCCGCCTTCATGATTGCAATTGCGGTCTGGGCGACTGTGGGCCCCGCGCCACGTGACAAAACGAACGCGCTCCGGAATTGGCGCCAATTTGCAGGGCCACCGTAGCACTCGCTGTTGGTCGCAAGTTTTTGAAGCCATTTTCCTGACCGTGCGAAGTCGGCCGGAAACGGACCGGTCCTACGCTCTCGCCATTGCCTATGAGGGGATTTTGAAATGGACAATGGTCAAGATAGCGGCCCTATTCTCAGTGCCAGTCGGCAGCGAGGTCATTCTCGTTCTGGCGATTTGCCTTTCATGATGCGCCAGCAAAGGTGCGCCGGGTGAGTTATTCATAGGTCGCTCGTCGTGCGTGTCGATGGTACACCTCCATTTGAAAGGAGCCTGGCCGCGGTCGCGAAGGTCGCGATGATGCCGAAGTCGCGCTGGTTATGCCCAAGTCGCGCGGCGGTCTCTGACAGTCGCTAGCGCGGCACCGCGGTGATTGCCTGGGGCGTCTGGCTTATGACCTTCGTCTTCGCTGTGACGGCGCGCAGCATGACCGCCGGCGAAACAGTTATTTTGCGGCACTGCGGCTTGCGATGCGAAGACGTGCTTGCGGTTGACGCCGATCACCCAATCGAATTCAGCCGGCGTCACCTCGGCGAGAACCTGACGTTGATCGTTGGCGGCGTTGTTGACCAGGACCGCGGCGTCGCCGAGCAATGTCCGGACCTGCGCCATCGCGGCGCGCAAGGCGTCGATGTCCAGGAGGTCGCGTGGCACGAATAGCGGCGTCGAACCGAACAGGCTCGCCACCTCCCGCACCAGCGCTTCGCCAGCCACGGCATCGATGTCGAGGAAGGTCTCGGCACCGGTCGGCTCAACCATCTCGACCGGCGCTTTGACGACGATCGGCGCGCCGGCGCTACCGGAAAACTCCTGTTTCTCGGCTTCTTCCTCGGGATGCGGCATGCGACCGACGCCGACCACGTCGTCGCCATTGCGACTATCGTCAGCCGCGAGCGCAGCGTGGCCGGCTCGGCGCTGATCGGCGCCGCCTGGGGCGTAGGACACACCATCACGGTCATGGCGGTCGGTGCAGCGATCATCGTGTTCGGGGTCGTCATTCCGCCACGGCTCGGTCTGTCGATGGAATTCGCGGTCGGCATCATGCTGATCCTGCTCGGCATTCTCACCTTGACTGGGATGGGGCGCGCGGTCGGCACGGCTCACGCCCATGCGGGGGTCCACGGAGGACATGCGCTTGACCTCCATGACCACCTGCATGCGCATGGCGACTACGTGCACCAGCACCCGCACGGTCACCGCCCCGGCGCGCACGGGCACGCCGAGGAGCACACCCCGCTGGCGCGGCTTGACCAGTCCTGGCTCGGCCAGATAGCGCTCTATGGGTGGCTGCGCCCCTTCGCGGTTGGCCTCGTGCACGGCCTTGCAGGATCGGCCGCCGTCGCCCTGATGGTCCTGTCCATCATCCGCGAGCCGGTCGCAGCACTCGGCTATCTGCTGCTATTCGGGCTCGGCACTATCGTCGGAATGATGCTGATCACGCTGATGCTGTCGGCGCCGTTTGTGTTCACGGCCGCCAATCTGCCGAAATTCAATTGGCGGCTCCGCGTGGCGTCGGGCCTGCTTAGCTTCGTCTTCGGGGTGGTCCTGGTCTACGGCATCGGCTTTGCCGAGGGCGGCCTGTTCACCGGCACGCCGACCTGGGAACCCCATTGACCACCAGGATGCGGCTCGCGGGCAGCAGCAAGCCATGCGTGCGGGCAGGTCTGTTTCACCTCTGCATTGGTTGACCGCCGCGGAAACCGAGGGATAGAGTACCCGCAACTATAAATGGAGGGTGCGCCATTCAGACGATCGGCATGGCCGGTGGGCGGTCCTTGTTGCTGGCCGGCGTCATCGTCGCGCTCGCAGCAACCGCGGGCGCAGCGTGGCTGCACGAGATCCGGCTGCGGTCGGCGGTGCAACCGGCGGCGCAAACTGTCAATGCGCGGGCCGAGAAACCGCAGTTGCCGGCATTGACGGCGGAGGAGGAACGCTTCGCGACAGCCTTGTGGGCGGTCCACCGGGAGGCGACCCGGTCGGCGGTGGCGTTGAGCTTTGCCGGGATCACCTATCAGGCCGAGGATCGGAACGCACGGGCGCTCGCACGAAAGATCGAGCCGCTCGCGAAGTTCTTTCGTGATGCCGAAATGCAGGTCCGCGCCATGAGCGCGCCGCCCTCGCTCTCCAGGACGCAAGTGCAGTACGTCGACGCAATGGCGCTTTATGCCAGCGCTGCGGCCGAGATGCTGAAATTCGTCGAGGATGGCGACTCGCAGCGACTCCAGCGTCGCGCACGGGTTGGATGTGAAGGCTTCCGAAGACATGCTGCGCGTCGGCGAAGTGCTTTGGCCGGGACAATACAAGCCGCACTAGCGGGCGATCGAAGGGAAACGAGAGCGAATCCGATCTCAATCCAAAAAAGTCATCTAGTTGTAAGGGAGGAACGCAATGAGAAAACGCGCATCAAGAATTCGTTCGTTTGCGTTGACCGCGGGGATAGCGGCGCTGGCATGCCTATTCGGCGCAGCGGCGCAGGCCCAGCAACCGATCTGCTCGGCATGGCTGATCGAGAGCAGCCGTTTCATGAACGTGCCATTCGGATCCTTCATGCCGGATCGCGCATTCGTGCCCGGCAGCACCAAGCCGGAGAGCAATATCCCGAGCGTCGATTTGCCGGTGAACATCGGCGTGATCAAGTGCGGCAACGAGTTGATCCTCTACGATACCGGCTGGAAGCAGCAGGATTATCTGAAGATGACCGGGTCGGACCACTGGGCTCCGCTGCCCGACCAGCTGAAGGCTCTGGGCTTCAATGCTGCCGATGTCACCAAGGTGGTGATCGGCCACGCCCATTGGGACCACGCCGGCCAATTGTCCGACCTGCCCAATGCCGTGCTCTACGTCCAACGCGAAGAGCTCAAGGCGATCGAGTGGGCGCTCAACTATCCGGAGCCGCACATCCGGGCGGTCAACTCCGATCCCGGCGGCTGCAATCGTACGCCAGCTTGCGGCTACATGCCGCTCACCATCGAGGAGGTCTACGGCAAGGTGCTGAAGGGCAAGGCGGTGATCGTCGACGGCGAGACGGAGATCCTGCCGGGCGTGCGGATTCATCCGGCGTTTCGCGCTCATACAGCCGGCTCGCAGTTGCTCGAGGTGCCGACCAGCATCGGCAAACTGGTGTTCGGCTCGGACGCGTTCTCGTCGTACGAGGGCATCCGCGATTGGATGACGGCGAACGTGCAGCAGACCGATACGGTCCAGCAGTTTCTCGCCTACGAGAAGTGCTACAAGATCACCGGCGGTTACAACAACTGCGTCGCCGCCCACGAGCCGCTGAGCTACACGGACAAATATCCGCTGACGAAGAATTCCTGGGTGGCGCTGAACGGCGGACGCATGGCCGAGCTCGCGCTGGCGCCGGGTGAAAAATCGCGCAAGCCATGAGGAGTGTTTTCGGACCAGACGTCCCACCCCACCGTTTGATCCTGCGACTGGAAGAACAGCGACCAGCGCGCGTTGGCTGAGCTTTTGGCTTGCCAGCGTGATGTTCCTTTTGGCCGCGCAGCGCGTTCGGCGCATGACGCAAGCAGCTATGGTGGCATGTTTCGCTCCCGTGATGTCGACGCCGCCTGGTTGAACGCGGATGTCGGCCTGTTTCTCAATGCGGCGCTTGTCATCGCAGTCGACCACGCGATTCGTCCCACCTGTTGGTCGGCACCGACCTCGGAATCCTGAGTTCGCACAACGGGGGGCGGAGCTGGGTGCCGGAGGCGCGCGATCTCGTCATCGTCGCCGTATTTGCGCTTGCCTTCTCGCCGGACGGAGAGTTGGCCGTGTGCGCGGCCGCAAGTGGCGTGTTTCGTCGCGACCGCGACGGTTGGCGGCGCGCCGAGGCCCCGGACTTCGCGATCCCGGCACGAGCGCTGGTCGGCGGGCCGGCGAACGATCGTTTCTATCTGCTTGGCCGCAGCCGGCTGTTCTCGAGCCAGGATGGCGGCCGCACCTATGCGGTCGGGCCCGGGTTCCCACAGGCGAGCGAGACGACGGCGCTGGCGGCGATCTCGGGATCGGCCGACACTCTGGCGGCCGTGATCGACGGCCGGGCGATGATCAGCCACGATGGGGGACTTCACCTCGTCCGGCGCTGGGCGGGAGGCGCGTTTCTGCTCGTGCGCGGTCGCGGTTGAAAAATTCGTCGAGTATCGCATGGGCGAGCCGCAGGATGCGCCGATAAAGGCGGGCGCCGAAGGCAGCATCTGGTTCACCGCCTGGCGAATGCGCGCGACGAAGCCGCTTGGTTCGCCGACCTGACCGGCTGGCGTGACCAGGCTGAAGGACCAAGTTTCCACTGCACCGATTGTGGATGTTCATTGCGCTGGCAGTGGGACTTTCTCTCGCGACTATAAGCGTCTTGTCCATGCTGACCGTGACTCGACTTCACGATCGCGTTCCAATCCTCCCACAAGTGTCGATCGAATGGCGAGAGGTCATCGAATATGGAGCAAGCATGCTGCTCGCATTCATCTCCGGCAATACATTGGGTGTCCTAATTTTCCAGGTGTCACCCCAGGTACTTTCACAAGGCGGCAAGCCGAACGCGATTGCCGTCAAAGCCGCACGCTTTCTTGGGCAACATGTCAGTCAAGAGCAATTGCGCCGAAGAGCACGGCTAATTCAACACTTAACGCAGACTGCTGGGCCACTTATCGGCGTGGCTGTTACCGCCGTCGGTTCGCTATACGCGGGATTGAAGGGATTTTGCGATGATTGAGCTACGGGGCGATCAGCTTAAGGTGCCCTTGGGCAAGAGGTCGAACTGGTCGCCGCATTGAACTTTATTGAAGTGCGACCGCACGAAGAGCCTGAGGCTTTCATCGATCGCACCGACGTTCCCATGTTTGTCGAGCAGTCGAGACAATGATACGTAGACTGTAGTCAAACCTGGAAGTCCGGCTCTCCGTTGCTGACCTCAGAGGCGCGCGTTTGCACCTTCGCAACCGCACTTGGCAAGATCATCTGATATGTTCGGGCGGCCTAACCACCTTGTCTCACACCGTCGAGAAATCGCTCGCGTTCACCAGGCGCGTAACCTTGGGAAGCTCCCGGATACGGTTCAGCGTAATCATCATACGGTGCCGGCCGGTTGTGGATCGGCGGCCCGGGCGGCGCGTATGCAAAACCCGAAACGAGGTCTGAGGCGATCATGCCCTGATTGGGACGAACGATTGCCTGCCGGTGCGCGTGATGCATCGTAGCCGCGTTCGCAAAGCCACACAGTGTGATCAAAAGGCTCAACGCCAAAGCAAGACGCATCGCTTTTTCTCCAATCGATGCCCTTTTCCAACGTAAGGCTCAGGTCGCACCGTCCCAACAAGTAGCGGGTTCACGATGAGTTACATCCGTGTCATCACTGGCGCGGAAATGCCTACTTCGTCATGGCGAGGCCATCCTACGACCAAGCCCGGCGCCCGTGAGAAGCCTCCCGCCGCGTCGGCTGGGGTCGGGGGGACCCTGCCCAATGAGCGTGAGGTCCCTGGGCTGGCGCGTTGGCGCTGTTGATTTGCGTCGCGCCGGAGCTCGATTTCATGATGGTGGTGACAGCGGGATACCACCTGGACAACAGCTCGCGTGCGTTTCAAGTGCAGTCCAGCATTTTCAGGGACGCCTTGCGGGAATTTCGTCTCCGGGCTGAACTGGAAGCGCGTCACGCGGCGGCGTCGCCACCCTAGACAGGGGGCCTCTGCTGGAGGATCATGTACCGCTGAGTGAACGGGGACGCATCGACGAAGCTTTCTAGGAGAGGAGAACAAGATGTGGCGGCTTCGAGTGCCTTATCACATATTGGCGACAATGAGCATGCTCTTCGCACTGCTCTTCAGTTTTGCAGTCGCGGACGCGAAGGGACCCGGTCTGCCCAACGTCACGGTTCTGGCGACCGGTGGCACGATCGCCGGCACCGGTGCGAGTAGCACCACCGTGGTCGGTTACACCGCAGCAACGGTGGGCATAGAGAGCCTTTTGAACGCCGTTCCGGAATTGAAAACGGTGGCGAACGTCAAGGGCGAGCAGGTTTTCCAGATCGCCAGCGAGAATATGAACAATGACTACTGGCTCAAGCTTGCAAAGCACGTCAACGCGCTCCTCGCACAGGACGACGTGGATGGAATTGTGATCACGCACGGTACTGATACGATCGAAGAAACCAGCTATTTTCTGGACCTTGTTGTCAAGAGCAAGAAGCCTGTCGTCGTCGTCGGCGCGATGCGGCCGTCGACAGCGATCAGCGCGGATGGGCCGATCAACCTCTACAACGCCGTGATCCTCGCTGGCAGCGATGAGGCGGTCGGCAAGGGCGTGCTCGTTGCCCTCAACGATCAGATCAACGCGGCTCGCGAGGTAACCAAGACCAACACCTCGACGGCAGACACCTTCCGCACACCGGAACTCGGCTTTCTCGGCTATATGCAGGGAAACAAACCGTACTTCTATCGTCAATCGACGCGCCGGCACACGGTAGACTCCGAATTTGACGTTTCGGGTCTCGATGTCCTACCGCAAGTCGATATTGTCTATGGCTACGCCAACATGAACCGGGTCGCGATCGACGCTTTTGTCGCAGCCGGGGCTAAGGGGATCGTGCATGCTGGAGTGGGTGACGGCAGTCTTGCTCGGCCCGCGGTTGAGCCGGCTCTCGTCGAGGCCCACAAGAAGGGTGTCGTGATTGTTCGTAGCAGCCGTGTCGGGAACGGCATCGTCGCGCGCAATGGGGAGGCCAAGGACGACGAACTCGACTTCGTCGTCTCAGATACGCTTAACCCTCAGAAGGCACGTATCTTGCTGATGCTGGCGCTGACAAAGACGACCGACACTAAGGAGATCCAACGGATGTTCTATACTTACTAAAACCACCCGAAGTGCGGTTGCTGCTGTCTCCGATGTGTCGACGTGAGCGCGACAGTTTCGGATGCAATGGTCGAGCGCTCGGTCATCGCGACCAGTCGATTTCCGCCACGCGATACATCGCCAGCGACGCGGGCTTCTTGAGCTTGATGGCGCGAGCAGGCGCGGTTCCAGCGTCATCGGCTACAACGTGTAGGTCGCCGTCAATATGAAGCATCATCTGATTGTAGCCCACAGTAACGAACAGAGGCTCTGATCGGGCCCAGCTCGCCAACATGGCCAGGCAGGCGAATGCTGTTCTAAAGACCGAGACGCTCGAGGCCGTAGCCGATCCCGGCTACTTTCAGCAGCCTCGAGATCCTTGCGTACCACGAGGCCGGCATCACCGTGACTTTGCCTAAGCCACTGACGCCGGCGCCAAGTCGGATAGCCGCTTTGGCACGCAGGAAATCGTCTATCTGTCAATGGAAATGGCGGCACGTCTCCGCTGAGGTCCGCTTAGCGGGGTACAGCGGCCGAGAGTTGCTCACGTGAGCTTTTCGCATTTTGATGCTGTGGACGGCGCTCACTCTGCGGCATCGAAGTGCCATAGGGTGGTTGCGTTAGAGCAAACCACATTTAGGGGAGCCGTCCATGGGCGAGGTTAGTCTAGCACGATTGGTCTGGATATTGCGAAGTCAGTATTTCAAGTGCACGGTGTCGATGTTGCGGGGTTGGTTGTGATCCGCAAGCGTATTAGTCGCGCAAAGATGCTGGAATACTTTGGCGGGTTGCCGCGCTGCCTTGTCGGAATCGAAGCGTGTCCGTCAGCGCATCATTGAGGCCGCGAGCTGCAAGCGCTTGGCCACCAGGTCAGACTGATACCACCGAACTATGTGAAGGCCTACCTCAAACGCAGCAAGAATGATGCGAACGATGCGGCAGCTATCTGCGAGGCGGTGACGCGACCTTCGATGCGGTTCGTCCCGATCAAGACGAAGGAGCAGCAGGCCGTCTTGATGCTGGATCGGACCCGACAATTGCTGGTGCGGCAGCGCACGGTGACGAGCAATGCCCTGCGTGGGCACCTAGCCGAACTTGGCATCGTGTCGGCCAGGGCCGGAACGGTACGGCGGAGTTGCTCCGGATTATCGCGGATGGCCGGGTCTCGCCGGCGGTGTGCAGCATTCTCAAGGTGCTGGCGCGGCAGTATGGTGCGATAGGCACCGAGATCGCGTCCATTGACAAGAACATCATGGTCGTGCACCGGGCCTGTGAGGCGAGCCGGCGGTTGGGAGAGATCCCCGGCATCGGTCCGATCGGCGCTACCGCGCTGGTTGCTGCTCAATTGTTCCTGGGGCACTGTTGAGGATGGCTCCTGTTTGCTACACTGCATGAGTTCGAAAAGGGCCCAGCGCTTGTGAAAACTTGAAGGCGCTTGATCGCGATAGAACAAGTTATTCGTTCAATGCCGCTTTAGCCGCCCAGGCCGCAAGCCCATCAGCACACACACCCGGTGGCGAGCTGGTCGCGCGCAAAAATCGCGCGTATTCTAGCGTCGGCCTCCCATTAGTCGCAGCGTTAACATGAACAGGTTGATGAAGTTAAGGTAGAGCGACAGCGCACCCGTCACAGCCTTACGGCCGGCCGAAGTGGCGTCATCGCCGCGGTGGTAGATCCCCTTGATCCGCTGGGTATCGTAGGCCGTGAGGCCCGCAAAGACGCCGACGCCGATAATGGAAATTATCCAATCCAGTCCACTCGATCTCAGAAAGAGATTGACGAGGCTTGCGATAATGACGCCGATCAGGCCCATTCCGAATCCCGACAAGTTTCGCTGGGTAGTGTAACCCCAGATGCTGCGCGCGCCGAAGGCCGCCGCAGAGATAGAGAACACCCGCGTGATCGAGGACTGGAGGATGGTCGACAATGGAATCCCGACTAGTGGTTCATCACAGTGATTTTGACTCTTTGGCGGTGACTGGATAGGCGCGGCCGAGTTTGGCGCGGGTTTTGTCGGTTGTGAACATCCATTTGATGCGGGCTCGGATTTTATTTCGCCGCCGTTGCCATGCGGCGATCTCGTTTCGGAGCCTTTTGGGGTCGTCGATGCGGCGGCCGAGACACTGGCGCTGAAGCACGCTGATCTCGCACTCAACCATGTTGAGCCAACTGGCGTGCTTCGGGGTGAAGTGGAATTCGAGGCGGCGCAGGATACGTCGGGCCTCGGCGGGCGCGAAGGCCTCATACAGCGCCCCAGGCTTGTGGATCGACAAATTGTCCTGCACGACACGGATACAGGTGGCGCCGGGATAGTGGACGTCGACGAGTTCACGCATGCAGTGGGCATAGTCCACGGCGGCGCGGCGGTCGGTGACCTTGACGTTGCGCCAACCCCGATATGGATCGAAGGTGACGAAGAGATTGGCGGTGCCGTTGCGGCGATACTCGTAATCGTAGCGCTCGCGTCGTCCCGGTTGGGCCGGGACCGGCTGGCGCACCTCGCCGATCAGCTGGACGGGGGTCTCGTCGAAGCAGACCAGGGGCCGCTCAGGATCAGGCGCTTCAGCATAGAGATCGAGCACATCTTCCATGCGAGCGACATATTCGCCATCGACATGGGGAATGCACCACATGTCCCTGCGCCACGGCTTGAGGTCGTTCTCGGCCAGCCGGCGACGCACGGTCTCGCCCGACAGGCTGTCGTGATCGGTGAGCTTGACCATCGTGTCGGCCAAAAGCGTCAGCGTCCAGCGTTTGCGGCCGGCGGGCGGCTTGGCGCATGCAGTCGCCACCAGCAGGGCCTCCTCCTTGCCGGTCAGCTTGCGCTCCGCGCCCGGACGCGGCTCCTCGCTCAAGGCCCGCTCCAGATTGCCTTCCACGAAGCGGCGCTTGGTCCGGCCGACGGTGGAAAGGCTGACCCGGACGGTTCGGACGATCTCCGCGTCGCAGCGGCCCCCATCGGCCGCCAGCAAAATCTGCGCCCGCTTCAGCTTGCGGGCGGCGTGCTTGCCGCCGCCGAGCATCGCCGTCAGTTCATCGCGCTCGGCTTGGCTCAATTCGACCCGATAACGTACATTCATGCTTTGCCTCCTTGTCGGAGGCCGGGACGAATCCAACGATGAGTCAAAAATCAGGCGCGCGCTTCACCGAGAAGCAGGGGCACTACCTCGCTTTCATCCATACCTATTCCTACATGTTCGGACAGCCGCCGGCCGAAGCCGACATCCAGCGCCATTTCCACGTTAGCCCGCCTTCGGTCCACCAGATGATCGTCACCCTCGAACGAAACGGATTCATCCGACGTCAACCGGGCGTCCCCAGAAGCATCGAAATCCTCGTGCCGCTGGAAAGCTTGCCGATCCTCGAATGGCTCGGTATCAAAACGTCAAAATCACTGTGACGAACCACTAGTCCCAGCGGCGCCAGTACGAACACCCACATTAGCGGACTTTGAAGCAATTCAGGGTTCGGTGAACTGGTAGGCCATAAACGCAGCAACGCCGGTCAAGCCAACGCCGGCGGCCATGTAATCGTATACTTGCAGCATGAAAGCGCGAAGGCCGACGTCTATCGTCGTAACGCCGTTTGCGGAGAAGCCAGGCGGCGCTGCATTTTGATTGAAGTTTGACGTGGCTCGCATCCTCTTTTGATAGGCTCCTGCGAGCAGTAGCGAGCCGGCGCTTAACTCAGACAAATGAAGCAGACGATCGGCGCGCGGATTACGATGCCAGCTACCCAAAAGGCAGGATGATTCCAGTCGGAAATTGCGACGAGTGCTATGCACTTTCGGCAGTTTTGGCGACGTTGTCAGGATAACTTCCTGAACTTCGAAGCGACGGTCTGGGGTCCAAACGTTGCAGCTCCACTGAAGACGTCGCCCCCTCGAAAGGTCGATCTTGAAGCTGCGCGAACTCATGGATCAGGCCTCGCGCGATCTGGGCACCCGGCTCGACGGGCTCGTGCCGGGTAGCTGTCCGGTCGAGCGCCGCCGTGGCCGGGTTGGGACCAGCGAGGAACGCGCTTCGTGCCGGGCGGTGGGCTCTCCATGGATGACAGCCGTTGGATCTCATGCAAGCCAAACTTCCTGCTTTCCACAGCGCAATCTTCCCCGAAGCGCATCGTCATCGGTGTTCAAGCGAGCCCGAGACACGCCAGTGCCCGCCATCATCTAACCGCCACGCTCTCGCGCCTCGCTTCCACCGCAAACACTGCGATCAAATCGCCATAGCGCGCGCCTCATCGTCCGCACCTCATCTCCCGCGGGTTCCTTGACCATCGGAACACCGAGCATCCCCATATCCACGTCCTTGTGCGCGGCCGCGCCGATGATGGAAAGGACCTCGTGATTAGCCGCGACTATATCTCAACGGGTCTGCGCGCCCGTGCCGGGGATCTCGTCACCCATGAGCTTGGCCCGCGAACAGAGCTTGAGGCTCGTCAGCGCCTTGAGACCGACATGACAGCCGAGCGTTGGACACGGATCGATCGGGGGCTGGCCCGCCAAGCGGGGGCGGCGGATGGTGTCATTGATCTGAGACCGGACCGGGATGGTGCGCGTGATCCCTTGCAGGATATCCGGATCGGGCGGATGCGCACGCTCGAGCGGCTGGGCCTGGCCGAACCCGCCGGGCCTGCGCGCTGGGTGCTGGCACAAGATGCAGAGCAGCGCCTGCGAGAGCTGCGCGAGCGTGGCGATGTCATCAAGCGCCTGCACAAGACCCTCACCCAGGATGGCGCCGCACGCGCGCCATCGTCCTGGGCGCTGCAAGGCGAAAGCCATGGTGAACCCGTTATCGGCCGTCTCATCGCGCGGGGGCTCGACGATGAACTTAGGGGAACGGCCTTCGCCGTGGTCGACGGCATCGACGGACGGGTGCATCCCCTGAGGCTCCCTGAAATCGAAGCGGTCGGTGATGGTCCGATCGGCGGCATTGTAGAGCTGCGGCGGTTTGAGGACGCGCAGGGCCGGCAGCGGATCGCGCTTGCGGTCCGCTCGGACCTCGATCTCGACCAGCAGGTGGAAGCGCGAGGGGCAACCTGGCTCGACCGTCGCCTCGTCGCTCGTGAGCCGCTCGATCTCTCGCGCGCCGGCTTCGGCGGCGAAGTCCGTGCCGCGCTCGACCGACGTATCGACACGTTGGTTGAGCAGGGATTGGCGAGCATGGACGGGGACAAGGTTACGCTGGGCCGTAGCCTGATTGCGACCCTTCGCGATCGCGAGCTCGACAGTGTGGGTAGGCGCCTGGCCTCCGAGACGGGGCTCGCGTACTTGCCTGCCGAGGCAGGAGACTCCGTTGCTGGAGTTTACAGCCGAAGGCTCTCACTTTTCTCGGGCCGCTTCGCCATGATCGACAATGGCCTCGGTTTTCAGCTCGTGCCCTGGTTACCCTCGCTGGAGCGGGAACTTGGCCGGCAAGTGAGCGGCATTGCCGGTCCCGGGGGCGTGGACTGGAATTTTGGCCGCAAGCGAGAACTTTCCCTCTGACCCGCCGATTCCTGCGCCATGCTGCGCGACACTGCGACGGAAAGAGACTTGCCCTTGCGCGGGCGCTCGGCGTTGCGCATTGCCTCCGGCCATGTCAGCAACACGCATCCTTTGGAGACAACTGCTCTTCGTCTCGATCGTCGTGCTCGCGTTTCTCTGGGCGGCGACCGAATGGACCGCCTGGTGCTTGGCTTTCCAGCCGCAGCTCGGGCATGCCTGGTTCGTGATCGGGCGCTGGCCGGTCTATCAGCCGCTCGCCTTCTTTATCTGGTGGTTCAAGTTTGATGCCTACGAGCCCGTCATCTTCATGCAGGGTGCCTGCATCGCCGCAAGCGGCGGGATCGCTGCCGTCGTTATTGCCATCGTCCTCTCGGTCTGGCGGGCTAGGGAAGCTCGGCATGTGACAACATATGGCTCGGCCCGCCGGGCGGACGCGCGCGAGATCAGGCGCGCTGGACTTCTTGGACCCGACGGCGTTGTACTTGGCCGTTTTGACGGCCGTTACCTCCGGCACAACGGTCCGGAACATGTGCTGTGTTTTGCACCGACCCGCTCGGGCAAGGGCGTTGGCCTTGTCATTCCGACGCTGCTGACTTGGCCCAGTTCCACTATCGTCCGCGATATCAAGGGCGAGAATTTCCAGTTGACCTCGGGTTTTCGCGTGCGCTTTGGGACCGTACTGCTGTTTGATCCGACCAATCCTGAAAGCGCCGCCTGCAATCCGCTGCTTGAGATCCGTAAAGGCGACTGCGAGGTACGGGACGCGCAGAATATCGCAGACATCCTGGTCGATCCCGAAGGCGCGCTCGAGCGGCGCAATCATTGGGAGAAGACCAGCCATTCCCAGCTCGTTGGCGCAATCCTGCATGTTCTCTACGCGGATGCCGACAAGACGCTCGCCGGCGTCGCCAATTTCCTGTCTGACCCGTCGCAGCCGATCGACGCGACGCTGAATGTGATGTTGGCGACCCCGCATCTGGGCGATCGCGTTCATCCCGTGGTCGCTTCGGCTGCTTAGGATAGACGCTATCGCGATAGAGTTCGCCAGGTCCGCCTGCCGCGGTGACGAGGTCAGTGCATCGGATGACGGCAAGCCCGAGCGGATTTTCGGCGATCCGCTGCATGAAACGCGAGCAGGCCGGCGACGTGTCTCGGTTCGTCGTCGGTCACCAAAATCTTCGCGCCGACGCAACGATTTAGAACCGGTACGCCCAGCCGCGCCGCTTCCTCGCCGAGCACCTTGACCATCAGCCGGGACGAGCGGGGGCCGCAACTCGTCGCGCGTCCGGCTTCGTCATGATCCGTTTGATGCCTGAGCACCGCCCCCAGCCGGTCGAGCGGGACCGGCAATCCGAGATATTGCAGCGACGATAGCGCGCGGAGGGACCCCACCGCTTCCACATTTGCGGTGTCTTTGTCCATGGCGCCGCCCGCGCCCAGCGCCGCGGCCAGTGCGATGAAGTCGTCGCCGCGCCGGCCGGTTGCCGCTGTATGCAGGGTCCCGAGCCCGAACATGCTGATGTCCCCCCATAAAGGTTCTGTGTGGCGACGATGACGTCGATGCCGTGCCGCTTCAATTCAACGGCGGCGCGCCATCCCGCGGCCCCACTGCCGAGTACGAGAGCATGGCAGGCATACACGGGCAGACATATGCCGCCGACCTCAAGCAACTCCTTCACCGTCCGGATGGGATGGCGCTTGGGCATATCAACATCGGTCAACGCATCCAAAACGGACTGGCGGAGCGAAGCGGCCACGGACATTTCCTCGGGGGATCTAGTTGACGATCCTTATAGCTTGCGATACGCGTATATTGTCACGTTCCAGTTTACAATAGCGATTGGCGCAGAATTCTTCGGTTGACTCCCAAAACGAGCGCATATACGCCTAAGCGGAAATATTGGAACGTTCCAAAAATTGAGAAGAGATATCGCGGAGACGTTGGGGGGAGATGTCGCGGATCGCGTTCGTCGCGTGACCATCATCGATGTCGCGCGTCGCGCCGATGTTTCCAAATCAACAGTTTCGTTGGTGTTGTCGGGCAGCGAATTGGTCGCTGAAGCTACGAAATTGCGTGTGAACGAGGCTATGCAGGCGCTCGGCTATGTCTATCATCGCGGCGCCGCCAGTCTGCGCGCAGCATCGTCCGACCTTGTCGGGATTATCATCGGCGATTTGAAGAACCCTTTTTTTGCCGAGCTCACGGCGGGAATAGAGGATGCGCTCTTTCAACGCG
Organism: uncultured Alphaproteobacteria bacterium; assembly: GCA_963831505.1. Taxonomy (GTDB): domain Bacteria; phylum Pseudomonadota; class Alphaproteobacteria; order Rhizobiales; family Xanthobacteraceae; genus Bradyrhizobium. The sequence continues at coordinate 77,777 of CAWHQY010000001.1, read as the reverse complement.
GTTTTACGCCGATCCTCGCCAACACAAATGAAGACACGGCGCGCCAGGCGCAGGTGCTTCGAGCTATGCGCGAGCACAATGTCGCAGGAATCATCATGAGTCCCGCTCGCGGCACCGACACTTGGACGCTGGCCCAGCAATGGCCATCCCATATCCCCGCCGTCATTGCGATCCGCCGCATGATCGGGAGCTCAATTCCCTATGTCGGTCCCGACAATCAGAAGGGCGAGCGTGCCGTCGTCGAGCACCTCCTGAAACTTGGTCATCGGCGTATCGCCTTTATCGGGGGCGCCGCAACCATGGCCACGCAACAAGATCGCGTTGCCGGTTGGCGCGACGCCCTCAATGGCTGGGGCCTCGCTGCGGACGAATCCTTGATCTTCGAAGTCCCGCCGACGCGAGACGGTGGGCGCGTGGCGATCGAACGGGCGCTCGACAGCCAACAGCCGCCAACCGCATTCGCTTGTTACAACGATATCGTCGCCATGGGCGCAACGCGAGCGCTCGCGTTGCGCGGAATTGTAGTCGGTCGCGATATTGCGGTCGTCGGGTTCGACGACATTGCCGACGCCGAGCACAACGCACCCCCGCTTACCACTGTGAGTGCCGATACGCGGGAAATGGGTATGCGTTGCGCCGAAGGCTTGCTCGGGCTGATCCGCCGCGAGGACCCCGCCAATCTGTCTTTCGCGGGCGATGCCCGTTTGATCGTGCGCGAAAGCTGCGGCGCGAAGTTCCAGGGTAGGGAAGTATCATGAGGAAGGCTTTGCGTTGGGGACTGATCGGCGCGAGTACCATCGCTTCAGAGCACATGATCGGAGCCATTCGTGCGAACGGCGGCGACATCGTCGCGGTGCTCAGTTCAGATGCGTCACGTGGACGAAGCTACGCCGAAACCCACGGAATTTCCCGTTCGACGACCGAACTCGGTGCGGTGGTGGAAGCCCCCGATATTGACGCGGTTTATATCTCGACCACCAACGAACTGCATCGCGATCAGCTGTTTGCCGCCGCGGCGGCCGGAAAGCACGTGATGTGCGAAAAGCCGCTCGCGCTGACCTTGGCCGATGCCCGTGCGATGGTCGCAGAATGCAAGCGCCGGGGTGTTGTGATGGGGACGAACCATCATCTGCGCAATGCCGCGACCCACCGCGCAATGCGCGACGCAATAGCCGAAGGACGCATCGGCAAGCCGCTATTCGCCCGGGTCTTCCATGCGGTCTATTTGCCGCCGCATCTGCAGGGCTGGCGCATCAAGACGCCTGGGGCAGGCGGCGGCGTGATCCTCGATATCACGGTCCACGACGCGGACACGCTGCGCTTTGTGCTTGGTGATGAGCCTGAAAGCGTCAGCGCGATGGTGTCTCGCGCTGGTATGGGCGAAGCAGGACTCGAAGATGGTGTGATGGGCGTCGCTCGCTTCGCCGGCGGCACGCTGGCCCAATTCCATGATGCGTTCACAACACGCTATGCGACGACTGGTTTCGAAGTGCATGGCGATGAAGGCTCGCTCGTTGCGACCGATTGTATGACCCAACAGCCGAAAGGCGAGGTCTTGCTGTGTACTAAAGATGGCACCGTGCCGCTTTCCCTGACCCATGAAAATCTCTACGTCCGCTCGATCCGGCTGTTTCAAGAAGCTGCTGGTGGTGTCGGCGCGCCCGCCGCTACGGGTGACGACGGCGTGCGCTCGTTGGCAATTGCTCTCGCCACGATCGAAGCCGCAAAATCGGGCCGGGAAATTTCAATAGCGAGTCAGGGCTAATCAATGGCAAAGCCGAGAGTACTTACCGCCAGCGACGCCGCCGAACTCGTACCAGACGACGCTATTGTCACGGTCTCCTCCTCGTCCGGTCTGGGTTGCCCCGACGCCGTTCTGGCGGCAATCGGCGCGCGTTTCGACACCCACGGTCATCCGCGTAATCTGACGACGTTGCATCCCATCGCGGCCGGCGACATGTGGGGTGTCAAAGGCATCGATCACATCGCAAAGGCCGGTTGCCTGTCGCGCGTTCTTGCGGGCTCCTATCCTTCGGGGCCGTCTTCAGCGGAGCCACCCGCGATCTGGAAGATGATCAGCGATAACGAGATTCCGTGCTACAATGTGCCGTCCGGCATTCTTTTCGACATGCATCGCGAAGCCGCGGCGAAGCGGCCCGGTGTGTTGACAAAAGTCGGCATGGATACATTCGTCGACCCCGACAATGAAGGGTGCGCCATGAATGCAAGGGCGCGCTTAGACCCGATCGTCAACCACGTGAACTTTGCTGGTGATGACTGGCTGTTTTTTCCGACAATCGTCCCCAACGTCGCCATCATCCGTGCAACCACTGCCGACGAGCGCGGTAACCTCTCCTACGAGCATGAGGGCGGGATTCTCGGTCCGCTCGATCAGGCGCTGAGCGTGCGCAACAATGGCGGTCTGGTAATTGCTCAGGTCAAGCGGCTCGCCGCGTCCGGCACTCTGCGACCGCATGATGTCGTCGTTCCGGGCGTTCTCGTCGATGTGATCGTCGTTGCACCCGATCAAAAGCAGACAACCAACACGCTTTACGATCCAGCGATATCCGGCGAAATCTTCCGTCCATTATTGACCTTCGAGGTGCCGGCGTTTGGCGTAGGAAAGACGATAGCGCGTCGCGTCGCGCAGGAATTGCGGGATGGCGATGCTGTCAATATTGGCTTCGGCATTTCCGCCAATGTGCCGCGGATCTTGATCGAAGAGGGCCACCACGGTGCTGTGACCTGGATGATCGAACAAGGTGCTGTCGGTGGCGTTCCCCTGTTGGATTTCCAGTTCGGCTGCGCCTCAAACGCGGAAGCGATCGTGCCATCACCTGCGCAATTCACTTATTTTCAGGGCGGGGGCTTCGACATGTCGTTGTTGTCTTTCCTGCAAATTGATCGCCGCGGTTGTGTAAATGTCTCCAAACTTGGATTACGTCCTCATGTGACGGCCGGAGCCGGTGGTTTCGTCGATATCACAGCGCGTGCGAAGAGGATCGTTTTCTCGGGTTTTTTCACTGCCGGAGCAGCGCTTGAAATCCAGGACGGCGCCCTTCGCATCAATCGCGAAGGCAAGGTCAAGAAGCTTGTAGAAGCTGTCGAGCAGATCTCGTTTTCGGGGCCCCGTGCTGTTCTACAGGGGCAGGAAATCATTTATGTGACCGAGCGTTGTGTGATGCGTTTGGAATCGGCGGGTCTGACCGTGCTGGAGATCGCTCCGGGCATTAACCTTGAACAGGACGTGTTGGCGCAGTCCGAATTTCCGCTGCTGGTGTCGCCGCATCTGAAAGTGATGGACGGAAACTTGTTCCACCCCGAACCGATCAAGCTGAAGCTGCGTCCAGCAATTGGGGCGGTGCAATGAGTTCGTTCGTTCAACTCACATTTGATGGTCCATTGGCGCGGTTGACGTTAAAGCGCGGCGATAAGCTCAACGCGCTCGACTTGGACATGATCCACGCGCTTGCCGATGCGGCTCGCACGATCGACGAGGCGGTCGAGGCGCGCGTCACGATCTTGAGTGGCGAAGGTAAGGCGTTCTGCGCCGGCGGCGACATTGACGCTTGGGGAGCGCTGCCGCCGTTGGAAATGTGGCGTAGCTGGACACGTGCCGGTCATCGTGCGTTTGAAGCCCTCGCGCGACTACGCACGCCCTTGATCGTAGCTCTAACGGGTCATGCCCTCGGTGGCGGCCTTGAACTCGCAGCTGTCGGCGATTTTCGCATTGCCGAGCGTGGAGTTAAGTTAGGCTTGCCCGAGACAAGCCTGGGCATGGTGCCTGGCTGGTCGGGGTCGCAGCGGCTCGTCCGTCGTTTCGGCGCATCGGCGGTCCGCCGAATGGCGCTCGCCGGACAATTATTCGAGGGCGAGGCAGCGCTCGCGCTCGGCCTCATCGATGAGATCGTAGAACGGGGTCAAGGATTGGCGCGCGCCGAGGCCATGGCTGCCGATATTTTGAAACGCGGTCCAATCGCCGTCCAGGTCGTCAAGGCGATGATTAATTTTGCTGAAGGCGAGGATCCGGACGCGCCGATAGAGGGGCTCGCGGGCGGGTTGACGGCGATGACGCAAGACCTAGCCGAAGGCGTGGCGGCGTTCCGAGCCAAGCGTTCGCCGACGTTCCGCAACAGCTGAAGGACCTTGAGCCGTGTGTGCATTCTCGCCAGGATTGCTGGATGACCGGCCCCTGCAGGCTGCGCCACGGACAAGGCGTTATCGCCGACCATATCGAAGGAAAACGTTCAACGTTCTCAAGGGTCTGTGCTCGAGTTGGTGGTTCCCATGGACCTGACCTGAACCAAAAAGATTGGAAGTCGACGCAAGGCTTCCAGAAACGGCGCCGGACCGAATCCGGTGGGAGAGTACGCCCTGGAAGGTAGAACAATGAAACTTCGTAGTCTGCTATTAACGAGCGCGATGGCCGCTTCGGTCCTCGGTTTTGCCACGACCGCAAACGCTGCCGACACTAAAGAAATACAGATGCTTCACTGGTGGACTTCAGGTGGCGAGGCCGCCGCGCTGAACGTTCTGAAGCAAGATCTCACTAAGGAAGGATACGTCTGGAAGGACGTGCCCGTTGCCGGCGGCGGCGGCGCAGGTGCCATGACGACGCTGAAGGCGATGGTTGCCGCCGGCAATCCACCGACCGCGTCGCAGATTCTGGGCTATTTCGCGCTCGACTATGCGGAAGCCGGCAAGCTTGGCGACATCACCGCGCTTGCGACCAAGGAAGGCTGGGACAAGCTCGTCCCGACGGCATTGCAGAAGTTCACGACCACCAACGGCAAATGGGGTGCCGTGCCGGTCAACATCCACTCCGTCAACTGGATCTGGCTCAACAAGGCCGTGATGGAGAAGATCGGCGGCACCGAACCCAAGACCTTCGATGATTTCGTGGCTCTGCTCGACAAGGCGAAGGCAGCGAACGTCATTCCGCTGGCGCTTGGCGGTCAGCCCTGGCAGGAAGCCACCATGTTCAACTCGGTTGTCGCATCCACCGGTGGCATTGAGTTCTACAAGAAGGCTTTCATCGATCTCGATGAAACGGCCCTGAAGTCGGACACCATGAAGAAGGCCTTCGACAACCTCGCCAAGCTTCGCTCCTACACCGATCCGAACTACGCCGGCCGCGACTGGAACCTCGCCACGGCGATGGTGATCAAGGGCGACGCCCTCGTGCAGGTGATGGGCGACTGGGCCAAGGGCGAGTTCAGGGCGGCCAACAAGGAAGCCGGTAAGGACTTCATCTGCTACCGCTTCCCAGGTACCGACGGCGCGGTGATCTACAACAGCGACATGTTCGCAGTCTTCAATGTGTCGGCCGATCGCAAGGCGGCACAGGCAGCGATGGCGACTGCGACCATGAGCAAGAGCTTCCAATCGGCCTTCAACGTCATCAAGGGCTCGGTGCCGGCTCGCATGGACGTGCCGGACACCGACTTCGACATGTGCGGCAAGAAGGGCATCGCCGACGTCAAAGCGGCGAATGGAAACGGAAAGTTCCTTGGATCGCTAGCGCAGAACTACGCTCAGCCCCCGGCGGTTGCCGCCGCCTATGACGATGTCGTCACCAAGTTCTTCCACGGTGAGATCAAGACGTCTGATGCCGCGGTGACCGAACTGATCAAGGCGATCAAAAACGCCAAATAGCGCGCACGTTTTCATGCCTCTCTCCGGCATCGGAGAGAGGCATGCATATCGATTTATTGGTTGGCGTGTTGCATCCGATCCGCAGTTGCCTTCAGGGCCTGCGATGCATGGGCGGAGCGTGATCCGCCTTTAGATGACGGAAGGTGTCCATGTCTGTAACGATCGTTCCCGGCGCCGCAACCGATCGCGGGCGGAGCCTCACGCTGCGGACACGTCTTCAAGGTCTCGTACCGAAGCTCGTTCTTGCGCCGTCATTCCTGCTCGTCTTGATTTTCGTCTATGGCTTCAATCTCTGGACGGTATTTCTATCCTTTACGAATTCAAGAGCATTCACGAGTACCAAGCTGATCGGCCTCGCCAATTACGAAAAACTTTGGAACTGGACGTTCGAGACCGACCCGCCGTCAAGCTGGTACACCGCGATCGTCAACATCGGCATTTTCGGCGGGCTCTATATCGTCTTTTGTCTCGCGCTCGGCCTGACGCTGGCGATCCTGCTCGATCAGAAGATCCGGGGCGAGGGTATTCTTCGCCCGATCTATCTCTATCCGCTGGCGCTGTCGTTCATCGTCACCGGCACGGCGTGGAAGCTGTTTCTCGATCCGGGCATCGGCCTCGAAAAGGCCGTCCACGATTGGGGCTGGAGCAGTTTCAAGTTCGATTGGGTGGTCAATCCGAGGATGATGATTTACTGCGTCGCGATTGCGGGCATCTGGCAGACGTCCGGCTTTGTGATGGCGATGTTTCTCGCCGGCCTTCGGGGCGTGGACGGCGAGATCCTGAAGGCTGCGCAAATCGACGGCGCGTCCACCTATGCGACCTATCGGAGGATCGTGATCCCGATCATGCGGCCGGTGTTTCTCTCCGCCATCATCGTGCTCGCCCACATGGCGATCAAATCCTACGATCTGGTGTTGTCCGTCACCGGCAAGAATCCGGGTGGTGCCGCCGAACTGCCTTCGACTTTCATGTATTCCTACACGTTCACGCGCAATCAAATGGGGCTGGGCTCCACCAGTGCGGTGATCATGCTGATGACGATCGCCGCGATCATGATTCCCTACCTCTACTCGGAACTGCGGGAGAAAGGCCAATGAGCGCCGCAGATCTTGTCACCACGCCGCCGCGTCGAGTCTACTCAAGCCAATCCATTATCACGCGTGTTGTGATCTACGGGCTTTTGGTCTTCTTCGCGATCATCTATCTGGTGCCGCTGATCGTGATGGTGATGACGTCGTTGAAGCCGCTCGACGAAGTCACTGGTGGCAATATGTTTGCGCTGCCGAAATCACTGACATTCGCTCCCTGGACCAGGGCTTGGGGAGAAGCTGCCATCGGCGTCTCCGACACATCCGGGATCAGCGGCTATTTCATGAATTCAATCAAGATGGTCGTGCCGGCGGTTCTGATCTCGACGCTGCTCGGGGCATTGAACGGCTACGTCCTCACCAAATGGCGCTTCCCCGGCCACAAGCTCGTGTTCGGCATGATGCTGTTCGCCTGCTTCATCCCGTTTCAATCCGTCATCATTCCGATGGCGGTGATCCTGGGACTGTTGGGCCAGATCGGCAATAACCTCGTTGACGCCACCGGCTTCTCGTTCGGTTTCGGCAATCCGACGGTCAATTTGGTGATTTGCCACGTCGTCTATGGCCTCGGCTTCACGACGTTGTTCTTCCGCAACTATTACGAGGCGTTTCCGACAGAACTGGTAAAGGCCGCCATGATCGACGGTGCGGGCTTCTTCCAGATCTTCCGACGCATCCTGTTGCCGAACTCGACCCCGATCATCATCGTCACGGTGATCTACCAGTTCACCAATATCTGGAACGATTTTCTGTTTGGGTCGACCTTCGCGGCTGGTGACCAGTCGCCGATGACGGTCGCACTGAACAACCTCGTCAATACCTCGACAGGGGTCGTCGAATACAACGTCAACATGGCTGCGGCGATCATCGCCGCCGCGCCCACCTTGTTCGTCTACGTCGTCGCAGGCCGCTACTTCGTTCGTGGGCTGATGGCAGGCGCGGTGAAAGGATAGAACATGGCCTTCCTCGAGATCAGCGGGCTTCGCAAGCGCTACGGGGCGCTGGAGGTCCTGAAGGGTATCGATCTGAGCCTGGACAAGGGCGGTTTCCTGGTGCTGATCGGCCCGTCAGGTTGCGGCAAGTCGACCCTGCTTGGCACCATTGCCGGCCTCGAATCGATCAGTGCCGGCGATATCCGGATTGAGGGGCAGCCGATCAATGATCTGCACCCGTCGAAGCGCGACATCGCGATGGTCTTTCAGTCCTATGCACTTTATCCCAACATGACCGTGGCCGAGAACATGGCGTTCGGCATGGAAATGCGCGGCGTGGCGAAGGCCGAACGCGACAAGGCCGTCGTCGAGGTCGCTAAGACCCTCCAATTGGAGCATCTTCTCAAGCGCCGTCCGAGCCAGCTTTCAGGCGGGCAGCGTCAGCGCGTCGCCATGGGGCGCGCATTGGTTCGCGAGCCCCGCGTCTTCCTGTTCGATGAGCCGCTGTCCAATCTCGACGCCAAGCTGCGTGTCGATATGCGGGTTGAAATCAAGCGCCTGCACCAGCGAACGGGTGCCACCATCGTCTATGTCACGCACGACCAGATCGAGGCCATGACGCTTGCGACGCGGATCGCCGTGCTCAAGGACGGCGAGCTGCAGCAGGTCGGCACGCCGTATGAGGTCTACAATACACCGGCAAATCTGTTCGTCGCCGATTTCATGGGTTCGCCGTCGATGAATTTGCTGGAAGGCAAAGTCTCCAGATCGAACGGCGCCGCCTCGGTTGTCATCGAGCGCGCGGGAACTGTTCCAATCGCGTTTCCCGTCCCCACGAGCGCGAACGTGGAAAAGCTCAGCGAGGGCGCAAAGGTCATCTTCGGCATTCGTCCTGAAGCTGTCAGCGACCTCGAAAGTGTGGGCGCGAACTCGAAGAGCGTCACGACCTTCACGAGCGAGGTCGAGATTGTCGAACCAGCCGGATCGGACACATTCGTTGTCACCTCGATCGCCGGCAAGGAGGTCACCGCGCGGATGCGGGCGGATTCCGACATTCGTGTCGGGCAGAGCCATGTGTTTGCCCTGAACCTCGATAAGGCGGTCTTGTTTGACCCGGCCACGACGCATCGAATTTAGCCGTTTGCCGTCGTCGGTCCGTGGTGCTGATCGGGCGATGAGACCGTTGGTGTTGCTGGAACGTATTGTCGTGAGGTCCCATGTCTGAACCAACCCCAGTGAGCCGTACCCCGAGTCCCGACGTGATCATCGTCGGATCTGGCATGGGTGGCGCGACGCTCGCCGCCGGGCTTGCGCCAACGGGCGCCCGCATCGTCATTCTCGAACGCGGCGACCAGCTGACAGATACGCCCGAAACGCGCGACGCACGGGCGATCTTTCAACACGGCTTTTATCGCCCAACCGAAACGTGGACGGACGGAGCGGGTGAGTCGTTCAACCCCGGCAACTATTATTATGTCGGTGGAAACAGCAAGTTTTACGGTGCGGTCCTGATCCGTTACCGCGCATGCGACTTCCGGCCGATTACGCATGCAGAAGGGACGACCCCAGGCTGGCCGTTCGATTACGACGAGTTGGAGCCTTGGTACACAAAGGCCGAGACCTTGTATCGCGTCTGCGGCGAACTAGGCGCTGACCCCACGGAGCCACGCCATTCCGCACCCTATCCTTTGCCTGCTATCCCTGACGAACCGGCCATCGCGGCAACGCGGGAGCGTTTGCGGAGAGCGGGGTTGCACCCGGCCTCGCTGCCGCTCGCTGTCGACATCAATGCCTGGATGAAACGCGCGGCCACGCCGTGGGACGCGTTTCCCGATACGCGGACCGGGAAAATGGATGCCGAGACTTGCGGTCTTGCCGCGGCACTCACCCATCCCAACGTCACGCTGCAAACAGGAACGAAAGTCCGGCGCCTCATCATGGCGCCCGACGGCAAGCGTGTTGAAGGCGTCGAATGCGACATTGGCGGCGAGCGGCACACGCTGAAAGCCAGGCTGATCGTACTGTCCGCCGGCGCGGTCAACTCGGCCGCGTTGCTTCTGCGGTCCGCCGAGCGTGGCATTGCCAACAAGAGCGACAAGGTCGGCCGGCATTTCATGAACCATAACGCGTCGGCCGTCTTGGCGGTCGATCCGCGAATGGTCAATGACTCCGTTTATCAGAAGACGTTCGGCGTTAATGACTTCTATCTCGACGACGGCGCAGGCGGTCCGCCTCTCGGTAACATCCAGCTACTCGGTCGAATATCCGGCAAGATTCTCAAAGCCAATCTGGGCCTGATACCCGAATTCGCACTGAACTGGCTTAGTCGACACTCAGTCGATTTCTACGCCATGAGCGAGGATCTGCCCAATCCCGACAGCCGGGTCACGCTTGACGGCGCAGGGATCCGGCTGGATTGGAAGCGCAGCAACTGGGCCTCGCATCTTGCCCTAGTCGCGAAATTGCGCGAGCGGCTTCGTGCCGCGGGTTACCCAATCGTGTTCGCGCGTGCGTTCGACCGCCGCACGCCGTCGCATCAATGCGGCACCGTGCGGATCGGCCTGGACCCGAGCGAGGCGCCGCTCGATCCCTATTGCCGTGCCCATGACCATCCAAATCTTTTCGTGGTCGACGCCTCGTTCCTGCCGACATCGGCGGCGGTCAACCCGGCGCTGACCATCGCGGCACAGGCTCTTCGCGTCGCAAGCCACATCGCCGGCACCGATCTCTGACCGGAGGATCCAATGGCCTATGACTATATCATCACTGGCGGCGGCTCCGCGGGTTGCGTGCTCGCCAATCGGCTGAGCAAGGATCCATCGATCAAAGTCCTGCTCATCGAGGCAGGTGGGCCCGATACCAGCATGCTGTTTCGCATGCCGGCCGGTTTCGCCAAGATGACGAAGGGCCTCGCCAGTTGGGGTTGGAGCACCGTGCCCCAGAAGCATCTGAACGGGCGCGTCGTATGGTATACGCAGGCCAAGGTCGTCGGCGGCGGTTCGACCATCAACGCCCAGCTCTATACGCGTGGCAACGCGAAGGATTATGACGCCTGGGAGACGGAAGCGGGCTGCGAGGGCTGGTCCTATCGCGACGTCTTGCCTTATTTCAAGCGTGCCGAGGATAACCAGAGGCTCGTCAACGATTACCACAGCTATGGCGGACCGCTCGGCGTTTCCTATCCGGTCAATCCGCCGCCGATCAGCTTCGCATTCCTGCGCGCCGCGCAGGAAGCCGGCATTCCGTTCAACGACGACTTCAACGGCGTGGTCCAGGACGGCATCGGCCACTACCAATTGACGACACGCAATGCCGAGCGGTCCTCGACGGCGAGCGCCTATCTCAGGCCGGCGCGCGCGCGAAGCAACCTCACGGTAAGACTGAACACGCCTACACTGAAGATACTGGTTGAAAATCGCCGCGCCGTCGGTGTGGAGGTCGGAAGCTCGGGCGGCGTCGAGACACTTCGCGCAGAGCGCGAGGTTATTCTGTGTAGCGGCGCCATCGGCTCGCCGAGGTTGTTGCAGCTCTCCGGCATCGGGCCCGCGAATGCTTTGGCGGCAGCCGGGGTTCCGGTCGTTCATGATCTGCCAGGCGTTGGTGCTAATATGCAGGATCACCTAGATCTCTACGCGATCTGCGAATGCACCGGCGATCACACCTATGATCGCGTGGCGCAGCCGCATCGTACGGTCTGGGCGGGGCTGCAATATCTGCTGTTCAAGACCGGTCCGGTGACGTCGACATTGTTCGAGACCGGTGGGTTCTGGTACGCGGACAGCGCGGCGCGTTCGCCGGATATTCAGTTCCATCTCGGGCTTGGATCCGGCATCGAGGCGGGCGTCGCGGCGATGCGCAATCCCGGCGTCACGCTGAACTCGGCGTTCCTGCGCCCGCGCTCTCGAGGGACGGTGCGGCTCGCCAGCGCGGATCCCGCGGCAGCTCCCCTGATCGATCCCAACTACTGGTCGGATCCATACGACCGGAAGTGCTCGCTGAAGGGCCTAGAGCTTGCCCGTGACATCCTCAGGCGGCCAGCGTTGAGACCATTCGTTCTCGCCGAACGGCTGCCCGGCGACGGCGTCAAGAGTGAGAAAGACCTGATGCAATATGCCTACCAGTCCTGCAAAACTGATCATCATCCTGTCGGAACTTGCGCGATGGGCACAGGCGAGAATGCCGTCACGGCGCCCGATCTGAAGGTTCGCGGCATGGAAGGCTTGCGCGTCGTCGACGCATCGGTGATGCCATTCGTCCCTTCGTGCAACACGAATGCACCGACCATCATGGTCGCTGAAAAGGCGTCCGATATCATCCTCGGTTTCAAACCGTTGCCGGCGGCGAATACCGCAGCCAATCCATGAAGGCACAACCGGAGTAAGCAGTATGTTGATCGACTGGCAGGTTTCTCGCATGACTCACCGGCCTCCGTTTTCGCATCCGTCCAGGGCGCATCCGCTCAACGCGCGCGGCTCGTGCAAAACCATTCCTGACGCAGGTGCTCCAAGCCGCGCAGAAGGCCGGCGGTCTGTCGCGACGCGGCACGAAGCGCGGCAGCACGTTTGGGCGTGGCCGCGCCGGGAGCCTTGCCGCGTCGCGGCTGCTCAACGGTCGCGCGCGCGGCGCCATTGTCAAGGCGCGGGTCGTGCGCCGTTTACGCTCGCCGGGCGCGCTACGCGCCCATATCGGATATTTCCAGCGCGACGGGGTGACGCGCGATGAGTCGCAGGGCAAATTGTTCGACGCGGCCGGAGACGAGGCGGATGGCCGAGCCTTCGCCGAACGCTGCAAGGACGACCGGCATCATTTCCGGTTCATCGTCTCGCCGATGATGCGAGAGAACTCTCGAGCTTGCGGACGTTTACCCGCGAGCACATGGGACTAGGCCTCGCGTGACCTCGGCACTCGGCTCGATTGGGCCGCTATCGACCATTGGAACACGGAGCACCCACACATCCATATCCTCGTGAGAGGCCGCGCCGACGACGGCAAAGACCTCCTCATGAGCCGGGATTACATTTCAACGGGTTTTCGTGCACGCGCCGGCGATCTTGTCACCCGCGAGCTCGGCCCGCGATCTGAACTCGAGACCCGCCAAAGCCTCGAGGCGGAGACGGCGGCCGAGCGCTGGACACGGATCGATCGGGTACTTGCCCGGGAAGCGGGGTCGGCGGATGGGATCGTTGATCTCTCCGGTGGAGCCGGGATGCCGCGGCCGACCCGCTGCGTGAGATCCGAATTGGTCGAATGCGGACTTTGGAGCGGTTAGGTCTGGCTGAACCTGCGGGGCCAGCACGCTGGGTGCTAGGGGCCGACGTGGAGCAGCGCTTGCGGGAACTGGGCGAGCGCGGCGATATCATCAAGCGGTTACATAGGAGCCTCACCAAGGATGGCGCCACTCGCGCGCCGTCATCCTGGGCGCCGTGATGGGCCGCCTCATCGCCCGCGGGCTGGATGACGAGCTGAGGGGCTCAGCATTCGCTGTGGTCGACGGCATCGACGGGCGCGTTCATCATCTCAAGCTCCCCGACATCGAATTGGCCAGTGATGGGCCGATCGGCGGTATTGTGGAGCTGCGCCGTTTCGAGGATGCAAGGGGCCGTCGCCGTATCGCACTCTCAGTCCGCTCAGATCTTAACCTCGACCAGCAAGTGGCCGCGGACGGGGCAACCTGGCTCTACCGGCGGCTGGTCGCCCGAGAAGGTGCCGAGCTTTCGCGCGCCGGCTTTGGCGCCGAGGTTCGCGCTGCGCTTGATCGGCGGATCGATGCCTTGGCAGAGCAGGGGCTTGCGCGGCGCGCCGGAGACAAGGTCACAATCGGACGTTACCTGGTAGGAATGATGCGCAGCCGCGAGCACGATGCGATCGGCCAACGTCTTGCTTCGGAAACGGAGCTCGCGCATTTGCCCGTGGAGGCGGGGGAGCGCGTCGAGGGGACTTACAGCCGGCGGCTATCGCTCGCCTCCGGCCGCTTCGCGATGATCGATAACGGCTTGGGTTTCCAGATCGTGCCCTGGATACCCTCTCTTGAACGCGAGCTCGGACGGCAAGTGAACGGCATTGCAGGTCCCGGCGGCGTTGAATGGACGTTTGGACGCAAGCGCGACCTCTCGCTCTGACCAGCTAATGCCTACGCCACGGTGCGCAACATCACGACTGCGACCAGATTGTCATTGAATGTTGCTTCGGACGCGCATCAGCCTTGCGCATGTCTGCAACCAAAATTCTCTGGGGTCAGTTACTCTTCGCGTCGGTGGTCGTGCCCGCCTTTCTCTGGGCGACCGAATGGACCGCTTGGCGCCTGGCGTTCCAGCCGCAGCTCGGGCCTGCCTGGTTTGTGATCTGGCGCTGGCCTGTTCATCAGCCACTGGCTTTCTTTATCTGGTGGTTCAAGTTCGACGCCCTACGCACCGAAGATTTTCATGGAAGGCGCTGGCATCGCCGCGAGTGGCGGGATTGCAGCAATGGCTGTTGCCATCATCCTATCGGTCTGGCGTGCCAAGGAAGCCCAACACGTCGCGACGTATGGCTCGGCGCGCTGGACTCCTTGGCCCGGACGGGGTCGTGCTTGGTCGTCTTGATGGCAACTATCTCCGGCACGATGGTCCCGAACATGTGCTGTGTTTTGCGCCGACGCGGTCCGGGAAGGGCGTCGGCCTTGTCATCCCAACTCTCCTGACATGGCCGTATTCCACCATCGTCCACGACATCAAGGGCGAGAATTTCCAGTTGACTTCCGGCTGGCGCGAGCGGTTCGGTTCCGTGCTCCTGTTCGATCCGACCGATCTCGCCAGCGCGGCCTACAATCCGCTCCTGGAGATCCGCAAAGGCGACTGCGAGGTGCGCGACGCACAAAATGTCGCCGACATCCTCGCCGATCCCGAAGGGGCGCTCGAGCGCCGCAACCATTGGGGGAAGACCAATCATTCGCTGCTTGTTGGCGCGATCTTTGCCTGTCCTCTACGCCGGGGCAGACAAAACGCTTGCAGGCGTTGCCAACTTTCTGTCGGATCCATCACGCCCGATCGAAGCAGCACTGAATGCGATGCTCGCGACGCCGCACCTCGGCGAGCATGTTCATCCGGCGGTGGCCTCGGCGGCGCGCGAGTTGCTCAACAAGAGCGAGAATGAGCGTTCAGGGTGGTGTTGACAACAATGAGCTTCCTGGGGCTTTACCGTGACCCGGTGACCGGGCGGAGCGACTGGCGCATCCGTGACCTGGTTGATGGAATTCGACCCATATCTCTATATCTGGTGATACCGCCCTCTGACATCGCCCGTACAAAGCCGTAGATGCGCCTCGTCCTCAATCAAATTGGACGGCGGCTAACGGCCGTTGCGAAGCGTAGACAGGGAGGTTGTAGGCCGGAATGAAGTGAACGGGAAAATAGCCCCGAAATCGATCGTGATCGGAGTAGCCGACCCTGTCCCGCAAAGAGGAAGGCGGCATCGCAGCCCGCGCTATAGCGAGCGGCCTGAGATGCTCCCGGGGTTCGTATCGCCAGCATGCAACCAAAGGAAGCAACGTGAACAAGGGAGATCCATACGGTTCAGGCATAAGCTTGTAAGGCCTGCCAAGCCGATGAGGTGAGAAGGGTCTGATGACCGGGTGGAAGTCAGACTGACTGATAGTACTCCGAGGACGGGAGAGCCGGCCACATGGGGAAGCGGTCAGCGGTAGTTGAATTGTTCTTGGGCAACATGGGCTCCATTCAACGGGAGACACGGTCTTCTATTCAAAGAGAAGATAAGCTGACCATGGAAACGCAACTTGAACAGATAGCAGTGAAAACTGTGAACCAACTGCCGAAGAGCGTGGTGCGGGAAATCCGCACGCCACGATCTGTGGGAGCGTGCAGCGAAGCTAGCTGCCATTGCAGCGGGTGGAAGTCCCGCCGACATATGAGTCCAATCGATGTCGTAGTTATATCCAGCGACGGTAAGGGTGACCGCTCCGTCGAAAGCCTGGACGTAAAAGCCTCCTGTGGCTGGAAGCGTGTTCCGGTCAGATCCGTCCGGGGAGGCGAGCAACCTGTCAGGCCGTAGCAGTTGTGAACCCGTGCAGCCCCGAAATGATCGCCCACGTGAAACGGATTGTGGAGATATCGGGAGTGTCGAGCCAGTGTTCCCATGGCGAAGACCATGTCGGCATCGTGAATTTGGACGATACGATGTCCGAACTCCCCGGGGTCGGAGAGGGCGGCATGACAGGAAGCAATGTGCAGCGAAAGCTCGGAACCACTCGTGGGTCGCCTAGGCGCTCCCGCACAGCGAAGACATCGCGTATAAGCTGCCGTGCAGTGAAATCGCGATGTGCCCACAAGTGGGGCGGATGGGGTCGATTAAGTGATGACGGCTCGAGACAACATAACTCGAGCAAGAGCGAGGACCCCTGGGGAAGTGGTAATCCACTTCATGGCGGTGCACGATCGAGTCGACGACCCGACACTGTGCGGGATAACTGTTGGACCACGAGGTGTACGAAGGGTGGATGCAAACTGGCCAACGCGCCGCGGATGTCGGGAGCAGACTTAAGCTCGCGTGGAAGCCGGGAAGGCCCCATCTGAAAGCCAGCCTTCCAGCCGTATCGAGGAAAACCCGCCCTACGGAATGATAGGGGGGATCGAGGAAACGTCGGCATCATGCGAAGCCCGGTCCGCGCCTCGATCCTACCCGACCGGGGGCGGGCAACCGCCTTCGGCGACCCGGTGATTCTCTGGCGAGATCTTTCGTCGCTTCGCTCCTCGCAATGAGGGGAGGAGGGACCCGCAACGCCGCGAGCCTTTTCCGCGCGCCGTCATGAAAACGCCACTCGCAACCGCGCGGCCGTCGGATTAACCTTAAGTTTGCCGGGCCGGATCAACGGCCGGCGAACACAGTGGGAGGATTCGATGACACGCGAAGTGCGGCGCGATCCAACGGTCGCAGTTTCACGACGGACACTTGTCCAGGGGTTGGCGGTCGGCGCAGGCGCCGCCGCCGCGGGATTGAGCGGTGCGCTGGCCCAGAACGGCCCTGCGGCACCGCCGACAACGGTCACCACGCCGCCGCGCGATTTCGGTCCGGTGGGCGCCCCGACCACCTATTTCTGGGACCCGGATATCATCGCCGTCGATCCCTCGTTCAACGACATTGCCCAGCCCAACACCGCGATCAAGCGCCTCTACACCGGCCTGTTGTGGGCCGAAGGCCCGGCCTGGAGCGCACAAGGCCGCTATCTCCTGTGGAGCGACATTCCCAATAACCGGCAGATGCGATGGTCGGAGGATGACGGCCATGTCAGCGTCTTCCGTGCGCCGTCCAACAACTCCAACGGCAACTCGTTCGATTTCCAGGGCCGCCAGCTCTCCTGCGAGCATCTGACGCGGCGCGTGGTGCGCTATGAGCATGACGGCACCGCGACCGTGCTCGCCGAATTCCTACAACGGCAAGAAGCTGAACTCGCCGAACGACGTCGTCGCCCATCCCGACGGCAGCTACTGGTTCACCGATCCGCCCTATGGCGGCCAGCTCTATGAGGGCGAGCCCGACGCCGCGGGAGGCGCGAGCAATTCGGGCGGCAAGCTCAATCCGCGGATCGGACAGCCGGCCGGCTTCGTCGCCGGGCAAGCGCGAACTGCCGACCAATTGCTACCGCATCGATCCGTCCGGCCGCATCGATCTCGTCGTGACGCGAGGACCAGGTGCCGGATCCCAACGGCCTCTGCTTCTCGCCCGATTTCAAGAAGCTCTACGTCGTCTCGACCGGCAAGGGACCGGGCGACACCGGTCCGGGCGGCAAGGGCGACGTCTCCGTGTTCGATGTCGGTACCGACAACAAGCTGTCGAACCAGAAGCTGTTCAGCGACTTCGTGATCGACGGCGTGAAGTGCGGACCGGACGGCGTGCGCTGCGACGTCAACGGCAACGTCTGGTGCTCGAGCAATGCCGGCCGCTCCGTCGGTTACAGCGGGGTGACGGTGTGGTCGCCGGCAGGCAAGCTGCTCGGGCGGATCCGCCTGCCAGAAGTGTGCGGCAACATCTGCTTCGGCGGCCCCAAGCGCAACCGCCTGTTCATGGCCGCAAGCCAGTCGATCTATGCGGTCTATACCGCTACGCAAGGCGCGGGGCCGGGCTAACGGCGATCTGCATTTTTTCGACGGGATCGACAGGCGCCGGCGCTCCGCCGGCGCCTGTTTTTTCGGAACTGGAGCCGCGGCCTGCTGTTAACAATTGGCGCCTCCGCCACGTCAATTTCGCTGTGATCGAGCCCAGGGCTTTTTCAAGGAGACCAACGGTCGGCGATCGCGCTCTGCGGAAGGTCCCCCTCAACATCCAGGCTAAGCTTTCGTCCTTGTGGATGGGGAGGCAGCCAATGCGCGTTTTAGCAATCCTCGCTCTCGCACTGCTGCTGGCCGGCTGCAACGGCGACCGTATGAAGCAGGGCACGAATGCGCGCCAGGCACAGCCATAAACCTGGTGGCCTTTCCACACCCACGACGTGCGGTAGTTCGCCGCCGTTCTGCGCCCAACCTCCACGGGCTCTGCAACGAGGCGTACCATCCGAGCCGATGCAGGAGGGGGCAGTTTCTGGGGAATATGGGACCAAGCACTGACGCGAGGAGTGCAGGGGATGAGCGCACAAGGTAACATCGTCCGGTACATCACCACTATGGTGATGGGTCGGACTTGCAGTACTCACGGCGACGACTTTCTACAATACATGGAAGAGATCGGCCGGCTTGTGCCCGCCGATGCGAACGTTTCAGCCTACTTCGAATAGCATTCTGGACATGACTGTAGGTTTGACGGCACCTGGCATGACTGGGAGCGTGACGAATGGATGACGCTCGGCTGCCTCAAAGTAAAGACGATCATCGCGAGGGTAGGTACAGCTCTGCGACAGGACCTCGGGCGATTTTGCAAGTCTTATGCAAGGAACCCACAGGATCGATGGAGAAGGCTTGATCCACATCGCTGGCCAAGACAGCGAAGGGAAAAACCGTGATATCCTTCATCAAGCCCCGCAGCGTGTCCCGCAGGTCGACGCGGGCTGCGCAATCCTGCCGACTGGGGCGTGACCGGGACGACGCAACGGTTGCTTGAGCATTGGCGCCACCATAAATTTGTTGGCCCGCAACCGTTCTTCTGCCAGCTGGAGGCGGTCGAAACCATCATATGGCTGACTGAGGTCGCTCCGAAACGAGCTGCGTCAAAAGGACTCCTGGATCAGCTCGGCAGGGCCAACGAGGAAGCCAACCCGGAGCTTTTCCGTTTGGCCATGAAGATGGCGACGGGCAGCGGCACGACCACCGTGTTGGCCATGCTCATCGCCTGGCAGACGGTGAATGCGGCCCGCAAGGACTCCAAGGATTTCTCTCGCGCCTTCGTGATCATCACCCCAGGTATCACCATCCGTGACCGTCTTCGCGTGCTGTTTCCGAGCGAGCCAGACAATTACTATGGGACACGCGAGATGGTCCCGCCGGAGATGCTGCCCGAGGTGCGCCGCGCCGAGATCGTGATTACCAACTACCATTCGTTCCAGCACCGAAAAACTTTGGCCTTACCGAAGGTCGCGCGCAGCTTCCTGCAGGGCAACGCGCCCGAGCCACTCAGAACCACCGAAACCGATGCTGAGATGCTCGACAGAGCCTGCGGCAAGTTGCTGAACTACGACCGTGTCAATGTGATCAATGACGAGGCGCATCATTGCTACAGGCACAGGGCTGGCAGGGACGCCGAGGGTACTCTGACAGGGGACGATAAGAAGGAAGCTGCCGAGAACGAGGAGGCCGCTAGACTCTGGATTAATGGCATCGAAACGCTTGGCCGCAAACTGTCGAAGGGCGTGCGCGCGGTCTATGACCTGTCCGCCACGCCCTTTTTTCTGCGCGGCTCGGGTTATGATGAAGGCACTCTGTTCCCCTGGGTGGTGTCCGATTTCAGCCTCATGGACGCGATTGAGAGCGGCATCATAAAGTTGCCGCGTGTGCCGGTAACCTCCACTCGGCACCGAGCCATTCCCGTTTCGCGTTCGGATCCGCGGTGGATTTTGTTGATGCCGATGCAGGGATTGAACGGTATCTTTTCGCGCTTCACTGCCCGCCGGACTAGACGTCGTCCCCGTCTTTGCCTGTGCCTCCTACCGGTTCAGAGACTCAACCTGCACAGGGAGTAGTCGTTACTGCGTTGCGCCGCCGACATCGTTGGGCGGGCGTCATCTTTCCGGTAGTGCGACTGGGACAGTTGGACGATGGGACTTTCGCCCGATCAATCTTCTTGCACGGTGCGTAGGCTTTCCCCGACAGTCCATTGCCGGTGCATCTCTAAATTTCCAAGCAAATGACAAGCACGCCCACCATCAAAAACGAGGCGCGAAGTGGGAATTTCAGATATCTGCAAGTGCAGTACTAATCAGTCTTATCAGCCTTCTGACAAGGGTCAGGAGCCGGCTGGGAGAACCTGGTCGTAGACAAGCCCGCTCGAGGGTCCGCGCGCGCCCAGCAGACGTCGGCGCGCTGTCCACAATAGGTCGAACCGTCAAGCCATCGGCTCCGGCAGTATACCCGCTGCAGCCGCTGGCCCGCCCGGGGCACCGCCTGCTCTGGCAACGCCGCCCTCTCCAGTGAAGGGATAATGCGGCCCCATGGTTGCGGCGAGCCGCCGGCGATAGGAGCGGCCACGAAATCCACCAATGAACTTTGCGACTCCTGAGGCTGCAGCGCGAACCAGGCAGGAGGGACCGGGGTTTGCAACTGGTAGCGAATGATGGGTCCGGGCACCGGCGGCGGCAAGAGCACCCCGCGCTCGTAATCTTGCGTCGGCTGTCCCACTGCGTCGGGCGCGACCTCTTCCACTGCCCACGCGAGATCTGCGGCGTCGTCCCGGAATAAACGCACGTCCTCCATCGGGGCAGACTTCTGCATGGCTGCTGCACAGCTGGGCGCCGCAAACAGGAAACTCGTCACGCCGCCCGTCGTGAGGTCTGTCGTGGACAACAGGGTAAACCTGGCTCCCGACGGTCCCAGCGTCGCATCAGCGCGTGGGATAGACGTCGCGCCACCGAATACGTCGTGCACGGTAAGCGAGTTGACCTGGCAGATGCTTCCAACAGGCACATCAAGCGGAGCGATGCACCAACCGACGCCGTGGATGAGCATGAAGTCCAGGAAGAGCAGGCGCCCCGCGTCCGAGATGTCCGCGGTGACGTTGCTGTACTCCGTCTTGTTTGATTCGAAGTCCCAAAAGCGATTGTTGGGCATCCCGCGGAACCGAACGTGAATCGGCAGCACACTCTGCGTCACTGACGGCGCCGAACCTCCCGAAACTTTTCGCTTGCGAGAGATCGAATGAATACCATTCGAGTTGCGCGGCGCGACGCGGTCTGGCTCGGCGACGAGCGTCGCAGGTCGGCCGTCTGGCAGAGTCGTCGTCGACGAAATGGAGTAGCGCAGCGTGGACGCGCCCCATTTGTCGGCGCATTCGTCCCAATCACGCCCACCACATCGGTGACCCACGCCGTGAAGACGAGAAACACCGGCTTCAACGCCGCGTCGGTGGTGGCATCCAGAACTCGGTGGATGCCCATCGGCCAGGTCTTGGTTGAGCGCCACCCCGTCCAGCACTCTCCCGGCGCAGGCGGCAAGAAGGCTCGCGCCAGACGCTTCGACTGTTGCTGGCAACGGGTACCTTGAGCGAAGCCCCGTCTTGGCCGTAGTAGCGGTGACCCAGAACGGCTTCCGGCAGCCCTCCCTACCGACAAAGTCGTTCACGCGGAATCGTTGATCGGGCCGATCGAAAGGGCCGCCATCCTGAAGTTGGCCCGAAGTCCCGTCACTCGTCGATTTTTTGTTCGAAGACCTGCACCGGCGTGCCCTTGCGAACGGCGGCGAATTGGCTGAGCGGCAGCGATGTCATGACCGCCAACATGTTGGTGTCAACCACTTCCAGAACGATGCTCTTGCCGGTCGCCATTTCGCGGAGAAGCCCCGGCTTGGCTGCCTCGCCGGCAATGCAGGTATTGGTCAGGCACCAGGTGAACGGAATTTTGTGAGCCGTCCCCTTATCCACCGTGAGTTTGACACCGGCCGGCATAAAAAGTCCGACAGGTAGGAACAGCTGCAGCCGTGCCCTGCTGTCACCCTCGCGTTCGGTGATGTACACGCGAACTGCGGGCTGGCCTGTCTCGAACGTGCCGCTGATCGTGGTGCGGCAAACCATCTTTGCGCCGCCCGGTTTGAAACAGAATTTTTGCCAATCGCCATATTTGATGCTGCGGGCCTCGCGCTGGCCCCGCGCGGCTAATTCGTCCGGAGCAGGCTTGGCGGTTTCGGCGGCCGACGTGGCCTGCTGTGCCAGTCCAGCCGCCGGCCAAGCGAGGGCGATGCCGAGAAAAACACAGTGCGCACGTGAACCTATGGTCATGCCGTTCTCCGCCCGTATCGGTTACTTGTGCTCGTCGAGAAAGGTGCCGACCAACGGCGACCAGGTCGGGACAGCGTCCGCGGCATCGACGAAGAAATGCCCGTCGTTACCATGCGGCGGGAAGAGATGGTATTGGGCATTGCCGCCGGCAGCCGTGAAAGCCGCATGCATCCGCCTCGACAGCTGAGGCCCGAAATAGGTGTCGTTTTCGATGTAAATCCACAGCATCGGCACGCGGGAAGTGCGGCCGAATTTGCCGGTTGCCTCGACCAGCTTGTCAGGCGCGCAATTGTTGTTGGGCTTGTCGTCGACGCGGCCGCCGCGGCCGGCCGCAAAAGT
Source organism: uncultured Alphaproteobacteria bacterium (assembly GCA_963831505.1). Lineage (GTDB taxonomy): Bacteria > Pseudomonadota > Alphaproteobacteria > Rhizobiales > Xanthobacteraceae > Bradyrhizobium. Next base: position 55,357 of record CAWHQY010000001.1, on the reverse strand, counting down.
GATGATCGCCTTCACCGATGGAGGATTGACGCTCGATAATGCAATCGACGCCCAGCCGCCGGCGGACTGGCCGACGACGATAACATTGTTGGGCACGATGCGTTTCAGTTGGTTCATATATTCGATGATCCAGAGGTTGAGCTTCGCGACCGCGAGACCGGCGTCACGGAAATTGGGATTGGTGCATTTACCGATCTTGGAAAAGAACGCGCCGCTGAACAACCGGCTCCGGTCGCTTCGATGGCGGCTGCGCCATAGGAACCTGACGGCGCTACCACCATGTATCCGCGGCGGGCGAACCACATCGCAGCATCGCGGAATTCGATCAGCGGAAAAAAGACACGCTGCTCGGGATCGAGCGAAACGCCGTGATTCATGATCGCGAGCGGGAAGGGGCCGTCGCCGACCGGGCGCACCACATATGCGATGGTCGGCAGGGGAAGGGGCAAAGCCCACACTTCTTCCTGCAAACGCGACTGGTCATCGGCTGCAGCCGGGAGCGAAACCGTCAAGACGGTCGCGGCGATGAGCAGGAGCCGTAACAGTTGCATACCTAGCGTCCAGATTCCTGCCAGTCTTTGCCACTTGCGGGCTGAAGCGTTGATCTGGATCAACGGCCCGTCAGGAACGTGCAGGCGACGATTACGGGCCAGCAGGTGAATATTAGCAGGCTGAACGGGACCGCCTTGAGCACACGCGGGGATCGCAAAGGTGCCGAGCTGGCCGAGAATGACGGCAACGATCAGAGGGCAGGACGCTCCGCATCGCCGATTGAGAGTGCCGCTTCTCCCGCACGGCGGCCGGACGAGAGCATTGCCAAAGGACTCACATCGGCCGTGATGTGACACTTGTGCAACGAATACTAAAAAAGGAGTGTCACTGTTCTAGATCGAACGCAGACAGGGCTAGGCTTAGGACGCGAGTTGCAGAAAGAGAGTCCTAATTACCCGAACATCATTTCGAAAAAATTTTGGTGCAGAATTTTTCTCGCACAATCCATTTTCAGAATTTTTCTTATAAGGATCGATTGACAAGGATAAAATAAAACGCGGGCACCTATGCCCGAGCAGTCGCCCCCGGAGAGAGCCCCGCAGACCTTCCCGTCGAGCTGCCCACAAAGTTCGAGCTGATCATCAACCTCAAAACCGCGAAGGCGCTTGGCGCGGCGATCGTATTCTTGTTGGCGAATCCTATGATCGATTCTTTGTTTCCGAATGTCAGTGGATCCGGAAATAGGAGAGCGCGTCGGCATGTTCTCGCAAGATGGCCGCGAATGCCTCCGCGAACCCGGGCGGTCCCGACACTTCCACGAATTGCAAGTCGACTCCTAGCGAGGGCGCGGCGGCGCGCAGCTCCTTCAACGCCACTTCCGCGGGCGGGATGGCGGAATTCCAGAGAACCGCAACGCGCGTGGTCTTGGGAAATGCCTCTTTGAGCAATGCAAGGCGCTTGGTTGCCAGTTCCGGGGCAAGCGAGGTCACGCCAGTGATATTGCCCCCGGGGCGTGCAAGGCTGGCAACAAGTCCGAGCTGCACCGCGTCACCGGGGTCGGCCATCACGATCGCGATCCTGTTGGTCGTGTTCTGCGCAGCCTTGGCTGCGGGGGTGGCCGCCGCTAGTATCACGTCGACGTTGAGGGCAACGAGTTCGGCGGCTAGAGCAGGAAGCCGATCTGCCTGGCCCGCCGGAAACCGTCGCTCAATGCTAACATTTTGTCCCTCGATCCAGCCACGTTCCCGCAATCCCTCCAGGAAGGGTCTGCGCCGATAGGCGTCGTGGAAAGGTGCAAAGCCGCCGCTGGGCGATATGCCGCCTCCATAGTCGAGATACCCAATGAGCCGGATTTTCGCGGGCTGCTGAGCGAGCGCCTGCAGCGGCCAGACCGCTGCAGCACCGAAGAGAGCTATGAAGTCGCGAACACTCCTTCTTGCTAGCAGCAGGTGCCAGTGCCCGTTGGCATGTCTCAAAGGTGCCAACAACCGAAGTCCCGGACTCGTGCGATTACCTCGTCGGCCTGCCGGAGCGGCGTCAGCGGGCAAGCCTAGCTTCACCGGCTGCCTGATAAAGGCTGATCGAGCCCAGTGTGATGGGCAAAATTCCCGTGAGCGTCCAACCTGAGGGCGATCCCGACGTTATGTAGCCTACGATCCAAACGCCAAAGGCAGCTATTCCTGCTGAAATCAGCAGCGAGAGCGCTCTATCCATGTGCGTCCCTTTCGACGGTCACCCACTCAACATGTGAAAGTGGCCGCGAACTGAGTTGGTCCATTTAAATGCGTCGTTCTTTACTATGGTCTCTGCGCCCTGATCTTCGTGCCGATAGTTGAGCTTTCTTGATCCGGTCGCGTAGCCTTTTTAGTTCGCATAGCTGAGCTTTTAGATTAGCTGTGGTGTCGGTGATGGCTGTTAGGCGCATATCAATGATGGCGGCAGTGCGCCGTTGAAGAGAACCCATGTTGACCCTCCCAAGTAACTACTAGGGCGTGTACTCATAAAACGAGAGATGTCCGCTTCTCTAATCGGCCGTTTGGGGTCAAGCGCTTTCAGACTATCCACCACCGCAATGTCGATGTCGCTCACGGGCTCGTGCTTCTCTTCGGAATCGACGCCAGGGTCCTTCCATCATGGGATTCGAGGACGAGGCGGAACAATCTTTTGGGCGGCCTTGCCGTCAATCGAATGGCAGGTCCAAGCGGACATGCGAACTCACCTCATCCATCGTCCCGCGAGGGACATCTTTCCACCGCTCGGTGGAGCTCTAGTTTTCTCCTATCGGGTCTTATCCTGAATGGTTTTCATGCTGCTGTCGCGGCTTGCTCCCGGGTCCACCGGAACTCGGTGCCGTCAACCCAGATGCGGTGCATGATCACGGCCAGCCGGCGAGCCAGGGCCACGATCGCCTTTTTCATCCCGCGGCGCCTGGCAATCTGCATGGCCCACGCCTTGAGCCAGGACCATTTTTTTGAATGCATCATGCTCTGAGCTGCTTCGTAGAGCATCGTCCGCATCATCTCATCGCCACAGCGCGATATTTTGCCGCTCCAATCGACCTCGCCCGATTGATATCGGGAGCAGGTCAACCCAAACACCGCCCCGACGGACTTGGATTTACGGAACCGGGCAGGCACATCCACGGTGGCGCGATAGGTCAGCGCCACCACGGGGCCGACACCGGGGGTCGTCATCAGGCGCCGGCACACCTCATCGTCTCGCACGATGGCCAGCAAGCGGCGGTGCAGGATGACGATCTGTTCGCGGAGCGCTCGCCGGACGATGAGCAGCGGTTCGACTAACTCAGCCAGATCCGGGAAGTTTTCGACAAGCTCCTGGATGCGGGCCTCAAACCTCACCTTTCCCACCATTCCGACCTTGAGGCCGAAGTTACGTAAAGTACCGCGCAGATCGTTCTCAATGGCGATCGCCTTCGACTGCAATAGCTTGCGATGGGTCAGCAGCATACGTAGTTTCTGGCTGCGGAGCGTCTTCACATGCACCGGACGGTAAAGTCCCGCCCGTATCATCTGGGCGATGCCGCGCGCATCGTTGCGATCCGTTTTGTTGATCTGCGCCTTCAGCACCGCCTGCATGTGCCGGGTTTCAACGCAGACCACCGGCAACTCGGCTTCGGCGAGAGCGCTGAACAGCCACTGCGACAGCGGCCCGGCTTCCAATCCAATTCGCTTGAAGCGGTAGGCCGGGTTTCCAAGAACCTTCAGCAGGGCCTCAGGTTCGCTTGCCACCTTCACTTCCCGCACGGTCCTGCCTGTGTCATCCACAATACAGATGCTGCTCTCCTTGACCGATACGTCCAATCCAGCAAAATGGTCCATGCTGCGCTTCTCCTTCTGATGCTTGAGGCCGTCACCACGGACCTCGTTTTCACCATCAGCCTGAAGCGCAGCACCCAAAATCTTCAGCTATCCACAAGCTGGGCCGGCCGATTAGCCCATCTTTTGGGGCGAAAGCAGACATGCGCCGCCGGAGTTTCGCGTTTTTGACCCGAACCGGACATCGAGCCCCGTCATCGTCTTGAGCTGAGTTGCGATCCCCCTTTCTTTCGCTGCCCCTGGCCCTGGTCGCGGATCTCTTCATGCTGCGGCCGACGGCGATGTGGATGATCAACCTGTCGCAGCGGCTTCGCGGGACGGCAGGTCGCGCGAAGCCGGCGGAGTGAGCGGAAGGAGGGGCGGCGTTAGCCGCCCTTCGACATCGTGATATTGACGCCCCTGATCTCGCCCTTGGAACTGATCTGCACCGTCTGCTTGTTGCCGGTGGTCCGCAACGTCACGCTGGCGGCAAATCCCGAAGCCTCGACGAACACCTCGATCTGGCCACCGCCCGCCGTGCCCTGCAGAGTGCCGAAAATATTCCGGCTCGCTTCGCTCCAGTTGCCGGAGACGCGGTTGCCCTGGCTCGTAACGTCGGTACTCAAGTCGAATTTGTAGCTGTCGCTGGCGCAACGGAGAGTTCTGCTTCAGACCCAGTCCGGTGCTGTTGACATTGTAGCTGGCCTTGCATCGGATGCGCTCGGTTGTTCCGTCGGAAAGCGCGACTGTGCCGTTGCCGGACCACGATCCGTTAAAACCGGTAAATGGCCCCGACTGGGCATGGCTTACCGACACCGACAACATGAGCGCGGCGCCGACCCCAGCAGCCTTGATAGCCCGCCCGAACAACCTGGAACCAAACAATTTCATATCGAATTCTCCCATTCAAATGACGTTCTTATGTAAGCCGGGATCCCCCAGATAGCTCGCGAACTGGCTTGGATATTCGTGGTTTTCCTGGATCCCTGCAAGGCAGACGTGCACTTCGACAGTTACCGCCACCTCGCCATCTGGAATATGACGTTACGTCCATGGGTGACGACCTTGGCGGTCATTGGCACGTTTGCGACATGCCAACTGTATCGAGCGATGTCCGATTTCAAGGGTAACCCGGAGTGCGCCGGGAGACCGGCAAGGAGTAGATGGTGCAAGTCCATCACGATGAAGGAGTAGTGAACCGCATCGACCCCGAGTTATGCGCAGATACCCGCGAGGGTATTGGCGAAGCGTTGACAGGGGATTGTGTCAAGAAAGCGCGAAAGCGCTGTGCTGTACGTGAGATGAAGGAGGACCCTTCGGAGCCGCTTTGTAGGAGGAGGCTTCAAACTGCCATGAGCTGCTTCGGACAAAAGCCGCGGTGGTGAACGTCATGGTCAAAAGGCGCGATATTGATCGCGTCATGTATGGATGAGAGAGACGAGCGCAAGCGAACCTCTGCTGAAGCATCGAAAGAACGTTAGACGACATCAAAATCGGAGCATTCCCCTGGTTCCGAGAACAGCGTGGCGGCAACCTACTTACTGGCTATGTGGTGTCCGGTGTGCAGGAGGCGTGACCCTCATCTGGGCTTTCGTACGGAACTTGAGAACCTGACCGGCGATGCAAAAGGGAAAAGGCACAAGCGGCACCAACCGCAAGGCCGAAAGTACTAACGCGCCGGAGAGGGGCGGACTACCTCGTAGTGTGCGCTGGGCAGCGCATGAGTCATGGGGGTTAAAGTCCCCTCGGCGCTCGAATGAGGGGCGCTGTATCCGAAGGCGGGGGTAATTCCTCGCTGGCCGGGAGAGCAAGAAGGGTATGGAGAAGTCTAAACGGGCACGAAGGTGAAAGCCGGAGACAGCCAAGACGGACCTGAAGCCATTTGCTCAGAGTGCCCCGGAGGGCAGGGTGTCAGGAGTGATCCTGAATCCGAAGGGTCTGAGGAGAAGTATCGGGCTGTAATCAATGGGGCCACCCCGAAGATGAACAGGTCGGCCAAAGATGGGGCAAGGTCGAGCCCGCACTATGGGGGCGAAGGCGTTACTCATTCACCCATCGTACCAAGGTGTTTGCTGACGGCACGATACGGAAGATTCATGCGTGACCCCAGGAGACCTGCATGAGTCCCGGCCCAAAGCCGGGTAAGCGACCCTATAAGCGAAAGCGAAGTGGGAAGTGAAGCGCATGCAGGAGTCGGAGAACGTAATAGTACCTGAAGCGCGAGACGAACAACTCGCGTGACCGGAAACGGCAGATTGTGAGTGATCCGGGGAAGGACGTTCGTGAATGGATCGAGCTTCAAGCGATCGAGGTAGATGAGAAAGGAGCGTGAAGATGGAAAGTTCCCTTTGTGAAAAACCCGAACGTCACGCTTCGAGGAAACTGTCCGATCATTTGACGTTCGAAGGTCAGAAGCAGAAGGTCCACTCTCTGGTGGACAAAGTCTACTCACGCAAGAACTTGAAGCTCGCGTGGGAGCGCGTTCGCGCCAATCAGGGTGCAGGTGGCACAGATGGGGTGACGATCGGAGAATTTGAGGCCGACCTGGATGCGAATCTGGAGCGGCTCCATCGCGAGCTCCGAGAGAAGACCTATCGGCCACAAGCCGTGCGACGACTGGAGATCCCGAAAAGAGGGGCTCCGGGCAAGACAAGGCCTCTCGGCATACCTTCGGTCTATGACCGGGTCTGCCAGCAGGCGCTGGTCAATCGCCTGGAGCCGATCTTTGAGAAGGTCTTTGATCCGAGCAGCTTCGGGTATCGCAAGGGTCGCAAGACCGCCGATGCCCTGGCCAAAATCTGGCGTGAAGTGGAGGCTGGAAACGAGTGGATCGTGGATGCGGACCTAAAAGACTACTTTGGGTCCGTGGATCACGAGAAACTCATGGCTCTCGTCGGAAAGCAAATCGCCGACAGCGGCGTGTTGAAGCTCATTCGACAGATGCTGAAGGCGGGCTACGAGGCAAAGGGTCAGCGGTTCGAGACTCCACGGGGAACCCCGCAAGGGGGAGTCATCTCACCTTTGTTGAGCAATATCCTGCTGACTCCCTTTGACAAGGAGATGAGGCAAAAAGGGTACCGGCTCACACGCTGGGCGGATGACTGATCAACTCGATCATCCGCCGCTCAGTATCGGGCCCGATAGTCGCCGCGCCGCTGGCGCGCGAACGCGTAGTGGGGATTGATCCCGCAACCGGCGTCAGTACCGCTCGCGGTGGCCATGCACTGGGCGTAGCTGGAGAACTGGCAATTGCCGGGATAGCCCCATTGGCGCCCTTGCAGGCAGTAGCTATCCGGTGCGCTCTCATAAGCCCAGGGGCCGTAAATCGGGCCATATGTCTGAGCCCGGGCTTGCCCGGCCGCAAGGGCTATACCCATCGTCAAAATAGTGAAAGCCAACGTGCGCATTGGAACCACCTCGAAGTCGGCACAACACTAGGGCACTCAGTCAGTGGGCAATATTGATCCAAGTCAATTCACGTTCTCGCTCCGACGTATGCATCGATGTGTTCCTGAAGCTGCTTGAGGCTTGTGAAGGAGGTTCCGCTGAGCGACTGCCCCTGCAAGATCGAAAACCATACCTCGACCTGATTGAGCCAGGACGCGCTGGTCGGCGTGAAATGGAATTGCACATCAGGATGGGCTTCAAGCCAGTCCTCATTCTTCTTGTGGGTGTTGAGGTTGTCGAGCATGACGTGAAGCTTTCGGCCCGGGAACGCCGCAGTGAGGCTGTCCATGAAATCGAGAAACTCGACACGGCGACGGCGTTTTGAATGCGTAGCGATGATCTTTCCGGTCGCGACCTCAAGCGCCGCAAACAATGTTGTGGTGCCGTGCCGCTTGTAATCGTGGCTCTGCCCGGTCAAGGCGCGGCCATTGGGCAACTTCAGATAGCCCTGCGCTCGCTCCAAAGCCTGGATCGAGGGCTTCTCGTCCACGCATAGCACAATAGCCTTCGCCGGTGGGGCGACGTAAAGGCCGACGACATCGGCGGCTTTGGCCGTAAAGTTCGGATCGTTGCTCTCACACCAGGACTTGCGAGCCGCGAGGTCGATCTTGTGGCTGCGCAGGAACCGCCAGACATATTGGACGTCAACGTCGCCCAGCGCCCCAGCCAGCAGAGGGCCGGTCCAGCGTGCAAACCCTTGCGGGGGCGGCTTATCCAACAACTTCAAAATCCGTTTGTCGGTCGTCTTCGTATAGATCGGCTGCTTGCCGGGCCGCGGCTTGTCTTGCAGCCCTTCGAGCCCTTGATCGGCATAGCGATGCCGCCAAAGGCTGACAATCCGCGGCTGGACACCAACTTCTTTGGCGATCGACCGGGTGCTGCGCCCGTCCGCCGCCAAAAGGACTATCCGCGCCCGCTTCAAATCGCGATGCAATGTCACCGGTGAGCGACAACGCGCCTCAAGCACCTTGCGATCTTTCCTCGAAAGGTCGACTTCTCTTGCTTCGGGTATCATCCCGACCTTGAATCACAACTCATGTTCCAAGAAAAGTGGGTACTAGTACCCCGACAAGAGGTTATGACTCTTTGTTTTTTGGAGGCTGTTTCGACGATTTTGGGATATGAGCGTCGCAATTTGGTCCGCGCATTCTCGGTTGTGAACATCCAGTTGATGCGAGCGCGCTCGGCGTTACGGCGTTTTTCCCATGCGGCGGTCTCGGCAATGAGCTTGGCGTAGCTGTCGATGCGGCGGTCAAGGCATTGCTGTGAGAAGATGCCGATCTCGATCTCGACCATGTTGAGCCAGCTGGCGTGTTTGGGCGTGTAATGGAACTCCAGGCGACGCAGCAGGCGGCGAGCGTCGGGGCCGGGAACGCCTGATAGAGGGCACCAGCCTTGTGGGTTGACAGATTGTCCAGCACCACGCGGATGCGATCCGCCTTGGGATAATGCACGTCGACGAGTTCGCGCATGCACGCCGCGAAGTCCGCGGCGGCGCGGTGCTCGGTCACCTTCACCTTGCGCCACGGACGGTTCACGTCGATGACCACGAACAGATTGGCAGTGCCATTGCGCCGGTACTCGTAATCGTAACGCTCGATCTGGCCCGGCTTGGCCGGGATCAGCGGGCGAACCTCGCCGATGAGCTGGATCGGGCTCTCATCGAAGCAGACCACCGGCTGCCGCGGATCCGGTGCCTCGGCGTAAAGATCGAGCACATCCTCCATGCGCGCGACATACTCCGCGTCGACCTTCGGAATGCACCACATGCTCCTGCGCCACGGCTTGAGATCCTTCTCGGCCAGGCGCCGCCGCACCGTCTCGCGCGACAGGCTCTCGTGAGACGTCAATTTGACCATTTCGTCGGCCAGAAGCTCCAGCGTCCAGCGCGCGCGGCCGGCCGGAGGGCTCGAACAGGCGGTGGCCACCAGCAGCGCCTCCTCCTTGCCGGTGAGCTTGCGCTCCGCCCCGGGACGCGGCTCTTCGCTCAAGGCCGCAGCCAGGCCGCCTTCTACGAAGCGACGCCGGGTCCGATAGACCGTCGAGCCGCCGACCCCCACACTCGTGGTGATGTCGTCGTCGCTCATCCCTGCATCCGCCGCCAACAGGATCTGCGCTCGCTTGAGCTTGCGCACCGCCTGCGTGCCTCCTTGCAGGAGAAACCCCAACTCCGCCCGCTCGCTCCGGCTCAATTTGACATGATAGCGTACATTCATCGCAGCCTCCGTCGTGGAGGCCCAGCTGAATCGACTGATGAATCAAATGTCTGGCAAGGCAAAGCCCAGCTTTACGCCCAAGCCGGGCCAATATCTGGCGTTCATCGACGCCTATACCCGCGTCAACCGACAGCCGCCGGCCGAACGCGACATTCAACGCTATTTCGGCGTCACACCGCCGACCGTGCACCAGATGATCCTCACTCTCGAACGCGCTGGTCTGATCCGAAGAACACCGGGCGCCCCGCGCAGCATCGAGGTCATCGTTCCGTCAGAAAATCTTCCCGTCTTGCAGGTCCCAGATCAACACGTCAAAATCTATGTGCCGAGGTACTAGCGCGCCGAGATGGTCGGCAAGCCGATTGAACAGCGCGCGCTTTTAGGTCAGTGGTCGCAAGCTCGCTGATCAGTTTGCATTCCGTTGCATCAGCGCCGAGGAGGTTTTTCCGCCTGAGTCAGCATGCCTTTCATGTTTCCCCGATAGTTCAGAGAAATCCGGGACTAAGATCGATCCCGTGCAAAAGGCACATCAACGAGACTGTCAGACCAATTGCACAAAACATGATGATAGTTTTAAGTGTCCCAATATCGAGGTTGATCCCCGAAGTGCGGGATAGGATTTTGGCAATCATATGTGAGCTCCAATATTGGAGCTCCCACCTTTAGCCGATCTGACTTACGCCGACCTTACAGCATTCAACGCAAAAGCCGCCTGTGGGACTGAGCGCGCTAAGTCATGCTGCCCGGATTGAGATTTGATTGTCGGACCGCAACGGCCAAGCCGTGGTAAGACTGCTAGGTTCGGTTCGGTAATCAACGCATCGTCGAGAACATCGATCCAGCCAGTTTCGAGCCGGACTCGATAATGGCCGTCCTTTGCGTCCCAATCGGGGTCTGCGATCGTTTCGCCATCCGCCATCGAGCAGCAGAGCCCTTGCCGCTCGCAAGATGATCAAGCCATGGCTTAAGCGGCGAATTGGAGTAGCGGCCATCAAGGTCGGCGGGCTGTCACACTGCCAACAAGGTAAGGAACTGTAACAATAAGGATCAGACCAAACACGATGCGCTTCATGTGCCACGCTCCTGAATGTCAGAGTCAGTCCTGGTTCTTCATTCCCTGCCGCGCACTTGTTGGTGTCTACCTGATCTTGCTCCGGCGCACCGACTACGAATGGGCCAAACAAAAGACCGCCCGAAGGTCTCTCTGTAGCTCGATGTGACTGCGATGAGGCGAGGCGCAGCGTGCTCTTCTTGCGATAGAAGACGATCGAAGCGCGCGATATTACCGAAGATTTGGGTGTACGACGTTGATCGGGGTAACGGCAATTTTTCCAGTCAGTCCATTCATGACGATTGTCCTTCGATTTTGTAACCGGCCCTGGCAATCAGAGAACGAGGCGACGATCGGTTATGGGAGTAAGCCGCACCATGTCGGGGGTCGGATGGCGAGAACGCGGCTGAGCTGAAATCGCTTGTGGTTTTCCTGTCGAAGCGGCCCTTTCGATTGCGATCAGTGCGCGCATGTCCGCTAACCCCTCCTCGCCATCTGCTTCAGGCGGCGTTCCTGACCTGATGCAATCCGAAAAGTAGCCGACCTGCGCGCCAAACTGGTCGATCTGCGGAAATTGAGTCTCGACGATCCTTCCGTCACGGCGCAGTCGCAACCGTGTCGCGGTTTGAAACAAGAATCCCGGGTCGAGTTCGAGATCCCCCGAGGTTCCGATGACCCGGTAATTATCGACTGCCGCCGCGCCGAAGCTGGCCACGAATTGCGCGAGGCCACCCGACGGAAATCGCAACATCGCGGCCACCGAGGCGTCGATATCGCCAAAGCGCGGGTCATTGTCCGGTCGGTGCGACATCGCTATCGCCTCGATCGGCTCTTCCGCGAAGACATGACGGGCGGCATTGATGCAATAGACACCAACATCCTGAAGCGGCCCACCCCAGGCCGAGGCTTTCAGCCGATGATTCCCCATCGCCGTCTGGAAGCTGAACACAGATTGAAAGAACAACGGCCGACCGATGGCATTAGCACGGATATGTTCGAGAGCGGCGACGGTTCCCGGTTCGTTGTGCAATCTGTACGCGGTCATCAGAAATACGTTTGCACTGCGCGCCGCGGCGATCATGGCGAGTGCTTCGTCTTCGCTCACGGCGAGCGGCTTCTCGACCATGACATGCTTGCTGGCGCGTGCGGCCCGAAGGGCGTAGTCAGCATGCATGTGGTTCGGCAAAGCGATGTAGACCGCGTCGATCCCGGGGCCGGCCAGCAGTGCGTCGTAGCCATCATAGCCGACAACCGTGCCAATGCCGTAAAATTCCGCAAGCAGCGTCGCCTTTGCGCGGTCGCCGGTCACGATGGCCGTAACCCGCGAGTTTCCGGACTGAACCACCCCCGGCAGGAACGCTTGCTGCGAGATCCAGCCGGCGCCGACGACGGCATAGTTGATCATCAATTCTCTCCCGCGTTTCGCCGATTGAATGCATGGACAAGCGGATGAAACGTCCCGCCCATGGTTTGGCTCATGGGTTCAGTCATATAGCGACGGACGTGACGGGTATTTCAGCGTGGTCGCATGGCTCTCGGCCAGACTCGCTGCGATCTGCTCGGCAATGGCCGATGCTACGTAGCCGTCCCAGGCGCTTGCCCCGACCGGATTTCCTGTCTTCACGCCGCTGATCCAGTCAGTCAATTGTCGGCGATAGGCGTCCGCAAAGCGCGGAATCCAGTTGTCGGGATAGGAGAGCCCGCCAATACGGTCCTTGTTGCGCATCGTGAGCGCTGGTGGCACCAGCGCGACGGTTCCTTGCCGGCCGACCAGTTCGGCATGGACATGATAGCCGTAGGCGGCGTTGATAAAGACCTCGGTCGACACGATCTCGTCGCGGTCGGTCCGCATCGTGATCATCAGCGGTTCGCCACCGGGCCCGCCGGCGACATGGGCCGAGACCATTTCTGATCCGGTCAGCCATCGGCTGACGTCGATCTCGTGCACGAATGAATTCGTCACGGCCATCGGTCCGGTGAACCACTCCGGCGCGCTCACATTTCGGTGCACATTGTGCAGCAAAACGGTTGCGCCCACGCCGCCTTCATCCTTTATCCGCTTCATCTCCTGATAGCCGGGATCAAACCGGCGCATGTAACCAACCTGGATCAGCCGGCGCTTCACCGCTGCTTCGGCCTGAACCACCCGCAGGGCGTCTGCCGCGGACGTAGCCAGCGGCTTTTCGCACAGCACGGGCTTGCCTGCTTCCAGGCAGGCCAGGGCCAGTTCCGCATGGGTCGCGTCCGGCGAAGCGATGACTACCGCTGCAACGCGGTCCGACCCGATCAGCGAGCGAGGGTCAGGAAAGACCGTGGCGCCGGCGGCAGCCGCTTGCGCGCGGGCGGCATCGGCGTCGAAGACACCCGCGAGATGCGCGTCGGGGATCGCGCGATTGAGTAGGCGCGCATGTTCTGAACCCATCACGCCTGTTCCAATGACACCCACGCCAACGCTCATTTATTCGGTCCTTCAGCTTTCCCCGGCCCAACGCCTTTCAGACGCGTTCGATCCGTTCACAGTGGTCTTCCCGGGCGGTCGCTGCGCCGAGCCGCTGTGTCGCGCCGGCGATCACGCACGCCTTGTGATCCCAGCGGTTCATTGCACGACCTCATAGCCAGCCAACGCCATCACGCGCACCAGTTCTGCGTGTCCTTTTTTTGCCATTGTGAGCGGTGGGCTGATCTTTGGATCCTGCTCGGCCTCGACGACGAACCACCCCTCATAACCATAGGAAGCCAGCCGTCGGACGATGGCGGCGAAGTCGAGCGAGCCGTCGCCCGGCACCGTGAAGGCGCCCTTTACGACGGCGTCAAGAAAGCTCTCTCTCTTGCGGTCAAGCTTGTCGATCACATCCATGCGCACATCCTTGGTGTGAACATGCGTGATGCGCTTGTGGTGCCTGTCGATTACGCGCATGACATCGCCGCCCGCAAACGCCATATGGCCCGCATCGAAAAGCAGCGGGATGCCTTCGCCCGAGTGTTTCATGAACATGTCGAGCTCCGGCTCCGTTTCGATCGCGGCGGCCATATGGTGGTGATAGGACAGGGGCACGCCCTGTTCGGCGCACCATTCGCCGAACGTTGTCATCTTGCGGGCATAGGCCTTGATTTCGTCCTCTGAAAGCTTTGGCTTGGTGGCCAGAGGCTTCGAACGGTCGCCCTGAATGGTGCGGGCGCATTCGCCGTAAACGATACAGGGCGCATTGACCGCTTTAAACAGCGCCATTTGCTCGGCAATGCGCTGCTTTTCCTGCTCCAGGTCGCCATCAAGCAGCAAACCGGAGAACCAGCCGCCACAGACGTTCATTTTGTGGGTTTTGAGGATCGGGCCGAGCACTGTCGCATCCATCGGGAAACGGCGGCCGGTCTCCATACCGGTGAAACCAGCCACACCTGCTTGACGCAGACATTCTTCGAGCGAGACGTCGTCGCTCAGTTCCTCAAGATCGTCATTCCACCATGCGATCGGAGCGATACCCAATTTCGCCTTCATAAAAATCTCCGGAAATTTTTCTGCCTGTCAAGCAACGGCGTTAGACGCCGACACGCTGTTTCTTGCGGCCTTCGAGTTGGCCTTTCGAGGCTTCGAGAACACTTTCGCGGGCGCTGACCTGTGGCACGCCGACATCCCACCAGGCATCGCCAGGTGTCCAGGTGAAGGCATCGGAGACGATCGTCAAAACCGTGGTGCGGTCGGTGCTCTTGGCCCAGTCCATCGCCGCACCGAGATCGGCGAGGCTTTCGACCTTTCGTGCGAGCGCCCCCATGGCTTCGGCGTGCCTGGCAAAGTCCACGGCGAACGGTTGCTTGACGCGGCAATCCTTGATCAGGTTGTTGAAGCTCGCGCCGCCCTTGCCGTTTTGCAAACGATTGATCACGGCATAGCCGCCATTGTCGCAAACGATCAAGATGATCTTGTGGCCGGTAAGAACGGTTGAATAGATATCCGAATTCATCATCATATAGGTGCCGTCACCGACCATGACGATCGGAACGCGGGTCGGGTCAGCCATGGCCGCACCCCATCCAGCCGCAATTTCATAGCCCATGCAGGAGAAGCCGAACTCGCAGTCGAAAGTATTGGGCTGTTTGACGCGCCAGTTCTTCATCACTTCGCCGGGCAGGCCGCCAGCGGCGGCGATGAGATAGTCGCGCTCGCCGGCATGCGAACTGACCACACCAACCACCTGCGCGTAGGTCGGAACGGGCTCATTGGTGGGCTTTTGATAGGAATCGAGCGCTTCATTCCATTTGGTGAACTCGGATTTGCCGCGGTTCGTCCATTTGGCGTCCGACTTCCACCCTTTGAGGGAGGCCGCCAGTTCGGCCAAGGTTTCGCGCGCGTCGCCAATGACCGCGAGGGCGTGATGCTTGGTTGCATCAAAGCGCGCAGCGTTGATCGAGATGAATTTGGCGTCAGGCGCAAAGCAGGTCCACGAGCCGGTGGTGAAATCCATCAAGCGGGTACCGATCGCCAGAATGACATCGGCTTCAGCTGCCAAAGCGTTGGCCGAGGTCGAGCCGACGATGCCGATTGGGCCGATATGGGCTGGGTGATGGTGCGTGAGCGTACCCTTGCCGGCAATGGTTTCGGCAACCGGAATGCCGCGCTCTGTCGCAAACGCGCCGAGAACGTCTTCGGCGCCGGAATAGCGTACGCCCCCGCCTGAAATGATCAGCGGTCGCTTGGCACCTTTGAGAATTTCCAGCGCCTGAACCAGGCGATCTTTGTCGGCGCGCGGACGCGGGATGGCATGGACGGTCGGTTTGAAAAAGGCTTCCGGGTAATCCCAGGCCATTTCCTGCACGTCCTGCGGCAGCGCAATGAAAGCCGGGCCGCAATCCGCCGGATCGAGCAGGACGGCGACAGCCTGCGGCAGCGACGAGACAATCTGTTCCGGATGGGTGATGCGATCCCAATAACGCGTCACCGCGCGGAAGGCGTCATTTACGTTGATCGAAGGGTCACCGAAGTGTTCGACCTGTTGCATGACTGGATCGGGGCGGCGATTGACGAATGTATCACCGGATAGCAGCAGGACCGGCAGGCGGTTGGAATGGGCAACGCCGGCGGCAGTCACCATGTTCAATGCACCGGGTCCGATCGAGGAGGTGGCGACCATGATCTGGCGGCGGCGTTTGGCCTTGGCGAAGCCGACGGCCGCCAGCGCCATCGATTGCTCGTTCTGGCCGCGCCAGGTCGGCAGCGTATCTTTTGCGGCCTCCAACGCTTCCGACAGACAAGTGACGTTGCCGTGGCCAAAAATCGCAAAGACGCCGGGAAACAGCATCTCCTTTTTGCCATCAATGATCGTAAACTGATTGCACAGATAGCGAACCAAGGCCTGCGCCATGGTGCAGCGAACCGTTGACATGCGCGTTCCTCCCGAAATTCTCGATCACCTTACAACGGTGCATATTCGGTTTCGGGAATATTTATTGTCATTTCGTACTTTTAGCAAGATAAATTGCCAAAAGTCGGATCGCTTAATTCATCGCTTGGCAGAATGCCTTTGCTGTCGTGTTTGCGCGACAGTTCGATTCCGATCCATCTCGGTCACAGTCGGAATTCGCGGCGTCGAGTTCCGGCCCGGCTGGAGCAGGGCGGCCGTTGCCATTGCAATGCACTGGACCAAACACATTGGTGCGGCGAGAGATCTGGAGAACAAATATTCATCCTCCGGAATCGTGAAAGAGTCCGGGCGTCTTTTGCAAGCGGCGACAATTGGCTGTCCGTAATGGCGACGATGGAAGTTCCATTGGTCACGGCCACGTCGGATATGACAATGACTTCCTTGGCGTAATGTCGAAATGCGATCGCAATCAGGACGTCGCGGCCGGTCATGGTTGCGGCCATTTCCTGTGCTAGACCTCCAGCAGGGTCGAGCAGGACGACACGGCGACGCAGCATCGTCAGAAGATACCTGAGTAATTGCGCGATCGGTTCGGATCGAAGTTGCCCGGCAATGTAAATTGTTTCAGCTTGCACGAGCATTTTGGCGGTGTGGGCGAGGGTTTCTTCCGATATGCCTTCGAGCAGATCTTGCAGAGCGGCCATGTCGCGCACGACCAGGTCCCGCAAATAACCGAGACTGCCGTGGTCCCTATTTCGTGAGAGTTCACTTTCAAGAGCGCTGATACGTTCCCGAAATCCGGGCGCGGCGGTGGCAAGCCTCGTCTGAAAGACCGATTGCAATTGTTTGAAGCCGGAGTAGCCGAGGCTCTGGGCGAAGCGGACGAGGCTCGATGGATGCGTCTTGCATTTGGCGGCGACGGCGTTGATCGATTCGAGGGCCACGACATTTGGATTCTGCGTCAGGAATCGCGCGATCTGCTGAAATCCGGTCGATAGATTTGGATAATCGCGGGTGATCAGATTGACGATCCCCTCATAATTTTTCGGGATTGTCGCTGCTGGTCCGGTGCGCTTGGTTGGCATTCTCGTTCCTCGCCTGCGTTTCCATCGCTGGCCTGAAAGTCATTACCTTTGGCGTCCCAGAATCTGGGTGATTGCGGCAGGTATCAAAAAGTTCATTTGCCGATATGGAAATTATTGTTGCAAAAGTTAGAATAAGCAATGATAATTGTTGACAGCGAATGGGCCGCCAACAAAGAGAGGAGCGTCACTCAAGTCGCAAGAGCAGATTTGCTCGCTGCCTATAAACAGAAGAGCCGCATAAGCGGTTGCGATCACGGGAGGTAAGCCTGACAGATAGTCTCATCACGTCCTGACGACCTTGCGCCAACGTGCTGGCTTCTGAGGTTCAATCATCTCGAAAATTGTGCAGGACCAAGTTGCTTGCATCACCGATGCTTCCGACGTCAGCGCATCGACACGTGTTTGGCGAAGGGGGCGGCTAACCGCAGGATAGGCCGGAGTTTCCAATATGTTGCGAGTTGCGGTTCTGGGTGCTGGGCGAATTGGGAAAATCCATGCGGCCAGCGTGGCGGGAAATCCCAAGGCAAAGCTTGTCACGATTGCTGACCCATATGGCACCGCGGCCAGGGACCTGGCCGATCATCATGGTTGTGAGGCCTCGCTTGATCCCATCACGGCGATTGAGCGAACCGATGTCGATGCAATCATCGTCGGCACGCCGACGGATACCCATGTCAGTTTGACTCTTCACGCGGTGAAGTTAGGAAAGGCCGTGCTTTGCGAGAAGCCTATCGATCTCGACATTGCGAAAGTGGACGCTGCTGTCGATGAGATCGAACGGCTCAAAGGCCGTGTCATGGTGGCATTCAACCGTCGCTTTGATCCCAGCGCCCGGCAACTGCGCCGATCAATCGATGCCGGCGAAATCGGCGACGTGCGGCAGGTCATCATCACGAGCCGCGACCCCGGAATGCCGCCGCATGATTATGTCGCTCATTCCGGCGGAATTTTTCGCGATATGGTGATTTACGATTTCGACATGGCGCGCTGGTTGCTTGGCGAAGAGCCGACCGAGGTCATGGCGACGGCGAGCCGGCTTGTGGATCCGGGATTGGCTAAATTCGACGATTTCGACACGCTCATGGTGCAGATGCGCACGGCCTCGGGTCGGCAATGCCATATCAACTGCTGCCGCGAGGCGGTCTACGGTTACGATCAGCGGATGGAGATCTTTGGATCGACCGGCATGCTGCTGAATGAAAACCTGCGACCGACCACGGTCCGGCGTTGGAGCAAGACCGAAACGGAAGTGCGCGATCCGCTGCTGAATTTCTTCCTGGAGCGATATGCCGATGCTTACAAGGCGGAACTCGGTGCATTTGTTGACGCACTCGAAAGCGGCTCGCCAATGCCCACGACCCCGCATGATGGGCACCAGGCGCTTCGTCTGGCCGACTGCGCGCTTGAGTCCGTCTTGACCGGCCGAGCGGTCAAAGTCTGATCGGAACAGGGATTGCGACGACATGCGTGATATCGGCGTAGGCGTCATTGGCACCGGCTTCATGGGCAAGGCCCACAGCTTTGCCTATCGGGCTGTTGCCGGCATTTTTCCGGGCAGCCTGCGTCCAGTCTTGCAGTCAGTCGCGGATATCAATGCGGAAGCGGCAGAGCAGGCCGCCAAACAATTCGGCTTTCTCCGTCACCGAACCGATTGGCGTGCGCTCGTCGAAGATCCGAATATTGAGATCGTCTCGATCACCACGCCAAATGTCCTTCATCGCGAAATGGCCCTTGCGGCCATAGCGGCGGGCAAGCACGTTCATTGCGAGAAGCCGATCGCGCCAAATGCCGATACTGCAAAAGACATGATGAATGCCGCTGAAGCTGCCGGCGTCGTGACCCAGACTGGTTACAATTATATCAAGAATCCGATCTTGAAACTTGCGCGTTCGATGGTCGCGGCCGGAGAACTCGGAGACATCACCGGTTTTCGCGGCATTCACGCTGAAGATTACATGGCGGATCCGGAAGCTCCCTATAATTGGCGCGTGGATGCGAGCGGCGGAGCGGGCGCCATTGCCGATATCGGCAGCCATATCATCGGAATGGCTCGATTTCTGCTCGGCCCCATCAGCCACATCAATGCCGATTTGGAAACTGTGGTCAAAAGCCGCCCAATTGCTGCTGGCTCGTCGGAGCGCCGCGCCGTCGAGGTCGATGACATTGCACGCCTTACGGTGCGATTTGAGCGGGGATGCCGGGGATCGATCGAAGCAAACTGGGTGGCGACAGGACGAAAAATGCAGCTCGGGTTTGAATTGAGCGGCACAAAAGGGTCTCTAGTCTATACCCAAGAGCGCCTCAATGAGCTGCTGCACTATCGCGCAGGCGGCGATCCACGCCATAGCGGTTACACCCGTATCGAGGCGGGACCCCAGCATCATCCCTACGGATTGTTCTGCGTCGCGCCGGGCCACCAGCTCGGCTTTAACGACCTCAAGACGATCGAGGTCGCCGGATTCCTGGAAGCGATCGCTGGTGGAGAGAGGCGCGGGCCGGACTTTCGCGAAGCTTGGGAAATTCAGAAGATCATCGATACGGCGGTTCGGTCATCCAAATCGCGGACGTGGCAGGCGATAGAGTAGGGGCGGCAACCATTGCCGCTGAGGTGCCAGGGGGCGCCCTATGGTAGAGTGGTCGAACGGCGGGCAGCCGGAAGAGTTGCATGACAGGGGAGGTGCTGGAGTGGCTCTGCTTGAAGTTCGTAACGTTTCGAAGAGTTTTGGCGCCATCCACGCCGTAAACGGCATCAGCTGGTCGGTCGAGCCCGGCGAGGTCGTAGGATTGATGGGCGACAATGGTGCCGGCAAGTCCACTCTGGTCAAGCTGATCGCCGGGAATTTTCCGCCAACGGACGGGGAAGTTCTCGTCGACGGCGAGGTCTGCCATTTCCATAAGCCGATCCAGGCGCGGGCCAAGGGTATCGAAGTCGTCTACCAGGATCTCGCGCTGGCCGATAATCTTACCGCCGCGCAGAACGTGTTTCTGGGCCGCGAGCTGAACAAGGGGTTCTGGCCGTTTCGGGTGCTCAACAAGCAGGCGATGATCGACCGCTCGGCCAAATTGTTCGACGAGCTGAAATCCGAAACGAGGCCGCGCGATCTGGTCAAGAAAATGTCCGGCGGCCAGCGTCAGGCGGTGGCCATCGCCCGCACCCGGCTTTCCAATGCCAAACTCGTCCTGATGGACGAACCGACCGCCGCCATCTCGGTGCGCCAGGTAGCCGAAGTGCTCGAACTCATCCGCCGTCTGAAGCACCAGGGTGTGGCGGTCATTCTCATCAGTCATCGGATGCCCGATGTGTTCGCGGTGAGCGACCGCATCATCGTCATGCGGCGCGGTAGCAAGGTTGCCGATAAAGCAACGACATCGACCTCGCCGGAGGAAATCACCGGCCTGATTACGGGAGCGATCCGTGCAGCATGATCTCGTCAAGGCGGCCGAACCCGGTCATGCCGCAATTTCAGATGTGGCAGAGAACAAGGAACAGACTTTCGCTGCGCGCATTTTCGCGAGCCAACCATTCTGGGTGACGATCGCGCTTGCCATGCTGGTCGTGGTCATGGCCATCAATGAACCGAGCTTCGGCACCGTCGAAAATGCCGCCAATGTCACCCGCAACTTCGCACCGATCGGAATCATGGCGATGGGGATGACCGTGGTCATCATCACCGGCGGCATTGATCTCTCTGTCGGGTCCGTGATGGGCCTGGTGGCGATTGTCGCGGGCCTGTTCCTTACCTGGCATTATCCCTGGTATGTCGCCTTCGCGATGGGGATGCTTGCCGGGATCGCATGCGGCATGGTCAACGGCTTTTTCGTGGCCTATGTCGGCATGCCTTCCTTCGTCGTGACGCTCGGCATGCTGTCGATCGCGCGATCGCTTGCGGTGGTGTTTTCGGCCAACCAGATGCTCTACCAGTTCGGGCCCGACGCACCGATCGTCAAAGCCATCGGCCAGGCGAAATGGCCCTTGCGCGCGCCGGCCGGTTGGGCGCCGCAGTGGATGCCAGAATTGTCTTCGCATTTCTGGGTCATGGTTGGCCTGGCCCTCATCGTTGGCTACGTGTTCAATTCCAAAGCCTGGGGCCGCCATCTCTTTGCGATAGGTGGCAACGAGCAGGCTGCCCGGCTCACCGGTGTTCCGGTCGATTGGATCAAATTTCAGGCCTATGTGTTTTCCGCATTCACCGCGTCGTTAGCCTCGCTTCTGCTGCTCGGTTACAACGGCTCGGCCATCAATGCCATGGGGCAGGGCTATGAGTTGCGCGTCATCGCGGCGACCGTGATCGGCGGAGCCAACCTGATGGGCGGTGCGGGCACTGCCTTCGGGGCTTTGATCGGTTCTGCCTTCCTCGAGGTCATCCGCAATGCCTTGTTGATGGCCGGCATCGATTCCAATTGGCAGGGCGCATTCGTCGGCGCTTTCATCATTCTCGCGGTGCTTCTCGGCATGCAAACCGGGGGCAAGTCGATCGTTGCGGCCATTTTGGAGCGTCTGTTGCTGAGAAAGCACCGTTAGAAACCGAATTCACTGCGGGCAATCAGTGAAGGTCAACGAGGAGGAAACGAGATGAAGAGATTTTTCTTAGGCACGGCTATCGCTTTCGGCGCTGTCTCCGTGGCGATGTCCGGTGCCCAGGCGAAGGATGTCTTCGCTTTGGTGCCGAAGAACATGAACAACCCGTTCTTCGATCAGGCTCGAGACGGCTGCAAGAAAGCCGAAGCGGAATCAAAGGGTACGTTTGAATGCATGTATATCGGTCCCGGTGAGCACGGCGGCGGCGAGGAGCAAGTGCAGATCCTGCAGGATCTGATCGCCAAGAAGGTGAACGGCATTGCCGTATCGCCATCCAATGCCGCGGCGGTCGCCGTTGCGTTGCAAGCTGCCAAGCAGGCCGGCATTCCCGTTCTTACCTGGGACTTCGACCTGCTGCCTGACAGCAAGGCCCTGCGTGCTGCCTATATCGGCACCCATAATTACGAGATCGGCACGAACCTCGCCAAACTCGCCATGGAGATCAAGCCGAAGGGCGGCACGGTGTGCATCCAGTCGGGCGGCGCCGCTGCGGCCAACCACAATGAACGGATGCAAGGTATTCGCGATACATTAGCAGGCAAGAAATCGGCTGCTTCCCCTGGCGACCGCCTGACCGGCCAGAATGGTTGGACCGAGATTCAGGGTTGTCCGCTTTATACCAATGACGACTTCCCGGTATCGGTCCAGCAGTTTACCGACACCATGGCGAAGAATCCGAACCTCGATGCCTTTATCCCGACCGGTGGTTTCCCGCAGTTCATTCCCGACGCAAACCGCGCCGCGGTGGCACCGTATAAGGCTAAGATCGCCTCTAAAGCACTTGCCCTTGTAGTGGCAGATACCCTGCCGGTGCAGATCGACCAGATGAAGGAAGGCCTGTCACTCGGCCAGGTCGGCCAGCGTCCGTTCGAAATGGGCTATAAGACGATGTTGGCGCTGTCAGCGATGAAATCGGGCAAGCCCGCGCCCGCCGATCCTACCTACACCGGTCTCGATGTCTGCACGCCCGCTACCGTCGCCACCTGTATAGGCAAGTAAGTCTGCTTGATTGCGATGACGGGGCGGAGAGAACTGCCGCCCCGTCATTTTTCATCGCAGCGAATTTTTGACACGGCTTCAATCGCGGCCACGTGAGCGATGCGCGCCAGCTATCGAAAGACGCGCCGCGTACAACCCTCCTGCGTGTAGCTCCAGAAACGGCGGAACGAATTGTTGAGCAGATTGACGGTGCTGAGGCACTTGTCGACCCCCAACAAAGTCCGCAATTTTTGGTGCGCCGCAATTTGCGTGGTCAATTGTCGAGGGGGGGGCAATTTCGCCGATTGATGGGATATAGAACGTCCAGTTTCGGGGAGCAAACGGAGCGCCGCACCGTGAACGGCCGCTCCTGTGAAGGTTTGCGGATGCTGGCCCCATGCTGGTGGTGCAGCGGTCACCGGGGGCCGGCGTACGCAAACCTCCAGGGGAGGAAACCGCGGGAGGCGTGGCGAGGTGACGCGTCAGACGCTATGGGGATTTGAAGGCTGCCGGTGTTTTGTCGAGGTTGGTTGGGAGCTTTTTCGGCAAGCGATCGCGGGCGCGACGGAGCGGGTCGGCCGATTGCAAGGGGCAGAATTGGAGTTGCGCGGCGGAGATGGAACGACACGGCGACTATCGTGAGCAGCGCGACGGCAAGCATGGTCATTGCCGACCGATAGCCGGCGCAGCAGAAGTGCAGCACTGGGATGTTGCATCGAACGTGATCCGATCATGATGTGTCGATTCTGATCGTGGCAGGGGCTGCCGCGGGACGGGTGCGCGGCGAGCAGCCGCGCTGGAACCTCTCGATGATAATCATGCGACCGCCGCAGCACGGGCACGGATGCGATAGCGGCTTGGGTTCCTCAGTCTCGGCGCGCCTGGTATCCGCGGCCTCGGGCTGTGCCGTTGATGCGTCGAGCAAGCGGCGCGCTCGGGCGATGTTATCGGCGCGCGTGCCGCTGGCGAACAGGCCGTAGTGGCGGATGCGGTGGAAGCCGTGCGGCAGGACGTGGATCAGGAATCTGCGGATGAACTCGGCGGTAGCGAGTGTCATGACCTTCTGACGATCACGACCTTCGGCGCGATAGTCCTTCCATCGGAAGGTGACGCCGTTGCGGTCGCAGGCAATCAGTCGGCTGTTGGCGATGGCGACGCGGTGGGTATAGCGCGACAGATAGGCCAACACGGCCTGTGGCCCGCCGAACGGGCGCTTGGCATAGATCACCCATTCGACACGGCGCAGTGGGGCGAGATACGCGGCGAACGCCTGTGCGTCTGCGAGGGCGGCGTGGCCGCCGAAGAACTTCAGGTGGCCGGCTTTGTGGGCCGCGATCAGCTTCTCCAGGAACAGTCGGCGGAACAGGCGCGAGAGCACGCGCACCGGCAGGAAGAAGCCGGGCCGGCACGCCACCCAGCGCTCGCCGTCGAGCGAGATGCCGCCGCCCGGCACGATCATGTGGACATGCGGATGATGGGTGAGCGCCGAACCCCAGGTATGGAGAACCGAGGTGATGCCGACGCGGGCGCCGAGATGGCTTGGGGTCGGCGGCGATGGTGATCAGGGTCTCGGCCGATGCCTTGAACAGCAGGTCGTAGATGACCGCCTTGTTCTGATAGGCGATATCTGCTGACCGGCACCGGCAGCGTGAACACCACGTGATAGTACGGCACCGGCAGCAGATCGGCCTCGCGCGCGGCCAGCCATCGCTTCGCCGCAGCCCCCTGGCACTTCGGGCAGTGCCGATTGCGGCAGCAGTTGTACGAGATCTGGGTATGTGCGCACTTCTCGCAGCGCGCGACATGTCCGCCGAGAGCCGCCGTGCGGCAGCTCTCGATCGCCGACATCACCTTGAGTTGGCCGAGGCTCACATGGCCGGCATTGGCCCGGCGCCATGCCGGGCCGTGGCCGCGGAAGATGTCCGCGACCTCCAGCGATGGACGCGACACGCGGCCGTGCGTCAGGCGGGCGGTTCGGTGTCCTCCTTGAGCTTGCCCGTAATGCGATCGAGCGGGCTCATGATCTCCCGGATGGTCTTGGTGGCGACGCGCGTATAGAGCGCCGTGGTGTCGAGCTTGGCGTGTCCCAAGCAGTCATGATTTATAATGCACCTCGGCTTAACTCATTGAAAGTCAAAGACCTGCTGCGTGGCATTTTGTGTTAGCGGAGGCTTCCGACGCTTTCCCTTGGCGAAGCCTGCCAAGTCCTCGGCCCTGATCACCCAAGGCGCGCCCGCGCAAGCTTGTCGGCCTTTGATGTCGCCGCGGCGGAGCATACGCAACGCCGTCATGTTGCAGACGCCGATGAGTTTTGCTGCCGCTTCGAGCGTAATCTCGCCGCGCTCCGCCCACTCGCCGTCGCGGAAGACGGCGATGTCGTGGTGATTGCGGAAGCCGCGCACGCGCTCTTGCGTCCAGGCATTGCCGTGCCCGGTCTCGACGCCAGTGCGATTGAGCAGGCGCGCGATCTGCCGATCAGGCATCAGCCGCGCCAGCTCACGCACGAGTGCGATCGTGTCGTCGGGGATGCGTGGATTGTGCCGGCCGGCCGCATTCAGGCGCTGTTTGACTTGCAGTTGGGTATGGTCGCCGCCTTGCCAGTGCAGGACCGCATGGATGATTGCGCCGTCCCTGCGCACGACGATCTCCGTGAGTGCCGCGCGAAGGATACGCTTGCGCGTTGCGGCGGTTGCAGCGGGATGCAACCAGGCGCGCTCCAGATCAGCACCGAGCGCCACCAATTGCTGGCGCTCCGGCTCGCCGAGCGGCGGCGGACGACGCGCAATCAGGGCGGCGATCTCTCCTTCAAGCTTTGCGACAGCCTGCAATGCCTCGTTCCAGCGGCGCTCCAGCTCGCCGGCGACCAGCCGGTTTGCCGGGTCGACGGCGTCGTACTGTCGGCGCGCATGCGCGGCTTCGTAGCGCGCCTGCTGCAGCGACAGCTCCAGCTGGCGCTCGGCCGCGGTCGTCGTGCTCGATTGCGCCTCGATTGCTTTGAGTGCTGCCTCGATGCCGAGCGGCTTCAGGACGCGCAGGACCTCGTTACTGATCGCCGCATCGATGCTCAAGCCGCTGATCGAAATGCAGCGCGCGGCACCGTGGTTCGTACGCGCACCGTAGCAATTGTAGCGGCCGATCTTGCCGCTGTAGTGCACATGGAGCTTGCGGCCGCAGTGGCCGCACCGCAGCAGTCCGGGCAGCAGCAGCTCGCCTTTACGAGCTGCTCCGCGAGCGAGTGCGCTGCTCATGCCGGTCGCATTGTTGGCGATTACCTCGAGGTTGCGCTCGAACTCGTCCCAGGTGATATAGGCCGCGTGGTGATCCTTGATCAAGACATCCCATTCGGCCATGGGCTTTTGCACACCACGCCGGACATGCTTGCGTCCACCTTTGACACTCACACGGCTCGTCGTGCGCCCGAACGCGTAGGCACCTGCATAGATCGGATTGGTCAGGATGTTGTGCACGATGTTGTAGGCCGGCAGTCGCCACACGACGCCGTGCGCCTCGCCTTGGCGCGACTTGACCGGCAGCTCGATGCCCTCCTCTCTCAGCCAGATGTGCACCTGTCTTGCACTTTGCAGCTCGGCGAACTTGGTGAAGACCAGCTGCAGGGCGTCCTGCACGCGTTTGTCCGGATTCTTCTCTATGCGATCGCGACCGATCTTCACATAGCCGGCGGCGACACCGAGGACCAGCGCGCCGCGGCGCGCCTTCTGCTTCAGCGCTTCCTGCGAGCGCTGGCGGAACATCGAGAGTTCAAGCTCGCTCATCGTGCCCTTCATGCCAAGCAGCAGCCGATCGTTGGGATGGCGAGGATCGTAGATTCCGTCCTCATCGACGATGAGCGTGCCGACCAATCCACAGAACTCGATCAGCGTATGCCAGTCGCGGCCATTACGGGCAAGACGCGACGCCTCGATCGCGAGCACAGCGCCGACACGGCCGTCGCAGATCGTTGCAAGCAGCCGCTCGAAGCCGGGACGCGCGATGCCGCCGCCGGAGCGGCCGAGGTCGTCGTCGATGACTTCGACGTTGCTCCAGCCAAGCTGCTTGGCGCGATCGACGAGGCCGTATTGGCGCCGTCGGCTCTCATGATTATGCGCGAGCTGGTCTGCTGTCGATTGCCGGATGTAGACGCAGGCGTTGCGGGCGAGATGCTCAGTCGTGATCTTGGTCATCGCCGCTCCCCCCGCTTGCCGCCTTTGCCAGCGCCGCCGCGATCTCGCGCAGCAGCACCTCGATGACCATCGCGAGCTCGCTCTTTTGAGCTGCACGCAGTTCGACGCACGGTCGCTCGGCCTCGAACAGGCTTGGCTGGAGATTCTCGGATCGGTGCGTCATTCTCTGGTCGCTCCGTTTTTGATTCGGACGCCAGAAAGCCTAGAAGCGCATCGACCTCGTTGCGTAGGGAGCAAAGAACATCCAGGGGAAAATGCGGCTCAACGCTGATCTCGAATCGGGACGCAGCCTCGTCAGTCATCCACGCCGGAAGGCAGGCAAAGGTGCCGTCAAGTTGGTGCACAACGAGAAACGCGGCGCCGCCTCGCTCAAGCCGCCGCCTAACGCCTACCGTCTCGCCGAAGCGAGGATGAAATCGGTAAGTGATGCGTGCTTCAGCCTGTTGTTCGCGGGCAGTATGTCGCCGTTCCGAGCAAGACCTGGATCACCCTGATATCGGTGTTCTGCTCCAGCAGATGCGTCGCAAAGCTGTGACGCAGGGTGTGCGGGGACACCTGCTTGCCGATCTCGGCCATCTGGGCCGCGGTATCGCAGGCGCGCCTGAGCTGGCGCGTCGTCATCGGGTTGACCGGGTTCATTCCGGGAAACAGCCACCCCTGTGGGCGTGCCGCGTTGTACCAGGTCGCGCAACAGCTCAAGCAGATGCGGTGAAAGCATCACGTAGCGGTCCTTGTGGCCCTTGCCCTGTTCGATCCGGATCACCATGCGCTTGCTGTCGATGTCGGATACCTTCAGCGCAACCACCTCGGACACGCGCAATCCGGCTCCATAGGCCACACTCAATGCCGCCTTGTATTTGAGCCCCGGTGCCGCATCGAGAAAACGTGCAACTTCTTCTGGGCTCAGGACGACCGGCAGCTTGCGTGGCACGTGGATAAACTGGGTATGGTTCACGATGTCGGCGCGTCCAAGCGTGATCTTGAAAAAGAACCGCAATGTCGAGACGCTTTGATTGAGGGTCGGAACGCCGGCGCCACTTGCCGCCAGATGAAGCTGATAGCGGCGCACGTCTTCGAAGCTCGCCGTATCGGGCGAGCGGCCGAGGAAAGCGGCGAAGTGCTTGACCCTCTGCACGTAGTCATGTTGGGTCTTCGGCGCGAACTTGCGGATCGTCATGTCTTCGATCATGCGCCGCCGCAACGGGCTTATGGCCTTGTCGGTCATGGGGATGCTCCTGTCTTGAGTGAAGGTTGTGAACCCCTCATCTCAAGACAGGACGCCCCGTGGCGCTATCCTATATGCCGTGCCGCCAGCCGCGGTGCCCTACCGCGCGAGCGGTTTAGTCGTGTGCCGGGCATGCTCAATAGCTCGGAAGTGAAAGTCTTCCACCCAACCTGATGGAGGTGAAGGGTTAGTGAAACGCAAGGGCTGCCGTCGCGAGGCGGGGTCTGAAGGAAGCGTGGATCAAAGGTGCGAGCCGATGAACAAAAACTGGATATGAGGCGCAAGCGTCGGACGAGCGGGCGACACATCGCGAAGTCCAGATCCATCAAGGATGCGAAGCGTAGATCCGGCGGTTGTGCACCGAAGGCGATTGAGCTTACCCCGGGAGATCTGCGCGGTGTCGCCCTCGGGCGACTGAGACGGCCACAAGGCCGTCTGACCATCGGGCAGAGGTCAGCTGAGGGCGTATTAGGTCAGGCTGTCGGCAAAGCTATTGAGGCACTCCAAGGCCGAAAGGTGGAGAAACAGATAGGCAGAGCCGGAAACGATGGCTGAAGGCCCGAACGATTGAGAGAGCAAGTAGGACTGGTATCTCGTGAATAGAACGCGGCAGAACAACCAGCAAGTGCTGGCCTTGGAACCGAAGGACCGGGGTGAAGCCCCGGCACGCGGTGACGGGGAGACCGAACCATTCATGGCGAAATCAGCCACCGAAACCTCGGCTTTCACAGAACAACTAATGGAGGAGGTGTGCGACCGAGAGAACCTCGAAAGAGCGTGGAAGCGTGTTAAAAGGAACAAAGGAAGCCCTGGCGTTGATGGGATGACCATCGACGACGCGAAGGCGTTCCTGCGTCAGCACTGGCCAAACATTCGGTCTCAACTGCTCGACGGAAACTATCGGCCGCAGCCGGTTAAGCGGGTCGAAATCCCGAAGCCGGATGGCGGGGTCAGGAAACTCGGCGTGCCCTGTGTCGTCGACCGCCTGATTCAACAAGCCGTGCTGCAAGTTCTCCAAGAGCGATGGGATCCGACGTTTTCGGAGCACAGTTTCGGATTTCGGCCGGGGCGGTCCGCCCACCAGGCTGTAGCCCAGGCACAGCGTTACGTCGCCGATGGCTACAACGTAGTGGTTGATCTCGATTTGGAAAGATTTTTCGACCGAGTTAACCACGACATCCTGATGTCGCGCGTCGCCGCACGAATACCCGATAAACGCGTGCTCAAGCTTATCCGGGCATTCCTGAATGCCGGGGTATTGGAAGATGGTTTGGTCCGACCGGTGGACGAAGGGACCCCGCAAGGCGGTCCGCTCTCGCCCTTCCTCAGTAATATCGTGCTCGACGATCTCGACAAGGAATTGGCTCGACGTGGTCACCGGTTTTGCCGTTACGCGGATGACTGCAACATCTATGTTCGCAGCTATCACGCCGGCGAAAGGGTGAGGATCTCGATCAGCCGGTTCCTGACCGACAAGCTCCGCTTGAAAGTCAACGAGGCCAAAAGCGCGGTGGCGCGACCCGAGGAACGTAAATTTCTCGGATTCAGCATTGCGAATGACGGGAGCGAGCGACGCATTGCGCCGAAAGCCCTCGACAAGTTCAAAGACCGAATCCGGGAAATCACATGCCGGACGCGAGGGGTCAGTTTGCAGCAGATGATCGCAGACCTCACGCCATACCTCATCGGATGGCGCGGGTACTTCGGCTTCTGCCAGACGCCGCGCGTGCTAACGAACCTGGAAGCCTGGATCCGCCGGAGAATGCGTTTGTATCTCTGGCGGCAATGGCGGAACGGGCATAACCAATTCACGGAGCTTCGCCGCCTCGGCATCGCGAAGTTCGCCGCATCGGTCGCTGCCGGTTCACCGACGGGACTCTGGCGCATGTCCGGACACCCGGCGGTTCAACACGCTCTACGAAATCAGGTGTTCGACTCTCTTGGTCTCCCCCAAATCTTCATGCCTGTGCCGGCTTAACTCGATCGAACCGCCGTGGTACGGACCCGTATGCCCGGTGGTGTGGGAGGGGTGGCGTCGCGAGACGTCCCCCTATCCCGATCATTGGCGCGAAGCGGACATTCGCAAACTATCGACTTCGGCTAAGCGCCCAACAAGCGACATCCGATTGCCGGGTCATTTGCAGACGTTTCTGGTCAGCCGAGTCCTAGTCTGCTCTACCCTGAAGGTTGACATCGCAGCGTGGGGCGCACGTCCGCGTTCATATCTTGCCCCTGTCAATACGCGACAAACCAACTCAGAGTCGCTTTACTAGCCGCTGGCGAAGGATGCGACGAGTGCGTCGACTTCCTTCTGATCCGGACCCTTGCAGCGGGCGTTGACGCGCGGACCGGTGGCGTAACCGATCCACAGTACAATCTCGTGCGGCCGCGGCGCGTCGTGGATCAGCACTGGGGTCGAATCAAAGGCATCGAGATCCCAACCCTCGTCGAGGGGCCCATAGATCAGATCGACGGTCGTGCCCGGCGGGCCAACCTTGGCGTGGCCCGGAATGATAACGCGACCGCGTTTGATCGCGCGGCGCATCGCCATGCCAAGTCTCGGATGTATCATCGCAGCGCCATGCTCGAGGTCGCCTCCGATGCCGACCAGCGCTGCCTTGGTGTAGGCACGCAGCTGCGCTGGGCTCGCGCCAAGTGTCGCCAGCGCCGTCTTGGTGAGCGAAGCCCCGAGTTCGAGCGAATATTCGATCAGAGGTTTAAGGTCGGCGCCGGCCGCTTTTCCGGCGAGCGGGTTCTCGAACACCGCGGCAATCGCGACACGTCGCAGCGCGGGGCTGACGGGCGCGCCGTACTCACTATTGATCTCCTCGACGAGAGTGACGGTCTTGCGGACGGTCATGATGTGTTCCCTTTTCTAGTGTCTATCAATCCCCAGCAGATACTATCAGTTCAGGTCAGTTGGACGAAGGGGCGGCTCTTGATGTCCGAGCCGAGTCAATAGCGCCAATGGCGGAAGGGTCCAGCTGGCGAAGCCGGTCCCGCTGCAACCACTGCCACAACGCCCAAGCCGACGCTGCGGAAATCGAGGCTGCGGCGAAGCGGCCGCTGGCGGATGCATGTGACCCGGGATAGGCTGAACTAGTCAGCTTCAAGGTTCGGAGGCACCATGGCAACAGAGCCAAGAACCGGCAACCGGCTCTCAACGCCCACTAACACGCTTCCGGCTCGGAGCTTCCCAATTCAACGCTCAATTCAACAATTGAGTGACGGACTAGACGCACTCAACGAGCGGATCACGGAGCTGGAACGTGAAGGTCATCGGGGTCGTGCGATGGAAGTGTTGAAAGCAAACGCCTTGGATTTCGCTTGGCGCATCGATGAACTTCGTAGCGTACTCGTTGTCGTGCCGACCAAGAAAGGGCGGTCGTAAGCTGCGCGGGACCATTTGCTCTAGCCTACGCGCTGTTGCTTGCTCACGGGCCGCCCTTGGCTAGGTCTGCGCCTGTAGCGTCAAAAAATGTACGGCCTCAAGTTGGATAACCAGCGCGGTACAAATCCCAACTTGAGGCCGGGCGCCGATCGGCGGACCGAACGCTTCTCGCATTGTGTTGATTCGGCGCGCGATATTGCGACGCGCTCACGGCCTATGTAAGACATTCGGTGTTCGAACAGAGGCGTGGAGTTAACAAGCGTAAACTTTCTTGCGAGTTAACTAATCGCTGACACGCTGGGAATCGAGGCCGCCGCCAATCGGGGAAGTCCAATATGGATACGTTTTAATCCAAGTATTACCTTACTTACCAATGTTTCACTGGCTGTAAGCCGTCGCTGGAATTATCGCGAAGCGATGCGATATTTTTTTCACATCGTTGGTGGTTCGGAATTGTTTCCGGACGAACTGGGACGTACTCTTCTGACTCTTGAGTCCGCAAAACGACATGCCAAGGTCCTTGTTGAGGAATTGAGAAAGGGCGGCGATTTTTACGGATCAAGTCTAGTCCGCGTCGTTGACGAGAAAGGCAATACAGTTTTCGAGTGCCCCGTCTCCTAAGAAGACAAGTTGAATGAAAGACGCGATCTAACTCCGCGAACATGCGTTGCAATCGTCACTTGATGTGTTAGAAGGCCGCTCCCCGAAAACACGGAGCGGTCATTTGGCCAAGAAGAAGAGAATTGTTAGGCTCGCATGGACCAAGGACGACGTGCGTCTTTTGAAATCGATGGCGAAAGATAAAAAGGTCTGGCGAAAATCGCGAAGGCTCTGAAACGAACACCCGCCGCGACGGCTGCGATGGCAACCAAGCGCGGCGTGTCGTTGAGCATGAGGTAGGCGATACCGCAATTCAGGTGACGCTTTCGGCTTCCCAATCCTGTGTGTACCGAAAACCTCATCCGAGTTGATGACGTAATGGAAGCTTGTTGGTGGCTAGTCTAGCAGGGCGTTCGCGAGAAGAGTTGAAAAGCGTTTCACTTCGTCTCACCCCGTCTCATATGAGACGCCTAGCGGTCCGCATAGGCGCGTCTTACCCCCCGTGTCTATAGACACCGGGGGGTAAGACGGTCGAAGAGCCAACAAGCTCACGATGCTGAGCAGCCGTTTGAGAGCAGCGTGTGTAACGGGATGAATTTCACTGACCGACTTGCGGGGGTCGTCATCCCAAACTACCGAACGCCGGCGCTATTTAAGAATAAAGAATCCTGGTGGCGGGGGTTGGTAGCGCTCCCCCGCTATCAAGCCTGCGATCTTTTCCGCGATATCCTTCGATTTCTTTCGCCGAATACCCTCGATAGCAAGATCGCAGTTTGGGAAAAAAGCTGATGGAGGGCGCCTGCCTAACCTAGGCCCCCGTCGACCTGAAAGCACTGACGTGTCACGCGTTGGCTCTCATCTGACGCCAGGAACAGTGCAAGACGCGCGATGTCGTCGGGCGTCACCGCATCCGGTATCGCCTGACGCGCTCGAAATTCAGCGATCTGCATTTCGTCCGGGTACCACAGGCGACGCTGGCGATCTGTGATAACCATGCCGGGTGCAATGGCGTTGACGCGTATGCGATCGGGTCCGACGAGGCGAGCCAGCGAGTTGGTGAAGCCAACGATTGCTGCCTTCGCCGCCGCATAAGCCGGCAGCGCCGGTGCGCCGCGCATCCACGCGATGGACGACATGTTGATGATTGAGCCGCCGCCGCGCGCTTGCATCTGCGGCACCACGGCTTGCGACGCGAAGAAGACGTGCTTGAGGTTGACGCCGATCATCCAGTCGAATTCAGCCGGCGTCACCTCGGCGAGAATCTGGCGTTGATCGTTGGCGGCGTTGTTGACCAGCACCGCGGCATCACCAAGCGATTCTTGGACCTGCGCCATGGCGCCGCGCAAGGCGTTGATGTCTAAGAGGTCACATGGCACGAATAGGGGCGTTGAACCGGACGCGCTCGTCACCTCCCGCACCAGCGTTTCGCCAGCCACGGTATCGACGTCGAGGAAGGCGACGCGGCACTGTTGGGCCACGAAAGCGCGCACAAAGGCGGCGCCGATGCCGCTGGCGCCTCCGGTGATCAGCACCACGCGGTCCGTGAGGCAGGCATAGCTCGTCTGAGTCATGCGATCAGTCGCTCCGTCTCGGGGTCGAACAGGCAAATGCGGCGGGTATCGAGGGCGAAGGAAGCGGAGACGCCCGGCGTCGGTCGGATATCCGGTGAGATGCGCGCCTGCGCGGGCTCGCCGCCAAGTCGCAGCAGGACGATGGTCTCTGCGCCAGTGGGCTCGACCATCTCGACGGGCGCGGTGACGATGACGGGCGCGCTCGTTGCGCCGGAGAACACGCGGTCTCCCTCGGCGATGCATTCCGGCCTGATCCCGAGCACCACCTCGCGGCCGACATAGGACGCAGCGGCATCGTAGCCTTGCAGGTGCAGACGTACCTTGTCCGGCCGCCCGGCGCCGATCACGACCACCGGCCCGCCGGCATCGGCCTCGAGCCGGGCCGACATCGTGTTCATCGGCGGCGAGCCCATGAAGCGAGCGACGAACAGATTGGCGGGATAGCGATACACGGTGTCCGGGTCGGCAAATTGCTGCACCACGCCCCGGTGCATTACGGCGATACGCGTCGCCATCGTCATCGCCTCGATCTGGTCGTGGGTGACATAGACGATGGTGGCGCCGATGCGCTGGTGCAGCCGCTTGATCTCCATCCGCATCTCGACGCGGAGTTTTGCGTCGAGATTGGAGAGCGGCTCGTCGAACAGGAAGAGCAGGGGATCGCGCACCAACGCGCGGCCCATCGCCACACGCTGGCGCTGGCCACCGGACAATTGCGACGGCTTGCGGGCGAGCAGGGGCTCGATCTGGAGCAGCTTGGCCACGTTCGCCAACGCCTTCTCCTGCTCCGCCTTAGCGACGTGACGGCATTCCATGCCGAAAGTGATGTTCTGGCGTACTGTCATCGACGGATAGAGCGCATAGGACTGGAACACCATCGCGATATCGCGGTCCTTTGGCGGGACGTCGTTGACGATTCGTCCGCCGATCTCGATCGTGCCGTCGCTCGCGCGATCGAGCCCGGCGACAATGTTGAGCAGCGTGGACTTGCCGCAGCCGGATGGCCCGACCAGCACGGTGAATTCGCCGCTCTCGATGTCGAGATCGATGCCCTTCAGCACCTCCAGATTGGCGTAGCGCTTCGACAGGGCGCGAATGCTTAGTGCTGCCATGACAAATCTATCATTTCACAGCCCCGGCAGTGAGGCCGCGCACGAAATACCGGCCGCCGAGGAGATAGATCAACAAGGTGGGCAGGGCTGCGATGATCACTGCAGCGCTCTGCACGCCATGCTGTGGGATATCTGCGATCGCCGCAGATAGCGCGATGAGAGCCGCGGTCACGGGTTGCTGCTGGCCGGTCGTGAATGTCACGCCATAGAGAAACTCGTTCCAGATGTGCGTGAACTGCCAGATCACGGTGACGATCAGAATGGGAGACGAGAGCGGCAGAATGATGCGCCAGAAGATGCGAAAGAACCCGGCGCCATCGATGCGCGCGGCCCTGATCAATTCATGGGGAATGGCGACATAGTAGTTTCGACAGAACAGCGTCGTGAAGGACAACCCCTGGATCGTGTGAATCAGCACGAGACCCGTCAGCGTGTTGATGAGACCGACGTCCCGCAGCACGATGGTCCAGGGAAGCAGGCGCATTTGCTGGGGAAGGAAGAGACCAAGGGTCACGATGCCGCAGATCCAGCTGTCGCCGCGAAAGCGCCAGAGCGACACAGCGTAACCGGCAATCGCGCCGAGCAGGGTCGAGGAAATCGTGGCAGGGATCGTGATCAGCGCGGAGTTCAGCATATACGGCCGGATGCCGGCGCAGGTCTCAGCGACGCAGAAACCGCTCCAGGCTGTGAGGTAGTTGCGCCAAGCCAAGTGTTGCGGCCAGCCGATCATCGAACCCTGCGCGATCTCCTCGTTGGTGCGGAGCGAGTTCAGCACGACGACGACGAGGGGCGCGAGATAAGCTGCCGCGAACAATGACACGACGAGATAGATCAGAATTCGGCTCGGCGCGAAGCTTCGGTCACGCATGGGTGTCCTGCCGTCGCTGGACATAACGCCAAGCTGCATAGGGCAGCAGCACCGCGAGCAGGATGAGCAGCATGAGCACCGCCGCGGCCGCTCCACGGCCGAGCTGGCTGCGCTGGAACATTAGGTCGTAGACGACCAGGGCCGGCAGCTGGGTCGCGATTCCGGGGCCGCCATTGGTGAGCGCGCGGACGAGGTCGAAGGCCGAAATCGCGAACTGCAACTGGACGACGACGACGGTGATGGTGATCGGCCAAAGCGTCGGCAAAATGACGCGCAGATAGGTTCGGACCGGTCCAGCGCCGTCGATCTGCGCGGCCTTCATGATGTCGGCGTCGACGGAGCGAAGGCCGGCCAGGAAGAGCGCCATGGCGAAGCCCGAAGATTGCCAGATCGCAGCAATGACGATCGTCCAGATAGCCATGTCGCGGTTGACCAGCCAGTCGAAGTGGAAGGAGCTCCAGCCGAGGTCATGGGCGAGCTTCTCGATCCCGATGCCGGGATTGAGCAGCCAGCTCCAAACCGTGCCGGTGACGACGAACGACACCGCCAGGGGATACAGGAAGATGGAACACAGCACGTTCTCGCAGCGAATGCGCTGATCGAGCAGGATCGCGAGCAAGAGGCCAGTGATCAAACTGAGCAGTACGAAAGCGCTGCCAAACAGCAACAGATTGTCGAAGGCGATCTGCCAGTTCCGGCTCGCCATGACCGCGGTGTAGTTGCGCAAGCCGACCCAACCCGAGACCGGAACAAGGGTAGAAGGCGTAAACGAAATCCAGATCGTCCAGATCGAAAATGAAATGAGATGCGCGGCGGACAACAGCAGCGGCACCCAGATCATCAGATATTCGGGCAACCGGCGTACGACGTCAGACGTCATCCGCCGACCCGACCGCGTTGCTGTGGAGACGGCGTCGGTCAACGCGCGCCCTCGACGGCCTCGGCGAGACGGGTGACCGCCTGCTCTGGCGTAATCGTCTTGTTCTTCACATACTCGGTGAGCACGTCGATCATCGCGGCGGTCAGGCCATTTTCCTGCGCCATGTTGTGCGCGAGGCTCAGGACGGCCTGATTATTGGCGACAGCGTCTTTCAGAGCCGCTGCGGTGCGCCGTTGACCGTCCGACCAGCCTCCACCGGAAAGATCGACATCGGTGCGCACGGGGATCGATCCCGTGATCTGCGAGTACATGGTCTGGATCGCCGGATCCATGACGAGCTGGGCCATCAGCGTCTGTCCGGCCTGTAGATCGGGCTCCTTGCGCTGCCAGAATATGAAGGCATCGGCATTCAACAGGAAAACCGGCTTTCCGTTGTCGCTGGGGCCCGGCGTAATCATGAAGTCGTCGAACCTGAAACCGGCGTTGCGCAATACGCCCTGCGCCCATCCGCCCATGATCAACATGCCCATGTCGCCGTCGACGAAACGTTTCAGATTGGTGGCGTAAGGTTGGGCGCCGACGTTGGGATCCATCCAGTCGGAGATCTTGCGGACCTGGGCGAAGGCAGCCTTTATCTCGGTGCCCTTCAAGGCCTTCTCGTCGAGATTCATGATCGCGGCGCGATATGCAGCAGGGCTGATGCCGGCGAGCGAGGCCTCGAATTTCTGCCCATCGTCGGGGCGGGTGCCGCCGTTGGCAATGGGATAGGTGATTCCGCTCGCTTTCATCTTCTCGGCGAGATCGTTGAAATCAGCCCAGGTGACGGGGATCTTGTCAGCCTTGGCTTTGTCCATCGCGCGCTTGGAGAGAAACAGCATGTTGGTGCTGTAGATCTGCAACGGCAGGGCGATCCACTTGCCTCCCGGCTTGTGCAATCGTGCAAGGTCTGGAGCGACGACTTTTTCATAGCCGGCGGCAGCGACAACGGCGTCGAGATCGACCGTCGGGGCAATCTTCGACCAGGCTGCAATCTCGGGGCCCTTGAGTTGCGAGCAGGCGGGCGGATCTCCGGCGATGATCTGAGCACGCAGCTTGTTCATCATCTCGGTGGTGAAGCCGGGGACGGGCGAGTGCTGCCATACGCCACCCTTCTCCTCGAATTTCTTGCCGAGCGCCGTGATCGCTGCCCCGTCGCTGCCTGCGGACCATTGCGAGATCACGGTCAGGCGAGGCTTGACCGGGCCTTGCGCACGCGCAAATGCAGGCAACGCGAGCGCGGCCGCGGATCCAGCGAGCAGACGGCGCCTTGTTGTTGTGATCGGCATGGCAAGCTCCTCCCGGGTGTGAACTCTTTGCGCAAGGGTCGCGCGGCTTCGCGGCATTTCAGGCGGCCTCCGTCGATGCGACCGGCATGCCGCCGCGGCTGGTCAGGCAAAACGCGGCGAAAGCGAGCGCGGCCCGCGGATCGTTGCCATTCGACGGCGGCACGAAGGCGAGCGACACTTGCGCGTCTTTGCGGCCGCCGAGCAAGCTGGCATCGACGCCGTCGACCAGCGCCTTCCGATCGTCCTCCGCAAGGAGTGACGGCCAGCCGGAGATGACGACGCCGTGACTGGGCTTGACGTTCAGCGTGTTGCCGATCGCGAGGCCCAGGCGATACAGGCGATGCCGCAGCTCCTGCCGC
The DNA here is from genome assembly GCA_963831505.1 of uncultured Alphaproteobacteria bacterium. Lineage (GTDB taxonomy): Bacteria > Pseudomonadota > Alphaproteobacteria > Rhizobiales > Xanthobacteraceae > Bradyrhizobium. The sequence goes on along the minus strand of CAWHQY010000001.1, from coordinate 17,326 downwards.
ACGCGCGAGGAGATGGGAATCGCGGTCACCCAATCGCTCCCAAGCTGGAGCAGCTCAGGCTCGGGTACGCCGAGCAGCTCGGCCAGCGCCGGAAGCGACGTATAAGCTTCGATACAGCCATGATGGCCGCAGCGGCAGCGCGGTCCGTCGGTCCCGAACACCATGTGACCGAGCTCGATCGGCTGGAGCGCATCGGTCTCGACCGGATCGTCAACCCAGGCGCCCGCGACGCCCTGGCCGACGAAGACGAACAGATGCGCAGCGTTGAACGGATAGTTTTCCGTACGGCAGCGGTGAAACGTGGCGTGCGCCACCACCGAATTGGTAAATTCGACCGGTACGTTCGCAAACATCTCGCCGAACATGTAGCGAATGCGCCCGACATCGCAAGGAATGATCGGATTGCCAAACTCGCTCAGCCGGCCGAGGCCGGGAATGGTGACACCGATCTGCGCAAGCCTGATGCGCCGCCGCCGCGTCCAATCGCGCAGCAAGGTCAGCGCCTCGCGAAACACCCGGCGGACGGACTCGACATTTGGCTTTGCCGGCAGCGGCACACGCTCGGTGTAACTGCAGCTCGCCCGACAGGCCGCCGACACCGACGCTGAGCCATTGACCGGTCAGCTCGAGGCCTGCGAGCGCCACCGAGCCATCGAGCGACACGAGACCGGTCGGGCCACCCACATAAGGCGCCGGCCGCCGCATTTCCTCGATCAGGCCCTCGGCCTTCAGGTCAAACAGGATGCGCGACAGGCTCGCCTCGGACAGGCGCACAGCCCTGGCCAGAGGCGGCCGAAACGTGCCGCCCGCCTGGAGCAAATGCGCCAGAATGGCCGCGCGCGTCTGCCGCCGACTTCTCGGCTGCTCCGACATTTCCGTCCCTATCGTCATTCTTACCTAGTGTAAGAATTAGCGCGCGAAGCGTTTCGACTGTCAAGGCGCGTGCCTGACAATGCAAAGACTTGCTGTCGTGTGTGGCAGCAGAGGGCGCGCAGGTGTTGACCGTCCACCTTACCAAGTTGGACATCATTTGCTGGAGCTAGAGCGCTTTCCACTTGATGCGGATCAACGTCCATAGCCGGCATGTCGAAAGTAATTGACGCACTGCTCTGGCGCAAATGTCTTGATGAGCCTGCCGATCAGCCTCCAAAGTGCCTTAACGGTGCGGGCCGCGCCCTTGCGCATTGCCGTTTTGAGTTTGGAGAATGCCTGCTCGATCGGGTTGAGATCCGGCGAGTAGGCCGGTAGATAGCGCACGCTTGCGCCGACCGCCTCAATCGCCTGGCGCACGCCATCGACCTTGTGGGTGCGCAAATTGTCCATGAAGACGATATCGCCCTTTTTCAGGGTAGGCGTGAGAACCTGCTCGACATATGCAATGAATGTTGGCCCATCCATCGCGCCATCGATGACATAGGGCGCGGTCATGCCATCGAGTTGCAAGGCAGCGATGAATGTCAGCGTCTTCCAGTGACCGTGTGGCACGCTCGCGACCAGCCGCTCCCCGCGCGGGCTGCGGCCGTAGTGACGGACCATTTTCGTCGTGACCGCGGTCTCGTCAATGAACACCAAGCGGGGCGCCTTAAGAGAAGGCTGCTCGGCTTTCAGCGCGGCGCGCGCTGCCGCGACATCAGGACGATCCTGCTCGGCGGCGTGCAGAGTTTTTTTTGAACGTGATCTCTTGACGATCGTAGAAGCGCCAGATCGAGCTCGTTCCAACCTTGAGCTTCTTCGCGCCGCTGAGCCGCAAGCGGATGTCATCGAGCGTCAGGTCAGGCTCCTCGGCGATAAGATCGAGCAGCCATTGCTCATGCTTGTTCAGCGGCGAGCGGCTATGGCCGGTGCCAGGCTTGGCCTCGACGCTGCCGGTCGTCGTCCAGCGCTCGATCCAGCGAATCGCCGTCGAGGCACCGACGTTGAGCAGACGTGCCGCCTCCCGCGCGCTGTCACCTTCCTCGACGATAGCGACGACCCGCTCCCGCAGGTCTTTCGAGTATCCCTTCGCCATCGCGCACCCCCGCCGTTGTGGTCCGAGGAACCGAATTCGATTTGCACGCCCGAGGGAACCCCTATAATCCTCCCGATTTAGATCAAGCGGAAAGCGCTCTAGCTTAAACTTGCCCATGATGGATTGGAGCGAGAGTTAAAGTGTTTCAGATAGTTAGAAGGCCGCATGTGCACGACGTGTGCACCGGCAGATCAAAGAAAATCTAGCAACAGCTAGCGTGAGCATCGTAGTTCGGTGTCAGCGACGACAGACGGTTCGAGAGGGGACGACCTCGTTCGACAGGCCGGAAATTAGCGAAGCCGCTTTTTGCCAAGGGCTCAGTTCGCGGAATGGGCGGTTATGGAATGGCTGCTTCTGGACGTGATATGAGCCGGGTAAAACGCGACAGCTTCAGTTCATGCAAATGATGCGGAAGCGGTGGTCGTCGTCCTTGGCCATATCGTTGACCAGATTGATTTCCCAGGTCAGGTATTCGCGCATCGCGTCCTCGCGGTTCTGGCCGCGCTCGCGTGGCGAGAGGAACACGTCGTCGGCCTCATCCGCCATGCGGGTTACCCCAGTCTCGAATGGCAATCCCGCCCGTACCCAGGCTAGCGTGCCGCCGGCAAGTGTCATGACGGGTCCGGACGCGATGGCCTGCAACTCGGCCGCCGCCAAGGCCGCAAGCGCGCCATCTGGCGACGTCAGCACAATCGCCTGATGGGCGGGGAGCTTTGCCAGCGCAGCGGCAAGGCGCGATCGGATCGCAAACCAGGCGCCCGGAATATGGCCCAGCGCGTAGCGTTTGCTCAGCTCGAGATCGATCACCGTGACCTTGCCTGCGGTCAATCGATCGTGCAACTCCATTGCATCGATCTGCGGCACTGACGCCGCTTCGAGGCCGAGAACGGCTGGCAAATGGGGTCCGGTTTCCCAGTCGCCATCGGCCGGGCCGGCGGCCAGAACCGCAATATCCGGCCAACCCATTTGTTTCAGCCACGACGCCGTCATGGTGGCGCGGACGCCGTTATCGTCGACCAGCACGACGCGAGCGCCCCAGGTCGCCATATGCGAGTCGGTTTCCTGCACGAGCTGGCCGCCGGGCGCCGAACGCGCGCCGCGCAAATGGCCGGCTTCGTATTCCTCGGGCGAGCGCACGTCCAGGACATAGAGGCTGCGCTCGCCTGCCTCGGCGCGCCATATCTCGAGCGTAGGCTTGTCGATCCGCGCGATGCCGCAGCGCGCCGCCACCCGTGCGGCGGCCTCGGCCGCAGACTTAAGTCCGTGCGTGCTGACCTCGGGCGGCTTTCGCGTCGCCCCATGCACCACGTCGAGGCCTGCCAGGTGCCAGGCCATGGTGCCGTCCTTCAGCGACACGACCTTGTTGCGCACGCCGGCATTGATCAGCGATTGCGCCCCGATGATGCTGCGTGTGCGGCCGCCGCAATTGACGATCACCGTCGTATCGGACGACGGCATGAGATCGGCGAAGCGATAGACCAGCTCGGCACCGGGGACGCTGATGGCCGTCGGAATGCTGTTGTTGTGATACTCCTCATAGGAGCGGCTGTCGTAGATCGCGATGTCAGCCTTGCATTCGATCAAAGCCTGAAGATCTTCGACGGAAATCCAGGGGGTGCCGGCCTCGTGCTCGACGACTTCGGCAAATGCTTTGCTCGGCACGTGCACACCGCTATAGATGCGGAAGCCCGTCGCCTCCCACGCAGCGATTCCGCCGTCGAGCCAAGCGACGTCCTGATAGCCGAGTGCGGACATCCGTTCCGCGGCGCGTGCCGCCAATCCCTCGCCATTGTCGCACCAGACGACGCGCGCGCCGCGCCGTGGCACCAGATCGTCGACCAGCAGCTCTAGTCGGCTGAGCGGAACGCAAGATGCCGTCAGAAGATGGCGTTTGCCGAACGGCAGTTCCTCGCGCGCATCGAGCAGGGCCAACTCGCCGCCATCGTGAAGCTGGGCTTTCAGTGCCCGTGCATCGATGCGCTTGATCTTGCTGCCCGACATGCCCTCAATCCGCCCAGCTTCAGGCCGCCTTGATATTCGAACGCTGCACGTGGTCCAAATTCCTGCCCTCGACACGGACCAGCTTGGTGAGTCCGTCGCGCGTCGGCGAGTGGATCACACCGACATCATAGAAGTGGCTATCGCCCGGTTTCAGGACATAGGTCTTGGCGGGTTCGACCAGAGTCGGCTCGTCACCCTGGCCTTTTTTGACGACGCGCCAGTCGGTCATCTCGGTATCGCCAACGGCAAGGCCGTAGATCGCCCAGCTGGAACCGTGATCGTGCGGCGAGCCGTGAGCGGGGTTCTCGTAGACATGTCCGCAAACGCAGAAGCCGAGTTCCGGATCTTCGTACAATACCCTGCGCGGGCGGCACTGCTCAGCGGTTAGGTGCCTGGCAATGAATTCCTGGTCGAGCAGCGCTTTCGACACGAGTTTGCACACCTGCTGCTTGCCGGTCACCCCCGAATCCGCCTTAAGGGTCTTGCGGATGTCGGCGCTCAATTGCTCAAGGGTATAGGCCATTCGCTCCCTCCGTCATGTTTGCAGCGTTTCGCTTGCGGCTTGCCGGCATTATGAAATGATTGGCTGGCGGGGGGCAATCCTTTGATCCGGATTGCGCGACCAGATCAAGGGTCATCTCCTAGTCCAGCTTGAAACCCTGGCGGCGAACGAAGGCGCCAAAATCCTGCCGTTCTGGGACGGAGACCTGGCGCGCCTTGTCCTCCGACCAGCCATAAAACGATGGCCTGCCGAAGCGCTCGACCTGGCGCCAGTCGATCTCAGGGATACTGTGGCGCGCATTGCGGCGGCGGTCATAGCCGTCGATCTCGGTCTCGAGGTTGGTATCGTCGTAGCGGTCGACATGCACCGTGAGCGTCGTCGGCAAGCGCATGCTGACAAATCCCTCGTGGGACGGCCAGCCGAGGCAAAGTCCCGCCAATGGAAATACATGATCGGGGAGCGCCAGCAATTCGGCAATACGGGTAGCATGATTACGGATCACGCTGATGGGGCATGCGCCAAGTCCTACCGCGCTTGCGGCACGGATCAGATTTTGCAGCACCATGGCGGCGTCGCTCGCGGCATTCAGGAAGGCATCAAGGTGGTCGTTCGCGAACGGGATGCCGCGCAGCTCGCAGATGCGGCGAATACGGTGCGAATCGCCGCAGATCACCAAGAACCGTGCCGCCTGGGCGACCCACGGCATGGACGGCAGCAATTCGGCGATCGCCTGGCGGATGCTAGCATTCTCTACACACAGGATGGCCACTTGCTGCAGGTCGGATTTAGCCGGTGCCGATAAGCCGGCGGCGAGCACTTGCTGCATCAAGTCTTCGGAGATCGGCGTGTCGGTATAGCGCCGGTGGGTTCGGTGACTGAGAATAGCCGCCAGCTCACCTTCCGCCGGGGCGTCGTGTCCCGCTGCGCTTGGGAGACCAAGCCGTTGTTCGATCAGTTCAGCAATCATTTTCGTCATCCGCACCTCAGGCCTTTGCAGTGAATCGTTACGTTTTCAGTCTATGACGTGGGCTCGGCTTCTGAGCGGCATTGCGCCATTCCAGGACACTGTAACAGCTGACGATGGTCGTCAGCCGCCGTTACACCCGCGCCCCCGTCAATAAACCGCTAAGACTTGAAATTCAGCCTAGCAGTCTGCTGAAAAACCCAAAGAATTTGGCGTTTGTTCTGCCGCGGGTCCTGTTGTGGGATGATTTGTTCAAGAGTTTGAAGCGCTTTGGTGGTCCGGACGCCGCATTGGCTAGGCTGCAACCAGTTTGGGGATGCGGATCAGGTTATAGGCGATCAGATTGAGCAGGAAGTCGGCGGCGACCCCAGCTATGCCGCGATGTTTGGTCTTGCGCATGGTCCAGCCCCAACCGAAGATACATTCGATCATCGCCCGGCGTGATTGCGACATACCGTACCCCGGATGCCGCGTGGTTCGCTCGTCGATGGCGCTGTTGCGGGTCTTGCCGGTTTTGGTGACGGCTTGGTTCTGCGTCACATGCGGTGTCACGTTCACGGCGCGCAGATTGGCGACATGATCCGCCGTATCGTACGCCTTGTCCTCACCGGCCCGTGATGCGGTGGCCGGCGGCTTTGCCTCTCGCCTTCAGCATGATCTCCGAGGCTCGACGTTCGGCGGTGCCATTGGCGTGCGTGACCATGCCGGCCACCGCCAGCCCATGCCGGTTCTCCATGGTGGCGTGGCCCATATAGCAAAACTTCGCCTCCCGCCCGGCGGCCTTGCGGTAAAGCCGGCTGTCGGGGTCGCTGGTACTGGCATGGGTGTCGTTCTTGCGCTTCTGGCCGTAGAAGTTCGCGCCGTCATCATCGTTGCCGCTGCCGTCCTTGGGGCGAAAGCTCTTCTGTGAGGCCCAGGCCTCAATCAGGGTTTCGTCCACCGAGAAATGCTCGTCGGACAAGAGTGGCTTCACCTCTGGGTGGTTCAAAAGCCGGGTCATGAACTTTGCAAACACTTCGCCGTTCTGCAGCCGATCACGGTTCTTGGTGAAGGTGGTCGGGTCCCAGACCGGATCATCAGGCGAAAGTCCCACGAACCAGCGGTACAGAAGATTGTAGTGGCCAGCGCCCTGCTTGGCGCGCTTTCTTCCGAACTCGATCAGGCGCTCTCGATTGAGCGCGGGCAGCTTCACACTGCCGAGCTCGGTCTTGAGCGACGCCATCACGGCAGCTTTGGAGCGGCGAGGGGGCCTTCCAACCTCGCGCATGTCTTCGTCGTGCAGGTCAATCAGATCGCCAAATGTGCGAACGTTCCGCACCACGCGTGGCTTAGACGATCCATTGCGGTCAATGTTGCGCTCCATTTCGAGCGCCCATTCTTCGCCGTCCTTGCGTCGTCGGAACGTCTCGGCCACATAACGGGTCTTGCGGCGGACCTGGACGCGCCAGTTTCCGGATGCCAATTGAGTGAAGGTTGCCACGCGTGTGCACTCCGGCTTTCGTGTGCACTATGTGTGCACCGAGAGGTCAAAACGGGTACAAACGTGTGCAATTTCGTCTAGTTTGGAGTGCACACGTTCTTCCTCTATCCCATTGAGATAGTAGGATAAACGATTGAAATATCAAGACTATCGCTTTTGCTGTGCACCCATGATGGATTGGACTGACCGGCATTGCCGGGTGTTCCACCGTCATTTGACGCGGCGGGCGCGGCTCTACACGGAGATGCTGACGTCAGGCGCCATCATCCATGGCGACCGCGCGCGGCTGCTTGGCTTCGATCAAAGCGAGCATCCGCTCGCGCTGCAGCTTGGCGGCTCCGATCCGGGCGATCTCGCGATGTGCGCGAAGATCGGCGAGGATTTTGGCTATGATGAGATCAATCTCAATGTGGGCTGTCCGTCGGAGCGCGTGAAGGACGGCCGTTTCGGAGCCTGCCTGATGGCGGAGCCGGAGCTGGTGGCGTCCTGCGTCGATGCGATGAAGCGCGCGGTGAAAATTCCGGTGACGGTGAAATGCCGGATCGGCATCGACGAGCAGGATCCGGAGGTCTCGCTCGATGCGCTCGCGCGCGGCGTGATCGCGGCCGGCGCAGATGTGCTGATCGTGCATGCGCGAAAGGCGTGGCTCAGCGGATTGTCTCCGAAGGAGAACCGCGATATTCCGCCGCTCGACCATGACAGGGTCTACCGGCTGAAGGCAGCGCTGCCCAACGTGCCCATCGTCATCAATGGCGGCATCGGGAGCCTGGAAGAAGCGAAAGCGCATCTCGCGCATGTCGATGGCGTGATGCTGGGACGGGCCGCGTATCAGGAGCCGTGGCGGCTCCTCAATGTCGATCCTGTGCTGTTCGGCGAGGCCGCGCCGCATGCCACCATGAAGGACGCGTTCGAGGCGATGCTGCCCTATATCGAGCGCGAACTTGCGCGCGGCACGCGACTGCACGCCATCACGCGGCATTTCGTCGGCGCGTTTCATGCGGTGCCCGGCGCGCGCGCGTTCCGCCGCCATCTCGCGGAGCAGGGCGTGCAGCCCGCGGCCAGCGTGAACGTGCTGCGGGATGCCATGTCGCTAGTTGAACAACGTGCCGCGGCCGCGATCGCTGCGTGAGGCCACGGGCTCGGGGAAGCCGCGCAGCACCAGGCGGTCGGCGCGCACTTCCCAGCTCTCCAGCCGGTCCAGGAAGCTCATGCCGAGCAGATTGGTCTTCATCTGTCCGCGCGGCACCACCAGCGCCGGCACCGAACGCTCGACCAGCTTGCCGATCGAAAGGCGATCCAGCGTCAGCCGCGCGGCCTTGGTGCGGCCGCCGGCGGTTTCGACATCGACGTCATATTCCAGCAGTTCCAGCGGCAGCCCGATCGCCTTCGCGGTCTCGTAGGTCAGCACCACCGAGGTCGCGCCGGTGTCGATCAGCATCGGCGTCGGGACATTGTTGATCCGTGCATGGATCGCAAACTCGCCGCCCTGTCCGCGCGGAATGTGAACGGTGGATGCGGGAAACGTCGCGCGTTTGCGCAGCATGTCGGAAACGGTGTCGCTGGCGCGCGCGAGCTGCTCGGGATCGCGATAGGCGATCACGGCGCTCGCGGTCGCGACCAGCAGGAGCAGCACGAGCAGCAAGCGCGTCATCGCGCGCCTCCGGCATGGACATCGCCGCCCTTCAGCCGCGTTCGGGATTTTCCGTGGGCTTCAGGTCCGTGGGTTTCAGGCCCGCTTGTTCCATCCGTTCCGGCAACAGCGCCATCACCGTTTGCCGCTCCGTGCTCTCCATCCGGGGCCAGCGCGCAATCTCCGGCAGCGTCCGGCCGCAGCCAAGGCAGAGATTGGTCCTGGGATCGATCATACAGACGGCGATGCACGGTGTTTCCTGGCTCATTTGCGGAAGTGTGGCTGACGTGGGGGTGCTTGCGCAAGCGCTTGCGTTAAAGCGCGACGGCTTTGAGATAAATCGTCATCGCGCTTTAGCTCCTTGTTTGGGCATGGTCTCCGCGCAAACGCTGCGCGTTTTTCGCGAGGGAAATCCGCTTCGCACTTTTCCGGACCATGCCTAAAGTCCTGTGCCTGCGCTCATGATGGGTTTGTTGCGCGCCCGATGCTTCTCGTCGGTCACCGGCGGGGCGGTTTCCGGCTGCAGCGGCGGCGCTTCCTCCGTCACCGGCGCCAGCGCACTCATCACGCGCTCGGGCGGGAAGGTGACGATCACCTCGGTGCCGATACGCAGTTTCGATTTCAGCGTGAACGTGCCGCCATGCATGTCGATCAGGCTCTTTGCGATCGGAAGTCCCAGGCCCGCGCCCTGTTCGGCCGATTTGATCGAGTTGGAGCCCTGTCCGAACGAGGCCAGCACGATCGGGATTTCGTCCTCGGCGATGCCGGAGCCGGTGTCCTTTACACTCAGATATTGGCCGCCGGACGCGGTCCAGCCGACCTTGAGCCAGATCTCGCCGCCTTGCGGGGTGAACTTGATCGAATTGGACAACAGGTTGAGCACGACCTGGCGCACCGCGCGCTCGTCGCCCCAGATCCGCGGCATGCCCAGCTCGAACACCTCGTGGATGGTGATGCCGCGGCTCGAGGCGCGCAGCTTCAACAGATGGTGGCAATCGGCGACGACATTGACCAGCGAAACCGCCTCTTCGTTCAATTCGTAGCGGCCGGCCTCGATGCGCGAGAGATCGAGAATCTCGTTGATGAGGTTGAGCAGGTGGACGCCGGAATTGTGGATGTCGGCGGAATATTCCTTGTAGACCGGCACCGCATGCTCGCCGAAAATCTCGCTCTTCATCACTTCCGAGAAGCCGAGGATCGCGTTCAGCGGCGTGCGCAGCTCGTGACTCATCTGTGCGAGGAAGCGCGACTTGGCGACATTGGCGGATTCCGCGCGGTGGCGCGCCTCGTCGGAGATCGATTTCGCCTGCTCCAATTCGCCGATCAGCGCGTCCTTTTCGGCACGCGCTTCCAGCGTCGCGAGCGTGGTGGAATGCAGGCGATGGGCGAGCAGGGCGAAATAGCCTTCGGCGGCGATCGCAAACGCCGCCAGCAGATAATTGTCGAGCTTGCCGCTGAGCACGAAATTGAGCGCGATCGCGACGGTGATCGGCACGGTGGCGGCAAGCGCTGCGATCGGCAGATTTGCCGCCAGCATGCTCGATACTGCGACCACGAGCAGCATCAGGAACATCATCAGCGTGTCGGAGACCGCGCCCAGCGCCGGGTGGATCAGGATCGCCATCCAGCCGAAGCCGTAGAACAGGTCCAGCAGCACGAAGCGCGACCGCCACCTCCTGGTCGCGGCCAGCGACGGCGGCTCGGCGAGGAAGCGGACGCAGGCGCGCATGATCGCGATGTGGATGCAGAGCACGCCGACGGTCCACGCGGCGGCCGAGAGCGGCTGCATCCAAACGCCGAACAGGAAGCCGGTCGCGACCACGAGCAGCATCACGACATAGGATGCCGACATCCGGGTCTGCGCATATTGGCGCAACAGTTCCTGGTCGAAAGCCGGCCGGGTTCCGCTCGAGGACGTTAACCGATCGCGCGCCTCGCGGACCCGCTGTGCGGCCGCGCGGCGACTGCTCGCAGGCGCGGGGGCAGGCGGTTCAGCCGGAAGCTGCACGACTTCGGGCTTATCGGCGGCGTTACTCATCAAACAACACAAATCCCGCCCGCGGATGCGGGCACTTTTGCACCGTCTATTAAGTGCGCCCAAATCCTTAAGAGCTGCCTTAAACAACCAAAAATTTCCGTTAACGGGAGGTTAAATTAACTTTTGCCGGGCGAGGCGCGAGCCCGTCCGGTGGTCGGGCCTCATGGTTCGAGACGCCGCTTACGCGGCTCCTCACCATGAGGGTTTGGCATCGCCGCCGCAGATTACGACCTCATCCTGAGAAGCGGCCGCAGGCCGCGTCTCGAAGGATGGGCCGCGCCAAGATCGCAGCCACAACTCCGCGTTCCCGCGGCACGAAATGCCCGGGTGATGCATCGCTCGTGACCCTCGTGATCAAGAGGGCGCAGGGAATGCCGGATGCAGGCCGCACCCATGGCCCGCCTGCAACAAAAAAAGCAGGCGGCAGTCACCACAGGTTCAGCCGGAACAACCGGCGGGCTCAAACTGTCGTCGCAACACCAGGTTTTTTCACTCGTGCCAGCAACTCGTCAAGCGCCTCCGCTGGGGTTTTCCAGCCCAGTGTCTTTCTCGGTCTGGCATTGAGAGCTGCTGCCACTGCGGATATCTCATCAGCGTCGTAGATGCTCAGATCTGTGCCCTTCGGGAAGTATTGTCGGAGCAGCCCGTTGGTGTTCTCGTTCGTGCCGCGCTGCCAGGGGCTTCTTGGATCGCAGAAGTAGACCTGGAGTCCCGCATCGATCTTGAGACGACTGTGCTGAGCCATTTCGGTCCCCTGATCCCAAGTCAGCGAACGACGCAATTCTTCGGGCAAGGTGATGATGGTGCGTGTGATCGCATCGCGCACAGCTTCAGCTCCGTGTCCCGAGAGCGCAGGCCCGTTCTTGGCACATGGACCTTCGCCAGGCCCCTTCAACCGGGGAAGATGCAGGAGCATCGTAAAACGCGTAGTGCGTTCGACCAGCGTGCCGATTGCCGAGCTGCCGGAACCGACAATCAGATCTCCTTCCCAATGTCCCGGTACTGCTCGATCTGCGACTTCAGCCGGACGCTCGCTGATCATGATCTCTGGCGATACAAAGCCTTTGCTTCGCTTGCTCGCGCGCGCCCTGGGCATTCGTAACGCACGTCCTGTTCGCAAGCAGGCCGTCAGCTCGCGACCCAGCGCTCCACGGCCCTGAACAAAGAGCGCTTGATAAATGGCTTCGTGGCTGATGCGCATCGTCTCGTCATCCGGGAAGTCGATCGGCAAGCGCCGGGCAATCTGCTCGGGGCTCCAGGCTTTCGTCCATCGCCGATCCTTGCACAGGCCCGGCCGACGGTCTTTCCGCCTGATGGCGCGACCACGAGCGCGAGAGCCGCTTGGCGGCGCGACGACACCGGCAAGTCGTTCCTCCACATAAGTGCGCAAGGCGGAGTTGAGCGCAAGCTTGGTCGGCTTGGGGCGGCGGGCCGATCGATCTGCGTGCCACTGAGCCGTCGTCGCCCGATAAGCCATTCCGCCGCCGTGGGTGGCTGCATTGCGATCGAGCTCACGGGAGATTGTCGAGCCAGCCCGCCCGAGGCGACGCCCAATCTCCCGTATGGAATGACCCTGCGCATTGAGAAGCGCGATCTCTTCGCGCTCCGCCAACGAGAGGTACCGCCCAGAGAGCGGCTTTGCCGAAGATCTGAACATCGCTGGTGGAATGCCGCCTGCCTTTCGGAACAATCTGGGTCCGACAGCCTCCGACACTCCAGCCTTGAGCGCAGCATCTTCGCTGTTCAACCCCGCGGCAATCCCCCGCCAAAACAGTTCCTGTTCAGCACGCCCCGCAACAGGCGGTCGTCCCAGCGATCCCAGCCGTGCCCGTGTTGATCGCTTCTTTCGAATGCTCATCGCAACCTCCCTATCTGGAGTGTTGCGACGACCGATTGAATCCGCCACCGGCATTCCCTGCGCGATGGTGTTAACGGCTGCTCCGCGCTCTCCCCGGGTGCTCCGGGCTTGTTGGCCCCCGTCGCCTTGCGAAAATCGTCTCGCAGGCTTGACCCCAGCGTCGGGGGGACAGGACCACACGGCTTGGCCGTCCGAGCCGATGCCCTCGTCGGCGCGCAAGCGCGCTTTAAGCATCTTCTCGTCCACCGCATCCCGCTTCCAACGTCCGTGACGATCGCGATACGCCCCTCTTGGAGCGGGACGGAGAAAAACATACTTTTCTGAAAAACGGAAGAGGAATATTTTTGGCAACAGTGCTTGACACGTTTCGGATTGGACGAAGTGATTTGCCCGACGGGTGCTACGAGGCAGCACTGCGGCGCTGCTCTTGAGTGGAATCTGTGACGAAATGTGCTATTCTCTAGATATGACTGTTCGCAAAAAATCCTCACCCAACAAGCGTGTTTCTGCCGAATTCATAATTGGTAGAGAGCGCTTTACCCAAATCAGCGCTGTTGAAGGCATCAAGCCGACTGCAGCTATGAAGCAGCGTAACGCACGCTTTGAGCGCGAAGGTCTATCTCCTTCCGAACGTCGAAAAGAGATCATCAAGGCCTACAAGAAGGGCTGATGATTGAGCATGTACGAGGCGATTGAGGACCCGTACTGTTATCCCGGAACGACGGTTCTGAAGAACAAGCTGGGACTAAGGAAGCAGGACGACCTCGACAGCTTTGAGGCTGAAATTTCCTTACAGCGGTCTACTGAGCCCCTTCCCCAGGGAAACCTCTCCTATAAGCACTACTGTGCGATTCACAAGCATCTCTTCCAGGATGTCTACGCCGGGGCCGGCAAGCCTCGCACAGTTCGCATCACCAAGGCCAACAGCACGTTCTGCTATCCGGAAAGCATCGACCGCGAGGCAAAGAAGCTGTTCAAGCAGCTGGTCGCGGCGAAGTAAAAGTATTCAAAGGGTTGAGTCCAGACGAGTTTGCCAAGAAGGCCGCGCACTTCCTGGCGGAGCTGAATGCCATTCACGCGTTCCGAGAGGGCAACGGCCGCAGTCAGTTGAGCTTCCTGATCTTGCTGGCGGAGAGGGCGGGGCACCCGTTCGACCTCGCCAAGATGGATCCGGCAGGTATCATACAGGCCGTGATTGCCAGCTTCAACGGCGAGGAGAAGCCGCTGGCTGAGCTAATTTCAACCCTTATCACCGCCTAGATCAATGGATTAGATGCAGAAAGCAATCATGGATGATGATTGTTGAAGGCGCCTGGTATCCACGTTGTTCTAATTAGCATGACCAGGATCGTAAAATCATCGAAAACAACGCCGGCGAAGAGGAGCCGTAAGCGCGCGCGCCCTGTGAAGTCGGGGCACTGGCGGTTGCAGGATGCAAAAGGCCGCTTCAGCGAATTGGTGCGCCGGGTCGGCAGCGAAGGGCCGCAGCACGTGACCGTGCACGGGCGCGACGAAGTCGTGATCATTTCAGCCGACGAATTCCGCCGTCTCAGGGGCGATCTCACCGGCGAAGTATTGATCGCCGCAATGCAGGCTTCTCCACATCGCGATGTCGACATCGAACCGAGGCGCACGCAATTGCCTGTGCGCGATGTCTCTTTGTGAACGGCTGGCTGCTCGACACCAACATACTCTCTGAACTGCGCCGCCCCAAGCCAGAACGCAAAGTCCTCGCCTTCGTTGCTGCGCAACCGCTTGATCTTCTCTATGCGAGTTCGGCGACCTTCGCCGAAATCAGGTTCGGCATCGAACTCGTAACGGACGCCAATCGCCGCGCTGAACTCAATGATTGGCTAACGCACAGGGTGCGAAAGTTCGAGCAGCGCGTGCTCGCGATTTCCGAGGATGTCATGTTCAAAAATGGCGGCTCCTGGTCGGGGAAGGCCGCAAGGCTGGACATACCTTCTCGCAACCCGATGAACCTCCTCCGAATTGATGGACACCTGTAGTAGGCTCAAGGAGCCAGGAGGTGTTGGATGGAAGGACGTCAACGTCGGTCGTTTACGGACGACTACAAGCGGCAAGCGGTCGATCTGGTGGCTTCGAGCGGTCGCTCGATCGGGTCGGTGGCCAAGGAACTTGGCCTACGCGATTCCGTGTTGCGGCGCTGGGTGGAATTGCGTGGGGCTGGGCGGGAGCCGACGGCGGCGGCGCGGCGCCCCACCACGCAGGCGACGCTGCCGTCGGCGGACCACGCGGCAGAGATCGCTCGTTTGCAGCGAGAGAACGAGCGGCTGCGTATGGAGCGCGATATTTTAAAAAACTATTCAGCGCCGTGGCGCGCCTGTGCGGCTTAGAAACAGCCTTGTGCTATCCTCTGCGGCTGGGAGGGTAGCGGCCGTTCGATTATTGGAGGCACATTCCCCGTAAAAAAACGTGGTCCATGGGTGCATGCGAACTTGAGAGTGGTGACGCTGCTTCGGCGGCGATCCCGATTAGGAAGATGACGATTGGCATAGCCCAGACCCTCCTACTCGTGATTGTTGGAGGATTGCCATGCCCAAGAGGACGACCGGAGCCCGACCGGAACTAAAGCTGATCAACTTCGGGGCCGCCGCCATCGACATCGGATCGAGGATGCATATGGCTGCGGTTAACCCCGCTTCTACCGACGCATCTGTGCGCTCTTTCGGCACATTCACGCACGACCTGCATGATCTGGCGGATTGGTTCAAAGCCTGCGGCGTGACGAGTGTCGCGATGGAATCTACCCGGAATCTATTGGATCCCCGTCTACGAGATTTTGGAGCAGCGCGGGTTTGACGTGATTTTGGTCAATGCGCGGTACGCCAAGAACGTTCCTGGACGCAAGACCGACGTCAGCGACGCCGCGTGGCTGCGCGAGCTTCATTCCTATGGCCTGTTACGCGGCAGCTTCCGACCTGATGCCGAGATTGCAGCTCTGCGCGCCTATCTGCGCCAGCGCGAGCGGTTGGTGGAATACGCCGCCGCCCATATCCAGCATATGCAGAAGGCACTGATGGAGATGAACTTGCAACTCCATCATGTCGTCACCGATATCACCGGCGCGACCGGCATGCGGATTATCCGAGCCATTGTAGCAGGCGAGCGCAATCCTGACGTCTTGGCAACCTACCGGGACGTGCGATGCCATTCATCTATCGACACGATCCGCGCGGCACTGGTGGGCAACGATCGGAACGAACATGTCTTCGCGTTGACCCAATCGCTGGAACTCTACGACGTCTACCAGGCGAAGATGCTGGACTGCGACCGCAAGCTCGAGGTCCTGATCGCGGCACTGAACAATAAAGGCGCAAAACCGGTCGGAAAGCTGTCCAAGCCACGCATCAAGACCAAACAAGTCAACACGCCCACATTCGATGTCAGGTCCGCGTTGTATGGCCTGCTCGGCGTCGATCTGACTGAGATCCATGGGTTGGGTCCATCGCTGGCATTGAAGCTGGTCGGCGAGTGCGGCACAGATCTGAAGGCGTGGCCGAGTGCCAAGCACTTCACTTCCTGGCTGTGCCTTGCACCAGGCAACAAAATCTCTGGCGGCAAGGTGTTGTCCTCGCGCACACGAAGATCCTCCAGTCGCGCAGCTGCTCTGTCGCGGTTGGCAGCAACAACCGTCGGGCGGAGCGACACGGCGCTCGGAGCATTCTATCGCCGACTGTCCTCACGTGCGGGTAAGTCAAAGGCGGTGACAGCGACCGCCCGCAAGATCGCAGTTCTATTCTACAACACCCTTCGGCACGGAATGAGCTACAGGGATCCGGGCGCCGACCACTATGAGCAACAATATCGCAAGCGCGTCCTCGCCAACCTTCAGCGGCGGGCCAAGTCGCTGGGCTTCGTATTGCAGGCCATTCCGGAGAACGCCAATCCGGCTGTTTCTAGGAAGTCGATCGCGATCTTTGCTGGAACGCGGACATCGAATTCCGCTTCATCGAAGATCGCCGCGCCGACTATCCGGTGACGATCATGTGCGACGTGCTCGGCGTCTCGCCGGCCGGCTATTATGCCTGGCGCTCACGCCCGGAGAGCGAGCGATCGGCCGCCAATCGTGACCTCGTCGCCGACATCAAGCGGGTCCATCGCGACACCGCGGGCGTTACGGCAGCCCGCGCATCCATGTCGAGTTGAAGGCTCAGGGCCGCGGGGCGAGCCGTGGCCGCATCGAGCGATTGATGCGCCATCACGGCATCAGGGCCATCATGGCGCGGCCACGCCGGGTACGGACGACCGACAGTCGTCACGACTTCCCGATCGCAGCGAACCTGCTCGAGCGGAAGTTCACCGCCACCGCACCGAACCGGATCTGGCTCGCCGACATCACCTACGTCGAGACCGATCAGGGATGGGCCGATCTGGCCACCGTCATGGACCTGTACAGCCGCAGGATCGTCGGCTGGGCAATGGAGGATCATTTGCGCGCCGACCTGCCGTTGGCAGCACTGAGATGGCTATCTCGGCGCAGCGGCCAGGCTCCGGCCTGATCCATCATTCCGATCGGGGCGTTCGATATGCCTCGGCGGAGTATCGCAAGGCGATGCAGTCCGCCGGCCTCAGGGCCTCGATGAGCCGCAAGGCAGACTGCTACGACAATGCCCCGATGGAGAGCTTCTTTCACACGCTCAAAACCGAGCTGGTCCATCACCGCCAATATGCGACACGGGCAGAGGCCACGCGCGATATCTTCGTCTACATCGAGGGCTTCTACAATCGAACGCGTCGCCACTCCGCCATCGGCTACATCAGCCCGATCGAGATGGAGCTAAAAGCAGCTTAACCCTGTCCATTTTTTCGGGGGAAGATCAA